>JADJXY010000002.1:75000-1275000 GCA_016720065.1 Betaproteobacteria bacterium | reverse complement strand
TCCCGGCCCTGCCCGTACCCCTGGCGGTGGACATGACCTCCGACTTCCTCACCCGGCCCATCGATTTCGACCGCGTCGCCCTGGCCTACGCCGGCACCCAGAAGAGCATCGGCGTTCCCGGCCTCACGGTGGTGATCCTGCGCGAAGACCTCCTGGGCCGCGCCGCGCCGACCACGCCGAGGGTGCTCGACTACGGCGTGCAGGCCGCCGCTGATTCCCGGGTCAATACACCGCCCGTCTTCGCCATTTTCGTGCTGCACGCCATGCTGGGCTGGATCGAGGCCCAGGGGGGCGTCGCCGCCATGGCGGCGGCGGCCCGGCGGCGCAGTACGGCGGTGTACTGGGCGGTGGACGAGAACCCGGCCTATCGCGCCTGGGTTCCCCCGGACCTTCGCTCCCGCATCAATCCCTGTTTCCGTCTGGCCGACGAGGCCGCCACTGCGGCCTTCCTGGCCGCCGCCCAGGCCGAGGGGCTGCACGACCTGAAGGGGCATCCCGACGTGGGCGGGGTGCGGGTGAGCCTGTACAACGGCCTCTCCGACGACGCCGTGGCGGCCCTGGTGGGTTTCCTCGGCGCCTATGCCGCCATCGGACTGGCAGCTTGATGGCGGCCGGCGCGCTTCTTCCGGCCGCGCGCCTTTCACGTCTTGCCCTGCGTACCCGCTGGCGCCTCCTCGACCTCCTGGCCGCCGGGGACACTGCCGCGCCCGGTCCCCCCGTGCCTGTCCTGGGGCTCGTCTATCCCGGCCCGGTAGGTCTGGCGGCAGGATTCGACCGCCACGGCCGCCTGTTCGACGGCGCCGGGGCCCTGGGTCTGGGCGCGGTCGAGGCGGGCACGGTCTTCGCCGGGCAGGCCCGGCGGGTCCCGCCGCAGCGGGCGCAAACCGGAGGGGCGCGCCGCGGCGTCAGTCTGGGCAAGCCCCAGGCGGTCCCCTGGCCCAGCGCCGAGCTCGCCTTTCTCCAGGCCAGGCGCGCGCATGGCGCCGGGGCCGACACCCTCTGTCTCAACCCCGGGCGGGACTGCCCCTCGGCGGCCCGTTTCGCCGCCGTCGTCGCGGCGGTCGCCGCAGCCGAGGCCGGCCGGCGGCCGCTCCTGGTCAAGCTGGGTTCCGGCTGGCCGGACCCGGTGGAAGCCGCCGCCCGGTGGGTGGCCGCCGGCGCCCGGGGCATCCTGGTTGCCGCCGAGGGCAGCGCCGATCCGCTGGGCGTCCTGGGCGCCCTGCGCCGCCACTTCGGGCCGGGCATCGCCCTGGTCAGCGTCGGCGGGATCGCATCGGCCCGGGAGGCCCTGGCGCGGCGGGCGGCGGGGGCGGACCTGGTCCAGATCCACCGCGGCCTGGTGCAGCGCGGGCCGGCCCTCATCGGCGAGATCAACCGGGCCTGGCGCTGCGGTGCTATCCTGCCAGACCCCTCAGCTCATGCGCTGCTCCGCGCCCGGTCATCATGGATCAAGTCGTCAAGCTCTATAGCCGCAAGCCCCGCCCCGTGATCGTCAACGGGGAAACCATCCCGGAGGACGCCATCGCCGCCGCCACCCCGGATTTCGCCGATTCCCCCAAGCCCCGCGACGCGGCGGCCCGGGCGCTGGCCGTCCAGGTACTCCTGCGCCAGCGGGCCGTGGTGGCGGGCATCGAGGCCGAGGACGAGGCGGCGGCCATCGAGCGTCTACTCGCCGCCGAGATTCCCCGGGAGACCGTCTCGCAAGAGGAGGTCCGCCGCTATTACGAGGGCAACCCGGACCGTTTTTCCAGCGGCGACCTGTTCCAGGTGCGCCACATCCTGTTCGATACCCGGGCGGGGGACGAGGGCGCCAAGGAGCGGGCGCGGCAGGCCGCCGACCTGCTGCTGCGGCTCAAGGATCATCCCGAGGGTTTCGAAGCCGCCGCTCGCCAGGTTTCGGCCTGCACCAGCGCCGAGGTGGGTGGGCAGCTGGGGCAACTGTCCGCCGGCTCCGTGGTGCCGGAATTCTGGTCCGCCCTGGTGGCCTTCGGCCGCGCCGGGCTCCTGCCCAACCCGGTGGAAACCCGCTTCGGGCTTCATCTGATCCAGGTGGACCATTGCGTGCGGGGGCGGGTACTGCCCTTCGAAATCGTCGCCGATCGCATCCGCGAACACCTCGCCGATCGGCGGGACACCCTGGCCCAGCGGGAGTACGTGGCAGGGCTGATTGCCTCGGCGCAGATCAGCGGAGTCGATTTCGGCGACACCTCGCCGGCCCCTCCGGGGCCCGGGCTGCCCCTCGAGTAGCCCCTAGGCAGGCCTCCTGGCAAGGCCGCGACCTTTACGTCCCGTCCGGCGCTTGGGCGTGGATCGCCAGCCAGACGGTGGCCTGGTGGGGATCGGTCCATTCGATCCGGTGGCGGCGGCGAGCGGCGATGGCGATGAAATCCCCCGGACCCAGGGGCCGCGCTGCGGCCTCGTCGGCGAAGCGCAGCCGGGCGGCGCCTTGCAGGAGCACTACCCACTCGTCCCAGGCCTGGTCGTACCAAAAACCCGGCGGGCTCGCCTGGCCGGTGGACACGATGCGCTCGACCTTCAGGCCGGGGCGGGCGAAGAGGGGGGCGAAGTGCTCCTCGCCGCCGGGGGCCGGAAGGTCGGTCAGGAGGTTGCCTGCACCCGGTGCGCTGGCCAGGGCGTCTGGGGCCGGGTCGGACCGGATGGGGCCTTGGGTGGGGGCGCTGGGCATGGCGCGATGCGCGGATGAGGCGACTACGCGCCGTGCAGGGGGAGCGCCGCGATGCGGCGCTCGATTTCGTCCGCCAGGCGGCGATAGGCCGGGCTGCCCGGGCCGCCGAAGCGGCGGCTGAATTCGGGCTGGTGCAGGAATTCGGGCAGGTCGGCCAGGGAGGGCATGAAATCCGCCTCGCCGAACGGCCCGGCCAGGGCGGCCTCCAGGCGCGGGGAAGCGCTGGCCACGGCTTCGCCGAAGCGGGTTCCGGCCCGGTCGGCGGCCAGGTCGGCGAAGGAGAAGCCGCTGCCCCGGCGGGCGTCTTCCAGTTCCTTGTAAAGGCCGACGGCGTCGGCGGCCGGCTCCCCCGCCCAGGCAGCCACGGCGGCCGAGACGCCGAAGTGCTGGGCGCTGTCGTGGCGGCGGGCCAGCACCAGATTCACCCGGCGCGGCTGGGGCCAGGCCTTGGCTTGCGGGACCAGGGCGGCGAGATCCTTGTCGTACAGATACACCGCCAGGACGAGGAGCGCCGCCTTGCGGCCGGGGCGATCCCGGGCGTCGGCCAGGAGGGGCTTGAGAATTTCGGCCAGGGGGACGGGGCTGCCCGCAGCGCGGTGGTCCACCAGGGCGGCGAGGGCCTTCTGGGCCGTCTCCAGGCGGGCCACCTCGGCGGGATCCAGGGCCACGCTGCGGGCCTGGCGCAGGAGGTCCGGTTCCCAGACGTAGCGCACCACCAGGGCATTGGCCCCGGCGTCGCGGGCCAGGGCGCGCACGGCGCCCTTGGCGCTGTGCCACTGTGCATCGCGGTTGAAGCGGGCGAGCAGGGCGGTGAGGCCTTGCTCCGCCAGTCCGGCGGGCAGGGGAAGCTGGCCGACGGAAACGCTGCTCAGCCGCGGCTCTCCCTCCCCCAGGGCCAGGGCGAGGCGCAGGTTGAGGTAGCGCCCGGCGGGAAGGGCACGGGTGAAGCGCAGTTCCACCGCTGTGTCGGTGAGGGAAAGGGCGCCGCGCCCCTTCAGGTAGCGCCCGGCGAGGAAATTGGCCGCCTCGTCGAGCAGGGTCGCCGGCAGGGCCACTTCGCGGGTTTCGCCGCGGCGGAAGTGGCGAGGATCGTTGGCCTTGAAGAGATCCATGGCCTGCCCGACCGCGCGGGGATTGAGGGCTTCGCCCCGCAGGACCAGGGGTTCGCCCTCCAGGGCCAGGGCCAGCAGGACGCCGACGCCGACCAGCAGGCCGAGGAGCAGGAGGGCGAGGCGTTTCATGGGATGGGGCTGCTGCTCAGACGCCCTGCTTCAGACTGGCCTCGATGAAGGCGTCGAGGTCGCCGTCGAGGACGGCCTGGGTGTTGCCCACTTCGTAATTGGTGCGCAGATCCTTGATGCGGGACTGGTCCAGCACGTAGGAGCGGATCTGGTGGCCCCAGCCGATGTCGGACTTGGCGTCTTCCAGCTTCTGCTGCTCGGCCTGCTGCTTGCGCAAGGCGTGCTCATAGAGGCGGGCCCGCAGCATCTTCCAGGCTTCGTCGCGGTTCCTGTGCTGGGAGCGGTCGTTCTGGCACTGGACGACGATGTTGGTGGGGATGTGGGTCAGGCGCACCGCCGAGTCGGTCTTGTTGATGTGCTGGCCGCCGGCGCCGGAGGCGCGGAAGGTGTCGGTGCGCACGTCGGCCGGGTTGATGTCGATCTCGATGGAGTCATCGACTTCCGGATACACGAAGACCGAGGTGAAGCTGGTGTGGCGGCGGGCGTTGGAGTCGAAGGGGCTCTTGCGCACCAGGCGGTGGATGCCGGTTTCGGTACGCAGGGTGCCGTAGCAGTAATCACCGGTGAATTTGACCGTGGCGCTCTTGATGCCGGCCACGTCGCCTTCGGACTCCTCCATGACCTCCACGCCGAAGCCTTTTTTTTCGCCGTACTTGACGTACATGCGCAGCAGCATGGAAGCCCAGTCCTGGGCCTCGGTACCGCCGGCGCCGGCCTGAATTTCCAGGAAGCAGGGGTTGGGATCCTGGGGGTTGTTGAACATGCGGCGGAATTCCAGGGCGGCGATTTTTTCTTCCAGGCCCGCGTTGTCGGCTTCCACCGAGAGCAGGGTGTCGTCGTCGCCTTCCTCCTTGCCCAGGGCGAAGAGTTCACGGCCATCGTCGATGCCGGCCTGGACTTCTTCCAGCACCAGCACGATGTTTTCCAGGGATTTCTTTTCCCGCCCCAGGTCCTGGGCGCGCTGGGCGTCGTCCCAGATTTTGGGGTCTTCCAGTTCCTGGTTGAGGAGGGTCAGGCGTTCGCGCTTGTGATCGTAGTCAAAGATACCTCCGCAGATCGGCGGCGCGCTGCGCCAGGTCGTCGAGGGCGTAGGAGATGCTGTTCTGGCGTTCTGCTTCCATGGAGTTCGTTCCGCAAATGTTGCAAAGCGGCAATTATAGCCGGGGCGGTCGGCATCCCGGGCGATTGACGCTCCGGGCTCCTGCGCTAAAGTGCTGGCTGGAAGCCATCCCCCGAGACACCGTGAAGCTGAACGATCCCTCCCTCTGGAAGACCAGGGCCTACCTCGACGGCCGCTGGGTCGAGGCCGACGACGGCGCGAGCTTCGCCGTCGACAATCCGGCCGACGGCCTTGAAATCGCCCGCGTCGCTGACCTGGGCGTGCGGGAGACGGAGGCCGCCATCGCCGCCGCCGCCGCGGCCCTGCCGGCCTGGGCGCGGCGCACGGCCAAGGACAGGGCGGCGGTGCTGCGCCGCTGGCACGATCTGATCCTCGCCCACACGGAGGATCTGGCCGCCCTGATGACCCTGGAGCAGGGCAAGCCCCTGGCCGAGGCCCGGGGCGAGGTGGCCTACGGCGCTTCCTTCGTCGAATGGTTCGCCGAGGAGGGCAAGCGCGTCTATGGCGACCTGATTCCCTCGCCGGCGACGGAGCGGCGTCTCCTGGTGCTGAAGCAGCCGGTGGGGGTGACGGCGGCCATCACGCCGTGGAATTTTCCCCTCGCCATGATGACCCGCAAGGTGGCGCCGGCCCTGGCCGCGGGCTGCACCTCGGTGGTCAAGCCGGCCGAGGCGACGCCGCTGAGCGCCCTGGCCCTGGCCGAACTGGCGGCCCGGGCGGGGATTCCCCCCGGTGTCCTCAACGTGGTGACCACGGCGCGCCCGGCCGCGGTGGGCGAGACGCTGACCGCCAGCCCTGTGGTGCGCAAGCTGTCCTTCACCGGTTCCACCGCGGTGGGCAAGCGCCTCATGGCCCAGTGTGCCGGGACGGTCAAGCGCCTTTCCCTGGAACTGGGGGGCAACGCGCCCTTCATCGTCTTCGACGACGCCGACCTCGACGCCGCCGTGCGGGGGGCCTTGCTGTCCAAATACCGCAACGCCGGCCAGACCTGCGTCTGCGCCAACCGCATCCTGGTGCAGGAGGGCATTCACGATGCCTTTGCCGCCCGTCTGGCACAAGCGGTCGCGGCGCTGTCGGTCGGCGACGGTTTTGCGCCGCAAACCCAGGTGGGGCCGCTCATCAACGCCGCCGCGGTGGATAAGGTGGAACGTCTGGTGGCCGATGCCCTGGCCCGGGGCGCGCAGGCCCTGGTGGGCGGGAGCCGTCATGCCCGGGGGGGCCACTTTTTCGCCCCCACCGTGCTCACCGGCGTCACGCCGGCCATGGCTCTGGCCAACGAGGAAATCTTCGGGCCGGTGGCGCCGCTCTTCCGCTTCGGGAGCGAGGACGAGGCGGTGGAACTGGCCAACGCCACCCGTTACGGGCTGGCCGCCTACTTCTACGCCCGTGACCTGGGCCGCGTCTGGCGGGTGGCGGAGCGCCTGGAATACGGCATGGTGGGGGTCAACGAGGGCATCCTGTCCAACGAGGTGGCGCCCTTCGGCGGGGTGAAGGAATCCGGCATCGGCCGCGAGGGTTCCCGCTACGGCATCGACGAATACCTGGAGATGAAGTACGTCTGCCTGGGGGGGCTGGGTTTCTGACCCGCTCGGCCGCGTCCCCGGCCCCATCGGCCGGGGAGCGGTAATAGGCGCTCAGTCGGCCCGGTGCAGGTGCAGCTCGCCGGTGTTGCTGCGGGTGGCGTTGATGATCACCTGGCTGATCTGGACCTGGGGGGCCACGTCGGTGTAGTTGGGGATGTCGGCCATGATGGGGCCTTCGTGGGGGCCGAAGGCAGCCTGGAAGGCCTCCACGGTGTCGAAGAACAGATGGCATACGGCGGCGAAGGGCGCTCCGCCGCCTTCACCCGCAACGCCGGCATCGACGGCGATGCCCTTGCAGGCCGCCCCCAGCTTGTCGCGCACCATGGGCATGTGGCTGTTGCAGTAATACTCCAGGTCGAAGTGGCTGCCCGGGGCGTTGGGGTAGAGCACGGATACCTTGATCATGGCGATGCTTCCTTGTGGGTTGGGCTACGAAAACGGATCGCGCTGCCGCAGGCGGAGGGCGCACAAGCCCCGGGCCAGGGGCGCGACCGCTATTCCTTCTTCTTCCAGAGTCGTTTGATGCCGAAATCGAGCGGCGGTGCCTCGACCTCGGGTTCCTTGGACACTTCGGGGGGCGCGTCCCGGTTGGCCATGCGCATGATGTCGGCGTTGAGGGCGTTGGTGTCGACGCCGTAGCAGCCCTGCAGGTCGATTTCCTCGATTTCGGCGCCGGCCTTGGCCATCCATTCCGGCACTTCCGGCGCGAAAGGCGCGCGCGCGGGGTGCGCCGGCGAGGGGGGGGCGGAAAGGGGCGCCGGGGCGGCAGGGGGCTGGGCGGGGTCGGCGGCGGCAGGCCGCGGCGCCCCCTCGGAAGGCGGTGCAGCGGAAGCGGCGCGGGCGGCCTCACGGCCAGCCCGGTTAGCGATGCCCTGGGCCGCGAGTTTTTCGGCCAGAGTGAGGCCGATGTCCAGGCCGGCGGGAATTTCGGTCCCCAGTTCCACCAGCAGGCGGACGGCATCCTTCTTGCCGCCGCGGCGGGCGACGGCCAGCAGGCTTTCGGCCCGGTTGTCGCTGCGTGGCAGGTTGACCTCGGCACCGCGGGAAACCAGGCTGCGGATGATGTCCAGGTGGCCGTTGTAGGCGGCGATACGCAGGGGCAGGCCGGGGATGCCGATATTGTCGGCCAGGTTGGGGTCGGCCCCGGCTTCGAGGGCGGCATTGACGGCGGCGGGGTCGCCGGCCCGCAGGGCGGCGATGAGCTGATCGGTGGGGCGCATGGTTGGGACGGGGGCGGCGTGGGGCGGAACGAGCATGGGAATTATGAGCTTCGGCCGGGGAAACGTTAACCGGGATATGGAGTGGCGCGGCCCGCGGGAGTCGCTCGCCTATTCGAGATATTCCACCGTGAGCTGGGGAGTCTGCACCCCCATGTACTCATTGACCGCCAGGCGGAAGGCGATGCGGGCGCGGGGGCCCGGCTGGGCGGCGAAATTGAACTGGATGGCGTCGATGCGGGAGCTTCCCTTGCGCAGACGCAGCTTCAAATGCTTTTCCTTGAGAATCTTTTGCTGCTCGACTTCGAACTCGTCCAGGAAGAGGGGCGCCGGGAAGCCCTGGCCCCAGACTTCCCGCTCCAGGAGCCGGGCGATTTCCAGGGAGATGTAGGCCGGTTCCAGGCCGCCGTCGGTTTCCAGGGTGCGGGTGAGGTCGGCGGGGTCGAGGAGTTCGGCGGCGATACGGGCGAAGAGTTGGGCGAAGCGGGGGAAATCCTCCTCCCGCAGGGTCGCCCCGGCGGCCATGGCGTGACCGCCGAAGCGCAGCAGCAGGCCGGGGGCGCGCTTGGCCACCAGGTCCAGGGCGTCGCGCAGGTGCAGGCCGGGGATGGAGCGGCCGGAACCCTTGAGGAGGCCCCTCTCGCCCCGGGCGAAGGCGAACACCGGCCGATGCAGGCGGTCCTTGAGCCGGGCGGCGAGGATGCCGACCACGCCTTCGTGCCAGTCGGGGTCGAAGAGGGCCATGCCCGGCGCGTCGCCGGCGTCGCCCAGGCGGTCGAGGAGTTCCAGGGCCTGGGCCTGCATGTCGGCCTCGATTTCGCGCCGCTCGCGGTTGAGGCCGTCGAGTTTCTGGGCGATGGCCAGGGCTCGCGCCGGGTCGTCGGTAATGAGGCACTCGATGCCCAGGCCCATGTCGGCCAGGCGGCCGGCGGCGTTGAGACGGGGGCCCAGGACGAAGCCCAGGTCGAAGGCGGTGGCGGCCCGGGGGTCGCGGCCGCAGGCGGCGAAGAGGGCGGCGAGCCCGGCCTTGACCTGGCCCTGGCGCATGCGGGCGAGGCCCTGGCTGACCAGGATGCGGTTGTTGCGATCCAGGCGCACCACGTCGGCGACGGTGCCCAGGGCGACCAGGTCGAGGAGGCCGCCCAGGTTGGGTTCCGGCTGGTCGTCGAAGGCGCCGCGGCGGCGCATCTCGGCCCGCAGGGCGAGCATGACGTAGAACATGACGCCGCAACCGGCCAGGGATTTGGACGCGAAGCCGCAGCCCGGCTGGTTGGGATTGACGATGCAGTCCGCCGCGGGCAGGGTCTCGCCGGGCAGGTGATGGTCGGTGACCAGCACGGCGATGCCCAGTTCCTGTGCCCGGGCGACGCCTTCCAGGCTGGCGATGCCGTTATCGACGGTGACGATGAGGTCGGGCTGGCGTTGGGAGGCGAGATCGACGATTTCCGGCGAGAGGCCATAGCCCAGCTTGAAGCGATCCGGCACCAGGTATTCCACACGGGCGCCGAAGGCCTTGAGGGCGCGCAGGCCGATGGCGCAGGCCGTGGCGCCGTCGCAGTCGTAGTCGGCGACGATGAGGATGCGGGCGTCGGCCTCGATGGCGTCGGCCAGGAGGATGGCGGCTTCGTCGGCCCGGGTGAGGGTCTGGGGAGGAAGCAGGTGCTTGAGGTCGTAGTCGAGTTCGCTGCGGTCGGCGACGCCCCGGGCGGCGTAGAGGCGGGCCAGCAGGGGATGCAGGCCCTGCTGTTCGAGCTGCCAGGCGGAGCGGGGTGGGACGGTACGGGATACGAGGCGGGTCATGCGGCAAGGCTCCGGGCCAGAGCGGCGAGGTCGGCGGGGCGGCGCCAGAAGCGCCAGCGGGCGCCCGGTTCCAGGCGCCAGGCGAGGGCGCCGTAGACGGTGGGCGCCAGGAGGGTGAGGGATTCAAGGCGTCCCAGAGCCCGGGCCGCGGGGGCGAACCAGGCGGCGTCGAGGTCGGCGAGGGCGTTGCGCCAGCGGGCGGCATCCTCGTAGAGCACGGCGGGCAGGGGGGAGTCCAGGACGGCCAGGACCCGGTCCCCCGGGCCGCCTGCGAGCAGGGCGTCCAGCCCGGCGGGCAGAGGCCGGTCCTGGGCGGTGGTGCTGCGGGCCAGGCCCCGCGCCAGCGGGTCGTCGGTGTGGAGGCTGGCGAAAGGGGGGGGCGGGGCGCTTCCCAGGGCGCCAGGCCCCCAGAACCAGAGGCCGTTCACCGCCGGCAGCCCGCGGGCGGCGCGGGCTTCATTGACCGGATGGCCGTGCAGGACCATCTGGATTTCGTTCAGGGTCGATTGCAGGGGAGAAGCCGCCTGGCCCCGGTCCAGACGGCGGCCGGCCACGGCGGACAGCGGCGGGGCGGTGAAGGCGACGGGCCGGGCCAGGCGGAGGAACCAGCGGCGGGGCGTGAGGGCATGGAAGCTGCCCAGGTCCGCGAATTCGCGATTGAGGGCGGCGACGAGTTCCTCCGCTTCCTGCGCGGCAAGCTCGAAGGCTCCGGCGTCGGCCAGGACGACGCGCTCGTGGTGAAAGCGCAGATGCACCGGGTCGGCGCACAGCCAGCAGGCGTCTGCGGGGGTCAGGGCGCCAGGGGCCTCCTCCCCCAGGAGGCGCAGGGCGGCCAGGGGCGCGTCGGCGGTGCGGCCCCAGGCCGCCGCCAGGGCGTGTTCGTAGGGCAGGGCGGGCTTGCGTTCGCAGGAGGCGCGGCCCAGAAGCCAGGCCAGGCCGGGCAGGGCGAGGCCTTCCCAGGCGGCCTGGTCGGCGGGTTCCGGCCAGAGCAGTTCGGGGACGAGAAGGGTCAGATGCATCGGGGGAAGCGGGGCGGAGAAGCGAGGCGGAGAAGCGGGGGAAAGCGGTACGGAATGCCCTACCAATGGGCGATACGGGGGGAGGCGGGATCAGTGTACCATGGCGCCTTTGCCGTCCCCCGTATGCCGCTACGCCCGCTCGCAGCGGGCTTCGCACTTCTGCCCCGTTTCCCGGAATCCTGGCGTTTTATGGCTTTGCCCTACGAACTGCTCATCGGTTTGCGCTACACCCGCGCCAAGCGACGCAATCACTTCATTTCCTTCATTTCGCTCATTTCCATGGCCGGCATCGGCCTGGGCGTGGCGGCGCTCATCGTCGTGCTGTCGGTGATGAACGGCTTCCAGACTGAATTGCGCACCCGCATCCTCGGCGTGGCCTCCCATATCCAGATCACCGGCGTTTCCGGGGAACTCGCCCATTGGGCCGAAGTGGCGAGCCAGGCGGCGCGCCACCCGGAGGTGCGGGCCAGCGCGCCCTTCGTCCAGTCCCAGGCCATGTTCGCCGTGGATAACGGAGTGCGCGGTTCAGTGGTGCGGGGCATCGTGCCGCAACTGGAGGAGGGCGTGGCGGACTTTGCCGGTGCCATGAAGAGCGGCCGCCTGGAGGATCTGCGCCCGGGCGAATTCGGCGTCATCCTGGGCGCGGACCTGGCGCGGGGCATCGGCGTATTCACCGGCGACAAGGTGACCTTGATCGCGCCCCAGGGTAGCGTCACCCCGGCCGGGATCGTGCCCCGCCTCAAGACCTTCACCGTGGTGGGCATTTTCGAGGTGGGCATGTACGAATACGACAACGGCCTCGCCCTCATCCACCTGGAAGACGCCCAGAAACTCTATCGCCTGGAGGACCGCGTGACCGGCGTGCGCCTCAGGATCGACGACCTGTTCGCCGCCCCGCGGGTGACGCGGGAAATCGCCCCCATGATTTCCGCCGACGCCTATCTCTACGACTGGACCAAGAGCCACGCCAATTTCTTCCGGGCGGTGCAAATCGAGAAAACGATGATGTTTATCATCCTTTCCCTGATTGTGGCCGTCGCGGCTTTCAACCTAGTATCCACTTTGGTTATGGCGGTGACAGACAAGGAAGCGGATATCGCCATTCTGCGCACCCTGGGGGCGCGGCCCGGATCGATCCTGGCCATATTTGTCGTCCAGGGGGCGCTGGTAGGCGTGGTGGGGCTGGGCCTGGGCGTTGCCGGCGGGGTGGCGCTGGCCCTCAATATCGACGTGGTGGTGCCGGCGCTGGAGCGCCTTTTGGGGATTCACTTCCTGTCCAAGGATGTCTATTACATCTCGCAATTGCCTTCGGAACTGCAGTGGAAGGACGTGGGGGGCGTCACGGCCATCGCCTTCGTCCTCGCGCTCGGGGCCACGCTCTACCCGAGCTGGCGGGCCTCGCGGGTCAATCCGGCGGAGGCGCTGCGCTATGAGTGAGGTCGTGCTCTCCGCCCGGGGACTGGAAAAGACATTCAAGAGCGGCTCCCTGGAAGTGCCCGTCCTGCGGGGCATCGACCTGGACATCCGGGCCGGTGAGACCCTGGCCGTGGTGGGCGCTTCCGGATCGGGCAAGAGCACCTTGCTCCACCTCCTGGGGGGGCTGGACGCGCCCAGCGCCGGAGCGGTGAGCCTCCTGGGACGGGATTTTTCCTCCCTGGGGGAATCGGAGCGGGGCGACTGGCGCAACCGCCACCTGGGCTTCGTCTATCAGTTCCACCACCTGCTGCCGGAATTCAGCGCCGTGGAAAACGTCGCCATGCCGCTTCTCATCCGGCGCACCCCGCGGGACGAAGCCCGGCAGCGGGCCGCCGAACTGCTCGAGGCGGTGGGCCTGGGCCACCGCCTGGCGCACCGCCCGGGGGAGCTTTCCGGCGGCGAGCGGCAGCGGGCGGCCATCGCCCGCGCCCTGGTCACCCGGCCCGCCTGCCTGCTGGCCGACGAACCGACGGGGAACCTGGATCGGGGCACCGCGGGGGCGGTTTTCGATCTGCTGGTCGCCGAAGTCGCCCAGCGCGGGGCGGCCCTGGTGCTGGTAACCCACGATCCGCTGCTGGCGGCGCGGGCCGCTCGAAGCTTGAGCTTGAATGATGGATGTATTGCAGGTTAGATTTCGGCGCGGGGCATGGAACCCGTGAATAAAAAGCAACAATAACGGAGGAGACATTCATGCAAGCGCTTTTCAGGCCTTCGGTGGCGGTGCTCAACCGGCTGCGCTACCCGGCCAAGTTTCTGCTCATTGGATCGATCGTCGTCGTCATCCTGGCGGTCTTCCTCTACACCCTCGAAACCCAGCTCAGACGGGACATTGCGACGGCAAAGAGCGAGATTGCCGGCCTGGGCATGCTGAAGCCCATGAACCGCCTGACGCAGTCCATGCAGCAGCATCGGGGTCTGTCGTCCGGCGTGCTGAACGGCAACGAGGCCATGAAGGACAAGCGCGCGGCCAAGGAAAAGGAGGTCGTCGACTTCCTCGCCGCCACCGAAGCCGCCCTGTCGCCGGAATTGCGCGCCCACGCCGACTGGAAGGCGGTACGGGATGAGTGGGAGGCCATCCGCACCCAGGGCCTGAGCTGGCCGGCCGGCGACAACGTCAAGCGCCATTCGGCCCTCATCGACCGGGTACTGCTCTTCATGGTCACCGTGGCCGACGCCACCGAACTGACCCTGGACCCGGTCATGGATACCTATTACATGATGGATACGGTGGTGCAGAAGATGCCGGCCCTGCTGGAACCCCTGGGGGTCACCCGGGCCCGGGGCACCGGCGTGTTGAGCAAGAAGGAACTCGCCCCGGAACTCAAGGTGGCCATGGCGGCGACCCTGGGCCAACTCAACCAGACCCTGCGCGCCCAGAACATCAACCTGGGCAAGGTGATGGACAAGGTGCCCGCCACCCGTCCGGTCCTGGAGCCGGCGGCCAAGCAATTGACGGCGGAAGTCGATGCCCTGCTCGCCCTGGTGCGGGAGGATGTCCTGTCCGAACGCTTTCAGACCGCCCCCGACGACTATTTCAAGCAGGCCACCACGGTCATCGACCACGGCTATCAGGTGATGTTCGAGACCCTGATTCCGCAATTCGAAAAGATGCTGGCCGAGCGGCAGGGTGACGCCGAGCGCCAGCGGGCGGCCTACGTGCTGGGTGCCCTGATCGGCCTGGCGCTGGCCGCCTTTTTCGCGGCGGGCATGTATTACTCGGTGCTCAACAGTGTGGAGGTCTTTTCCCGCGGGGCCAAACGGCTTGCCGAGGGGGATCTGACCGCCCGATTCGACCTGGACGGCCATGACGAACTGCACGCCGCGGCGGATCACTTCAACGACATGGCCGGGGCCTTCCGCAAGCTCCTGGGCAATATCCAGAGCGGCGTGCAGCAATTGCGCATCGCCACCGAGCAACTCGCCACCTCGAGCCGGCAGATCGCCGACAGTGCCGGCCACCAGAGCGATGCCGCCTCCAGCATGGCGGCCTCGGTGGAGGAAATGACCGTGGGCGTGGACCACATCGCCCGCAATGCGGAAGACGCCCAGAACCACTCCCGCGAATCGGACCGGGTGGCGGCCCGGGGTGGCGAGATGGTGTGCGGCATCGTGAGCGAAATCCAGCGCATCGCGGCGACGGTCAACGAGAGCGCCGCCGCGGTGGAGGCCCTGGGGCAGAAGTCCAACCAGATTTCCGCCATCGTCGGCGCCATCAAGGACATTGCCGATCAGACCAATCTGCTGGCGCTGAACGCCGCCATCGAAGCGGCCCGGGCCGGGGAGTCCGGCCGGGGCTTTGCCGTGGTGGCCGATGAAGTGAGGAAACTGGCCGAGCGCACGGCCAAATCCACCCAGGAAATCACCGACATGATCGTCTCGATCCAGACCGGGACCGAGACCGCCGTGACCACCATGAAGCAGGGTGTCGCCTCGGTGGCGGTGGGCGTCGAGCAGGCCAGTCGCGCCGGCAGCACCATCGAGGAAGCCCAGGCCTGTTCACGGCAGGTGGTCGGTGCCGTGGGCGAAATTACCGGCGCCCTGCGCGAGCAGGCCGCCGCCAGCACGGAAATCGCCCAGAACGTCGAGAAGATCGCCCAGATGGCGGAGGAGAACAATGCCGCCGCCGCCGCCAATTCCGGCACCGCCCAGGAATTGCGTCGTCTGGCCGAGAATCTGAGCCAGGAAGTCACCCGCTTCAAGACTTGATCCCGTGGAGGGCGTGACCCGCCCCGCCGCCCCGCCCAGGGCGGTTTTTCCCCTGGGCTGCGCGGCCCTCGGCTTCGCCCTGGGGGTCATCACCCTCCAGTTTCAGCCCCAAGTTCCCGCCTGGGGGTCGGTGGGCCTGCTGGCCGGTCTCCTGTTTTGCCTGCCCCTGCGCGGGGCCTGGCGCCTGACGGCAGTGTTTGCCGCCGCCCTGATTCTGGGGTTCGGCTGGGCCGCCTGGCGGGCCGAAGGCCGTCTGGCCGACGCCCTGCCCGAGGCCTGGGAGGGGCGCGACGTGGCGGTGATCGGCGTGGTGGCCGCGCTGCCCCAGGGCTTTTCCCGCGGTGAGCGATTCGCTTTCGATGTGGAAAGGGTGGAGACGGCGGGGGCGGTCGTTCCCCGCCGGGTGATGCTGTCCTGGTATCGCGGTGCCGACCCGGAGGCTTCCGCGGCGCTGCCTTCCCTCCGGGCCGGGGAGCGCTGGCACCTGGTCCTGCGCCTGCGCCGGCCCCATGGCAACGCCAATGCGGGAGGTTTTGATTACGAGGCCTGGCTGCTGGAAAACGGCGTGCGGGCCACGGGTTATGTGCGCCCGCGGGAGGCCAACTTTCTCCTGGAGGCCTTCGTCCCCGGCTTCGGCTACGGTGTCGAGCGCCTGCGCCAAGGGGTGCGGGACCGTTTTCTCGCCGTGCTTCCCCCCGAGACCCACCCCTACGGCGGCATTCTGGCGGCCCTGGCGGTGGGCGACCAGCGGGCCATCCAGGGGGACTTGTGGAATGTCTTCAACCGCACGGGAACCACCCACCTGATGTCCATCTCGGGCCTGCACGTGACCCTGGTGGCGGCCCTGCTGGGCTGGGCCTGCGGCGCCTTGTGGCGGCGCGTGCCGCGCCTGGCCAACCGATTCGCGGCCCAGCGCGTCGCCCTGGCCGCCGGGGTGGTGGCGGCCTTCCTCTATACCGCCCTGGCCGGCTTCGGCGTTCCCGCCCAGCGCACCCTCTACATGCTGGCGGTGGCGGCGCTGGCCCTGGGGTCTGGGCGCTGGGTCTCCCCCGGCCGGGTGCTGGGTCTGGCACTGCTGGCCGTGTTGCTGGTGGATCCCTGGGCCGTTCTGGCGGTCGGGTTCTGGTTGTCCTTCGGGGCCGTGGCGGCCCTGCTCTTCGTGGCCGCGGACCGGCGCGGGGCCGGAGCGGGGGACGGCGATCCCGATGGCGATGCGCGCCCGGGGCTGGGGCTGCGCCTGCGCGCCTGGGGTCTCGTCCAGGGGGCGGCGACCCTGGCCTCGCTGCCCGTGCTGCTCCTGGTCTTCGGGCAGTTTTCCCTCGTCTCGCCCCTGGCCAATGCACTGGCCATCCCGGTGGTGAGTTTCGTGGTCACGCCCCTGGCCCTGGCCGCGGCGGTGGTGCCCTGGGACGGCTTGCTGCATCTGGCCCACCTGCCCCTGGCCTGGCTCATGGAGGGGCTCGCCGTGGCGGCCGCAATGCCGGTCTGGCAGAGTGCGGCGCCGCCGCTGCCGGTGGCCGTCCTGGCCGGGTTTGGGGTCGGCCTGCTGCTCCTCCCGGCCGGAGTGCCCGGCCGCTGGGCCGGGCTGGGTCTGCTGCTGCCGCTCTTTCTCTGGCCACCGCCACGGCCGGCCGCGGGTGAGGCCTGGGTGACGGTGCTCGACGTGGGCCAGGGCCTGGCCGCTGTGGTGCGCACCCGGGAGCACACCCTGGTCTACGATCCGGGCCCCCTCTACAGCGCCGAGTCCGACGCCGGCCAGCGCGTCGTGGTGCCCTATCTGCGTGCCCTGGGAGTGGATCGCCTGGACGGGCTGGTGGTGACCCATCGCGACAGCGACCACGCCGGGGGCAGCGCATCGCTGCGGGCGGCACTGCCGGTGGATAGCTTCTGGAGTTCCACCGGCGAGGCCGGGAGCATCCCCTGCCAGGATGGGCAGCGCTGGGAGTGGGACGGGGTGCGCTTCAGCATTCTGCACCCCAGCGCGGCGGACTACCGGGCCGGGGGCAAGGCCAACCATCTGTCGTGCACCCTGCGCGTGGAGGCCGAGGGGCGGGCGATGTTGCTCACCTCGGACATCGAGGCCCGCGACGAGGAGGCCCTGCTGCGCCGCCATCGTGCTGAGCTTGCTGCCGATGTGGTCCTGGTGCCCCACCACGGCAGCCGTACCTCCTCGACCCCCGCCTTCGTCGCCGCCACGGGTGCGCGCCATGCCGTGGTGCCGGTGGGGTACCGCAACCGCTTCGGCCATCCCAAGGAGGAGGTTCTGGCCCGCTACGCGGCAGCGGGCATGACCCTGTGGCGCACCGACCGGGACGGCGCGCTCGAATTTTTTCTGACCGGGGAAGGCGTGCAGGCGCGGGCCTGGCGCGAGGAACGCCCGCGCTACTGGCATGGCCGCTGATGCTATGCTTCTTCCCCAAGGAGGTGTCATGAGCTGGTTCGACTGTTTCAAGCGCTGTTTCTGCCGCCCGCCGGCCTGGGTCGATCGCGAGGTGCGCTGCGCGAGTCCCACCGGCCTGCACCGCATGGCCTATCGCCAGTGGGGCGATCCGGGCAATCCCCGGGTGCTGGTCTGCGTCCATGGCCTCACGCGTAACGGGCGGGATTTCGACGACCTGGCCCGGGCCCTCATGCCTCACTACCGGGTGGTCTGTCCCGACGTGGTGGGGCGGGGCCGCAGTGGCCGCCTGAAGGATGCGGCCGGCTACGCCATTCCCCAGTACGTGGCCGACATGGTGACGCTGATTGCCCGGCTGGACGCCGAGGAAGTGCATTGGGTGGGCACCTCCATGGGCGGGCTGATCGGCATGGCCCTGGCCGGCATGCCGGATACCCCCATCACCCGCATGGTGCTCAACGACGTGGGGCCGGTCATCACCGGCGAATCCCTGCGCCGCATCGGTCAGTACGTGGGCGCCGACCCCACCTGGGCCACCTTCGACGAGGCCCTGGCCTACGTGCGGCAGGTGAGCGCGCCCTTCGGCCCCCTCAGCGACGCCCAGTGGCGCCACCTGACCGAAACCAGCGTCAGTTGTCGCGCCGACGGGCGCTGGGGCTTCCGCTACGATCCGGCCATCGGCGAGGCCTTCCGCATGGCTTTCGCCGCGGTCGATATCGATCTCTGGCCCCTCTACGAAGCCGTGCGCTGCCCGACCCTGGCCGTGCGCGGGGCGGAATCCGACCTCCTGCGCCGGGAAACCTGGCAGCAGATGGCCGAACGCGGCCCCCGGGCGAAGCTGGCCGAAATCGCCGGCGTGGGCCACGCTCCCATGTTCATGGACGACAGCCAGATCGCCGTGGTGCGGGACTTCCTGCTGGGTTGAAGGCGCTGTAGTGCTGCGTTCTTGACGGAACGTATTTTGAGCACGGCGCAGGTCACGCTGGGCTCCTCCCCCTTCGAGCCTGTCCTGAGCTTTGTCGAAGAAGGGGAGGCCGGGGCGTGGGGTCTGCGCAGCGTCGAAGGAACCCCATCCCCCCCGGGTCCGTCCAGGGCTGGCATTGCACGGCCAGCCCGTTCGGACGGCGCAGAGCGATGCTGGCGAAGACCATGCGACTCTCGCGGCGCGTCACGCGCTGTACGCCGAGGCTCGGGAACGCAACCCGGCACGCTGGTCGCGCCATACGCGGAACTGGGCGCCAATCGGCGCCGTGACGCTCAACCCGGAACGTGACTCGGTGATCGACATGGCGTTGCCGGCGACAGATAAACAGGTCTTGGCGGCATGAATGAGGCGACAACTATCTTCCCGTGCGCCGACTGCTGCGGCATTGCGCCAGTCCGTTTTTCGCGCTCGCACGGTCACACCAGGTTGACCCAGACGATCTGGTCTACGAGAGCATCATCGGCGGCAGTTGCGGCGGTCACCCAATCGGCATTATTCAACACAGTTAAACAACAATGTCAACAAATCGCTTCTTGTTTCTATGTGCGACAGCGAACAGATATTGCGCGCATCCAGGCTCAGAATGAACTCAAGGGTCCGTCGCGTATTTTTGTCAAGAGTCTGTTCTTGCGTGCTAAGTGCTCAAAACGTCAACGTAAGGCAATGGCCTCTTGTGCGAGAGCCTCTCATGCAAGGCTTGTTACTCTTTCATATCCCCAGGAGGAATCATGTGTATCGCCATCGCTCAAATTCCAAACGCTGAGCCACTGTTAAGGATCTCTGAACCGATTTTCCCTCCCGTCCAACGTGACCCCGTTGCAACCAGGGCGCTTGCGTCGCGTCTGTCGATGGTCATCGGTGCGCTTTTCCTCGTCGCCGTTGGTGCCTCCGTGCCCCGCGACGCGGCCGCAGTTCCAATACTCAGTGTCACCCTTCGCGTGCCAGCGACCGGAGTATTCGATAACGACATTACCGACCTGGATGAACACAGCATAAGCAACCTGTCGGGCAGCACCGCATCGTTCCACGTCGGCGTACCCGGGGGGATAGATGACATGCACATATTTATTCGTGGCGGACAGTTGGAGGGAGACCCTTTGTTCACGCAGAACATGTTTCCGACACAGGTCATCACCGCGGTCAATTGCGTCGTGGATTCTGAAAACCGTACGTTCTGCGATTCTCAGATCGATCTCTTTGGGCAGCACTACCCATTCTCGACGGAGTTCGAAATCACAAGCAACGTGAGCTTCGATATCCGCTACACGGTCCCCGAACCGGGAAACCTCGCGCTTCTCGCGGTCGGCATGGTCGGCATCCGCCTTTCTCGGCGCAACGTCAATTCCACTTTGTCAGAATCCGTTGCAAGCCGATGCTGAAAGGATAGTGGCTTGTTTTCGGTAGGCGAAATCCTTGGGGATCTGTCGTCGTCGATGGCGATCCTCGATGAAGGCAACGAGGCCTGCGTCGGTTTCGATCTTGCGCGGCAGTTTGTGGCGGAAGATGTCGAGATGTCGTTGCAGAACAGCAGATCGGCGGTATGGCGTCGGCTCTCAGTTGCCGGCGCACGCCGCGGCGATCCCAGGAAGACTCGCTCAGCAAAACAGCTTTAACCGCGCTCAGTCGCGGCCTGCGGCGACCCAGCGCTGTAGCCGGACGTGGGGGTCCTGGCGGTAGAAGCGGCGCAGCAGGTCGTAGAAGGCCGGGTACTCCTCGGCCACCACGTCCGGCATTTCGAAAAAGGCTTCGCTCACCACGGCGAAGAATTCGCAGGGGTGTTCGGCGCCGTAGGGGTCGATCCAGGTTTTCTCGCCGCCATCGACGCGCTGGCAGAAGTGCTCGTAGGCCGCGTGCAGAACGTTTTCCCACTGCTCGCGGGAGACGCCGGGGGGAAGCGGGGGCACGCCGTCGGCCTCGCCGTTTTCCATGTCCAGCTTGTGGGCGAATTCGTGGATCACCACGTTGTAGCCGTCGCCCGCCATCTGGGCGTCCCGCCACGAGACGATGACCGGGCCGCCGGCCCAGGCCTCGCCGGAAGCCGTTTCGTCGTACTCGTGCACCACGCCGTCCTCGTCCTGAGTGAGGCGGGGAATGACGAACTCGTCGGGATAGACGACGATGCCCACCCAGCCCCGGTAGGCCCCCAATCCGAGTTCCAGGATGGGTAGGCAGGCCTGCATGGCGATGGCCAGGCAGACCCCGTCGTCCACCACCAGGCCGCCGGCGGGGGTGAATTCCTTTTCCGCCAGGAAGGCGGCGGTAAGTTCCCGCAGCCGGCCGAGTTCCTCCGGCTCCAGGGCGGCGATGAAGGGCAGGGCTGCGACAGTTGCGTCCCACAGGGCGTCGGGGATGGGCGCGGGGGCGGGGCGGCGGAAGAGGTCGAGGAGTCCCATCTTTCAGTGCCGGGTGGTGAGCCAGATGCCGGTGAAGATGAGGGCGATGCCGGCGTAGTGGTAGGCCTGGGGGATCTCCCCTAGGAAGAGGGCCGAGAGCGCGGTGCCGAAGACAGGCATCAGATGGATGAACAGGCTGGCCCGGTTGGCGCCCACCTGGGCGACGCCCCGGTTGTAGAACACATAGCCCAGGAAGCCGGGGAAGATGCCGACGTAGGCCAGGGACAGGAGGCTGCCCGGGTGAAGGTGGATGCTTCGGCCGCCCGCCATTTCCCAGGCGTAGATCGGGGCGAGGACCAGGAGGCCAACGGCGGTCAGGGCGGCCAGCATGAGCATGGGATCGACCCCGGTGGGGCGCCAGGCCAGGCCCACGGTATAGATGGCCCAGGTGAGGACGGCGACGAGCATCCAGACGTCGCCCCGGTTGAGCGCCAGCCCGGCCAGCACCGCGGGGTCGCCGCGGGCGACGATGGTGACGGCGCCGATCAGGGAGATGAGGACGCCCAGCCCTTCGACAGCCCTCAGGCTCTTGCCCAGGAAGGCCCAGGAAATGGCGATGGTGGCCACCGGGATGAAGGAATTGAGCAGTACCGCGTTGGTGGCCGTCGTCGACTGGAGCGCGAGGTAGGCAAAGGTGTTGTAGCCACCGACGCCCAGCACGCCCAGCAGGGCGACGGCCTTCCAGCCCGAGAGCAGCAGCGGCCACTGCCGGCGATGGGGCCAGGCGAAGGGCAGGGTCAGGCCAAAGGCGATGGCCCAGCGCCAGAAGGCCAGGGCGAAGGGCGGCACGTCCTCGCGCATGCCCCGGCCCAGGACCATGTTGCCCGACCAGAACAGGACGGTGAGCGTCAGGAGCAGGTAGGGGTTGAGGTAGAAGCGTCCGGGGGAGGAGGCGGTTGCTGCGGCCATGGCGGAGATTATGCCCCAGCGCCCCGGCGCTATAATTCCGGCCATGGTCTCCGTGCTCCATTCCGTCGCCAGCCAGAGCGATTTCCAGCAGTTCCTCCACACCCTTTCCGAAGGCCTGGGGGAAGAAGAAGCCCGGCGCCTCAAGGAGGCCGTCGAATACGCCTGGGAGGTCTACGGCGAGACTTCCCTGGGCAGCGGGGAGCGCATCTGGTCCCACGCCCTGGGCATGGCCCTCATCATCACCGGCTTGAGACTCGACGGCGATTCCCGGGTGGCGGCCCTGCTCTTCGCCATTCCCGCCCACCAGGAGCATGGCGTCGAGAAGATCGGCGAGCGTTTCGGCAAGTCGGTGGCCCATCTGGTCAATGGGATATCCCGCCTGAATCGCCTGCGCCCCATCGCCCGGGGCTTCGTCGCTGCCAATATCGAAGCGGGCGAGGTCAATCCCCAGGAGATGAAGGCCCAGATCGAGGTGCTGCGCAAGATGCTCCTGGCCATGGTCGAGGATATCCGGGTGGTGCTTCTGCGCCTGGCCAGCCGCACCCAGACCCTGCGCTACTACGCCTCCCACCCCGACGAGCTGCGCGTCCAGGTGGCGCGGGAGACCCTCGAGCTCTATTCGCCGCTGGCCAACCGCCTGGGCGTGTGGGAACTGAAGTGGGAACTAGAAGATCTCTCCTTCCGTTTCATGCACCCGGACACCTACAAGCAGGTCGCCCGGCTGCTGGATGAAAAACGCACCGAGCGGGAGCAGTTCATCGCCGACGCCATCACCCGCCTGCGCGAGGAACTCCGGGCGGTGGGCATCGAAAAGGCCGAAATCTACGGGCGCCCCAAGCACATCTTCAGCATCTGGAACAAGATGCGCAAAAAGGGCGTCGATTTTTCCGAGGTGTACGACGTGCGGGCCCTGCGCGTCATCGTCGACGACATCAAGGACTGCTATACGGTGCTGGGCATCGTGCACAACATCTGGACGCCCATCCCCAAGGAATTCGACGACTACATTTCCAACCCCAAGGGCAACTACTATCGTTCGCTGCACACTGCCGTGCGCTGCCCCGACGGGCGCAGCCTGGAGGTGCAGATCCGCACCTGGGACATGCACAAGCACGCCGAACTGGGCGTTGCCGCCCACTGGCGCTACAAGGAAGGGTCGCGCCACGGCAGCGAGGAGGCCTACGACGAAAAGATCGCCTGGCTGCGTCAGCTCCTCACATGGAAGGACGAAGTCGCCGACAGCTCGGACTGGGTGAACCACTACAAGCAGGCCGCCCTGGACGAGACGCTCTACGTCATCACCCCCCAGGGCAAGGTTGTCGACCTGCCGGCCGGGGCGACCCCGGTGGATTTTGCCTACCGCGTCCATACCGACCTGGGCCACCGCTGCCGCGGCGCCAAGGTGAACGGCCAACTGGTGCCCCTCAATACGCCCCTGGAAACGGGCCAGCGGGTCGAGATTGTCACCGCCAAACACGGCGGTCCCTCGCGGGACTGGCTCAACCCCGCCCAGGGCTACATCCAGACCAAGAGCGCCCGGGTCAAGGTGCGGCAGTGGTTCTCCAACCTGGCCCTGGAAGAAACCCTGGCCGAGGGGCGCGGCATCGTCGGCAAGGAATTGCAGCGCCTGGGGCTCACCGGCGCCAATATCGACGAACTGGCCCACAAGCTCGGCCACACCCAGGCCGACGACCTCTACATTGCCGCCGCCCGGGGCGAAATGAACCTGCGCCAGTTTCAGTCCGTGGCCCGGGGGGGCGACTTCGAAGCCGAGAAACTCCCCCCAGACGCCGTCCAGACCCGGCCCCGCAAGCCGGTCGATGGCAACCAGGGCATCCTCATCGTCGGCGTGGACAAGCTTCTCACCCAACTCGCCCGCTGCTGCAAACCAGCCCCGCCGGACCCCATCCAGGGCTTCGTCACCCGCGGCAAGGGGGTGTCCATCCACCGTGCCGACTGCGGCAATTTCGCCAATCTCGCCGCCCTGCACCCGGAGCGGGTCATCGAGACCGACTGGGGCGGCGAAACCACCGGCGTCTTCGCCGCCGACCTGATCGTGGACGCCCACGACCGCCAGGGGCTGCTGCGCGATATTTCGGAAGTCTTCACCCGCGAGAAGATCAACGTCATCGGGGTGAATACCCAGTCCAAACAGGGCAAGGCCCACATGGGCTTCACGGTGGAAATCGGCAATCTGCAACAGATCCAGCGCACCCTGGCGCTGATCCACGAAGTCGAAGGCGTAGTCGCCGCTCGGCGGGTTTGAGGGTCGGCTCCGACACCGGAATGGCGGAACCCCGTCGCCGGTTTCCTCCCCTTGCGCCTGGCTGCAGGCGGGCCTAATATCCCCGCGGGGACTCCGGGTATTGCCCTTCGTTGGGGCGGCCGGAGTGGGGGTTGTGGGCCCGTTGCGCGGGCCCGTCCGGTCAGGGGGAAGACATGAATCCGCACATTTTGACGCGCGCTTTGATGGTGTTTGTTCCGGTGGCATTTCTGGCGGCTTGTTCTTCGCCGCCTTCGCGCAGCAGCGCCATGACCCAGGCGGCGCCGGAGGCCACGGCCCAGGCGCCGGAGCGCAGCCCCCAGGAAGTGCGCACACCCCTGCCGCCGCCCACGGCGACCCGGGTCGAGGAGCCGGCGTCTTCGCCGTTGCCGGGGGGAAGTACTCCCGGGCTGTACGCCCGGGTCGAAGTGGCCCACTCCATGGCCCGTAGCGCCGATTTCCGAGACGACCGGGCGGTGAGCCCGGACTGCTTCATCGCCGTCAATTACCCCGGGGTCTGTGGCGCTTCCCTGGATCGCCTGGGCAGCGCGACCGCGGTGGGCGTGGGGGTCGGCTACCGCTTCGGCAATGGCTTCCGGGCCGATGTCTCCTACAGCCGGCGGCGGGGTTACGATCTGCGCGGGCATGACCCCGAAGGCACCTACTTCGATCCCCCGGTCACGTCCGACGCGCTGCTCGCCGGCCTCTATTACGACTTTCCCCGCGTTTTCGGCATGGTGCAGCCCTTTGCCGGTGCAGGCGTGGGACGCAGCCGCAACGAAATGGACCCCCTGCGCTGGTCCGACCCGAGCAGCTCCGGCACGCTTCCCGGCGGCAAGCGCAACGCCTTTGCTTGGCAGTTCTCCGCCGGGGTCAATATCTTCCTGCGTGAAAACCTGGTCCTGGAAGTGGGCTATCGCTACATGGACCTGGGCAAGTTCAAGAAGTCCGCCGGCCAGGATCTGATCGGGAATTTCAATGCTCCCGGCGTCGGCACCGGTTCCGCCACGGGCCGCCTGCGCGCCGACGAAGTCACCCTGGCCCTGCGGCGGGATTTCTGAACTTCAGCCCTTGCCCAGGGTAAGCATCAGTTCCGCCTGGGCGCTGCGCGGCTTGGCCCGGGCGGCGGTGCGCCGGGTGTAGTGACCGCTGCCGTTCATGTCCCAGGCGTTCTGGTTGTCCGCCAGGTAGAACTTCAAGCCCTCGTTGATGACACGCTTTTTGAGCTTGGGGTCGCGGATGGGGAAGGCGAGTTCGATACGGCGGAAGAAGTTGCGCTCCATCCAGTCGGCGCTGGACAGGTAGACCTGTTCGCGGCCTTCGTCGTGGAAGTAGAACACCCGGTGGTGCTCCAGGAAACGGCCGACCACCGAGCGCACGCGGATGTTTTCCGATAGCCCCTTGACCCCTGGCCGCAAGGCGCAGACGCCGCGCACCAGGAGGTCGATCTCGACCCCGGCCCGGGAGGCTTCGTAGAGGGCGTGGATGGTTTCCGGCTCCAGGAGGGAATTCATCTTGGCCACGATACGGCCCTTGCCGCCGGCCCGGGCCCGTTCCGCCTCGGCGCCGATGGCGGCGACGACATTGGGCTGGAGGGTGAAGGGGGCTTGCCAGAGGTGCTTGAGGGTACGGGCCTGACCCAGGCCGGTGAGCTGCTTGAAGACTTCGCTCACGTCGTGGGTGATCTCCTCGTCGGCGGTGAGGAGCCCGAAATCGGAGTAGAGGCGGGCGGTGCGCGGGTGGTAGTTGCCGGTGCCCAGGTGGGCGTAGCGGCGCAGGGTTCCGGCTTCGCGGCGCACGATGAGGAGGGCCTTGGCATGCACCTTGTAGCCCACCACGCCATAGACCACGTGGGCGCCGACCTCTTCCAGGCGGGTGGCCCAGCCGATATTGGCCTCCTCGTCGAAGCGGGCCATGAGTTCGACCACCACGGTGACTTCCTTGCCATTCTGGGCGGCGCGGATGAGGGACTGCATGAGGACCGAATCGGTGCCGGTGCGGTACACGGTCATCTTGATGGCCACCACGTCGGGGTCTGCCGCCGCCTGTTGCAGGAGATCGATGACCGGCGCGAAGGACTGGTAGGGGTGATGCAGGAGGATGTCGCCCCGCGCGATGGCGGTGAAGATGCTGAGGCCCTTTTCCAGTTGCCGCGGCAGGCCGGGCAGGTAGGGCGGGAATTTGAGGTCCGGCCGGTCGACCCAGTCGGGCACCTGCATGAGGCGCACCAGATTGACCGGGCCATGGGGGCGGTAAAGATCGATGTCGTCCAGGCCGAATTCGCGCAGCAGGAAGCGGGTCATGGTCGGCGAACAGTTGTCGGCGACCTCAAGACGCACCGCGTCGCCGAAGTGGCGCTGGGGCAGCTCACCCTGGAGCTTGGTGCGCAGGTTGGTGACTTCTTCCTCATCGACGAACAGGTCGGAATTGCGGGTGACGCGGAACTGGTAGCAGCCCAGGACGTTCATGCCCGAGAACAGTTCGCCGACGAATTCGTGCAGGATCGAGGAGAGGAAGACGAAGCCGTACTCGCAGCCCGCCAGGTCTTCCGGCAGGCGGATGACCCGGGGCAACACCCGGGGTGCCTGCACGATGGCGGCGCCGGAGCTGCGGCCGAAGGCGTCCTTGCCGTCGAGTTCCACGGCGAAATTGAGGCTCTTGTTGAGCACCCGCGGGAAGGGGTGGGAGGGGTCCAGGCCGATGGGGGTCAGGACCGGCATCATCTCCCGCCGGAAGTACTCCCGGATCCATTGCCGCTGCGTCTCGCTCCAGGACGCCCGGCGCAGGAAGCGGATGCCCTGCTCGGCCAGGCGGGGCAGGACGATCTCGTTCAGTTCGTCGTATTGCTCGGCGACGATGGCGCGGGCCTCGCGGCTGACCCGGCGGAAGGCCTCCTGGGCCGTGGCGCCGTCGGTGGTCACCACCGGCGAAAGGCCGCGTATCTGCTCCTTCAGGCCCGCCACCCGGATTTCAAAGAATTCGTCCAGATTGCTGGAGACGATGCACAGGAAGCGCAAGCGCTCCAGGAGCGGCACCCGCTCATCCCGCGCCTGGGCAAGCACGCGGCGATTAAAGGCCAGAATGCCCAGTTCGCGGTTGAGGTAGTCGGCGGTCGGGAAAGGAGGAACGGCGGCGCGGTGCATGGTGGGAAGGGAGGGGCGAGAGGGGTGAGGGGTGAGGGGTGTTGGCTCCGCGCGGACGCTTCGCCACAGGTCACCGTTTACTTTTCACGGTCCAATCACAGGATTGTATTGCCGAAATGTTGCAGACGCATGACGGGCGGGCGCAAGGGCGGGCGGCAGGGGGGGTTTACCGGCTAGAATTCGGCGACTTCCCCTTGGTCTCTGCCCATGTCCTACGAAACCGTCGCCGCGGTCGATCTCGGCTCCAATAGTTTTCGCCTGCAGGTCGGGCGGGTGGTGGATGACCAGATATATCCCCTGGATTCCCTCAAGGAGCCGGTGCGGCTCGCTTCCGGACTCAATGCCGACAAGCGTCTCGACGCCGCTTCCCAGGCCCGGGGGCTGGACGCTCTGCGCCGCTTCGGCGAGCGCCTTGGGGGGCTGGACGAAGGTGCGGTGCGGGCGGTGGCCACCAATGCCCTGCGGGTGGCCAAGAATGCGGCCGAGTTCCTTCCCCTGGCTGAAGAGGCCCTGGGGTTTCCCATCGAAATCATCGCCGGCCGGGAGGAGGCGCGCCTGATCTACCTGGGGGCTTCCCATGCCCTGCCCAGCGCGAGCCACAAGCGCCTGGTGGTCGATATCGGCGGCGGCTCCACCGAGTTCATCGTCGGCAAGCGCCACGAGCCCCAGTTGATGGAATCGCTGTACATGGGCTGCGTGAGTTACACCCTGCGCTACTTTCCTGACGGGCGCATGGACAAGAAGCGCCTGCGGGAGGCCCAGGTGGCGGCGGCCAAGGAAATCGAACTCATCGCCCACGACTACCAGCGCCTGGGCTGGAAGGAGGCGGTGGGTTCTTCGGGAACCGCCCGGGCCATCGCCGACGTGCTGGAACTGAATGGGCTCAATCCCGACGGCGAACCGGGCATTTCCCGGGTGGGGCTGGAGCGTTTCGCCGCTCTGCTGGTGAAGGCCGGTTCGGCCGAGGCCCTCGACCTGCCCGGGGTGCGCTCCGATCGCCTGCCCGTCCTGCCGGGCGGCGTGGCCATCATGGGGGCGGTGTTCGAGGAACTGGGCATCGAGCACATGACCTACTCGGACGGGGCCCTGCGCCTGGGGGTGCTCTATGACCTCCTGGGCCGCTTCCATCATCACGACATGCGCGATGCCACGGTGCGTCAGTTCATGCGCCGCTATCAGGTGGAGGCCGATCAGGCCGAGCGGGTGCAGGAGACGGCCCTGGCCGCCTGGGCGCAGATTCGCCCCGAGGGGGTCGAAGACGGCGAGGTCGCCTCCCTGGGCTGGGCCGCCGCCCTGCACGAGATCGGCATTTCGGTGGCCCACAACGCCTATCACAAGCACGGCGCCTACGTGCTCAACCACGCGGACATGCCGGGATTTTCCAGGAAGGACCAGGCGCGTCTGGCGGCCCTCGTCCTGGGGCACCGGGGCAAGCTGGAGAAGCTGGTGGCCTTGCCCGGCCGTCCGGAAAGCTGGGATTCCGTCTTTTGTCTGCGCCTTGCCGTGCTCCTCCATCGCACCCGCGACGATCGTGCCCTGCCGGAGTGGCGGGTGCGGGGCAACGGGCGCGGTTACGTGCTGGAGCTGCCGGCCGACTGGCTGGCCGGCAATCCCTGGACGGCGGCGGCCCTGGATGAGGAAAGCGCCATCTGGCGCCAGATCGGGCGCGAATTCGTCCTGGAGCGCGGCAAGGGGAAGAAAGGCGGATGACGACGCCCCCTAGCCTGCGGCGCGAGGAAAACCGGGTCATCCTGGCCGGAACCTGGACCCTGGCCGTCCTGATTCCCCATCTCGATACCCTGCGCGAGGAACTGCGGGGGGCGGTCGCGGCGGGCTGCGTCTGGGATTTCGAGGCCGTTGCACGGCTGGACTCCGCCGCGGCGACCCTGCTCTGGCAGACCTGGGGGGGCGCCTATCCCGCCCAAGTGATCCTGAGCGACGCGCAGCGGCGCATTCTGGATCGGGTGGCCGCGGTGGCCGACGAAGGGCCACCCCCCCCACCCCCGGCAATTTCGCCGGTGGCGGCGACGGGCCACTTTGCCCTGCGCGGCGTGCGCCAGACCTACGGACTGGTCGCGCTCTTCGGCCAACTCATTCTCGATGCCCTGCATCTCGCCCGGCACCGCGACGAACTGCCCTGGAAGGAGTTTTCCGCCAATCTCTACAAGGCCGGCGCCCTGGCGCTGCCGGTATCGGCCCTGGTGGGATTCCTCATCGGCATCACCATCAGCTACCTCTCGGCCCTGCAACTGAAGACCTTCGGCGCCGATCTCTTCATCGTCAATATCCTGGGTATTTCCATCATTCGCGAGCTGGGGCCGGTGCTGGTGGCGGTGTTGGTGGCCGGCCGTTCCGGTTCCGCCATGACGGCCCAGATCGGGGTCATGCGCGTCACGGAGGAAATCGACGCCCTGGCCACCATGGGCATCTCGCGCACCGTGCGCATCATCCTGCCCAAGGTGGCGGCCCTCACCGTGGCCATGCCGCTCCTCGTCCTGTGGACCTCGGCCGTGGCCCTGGCGGGGGGCATGGTGGCGGCCCTGCTGCAACTCGATCTGTCCCCCGCTTATTTCATCGAGACCCTGCCCCGGGCGGTCCCGGTCGCCAACCTCGTCATCGGTCTGGTCAAAGGGGCGGTGTTCGGCTTTTCCATCGCCCTGGTGGCTTGCCACTTCGGGCTCAAGGTGCGGCCCAATACGGAAAGCCTGTCCGGCCACACCACGACGGCCGTCGTTTCGGCCATCACCGCCGTCATCATCATCGACGCCATCTTCGCCATCTTTACCCGCAACCTGGGGCTGCCGCAGCTATGAGCGCGATCCCCGCCATCGAACTCGCCGGCATCTGGACCCGCTACAAGGAGGCGGTGATCCACCGCGATCTGGATCTGGTCATCGAGGCCGGTCAGGTGGTCGGGTTGGTGGGGGGGTCGGGCAGCGGCAAGACCACGCTGCTGCGGGAGATGCTCGGGCTCCTCAGGCCAGCCCAGGGCCGCGTCAGCCTCTTCGGCTTCGATCTGGCCAGCAGCGACCCGGTGGGGCAGCGGGCGGTGCGCCGCCGCCTGGGCATGCTCTTCCAGCATGGCGCGCTCTTCTCCGCCCTTTCGGTATACGACAACGTCGCCTTCCCCCTGCGCGAACTGCACTGCCTGGACGAGGACTGGATTCGCCAGTTGGTGCACCTCAAGTTGGGCATGGTCGAACTGGAGCCACGCCATGGGCGCCTCATGCCCGCCGAGTTGTCCGGCGGCATGGTCAAACGGGTGGCCCTGGCCCGGGCCCTGGCCCTGGAACCGGAACTCCTCCTGCTCGATGAGCCCACCGCCGGCCTGGACCCCGACCGCAGTGAGAATTTCGTCCGCCTCATCCGCGAATTGCAGCGGGAACTGGGTTTCACCGTGGTCATGGTGACCCACGACCTCGATACCCTGGCCGGCCTGTCGAGCCGGGTCGCCGTGCTGGCCGACCAGCGCATCGTCGCCTGTGGCCCCTTGCCCGAGGTGATGGCGGTGGATCATCCTTTCATCCGCAACTTTTTCTGCTGCGAGCGCGGGCTCGCGGCCATGCAGAAGGCGACATCCTGATGGAAAACAAATCCCACGCTTTCCTGGCCGGTATCTTCGTCATTTTCTTCGGCCTCGCCGGCATCGGCGCCCTGTTCTGGTTCGGCGGCAAGAAGGAGCTGACCCGCGACTACGTGGTGGTCACGCGGCAGAACGTCACCGGCCTCAATCCCCAGGGGCAGGTGCGCTACCGCGGCATCCAGGTGGGCAAGGTCAAGGCCATCAATCTGGACCCGGAGGATGTGCGCAACATCCTTATCTCCATCAGCATCTCCCGCGAGGTGCCGGTCACCCGGGGAACCATCGCCAAACTGGGCTACCAGGGCATCACCGGCCTGGCTCACGTGCTGCTGGAAGAAACGGGCAAGGACACCACGCCCCTGGATGACGAGGATCCGCCGCCGCGCATTGCCATGAAACCCTCGCTGCTGGACGAACTGGGCGATTCGGGGGCCGAGACCCTGCGCCAGGCGCGGCACTTCCTGGAGAGCGCCAGCGCGCTTCTGAACGAAGGCAACCGCGCCCGCATCGCCTCCCTGCTGGCCAATGCCGAGGGCCTTTCCGGCCAGATGAAGCCCACCCTGGACAACCTCAACGGCACCCTGGTCCAGGTGCGCGCGCTGCTCAGCGACGAGAACCTGAAGAAGCTTTCCGCCACCGCCGACCAGGCGGCGCCCCTTTTGGCCGAAACGCGGGAGTTGGTGAAACACCTGGCGGTCACGAGCGAGAAACTCGACAGCGCCATCGGCGATCCGGCCGGTAACGGCGCGGCTGGGGTGGTCCCCCGCCTGCACGAACTTTCTGCCGATGTATCGGCCACCAGCCGCCAGCTCTCGCGAGTGCTTCGCCTGATCGAGGATTCTCCCCAGGCTCTCGTTTTCGGCGCTCCGCCGCAGCCGCCGGGCCCCGGCGAGCCGGGCTTCACGCCGCCGGCCGGGAGACAGCCATGAGAATCGTCCTGGGGCTCCTGGCCTGCGTACTGACGGCGGCCTGCATCACCAACGGCAGGCGGGGTGCCGATGCGCCTCCCGCGGTCTACGATCTCGGGCCGGCCCCGGCTCCGGCGTCTGCCGGCCGGCCCGTCCTGGCCCTCGACGTGCGGGCGCCCGCGTGGCTGGACGGCGAAGGCATTGCCTATCGCCTGGCCTACGCCGAGCCCGCCCGCCGCAATGACTACAGCCGCGCCCGCTGGGCGGCGCCCCCGGCCGGCCTGGTGCGCCAGCGCCTGGGCGAGGGTCTCGGTCTGGCGGCCCTGGGGCAGGCCCGGGTGCGCTGTCTGCTGCGCGTCGAACTGGACGAATTCGCCCAGGTGTTTTCCGGTCCCCGGGAAGCGCGGGGGGAATTGCGGGCCAGACTCCAGATACTCGACCGGGGGAGGGCGCTCCTGGCCGAAGAGGCCTTTGCCGTCGCCAAGGCCTCGCCTTCCCCCGACGCAGCGGGAGGGGTGGCTGCCCTGACCGGGGCGGTCGATGAACTCACCTCCCGGGCCGCGGTCTGGCGCGCGAACCTTGCCGCCGCGGGAAGGCTCAAAGCCTGCGAGGAGTAGGCGCCATGGACGACAAGGACGATCCGGTCCACCGGGAATTCGGGCATCCCGCCGGCGGGCGGCACGCGGTGGCAAGCGCCCTGACGGCCTTCGCCCGCCAGGGGATTCCCCTCAAGGTGGTGGAGAGCTTCCGGGCCGCCAATCGGGCCGGCGGCTTTGACTGTCCCGGCTGCGCCTTTCCGGACCGCAACGATGGGCGGGGCGTCGATAGCTGTGAGCAGGGCCAGAAGGCCATCGCCTGGGAGATGACGCGCCGGGTGGCCGATGCCGGGTTTTTCGCCCACCATCCCCTGGCCGAACTGCGGGTCTGGCCGGACCGGGAACTGGAAAACGTCGGCCGGCTCACCCAGCCCCTGCGCTACGACGCCGCCAGCGACACCTACCGACCCATCCCCTGGGACGAAGCGTGTCGCCTGGCCGCCACGGGTCTGGCCGCCCTGAACCCCGGGGCGGTGGCCTTCTACACTTCGGGGCGCTCGTCCAACGAAGCGGCGTTCCTGTGGCAGTTCCTGGCCCGGGCCTACGGCAGCGCGCATCTGCCGGACAGTTCCAATCTGTGCCACGAGCCTTCGGGTTATGCCATGAAGGACATGCTGGGGGTGGGCAAGGGCACCTGCACCCTGGACGACTTCGAGGCGGCCGAGCTCATCGTGGTCATCGGCCAGAACCCGGCCAGCAACCATCCCCGCATGATGGCCGCTCTGCACCGGGCCGCCGCCCGGGGGGCGACGGTGATCGCCTTGAATCCCCTGGACGAGCTGGGGTTCCGTGACTTTGCCGACCCCAAGGAACTGGGGGGCCTTCTGGGGCGGGGCGCGCGGGTGGCGCGCAAGGTGTATCGGGTGAAGATCGGCGGCGACCTCGCCGCCCTGAAGGGGGTGATGAAGTCCCTCCTGGCGCGGGGCGAGGCCCTCCTGGACCAGGAGTTCATCGCCGCCCACACGCAGGGCTTCGAGGCCCTGCGCGACGATCTGGCAGCGGAGTCCTGGGACGCCATCCTGGTGGAGAGCGGCCTCACCCGCGCCGAAATCGAAGAAATCACCGATCTCTACGCCGCGTCGCGGGCCACCCTGTGCACCTGGTGCATGGGCATCACCCACCACGAGCACGCAGTGGCCACGGTCCAGACCATCGTCAACCTGCTTCTCCTGAAGGGCAACGTCGGGCGGCCGGGGGCCGGTGCGGTGCCGGTGCGCGGGCACTCCAACGTGCAGGGCAACCGGACCATGGGCGCCACCGGCAAGGTGCCGGCGCGATTCCTCGACCAGTTGGAGGCGGTGTTCGGTGTGCCGGTGCAGCGGGCGCCGGGGCTGGACGCGGTGGGCGTGGCCCAGGGGCTGCTGGACGGCACGCTGCGTGGCTTCCTGGCCCTGGGGGGCAATTTCGGAGTGGCGATCCCCGACGGACCGCGGGTGCGCGCAGCCCTGGAAAACTGCGAGCTGACCGTCCATGTGGCGACCAAACTCAATCGCACCCACCTCCACCCGGGACGCCTGGGACTCATCCTGCCGGCCCTGGGGCGTACCGACCGGGACCGGGACGAAGTGGTGACGGTGGAAGACAGCATGAGCATGACCCACGCCAGCCGCGGCATCCAGGAACCGCTTTCTCCGGCCATGCGCGGCGAGCCGGCCCTGGTCTGCGCCCTGGGCGAGGCGCTCCTGCCAGGCGCCGCGCCCTGGGGGAAGATGGCCGCCGACTACGGTGCCATCCGTGGCCGTATCGAGGCTTGCCTGGCGGGCGTCTTCGATGGCTTTGCCGACTACGACGCGCGGGTCGGGCAGCCGGGGGGTTTCTGGCTGCCCAACGCGGCTGCCCGACGGCAGTGGAATACGGCCAGCGGCCGGGCCGAATTCCGCGTCCATGCCATGGCCGAAGGCCCCGTCCATCGCGCCCGGCGTCGGGTCGGCCCCCAGGTTCTCGCCCTGATGACGGTGCGCTCCCACGATCAGTTCAACACCACGGTCTATGGCCAGGACGATCGCTACCGCGGCATCTTTGGCGGGCGGCGTGTTCTGTTTATGAACGCGCGGGATCTGGCCGGGCGCGGTATCGCGGACGGTGCGGCCATCGCCATCGAAGGCCTCGCCGAGGACGGTGTGCCGCGGCAGTTGCACGGCTTTCGCGCCGTGGCCTACGACATTCCCGAAGGCTGTGTCGCCGCCTACTTTCCGGAAGCGACCCCGCTCATGGCGCTTTCCCTGGCCTCCCGCATCACCGCCACGCCCGCCTACAAGGAGATTCCGGTGCTGGTGCGGCCTGCCGCGGCGGGGTAGCAGAGGTTTGGTGAAGAAGCCCTTGTTTTTGCGGGGAATGTCCTTCAAGCGGCACAGGGCGGGCGGCAAGGGTAGTGGAGCGGAGGGCGGTGAGCCGCCCGCTTGGGGCAAAATGCAGTTTTCGACGCGAGGGAGAGGGCCTTGAAAGTCCTGGTGGCGGTGAAGCGGGTGGTGGATTACAACGTCCGGGTCCGGGTGAAGGCCGATGGCAGCGACGTCGATCTGGCCAACGTCAAAATGAGCATGAATCCCTTTGACGAAATTGCCGTCGAGGAAGCGATCCGTCTGCGGGAGGCCGGGGTGGCCAGCGAGGTGGTGGCGGTGAGTTGCGGCAGTTCCGCGGCCCAGGAGACCCTGCGTTCCGCCATGGCCCTGGGAGCCGACCGGGCCATCCTGGTCGATTGCGGCGAGGCCGGTGCCGCCGGTTTGCAACCCCTGGCGGTGGCCAAGCTCCTCAAGGCCGTCTGCGACCGGGAGAATCCCGGCCTGGTCATCTGCGGCAAGCAGGCCATCGACGACGACGCCAACCAGACCGGGCAGATGCTCGCTGCCCTGGCCGGCTGGCCCCAGGCGACCTTCGCCTCCCGGCTGGTGGTGGAGGGGAGCACTGCCCGGGTGACCCGGGAGGTGGATGGCGGTCTCGAAACCCTGGAAGTCGACCTGCCGGCCGTGGTGACCACGGATCTGCGCCTCAACGAACCCCGCTACGCGACCCTGCCCAATATCATGAAGGCCAAGAAAAAGCCGCTGGACATCCTCCCTGTCGCCGATCTCGGCGTCGATATCGCGCCGCGCCTCGCACTGCTGCGGGTGGCAGAACCGGCACCGCGCCAGGCCGGGGTGAAGGTGGCCAACGTGGCGGAACTCGTCCACAAGCTGCGTCATGAAGCGAAGGTGCTGCCATGAACGTCCTGGTCATCGCCGAACACGATCACAAGTCCCTGGCACCGGCCACCCGCAACACCGTGTCGGCGGCGTGTCGGCTGGGGGGCGAAGTCCATGTGCTGGTCGCTGGCTGCGACTGTTCCGGCGTCGCGGTCCAGGCTGCGGCCCTGGCGGGAGTGGGGCGGGTTCTGCTGGCCGATGCACCCTCCCTGGCCAGCGCCGGCGCCGAGACCCTCGCCGCCCTGATCCTGGCCCACGCATCGGGCTATGGCCATCTGCTGGCCCCGGCGTCGACCTTCGGCAAGAATCTCATGCCCCGCGTCGCCGCCCTGCTCGACGTGGCGCAGATTTCCGACGTGGTGGCCATCGAAACGCCCGATACCTTCGTGCGTCCCATCTACGCCGGCAACGCCCTGGCCACGGTGCGCAGCGCCGACGGCGTCAAGGTGCTGACGGTGCGCCCCACGGCCTTCGAGCCCGGGGATGAGGGCCCCGCATCGGCCCCCGTCGAGGCGATCACCCCGCCGCAGACGGTGGGGGGGGCACGCCTCGTGGGCCGCGAAAGTGCGGCTTCGACGCGGCCGGACCTGGGCGCGGCGGCCATCGTCGTTTCCGGCGGGCGCGGCCTGGGCAGCGGTGAAAACTACCATCGCCTTCTGGAACCCCTGGCGGATCGCCTCAATGCGGCCCTGGGGGCTTCCCGCGCTGCGGTGGATGCCGGCTTCGTCCCCAACGACTACCAGGTGGGACAGACCGGCCGCATCGTCGCGCCGCGGCTCTACATCGCCATCGGCATTTCAGGCGCCATCCAGCACCTGGCCGGGATGAAGGATTCCCGCGTGATCGTCGCCATCAACAAGGATCCCGAGGCGCCCATTTTCCAGGTGGCCGACTATGGCCTGGTGGCGGATCTGTTCGAGGCGGTGCCCCAGTTCCTTGAGGCGATCTCCTGAAATGCCATGAATCTCCCCGACACCCTGCTCGCCGACGCCTGGTACTGGGGAGGGTGGCTCGTCTGGCTGCCCCTGCTGGGCCGGGCGGTCCTGCGGGCGCCCTGGCGGGTGCTGGGGGATTCTGCCCGCCTCAACCTCTGGCTGGGCCTGATCGTCGCCCTGGTGCTCATCTGGAGCATCAAGGCAGGCATCAAGCCGGGGCTTTCCCTCCATCTGCTGGGGGCGACGGTCCTCACCCTCAGTTTCGGGCCCTGGCTGGCCTTCATCGCGCTGTGCCTGGTGCTGGCCGGGGTGACCCTGAACGAAGGCGCAGGGTGGGCGAGCTACGGGCTGAATGCCCTGGTGATGGCCGGCTGGAGCGTCTTCCTCGCCTACCGTCTGTTCCGTCTGGTGGACCGTTTCCTTCCCCGCCATTTTTTCATTTACATCTTCGTCAATGGCTTCTTCGGGTCGGCGCTCATGGTCCTGGGTGTCGGGGTCGGCGCCTGTCTTTTGTTGACCCTCGCCGGGGCTTATCCCGCCGCTTATCTTCTGGACGAGTATCTGCCCTATTTCATGCTCCTGGGTTTCTCCGAGGCCTGGCTGTCGGGCATGGCCATGACCCTGCTGGTGGTCTATTTTCCTGGTTGGGTGGCGACTTTCGACGATTCACGGTATCTTGCCGGCAAATAATTCCAAGCCCACCACCTTGCCTAACCGGGACTCCTTGCCAGCTTTCGTCCTCCGCGCGAGCGCTCTGGCCCTCACGCTAGGGGCTTCCGGGGCTTGGGCCCTGGGTTTGGGGGATCTGCGTACCCGCTCCGTCCTGGGCGAAAATCTGGTGGCAAGCGTCGAATTGCGCGGTTCTCCCGCCGAAGTGCCCGAATCCGCCTGTTTCCGCCTGCGTCCGGGAGACGACGATTCCCTGCCCTGGCTGCGGCAGGCGGAGTTGACCCTGCGCCGGGGCAATCCGTCGCTGCTCGAAATCCGTTCCCATCGCCCGCTGCGGGAGCCGGTCCTGCGCATCGGCATCCTGGTGGGTTGCGGCCACGATCTGCGGCGGGAGTACACCCTGCTGCCGACGCCGGGGGAGCCGGCCGAGGAGCCTGTCGTCGCGCCTTCGCTGCGTATCGCTGCGGACCCCGCTCCCGAACCGGTGCGGGAGCCCCGTCCCCGGCCCCCCCGCCCGCGGGCGAGCCAGGAGGCGGCTCCCGAGCGGCTCGCCCCGGCCAGGCCCGTCCGCCCGCCGCGCAGTACGCCCCTCAAGGACCGACTCATCCTGTCCGGCGGCGATGGCGAAGGCGAGCCTTCCCTGCGCCTGTCCACCTCCCTGAGCGGGCCGGTGGCGGAGGATCCGCGCCGGGACGCCGAGCGGGAATTGCTGCGCCTGGAGTTCCGTGCCCTGGCGGCCCTGCACGAGCAGGCCCTGAGCCAATTGGCCGCGGCGGAGAAGTTGCGCAAGCTGGAGAGCAGCCTCGGAGAGTTGCAGCAGAAGGCGGGCCAACTTGCCGAGCGTATCGAGGTGGGTCAGGCCGTTCAGGCCGTTCCTCCGCCTCTCGCTCCCACGGGACTGTCCGCGCCCAGCGCGGCTGCGCTTCCCGCGCCGCTGCCGCAGACTCCGGCGGCGCCGCAGGCAAGGCCTGCGGCGGCCGCGCCCGTGTCTGCCGCTTCAGGTGAGGGCATGTTCTGGGGCCTGCTGCTCGGGGCCGCGGCAGGCCTGGCGGGCTGGTTGGTCTGGCGGCAGCGGAGCCGGCGCATGGCCGTGGTCGCGGCTGATCCGCTCACCATCCCGGAGCCCCTTATGGATCCGCCCCGCGAGGACGAGCGGGACGAGCCAGGCGGGGTCGATCTCGCGGTGGAACCTTCCGCCATGGGGATGCCCTTTGCCGTCGACCTCCCCCTCGAGGAGGTCGAAGCGAGCCAGGCCCCCACGGCAGCAGCGGAGCCGCCCCGCCCGCGCAGTCTGGATTCCGCTTTTTCGATTTCTGCCGCCTCGGTGCATGAGCACTTCGAAGTCAATCCGGTCATGGAACTGGCCGAGATCATGCTCTCCTTCGGGCGCGTCAAGGGCGCGGCCCAGGCCCTGCAGGAGTACATCGACCAGAGCCCCAAGGAGGCCCTGCAACCCTGGATCAAGCTGCTCGAGGTTTATCGCCTGGCCAATATGCGGGAGGAGTTCGAGCGGGTGGCGACCAGCCTCAATCAGAATTTCAACGTGGCGGTGCTGAACTGGGAGGGGGACGCACGGCCCCTCTCCATCGACTTCGATCTGGACGCCGCCCTGCCGGATGCGCCGCGCCGCCCGCTCTCCCTCGAAGAGCTTCCCCACGTGGTCGAAGCCCTCGTCGCAGCCTGGAAAACGCCCCAGTGCGGCGAATATCTGCAGTGGTTGCTGCGGGACAACCGGGGCGGGCAACGCAGTGGCTTTGCCCTGCCGGTGGTGGAGGAAATCCTTTTCCTGGTGGAACTCCGCGAGACCCGGGAGCGTCTGGAGAAGGAAGAGGCCAACGGGCAGGGATGACGATCCCTTCGACCGACAGGGCGGACTCCCTGCCCATTTCCCCCGGTCCTCCCCGCGGCGCGGGCGTGGGCTGTTGACCGAATCGCCAAGGAGACGCCATGAGCGAGTACCGTGCCCCTCTGGAAGACATGCGCTTCGTTCTGCGCGAACTGGCCGGCCTGGATCGCATCGCCGCCTTGCCGGGCTACGAAGAAGCCGATTCGGACGTGGTGGACGCGGTGCTCGACGAGGCGGCCCGCTTTGCCGGCGAAGTGCTTTCCCCGCTGAATCGCGTCGGCGACCTGCACGGCGCCCAATTGCGGCAGGGCGAGGTGACCACGGCGCCGGGGTTCCGGGAGGCCTATCGCAGCTTTGTCGAGGCGGGCTGGAACGGACTGGCGGCACCGCAGGAGTTCGGCGGACAGGGTCTGCCGCGCCTCCTGGCCGCTGCCGTGGGAGAGATGTGGAAAGGCGCCAATCACGCCTTTTCCCTCTGCCCCATGCTGACCCAGGGGGCCATCGAGGCCCTGCTGCTGGCAGGCACCGAGGCCCAGCGTGCCCTGTACCTGCCCCGCCTGGTGGCGGGGGAGTGGACGGGGACCATGAACCTCACCGAGCCCGCCGCAGGGTCGGACCTCGCCGCCATCCGCACCCGGGCCGAGCAGGTCGGGGACGGCAGCTATCGCGTGTTCGGGCAGAAGATATTCATCACCTACGGTGAGCACGACCTGGCCGAGAACATCGTCCATCTGGTTCTGGCCCGCATCGCCGGGGCGCCGGAGGGGGTCAAGGGGATTTCGCTCTTCCTGGTACCTAAATTCCTGCCGGGACCGGATGGCCGACCGGGGGCACGCAACGACGTGCGCTGTCTTTCCCTCGAACACAAGCTGGGCATCCACGGCAGCCCGACGGCGGTGCTCGCCTTCGGCGAGGCGGGTGGAGCCCTAGGTTCCCTGGTGGGGGAAGCGAACCGGGGTCTGGAATTGATGTTCATCATGATGAACGCCGCCCGCTTCAACGTGGGTCTGGAAGGCTTGGGTGACGCCGAGCGTGCCTATCAGCGGGCGGCGGCCTACGCCCGGGAGCGCGTGCAGGGCGTGGAGGCCGGGCAGCGGCAGGGGGGGCGGGTGCCCATTCTGCGCCACCCGGATGTACGCCGCCTGCTCCTGGCGATGCGCTCGCGCATCGAGGCCATGCGCGCCTTGGCTTACGGGGTGGCCGCAGCCCTGGACGAAGCCGATCGTCACCCCGATGACGCGATCCGCGCCGAGGCCCGCGCCTTTGCCGAACTCCTGGTGCCGGTGGTCAAGGGTTGGTGCACCGAGAGCGCCGTCGACATTGCCTCCCAGGGGATCCAGGTGCACGGCGGGGCCGGCTACATCGAGGAAACCGGCGCAGCGCAGCATCTGCGCGATGCCCGCATCACAGCCATCTACGAGGGGACGACTGCCATCCAGGCCAACGATCTGGTCGGGCGCAAGGTGCTGCGCGATGGTGGCGCGGCCCTGGCGGCCCTGGTCGCGAGCATGCGGCGGGACGCCCTTGCCGCGGGGAACGATCCGGTCGGCCAAAGGCTGATTGCGGCCGTAGAGGCCCTCGAACGGGCGGGGGTCTGGCTCCTGGCCGAGGGAAACCGCAATGTGGCCGCCACCCTGGCCGGGTCGGTCCCTTTCCTGCTGTTGCTGGGTTCCACGGCAGGCGGCTGGCAGATGGTGCGGGCCGCGGCCATCGCCCGGGAGCGACAGGCGGCGGGCGACACGGCGGCTTTCTGGAGCGCCAAGCTAGCCACGGCCCGCTTCTACGCCGACCACTTCCTGACTCAGGCGCCGGGCATGGCAGCCGTCATCTGCGAGGGGGCGGCCGGGACGCTGGCTATGCCGGACCAGTGTTTCTGACTTCGACCCGGTTGCGACCGGCGGATTTGGCTTCGTAGAGCGCCTGGTCGGCGCGGCGCATCACGGCGTCGAAATCCGCTTCTTCCGGGTGCCACTGTGCCACGCCGATGGAGACCGTGATGCGCAGCGCGTCGGCCCCGGGGACGGCGAGAGGAGTGGTCTCCACCAGATGCCGGATGCGCTCGGAGAATTCCTCGGCCCCGGCAAGGGCGGTGTGCGGCAGGATGAGGGCGAATTCCTCGCCCCCCAGGCGGGCGAGCAGATCGGTATCGCGCAGGGAGGCGGCGATCAGGCCGACCAGGCCGGTCAGGGCGACGTCGCCGACCGGATGGCCATGGGCGTCGTTGATGCGCTTGAAGTGATCGATGTCGATGACGGCCAGGGATAGGGCGCCGCCGTGGCGTCGGGCGCGCTCGATTTCGACCTTGGCCAGTTCGTCGAAATGGCGGCGGTTGGCGATGCGGGTCAGGGGGTCGGTGGTGGCCAGGGTGCGCAATTCCCGGCTCAGTTCCCGCAGGCGTCCCATCTGCTTCTGGCTGGACGAGGCGAGGCGCCAGATGACCAAGCCCCCAAGGCCCAGGAGCGTCGCCACGACAAGGCCCATGGCCACCGACCCGAAGAGCGACGCCTCCCAGTCGGCAAGAATCTCGGTTTCCGCCATGGACGAGGACGCGATGACCGGATAGCGCTCCAGACGCCGCAAGTGGATGAAGCGCGGCGTTCCGTCGAGGGGGGAAGGGGCCCGGGCGTTGGCTTCTGCGGGAATATTGCCCTTTTGCTGGGCGATGATGGGGATGATCTCGCCGAAATTGCCTTCGCCCGGTACGCGGACCAGGGTGGTGCCATCGAGGAGAATCAGGGCGGCCGCCTGGGTCTCGCTGCGCAGAATGCCTCGGATGTCCTCGGCCAGGGCGCCCAGGTCGATGAGTACCACCGCCACACCCAGCAACTTGCCCCCTTCGTCCCGCACGGCCTGACTGAGGCCGATGAACCAGCGGCCGTCATGGACGCGGGACTTGGCGGGATGGCTGATGTGCCGGGTCGGCGCACCGGGGCTCGTCACGGCGGCGTAGTACTCGCGATCAGTGACGGAGGGGGGCTTGCCCCGGCCCGACCAGTGGCGGATCACTCCGGCGCCGTCGAGCAGCAGGATGTCCATGATGGCGCAGTCCAGACCCGCCAGGCGGCGCAATTCTTCGTCACTCGCCGGGCTGCCCGATTTCAGCTCGTCGGCCAGGTGCAGAGCGACGAGAAAGTACTTGTCGAAGGCGCTTTGCATGAAGGCGCCGAAAATCCGGTTATTGAGGCGTACCCGCTCTTCCCCGTGGCGCAGCGCACGTTGCAGGCGATCATGGGCTTCGTAGCCGACCACCCCGGCCGTGAGCAGCATGGCCGCGAGAGTAAAGGCCAGGACGAGGCGTGGGCGGAAGGAAAGGGGGCCGAAAAGGGCGCTCAAGGGGATCGGGGGGCAGGGGAGTGGCGGGAATGACAGGAGGCCATTCCCCGGAGGCCCGCAGATTGTCCGGACGCCACATGGCCAGGTCAAGCTCGACGGTCCTCGACTTCCCCGGGGCTTTCCCGGACGGGCATGGTCGGCGTGCGGCCAAGCGGCGATCGCCTTGAGCAGGGTATTGAATCCAAGCTATAATCGCCGGCTTTTCAACCTTGCTCCACCGCAAACGCATGGCGGGGGGCTTCAGCCAAAAGGAGTTTGCATGCGCCATTACGAAATCGTCTTTATCGTCCATCCGGACCAGAGCGAGCAAGTGCCCGGCATGGTCGAGCGCTACCGCGCCATCGTCACCACCCGCGGAGGATCGATTCACCGTCTGGAAGACTGGGGCCGCCGGCAGTTGGCCTACCCCATCCAGAAGATCCACAAGGCCCACTTTGTGCTCATGAACATCGAGTGCGACGGCGAGACCCTGGGCGAACTGGAGCACTCGTTCAAGTTCAACGACGCCGTGCTGCGCCACCTCACCGTCAAGATGAAGGCTGCTGTCACGGCGCCCTCTCCCATGATGAAGGAAGAGAAGTCCAAGTCCCTGCTGGGCGGCGGCGAAGCGGCTCCCGCCGAAGCGGCGGCGGCCTGAGGTTCAGGTACGGGAAGGCAGGCTGAATCGCGTCGAACTCTCCGGCCGGTTGCGCGAGCGCAAGGCGCTGCGTTATACCCCCGCCGGAATTCCCGTCAGCGAAGGTGTCGTGGAACACGCCTCGCAGCAGGAAGAAGCCGGCGCGCTGCGGCAGGTGGCCTGTGAAATTGCCGTCGTGGCCCTGGGCGATCCTGCCCGCTGGCTCCAGGCGGTACCCCTCGGCGGGACGGTCCGCGTGACCGGATTTCTGGCAGCCCGGAGCCGCAACGGCAAGACTCCCGTGCTCCATGTGAATACGATCGAAATTTTGGAAGGAAACGAAAATGGCACGATTCTTCAAGAAGAAGGATGACGACAAGAAAAAGAAGCGCGGCGGCGGTCTCTTCAAGCGCCGCAAGTTCTGCCGCTTCACGGCGGAGAAAGTGGTCGAGATCGACTACAAGGATGTGGATGTGCTGAAGGAATACATCCAGGAAAACGCCAAGATCATGCCGGCTCGCCTGACCGGCACCAAGGCCGGCTATCAGCGCCAGTTGGGCACCGCCATCAAGCGCGCCCGCTTCCTGGCCCTGCTGCCCTACACCGACAACCACCTGTAATTTCCGCGGAGACGAGACATGCAAATCATTCTGCTCGAAAAGGTGGTCAACCTGGGTAACCTGGGGGACATCGTCAAGGTCAAGGACGGCTACGCCCGCAATTTCCTCATTCCCCGCCGCATGGCCAAGCGTGCCACCCCGGCTGCCAAGGCTGAGTTCGAAGCGCGCCGCGTTGAACTCGAGAAAGTGGCTGCCGAGAAGTTGGCCGCCGCCCAGGGCGTCGCCGAGAAGCTTGCCGGCGTCACCGTCAGCGTGGCCCGCAAGGCCGGCATGGACGGCCGCCTGTTCGGTTCCGTCGGCAATATCGATATCGCCGAAGGCCTGAAGGCTGCCGGTTTCGATGTGGACAAAGCGGCCATCCGCCTGCCCGAAGGCCCCTTCAAGGCCATCGGCGAGTTTCCGGTGGAAGTGGCCCTGCACACCGACGTGCTGGCCAGCATCACGGTTGCCGTGGTCGCCGAGTAAGGCTCTCTGCCTCAGCAAAAAGGCCTCGCAAATTGCGAGGCCTTTTTTTCAAGTGTGCCCGGCCGCAGCCGGTTGGGCGTCAAACGAAGGAAACGTCGTTGTCGAGGTTGAAACGCCCACCCATGAAAGCGGCAATTTCGACAGCATCCGCACCGCCTGCTCCGTCGCCGTCGTAGTACAGGTGGCCGATCCCGCTCGGCGCATCGACGGTGTAGTTCAGCGTGCCGGCTCCGCCGGTGAAAACCGAGGCATCCAGAACCAGATCGTCCTTGCCCGTGGCAAATCGAAAGATCTGATCGACACCGTCCAGGCTATCGAGGATGAAGTCGTCGTTGCCACCTTCTCCCCAAAGCTGATCATTGCCGGCGCCGCCCCGGAGCACGTCATCGCCGCCTCCACCCTTGAGGACGTCGTCGCCCGCCCCGCCAAGCAACACGTCGTTGCCGCCTTCGCCGAGAAGCGTGTCGTTGTCTGTACCACCGCTCATGCTGTCACTCCCACCGCCGCCACGCAGGGTGTCATTGCCCGCATCGCCCGTGAGGGTGTCGTTGCCCCCGTCTCCCTTGAGGTTGTCGTCGCCGGCGCCGCCCGCCAGGGTATCGTCTCCGCCGCCGCCGGCAAGGTCGTCGTTGCCTTCGCCGCCCTCGAGACTGTCATTGCCCCCGTCGCCCTTGAGGCGATCATTACCGGCGCCGCCCGCCAGGGTATCGTTGCCGCTGTCGCCATGGAGGGTGTCATTGTCGTCGCCCCCATTCAGGGCATCATCCCCGGCGCCGCCCTTGAGCGTGTCGTCACCGGTCCCGCCATTCAGCGTGTCGTTTCCAGAACCGCCGCTTAGAGCATCCTTGCCGGAGTCACCGAACAGCACGTCGTCATCACGGTCTCCGCTCAGGGAATCGTCGCCGTCTCCACCGAGCAGCATGTCAGTTCCGTTGCCGCCAGAGACAGAATCCTTGCCAGACCCGCCGTTGAGAAGATCGTCGCCCTTGCCCCCACTGAGGGCGTCGTCACCGCTTCCACCGGACAGGATATCGTCTCCGTCTTCGCCGGAAAGGGTGTCACTGTCGTCGCCGCCGGAAAGCAGGTCGTCGTCCGCTCCACCGGACAGGCGGTCGCGCCCGCGACCTCCAAACAGCCGATCCTCGCCGGAATCACCGCGCAGACGATCATTGCCGTCGTCACCGAAAAGATCATCGTTGCCGCCGCCACCGGACAGGTCATCGTTGCCGCCCCGGCCGTGGAATTCGTCGTTGCCGTTACCATGCCGACGGTTGTCGCCGCGGTGATCATCGCCCAACTCGTCGTGGGCGCCATGGTCGTCACCTCCGGGGTGCTCGTTTTCGTCATCACCCAAGTCGTCGCCCACCAGGTAGTCGTCGAGATCTCCGAGGCCAAGGAAGCCGACGAAGGCTGCATAGGTCAGATCGAGGCCCGAAAAAGTGAAGGCGGGCGTCGTTGCGCCTGCGAGATACGCCTCCAGTCCGGTGACTACACCAACCGGGGGAGTGCCGGAGAAGGTCCCCTGCAGGACGAGACGGCCACCGTTCGGGTTGGGCGTGTCGTCCTCGGTGCTGACCAGGGTCAGGGTGACCGTGGTTGCCGTGGCTTCGCTGACCGAAAAGGCGTCGATGTGATCGACGAAGTCTTCCCAGCCGGCGCCGAGGGTGTTTTGAGTAAGGGTGATCATTGTTTGGCTCCGAGTTGCGGGCGGGGGGAGGAAACGGGAACGGGGCATTGCGGGAGGGTGGAGTCCGCAATTTTACCGGTCTGGGTTTCTGCCTTGTCTCGCGTTCTGTCTAGGGTATGAAAAATGCCGGGAGAAGTCCGGGTGCTGTCACCAGCGCAAGAACGGTGCCAAGGGTGCCAGGGCGACGCGAGTGCCGGGATACGCTGATTTCGTGGCACTTTTGGCTCTTGCGGGAGATCAAGGTCGGGCTTGGCCTGGGGCAAATCTCCCGAAGTGGGGGATTTGCCCCGGATCACCCTGGGGCTCCCCCGCAGGGCCGATCAGCGGAGGTTCAGCAGACTCTCGTCCCAGGCGGCGTGTTTTTCCAGGCCCAGGAGGTTCGCCACCGTGGCCGCGATATTGGAGAGGCCGGCGTCCTTGGTCTGTTTGAGGCCCAGTTTGCCGCCCGTGACGTTATCCACCAGCAGCAGGGGCACGGGGTTCAGGGTGTGGGCGGTCTTGGCCTTGAAGGAGCCATCTTTGTTGGTGGCGGGCTGGCCGGTTTTCTTGTCCAGTTCGAACATTTCGTCGGCGTTGCCGTGGTCGGCGGTGATCAGCGCCACGCCACCGGCAGCGTCCACCGCCTGGAGCAGGCGGGCGAGGGACAGGTCCACCGCTTCGATGGCCATGCGGGCGGCTTCGAAATTGCCGGTGTGGCCCACCATGTCGCCGTTGGCGAAATTGCAACGCAGGGTCTTGTACTGGCCGCTCTGCAGGGCGGCGATCATGGCGTCGGCGATCTCGGCGGCCTTCATCCAGGGGCGCTGCTCGAAGGGCACGACGTCGCTGGGCACTTCCTGGTAGGTCTCGCCGGCGAACTTGCCGGAGCGGTTACCGTTCCAGAAGTAGGTGACGTGGCCGAATTTCTGGGTCTCGGAGCAGGCGAACTGGGCGATGCCGCCCTTGCTGAACCATTCGCCCATGGTGTTCTTGATGGCCGGCGGGGCGACCAGGAAGCGCTTGGGCAGCTTGAGATCGCCGTCGTACTGGAGCATGCCGGCGTAGGTCACCCTGGGAGCGCGGACCCGGTCGAACTTGGCGAAGGCCGCTTCCTCGAAGGCACGGGTGATTTCGATGGCGCGGTCGCCGCGGAAGTTGTAGAAGACCACCGCATCGCCGTCTTCGATGGTACCCACCGGCTGACCACCCGCGGCGATGACGAAGGGCGGCAGATCCTGGTCGATGGTGCCGGGATTCTGCCCGCGCAGGGCGTTGACCGCCTCGCTGGCATTGGCGAACTGCGGCCCTTCGCCCAGCACGTGGGTCTTCCAGCCCTTGGCCACCATGGGCCAGTTGGCGTCGTAGCGGTCCATGGTGATGTTCTGGCGACCGCCGCCGGAGGCGATGCGGGCGTCGAAACCGTCGCTGGAAATGTCTGCGAGGAAGGCCTCGAAGGGCACCACGTACTCCAGGGCGCTGGTTTCCGGCACGTCGCGGCCGTCGAGCAGGGCGTGGATGCGCACGGTCTTGAGGCCCTCCGCCTTGGCCTGGACGACCATGGCCTTGAGGTGGTCGATGTGGCTATGGACGTTGCCGTCGGAGAAGAGGCCGATGAAGTGGATCGTGCCCGCTTTTCCGTTTGCTCCGGCCTTGGCGCCGGCAACGATCTGCTGCCAGGCCTCGCCCTGCCAGATGGCCCCGGAGGCGATGGCATCCGACACCAGCGCCGCGCCCTGGGCATAGACCTGGCCGGCGCCGATGGCGTTGTGGCCGACTTCGGAATTGCCCATGTCGTCGTCTGAGGGCATGCCCACCGCCGTACCGTGGGCCTTCAGGCGGATGTGGGGGTGCTTGGCGAAGAGGGCGTCGAGGGTCGGCTTTTTGGCGGCGGCGATGGCGCTGCCCACGTCGTTCCTGGAAATGCCGTAGCCGTCCAGGACGATGATGACGACGGGACCGGGCACGCCGGCAAAGGTGGGGAGTTTATGCAGCATGGGGGGTTTCCTGACTGGGGGCTGGAGCGTCGTGAAGGCGCAAAAAGGCGCTCATTTTAACGCTTCCCCGCAGCCCTCAGCCGGCGCCGGGCAGGGAATTCCCGTCGCGGCAGGCGCTCAAGCGAGACTGCCGGGGGAGGTCACGCCGTGCGCCGGAAGCGCTCGGCCAGCCAGGCGCCGACATCCGCCAGTTCGTCTTCGGAAACCGTGTGGTCCATGGGGTAGAGATGCCAGCTCAGGTCGTAGCCGCGTGCGTGCAGCACATCCCGCGCCTGGGCGCCGAGGGCCAGGGGAACGATGTCGTCTTCGGCGCCATGGCCGGCGAACAGCGGCGTGGCACGACTGGGCTCGCACTCGGCTCCGGTGAGAAGAGAAGGTGCGGGAATGTAAGCCGAGAGGGCGACGACGCCGGCCAGGGGCTGCGGGTGAGTCAGGCCGACCGTATAGGCCATGGCGCCGCCCTGGGAAAATCCTGCCAGTACGATGTTCCCACAGGGAATACCGCGCTGGTTCTCACGGTCGATCAGGCGGCGGATGTCGCTGCGGGAGCTGACGATGCCGACCTCGTCCACCTCGCGCTCAATGCCGTTGGCTTCGATGATGTCGTACCAGGCCGGCATGATGTAGCCGCCGTTGCAGGTGACGCGGATTTCCTGCGCATGGGGAAAGATGAAGCGCACCGCCAGGTCTGCCGGCAGTCGAAGAAAGGGGATGGCCGGGGCGAAATCGCTGCCGTCCGCGCCCAGACCATGCAGCCAGATGACGGCGAATTCCGGCTTGGGTGCTGTTTCGATCTCGATGGCTGGGAGGAGGATGTTCATGGGGCCTACGTTCGGTGGCGGGGGAGCAGTGCAGCAAGCGGCCATCCGATCGACGGCACAGGGCAGCACCATGACATGGTTGTGTTGCCCTTGTCACGCCGACTGCATGGGGGTTAACCATGCATGAGAGCGTCGCCGGCGGATTTCGGCGTCGCCCGGCGGCCTCGCGGGCCGCGCTCGCGCCTCCGGACGACAGGGCTTCCGGCCGGGATGTCTCGCTCATGGCCCGCATGGCCCCGATCCCGAACGTTCATTCCGGGAGGGCCACGCGTCCTTGCGTTGCACGCGGTGGGGGCCTTTTCCGGCGCGGCCGGTTTTCGTAAGAGACTGTTTCCACTGTCCTGCGGGAGACTTGGGGCTGCGTTATTCGGTCATGTCGTCCTCGAAAGAAAAGCCATGACCCCCTGGTTCCGAATTGCTCCCCTGGCCCTTGTGGCTCTCCTGACGGGCTGTGTCGTCGCGCCACCGCCGCGGCCCTATTACGATCAGCCCATCGTCGTCGCGCCGCCTGCACCCCGGGTTGAGTACGCGGGACCGCCTCCCGCGTTTGGACATATCTGGATCGGAGGCTATTGGGCCTGGACCGGCCATCGCCATGACTGGGTTCCCGGCCATTGGGAGGCGCATCGGCCGGGATACCACTGGGCGCCCCACCGCTGGGAACGCCACGGCGATCGCTGGCATGAACAGCGGGGGCGCTGGGAACGCCACCATGGGGGGCGGCGCTGAAGGTATCCTTGGCAGCCGTAGAACTTGCTGCGGAGACACCATGCGAATCCACCAGCTTCCCGTCGGCGCGCGCTTCGAGTACCAGGGCGCGGAATGGGTCAAGACCGCTCCCATGTTGGCCAACGGCCCGGGCGGCCAGCGCCTCATCCCGCGCCACGCGGTGCTCAAGCCCCTCGATCCGGGCGTCACCGTGCCTTCGGGACTGCCCCCTCTCGATCGTGCCGCCATACTCCTGGCCTTCGAGACCTTCTGCCAGACCTGCACGCCCTGGATTTCCGAGGGCCATGCCAAGGCCTTCGAGCAGGCCCGACGCGCTTTTGTAGACGCCGTGGGCCAGTAGTCAGTCCCACGGCCTTGCCTGGGGGCCGGGCCGAGCAAGCCCCGCGGGAGTGACGCGCAAGCGTCAGTGGGAGCCGTCCGGGATGGCGTCCGCCCGCCATGATCCGGGCTCCCTCCGACCCATGTTGGGGCCGCGCTGGTACACTCCGGCCATGAATTCCCGCTCCCCTGCCTCGAATCCTGCCGACTCCGCCGTTGCCCAGTTGCGGGTGCCTCCCCACTCGATCGAGGCGGAGCAGTCCGTTCTCGGCGGTCTCCTGCTCGATAACCAGGCCTGGGATCGCATGGGCGATCTGGTCGCCGATACGGACTTCTACCGCGACGAGCACCGGCGCATCTTCCGCCAGATCCGGCTTCTGCTGGAAAACGGAAAGCCCGCCGACGTGGTCACGGTGGCCGAAGCCCTGGACGGCCTGGGGGAGGGGGAACGCACCGGGGGCCTCGCCTATCTGGGGGAACTCGCCGCCAATACGCCGTCGGCGGCGAATATCAGGCGCTATGCCGAAATCGTGCGCGAGCGGGCCGTCCTGCGGCAACTGGCAGCCACCGCCGATGAGATCGCCGCCCATGCCCTGAATCCCCTGGGGCGTGATGCGGAATCCATCCTGGACGAAGCCGAAGCCCGTATCTTTGCCATCGCCGAAGCGGGGGCAGGCCACAGCGACGGCTTCGTGCACATCAACCCCCTGCTCACCCAGGTGGTCGAGCGCATCCAGGAGTTGCACGACCGGGAAAACCCCTCCGACATCACCGGCGTTCCCACGGGTTTCGCCGATCTGGACCAGAAAACCTCAGGCTTCCAGCCTGGCGACCTCATCATCGTCGCCGGCCGGCCCTCGATGGGTAAAACGGCCTTTGCCCTCAATATCGCGGAAAACGTGGCGGTGGATTCCGGTTTGCCGGTGGGGGTGTTTTCGATGGAAATGGGGGGTACCCAGCTCGCCATGCGCATGCTGGCGTCCATCGGCCGTCTCGATTCGCACCGGGTGCGCACCGGGCGGCTCAACGACGATGAATGGGCGCGGCTCTCCTTCGCCCTGGGCAAGCTGCACGAGGCGCCCATCTACATCGACGAAACCGGGGGCCTCACTCCGGGCAACCTGCGCGCCCGGGCCCGGCGTCTGGCGCGCCAATACGGCGGCAAACTGGGTCTGCTGGTCATCGACTACATCCAGCTCATGAGCACCAATCGCCAGGGGGAAAACCGGGCCACCGAAGTGTCGGAAATCTCCCGCTCGATCAAGTCCCTGGCCAAGGAACTCCAGGTGCCCATCGTCGCCCTCTCGCAGCTTTCCCGTAAGGTCGAGGAGCGCAACGACAAGCGCCCCATGATGTCCGACCTGCGGGAGTCGGGCGCCATCGAGCAGGACGCCGACGTGATCCTGATGATGTACCGGGAGGAGTACTACAAGCCCGAAACCCCGGACAAGGGCATTGCCGAAGTCATCATCGGCAAGCAGCGTAACGGCCCCACGGGCACGGTGCGCCTCGCCTTCCTGGGCGAATACACGCGCTTCGAGAATCTCGCCCAGGGGGGCGGCGGGGCTTACTGATTGAACGCAGTCGCTCAATCCACGCGGCGGGCGCTGATGGTGTAGGGAACCTTGTCGGGCAGGCGGCCGTCGTGGCTGCCGTCAGCGTCTTCCAGTTGCGGGTGCACCAGGAAGGGAATTCTGCCCCGGCTGCCGGGAAGCGGAACGTCGCTGCCCACGTTGAAGGCGATCCAGTTCATCTCCCATACGCCGAAGAGAATCTTGCGCAAGGCGGCGAGCTTGCTGTCCCGGTCCGAGATGCCTTCCAGGGCGATGACCCGCCGCACGTCGCTGGGGTCCACCGGAATCCAGCCGTAGCCGGGCACGTAGAACTCGGCCCGCACGTGCTGGGCCGTGGTTGCCCGGTCATCGCTGAGGCCGAGGCTGCGGAACAGCCTTGACGGGCCGACGCGCAGCCCATAGACGCAACGGGCCGGGATGCCGATGCCGCGGCACAGGGCAACCAGCAGGCCGTTGATGTCGGCGGAACGTCCACCGTATAGCCGGGCATCGAGTTGGCGGCGGATGTCGCCACCCCCGACGCCGGGCAGGGCGGGGTCGTAGATGCTGTTCTCGATCACCCAGTCGTAGAGCGCCTTCACCTGGGCCACCGGATCCTTGATGCGGCCGACGATGCGCTCACCCAGGCGATGAGCTTCGTCGTCATTGGGAATCAGGCGCGACGCTTGCAGGTTGCGGCGCAGAATGTCCTCACGCTCGGGGGCGACGGTGCGCTTGGTGACGTCGAAATGGCGGTCGGCGGTGGTGACCGTGGTGGTCAGGCGGATGTGCGGCTCGACGCCGCTGTTCCATTCGCAATAGAACACTTCAAGGTCACCGTCCGGCAGGCGGCGCAGGCTCGCCGATTCCGGGTTGCCCTTCCAGGCGTGGCCCAGGGTGCGCTGAAAGAGCATGTCCTGATTGAGCGGCAAGGGGAGCCACAGGCGTGTCGGCCCCAGGGCGCGCTTCAATTGCACCGTGGTGGTGACTTCGTAGGTTCTCCACTCCTCTGGAGGCTCGGGGGCCTTGACCGGCGGCAGGCGGCTGGCCGAGGAGCCCTGCGGAGGATGCTCGATGATCGGTTCGTCCGCCGTATGAACGACCGGGGCGGGCGGCTTTGCAGGGGTGGGCGCAGGCTTGCGCGCCGCAGCCTTGCGGGCCGGTTTGGCGGAGCGCGAGGCAGGCGCAGTGGGCTTCTTTTTGGCCGCCAGGGTTTCGGTTCCGACCAGGGAGGCGACGGCGGCAGCCAGAAAATGGCGACGTTTCAAGGGCATACTCCGTAAAGCGAGCTGGGGCTGAAACGAAAAGGCCGTGTCCTTAGACACGGCCCCCGACGAATGAGGCGGATTATAGCACTTCGGCAGCGTGGTCGGCCAAACGGGACCGTTCGCCGCGCTGCAGGGTGATGTGGCCGGAATGGGGCCAGCCTTTGAAACGGTCCACCACATAGGTGAGGCCGGAGCTGCCCTCGGTCAGGTAGGGGGTGTCGATCTGGGCGATATTGCCCAGACAGATGACCTTGGTTCCCGGTCCGGCCCGGGTGACCAGGGTTTTCATCTGTTTGGGCGTGAGGTTCTGCGCCTCGTCGATGATGAGGTATTTCTTGATGAAAGTGCGGCCGCGCATGAAATTGAGGGACTTGACCTTGATGCGGGAACGGATCAGATCGCGGGTCGCCGCCCGTCCCCATTCGCCGCCGTAGGGCCCGCCCTCGTCCTCGCTGTGGTTGAGGACGTCGAGGTTGTCTTCCAGGGCACCCATCCAGGGCGCCATCTTCTCTTCCTCGGTACCCGGCAGGAAGCCGATGTCCTCGCCCACCGGCACGGTGACGCGGGTCATGATGATTTCGGTGTACAGCTTGTTTTCCAGCACCTGGGTGAGGCCCGCGGCCAGGGTCAGCAGGGTCTTGCCCGTTCCCGCCTGGCCGAGGAGGGTGACGAAATCGATGTCCGGATTCATGAGCAGGTTCATGGCGAAATTCTGCTCCCGGTTGCGGGCCGTGATCCCCCACACCGCGTTCTTGGGGTGGGTGTAATCGACCAGGGTCTCCAGGACGGCGGTCTTGCCCCCCGTCTCCTTGACGATGGCGGAAAAGCCGTCCGCTTCCAGCCAGACGAATTCATTGATGAGCAGGCTGGGACACAGGGGCCCCTTGATGCGGTAATAGGTCTTGCTGTCCCGCTTGCCGGATTCCATGCCCTGGCCGTGCTTGTCCCAGAAATTCTCGGGCAGCGCCCGGGTGCCGGTGTAGAGGATGTCGGTATCCTCCAGCACCTTGTCGTTGAAATAGTCCTCCGCCGGCAGGCCCAGGGAGCGGGCCTTGATGCGCATGTTGATGTCCTTGGACACCAGGATGACCGAACGCTTGGGGTGCTTGCGCTGGAGGTGGATGACCACCGCCAGGATCTGGTTGTCCACCTTGGAGGTGGGCAGGGCGGGGGGTAACTCGGAACTGATGGCCTCGGTCTGCAGGAAGAGGTTTCCCGAAGCCAGCTTGCTCGATGGTTCAAAGAGGGGGATGCCGTGCTCGATGGCGTCCTCGCCCTTGGCCAGCAGGTCGTCCAGGATGCGCGAAACCTGGCGGGCATTGCGGGCGATTTCCGACATGCCCTTCTTGTGATTGTCCAGTTCCTCCAGGGTCATCATGGGGATGAACACGTCGTGCTCCTCGAAGCGGAAGAGGCAGCTCGGGTCGTGCATGAGCACATTGGTGTCGAGGACGAAAATCTTGCTGGGGGCGGCTTTCTTGGCGGCGGGCTGGCGCGGCATCGGGGAATCTTTCCTGGGAAAGGGTCAGAGGGTCTGCACGAAATCGAGCACTTCCTGGGCATGGCCGGGAACCTTCACCCCCCGCCATTCCCGGCGCAGCACGCCCATGCGGTCGGCAACGAAGGTACTGCGCTCGATGCCCCGTACCGCCTTGCCGTACAGGGTTTTCATCTTGATGACCCCGAACAGGGTCGAGGCCGTTTCGTCCTTGTCGCACAGGAGTTCGAAGGGAAGCTCCTGTTTGGCCTTGAAGTTCTCGTGGGATTTGAGGCTGTCGCGGGAAATGCCGAAAACCACTGCACCGGCCGCGACGAAGCGCTCGTGCAGGTCGCGGAACTGCTGCGCTTCGGTGGTGCAACCCGGCGTGCTGTCCTTGGGGTAGAAGTAGAGAACGATGACCTTGCCGGCCTGGGCTGCCGGGGTAAACGTGCCGCCTCCGGTGGCGGCGAGGGAGAAATCGGGCAGGGCTTGAGCGAGCATCGGGGGGCTTTGCGTTGTCATGGGCGCTTGCATTGTGGGGAAAAGATCGGCGCAGGGTCAAGCGGGCCGACCGCCCGCCCGAAGTTCGGCGCGGAGAGAATTCCGCTAAACTCGCGGCTTGCCTTCCTGTCCCCGTCTTGCCCATGACCGCCACCGAAAAGAAGTCCGGCCCTCGCCGCAATGTGCTCCTCGATGCCCTGCGGGCCGATTACGCCGTCTTCCGCGACACCCTGCCCCTGGCCATCGGGATTCACAAGGTCTTGCGCGAGCGGCATCCCGATTTCGAGGCGCCCGCCCTGCGCACCGCCCTGCGCCTGCACACCACGTCCACCGCCTATCTCAAGGCCATCGCCAAGGCAGAGCAGCGCTTCGATCTGGACGGGGCGCCGGCGGGGGAAGTCAGCGCCGAACAGCGGGAGCAGGCCGAGACCGAACTGCGGGAACGCTTCAAGAAGGCTGCCGATCGCCGCAAGAACGAGGCCGAAGCTGCCCGGCGGCAGGAAAAGCTGGAGGAACTGGCGCGCAAGTTCAGCCGCAACTGAGAGCCTTGGCGGGATCCCCGTGCAGCCTGATCAGTGCGTTTCCCGCAGCGAGCGCATCCCGGTCGGGGCGATCCATTACAACGTCCGCCATTGGGGGCCGCCCGGGGCGCCGCTCATTTTCATGCTGCACGGCTGGATGGATTCCTCGCCCACCTTCCAGTTCGTGGTCGAGGCCCTGGAGGGCGAGTGGCACGTCGTCGCTCCGGACTGGCGGGGTTACGGGGCCAGCACCTGGCTGGGGCGACCCTACTGGTTCGCCGATTACTTTGCCGACCTCGAGATTCTGCTGCGCCATTTTTCGCCGGACTCCCCCGCACGGCTGGTGGGACACAGCATGGGGGCAAGCATCGCTGCGGCCTACGCAGGCGCGCGGCCCGAGCGGGTTCGTGGTCTGGTCATGCTCGATTTTCTCGGCCTGCCCCAGGCCGGTGCGGACGAGGCGCCGACGCGGCTCCGCCATTGGCTGGAAACCCTGGACGATCCGCCAGCCCTGCGGAGCTATGGGGATTGCGCGGAACTCGCACGGCGCCTGCGTTTCTCCAACCCCCGCCTGAGCGTGGCGCGGGCCCAATTCCTGGCCCGGGAGTGCGGGCGCGCGACGCCCGAGGGAAGAATCGTCCCGGCCTGCGACCCCTGGCATCGGCACCCGGCGCCGGTTCCCTATCAGGTCGCGGACGCCATGGCGTGCTGGCGTGCCATCAGCGCGCCGGTCCGCCTTCTCGTCGCCGAGCAGGGTTACGTGGCGCAGCGTTTTGCCGAAGATGGAGCCGAGCTCGCCCGGCGCCTGGCGTGTTTCTCGCGTCTGGTTCGGGAGGACATCGCCGATTGCGGCCACAATCTGCACCACGACCAGCCGGAGCGTGTGGCCGCCGCAATCGAAAATTTCTTCCAGGTCGCGGAGCGCGGATAGGAATTCGACTGCCAGGATGCGCGTCAGGGCAGGCGGCGCCCCCAGTAGGCGGCAATGTCGACCATGCGGTTGGCGAATCCCCACTCGTTGTCGAACCAGATGAACACATTGAGCAGGCGATCGCCGCACAGGCGGGTCTGGCTGCCGTCGACGATGGCCGATTCGGGGCTGTGGATGAAGTCCGTCGAGGCGTGGGGTTCCTCGGTCCAGCCAATGCGCCCGCCGGAACCCGCAGCGGCCTGCCGCAGGCAGGCATTGACCGTGGCGAGGTCCGCGGGCCGGCCCAGACGGGCCACCAACTCGATAGCGGAAACGTTGGGTACCGGGATGCGGATCGCCTTGGCATCGATGCGGCCGCACAGATGGGGCAGCAGCCGTTCGACGCCCCGGGCCAGTCCCGTGGCCACCGGGATCATGGACTGCATGGCCGAACGGGTACGGCGCAAATCCGCGTGGTGGTAGCCGTCGACCAGGGGCTGGTCGTTCATGACCGAGTGCAGGGTGGTGAGGAGGCCCTGCTCGATGCCGAAAGTCTCGTCCAGCAGGGCAAGCAGCGGCACGACGGCATTGGTGGTGCAGGATGCGGCGGAAACGATGCGTTCGCGCCCGCTCAGTCCGGCTTCATTGAAACCGTAGACGACGGTGCGATCCACATCCTCGGCGCTGTGGGCCGGTTGGGAAAGGAGCAGGCGGGGGCATCCGGCGGCGATGAAGGCCTCCAGTTCGCCGCGGTGAGCATAGCGGCCCGAAGCCTCGACCAGGAGATCGATGCCCAGGGCCTTCCAATCCACGTCCTGCGGCCTTGGGCCGTGGCTCACCGCAATGGGCTGGCCGTCGATGAGCAGGGTGTCGGGCGCAAGGTCCACCTGAGCGGCGAAGCGGCCGTGGGTCGAGTCGAAGCGGGTCAGGTAGGCCATGCTTTCGAGATCGGCGGGCTCGTTGATGGCGACGACGATCATGTCGCGACGGCAGGGCGAAGCGTGCAGGGCGCGCAGGAAGCAGCGGCCGATGCGGCCGTAGCCGTTGATGGCGAGACGCAGGCTCATGGCAGGAGGCTGGAAAACGAAGGCGCGCAGCTTAGCACGCCGGAGGGCTTCAACCCTCCCGTTGCGGCGACGAGGAGAAAGCCCCGATTTGAGCCGGTCGCGGCAAAATTCACGGTCGTGCTCAGCGCTGCTCCAGCGGCGGGTACGATCCCCCCGGGCCTATGATATTCTGGGCATTTCCGGGCGGTTGAGGATTTCTGCCAGGGGTTTTTGCGGGGGCGGGGCGGGATAGCATGATGAGTGGCGGGGCAGCAGGCACCATGGTCGCAGCGGCAGGCGCTGGGCCGCGGGATTTCCGCGGCAAGCTCGCCATGGCGCGCCTGCCGTCCATGCCCCAGGTTCTGTTGCGCCTCCTCGATCTCTGCCACAAGGAGGACGTCTCCCTCGTCGATCTGGCGGGCGTGGTGGGCAAGGATGCAGCCATGGCGGCCCGGGTCTTCGCCCTGGCCTCGTCTTCCGCCTACCACGGGCGGGGGCGCCCCAGTACCCTGGAGCAGTGCCTGTCGCTCCTGGGCATGAATGCCATCAAGACGGTCGTCATCAACGAGTCGGTGATGCAGGTCTTCAATCGTTTCACTTCCGGGCGGGACGTGGACCTGAAGCGCTTCTGGGGACATTCCCTGCGTACCGCTCTCATCGCCCGGGAACTCGCCCGGCGCGGCAGCGACGACGCCAGTCCGGAAGAGGCCTATCTGGGCGGCCTGCTGCATGACGTCGGCCAGTTGGCCATTCTGGCTTCGGACCCGGAGACCTATACCCGCATTTTCTATGAGTACGAGGACAACCAGGCGCTGTGCGCCCGGGAGACCGAGGTCTTCGCGCTGACTCACGCCGAGGTGGGAGCCTGGCTGGTGGAGAAGTGGGAACTCGACTCCTTCCTGGGCGACAGCGTGCTGTACCACCACGAGTCCGCGGCGCGGGTCGCTACGGCGCATCCTCTGGTGCGCATCGTGCTGGCGGCCAACCGTCTGGCCGTCCTGCGGAGCGGGGAGCCCGGCGAGGAAGAGAACGCGCTGGTCGCCCTGACCGGGGCGGCGGTTTCCGATCTGGGCGGCCTGCTCGAAGCGGTCGAGATCGAGCTCGTCTCGGTGGCGGAGCAACTGGGCATCCAGCTTCCGGGTCCGGCCGACGTTCCTGCGGTTGTGCCCCGCCCGGCTGTTTCCGAGGCCGACGAAGTGGCACTGCTTGCCTCCCGCATCCAGGACGTGCTCCTGGTGGACCAGACCCTGGCCGCCCAAGGGCCAGCCGCTGGCGCGGAAGCGGCCGTTCAGGGCCTGGCCCGGGCCATCAAGCTGCTTTTCGACGTCGATCCGGCCCTGTGGTTCGAAGCCGTTGGCGAGCGCTTCGAAGCCCGTCCGCTGGGGCTCAAGGGGAACCGTCTTGCCCAGTTGGCCTTTGCCCGCAACTCCGGGTCCCGGCTGGCCTCAGCCCTGTCGGCGGGGCCTTCGTTCCTCCTGGCTGGACAACGGGGGGGTGAAATCATCGATGAGCAGATCCTGCGCCTGGTTGGGGGCGAGGGGGTTCTCGTCCTTCCTCTGACGACTCGGCACCGGGCGGTGGGAATCCTGGTGGCGAGGATCAATGGCAGTGCGGAGCGCGAAGCCCTGGAGGGCAGGCTGGCCTGCCTTGCCCATTTTGGCCGCGGCGCGGCAGAGGCTCTGGAAGATGCCAAGGGCGGGCAGCGCGCCCCGGGGGGCGACAAGGGTATCGAGTTGCGGCTCAACAGCCTGGTGCATGAAATCAGCAATCCCCTGTCGATCATCCGCAATTATCTGCATGTCCTGGAGGCCGAATGCGCCGACAAGGCCTTCTCACCGCCGGAACTGGGCGTGGTGCGGGGCGAGATCGACCGCATCGGCAAGATTCTCCACTCGGTGCGCCAGGGCCGGGAGAAGCCGAAATCCGGTGGGGCGGCATCTCTGAATCTCAACAAGGTCATCGGCGAGATCGTTTCCCTGTGTCGCAGTTCCCTGGCCGTGGGGCCGGGGATCGACATCCGGCTCGACCTCTCGGCCGAGCTTCCCGACATCGCCAGCGACGGGGATGGCGTCAAGCAATTGCTCCTCAACCTGTTGAAGAATTCCATCGAGGCCATGCCGAACGGGGGGATCGTGCGCGTGACCACGGCGCCCTGGGGGTCGGGATCGGGCGCGTCCCACGCCGAAATCGCCATCGAGGACAACGGTCCAGGAATCCCCAAGGAAATCCTCGCCCGCCTCTACCAGCAGGTCACCAGCACCAAGGGGGGGCAGCACCAGGGCATCGGGCTGGCCATCGTCGGGCAACTGGTGCGGGATCTGCGCGGCCTCATCAACTGCCGCTCCAGCGCCCAGGGCACCCGTTTCCAGATTCTTCTTCCCTTCTCCGGAAAGTAATAGACGCCGCCGTTTAGCGGTTACAATCCTCCGCAGCATCTGCGTTCCGTTCGGGGTTGGGGGGCGACTTGTTGGGTTCTGAAGGGCCTGCGGTGGGCGATGAGGTGAGCGGCTTCTCTCCGGAAGGGGTGAAGCTCCTCGTCGTTGACGACGAGCCGCTCCTGCGGGACAGCCTGTGCGCCATCCTGCGCCACGCCGGTTACGGGGTCCAGGGCTGCGAGAGTGGCCAGGAGGCCTTGGCGGCCCTGATGGCGGGTGGCATCGATCTCATCCTGCTCGACCTGCATCTGGGGGACATCGACGGCCTCGATCTGCTGGGCATGATCCGCAGCGCCCGGCTCGAGGCGGCGGTGATCGTCATCAGCGGCGATTCCATGGTCGAGTCCGCCATCGGTGCATTGCGTCTGGGGGCGAGCGACTACCTGCGCAAACCCTACGAAGTCGAAGTGCTCCTCCATGCCGTGCGCCGGGTGTTGCAGCGCCGCCACCTGGAACGGACCAACCGGGAGATCGCCCGCCAGCTCGAGCAGTCCGAGACCCAGCACCGCTTCCTGGTGGAAGCGTCCCCCGACCTGATCTTCACCCTCGACGAGGAATTCCGCTTTACCTACGTGAACGACCGTTCCGTCGAACTCACGGGCTATGCGCCGCGGGAACTCCAGGGACAGTCGATCCTGTCAGTCATCGTGCCCCAGGACGTCGACAAGCTGCGCTACAGCTTGGAGCGGGCCGATTCCGGCCAACGCAATGTGGAGTTCCGCATCTTTCGCAATACCGATGGATCGGAAGAGCGCCACTTCGACGCCGTTCTGGTTCCCGCCCGTTTCGAAGCGCCCCGGGGCGCGTTGGCCGGGGGCTTCAGCAGCCTGGTGTACGGCATTGCCCGCGACGTCACGGCGCGCAAGTCCGCCGAGGATCGTCTGGCCCACCTCGCCTACCACGATATCCTCACCGGGCTGCCCAACCGGGCGCTCTTCTGCGACCGCCTGGGGCTGGCCATGGTGCAGGCGCGGCGGGGTGGCAGCAAGGTGGCGGTGCTCTTCATCGATCTGGATCGCTTCAAGCTGGCCAACGACACCTTCGGCCACCTGAAGGGCGACGAACTGCTGAAGCTGGTCTCCGGCCGCCTCCAGGGCAGCCTGCGGGAGATGGACACCCTAGCGCGGCTGGGAGGCGACGAATTCATCGTCCTGCTCACCGGCCTCAATGCGCCGGAAGACGCCGGAGTCGTCGCCCACAAGCTGGTGGCCGACATGGCGGAACCCTTCCTCATCGGCGGGGCGGAAGTCTTCCTGACGGCCAGTATCGGCATCGCCCTTTTCCCGCGGGACGGCGAGGATATCGAAACCCTGGTGCGCCACGCGGACATCGCCATGTACCACGTCAAGTCCCAGGGCAAGAACGGCTTTGGCTACTTCCTGCCGGACATGGGCGAACTCTCCAGCCGCCGTTTTGCCCTGGAAAACGAAATCCGCCGTGCCATCGACCACGACCAGTTCGATCTTTATTACCAGCCCCAGGTCGATTCCGACAGCCGGCGGGTGATCGGCTGCGAGGCGCTCATTCGCTGGCACCACCCCGAGCGAGGCCTGGTGGCGGCGGGGGGCTTCCTGCCCGTGGTCGAGGAAATCGGTCTCATGGCCAACCTCACCGACTGGGTGATCGAGCGGGCCTGCCGCGACCTGAAGGTCTGGCAGGCCACGGGGCTGGAACTGCCGCGCATGGCGGTGAATATCTCGCCGGCGGTGCTCGACGACGAGGAGTTTGGCGAACGCCTGGTCGGCATTCTCGACCGCCACGGCGTCTCCCATCGGGCGTTCGAGATCGAGCTGACCGAAAACGTCTTCATCTCGGACCAGCAGACCATCTCGGCCCGGCTCGCCGCCCTGGCCGAGCGGGGCATCCGCATCGCCATCGACGACTTCGGCACCCAGTATTCCTCCCTCAGCTACCTGCGTAATCTCCCCGTCGATACCATCAAGATCGACCAGTGCTTCGTGCGCGAGATCGAGCAGGGCAAGGAAGATTCGACCATCATCAGGGCCATCGTTGCCATCGCCTCCGGCCTGGGCTTGCACGTGGTGGCCGAAGGCGTCGAGACGAGCCTGCAGGCCAATTTCCTCAAGAGCGTGGGCGCGCGGGAAATGCAGGGCTTCCTCTTCGGGCGCCCCATGACGCGGGACGACTTTACCCGGCTCCTCAACGAGAGCCTCGTCACCGCGCACTGACTCCTTTTCGGGTTAGGTCATGCTTGCGCCTGGCGCAGGGCCGGACTAGCATTCAAACAAACGTTTGAATCCGGTGGCCGGACTCGGCTGCCGACACGCTGAACCCGTCGTGGAGCCTGCATCCATGCCCGAAATCCGCAGCAGCGACACCCGCGAACGCATTCTCGACACCGCCGAGGGCCTGTTCATGGCCCAGGGCTACGAAGGGACGTCCATGCGGCAGATCACCGCCGGGGCGGGTGTCAATCTGGCCGCGGTCAATTACCACTTCGGATCCAAGGAAGGGCTGCTGCGGGAGGTCTTCCGGCGCCGCCTCGACTGGTTGAACGACGAGCGCCTGCGGGTGCTCGACGCCATGGAGTCGGCCGCCGGCACCGCCCCCCTGAAGCCTTCCCAGATCGTCGATGCCTTCTTCGGCACCCTGCTGCGCATGGCCGACGACGAGGCCCACGGCGGGCGGGTCTTTCTGCGCCTCCTCGGCCGCACCCTCACCGAACCCTCGGAATTCATCCGTGCCTTCCTGGCCAACGAGTATTCGGTCGTGATGGGGCGTTTCACGACGGCCCTGTTCCGGGCCTTGCCGGACGTACCGCGGGCCGAGATCGTCTGGCGCTTCCATTTCATGCTGGGGGCCACCTCTTACGCCATCGCCGGCACCGACACCCTGCGCCTGGTCACCGACTGGCACCTGGACAGCCATGCCGACGAGGGCGCCACCCGCCTGCTGCCGCGCCTCATGTCCTTTCTGCTCGGCGGGCTGCGGGCACCCCTGCCGGGGGGCGATGATTCCGTCCTGCCGCACGCCACTGGAGCTTCGTCATGAACGCCCTGCTCACCGTCCTGACACTTCTTGCCGCCAGCCTCGCCCTGGTGCTTGGTCTGCCGCCCCTGCGCCGGACCCTGCTGACCCGGGGTCTCTTCGCCACCTACCGCAAGGTGCTGCCCCAGATGTCCGACACCGAGCGCGACGCCCTGCAAGCTGGCACGGTGTGGTGGGAAGGAGAACTCTTTCGCGGCAATCCGGACTGGGGAAAACTCCTGGCCTACCCGCGGCCTGTCCTCAGCGCCGCCGAGCAGGCTTTCCTCGACCGGGAGGTCAATGAAGCCTGCCGTCTGGTCGAGGACTGGAATGTCACCCACGAGCGCCAGGATTTGTCGCCGCAGGCCTGGCAGTACCTCAAGGACAAGGGCTTTCTCGGCATGATCATTCCGCGGCGCTACGGTGGCCTGGAATTTTCCGCCTTCGCCCATTCCCAGGTCGTGACCCGCCTGTCCACCCGTTCCTCGGCTCTGGCGGTGTCGGTCATGGTGCCCAATTCCCTAGGCCCCGCCGAACTGCTGTTGCACTACGGCACCGAGGCACAGAAGGAACACTACCTGCCGCGGCTCGCGCGGGGCCAGGAGATTCCAGCCTTCGCCCTCACCAGTCCCTGGGCGGGTTCCGACGCCGCCGCCATCCCCGACTACGCCATCGTCTGCCGCGGCCCCTGGGAAGGACGCGAGGTTCTGGGCATGCGCGTCACCTGGGACAAGCGCTACATCACCCTGGCGCCGGTGTGCACCCTGCTGGGCCTCGCCTTCCGGCTCTTCGACCCCGACGGGCTGCTGGGGGGCGACACGGATCTGGGCATCACCTGCGCCCTGGTCCCGCGGGACACCCCGGGAGTGGACATTGGTCGTCGCCACTTCCCCCTCAACGCCATGTTCATGAACGGACCGACCCGGGGTCGCGATGTCTTCATGCCCCTGGATTTCATCATCGGCGGGCCGAAGATGGCCGGGCAGGGCTGGCGCATGCTCATGGAGTGTCTGGCGGCGGGGCGCTCGATCTCGCTGCCCTCGTCCAATACCGGCATGGCCCAGGCCACGGTACGGGCCGTGGGGGGCTATGCCCGGGTACGCAGCCAGTTCAAGACCGCTGTCGGGCGCTTCGAGGGGGTCGAGGAGGCCCTGACCCGCATGGGCGCCTACACTTATCTCATGGACGCCACCCGGCGCATGACCGCCGGGGCGGTGGATCTGGGGGAAAAGCCCTCGGTGGTTTCGGCCATCGCCAAGTACCACGTCACCGAACGGGCGCGCCAGGTGGTCAACGACGGCATGGACGTGGTGGGCGGCAAGGGCATCTGCCTGGGGCCGTCCAATTTCCTCGGCCGTGCCTATCAGCAGATGCCCATCAGCATCACTGTCGAAGGGGCCAACATCCTCACCCGCAGCCTCATCATCTTCGGCCAGGGGGCGCTGCGCTGCCATCCCTACCTGCTGGCCGAAATGGAGGCCGCCCAGAATCCGGACCCCCGGCGGGGGCTGGCCGATTTCGACCGGGCTTTGTGGAGCCACGCCGCCTACACCGTGCGGCACGGCGTCCGGGCGCTCTGGCTGGGGCTCACCGGATCGCACTTCGTCGCCGTGGGTGCCGCGGTCGCTCCCGAGGCCCGCCGTTATTACCAGCAGCTCACGCGCTTTTCCGCGGCTTTTTCCTTTCTTTCCGACATCTCGCTCCTCGTCCTGGGCGGCAGCGTCAAGCGGCGGGAAAAACTCTCGGCCCGCCTGGGGGACATCCTGTCCGAGATGTACCTCATGTCCGCCGCCCTCAAGCGCTACGAGGACGACGGGCGGCCCCAGGCCGACGCGCCGCTGCTCCACTGGGCCCTGTGGGATACGATGTACAAGGCGCAGCAGGCCTTCGACGGGGTAATCGCCAATTTTCCCAACCGCTTCATCGGCCGCTTCCTGCATCGCAGCATCTTCCCCTGGGGCCACCCCTACGTGGTGCCCTCCGACGAACTGGGGCATCAGGCGGCGCGCTTATTGATCGAACCCTCGGCCACCCGGGATCGCCTGACGGCCGAAACTTACCTTCCCCCCGGAGACGAGGAGCCCGTGGGCGCCATCGAGCAGGCCCTGGCCGCCACTCTCGCCGCGGAGCCCATCGAAGCCCGCGTGCGCGATGCCGAAAGGCAGGGTCGCTTCGCCGGCGATCCCCAGGCCAACGTGCGCGACATCGCCCAGGCGGCCTTCGCCGCCGGGATCATCGACGCAGCGGAATACGAAATCCTGCGGCGGCGCAACGCCCTGCGCGATCAGGTCGTGCGGGTGGACGACTTCCCCTTCGACCTGGGGCGCGCGGCCGCGGGCAACCCGGGGCGGCGGGAGGCCGCCTGAGGCATGGCCTACCCCGCACCCGTCTATCTGGTCGATGGTGCCCGCACGCCCTTCCTCAAGGCCCGGGGCGGGCCTGGGCCCTTTGCCGCTGCGGACCTCGCCGTCCAGGCGGGGAGGGCGCTGCTGCTGCGACAGCCCTTCCTGCCCGCCCACCTCGATGAAGTGATCCTGGGCTGTGCCGCCCCCTCGCCGGACGAGACCAATATCGGCCGCCTGGTGGCCCTGCGCCTGGGTTGCGGACCCCGGGTGCCGGGCTGGACGGTCATGCGCAATTGCGCTTCGGGCCTGCAGGCCATCGATTCGGCCGCCGCCAATATCGTCGCTGGGCGGGCCGATCTGGTTCTCGCCGGCGGGGTCGACGCCCTCTCCCGGGCGCCGCTGCTCTATGGCGACACCATGGTGCGCTGGTTCGCCGCCCTGCAGGGTCTCAAGTCCCCGACGGCCAGGCTCGCCCATTTCCTGAAACTGCGGCCGGCGGCCCTGTTCGCGCCGGTGGTGGGTTTGCTCAAGGGCCTCACCGATCCCATGGTCGGCCTTCTCATGGGGCAGACGGCGGAAAACCTGGCGGCCCGCTTCGCCATCAGTCGTCAGGCCATGGACGACTACGCCCTGCGCAGCCACCAGCGGGCCTTGGCTGGGCGGGCGGCAGGCCACTTCGCCGAAATCGTTCCCCTGGTGGATGCGGCAGGCCGGATTTACGGCGAGGACGACGGGGTGCGGGAGGATGCCAGCGCGGCCGGCATGGCGCGCCCGGGGCCTTTCTTCGACCGGCCCCACGGTCGCATCACCGCCGCCAACAGCTCCCAGGTCAGCGACGGCGCCGCCTGGCTGCTGCTGGCTTCACAAGCTGCCGTCGAGCGCTGGAAGCTGGACCCCCTGGGTCGCCTGGTCGATGTCCGCTGGGCGGGGCTAGAACCGGACTCCATGGGCTTTGGACCGGTCTGCGCGGCGACGCCGCTCCTGATCGACAACGACCTCACCCTGGCCGAGGTCGATGCCTGGGAGATCAACGAGGCCTTCGCCGCCCAGGTGCTCGCCTGTCTCGCGGCCTGGTGTTCGGAACCCTGGTGCCGTGAGGAACTCGGACTGGAGCGGGCTTTTGGCGCCCCGGACGAACAGGTGCTCAACGTCGATGGTGGCGCCATCGCCCTGGGTCATCCGGTGGGGGCCTCCGGGGCGCGCATCGTCCTCCACCTGCTGCACGTCCTGCGCCGCCGGGGCGGCCGCCGGGGCGTCGCCACCCTGTGCATCGGAGGCGGCATGGGCGGCGCCGCCCTGGTCGAGACGCTCTGATGCCGACCATGAATACCCCCCTGCGACACTGGCGCTTCGAGCGGGACGGGGAGGGCCTCGCCAGCGCCATCCTGGACCGGGCCGGCGCCGCGACCAACGCCCTGTCACGGGAAGTGCTGGAGGAACTGGGCCTCATCCTCGACCACTGCGAACGGGAAGTCCCGGCCGGCCTGGTCATCCGCTCCGGCAAGGAGGCAGGCTTCGTCGCCGGGGCCGATATCGACGAGTTCGCCGGGCTGGATTCCGCTTCCCAGGCGCTCACCCTGGTCGAGCGGGGCTGGCGGCTCTTCGAGCGGCTGGCTGGCGTGCCCTATCCGACGCTCGCGCTGGTACGGGGTCACTGCCTGGGGGGCGGGCTGGAACTCGCCCTGGCCTGCCGCACCCTCCTGGTTGTGGACGAGCCCGCCACTCGCCTGGGGCTGCCGGAAGTCCTGCTGGGCATCTTCCCCGGCTGGGGCGGCATGGCCCGGCTGCCGAGGCGCGTCGGGCCCGCCGTGGCCCTGGACCTCATGCTCAGCGGCCGCAGTGTGGACGCCCGGCGGGCGCGGCAGATCGGCCTGGCGGACGAATGCGTCGCTCCCCGGGTACAGGAGGCCGCTGTGCGGCAGGGGTTGCTCTCAAGCCGCGGCCCGCGGCCACTGGCCCTGGGACAGCGGCTGCTCAACGGCCCGCTGAAGGCCCTGGCGGCGGCCGGCGCCCGTCGCCAGTTGGCGCAGAAGGCGCGGCCCGAACACTATCCGGCGCCCTACGCCATCCTCGAACTGTGGCAGCGTCACGGGGGCAATCCCCTGGCCGCTCCCGCCATCGTCGAGCGCATCGTCGCTTCGCCCACCGCCCACAACCTGCTGCGGGTGTATGGCCTGCAGGAGCGCCTCAAGGCCTTCGGCAAGGATTCTTCCTTCCGGGCCCGGCGGGTGCATGTGGTGGGGGCAGGCGTCATGGGGGGCGACATCGCCGCCTGGTGCGCCCTGAGCGGCCTCACGGTGAGCCTGGAAGACCGGGGCCTGGAGCGCATCGCCCCGGCTCTCGCCCGGGCGGAGGCGCTCTTTGCCCGCAGGCTGCGCGATCCCCTGGCCCGGCGCGATGCCCGGGACCGCCTGGTGCCGGATCCGACGGGCGCGGGCGTGGCCCTGGCCGACGTCGTCATCGAAGCGGTGTTCGAGGACGCCGCCGTCAAGCGGGCGCTGCTGGCCCGGCTGGAAGCCCGCCTCAAGCCGGGCGCGCTCCTGGCGACCAATACCTCCAGCCTGCGCCTGGAGGCCATTTGCCCTGATCTCGCCCGGCCCCGGCGCCTGGTGGGCATCCATTTCTTCAATCCGGTGGCGCAGATGCCCCTGGTGGAGGTGGTGCGGGCTTCGGGGACCGACCAGGAGGCGGTGTCCGCCGCCTGTGCCTTCGTGCGCCAGATCGACAAATTGCCCTTGCCGGTGGCCAGCGCCCCCGGCTTTCTCGTCAACGCCGTTCTGGCGCCCTATCTGAGGGAGGCGCTGCTCGCCGTCGATGAGGGCGTCGATCCCGCCGCCCTGGACGCGGCCCTGGTCGCCTTCGGCATGCCCCTGGGGCCGGTGGAACTGGCCGATACGGTCGGCCTGGACATCGTTCTGGCTGCCGGGCGGCAGCTCGTCGCGGGCGAGGCGCCCCGGGGCCTCGCCGAGCGCGTCGCCCGGGGGGATCTGGGCAAGAAGAGCGGGCGCGGCTTCTATGCCTGGACGGCGGACGGGGCGAGCAAGGGACGCCCGGGAAGAGCGCCGGCCGGCATTGCCGAGCGCCTGCTGGAGCCCCTCATCGCGCGGACGGGGCAACTGGTACGCGAGGGCGTGGTGGCCGATGCCGATCTGGCCGACGCCGGAGTCATCTTCGGGACGGGCTTCGCGCCCTACACGGGGGGACCGCTCAACCTGGAGCAGCAAAGGAGCAAGGAAAGATGAAACTCACGGTCAGGAAAGCCGCCGTCCTCGGCGCCGGGGTCATGGGGGCGCAGATTGCCGCCCACCTCGCCAACGCCGGCGTGCCGGTGCTCCTCTACGACCTGCCGGGTCCGCCGGAGGATCGCCAGCGCATCCCCCGCAAGGCCCTGGCCGGCCTCAAGACCCTGCAACCGGCGCCCCTGGCGGCCCGGGATCGCCTGGGCCTGATCGAGCCGGCCCAGTACGACGACGACCTTCCCCGGCTGCAAGGATGTGATCTGGTCATCGAGGCCATCGCCGAACGCCTCGACTGGAAGCGCGAGCTCTATGGCCGCATCGCCCCTCACCTGGCCCCCGGGGCCGTCGTGGCCTCCAATACCTCGGGCCTGTCCATCGAGGCCCTGGCCCAGGCGCTGCCCGAGGCGGCCCGAAGGGCCTTCTGCGGCATCCACTTCTTCAACCCCCCGCGCTACATGGCGCTGGTGGAAATCGTTCCCGCCAGCGAGACCGACACCTCCACCCTGGACGCCCTGGAAAGCTGGCTGGTGAGTCGCCTGGGCAAGGGGGTGGTGCGTGGCCTCGATACGCCCAATTTCGTCGCCAACCGCATCGGCGTCTTTTCCATGCTGGCGGTGATGCACCATACCGCCGCCAGCGGTCTGGGATTCGATACGGTCGATGCCCTCACCGGACCGGCCATCGGCCGGCCCAAGAGCGCCACCTACCGCACCGCCGACGTGGTGGGCCTGGACGTGGTGGGCCACGCCATCCGCACCATGGGCGCCACCCTGCCCGACGACCCCTGGCACGAGCACTTCCGGGTGCCGGCCTGGCTGGAGGCCCTCATCGCCGCCGGCTCCCTGGGCCAGAAGAGTGGGGGCGGCATCTACCGCAAGGCGGGCCGCGAGATCACCGTCCTCGACCCGCAAAGCGGCGCCCATCGCCCCTCGGCCGGCGCCGTGGCCGACGAGGTGGCGGCCCTCCTGGCGCTCCCCGACCCGGCGGCGCGCTTCGCCGGTCTGCGCCAGAGCCCCCATCCCCAGGCGCGCTTCCTGTGGGCCATCTTCCGTGACGTTTTCCACTACGCGGCGGTGCAACTGGAGCACTTCGCCGACAACGCCCGCGACGTGGACCTCGCCCTGCGCTGGGGCTTCGGCTGGAGCCAGGGGGTCTTCGAGATCTGGCAGGCCGCCGGCTGGCTGGAGGTGGCCCGGGCGGTGGCGGACGACGTCGCCGGCGGCCGCGCCCTGGGCAGCACCCCGTTGCCGGCCTGGGTCTTCGACGGCCGCAGCGGCGTCCATGGCCCCGGCGGCTCCTGGTCCCCCCGCCGGCGGGCCGCGGTGGCCCGCTCGACCTTGCCGGTCTATGGCCGGCAGGTGTTCCCGGAAGCGCTGGTCGGCGAAGGGCTGCCGACCCCTGAAGAAGCAGGCGAGACGCTTTACGAGAACCCCGGTGTCCGTCTCTGGCGGCTGCCGCAGCAGGATGCCGGCATCGGCATCCTGTCGGTGAAGACCCACATGCATACCCTGGGGGCCGAAGTCATCGCCGGCGTCCAGAGCGCCATTGCCCTGGCGGAGCGGGATCTCGACGGCCTGGTGCTCTGGCACGAGGCGCCCTTTGCCGTGGGGGCCAACCTCAAACAGGTGGCCCAGTCCGTGGCCGCGGGGGAATTCGCCCTCCTGGAAGCCGGAGTGGAGAAATTCCAGCGGACCTCCCAGGCCATCAAATTCGCCCAGGTGCCGGTGGTGGCCGCTGTGCAGGGCCTCGCCCTGGGGGGAGGCTGCGAATTCCTCATGCACGCCGCCCGGCGGGTGCTGGCCCTGGAAAGCTACGTGGGCCTGGTGGAGGCCGGCGTGGGCGTCATCCCCGCCGGTGGCGGCAGCAAGGAATTCGCCCTGCGCGCCGCGGCCCTGGCGCGCCAGACCGCGACCCCCGGGGAAGTCTTCCCCTTCCTGCAGAACGTCTTCACCACCATCGCCATGGCCAAGGTGGCGGGCAGCGGCCGGGAGGCGATCGAACTGGGCTTCGCCCGGGAAGCCGACCCCGTGGTCTTCAACGCCCGGGAACTGCTCTTCGTCGCCCTGGGCGAAGCGCGGGCCCTCGCCCGGGCCGGCTACACTCCCCCGATGCCCGGGCGGGACGTTCCGGTGGCGGGGCGCGGCGGCATCGCCACCTTCGAGATGGTGCTCCTCAACATGCTGGAGGGGGGGCAGATTTCGCCCCACGACGCCCGCGTCGCCCGGGCCGCGGCAGTGGCCCTGTGCGGCGGCGAGGTGGATACGGGGAGCCGGGTGGACGAGGAATGGCTGCTCACCGTGGAGCGCCGTCTCTTCATGGAACTCCTCAAGACCCCGGAAAGCCAGGCCCGCATCCAGCACATGGTCGACACCGGGAAACCGCTCAGGAATTAGTGAGGGGTGAGGAGGGAGGGGCGAAGCCCTTCCTCCTTCCCCCTCCCACAAAAAGGAATTGCCATGACGCACACGCTCCAGGACGCCTACATCCTTGCCGCGACCCGGCTGCCGGTGGGCAAGAAGAACGGGCTTTACGCCAGCACCCGGCCGGACGATCTGCTGGCCCAGGCGCTGCGGGCACTGCTGGCCCAGGTGCCGACGCTGGACCCGGCCCGGGTGGCCGACGTGATCGTCGGTTGCGCCATGCCCGAGGCGGAGCAGGGCATGAACGTCGCCCGCATCGGGCTCCTGCTGGCCGGGCTGCCCCACAGCGTGCCGGGCATGACCATCAACCGCTTCTGTGCTTCCGGCCTCCAGGCGGTGGCGGATGCGGCGGCCCGCATCCGCCTGGGGGAGGCCGACGCGGTCATTGCGGCGGGCACCGAATCCATGAGCGCCATGCCGCAGATCACCGGCAACAAGACCGCCATCAACCCCGCCGTCTTCGCCCATGACGAGAACCGCGCCATCGCCTACGGCATGGGGCTCACCGCTGAAAAGCTGGCCCACCGCTGGAACATCGGCCGGGAGGCCCAGGACGCCTTCGCCGTCGAATCCCACCGCCGGGCCGTCGCGGCGATCGCCGCCGGGCACTTCCGGGCCGAGACGACGCCGGCGGAACTGGTCCACCGCCAGCCGGATCTGGCCAGCGGGGAAATCCGGCTCACGACCGCCACCGCCGACCGCGACGAGGGCCCCCGCGCCGACTGCACCCCGGAATCCCTGGCCCGACTGAAGCCGGCCTTCCACGCCCGGGGTTCGGTCACCGCCGGCAATTCGTCCCAGATGTCCGACGGCGCTGCGGCGGTGCTCCTCGTTTCAGGGCGCCTGCTCAAGGAACTGAAGGTCGATCCCCTGGCCCGCTTTGCGGCGTACGCCGTTGCCGGCGTGGCGCCGGAGATCATGGGCATCGGTCCGGTGGCGGCGGTGCCGCCGGCGCTGGCCCGGGCCGGCATCCGCCTCGCCGACCTGGACTGGATCGAACTCAACGAAGCCTTCGCCGCCCAGGCCCTCGCCGTCATCGGCGAGCTGGGCCTGGACCCGGCCCGGGTCAATCCCCTGGGGGGCGCCATTGCCCTGGGGCACCCCCTGGGCGCCACCGGCGCCATCCGCACCGCCACCCTGGTACACGGCTTGAAGCGCAGCGGCGGCCGCTACGGCATGGTCACGATGTGCATCGGCACGGGGATGGGGGCGGCGGGGGTGTTCGAGCGGCTGTAGCCGCCCGAAACCCTCGCGATGCGTTTGCCAGGGGATTGAGGGACTTCCTTTCTACCTCAGGCCTGCCTTCAGTCCTGCCAGCGATCCGGCCAGGAGCGGAATGTCATCGCGAACGATGCTCCAGAGCGTGTCGTTGTCGATTCCCAGGTCGCCGTGGATCAGGCGATTGCGGGTGGCCACGATCTGGCGCCAGGGGATGTGACGGTGATGGCGGCGGACCTCCTCCGGAACATGGCTTTCCGGCTCGTCCATGATTTCGAGATTGCGCACGGAGGCGTCATCGTTGAGTCCACTGGAAACGAACTTCGCCTGGTCGAGGTCGTCGGTGTAAAGCAGTACCTTGCGCGCAGTTTCCAGCATGTCGTCGATATAGAACTGCCACTCCCGTGCCGGAGAATCAGACACGGATCGCCTCGCGCTCAACGAAAGGTCGCAATTCAGGACGCAGGGCCTTGTCGGTGACCAGATCGACGGGGCAGCCCAGAATATCCTCCAGATAGAACTGGACGCCGAAGTAGCGGGCCGAACTTGCTGGACCGTCGAAGGTGACGAGGACGTCGATATCGCTCGCCGTGCCGGCACGGTCGCCGGCCGTCGATCCGAACAGGGCGAGTTCTCTCACGCCAAAGCGTTCCGCGAGAACCGGCTTGCTCTGGATGAGGATCTGAAGTGCGGTCGTCTTGTCCATGTTCTCCTCCTGCCTCGAATCATGCCACGCGTTCCCCGTAGCGCGCGCCCGGCTTGCCCGGCGCCGAGGATGGGATTAACTTCCTGTCTGAATCATAAGAACAAGGTGGGGACGGCATGGACAAGATCTGGCTCAAGAGTTACCCGGCGGGCATTCCCGCCGACATTTCCACCGATCATTGCCCCTCCCTGGTGGCCCTGGTCGAGGAGGCCTGTCGCAAGTACGCCGACCTGACGGCCTTCATCAGCATGGGGCGGGAGCTTTCCTACGCCGATCTCGACGCCCGTTCGCGGGAGTTTGCCGGCTGGCTCCAGGGCCGGGGCCTGGGCAAGGGCGACCGGGTGGCGCTGATGATGCCCAATCTGCTCCAGTACCCGGTGGCCCTGGTGGGGGCCCTGCGGGCAGGGTGCGTGGTGGTCAATTGCAATCCCTTATACACGCCGCGGGAACTGGAGCACCAGTTGAAGGATTCCGGGGCGACGGCCATCGTCATCGTCGAGAATTTCGCCCATACCCTGGAACAGGTCATCGCGCGCACCGCCGTGCGCCACGTCGTCGTGACCCCCATGGGCGAGATGCTGGGCTTCCCCAAGGGGCTGCTGGTGAATCTGGTGGTGCGCCATGTGAAGAAGCTGGTTCCCGCCTGGTCCCTGCCCGGAGCGGTGAATTTTGTGGCGGCGCTGGCCGAGGGCCGCCGGGCGGGGCAGAAGCCGGTGGCCCTGGGCCACGACGATCTGGCCTTTCTGCAATACACCGGGGGGACGACCGGGGTTTCCAAGGGGGCCATGCTGTCCCACGGCAACATCACCGCCAACGTCCTGCAAGCCCACGCCTGGATCAGGCCGGTGATCCGCGACGGCCAGGAATGCATCGTCACGGCGCTTCCTCTCTATCATATCTTCGCCCTCACGGCGAACTGCCTCACCTTCATCATGGTCGGGGCGCGCAATCTGCTCATCGCCAACCCGCGGGACATCCCGGGCTTCATCAAGGAATGGCGGCGCTATCCGGTTTCGGTGGCCACCGGGGTCAATACCCTGTTCAACGCCCTGCTCAACGATCCCGATTTCGCCAAGCTCGATTTTTCCCCCATGCGCATCACCCTGGGGGGCGGCATGGCGGTGCAGGGCGCGGTGGCGGATCGCTGGAAAGCCATCACCGGCGGCCCGCTGCTCCAGGCCTACGGCCTCACCGAGACCTCGCCGGCGGCCACCATCAACCCGCTCGATCTCGATGGTTTCAACGGTTCCATCGGCCTGCCCATTCCTTCGACCGAGGTATCGATCCGCGACGACGCCGGCCACGAGGTGGAGCGGGGCCAGGTGGGCGAAATCTGCATCCGCGGGCCCCAGGTGATGAAAGGGTACTGGCAGCGGCCGGAAGAAACGGCCCAGGTGATGACCCCCGACGGATTCCTGCGCACCGGCGACATGGGCTATGTCGATGCCGGCGGATTCGTCTTCCTGGTCGATCGCAAGAAAGACATGATCCTGGTGTCGGGATTCAACGTCTATCCCAACGAGGTCGAGGAGGCGGTGGCCCGCCACCCGGGCGTGCGGGACGTGGCGGCCATTGGCGTTGCCGATGATCGTTCCGGCGAGGCGGTGAAGATCTTCGTGGTAAAAAAGGATCCCGCCCTCACCGCCGAGGCCCTCATCGAACACTGCCGCCAGGAACTCACCGGCTACAAGGTGCCGCGCCAGGTGGAATTCCGCGACGACCTGCCGCGCACCAATGTCGGCAAGATTCTGCGCCGGGCCCTCAAGGAAGGTGCTTAGACCTCGATGGCCGTCCCCGAATCCCTGCGCCGGGGCCTGGCCCTGCCGGTGATCGGGGCGCCCCTGTTCATCGTCTCGACGCCGGAACTGGTCATCGCCCAGTGCAAGGCCGGGGTCATCGGCGCCTTTCCCGCCCTCAACGCCCGGCCGCCCGGGGAGTTGGAACGCTGGATCGAGCGCATCGAGGCCGAACTCGCCGCCTGCCCGGGGGCCGCAGCCTACGCGGTGAATCAGATCGTCCATCGCAGCAATCCCCGTCTTGAGCACGATCTGGAAGTCTGTGTGCGGCACCGGGTTCCCCTGGTCATCACCAGCCTGCGGGCGCCGGGGGAAGTGGTGCCGGCAGTGCACGGCTACGGGGGCCTGGTCTTCCACGACGTCATCAGCGTGCGCCATGCGGAGAAGGCCCTGGAAGCCGGCGTCGATGGGCTGATCCTGGTCTGCGCCGGCGCCGGAGGCCACGGCGGCACCCTGAGTCCCTTCGCCCTGATGGCGGAGGTGCGCCGCTTCTACGACGGGCCCATCGCTCTTTCCGGCGCCATCGCCACCGGCCGCGGCATCCTGGCGGCCCTGGCTCTGGGGGCTGATTTCGCCTATATCGGCACCCGCTTCATCGCTACCCGGGAGGCCCGGGCGAGCGACGCCTACAAGGCCTGTCTGGTCGATTCCACGGCGGCGGACATCGTCTATACGCCCTATTTTTCTGGGGTGGCGGGCAATTATCTGCGGGCCAGCATCGTCGCCGCCGGCTTCGATCCGGAGCATCTGCCCTCCGCGGAGAGCCCGCCGCTCGATCTCGCCGCCGCGACCACCGCCAAGGTCTGGAAGGACATCTGGGGCGCGGGCCAGGGGGTGGGCGCCATCGACGATCTTCCCCCCACCGCCGACCTGGTCGCGCGTCTGGCCCGCGAATACGCTGCCGCCCGGGTAGCCCTGAACCGCCTGTCGCCATGACCGCCTACCGCGCTCCGCTGGCCGAAATGCGCTTCGTCATGGACGAACTGGCGGGCTTTGCCGAACTCGGCGCCCAGTGCCCCGCTTGGGCCGAGGTCACGCCCGACCTGGCCGAGGCGGTCCTGACCGAGGCGGCCCGCTTCGCTGAGGAAGTCCTGCTGCCCCTGAATCACGTCGGCGACCGGGAAGGCTGCCGCCTGGAGGCGGGCCGGGTCACGACGCCGCCGGGCTGGCGGGAAGCCTACCGCGCCTTCTGCGCCGGCGGCTGGAACGGCATCGCCTGCCCGCCGGAGTACGGTGGCCAGGGCTTGCCGGCCAGCCTGGCCGTGGCGGTGAAGGAAATGCTCTGTTCGGCCAACCTGGCCTTCTCCCTGGCGCCCCTGCTCACCACCGGGGCGGTGGACGCCCTGCTGCTGGGGGCGGACGCGGCGCTCAAGGCCGCCTATGTGGAAAAAATGGTCAGCGGCGCCTGGGCCGGTACCATGAATCTCACCGAACCCCAGGCTGGTTCGGATCTGGCCCTCATCCGCTGCCGCGCCGAGCCCGATGGTGCCGGCCGCTACCGCCTCTTCGGGCAAAAGATATTCATCACCTACGGCGAGCACGACCTCGCCGACAATATCGTGCATTTGGTCCTCGCTCGCCTGCCGGACGCGCCGCCGGGGGTGAAGGGCATTTCCCTCTTCCTCGTCCCCAAGGTGCTCCCCGACGGGCGGAAGAACGACCTGCGCTGCCTCTCCCTGGAACACAAACTGGGAATCCACGCCAGCCCCACCTGCGTCATGGCCTACGGCGACGGGGAAGGCGCCCTGGGCAGCCTGGTGGGCGAAGCGCACCGGGGCCTGGAAACCATGTTCGTGATGATGAACGAGGCCCGCCTGGGCGTCGGTCTGCAGGGGGTTGCCCTCGGGGAACGGGCCTGGCAGGCCGCCCGGGCCTACGCCCGGCAACGGCTGCAGGGCCGCGATGCCCTCACCGGCGAAGGGCCGGTGCCCCTGGATCGCCACCCGGACGTGAGGCGCATGCTTCTCCTCATGCAGACCCGGGTGCAGGCCATGCGGGCCCTGTGCTACCTCGCCTACGGCCTCATGGACCGGGCCCGCGCCCATCCCGAACCCGGGCAGCGTGCCGAAGCCCTGGCCCTGGCGGAATTCCTCACGCCCATGGTCAAGGCCGGCGGCACGGAAACCGGGGTCGAGGTCGCCTCCCTGGCCATCCAGGTCCATGGCGGCACCGGCTACATGGAAGAAACCGGTGTCGCCCAGTTTTATCGTGATGCGCGCATCACCCCCCTCTACGAAGGCACCACCGGCATCCAGGCCAACGATCTGGTGTTCAGGAAACTGCTGCGCGATGGCGGTGCCACCGCCCGCGGGCTGTTTGCACGCATCGCCGCGACGGTCGGGGAATTGGAGGCGGCGCAGCAGGGCGACCTGCAGGTCCTGGCCCTGCGCTTGCAGGAAGGCCTCGCCGCCTGGACCGCCGCCAGCGAACACCTGCTGGCCGGTACCAAGGATGACGGAGCAGGAAGCCTCGCCGCCGCGGTGCCCTACCTCAATCTTGCAGTGACCGTCGCCGGGGGCTGGCAGCTGGCCCGCGGCGCCCTGGCGGCTGCGGCCCGGCTGGCTGCCGGGGCGGGAGAGGCTGGCCCGCTGCGCGCCCGCATCGCCGGAGCCCGCTTCTACGGCGAGCATGTCCTGCCCCAGGCGGGCGCCTGGCTGGTCACGGTCAGGGCCGGCGCCGCGGGCCTGAAGGCCGGCCTGCCGGACGGGGATTGACGCCCCGGCGGGCATGGGTGCGCGGGATCATTCGAGGATGAACGGACCCCTGGCCCGCTGGGTGCACCGCGCCGCCGAAGCCAGCGGCATCGCGGCCCTGGTGGCCCATTTTCACCGCCACGGTCGCCAGGAGGGCGAAGCCTCCCGCCTGGGAAAGATGCTCTACCGGGCGCGGCACTCCCGAGCCTACCCGCTGGCCGTCGCCCTCCTGGCCGCCGTTTCTGCAGCCACCGGACTCTATCCCTATGGACCGGTCATCATCGCTGCCGTCGTCTTTGCACCGGAGCGTTGGCGCTCAAGCTATCTCGCTGCCTGCGTGGGCGCGGCCCTGGGGGGCATGGTCACGGCCCTGCTGGTCGAAACCCTGGGGCTGGGTCTCGTGGATAGTGTTTTCCCCGGGGCGCGTGCCCATGAATTCTGGGAGCGATCGGCCTACTGGATCGAGCAGCACGGTCCTCTGGCCCTGGCCGCCATCGCCGCCCTGCCGCTTCCTCAGATGCCCGCCCTGCTGGTTTCCGCCCTGGGAGACCTCAACCCGCTCGCCATAGGCGCCGCGCTGTTTGCCGGCAAGCTGGTCAAGTATGGCGCCTACATTCTGGCCACCCGGGTGGTCCTGGCGGCCCTGCATCGGGTGGGGGAGATGGTGGATCCGTCCTGAGAGGCTATCCCCGCTTGGTCAGCCAGCGATCCAACCGGTTGGCGAAGGCCTGGCGATCTGCGCTGGAGAGCGCCGCCGGGCCGCCGGTTTCGACACCGCTGCTGCGCAGGGTGTCCATGAAATTGCGCATGGTGAGGCGCTCCTGGATGTTAGCTTCGGTCAGCAATTCGCCGCGGGGATCGATGACGCTGGCGCCCTTGGCGATGACCTGGGCGGCAAGGGGGATGTCGGCGCTGATGACCAGATCGCCCGCCTGGGCCTCTGCGACGATGCGCTGATCCGCCACATCGAAGCCCCCGGGCACCTGCAGGGCCTTGATCCACGGTGACGGAGGCACGCGCAGCATCTGGTTGGCCACCAGGGTGAGGGAGATCTGGGTGCGCTGGGCGGCGCGGTAGAGGATTTCCTTGATGACGACGGGGCAGGCGTCGGCGTCGACCCAGATTTTCATGGGGATGGCTTTCTTGAAGGGTCTCCACGATAGCACCGGCAGCGGGAATCTTGGCGTGTCCGGTTGCTCCCTGGGGCAGATGGGATTGCTGAACCTGGGGGTTCCGCCTTGAGGGCGTGTGACTTTCGCTTGTCTCGCCAAGAGAAAGTCACCAAAGAGAAGGCGCCCCCAGGGTCGACGCCGGGCGTTGCCCGGTCCCTTGCGCTACTCGGGCTCCCGGGCGGGTCGCTAAAAGCGGTCAGGCCGGGGAGCCACCGTATGGCCCGCCTTCTCCGGAAGCAGTTGGGATTGCTGAACCCTGGGGTTCCGCCCTCGGGGCCCAGGCGAGCCGACGTCTTGGGCCTGCTCTCAACCAGGCTGAGAACAGGCCCAAGACCCCTCCGAGCTTGTGGACCGACGGGCAGACCTTCGCTTCGAGAGCGGCGGCCGGTCGTGTCAGATGCTCAGCCGGGAAGGCCCCTCACCCCGGACATGGGAGCACAGTTCCAGGGCGCGGGCCACCATGCAGGGCGCGTTGGGAGAGCAGGAGGTGCAGGTGTTGCGCAGGTTCGCAAGGTCGATGGTACCGGGCTCGTAGAGCTCTGAGAGGACCTTGATTTCGTGGTTATCGGGCCAGCGCAGGCCGCCGGCCGGCTTGGAGAAATAATCCAGGATCGCGAGAAAGGTTGCGGCGAACTGTGCTTTTCCGTCGGACTGCGCTGAAGATTCGACCAGGTGTCGCTCCAGGCTGCAGGCGGCATCGTTATGATGACTCATTTTGAATTCAGGGCTGCGGGGTCAGGACCGCGTATTGTAGGGAGGTGACCAGACCGCCGGCATCGCATGGATGCGGTAATTTTCTCTCCTCTTCAGGGCAATTTCACGGTGCGCAAGGTCCCCTCTCGAGCCTGGAGAGAGGATGTCTTCGAGGAGGGCGCGTGCGCGCAGGCTGCGGCTAACGCGCGAGCAGCCCGTGTTCCATGGCAAAGCGGGTCACTTCGGCGGTGCTGTGCAGGTCGAGCTTGGCCATCAGATTGCGCCGATGGGACCCTATGGTGCCCGGGGACAGGTGCATGCGCTCGGCGATCTGGGTCGAGGTGAGGCCTTCGGCGATCAGGGTGAGCACGGTCATCTCCCTCCGCGTAAGGCTGCCGGCGGCGGACGTGCCGGGGATGGCGTGCGGCCCCGCCGGCGTGGCGAGGCTGACGGACTTGATGACCGACTGCAGGCGGATCAGGAGATTTTCCGTTTCCTGGCTCAGGCGCTTCTGGAGGCTGATGTCCTGGCAAGTACCGATGACGCGCGTTGCCCAGCCTGACTCGGTGCGCTCCATGACCTTGCCGCTGGTCAGAATCCAGACCCAGTGACCTTCCGTGTGGCGCACGCGGTGTTCGATCTGGAAGATCGGCGTTTCGCCCTTGAGGTGCTGGCGGAAGACCGCAGTGGCGAAATTCAGGTCGTCCGGGTGGATGGCGCTGACCCAGCGTTCCCGGCTCATGGTCGCCCCGGCGGGATCGAGACCGAAGATTTCGAATACCCGGCCATCGCACACCATGTCGCCCCCCAGCATGTCCACCGACCACATGCCGGACGATGAACCCCGCATCGCCAGTTCCAATTGTTCCTTGCTGCGCTTGAGCTCGTCTTCCAGGGCCTTGCGCGACGTGATGTCGCGTACCACGGCGATCCACAGGCGCTCCAACCCCGGGAAACTGTGGCCGGAAATGGTGGAATTGATCCAGAAACGGCTCCCGTCCCGGCGTCGAGCGACGCTGTCGCCCTGCCAGATCCCCTGGTCGCCCAGGGCGCAGCGCACGGCCCGGGCGCGCTCTTCCGCCTCGGGCGAGTCATCGCCGTTCAGGTGGGAGACCTCTTGACCGAGCAGTTCATTGGCTCCGTAACCGAACAGGGCGTCGGCAGCGCCATTGGTGTACACGATCCGGCCTGCGTCGGAGTAGACGACGACCCCATCGCTGATGGCGGCGAGAACTTGCAACTGGTCAGCCAGATTGCGGCGTCTTTCCTGCGCCGGCCGTGCGAGGTCGAAGGATGCCAGGTAAGCGTTGGCCACGCCCTCGACCGGCGTGACGCCGACTTCGAAGCGTTCGAGACCGCCGTCCTTGCGCCGGTGCATGACCGGCCCCTTGAAGTAGTTTCGCGTGCCGATCTGGTGCAGGACGTCCTGCCAGAAGCGCTCGAAACTGGCCTGGTCGGCAAAGAGCGCGCGGCTGGGTCGGTCGATGAGTTCGGTCGCCGCGTACCCGAACAGTCGATGCATCTCCTCGTTGGCCCACAACACCGCCCAGTCGCTGAAGTCGACGGAGCCAGCGCTTCCTGCGGGCGCTTTTTCGCACAGGCGGCCTTGCGTGGATAGATCCATGGGCTGGGTTCCCGAAACGCTATCGACGCCTGAAAATTATGCCTTTCCTCATAGAAAACCTTGCGCAAAATCAAGACATCGCGAAGTTGGCGGAACGCGAACGCGCGAAATCCCCGATCTGGATGTCACGCAATGGGGGGCGCGCAAGCACGGCGCGTGGGCGAAGGGCATTGGGCGCCGCTGGTGGGGCTGGGTTCCAATCAGGCCGATTCAGGACAATGGAATTCACTGGGCTTTAAGTTCCGCTCCCTATGCTGGCGTCCGTACCCACCCTCTGGAGGACGCGATGAAATTCCCTCTGTTTCTGTTTCTGACTGCAAGCCTTCCCCTGACGCCCATCGCCATGGCGGAGACCCCCGGCGAATTTTTGAACCGCTACGAGGCCGAGGCGCGGCAAGCCGAACCCGCCTACGCCGCGTCGCCCCGGCGCGGAGAGCAGTTCTTCCGCCAGGTCGGGGTCAAGGACTGGAGTTGCTCCACCTGCCATACCGACAACCCGGCGGGGCCAGGCAAGCACGCCACGACGGCCAAGGCCATCGATCCCCTGGCGCCCGCGGCCAACACGGCCCGCTTTACCCGGGCGGAGAAGGTGGAGAAGTGGTTCAAGCGCAATTGCAACGATGTCCTGGGGCGCGCCTGCAGTCCCCGCGAGAAGAGCGACGTCCTGGCTTACCTCGTCGCCGTCAGGCCCTGATGAGGAAAATCCATGAAAGCGACTTTCTTCCATCTGTGCGCCTTGCTGCCGATGTTCGCTGCGCCCGTCGCCAGCGGCGACGAGCGACGCAGCCTTCCCCTGAGCAAGGAATACCGTGAGGAATGTGGAAGCTGCCACGTCCCCTATCCGCCGCAGATGCTTTCCGCGCGTTCCTGGCGCTTGCTCATGTCCGGCCTGGACAAGCACTTCGGGAGCGACGCCAGCCTGGAGTCCGGGAAATCGGCGCAGATCGCCGCCTATCTGGCGGCCAACGCCGGGCAGCCGGACACCCGCGAAACCCCTGCCTCATCGCCCCGCATTACCCAAAGCGCGTGGTTCCTGCGCGAGCACCGGGACGGCCACGACGGGCTGAGTGCCGCGGTCTGGCGATCGCCGGCGGTGAAAAGCCCTGCCAACTGCGGCGCCTGCCACAGAGGCGCGGCCGATGGCAGCTACCGGGAAGGCGAAATTCGTCTTCCCCGCCAATCCTGAGGAGACATCATGAATACGACTTCCTTCAACGCCGCCGTGGGGCACGCCCCCGCGCAGACCGAAAATCCCCCCGCGGTGAGCGTTCGGGTCTGGGATATTCCGACCCGGGTATTCCACTGGCTGATGGCGCTGTCTTTCGCCGGAGCCTATCTCACGTCGGAATCCGAGCGCCTGCGTGACCTTCATGTCATGTTGGGCACCACGGTGGCGGGATTGATCGGATTCCGTCTGGTGTGGGGCCTCATCGGCACCCGCTACGCCCGCTTCTCGTCCTTCCTGTTCTCGCCGGCCCGGCTGGCGGCTTACCTCAAGTCACTCCTGGCCGGGAAACCCAAGCACTACCTTGGGCACAATCCCGCCGGAGCGCTGGCCATCTTCCTCCTCCTGGCCCTTGGTCTGGCGACCGTGGCGAGCGGGTTTGCCACGTATCAGGAGATGGGCGGAGAATGGCTCGAAGAATTTCATGAAGCGGTTTCCGGCACCATGCTGGCCGTGGTCGTCGTCCATATCCTGGGAGTGGGGTTGAGCAGCGCGCTGCATCGCGAAAATCTGGCCAAGGCCATGCTGACCGGCAAGAAGCGGGGCGCCGCGGGGCAGGGCATCGCCACCGGGCACCGGGCCATCGGCGTCCTGCTCCTGCTTGCCGTCCTCGCTTATTGGGGCGGTGATCGGCTGCTGGGGTCCGCGGATGGCCTCGCGGGTGCCGCAACTGGCGTTCGTGTCGAATCGCGACATCATTCCGGGCAGGATTGAAAGGTGCGGCGGAGATGCGTCTGCTGATCGTCGAGGACGACCCGCTCCTGGGGGATGCCTTGCAGGTGGGCATGACCCAGGCGGGCTTCGCCGCGGATTGGGTCAGTGACGGAGTGGCGGCGGAGAACGCCCTGGCTGGGGATCTGGCGGCCAATTTCGACGCCCTGGTGCTCGATCTTGGCTTGCCCCGCCGGGATGGGCTGAGCGTCCTGCGGGGACTGCGCGCCCGCGGATGCCGCCTGCCGGTGCTCATCCTCACCGCCCGGGACGCGGTGGAGGATCGCATCCTGGGCCTGGACAGCGGTGCCGACGACTACTGCCTCAAACCCTTCGACATGGGGGAACTCGGTGCCCGCCTGCGGGCTCTCGTCCGACGCTCCGAAGGCCAGTCGGCGCCGGTGCTCGAAGCGTGCGGGGTTCGACTCGACCCGGCAGCCCACACGGTTTGCGTCGATGGCGCAGGGGTCGAACTGTCCGCCAAGGAGTTTGCCTTGTTGCATGCCCTCATGCTCAACGCCGGCCGGGTGCTGTCCCGCAGCCAACTCGAAGAGCGCCTCTACACCTGGAACGACGAGACGGGCAGCAATACGGTCGAGGTCTATATCCACCATTTGCGTCGCAAACTGGGCAAGGAACTGATCCGTAATATCCGCGGCGTCGGTTACCTGGTGCGCAAGCGCTAAGGCATGGCGCGACGCACCTCCCTCAAGTTCCGCATCGCCCTGCGCGCCTGCCTGCTGGTGGGCCTGCTCTGGCTGGGGGCGGCGGCCGTCACCTGGATGGAGGCCCGCCAGGAGGCCGAAGAACTCTTCGACGCGCATCTGGTGCAGGCGGCGTCCCTGCTCGTCGCCCAGACCGACCTGCGCATCGAACACGATGACGACCATGCCGACGAGGTCTTCGAAGAAAGCCATGCCCCCAGCCTGCATCGCTACGGGCGCCGAGTGGCCTTTCAGGTCTGGGCAGGCCGGCGGCTGACCTTGCATTCGGCCAACGCGCCGCAGCTTCCCCTCAGCGCCGTGGAGGAGGGTTTGTCCGACAGTCAGGTGGCCGGAGAGCGCTGGCGGGTGTACTCAGCCTGGAACGAGCGGCGCCAGGTGCTCGTGCAGGTGGGGGAGCGCGTGTCGGCAAGGGAGGACGTGACCCGGGCGATGGCGGCGGGACTCCTGCGCCCCCTCCTGGTGGCGCTGCCCTTGCTGGCGCTCCTGATCTGGTGGGCCGTGCAGCAGGGCGTACGCCCCTTGGATGCCCTGGCCGGGGCGGTGGAAGGCCGCGCGCCGGACAAGCTCACGCCGCTCCCAGACCAGGAACTGCCCGCCGAGGTGCTGCCCCTGGTCGAGCGCCTCAATATTCTCTTCGCCCGCGTGGCGACGACCTTCGAGCGCGAACGGCGATTCACCGCCGATGCGGCCCACGAATTGCGCACGCCTCTGGCCGGCCTCAGGGCCCAGGCCCAGGTGGCCCGGGCCGCAGGGGACGACGCCAGCCGCCAGCGCGCCCTCGATCAATTGATTGCGGGGTGTGACCGGATGGCTCACGCGGTGGAGCAAATGCTGGTGCTGGCCCGGGTCGAGAATGCGCGGCCGGAGGATTTCGTCCCCGCCGATCTCGCCGCCGTGGCCAGGGAGGTCGTTGCGGAGCGGGTTCCGGCGGCCCTGGACAGCGAGGTGAGCATCGAGCTGGAGGCCGACGCAGCGGCGCCCGTGCATGGAAACCCGGTATGGCTGGCCATGCTGGTGCGCAATCTGGTGGATAACGCCGTGGGCCACAGCGCCGCCGGGGATCTGGTGCGAGTGACGGTGCGCCGGGAGGGCGATGGGCTGCGGCTGTCGGTCAGGGACCACGGACCGGGTGTTCCCGAGGACGAACTGCCGCGACTCGGGCAGCGTTTCTGGCGCAGTCCAGAAAGCTTGCGCAGGGGCGCCGGCAGCGGTCTCGGGCTGTCCATCGTGATGCGCATCGCAGAGTTGCACGGCGGCCACGTCGTGTTCCGCAACAACGACGCCGACCAGGAAAGGGGCCTGACCGTGGAGCTCGCCCTGCCCCTTGGCCGGGAAAGAGGAAGTCGATGACATGACCCGTCCCTCCCTGAAGCGCTATGCCCTGATGTCGATCGCCGCCGCCTTGGCGACCATCGGCCTGAAGGCCGTCGCGTGGTGGCTGACCGGTTCGGTGGGCCTGCTTTCCGACGCGGCTGAATCCCTGGTCAATCTGGCCGGTGCCGGCATGGCCCTGGCCATGCTCACCCTGGCGGAGCAGCCGGCAGATGACAATCATGCCTTCGGCCACGGCAAGGCGGAGTATTTTTCCAGCGCCTTCGAGGGGCTGCTGATCCTGGTGGCGGCCTTGGCCATCGCCTATTCGGCGGCCGATCGCCTCATCCACCCGCGACCCCTGGAAGCGGTGGGTGTCGGTCTGACCCTGTCGGCCGTGGCCTCGCTCATCAATCTTCTGACCGCTCGGGTGTTGCTCTCCGTCGGCCGCCAGCACCGCTCCATCACCCTGGAGGCCGATGCCCACCATCTCATGACCGATGTGTGGACTTCGGCCGGAGTCATTGTGGGCGTCGGCCTGGCGGGGGCGACCGGTTGGCACTGGCTGGATCCCGTCATCGCCCTGGCGGTGGCGGGCAACATCCTGGGCACCGGCTGGCGGCTCCTGCACCGCTCGGCCGACGGACTCATGGACGCCGCCGTGCCCCCGGAGCAGCGGGACAGGATCGCCGGCGTCCTGGAGGCGTATCGCCACCAGGGCCTGGACTTCCACGCCCTGCGTACCCGCCAGGCCGGAAGCCGCGCTTTCGTCAGCGTCCATGTCCTGGTGCCGGGCGAATGGACCGTGCAGCGCGGGCATGATTGGCTGGAACGCATCGAAGGCGCCATTCGCGATGCGGTCCCCGGCGCCCACGTCACCACCCATCTGGAGCCCCTGGAAGACCCTGCTTCGCACCTGGACCGGGGTCTGGATCGCCCTCAGGGCCCGGGGGGAATCCCCTGATCGTCTCCCCGCCCGCCGGGCGGCTTTCCCGGCTACACTCCCCTTGGTGGTATGGGGGTCCAGCCTTCCTCGCCACCCATACAAGAAAACTCGCAACACCAAGCCCAAGGAGAAAGTCATGCCGCTGACCGTCGCGGTGGTCCGGGAGCGCCTGCCGGGAGAGCGGCGCGTCGCCCTGGTGCCGGAAACGGCGAAGAAATTTGCTGCCCTGGGGGCCGTCATCCGCATGGAGCAGAGCGCCGGCATCGAGAGCCACCTGCTGGATTCTGAATACGCCGGCGTCGTCGCCGTTCCCGGCATCGTCCAGGCCTACACCGGTGCCGACCTCATCCTGCGGGTGACGCCTCCCAGTGCCGAGGAAATCGCCTCCATGCCGGAAGGCGCCGTGCTCATCGGTCTCCTGGCGCCCTACGCCGACCGGGATCGCCTCGCAGCGCTCAACGCCCGGCGCATCACGGCCTTTGCCCTCGAACTCCTGCCGCGCATTTCCCGCGCCCAGAGCATGGATGCGCTTTCCAGCCAGGGAGCCTGTTCCGGCTACCAGTGCGGCCTCATCGCCGCGGCGCGCTGCACCAAGTTCTTCCCCATGCTCACCACCGCCGCGGGCACCATCCGGCCGGCCCGGGTGCTGGTCATCGGCGCCGGTGTGGCGGGCTTGCAGGCCATTGCGACCTGCAAGCGCCTGGGGGCCATGGTCGAAGGCTACGACGTACGGGCCGCCGCCCGGGAGCAGATCGAATCCCTGGGGGCCAAGTTCGTGGATACCGGGGTTTCCGCCGACGGTGCGGGCGGCTATGCGCGGGAACTCACCGGCGAGGAAAAAGCCCAGCAGGCCGAAAAACTGGCCAAGGCCGTGGCCGCCGCCGATGTGGTCATCACGACGGCCGCCATTCCCGGCAAGCGGGCGCCCCTCATCATCACCCGCGACATGGTCGGGCGCATGAAGTACGGCGCCATCATCGTCGATATGGCCGCGGAATCGGGGGGCAATTGCGAACTGACCCAGCCCGGCGAGCACGTCGTCGCCAACGATGTGAATATCCACGGTCCCCTCAATCTGCCCTCCCGCATGCCTACCCACGCATCCGAGCTTTACGCCAAGAATCTGTGGAATTTCCTGTCGCCCTGGATCAAGGACGGCGCGCTGGCCTTCGACTGGTCCGACGAAATCCTGGCGGGCAGCCTGCTCTGCCGCGACGGCACCACGGTCCACGCCGGGGTGCGCAATCTTCTGGGAGTCTCGTGATGGAAGGCACAGCCGTTCTCTACATCTTCATGCTCGCCGCCTTCACCGGCTACGAAATCATCGCCAAGGTGCCGGTCATTTTGCATACCCCCCTCATGTCGGGGTCCAATTTCATACACGGCGTGGTCGTGGTGGGGGCCATGGTCGCCCTGGGCTTCGCCGAGACGCCCCTGGAGCAGGCCATCGGCTTCTTCGCCGTGGCCCTGGGAGCCGCCAACGCTGCCGGCGGCTACGTGGTGACCGAGCGCATGCTGGCCATGTTCAAGAAGAAGGAGGGCTGAATGTCGCAAGCCCAACACCCCGAGGCGTTGAATGTCCTCCGGCGCGCACGCCCGGCGTCATCCTTGGCAGGTCTTTCCGGGCCCGCCCGGCAGGAGGGACGCCTGTGAGCCTTCCTCTTTACGTGCAGGGCGCCTGGTTCGGTGGCGCCGTTCTCTTCATCCTCGGGCTCCAGGGCATGGGCTCTCCGGCCAAGGCACGGCGGGGTATCGTTCTGGCGGGCTACGGCATGGTGCTCGCCATCGCCGGCACCTTCCTCATCCCCGGCCTTGGCAACCTGGGGCTGATGCTCGCCGCCCTGGCCCTGGGGGGCAGCATCGCCTGGACCTCCGGCCGCCGGGTGAAGATGACCGACATGCCCCAGATGGTGGCCATCTACAACGGTATGGGAGGCGGTGCGGCCGCCGCCATCGCCGCCGTCGAATTCGCCCGCGGGACGAGCCACGGGCTCCTGGCGACATCCCTGGCGGTCATCGGCGCCCTCATCGGCGCCGTTTCCTTCACCGGTTCGTGTATCGCCTGGGCCAAGCTGCAAGGGGTGATGAAGAAGGCCCTGCGGCTGCCGGCCCAGAATGCCCTCAACCTCGCGCTCGCCGCCGTCACTGCGGGCCTGGCGCTCGCCGTGGTCCTGCTCGGAACCGGCCGGCCGGAGCTTCTGCTGGCCTTCTTTGCCGCGGCCCTGCTCTTGGGCCTGGTGGTTACCCTGCCCATCGGCGGGGCCGACATGCCGGTGGTGATTTCCCTGTTCAACGCCTTCACCGGGCTCGCCGTCGGCTTCGAAGGCTATGTCCTGGGCAATCCGGCCCTCATCATCGCCGGCATCGTCGTCGGCGCGGCGGGGACGTTGCTCACCCAGCTCATGGCCAAGGCCATGAACCGGCCTCTGTCCAATATCCTCTTTACCCCCCTGGCGGCCGCTGTGGGTGGGGGGGAAGCGGTGAGCGGCACCCTGAAGGAGGTGGGGGCGGTCGATGCGGCGGCCCTCATGCGCTACGCCTCCCGCGTCATCGTCGTGCCCGGCTACGGCATGGCGGTGGCCCACGCCCAGCACAAAGTGTGGGAAATGGCGGTGCTCCTGGAAGAAGCGGGCGTCGAGGTCAAATTCGCCATCCACCCGGTGGCGGGGCGCATGCCCGGACACATGAACGTCCTGCTCGCCGAGGCTGGCGTACCCTACGACCGTATCTTCGACCTGGAAGAAATCAACGGCGAATTCGCCCAGGCCGATGTCGCCCTGGTCATCGGCGCCAACGATGTGGTCAATCCGGTGGCTCGTACAGACAAGTCCAGCCCCATCTACGGCATGCCCATCCTCAACGCCGACCAGGCCCAGAACGTCATCGTGGTGAAGCGGGGCAAGGGAACCGGCTACTCGGGGGTCGAGAACGCCCTGTTCTATACCGACAACTGCCGCATGCTCTACGGCGACGCCCAGCCCGCCATCGCCGAGGTGATCCAGCAGTTGAAGGCTCTGGGCTGACCCGTTCAGGTGGTGCGATCGGGTCAGCCGTACAGCCAGGGCGGCGGGCGGGAACACCTGCCGCGCAAGCCGCTTTCGCACGGCCCCTGGGCGAGGCTTGCCGCGGGGCGGCAACTTTTTCACGGAGCCGTCATCTTCGCCCTGGAGAATGCGCTGCGCCGGGCTATACAGAACTAGTAGTCAGTCAGAAAGGTTTGCGTCGATGCCGAGGCGCGCATCCGCGCCCCGGTCGCGCGGAGCGAACCGCAGCCATAGCCGAAGCTATGGCGAGGATGAGCGACAAAGCGAGCGGGGATGCGGGGTGTGCCGAACATAGCTGAACCTATCCGACTGACTACTCGGCCCAGCAGAAATTCCGGTTCCATCCGGCCAGCGAAGAAAGCAGCGAAAATGAAAAACAGGCTCCAGCACTACGTCGGGCGTATGGTCGCCCTGCGTCAGACCACCTTCAGAAAACTCGCCGAAAAGGCCGCCCGCTCCGGCGAAATCCTGGAAAACCGATTCCTCGTCAGCGCTGTCAATCGGGGCATGCAACTCATCTGCTACGGCGGCAGCCTCTGTGTCACCGTGCCGGCATCCGAAATCGTCCTCGTCTGAAGGGCGCGGCTCCTGCCAGAGACGAGGGCACGATGCGCTGCCTGCTCTGGGCTCCCCTCCGGGCCGGATACCGGGTCTTTTGCGCGTCGAGGTCGCTTCGCCTATGCTTCAGAACGTGAGCTTTTCGAACATCCCCATCGTGTGTCGCACCCCGTTCCGCCTCGGACTGGCCGGCTTGCTGATCCTCCTCGTCAGCGGCGGCGTTCGGGCGGGCCCGCTGGACAACCCCGAATCGGCAGGCTTGCGTCCCCTGGGAGCAGGGGTCTACGTCGATCCGGCGCTTCCGGCGGCGGAGGTGGCAGGCTTGAAGCGCCTGGTCGAAGGAGCGCGGCGGCGAGTCTCCCTCTTTTACGGCGGCGTCTCGGCCAGCCCCAATATCATCTTCTGCGGCAGCGACGACTGCTATTGCGACCTGGGAGGCGTCGGCCTCGGCTTCTCCGATGGTGCCAACGTCCTCGTCTCGCCGCGGGGTCGGCGTCTGGCCATCGTTGCCCACGAATTGGCCCACGTGGAACTGGCCAGCCGGGTCGGGGGCCTGCAACGGGTTCTGCATCTCTTGCCGCAATGGTTCGACGAAGGGCTTGCCGTGCTGACCAGCATGGCGCGGGAATTCAACGACGAGGCCTGGCACGAGGCCACCATCGACGGCAGCCGTGCCCCGGCCCTGAGCGAAATCGCGGCCATGAACGATTGGGTCGCCCGTACCGGGCCCAACGGCGAGCACATGCAGATGACCTACGGCACCGCCCGCCGCGAAGTGGCACGCTGGTTCGAGGTGGTGGGCGCCGATGGACTTGCGGACCTCCTGACTGCGCTGGAGACCCGGGAGCCGTTTGCCGAGGCCTATACGCGCATCGAGCATCAGCATCGTGAGGCAGCCGCCCGGCGCGAGGCAGTCGCCGCGAAGCCCGAGGAAGCAGCAGTGGAGAGCCCGGTGGCGCCCTTCTCGCCGCCCCAGTTGCGGGGGCGGGCGGCTTGGTGAAATCGAGGGTAGGCAGGGGTTCCTGAGCCCCCGGGTTGCGTCCATCCGGCGCTCCCCGGCCTAGCCGCTTTTCTGAACCCATGGTTTCCGCGCTGGAGGCGCGGGCGTACTTTCTTTTTGGTGGCAAAAAGAAAGTAGCCAAAGAAAAAGCCACCCCTGGGTCGGAGCCCCGCGTTGCGGGGTCCCCTGCGCTACTCGGGGGCTTGGGCGGCTCGCTAAACTCGCCCCCTCTCGGGGGCTCAGACAACGCGAGCCGAAGGCTCCCAAGCCCCCTGCGTTGCTCGGTTCCTCTCAAGGGCCCAGAAGCGACCGGGCTGAAACAGTTGTCAGTCGCATTTCACCCACGCTCCGGACTGAGGTTGCCAGAGAAGGCGCACATCAGTCCGTTCCCGGACGCCCTTCCCCCCATGGAAGACGCTGAGCAACGCAGGGCTTCCGGGGGCCTCGGGTTCGCCGGGTTGTGGGGGCCGCCGGGGGGGGGGGGCCCCCCCCCCGGGCCCCGGGGCGCCCCGGGACCGGGCAACGCCCGGCGTCGACCCTGGGGTCGCCTTCTCTTTGGTGACTTTCTCTTGGCGAAGCAAGAGAAAGTCACACGCCCTCAAGGCGGAACCCCACGGTTCAGTAGTCCCCGCTGCTACTGGAGAATCTGAGCGCTTCTGTAGCCCCTCCCTCTCCAGCGAGGGGCGGGAATTCCCCCAGGGCAACGCGATCGATCAACAGGCGGCGTTCCGCATCAGGGCTCCGCCCGGGGCTGGCGCAACAGGCAGTCGACACGGCGCAGGCCGTCTTCACCCAGGACGTCGCCTTCGTCGCCCAGATGGTGGCGGCGAAAAGCGGTCACCGCGGCGAGCGGGTCTGTTGTCTCGTAGCCCAGGGCACGCAGGGCCAGAATGCCGTCCAGGACCGGCGGAGAGGAATTTTCCGACTCCGGCTCACACCACAGGCCGTAGCCGGCCAGGGCCAGTTCGCGCCAGGGGAAATGGCGGCTGGGATCCGCCTTGCGTCCGGGCGCCACGTCGCCGTGGCCCAGGACGTTGGCGGCGGGGATGCGGTGGCGGGGAAGCACCTCGCCCAGCAGAACCTTGAGCGCTTCGATCTGGACGGCGGGGAAGGGCTCGTCGCCGGCATTGTCCAGTTCGATGCCGATGGAGGCCGAGTTGAGATCGGTCTGCCCGCCCCAGGAGGAGGCTCCCGCATGCCACGCCCTGCGGGCTTCATCGACCAGGCGATAGACGGTCCCGTCGCGGCCGATGAGGTAATGGGCGCTGACCTTGCGTTCGGGATCGGTGAGGGTGGCGAGGGCCCGCTCGACATTGGCGCTGCCGGTGTGGTGGAGGATGACGAAGTTGGGGCGGCGAGCATCGGCGTTGGGGGAGGGGACATCGATCCGGCTTCCCGGGCCGCCCGGGGGCAGGGTGGTGCAGCCGGCCAGGGCGAAGGCGGCGAGGAAGACCGGAAGGATGCGGCCGGAGCGGAGGCGGAAGCCGGGCAATGGCGCAGGCAAGGAGGCTGACACGGGGCGGGACGACAGGGACAGGGGAGGGCGGTATGATGACCCAAAAGCGGGAGCGGGGGGAACATGCATCGAGGGCGACTTCATATGGGTTTCGCGGGGGTGGCGTGGGCTATTGCAGCCCTGGCCACCGGCGGCGAACCGGCTCTGTTTCAAATCCGCCAGGGCGATGCCATGGGCCTCATCGACCGCTCCGGCAAGGTGATCGTTCCCCCGGAATTCCGCGAGGCGCCCGCCGTCGGCGACCCCCTGATCCGGGTGCGCAAGGGGACGCGCACCGCCTATTACAACCATGAGGGCAGTCTTGCCGTCCCGCCCCAGGAGGAACTCACCGAACCCTACGCCGAGGGCCTGGCCCCCGCACTCCTGAAGGACGAGGCCGGCAAGCGGCTGTGGGGCTACGTCGATGCCCGTGGCACCGTGGTCATCGCCCCCGGCTTCCAGGCGGCAGACGCCTTTTCCGGGGGGCTCGCCCGGGTGGGTGTCGCCAACGAATGGGGCGAATTGCGCTATGGCTATGCCGACCGGAGCGGCCGGCTGGTGGTCGAAGCCCGCCACCTCAAGGCCCTGCCGGCGCGCGATGGCGTGGGGCGGGTGGAAACGGAACGGGGCCAGCGGGCCTTCGACGCCCGGGGCCGCGACATCACGCCGGAAGGGGTCGATTTCATCGGCCAGCCTGCGGAGGGCATGATCCGGATCTGGTCCGCCCGCAAGCAGGGCTACATGGACCTTGCGGGCACGGTGGTGGTCGCGCCGATTTTTGCCAATGCCAGCGACTTCCGCGAGGGCATGGCCCGGGTCTGGGTGGAGGGCAAGTATGGCTTCATCGACCGGAGCGGTCGCACGGTAATCCCGGCGCGCTTCGACGGCGCCGAAGATTTCTCTGACGGCCTGGCCCTGGTGCGAGAAGGCGAGACGCGCCGCTTCATCGACAAATCGGGCAAGACCGTACTGGAAGTCGCCTGGGACCGGGTCTCGGCCTTCGGGGATGGGCTGGCGGCGGCCAAGGATGGCAAACTCTGGGGTTATGTGGACCGGGCGGGCAAGTGGGCCATCACCCCCCGCTACGCGTATGCCCGCCCGTTCTGGAACGGTCTGGCCGCGGTCACCGAGGGCGGCCGCAGCCTGTGGATCGATCGCCGCGGCATCGTCGTGTGGCAGGACCACCCCTGATCTTCGGAAGATATTTACCGCACGGCAGGATTCCTGGCTGGAGAGAAAAAGACCCAGTAGGCGAGGGGGTATCGCGACGCGGATCAAGGAAACGTCCCCACCCGGGCGGCACAATGCGCCTCCTGGCCCCGGTGGCGGGGCGATTTTTGGAGTTCCCATGCAACACGCTATCCACGTCTGCAACCACACCACTCCCGAGGCGCTTTACCCCTTCGACGCCCGGGGAATCGCCAAGCGTTTCCGCCACGCCGCCATCTTCGGTGCCCTGGATGCCCTGCAGCCGGGAGAAACCATGCGTTTCTGCAACGACCACGATCCCCTGCCGTTGCTGGCTCAGTTGCAGCAGCGCTACGGGGAGCGGGTCAACGTCACCTACCGGCAGCGGGAGCCGGGGGCCATCGTCATCGACTTCGCCGTCGCAGCCTGATTGATCCCCGAATCCTCAGTCGCGATCTTGGGAGCGCTTCGGCAGGCCACTCGTGCGGGGAGAACGGAACCGGCACGCCTTAGGCGGGTGCCTGGCGATCGGCTCCACAAGAGCCCGGAGAAGGCGTTCAGGGAAGGGATGCCGAAGGCTCCATGGGTTCCCGCCGGTCAGGCAAGGATTCCGGCTTGATCGCCATCGCGAGCGTGACCTGTGCCGCCCTGGCCGCCAGCCTGTTGCTGAGCCTGGCCGGGCGGGGCAGCCCGGTGGCCCTGGCGCACCTGGCGTTTGCCGTGGGGGTGTTTCCGCTGATCCTCGCGGCCATCGCCCACTTTGTCCCCGTCCTGACCCGCTCCGGCGAGCCGTCCCGGAGGGTCGCCGCGCTTCCTGCCCTGGCGCAGGTCTCCGGCCTGGGCGTCGTCGCAGCTCTCGAAGGCCTCTTGCCGCGCTGGGTGCTCCATCCGGCTGTCCTGGTCGATGTGGCCCTCGCCCTGGGCCTGCTGTTCTGGGCGATTGAGCGGGCGCGGCGCTGTCTGGGCGCGCCGCATCCGGGCTGGCGCTGGTATGCCGCCGCCCTGGGTTGCGGGAGCGCGGCGCTGGCCGCCGTACCCTTCATCGTCAGCGGCCTGGCGACGGCCGAGTTGCGGCTCTGGCATGTGCACCTCAATGTCCTCGGTCTGGTGGGACTTGCCGCCCTGGGCACCCTGCCGGTCCTGCTGCCGACAGCCCTGGGCCGTCCTGACCCCGCGGCCGCGACCTGGCTGCGCCGCCGGCTGTGGCCGGTCCTGGGTGCCGTGCTGGCGGTGGCTGCAGGCGCGGCGCTGGCCTGGCCCCTCGCTGCCGTGGGGGCAGCCGTGCTCTTCGCCGTCGTCCTCGGCCTGCTCGGTCACTGGCTGGCGCGCTTCGGGCTGCCTGCCCTGGCGGGCGGGGGGGCGGCATCTTCCCTCGTGGTCGCCGTACTCGGGCTCCTGGGGGGGCTGGCCCTGGGGACGGCCCACGGCATGGGCGTGATCGCCGGGCGTCCCGCCATTGCCGCCTGGGGGGCGGGTTTCCTGCTGCCCCTGGTCACCGGGGCCCTGTCACAGCTTCTGCCCGTCTGGCGCCATCCCGGCCCGGCCAGCCCGGCGCGGGCCGCCCTGGCGCGGGCCCTGGCACGCTTCGGCCGCCTGCGGGCCCTGGCCTTTCTTGGGGCGGGCATGGCGCTGGCCGCAGGTTGGGTCCAGGCCGGCGCCAGCCTGGCTGCGACCGGCCTGGGGCTTTTTCTCCTGGCCGCAGTGCTGCCCGGGCCGGCTGCGGCGCGGTAAAATCCGCCCCTCACGCCTTTTTCCGGTTCTTCCCCATGCGCTATATCTCGACCCGCGGCCAGGCCGCGCCCCAGGCTTTTTGCGACATCCTCCTCGGCGGTCTCGCGCCGGACGGCGGCCTTTACCTGCCGGAGACGGTTCCCCAGGTGAGTCGGGCCGAACTGGATGCCTGGAGAAAGCTTTCCTACGCCGACCTGGCCTTCGAGATCCTGAGCCGCTTCATCGACGACATTCCCGCCGCCGACCTGCAGGCCATCGTCGCCAAGACCTACACCGCCGCAGTCTATTGCCACACCCGCAATGGCGGCAATGCGGGGCAGATCACGCCCCTGACCCGTCTGGCCGAGGGGCTCTACACCCAGGAATTGTCCAACGGTCCCACCCTGGCCTTCAAGGACATGGCCATGCAGCTCCTGGGAAATCTGTTCGAGTACGTGCTCGACCAGCGGGGCGAAGCGATCAACATCCTCGGCGCCACCTCCGGCGATACCGGATCGGCGGCCGAGTACGCCATGCGCGGCAAGCACAACGTCAAGGTCTTCATGCTCTCGCCGGAGGGCAAGATGAGCGCCTTCCAGCGGGCCCAGATGTACTCGCTGCAAGACGCGAACATCTTCAACATCGCCGTCACCGGCATGTTCGACGACGCCCAGGACATCGTGAAGGCCGTCTCCAACGATGCCGCCTTCAAGGCCCGGTACAAGATCGGTGCGGTCAATTCCATCAACTGGGCCCGGGTGGCGGCGCAGATCGTCTATTACTTCCAGGGCTACTTCCTGGCGACCGAGTCCAATGACCAGCAGGTCGCCTTCGCCGTGCCCTCGGGCAATTTCGGCAATATTTGCGCCGGCCACATCGCCCGCTGCATGGGCCTGCCCATCGCCCGTCTGGTGCTGGCCACCAACGAAAACGACGTGTTGGACGAATTCTTCCGCACCGGGGTCTATCGCCCGCGCAATTCCGCCGAGACCAGCATCACCTCCAGCCCTTCCATGGATATTTCCAAGGCTTCCAATTTCGAGCGCTTCGTCTTCGACCTGGTGGGCCGCGACCCGGCCGTGGTGCGCGAGTTGTGGGCCAAGGTGGATAAGGGCGAGGCCTTCGATCTCTCAGGGACGGCCCACTGGGCCAGGATGCCGCAGTTCGCCTTCGTTTCCGGCCGCAGCACCCACGCCGACCGCCTCCGGACCATCCGTTTCACTCAGGAGACCTATGGGGTCATGCTCGACACCCATACCGCCGATGGCCTCAAGGTGGCCCTGGAGCACCGCCTGCCCGGAGTCCCCATGGTGGTGCTGGAAACCGCCCAACCGGCCAAGTTCGAGGAAACCATCCGCGAAGCCCTGGGCCGGGAGCCGGTTCGCCCGGCGGATCTGGCCGGTATAGAAAATCTGCCCCAGCGGGTGGTGGTGATGGCCCCCGATGTCGAGACCGTAAAGCGCTACATCGCCGAAAGAGTCTGAGCCGCCTGCTTTCGGGGCAAGAAAATGGCAGCCTTCGGGCTGCCTTTTTCGTCGAGGTCGGCGGGATTCAAAGATAGATGACTGCGGGAAACACGGCGACGGCGAGGACCAGAACCAGCCATTCCAGGTTGCGCCGGGCGAGAAAGCCGGTGAAATGAAGGACCAGAACGGTGATGGCTAAGATGTAGAACAGCGCGAAAAGCATCGAGATTCCCCTGTTGGGCGGAAGACGCGCTTCCGCTCTGCATTTTGCGTGATTATAAAGGCTAGCCCCGGTGCGGGTCATCCCCGGCGGTGTCGTCGCAGGCGCTCCCCTCGGACCATGGCCGCGCAGTGATTCAGGCGATGAAGCGCATGGAGAGATCGAGGGCCCGGACATCCTTGGTCAGGCCGCCTACCGATATGCGGTCCACTCCCGTTTCCGCCACGGCGCGGATGGTCTCCAGGGTGACGTTGCCGGAGGCTTCCAGGATGGCGCGGCCGGCATTGCGCCGGGCGGCTTCGCGCAGGCCGTCAAGGTCGAAATTGTCCAGGAGGATCATGGTCGCACCGGCGCCCAGGGCGGTTTCGAGTTCTTCCAGATTTTCCACTTCGATCTGCACGAATTTGCAGCGCTCTGCCGCCCGTTCGGCGGCAAGCCGCGCTTCTTCGAGGGCTTCGGCGATGCCGCCGGCGGCGAGGATGTGGTTTTCCTTGATGAGAATGGCATCCCAGAGGGCCAGCCGGTGGTTGCCGCCGCCGCCGCAGCGTACCGCGTACTTCTGGGCGATGCGCAGGCCCGGCAGGGTTTTGCGCGTATCCACCACCTGGGCCCGGGTTCCGGCGATGGCGTCCGCGTAGCTGCGTGCCTTGCTGGCGACACCGGACAGAAGTTGCAGGAAATTGAGGGCGCTGCGCTCGGCGGAAAGCAGGGCCCGGGCGTCGGCGACGATTTCGCACAGGATCTTGCCGGCGGCGATGCGGTCGCCGTCTTCGGCGCCCCAATAGACTTCCGCCTGGGGGTCCAGCTTGAGGATGCACAGCTCGAACCAGGCGGAACCGCAGAGCACCCCCGCCTCCCGGGCCACCACGGTGGCCCGCACGCGGCGCCCGTAGGGGACGAGTTCGGCGGTGAGGTCGCCGGCTCCGATGTCTTCGGCCAGGGCTTCGTCCACGTTACGGGCGATTTCGGGCGCCAGCGGGTAGGGGAACTCGACGGACATGGTATTCTCAAATGGCGATCGCGAAGGCCGCATTTTACCGCGGTCGGCGCGCTCCTTGGCCACGGGCAGGGCCAGCCGCGCCGAATGGGGCTGAGTCCAAGTAGCTCGCATGGCAGGCGGCAACGATTGCCCAAGCCAGCGCGAAGGTGAGCAGGGACGTCGGGGGCGCAGGATCCGGTTTGCATCGGGTCGGCGGCGAAGCAGACCACCAGGGAGGTGACCGGGATGATGAGCGTATTCCACGTCGGGCTGGGCGTCTTCGTCGCCCTGGTGCTGGCGCTGCTATTGACCTATTGGTACGTGCGGGACATCACCCAGAAGCGCCACTCGGTTCTGCGCAATTACCCCATCATCGGCCACTTGCGCTTTTTCTTCGAGCACCTGGGCGAGTACTTCCGCCAGTATTTCTTCCTCGGTGACAGAGAGGAAATGCCCTTCAACCGGGCCACCCGGGCCTGGGTCTATCGCATGGCGAAGGACGAGGGCGGCATTGTCGGCTTCGGCTCCACCTACGACATCCATGCCCCGGGGGCGCTGCTCTTCGTGAATGCGCCCTTTCCGGTTCTGGAGGCAGACCATCTGCCTACCCCGCCGCTGGCCATAGGCGACGGCCATGTGCATAAGCCCATGGTGGGCCGCTCGGTGGTCAATGTGAGCGGCATGAGTTTCGGGGCCATCTCGCGCCCCGCCGTGCAGGCGCTCTCCCGCGGTGCTGCCTTGGCCGGCTGCTGGGTCGACACCGGCGAGGGTGGCTTGTCGCCCTACCACCTGGAAGGCGGTTGCGACATCATTTTCCAGATCGGCACGGCCAAGTACGGCGTGCGCGACGCCAACGGGCACCTCGATGCGGCGAAGCTGCGGGAAATTGCGGCCCTGGACGCCGTCGGCGCCTTCGAGATCAAGCTTTCCCAGGGGGCCAAGCCGGGCAAGGGCGGCGTTCTGCCGGCGGCCAAGGTCACCGAGGAAATCGCGCGCATCCGGGGCATCCCCATGGGGCGCGATTCCCTCTCCCCCAACCGCCACCCGGAAACCGGCAACATGGACCAGTTGCTCGACATGGTCGAATGGGTGCGGGAAATCACCGGCAAGCCGGTCGGCATCAAGACCGCCATCGGGGGCTGGAATTTCATGCACGAACTGGCAGAGGCCGTGCATCGGCGCGGCTTGCAGGCGGCGCCGGACTTTCTCACGGTGGACGGCGGCGAGGGCGGTTCCGGCGCGGCGCCCCAGGCCCTGGCGGACCACATGGCGCTGTCCATCCTGGAGGCCTTGCCCCGGGTGGTGGACAGCCTCATCGAAACGGGACTGCGGGGGCGCATGCGGGTCATCGCCTCGGGCAAGCTGGTCACCCCGGCCAAGGCGGCCTGGGCGCTGGCCTGTGGCGCCGACTTCGTCAATACGGCCCGCGGCTTCATGTTCTCCCTGGGCTGCATCCAGGCCCTGCGCTGCCACCAGAACACCTGCCCCACCGGGGTGACGACCCACGACCCCAAGCTGCAGCGCGGCCTGGTGGTGGAAGACAAGGCGGAGCGCGTGGCAGCCTACTGCCGCAACATGAATCGAGAAATCGACATGATCGCCCACTCCTGCGGCTTGCATCACGCCCGGGAATTCCGCCGCGAGCACGTGCGCATCATGCAGGTCAGCGGCCACAGCGAAGCCCTCAACCGGCTCTATCCCTATCCGCCGTCGCGGGATTGAGTCCCTGCGCAAATGACCGCGCGCCCCGCGGACGCAGTTGGGCATGACGAGCGGCGGTGAGTGAGATTTTCACCGGCTCTCGGGGTTTGCGGGCGCTGTCCTGATGGCCAGCACGACCCCGCCGGCGACGATGATGGCCATGCCCAGGAAAGCGAGGGCGTCGGGCCAGTGGCCGAAGACCGCGGCGCCCAGCAGGGTGGCCCAGACCAGTTGCAGATAGGTGAAGGGCGACAGGAGGGAGGCCGGGGCGTGGCGGAAGGCCCAGGTGAGGAGGAAGTGGCCGCTGCCGCCCAGGACGCCCAGGGCGCAGATCAGCAGCGCATCGCCCGGGGGAGGGACGACCAGATCGGCGTGGAAGAAGGGCAGAGCAAGACTGGTGACCACGCTCCCCGACAGCGCGGTGTAGAACAGCAGGGTCAGGGTGGATTCACTGGCGGCCAGACGGCGGGTGAGGATCTGGTAGGCGGCGAAGCAGGCTGATGCGCCCAGGGCGAGCCCTGCACCGCTGGGGGTGACGCCCCCTTCCGGCCGGGCGATGAGCAGGACGCCGGCGAAACCGATGAACACGACCCCCCAGCGCAGCGGTGTGAGCCGTTCCCCCAGCAGAGGACCGGCCAGCAGGGCCACCAGCAGGGGGGCGGTGAAGGCGATGGCGGTGGTTTCCGCCAGGGGCATGCGGGCCAGGGCAGCGACGCCGAAGGCCGTGCAGCCGACCAGGAACAGGCCCCGCAGGATGACCAGACGCGGATTCCCGGTGCGTATCAGGCTGCGGCCCAGGCGCGGGCCGAGGATGACGGCCATGAGCAGGAAATGGACGCAGTAGCGTGCCCAGACCAGGAGGGGGACGCTGTAGGACTGCGCCAGATACTTCGCCGTGGCGTCGAGGGCGGCGAAGAAGAAGAGGGAGCAGAAGAGCAGCAGGATTCCCCGCAGGGGATGCTGTTCAGCCACCGCGCAGCCAGCGGTTCAGGAGGCGCCGGCCCGGATCCACCAGTTCGCTCGCGGTGAGGCCCACGGGACCGGAACCGCTTTCCACCAGGGCGTCGGCTGCGGCGCCGTGCAGGTGTACCGCGGCCAGGAGGGCGTTTTCCGGCGTCCAGCCCTGGGCCAGGAGGGCGAGGGTGAAGCCGGTGAGCACGTCGCCGGTGCCCGCCGAGGCGAGGCCCGGGTTGCCGGTGGCGTTGATCCACCATTGGCCCTTGGGGGAAGCGATGACGGTCCCGCACCCCTTGAGGGCCACCTGGGCGTCGAAACGCCAGGCCAGTTCGGTGGCGATGCCGATGCGGTCGGCCTGTACCTCTTCCGGTTCACAGTCCATGAGGCGCGCCGCCTCCAGGGGGTGCGGGGTGAGGAGGGTGGGGGCCGTGCGCTGGGCCACGGCGCTTTGCAGCGCCGATTCGAAGGCGATGAGATTGAGGGCGTCGGCATCGAGAATGACGGGCAGGTCGAGGCCGAGGGCGCGCTCCAGCAGGCTGATGGCGGTGAGGCTGTTGCCCAGGCCGGGACCACAGGCCAGGGCCGTGAGACCGGCCTCCAGGACTCCCTCCGGCCGACGCAGCATGAGTTCCGGGCAAGCCGGGTCGAAGGAAGGGGCCTCCGGATCCACCAGGCCGACATAGACGCGGCCGGCCCCCAGGCGCAGTGCCGCCCGCCCGGCCAGCAGGGAGGCCCCCAGCATGGAGTGGGCGCCGCCGACGATGCCGGCGCTGCCGAAGCTTCCCTTGTGGGTATTGTGCAGGCGGCCCACCAGGGCCTCGGCAAAGAGCGCGGGGGTGACCAGACGCCCGGCGGGCGGGGTCGCGACGGTGAGGTCGAGGCCCAGGGAGGCGATGCGGATCAGGCCGCACTGGTCGGGGCCATCGGCGGTGTGGAGGCCGGGCTTGTCGGCGATGAAGCTCAGGGTGTGGGTGGCCCGGATCGTCGGGTGGTGGGCCCGGCCGGTATCGGCGTTGAGACCCGAGGGGCAGTCGAGGGCCAGGAGGGGGCAGGCGTCGCGGCCGGCCAGGGCGTTGGCGGTCGGAATCCACTCGGCGTAAGGGGATTCGGGGGAGCGGGCCAGACCGATGCCGAACAGGCCGTCGATGATGAGCCCCCAGCGCTCGCCGTCCGGAATGGTCGCGACGGTCGTCCCTCCCGCGGCGAGGAAGTCCGCGTGGGCTGCCCGGGCGTCCGTCGGCAGTGTCTGCGGGTCGGCGACGAAGACGACCCGCACCGCGGCCCCCTGCTGCCTCAGCCGAAGCGCCGCGACGAAGGCATCGCCTCCGTTGTTGCCGGGGCCGGCCAGGACGAGGATGGGGCGGGAAGCTTCCACCGCCAGCGTCGTGGCCCACTCCGCCGCCGTGGCCCCGGCCCGGGCCATGAGCGGCTGATCGGCATGGGCGGATTCCAGATCACGGAGAACGGCGCTGCGCAGGAGGAGTGTCATGACATGGGGTTATATTGAGTGCTGCGTAATGACATGAGGAATGGCCGGGGTAGCGCTGCGGGAGCCGGGTTATGACCAAAGTAGTAGAGCGGCAGCCCCTTGCGGTGTCGAGAAATTTTACACACTCTGGGGAATATTTTGACCCCCCGGCGTGAGGTCGTTGATTCTACGTCAGTGGTCTGCTTATTGCATTCGTCGTGCCCGATTGCCCGCCACGGGCATCCAGAACCCTGAGAGGAGACCAGCATGGCCAAAATTTACAGCGAAGATCAGGTCAACACCTATACCGACAGCGACCAGAGTGACCCCGCTGTCGCGGCACTCACCGGCGGCGGCTACGTCGTCGTGTGGACCTCTCTGACTCAGGATGCAGCGGGAAGCTACGGCATCTATGCCCAGCGCTATACGGCCTTGGGGATTCCGACCGGCCCGGAATTCCGGGTCAATTCCACCACGGCCGGCCATCAGCTCGATTCGAGCGTCGTGGGCCTTTCCGACGGCGGTTTTCTGGTGACCTGGACCGATCAGTCCGGCACGGACGGCTCCAGCTACGGGGTCTATGCCCAACGCTACAACGCCAGCGGCGTGGCTCAGGGCAGCGAATTCCGCGTCAACAGCTACATCAGTGCCGATCAGGGGACGCCCAGCGTGGCGGCCTACACCGGCGGTTTCGTGGTCACCTGGTATTCCAATGGCCAGGATGGCAGCGGCTACGGCGTCTATGCGCAGCGTTACAGCAACGCCGGTGCCGCCCTTGGCCCCGAGTTCCGCGTGAATACCACGACCGGCAGCAACCAGAACGACCCGGACATCGCCGCCAACGCCGATGGCAGCTTCGTCGTGGTGTGGACCGACCAGAGCGGGACCGACGGTTCGAGCTACGGGGTTTACGCCCAGCGCTACGATAGCGCCGGCGTCGCCGCCGGCAGCCAGTTCAAGGTCAATACCTTTGTGAGCGGTGCCCAGTACGAGCCTTCCGTGACGACGCTGGTCGGTGGCGGTTTCGTGGTGGTCTGGCGCTCCGATAGCCAGGATGGCAGCAGTGCCGGCGTCTACGGCCAGCGCTATGACGCGGGCGGTGCTGTGGTGGGAGGGGAATTCCGGGTCAACGAGTCCACCAATGGGGGGCAATATCAGCCCGACGTGACCGCCCTGGCCAACGGCGGCTTCGCCGTCACCTGGTACAACGACAACTACGACGTGTCGGGCAGCGGGACGACCGCGGACGTGTACGTTCGGGAGTATGACGCCAGCGGTGTCGCGACGACGGGGCAGCAAAAGGTCAATACCTTTCCGACCGGTGTCCAGAACGAACCCGCCATCGCCCACCTGGGCAGCGACAATCTTGTCGTCGTCTGGCGGTCCGAAGGTCAGGACGGCAGCAGCGGCGGTGTTTACCAGCAACTCTTCGGGACCGCCGCCGAACTTCCCCGTCAAGGCGATCCTTACCTGGCGGACTTTGCCGGCACCGTCACCTTCGGGGAAAACCTGGTCAATGCCACGCCGCAGGTCATCGACGCCGCCGTCAGCTTCATCGACCCGGATTCGACCGATTTTGCCGGGGGCCGCGTCGAACTGGCGTTCATCCAGTACGGCAGCGCCGAAGACCAGCTCGGCGTCCGCAACCAGGGCGGCGGCGCGGGGCAGATCGGCGTTTCAGGCAGCAACGTGACCTTCAACGACGGAAGCGGCGCCCAGGTCATCGGTACGATCAGCGGGGGCAGCAACGGCGCTGCCCTGGTCGTCACTCTGAACGCCAGCGCCACGGTCGACGCCGTGGAGCAACTGATCCAGAACCTCACCTACGCCAACAGTTCGGGCAGTCCTCAGGCCAGCCGGACCGTTGCGCTGCGCGTCTATGACGGCGACGGTGGTGCCAGCGAGCCGGGGGTGGTCACCATCAACGTGACGCGCGAAGTCGACGGCACGCCGACGGCCTACGGTGAGGAGCAGGTCAATACCTATACGCCCAATCAGCAGCAATGGCCGTCGGCGGCGAAGCTGACGGACGGCAGCTACGTGGTGACCTGGGTGTCCACGGGTCAGGACGGTTCCGGGGACGGCGTCTATGCGCAGCGCTACGCCAACAATGGCGAGGCCCTGGGCCCCGAATTCCGGGTCAACAGTCTGACCGGAGGCGCCCAGGACTGGCCCCAGATCACCGGGCTGACCACGGGCGACTACGTCATTACCTGGCAGGATGTGGGTAACGACGGCAGCGGCTACGGCGTCTACGGTCAGCGCTACAACGCGTCCGGCGTGGCCCAGGGCGTGCAATTCCAGATTCACACCGCCACCAGCGGCACCCAGTACAACGACAACGTCGCCGCCTACGCCAGCGGCTTTACCGGCGTGTGGTCCAACGGCAGCGACATCTACCTGCAACGCTTCGACAACACCGGCGTCAAGATCGGGCCCGAAACCCTGGTCAGCACCGTGGTGGCGGGCGGCACCGCCCAGAGCGGTGCCCAGTACGTACCCGACGCCGCCACCCTGGGCAACGGCAGCGTGGTGATCGTGTGGAGCGACAGTGGCAGCAACGACGGCAGCGTCAACGGGGTCTATGGCCGCATCTACAACCCGGTGGCCAACACTTTCGGCAGCAGCTTCCTGGTCAATACCACGACCAGCGGCGGCCAGAGCAACGGTGGCAATGGTGACTACGCCCCCACCGTGGCGGCCCTTTCCGACGGCACTTTCGTCGTCGTCTGGCCCTCGGACAGCAACGACCCCAGCGGCTGGGCGGTGATGGCCCAGCGCTTCGACGCCAGCGGCAACAAACTGGGCAGCGAATTCCAGGTCAACGAACGAACCCCGGGCAGTCAGTACATCTCCGACGTCACCGCCCTGTCCTCGGGCGGCTTCGTCGTGAGCTGGTACAACGACAACTACGACATCAGCGGCGCCGGCAGCACCAGCGACGTCTACATCCGGGAATACACCAACGCCGGCGTGGCGGTGGACGGCGAGCGCAAGGTCAATACCAATACCTCCAGTACTGAATTCGAACCGTCTGTGGTGGATCTGGGGCAGGGCAACTTCTCGGTGATCTGGAGCGGCCTCAACCACGAAGCCGAATCCCCCAACACCTACGGCATCTACCAGCAACTCTTCGGCGACACCACGGAACTCGCCCGCTCGGCCAGCCCGACGCTGGCCGACTTCATCGGCACCGTCACCTTCGCTGAAAACGCGGTCAATGGCGGCCTGCAAGTGATCGATGCGGCGGTCGGTCTGAGCGACCCGGATTCCGGCAACTTCAACGGCGGCCGGCTCGATCTCTACTACACCCAGAACGGAGCGGTCGAAGACCAGCTGGGCGTGGTCCACCAGGGCACCGGCGCCGGGCAGATCGGTGTTTCCGGCAGCACGGTGAGCTATGGCGGCGCTGCCATCGGCACGATCAGCGGCGGCGTCAACGGCGCCAACCTGGTCATCAACTTCACCAGCAACGCCGCGACGGTGGAAGCGGTGGAAGCCCTCATCCAGCGCCTGGGCTATGCCAACCCCGACTCCAGCCCCAACCCCAGCCGCACCCTGGGCCTGCGGGTCTCCGACGGCGACGGCGGCAGCAGCAATACCAATTCGCTCACCATCAACATCACCCAGGATCTGGACGGTACCCCGACGGCCTACGGTGAGGAGCAGGTCAATACCTACACGCCCAACTATCAGCAATGGCCGTCGGCGGCGAAGCTCACCGACGGCAGCTATGTGGTGACCTGGGTGTCCACGGGCCAGGATGGCTCCGGGGATGGCGTCTATGCGCAACGCTACGCCAACAATGGCGAAGCCATCGGTGCCGAATTCCGGGTCAACAGTCTGACCGGAGGCGCCCAGGACTGGCCCCAGATCACCGGGCTGACCACGGGCGACTACGTCATTACCTGGCAGGATGTGGGTAACGACGGCAGCGGCTACGGCGTCTACGGTCAGCGCTACAACGCGTCCGGCGTGGCCCAGGGCGCGCAATTCCAGATTCACACCGCCACCAGCGGCACCCAGTACCACGACAACGTCGCCGCCTACGCCAGCGGTTTTACCGGCGTGTGGTCCAACGGCAGCGACATCTACCTGCAACGCTTCGACAACACCGGCACCAAGATCGGCCCGGAAACCCTGGTCAGCACCGTGGTGGCGGGCGGCACCGCCCAGAGCGGTGCCCAGTACGTACCCGACGCCGCCACCCTGGGCAACGGCAGCGTGGTGGTCGTGTGGACCGACAGCAGCGGCAACGACGGCAGCGGCTACGGCGTCTATGGCCGCATCTACAACCCGGTGGCCAACACCTTCGGCAGCAGCTTCCTGGTCAACACGACGACCAGCGGCAACCAGAGCCAAACCCCCAACGGAGATTACGTCCCCACCGTCGCTGCGCTCTCCGACGGCACTTTCGTCGTCGTCTGGCCCTCGGACAGCAACGACCCCAGCGGCTGGGCGGTGATGGCCCAGCGCTTCGACGCCAGCGGCAACAAACTGGGCGGCGAATTCCAGGTCAACGAGCAAACCAACGGCAGCCAGTACATCTCCGACGTCACCGCCCTGTCCTCGGGCGGCTTCGTCGTGAGCTGGTACAACGACAACTACGACATCAGCGGCGCCGGCAGCACCAGCGACGTCTACATCCGGGAATACACCAACGCCGGCGTGGCGGTGGACGGCGAGCGCAAGGTCAACAGCAACACCTCCAGTACTGAATTCGAACCGTCTGTGGTGGATCTGGGGCAGGGCAACTTCTCGGTGATCTGGAGCGGCCTCAACCACGAAGCCGAATCCCCCAACACCTACGGCATCTACCAGCAACTCTTCGGCGACACCACGGAACTCGCCCGCTCGGCCAGCCCGACGCTGGCCGACTTCATCGGCACCGTCACCTTCGCTGAAAACGCGGTCAATGGCGGCCTGCAAGTGATCGATGCGGCGGTCGGTCTGAGCGACCCGGATTCCGGCAACTTCAACGGGGGCCGGCTCGATCTCTACTACACCCAGAACGGCGGTGCCGAAGACCAGCTGGGCGTGGTCCACCAGGGCACCGGCGCCGGGCAGATCGGTGTTTCCGGCAGCACGGTGAGCTATGGCGGCACCGCCATCGGCACGATCAGCGGCGGCGTCAACGGCGCCAACCTGGTCATCAGCTTCACCAGCAACGCCGCGACGGTGGAAGCGGTGGAAGCCCTCATCCAGCGCCTGGGCTATGCCAACCCCGACTCCAGCCCCAACCCCAGCCGCACCCTGGGCCTGCGGGTCTCCGACGGCGACGGCGGCAGCAGCAACACCAATTCGCTCACCATCAACATCACCCAGGATCTGGACGGTACCCCGACGGCCTACGGTGAGGAACAGGTCAATACCTACACGCCGAGTCATGAGGATGCGCCGGCCATCGCCACCCTGAGCGGCGGGGGCTACGTGGTGACCTGGGTTTCCCCAAGCCAGGACGGTGCCAGCGACGGCGTCTACGCCCAGCGCTTCACCGCCTCGGGCGTTGCCGTGGGGCCTGAATTCCGGGTCAATACCAGCACCACGGGATCCCAGAACGAACCCACGGTCGCCGGATTGTCCGATGGCGGCTTTGTCGTGGTGTGGACCGATACCAATGGTCTCGACGGCAATAGCTACGGGGTCTATTCCCAGCGCTACGATGCCGCTGGTGTCGCCCTGGGGGGCGAGGCTCTGGTCAATACCTTCACCGCCGGCACCCAGTACCAGCCCAGCGTCGCGTCCTATGGCGGCGGCTACGTGGTGAGTTGGACCTCGAACGGCAATGTGGGCGGCAGTGGCTACGACGTCTATACCCAGCGCTTCAATAACCTCGGCGTCAAGGTGGGGCCGGAGGGCCGGGTCAACACGACCGTGAGCAGCACCCAGGCCGACTCCGATGTCGCGGCGCGCGCCGACGGCAGCCATGTCGTGGTGTGGGTCGATCAGGGCGGCGCCGACGGCAACAGCTACGGGGTCTATGCCCAGCGCCACGATACGGCGGGCAACAAGCTCGGGGCCGAGACCCTGGTCAACACGGAGACCGCCGGGGCCCAGTACGAAGCCACGGTGGCGATGTTGTCCGACAACGGCTTCGTGGTGGTGTGGCGCTCCGACAATCAGGACGGTTCCAGCGCCGGCGTCTACGGCCAGCGTTTCGACAGCGCCGGCACCAAGGTGGGTGGCGAATTCCTGGTCAACGAAACCACCAACGGGGGCCAGTACCAGCCCGATGTCACCGGCTTGTCCACGGGCGGCTTCGTGGTGACCTGGTATAACGACAACTACGACCTCAGCGGCACGGGGACGTCGTCGGACGTCTACATCCGCGAATACGACGCCGCCGGAAACGCCGTGGACGGGCAACGCAAGCTCGAATCCGCCAGCAACAGCACCGAATACCAGCCGGTCATCACCGACCTCGGCAACGGCAACTACGCGGTGGCCTATGTCGATTACGCCACTTCGGCCAGCGGCGGCAACAACACCTACGACGTCGTGCAGCAGATTTTTGGCAACGGCGCCGAGATGCCGCGCCAGGCCAGCCCGGTGCTCGGGGACCTGCTCGTCCAGCGCAACTTCTCCTATACCCTGGCCTCGCCCTACTACGCCGGGAATCCCCAGGTCATCGACACGGACGTGGCGGTCAGCGACAGCGATTCGGCCAACTTCGCCGGGGGCAGCCTGATCGTCGAATTCCTCGACGGCACGGCGGTCAGCCACGCCAATGAAACCGTCGCCGTGCGCAACCAGGGAACCGGCGCCGGCCAGATCGGCGTTTCCGGCAGCGATGTCAGCTACGGCGGGGTCACTATCGGGACTTTCAGCGGGGGTACTGCCGGCACCAACCTGGTGGTGAGCCTCAATGCCAGCGCCGACGCCGCAGCCACCCGGGCCCTGGTGGAAAACATCACCTACGTGAATACGGTGCCGGGCGCCAGCCAGACCGACCGCTATATCGGCTTCCGCCTCTTCGACGGCGACGGCGGCGCCAGTCAGTCCTCCGACGTGCTGGTCCGTATCCAGGCGACCGTCACGCCGACGACCGTGGACCTCCAGGACGTGGCCCCCTTGGTCACCCTGGGCGAAACCCAGGCCCAGGCGGGCGTCGTGCTCGATTCCGCCGTGCAGCTGGTCTACAGCGGCGCCAACAGCTTCAACGGCGGCAGCCTCACGGTCTCCTATGTTTCCAGCACCGGCCGGGCCGAGGATCAACTTTCCATTCGCCACGAGGGCAACGCGGCCGGTCAGGTGGGTGTTTCGGGCAGCAATGTAAGCGTCGGCGGCACGGTCATCGGCACCATCAATGCCGCTGATACCGGTGCCAACGGTGACCAGTTGGTGATCAATTTCAACGCCAACGCCACCGATCAGGCCATCGAGCGGGTCATCGAGAATCTCAGCTACCAGACCACGTCGGACGGCCCCAACGCCAGCCGCACGATTTCCATCGTCGTGCGCGACAGTGCCAGCACCGCCAGTACCGCCAGCCAGGTGGTCATCAACGTCACGCCGGAAATAGACGGTGCGGTGAAACTCTTCGGCGAGCGGCAGGTGAACACCTTTGAGGCGAACGAGCAGCATGTCCCGGTGGTGGCGGGCCTGCAGGGGGCCAACGACGGTTCCTACGTGGTGGTGTGGCGCTCCTACACCCAGGATGGCGACAGCTACGGCATCTACGGTCAGCGCTACGACGCCAAGGGCGCTGCGGTGGGGGCCGAGTTCCAGGTCAACAGCAATACCCTGGGGGCTCAGGTCGAACCGGAAGTCACCTCCCTGGCCAACGGCGGCTACGTGGTGGTGTGGACCGACCAGAGCGGTCTGGACGGTTCCAGCTACGGCGTCTATGCGCAGATCTACAACGCCAGCGGGGCCAAGGTCGGGGGGCAGTTCCTGGCGAGCACGACGACCACGAGCACCCAGTACGAACCGTCGGTGGTCGGACTCTCGGACGGCAGCTTCGTCGTCGCCTACCGCAGCGACTACAAGGATGCCACCTATCTCAGCGGGGACAATGCGCTGGCCCGGCGGTTTGACGCCAGCGGCAACCCGTTGACGGCGGAATTCACCCTCAACAGCACCACCAGCGGCACCCAGTACAACCCGCGCTTGGCCGCCCTGGGGGGAGGACAGTTCGTCGCCCTCTACGGCGACGCCAGCGGCAACGACGGCAGCAGCTACGGCGTGTTTGCCAAGCTCTTCAATGCCGACGGCAGCGTTGCGGCGGTCGAGCAGGTGGCCACCGCCACGGTGAGCGGTCAGCAGTCGGGCCACGACGTGGCGGCCTTGAGCGGAGGCGGCTACGTGGCGGTATGGTGGTCGGCGGACAACCACATCCACGGCCAGCGCTTCAATGCGGCCGGGGCCAAGGCCGGGGGCGAATTCCAGGTCAGCACCGTCGATACGGCGGCCTCCAACAACTTCGCCCGGGTGACGGCGCTGGACAGCGGCGGCTTCGTGGTGGCCTGGGACGTGAATGGTGGTGCGGGTGGCAGCGCCCAGGACATCTTCGTCCAGCAATTCGACGCCGCCGGCACCAAGATCGACGGCCCGACCCTGGTGAATAGCACCATCGCCAGCACCCAGTACTACGCCGACATCGCCGGGCTCTCTGGCAGCAACTTCGTGGTCACCTGGGCGGGGTACAACCAGGAAAGCAACACCGCCAACACCTACGGCATCTTCAGCCAGATCATGGGCACGGCGGGTTCCATCACCCGTTCGGCGGCGCCGGAACTGGTGGACGTGGTGTCCAGCGTCACCTTCGGCGAAAACCTGGTCAATGCCACGCCGCAACTGATCGACAGTGCGGTCAAGCTCACCGATACCGATTCCGCCAGCTTCAACGGCGGGCAACTGGTGGTGGCCAGCATCCCGGCGGGCCAGAACCAGGCGGATCATCCCTTCAACCAGGATCAGATCGCCATCCAAAACGAAGGCAATGGCGCTGGGCAGGTGGGGGTGTCGGGCAGCAACGTCAGCTACGGCGGCACGGTGATCGGCACCATCGCCAGCAATGGTGCCAACGGCGCCAATCTGGTGGTCAATCTCAACGCCAACGCGACGGCTCAGGCCGTCGAGGCGGTCATCGAACACCTGACCTACGCCAATCCCTCGACCGACCCCGCGAGCACCCGCCTCATCAGCATTCAGGTGAGCGACGGCGCCGGCGGCGCCAGCGCGCCGCGCACCGTGCAGATCAACGTCACGCCGGAAGTGGACGGTGCGGTAAAGCTGTTTGGTGAGCGGCAGGTGAACACCTACGAGGCGGACGAGCAGCACGTTCCGGTGGTGGCCGGCCTGCAGGGGGCCAACGACGGCGGCTACGTGGTGGTATGGCGCTCCAACGCCCAGGATGGAGCCAGCTACGGCATCTACGGTCAGCGCTACGACGCCAAGGGCGCTGCGGTGGGGGCCGAGTTCCAGGTCAACAGTAATACCCTGGGGGCTCAGGCCGAGCCGGAAGTCACTTCCCTGGCCAACGGCGGCTACGTGGTGGTGTGGACCGACCAGAGCGGACTCGACGGTTCCAGCTACGGCGTCTATGCGCAGATCTACAACGCCAGCGGGGCCAAGGTCGGGGGGCAGTTCCTGGCCAATACCAGCGCCACCAGCAACCAATACGAGCCGGCTGTGGTGGGGCTCTCGGACGGCAGCTTCGTCGTCGCCTACCGCAGCGACTACAGCAACGCCTCGTCGAGCTACGTCTACGACGTGCTGGCCAAGCGCTACGACGCCAGCGGCAACCTCTTGACGGCGGAATTCACCCTCAACAGCACGACCACCGGCACCCAGTACAACCCGCGGCTGGCGGCCCTGGGGGGAGGGCAGTTCGTCGCCCTTTACGGCGATGCCAGCGGCAACGACGGCGACGGCTACGGCGTGTTTGCCAAGCTCTTCAATGCCGACGGCAGCGTTGCGGCGGTCGAGCAGGTGGCCACCGCCACGGTGAGCGGTCAGCAGTCGGGCCACGACGTGGCGGCCTTGAGCGGAGGCGGCTACGTGGCGGTATGGTGGTCGGCGGACAACCACATCCACGGCCAGCGCTTCAATGCGGCCGGGGCCAAGGCCGGGGGCGAATTCCAGGTCAGCACCGTCGATACGGCGGCCTCCAACAACTTCGCCCGGGTGACGGCGCTGGACAGCGGCGGCTTCGTGGTGGCCTGGGACGTGAATGGTGGTGCGGGTGGCAGCGCCCAGGACATCTTCGTCCAGCAATTCGACGCCGCCGGCACCAAGATCGACGGCCCGACCCTGGTGAATAGCACCATCGCCAGCACCCAGTACTACGCCGACATCGCCGGGCTCTCTGGCAGCAACTTCGTGGTCACCTGGGCGGGGTACAACCAGGAAAGCAACACCGCCAGTACCTACGGCATTTTCAGCCAGATCATGGGTACGGCGGGTTCCATCACCCGCTCGGCGGCGCCGGAACTGGTGGACGTGGTGTCCAGCGTCACCTTCGGCGAAAACCTGGTCAATGCCACGCCGCAACTGATCGACAGCGCGGTGCGGCTCAGTGACAGCGATTCCGCCAACTTCAACGGCGGACAACTGGTGGTCAGCGTCATCTCCGGCTACGGCAGCATCGAGCAGGCCCAGTTGCCGCAGAATCCTGAACTGCAGGACGTTTTTGCCATCCGCCACCAGGGGAGCGGAGCGGGGCAGGTGGGGATTTCCGGCAGCACTGTCAGCTACGGCGGAACGGCCATCGGCAGCATCACCTCCGATGGCAGCAATGGCCACGACCTCATCATCACCTTCAACGCCAATGCCACGGCCGTGGCGATCGAAGCGGTGATCGAGAACCTGACCTATGCCAACACCTATTCCAATCCGGTGCCCTCCCGCACGGTGAGCATTCAGGTCAGCGACGGGGCGGGCGGGGCCAGCGTGCCCAGCGTGGTGGAGATCAACGTCACGCCCGAATACGACGGTGCCCAAGCCTTGTATGAGGAGGAAGTGGTCAATACCTACACCCCGGACCAGCAGTACGCTCCGGCCATGGCGCGTCTCGCCGACGGCGGCTACGTGACCGTGTGGCAGTCCGCTGGCCAGGACGGTTGGGGTTTTGGCATCTACGGACAGCGCTACAACGCGCAGGGGGTGGCGGTCGGCAACCAGTTCCAGGTCAATGACTACACCCCCAATGATCAGGTCACGCCGGTGGTCTCCAGCCTCGCTGGCGGGGGCTTCGTGGTGGTCTGGAGCGACCAGGATGGGCGCGACGGCAGTGGTTACGGGCTCTTCGGCCAGCGTTACGACGCCAACGGCCTGCAGGTGGGCAATGACTTCATCGTCAATACCACGACGACCAGCAACCAGTATCAACCGACCATGGTCAGCGTCCCGGGCGGCGGTTTCATCGTCGCCTGGTATTCCGACGGCTCCAAGGACGGTCGCAGCGCAGACGTCTTCTTCCAGCGTTTCGACAACAACGGTTCGCCCCAGGGGGCGGAAACCCGGGCCAACAGCAGCACGGGTTTCGAGAGCAGTGCCCAGTACGAGCCTTCCATTGCCCTGCTGAACGACGGCAGCTTCGTCGTCACCTGGCGCTCGGACAGCCAGGATGGCAGCAATGCCGGGGTATTCGGGCAGCGCTTCGCGGCCAACGGTACGACCCTGGGCAGCGAGTTCCGCATCAATACCTTCACGGAAAACCACCAGTACGAGCCGAGCATCGCGGCGCTGACCGGGGGCGGCTTCGTGGTGAGCTGGACTTCCTACTTCCAGGATGGTGGAAGCAGCACGGGCGTCTTCGCCCAGCGCTACGCCAACGACGGCACACCCCTGGGCAGCGAGTTCCGGGTCAATACCACCACCGCCAGCAGCGAGCAGCAACCTTCGGTGACGGCCCTCGCCAATGGCGGCTTCGTCGTCGCCTGGAGCAACGGCAGCCAGATCTACGCCCAGCAGTACAACGCCGCCGGCGTGGCGGTGGATGGCGAGATCCGCGTCGACGTCCAGGACAACAACTGGGCTGTAGAGCCGGTGGTCCTGGGGCTGAACAACGGTAATTTCGTCATCAGTTGGCAGGACTATCAGGATGACGCCAGCGCCAACACCTATGGCATCTTCCAGCGGCTCTTTGGCAACCCGGCCGATTTCTCCCGCCAGACGGCTCCCCTCATCGTCGATCTGGCGAGCAGCGTCACCTTCGTCGAGAACGATGTGAACCTCACGCCCCAGGTCATCGACGCGGGGATTGGCCTGTTCGATCCGGATTCCGCCAATTTCGACGGCGGACGGCTGGAGGTGGACTACATCAGCGGCTACGGCGGCCAGGACCAGCTCGGCTTCCAGGGCCTGGAAAACCAGGATCAGTTGGGCATCCGCAGCGAGGGCAACGGGCCCACCCAGGTCAGCGTCTCCGGCCTGAACGTGTTTTACAGCGGCGTCCAGATCGGCACCATCACCGCCAATGGCGCCAACCACGGCAAGCTGGTGGTGGTCTTCAATGCCAACGCCACGGTGGAGGGCGTCGAGTCGGTGATCGAAAACCTCACCTACCAGAATACGGCCAGCAACCCCTTCACCAGCCGTACGGTATCCGTGCGCCTGACCGACGGCGACGGTGGGGCCAGTGACGCCCATTTCATCACCCTCAACGTGACGCCCTCGGTGGATGGCGCGGTCGCCACCGGGCTGGAGCGCACGGTCAACACCACCGTCGCCGGCAATCAGGTGGAACCCTCGATCGCCCATCTTTCCGACGGTGGTTACGTGGTGGTGTGGACCGATCAGGGCGGGGCCGATACCAGCAGCTACGGGGTCTACGGGCAGCGCTACGATGCCGACAACAATGCCGTCGGGTCGGAATTCAAGGTCAATACCTTTGTCACCGGGACGCAGTACGAACCCCAGGTGGTGGGTTTGACCGGCGGCGGCTTCGTCGTCGTCTGGCGCTCCGACAACCAGGACGGTTCCAGCGCCGGCGTCTATGCCCAGCGTTACAACGCCAGCGGTGTCGCCCAGGGGGGCGAGTTCCGGGTCAACGAAAGCACCCCTGGCGGCCAGTACCAGCCCGACGTGGCAGCGCTGAACAACGGTGGCTTCGCCGTGACCTGGTACAACGACAACTTCGACGCGTCGGGTACCGGCAGCTACGGCGATATCTACATTCGCGAATACACCGCCGCCGGCGTGGCGACCACCGGCCAGATCAAGGCCAACACGCCAACCGCCAGTCCGACCTACCAGTACGAGCCGGCCATCGCCGTGCTGGGTGACGGCAGCTTCGTGGTGACCTGGCGCTCGGACGGTCAGGATGGAAGTTCCGCCGGGGTGTACGCCCAGCATTTCAACGCCAGCGGCGGGGCCCTGGGCAGCGAGTTCAAGGTCAATACCACCATCAGCAGCGACCAGTTCAATCCGGACGTGGCGGCGCTCAAGGACGGCGGCTATATCGTCACCTGGACCTCGACGAGTCAGGACTTGAGCGGTTACGGTGTCTTCGCCCAGCGCTACGATGCGGCGGGAGCCCCGGTTGGCACCGAGTTCCGGGTCAATACGACGACTTCCAGCAACCAGCACGATTCGGCCGTCACTGCCCTGGAAAACGGCGGCTGGGTGGTGACCTGGACCGACGATAGCGGTTCCGACGGCAGCGGTTCCGGAGTGTTCATGCAGCAGTACGACTCCGCCGGACGTCAGCTCGACGGACAGACCCGGGTCAATAGCTACACCTACAGCACGCAGAATCAACCGACCGTCGCCAGCATGGCCGACGGTGGTTTCGTCGTGGCCTACAGTTCCCACGTCTCTTCCGGCGACGGCAACGGGGACGGCCTGCCCGACGGCGGCAACAACACGCAAGAAATCCACTTGCAGCGCTACAGCAATACCGCGCCGGTATTGAGTGACGTGTCGGTCAATGGCCAGGAAGATGCCTCACTGGTCCTGACCGCCGCCCTGTTCATTTCCGGCTTCAACGATCCGGAAGGCCAGAACCTCGCTGCCATCAAGATCACCACCTTGCCGGCCAGCGGCACGGTCAAGCTGGATGGCGTGGCCATCGTGCCGGGACAGGAAATCAGCCTGGCCGACCTGCAGGCCAACAAGCTGACCTATCAGGGCAATCTGAACTTCTTCGGGCTGGACCAGTTCGCCTGGACGGGGAGCGACGGGGTTTCCTTCGCCTCGACGCCGGTCCATACCAACATCAACCTGGCCAACGTCAATGATGCGCCGGGCCTCGGTGTGGGGGCCGACGGTACCGCTTCGGAAGGCAGTTTCTTCACCCATGCCCTGACCCTCGGCAACCCGGATCCGGACACTGTCCAGGTCACGGTGAATTGGGGCGACGGCTCGGCCAACTCGGTCTACAACACCAGCCAGAGCCTGCTCAATATCGGCCACACCTATGCCGACAACGGCGTCTATACGGTGTCCGTCACCGCCAACGACAGCCAGGGGCAAGCCAACAGCGTCGAAAACGGCAGCTTCCAGATGACGGTGAGCAATGTGGCGCCGGACCTCGGCCTGTCGGGCAACACCAGTGTCGAGCAGAATCAGGTCTATACGCTGACCCTCGGCAATGTCTTCGACCCCGGTACCGATACGGTGAGCGAATACCGCATCGACTGGGGCGATGGCTCCGGTATCCAGACCATTCTGGCGGGCAGCCTGCCAGGCAACAGGCAGGTCACCCACAGCTATACCGGCGTGGGCCCAAAGACCATCGGAGTCAGCCTGGTCGATGAGGATGGCACCTTCAATACCGTCGAAACCAAGGCGATCACCGTCAGTGCGCCCGCCGAGGTGCTCACCGTCGATGCCGGTGCGGACCGTACGGTGAACGAGGGCAGCTTCTTCGTCCAGACGATCAATTTCACCGATCCCACCGACGCCGGCACGGCGGGCAGGCTCTACACCGTGGATTGGGGCGATGGCTCGACCTCCAGCGGGCGTACCTTCAACGCCAGTTCGCTCGATGTGGGTCACACCTACGCCGACGGCAACGCCAATTACACGGTTTCCGTCACCCTCGACGACGATGGCGCCCAGCAGGGAAGCGACAGCTTCGCCGTCACGGTCAATAATGTGGCTCCGACCCTGAACCTGGGTGGGAATGCCACCACGCCGGAGGGCAGCCTGTATACCCTGAACATCGGGCGCAGTGATCCGGGGGCGGATACCGTCACCAGTTACAGTGTCGATTGGGGCGACGGCAGCGCAGCCACTGTGCTGACGGCAGCGCAGCTTGCAGCCCAGAGCGGCAACGTGACCCACACCTACCTCGACGGCAACGCCAATCGCACCATCACCGTCCAGGCGACGGACGAAGACGGCACCTGGTCCAACACCAAGGCCGTCACGGTGAATGACGTTGCCCCCAGCATCGCGCTTTCGGGTAACGCAACGGTCAATGAGGGCTCGACCTATACCCTGACTCTGGGGGCCGTCACCGACCCGGGTCAGGACACCGCCAGCAGCTACACCATCGATTGGGGCGACGGCAACGCCGAAGTGGTCACTAGCCTGGGCAACTACAACCACGTCTATGCCGATGGAAGCGCCAATCGCACCATCAGCGTGGTGGTGACGGACGAAGAGGGCGCCCATGCCAACGCGGGTTCGCTCAACGTGACGGTCAACAACGTCGCGCCTACCCTCAACCTGACCGGGAATGCCACGACACCGGAGGGCAGCGTTTACACCCTCAATATCGGTCACAGCGATCCTGGGGCCGACACCCTATCCAGCTACACCATCAACTGGGGCGACGGTTCGGCCAATACGGTCGTCAGTGCCGCCCAGCTTGCGTCCCAGAGCGGCAATGTCACCCACAGTTTTGCTGACGGCGCGGCCAATTTCACCATTTCCGTACAGGCTACGGACGAGGACGGCACCTGGTCCAACACCAAGGCGATCACGGTCAACAACGTGGCCCCGACGGCTGCGGTGACGGGCGCCGACAGCGTGAGCGAAGGCAGTGTTTACACGCTGAACGTGGGCGCGGTCGTCGAACCAGGAGCGGACACCCGGACGGGCTACAGCATCGACTGGGGCGACGGCAGCACCCAGGCGCTCACGGTGGCCCAATGGGCGGCGGCGGCAGGGAGCTTCACCCACACCTACGCCGACGGCGGCAATGGGGGCACGGCGCGCAACATCGTCGTGCAAGCCACGGACGAAGACGGCACCTTCACCCTGGGCAGCAAGGCCCTGACGGTGAACAACGCGGCGCCCAGCCTGATCCTCAGCGGCAACGCCAACACCAACGAAGGCGCCAGCTACGTTCTGCACATCGAAGGCAGCGACGCCGGAGGAGCGGCCGACCCCTGAGCTACGACATCGACTGGGGCGACGGCAGTGCCGTCCAGACCCTGACGGCGGCCCAACTGGCGGCCCTGTCCGGGAACGTCGGCCACGTCTATGCCGACGACCAGGACGGCGCGACCAACGCCACCCCGCGCACCATCAGCGTCACCGCCAACGACGGCGACGGCGGCAGCACCAACCAGACCCAGGGCGTCACGGTGAACAACGTGGCCCCGACCGTTGCCCTCAGCGGTGCGGCCGCAGTCGAAGTGGGGCAGAGCTACACCCTCAACCTGGGGGCGGTGACCGATCCGGGCACCGACACCGTGAGCAGCTACCTCATTGACTGGGGCGACGGCAACAGCCAGACCGTCAACAGCGGCGGCAACGTCAGCCACACCTACGGCAGCACCGGCAACTACACCATCGGCGTCAGCCTCAGCGACGAAGACGGCACCTTCGCCAACCCCACCACGGTGGCTGTCGCGGTCAATGCCGCCACCGCCACCCTCAGTCTGGAAGCCGGCGCCAACGCGGCGCTGGACGAAGGCGCCACCTTCAGCCGCAACCTCAGCTTCAGCGACGGCGAAGACAACGGCGCCGCCGGCTGGACCTACAGCATCGACTACGGTGACGGCACGGTGGTCAATGGCAGCACCCTGGTCAAGAACCTCGACCTCAACCACGTCCTGGTGACGGCGACGCCACCCGGACGGTGACCGTCAGCCTGACCGACGTCGCCGGCGAAACCGCCAGCGACAGCTTCCAGGTCCAGGTCAACAACGTGGCCCCGACGGCTGCGGTGACGGGCGCCGACAGCGTGAGCGAAGGCAGTGTTTACACGCTGAACGTTGGGCGCGGTCGTCGAACCAGGAGCGGACACCCGGACGGGCTACAGCATCGACTGGGGCGACGGCAGCACCCAGGCGCTCACGGTGGCCCAATGGGCGGCGGCGGCAGGGAGCTTCACCCACACCTACGCCGACGGCGGCAATGGGGGCACGGCGCGCAACATCGTCGTGCAAGCCACGGACGAAGACGGCACCTTCACCCTGGGCAGCAAGGCCCTGACGGTGAACAACGCGGCGCCCAGCCTGATCCTCAGCGGCAACGCCAACACCAACGAAGGCGCCAGCTACGTTCTGCACATCGAAGGCAGCGACGCCGGAGGAGCGGCCGACCCCCTGAGCTACGACATCGACTGGGGCGACGGCAGTGCCGTCCAGACCCTGACGGCGGCCCAACTGGCGGCCCTGTCCGGGAACGTCGGCCACGTCTATGCCGACGACCAGGACGGCGCGACCAACGCCACCCCGCGCACCATCAGCGTCACCGCCAACGACGGCGACGGCGGCAGCACCAACCAGACCCAGGGCGTCACGGTGAACAACGTGGCCCCCACGGCCAGCGTGACGGGCGCCGACAGCGTGAGCGAAGGCAGTGTTTACACGCTGAACGTTGGGTCGGTGGTCGAACCTGGAACGGACACCCGGACGGGCTACAGCATCGACTGGGGCGACGGCAGCACCCAGGCACTCACGCCGGCCCAATGGGCGGCGGCGGCAGGGAGCTTCACCCACACCTACGCCGACGGCGGCAATGGGGGCACGGCGCGCAACATCGTCGTGCAAGCCACGGACGAAGACGGCACCTTCACCCTGGGCAGCAAGGCCCTGACGGTGAACAACGCGGCGCCCAGCCTGATCCTCAGCGGCAACGCCAACACCAACGAAGGCGCCAGCTACGTTCTGCACATCGAAGGCAGCGACGCCGGAGGAGCGGCCGACCCCCTGAGCTACGACATCGACTGGGGCGACGGCAGTGCCGTCCAGACCCTGACGGCGGCCCAACTGGCGGCCCTGTCCGGGAACGTCGGCCACGTCTATGCCGACGACCAGGACGGCGCGACCAACGCCACCCCGCGCACCATCAGCGTCACCGCCAACGACGGCGACGGCGGCAGCACCAACCAGACCCAGGGCGTCACGGTGAACAACGTGGCCCCGACCGTTGCCCTCAGCGGTGCGGCCGCAGTCGAAGTGGGGCAGAGCTACACCCTCAACCTGGGGGCGGTGACCGATCCGGGCACCGACACCGTGAGCAGCTACCTCATTGACTGGGGCGACGGCAACAGCCAGACCGTCAACAGCGGCGGCAACGTCAGCCACACCTACGGCAGCACCGGCAACTACACCATCGGCGTCAGCCTCAGCGACGAAGACGGCACCTTCGCCAACCCCACCACGGTGGCTGTCGCGGTCAATGCCGCCACCGCCACCCTCAGTCTGGAAGCCGGCGCCAACGCGGCGCTGGACGAAGGCGCCACCTTCAGCCGCAACCTCAGCTTCAGCGACGGCGAAGACAACGGCGCCGCCGGCTGGACCTACAGCATCGACTACGGTGACGGCACGGTGGTCAATGGCAGCACCCTGGTCAAGAACCTCGACCTCAACCACGTCTACGGTGACGGCGACGCCACCCGGACGGTGACCGTCAGCCTGACCGACGTCGCCGGCGAAACCGCCAGCGACAGCTTCCAGGTCCAGGTCAACAACGTGGCCCCGACGGCTGCGGTGACGGGCGCCGACAGCGTGAGCGAAGGCAGTGTTTACACGCTGAACGTGGGCGCGGTCGTCGAACCAGGAGCGGACACCCGGACGGGCTACAGCATCGACTGGGGCGACGGCAGCACCCAGGCGCTCACGGTGGCCCAATGGGCGGCGGCGGCAGGGAGCTTCACCCACACCTACGCCGACGGCGGCAATGGGGGCACGGCGCGCAACATCGTCGTGCAAGCCACGGACGAAGACGGCACCTTCACCCTGGGCAGCAAGGCCCTGACGGTGAACAACGCGGCGCCCAGCCTGATCCTCAGCGGCAACGCCAACACCAACGAAGGCGCCAGCTACGTTCTGCACATCGAAGGCAGCGACGCCGGAGGAGCGGCCGACCCCTGAGCTACGACATCGACTGGGGCGACGGCAGTGCCGTCCAGACCCTGACGGCGGCCCAACTGGCGGCCCTGTCCGGGAACGTCGGCCACGTCTATGCCGACGACCAGGACGGCGCGACCAACGCCACCCCGCGCACCATCAGCGTCACCGCCAACGACGGCGACGGTGGCAGCACCAACCAGACCCAGGGCGTCACGGTGAACAACGTGGCCCCGACCGTTGCCCTCAGCGGTGCGGCCGCAGTCGAAGTGGGGCAGAGCTACACCCTCAACCTGGGGGCGGTGACCGATCCGGGCACCGACACCGTGAGCAGCTACCTCATCGACTGGGGCGACGGCAACAGCCAGACCGTCAACAGCGGCGGCAACGTCAGCCACACCTACGGCAGCACCGGCAACTACACCATCGGCGTCAGCCTCAGCGACGAAGACGGCACCTTCGCCAACCCCACCACGGTGGCTGTCGCGGTCAATGCCGCCACCGCCGCCCTCAGTCTGGAAGCCGGCGCCAACGCGGCGCTGGACGAAGGCGCCACCTTCAGCCGCAACCTCAGCTTCAGCGACGGCGAAGACAGCGGCGCCGCCGGCTGGACCTACAGCATCGACTACGGTGACGGCACGGTGGTCAATGGCAGCACCCTGGTCAAGAACCTCGACCTCAACCACGTCTACGGTGACGGCGACGCCACCCGGACGGTGACCGTCAGCCTGACCGACGTCGCCGGCGAAACCGCCAGCGACAGCTTCCAGGTCCAGGTCAACAACGTGGCCCCGACGGCTGCGGTGACGGGCGCCGACAACGTGAGCGAAGGCAGTGTGTACACGCTGAACGTTGGGTCGGTGGTCGAACCTGGAACGGACACCCGGACGGGCTACAGCATCGACTGGGGCGACGGCAGCACCCAGGCACTCACGCCGGCCCAATGGGCGGCGGCGGCAGGAGCTTCACCCACACCTACGCCGACGGCGGCAATGGGGGCACGGCGCGCAACATCGTCGTGCAAGCCACGGACGAAGACGGCACCTTCACCCTGGGCAGCAAGGCCCTGACGGTGAACAACGCGGCGCCCAGCCTGATCCTCAGCGGCAACGCCAACACCAACGAAGGCGCCAGCTACGTTCTGCACATCGAAGGCAGCGACGCCGGAGGAGCGGCCGACCCCTGAGCTACGACATCGACTGGGGCGACGGCAGTGCCGTCCAGACCCTGACGGCGGCCCAACTGGCGGCCCTGTCCGGGAACGTCGGCCACGTCTATGCCGACGACCAGGACGGCGCGACCAACGCCACCCCGCGCACCATCAGCGTCACCGCCAACGACGGCGACGGCGGCAGCACCAACCAGACCCAGGGCGTCACGGTGAACAACGTGGCCCCGACGCTCGCCGTGGGGGGCGCTTCTTCGGGCCTGGTGGGCCAGAACTACGTGCTCAATCTCGGCGCGATCACCGATCCCGGTACGGATGCCGTCATCAGCTATCAGATCGACTGGGGCGACGGCAACACGCAGACGGTTCTGGCAGGCGGGAATGTGAATCACGTCTACGGTGCGACGGGCCACTACGCCGTTCAGGTGGGGCTGACCGACGATGATGGAAGCCACGCCAACGCCGGCAGCCACAACGTCGAGATCGATCCCTATCTCGTGCGTATCGGACAGGCTCCGGATCGTCAGACCGGAACAGGGGGTCAGTGGGCGGCAGCCTGGAATCACGCCGACGTGACCGTGCTTCACAAGGCGAATTCCACCAGCGTCGTGGAGGACTGGACGCCCGTGAGATTCAGTGGTCTCAGTCCCCAACTGCTCAGTGGGGGCGATATCTACGCGGGTGACCTGGGGGTCAGCGGCCAGTCCCTGGCGACCAGTTCAGTGCGCCAGGAAATCGACGGAAACGAAGGCCTGCGCTTCAATCTGGATGGCGAAGCCGACGCCGTGACGGTCAATCTGTCGCGCTTCTTCATCCAGGACGATGGCAGCCTCTTTGCCGAAGCCGGACGCCTGAGGCTTCTCGATGCAAACGGCGCCGTCGTCGGGGAGGCGGTCTTCCACGCCAGTTCCGCTGCTGGCAGCAAGCAGGTCACGCTGACCGGACAGGATCATTTCGTCGCGGTCGAGCTCAACGCCGGGGTCTATGACGGAAGTGATTTTGTCTTCGGCGGCTACGCCAACGCCAATGGAAGCTTCGCGACCGGGCCGACGACGGATGCAGTCGGAGGCCGGCATGGCTCCGATTTCCTCGTCGATTCCATCGAATTCAATTTCGTCGCCGTGGGGGTTCCGCAGCAGGATCAGAATCTCATTTGACCATCCCTGGGGGCGATGTTTGCCCCCAGGGTGTCGGAATTCTTTACGGTCGCCTGCCATGCATTGAGCTAAGTCGATGAATGCAATGAAGTGTTTTTCCTGGTATCGGTTTTGCTTTAAGGAAGCCGATACCAAAAAACTCTGGAGCGGTCATGTCGGTCAATGTCAAAAAAATCCTGTGCGCCGTCGGCTTGCTTGCCCTCAGCGGCTTGTCCCAGGCGGCCGTGCTGTTCGAGCGCGCGCCTTCTGCCTCCTTGGGCGGGGTGCAGGCTGATGCTTCGACGGGCTCCTATAGCCAGAGCTTCGGCTCCCTGGCGGGCGCGACACTCGATTCGATCACCTGGTGGGGTTTCCATTTCGATGCGCCGGCTGGCGGGAATGCCTTCACGGTTGCCTTGGGCGGGAACATCCTCACGGGAGTCCTGAGTTCCACGGACGTCGGCAATGCGCAGGAACTCTATCGCTACACGCTCGATATCACGGACGTGGTGCTCACGGGCAGCGATACCACGCTGGAAATCGTCAATGATAGCTTCGATGTGCAATGGGCTTGGCAGGATGCCGTCGGGGGGGCGACCGCTGGCCTGACGGCGTTCAGACTGGAAGGGACCCGCGCTGGCCAGCCGGTTCCCGAGCCGGGAGTCCTGGGTTTGCTGGGGCTGGCTCTCGTGGCGGGCGCGATAGCCCGCAAGAGGATCCGCTGAAGTCCGGGTGGGTGAGTTCAAAAGCCGGCGCTGCCGGCTTTTTTGCCTTGAAGGAGCGTGAATGACATTCGGATTCGAAAAACCCAGGCCCGGGTCCAGTCTGGCGGCGGCCATGGACATCGCGCGGGTCACCCTGGGTCGAGTCGCTTTCTTCAGCTTTTTCATCAATCTGCTGATGCTTGTGTCGTCGATCTACATGCTCCAGGTGTACGACCGAGTGCTGGCATCCCGCAGTGGTCATACGCTGTTTTACCTTTCTCTGCTGGCGGCGGGATGTATGGCGGTCCTGGCCCTGCTGGAAATCGTGCGTTCCAGGTTGCTGGTGCGCATGGGCGCCCGCTTTGACGCCCAACTCTCCACCAAGGTGTTTTCCGCAACTTTGCTGGGCGGGCGGAGCGGGCAGATGTTGCGTGATCTCGACAATCTGCGCGGGTTCCTGACCGGTCCCCATGCGCTGAGCCTGCTCGACGCTCCTTGGTCCCCCATCTTCATCGCCCTGGTATACGTCCTGCATCCCTGGCTCGGGCATGTCGCCCTGCTGGGCGGGATGATTCTGCTGGCGCTCGGGGTGTGGAACGAACGTTACACCAAGGCTCCCCTGGCCGAGGCCGGCAAGCACATGTCCGGAGCGACCCAGTTTGCAGAGGTTTCGGCGCGCAATGCGGAGGCCGTGGCCGCGATGGGAATGCTCGGTGGATTGAAGGGGGTATGGCAGAAACACCACGATCTCGGTATTGGGCTCCAGGGGCAGGCCAGCGACCGAGGGGGCAACGTGGCGGCCATTGCCAAGGCCGTCCGGATATTTCTACAAATCGCCATCCTCGGCGTAGGCGCATGGCTGGTCATACGCCAGGACGCCACCGGCGGTGTGATGATTGCGTCGTCGATCATCATGGGGCGGGGGCTTGCCCCGGTAGAGGCCTCGATTGGGGGTTGGAAGAGTTTCTTGATGGCCCGGGAGGCCTATCAGCGGCTGTACAAGCAGTTTGGCAACGATGTCGCGGGCGTGGCGCCCATGCCGCTTCCGACGCCCAAGGGGGCTCTGCGCTTCGACGCCGTCACCGCCGGTCCACCGGAGAGCGGCCGGGCCACCGTACGCAACCTGAACTTTGCCCTCGACGCCGGAACCTGCCTCGGCATTACCGGCCCGAGCGGGGCGGGAAAGTCTACCCTTGCCCGGCTTGCGGTCGGGATTTGGCGCGCGCAGGCGGGTGCGGTGCGCCTCGATGGCGTTTTGTTCGCCGACTGGCGGCGCGAGGAAGTGGGGCCCCATGTCGGGTTCCTACCCCAGGATATCGAGCTTTTCCCTGGAACCGTGGCCCAGAACATCGCCCGTTTCGGGGAAGTCGACTCACGCCAGGTGGTCGAGGCGGCCCAACTCGCGGGGGCCCATCAGACCATTCTCGATCTACCGCAGGGCTACGATTCCCAGATTGGGCCTGGCGGGGCGAATCTTTCCGGCGGACAGCGACAACGGATCGGCTTGGCGAGAGCCTTCTACGGACGTCCTTCCCTGGTGGTCCTCGATGAGCCGACCTCCAATCTGGATGCGGAAGGAGAAGCCGCAGTGCGTCAGGCGATGGACCAGTTGCGCCAACTTGGCTCGACGGTCCTGGTCATTGCGCACAGGCCTGCGCTTCTGGGGGGAACCGACAACCTCCTGGTATTGATGAGTGGCCAGATAGCCAATTTTGGCGCCACCTCGGAAATCATGCCGGTCATCACCCGTCGCGTCGTGACCAGACCTGAGGGCGGAAACGCGGAATCATCCGGAGGTCTGCATGGCTGAGGTATCGGGGCTTCGTCTCGAAGAGCAGTCCTTGATCGTTGGCGAGGCGGCAGCCAAGGCCGACGAGACGCGCTGGGTCCGCTTGGGGAATCTCATTCTTGCCGTCAGTTTTGGGATTTTCTTCATCTGGTCCCTGCTGGCGCCGCTGTCTTCGGCGGTGATCGCGCAGGGCGTCGTCAAGGTCGATAGCAGCCGCAAGAAGATTCAGCATCCCGAAGGCGGGGTGGTCAAGGACATCCGAGTCAAGGATGGGACTCAGGTCAAGGCTGGCGACGTGCTCATCCGGCTCGACGAAACCAAGGCCGGCGCAGCCTTCGGAGTCGTGCGGGGGGGCAGGGATGTTGCGCTGGCGACCGCCGCGCGCCTGGAGGCGGAGAGGGATGAGCGGTCCGCCATTGTCTTTCCACCCGAGTTGCTTGCGCGAAAGGATGATGCTCAGGTCGCCGAAATCCTGCGCTCCCAGCAGTCCCAGTTTGAGGCGCGCAGAACTTCGCGGCTGGGAGAGTTGAGTATTCTCGATCGCCAGATTGCCGCGCTGGGGAGCGAGATCTCGGGCCTGTCCTCCCAGCAGCGCGCCAAGGACGAGCAGCTCGCCAGTCTGCGGCACGATTTGGCAGCCATGGCCGAACTTGCCGGCAAAGGCATGATGGAGAAGCCAAAAATCCGCGCGGTCGAGCGGGAGATTGCCGTACTCCAGGGCGAGCACAGTGAATTGGCATCCAAGATTGCCTCCGCCAGAACCCAGATCAGCGAAAAGGAATTGAAGAAGTTTCAGGTCAAGAAGGCTTTCCACGAGGAGGTGGTGGCCGAGTTCAAAAAAGTGCAGGCGGAAAACTTCGAACTCATCGAGCGGGTGAGTGCGACCCGCTACACCCTGGAGCAAACCGAGATTCGCTCGCCGGTGGATGGCACTGTGACGGAACTAAAGGTCCATACCTCCGGGGGCGTCATCGGCCCGGGTGAAGTGGTGATGGAGGTCGTTCCGAGTGCCGACCAGTTGGTTCTCGAGGGCAAAGTGTTGCCCGCCGATATCGACCGCATCGCCGTGGGGCAGCAAGTCGGCGTGAAAATTCATGCTTTCAATTCGCGCACCACGCCCGAGCTTTCTGGAGCACTGACTTACGTCTCCGCGGACGCAACGGTGGATCCCAAATCAGACTTGAGCTACTTCGTCGTCAAGGCTACCGTGCCCGAATCTGAGCTTGCGCGACTTGGCGACCAGAGAGTCCAACCCGGGATGCAGGCAGATTTGTTCATCGTTACCGGTGAGCGGACCTTCATGGGGTATCTGCTCGATCCCCTCGTCGATTCCTTCAACATGGCCTGGCGCGAGCGCTGAGTCGAGTCCGCCCGGGACCATCCGGCCAGCAGATGCCCCGGCGGTGCGGCGCCAGCCTGGCCGACCTCAATTGAGCGCTGTGGAGAGCGCCCGGCGATATTCCCTCACCAGATCGTCGTAGCGCTCCTCAGAGCCCAGGGCCTGGAAGAGTTGCAGCAGGGCCTTGCGTCCTGCGCCCTCGTCGAAGAAGCGGTCACGGCGCACCACTTCCAGAGCCGCTTCGCAGGCTTCCCGATAGCGCCCCGCAGCCGCGTAGGCACGGGAGAGTTCGAGGCGGCGAGCGTGGTTGTCCGGTGCTGCGGCGACTTCTGTTTCCAGCGCTGCCGTATCCGCTCCGCCCTGGGCGAGGGCGAGGCGGGAACGCAGGGCCTGGGCACGATCGGCTTCCCGCAGATATTCCGCGGCGAGGACTTGGGCGGCCTCGTCGTTGCGTCCCAATTGCAGCAGCAGGTCGGCCGCATCCAGGCGTACGCCTTCGTCTTCCGGAGTTTCCCGGGAGGCCTGGACCAGGAGGGCAAGGGCCTCCTCGCGCCGGCCCTCGGCCACCAGGGCAGCGGCTTCGTCGCGCAGACTCGCCTTGGCAGGCGGGAGCAGGCGATCCAGGAAGGCGCGCAGTTCGCCCTCGGAGAGGGCACCGGAGAACTCATCCACCAGTTGCCCGCCGAAAAGAACCTTGACGGTGGGAATGCTACGAACTCCGAAGTGGTGGGCGAGCTCGGGGTTTTCGTCGGAATTGACCTTGGCCAGCAGGAAGCGTCCTGCGTACTCCGCTGCGAGCTTCTCCAGAAGCGGGGTCAGGGTCTTGCAGGGACCGCACCAGGGGGCCCAGAAATCAACCAGGACGGGGGTTTCGATGGAAGGGTGAAAGGCCTTGGCCTCAAAATCTTCCAGGGTGACGTCAAAGCAGTGGGATGACATGGTGGCTGCGCCGTGAGGGAATGAAAAAGGGGTCTGCGCTTGCACGCAAACCCCCGGAATGGTGGGTGCTGAGGGGCTCGAACCCCCGACATCCAGCTTGTAAGGCTAGCGCTCTACCAACTGAGCTAAGCACCCAGGCCCGGACGATGCGGCGTCCGGGCGAAGGGCGCTCAGTTTACAGCGTCCTTGAGGCCCTTGCCAGGCTTGAACTTGGGCACCTTGGCGGCCTTGATCTTGAGGGTGGCGCCGGTACGCGGGTTGCGGCCGGTACGGGCAGCGCGCTTGCTCGTGGAGAAAGTGCCGAAACCGACCAGGGTGACCGTGCCCCCCTTCTTGAGCTCGGCTTTGATGGCATCAACGGCGGCATCGAGGGCGCGACCGGCGGCGGCCTTGGAAATCTCGGAGGCCGTCGCGATCTGGTCGATGAGTTCGGATTTGTTCATGGAGTGTCCCCTTTAGTGGTGTGGATGAAAAAGCAAAAAAACCTTAACCGCGAAGTTTATATCTTCCCTGAAATCCTTGTGTCAAGCGGTTTTTCGCCGATTTCGCCTCTCCGGGCGCTGGGCATTTGGATGATATTCGCAAGCCTCCCGGCCGGTCAGAAGGTATTCAATGGGTCACGACGGTCGAAGCCGACGCCGTTTCGGTACCCGCGACTACTGCGGGGGAAATCGCATCCGGCAGGGCGGCGGGAAGCCTTTCCAGGGCGCGCTCCAGTACCTGATCGATCCACTTGACCGGGACGATTTCGATGCGGTTCTTGATGTTGTCCGGGATTTCGGTCAGATCCTTGACGTTTTCCTCAGGAATCAGGGCGGTCTTGAGCCCACCGCGGACCGCGGCCAGAAGTTTTTCCTTGAGTCCGCCAATGGCCAGCACCTCACCCCGCAGAGTGATTTCTCCGGTCATGCACACATCGCAGCGCACGGGAATGCCGGTGAAGGAGGATACCAGGGCGGTGGTCATGGCGATGCCCGCCGAGGGGCCGTCCTTGGGCGTGGCGCCTTCCGGGACATGGATGTGGATGTCGCGCTTTTCAAAAATGTCATCGGTGATGCCGAGGCGCTGGGAGCGGGCTCGCACGACGGAGCGCGCAGCTTCGACGGATTCCTTCATGACGTCGCCCAGGGAGCCGGTGCGCAGGATGTTGCCCTTGCCGGGGATGGCGACGCATTCGATGGTGAGCAGTTCGCCGCCGACTTCCGTCCAGGCGAGACCGGTGACCTGTCCCACCTGATTCTGTTTTTCCGCCATGCCGAAGGTGTAGCGGCGCACGCCGAGGAATTTGTCCAGGTTGCGGGCGTTGACCACCATCTTGCTGCTGCGCTTCTTGAGCAGCAGGGTCTTGACGACCTTGCGGCAGATTTTGGAGATTTCGCGCTCCAGCGCCCGCACGCCGGCTTCCCGGGTGTAATAGCGCACGATGTCGCGCAGGGCCGAATCGGCGACGGTGAGTTCGGTCTTCTTGACGCCATTGTTCTTCAACTGCTTGGGCAGCAGGTAGCGCAGGGCGATATTGACCTTTTCGTCTTCCGTATAGCCGGAAAGACGGATCACTTCCATGCGGTCGAGGAGCGGCGCAGGGATGTTGAGGGTATTGGCCGTGGCCACGAACATGACGTCGGAGAGATCGAAATCGACCTCGACGTAGTGGTCCTGGAAGGTGTGGTTCTGTTCCGGGTCGAGCACTTCCAGCAGGGCGGAGGAGGGGTCGCCGCGGAAGTCCTGCCCCAGCTTGTCCACTTCGTCCAGGAGGAAGAGGGGATTGCGTACGCCGACCTTGCTCAGGCTTTGCAGGATCTTGCCGGGCATCGATCCGATGTAGGTGCGGCGGTGACCGCGGATTTCGGCCTCGTCGCGCACGCCGCCCAGGGCCATGCGCACGAATTTGCGGTTGGTTGCCTTGGCGATGGACTGGCCGAGGGAGGTCTTGCCCACGCCCGGAGGCCCCACGAGGCACAGGATGGGAGCCTTGACCTTCTCGACACGCTGCTGCACGGCAAGGTATTCGACGATGCGTTCCTTGACCTTTTCCAAGCCGTAGTGGTCGGTGTCGAGAACCTTTTCGGCTTCGCGCAGTTCCTTGCTGACGCGGGTCTTCTTGCGCCACGGCAGCCCGATGAGGGTTTCGATGTAATTGCGCACGACCGTGGCTTCGGCCGACATGGGCGACATGAGGCGGAGCTTCTTCAGTTCGCCCTGGGCCTTGGCAAGACCCTCCTTGCTCATGCCGGCGGCCTTGATCTTCTTGTCCAGTTCATCGAGGTCGGCCCCTTCCTCACCCTCGCCCAACTCCTTCTGGATCGCCTTGACCTGCTCGTTGAGGTAGTACTCGCGCTGGCTCTTTTCCATCTGACGCTTGACGCGGCCACGGATACGCTTTTCGACCTGGAGGATGTCGATCTCGGTCTCGAGTTGCGACAAGAGGCGGTCGATCCGCTCGCGCACATTGCCCATCTCCAGAATTTCCTGCTTTTGCTCCAGCTTGAGGGGCAGGTGGGCGGCGATGGTGTCGGCCAGGCGGCCGGCGTCCTCGATGCCCGAGATGGACGAGAGGACTTCCGGAGGAATCTTCTTGTTGAGTTTGACGAATTGATCGAACTGGGCGATCACCGCACGGCGCATGGCCTCGATTTCGTGATCCTCGACCCCGGCCGGGGCGAGGGCGGTGGCGGTGGCCATGAAAAGGGTGGGCTGGGGATCGATGGCTTCCACCTGGGCGCGCTGGGTGCCCTCGACCAGAACCTTGACCGTCCCGTCCGGCAGCTTGAGCATCTGCAGAATGTTCGCCATGCAACCGATGCGATACAGGTCTTCAGCGTCGGGCTCGTCCTTGGCGGCAGATTTCTGGGCCACCAGCAGAATGCTGCGGCCGGACTCCATGGCCACTTCGAGGGCCTTGATGGACTTGGGGCGGCCGACGAAGAGGGGGATGACCATGTGGGGGAAGACCACCACGTCCCGCAGGGGCAGGAGCGGGAGATCGACGGATTCCGGAAGCGATTCTGGGGTGGACATGGGTATGCCTTATGGAGGGAGTTCGTCCCCGACAGGTGGGGACGAATGGCCGGATTACAAGCGGCCGCGGGTTGCGGCCGGCGATACTCAGTTGGAGCCGGAAACCTTGGGTTGCTCGGCGTAAATCAACAGGGGACGGTTGTCACCGGTGATGGTGTTCTCGTCGATCACCACCTTTGTGACATTGTCCATGCCGGGGAGTTCGTACATGGTGTCGAGCAGCACCTGCTCCAGGATGGAGCGCAGGCCGCGGGCTCCGGTCTTGCGCTCGAGGGCCTTGCGGGCGATGGCCGATAGCGCGGAGGGCCGCACTTCGAGTTCGACGCCTTCCATGCCGAAGAGCTTCTGGTATTGCTTGATGAGGGCGTTCTTGGGCTCGATCAGGATTTGCACCAGGGCCGCTTCTTCCAGTTCCTGCAGGGTCGCGACCACGGGCAGGCGGCCGATCAGTTCGGGAATGAGGCCGAACTTGATGAGATCCTCGGGTTCGACGCTGCGCAGAATCTCACCCACGGCCTTCTGGTCGTCCTTGCTCTTCACCACGGCGGCGAAACCGATGCCGCCCTTTTCGGAACGGTTGCGGATGATTTTTTCCAGACCGTCGAATGCGCCCCCGCAGATGAACAGGATATTGGTGGTATCCACCTGGACGAAATCCTGATTCGGGTGTTTGCGACCGCCCTGGGGGGGAATCGACGCCACGGTGCCCTCGATGAGCTTCAGGAGGGCCTGCTGCACGCCTTCGCCCGAAACGTCGCGGGTGATCGAGGGGTTGTCGGACTTGCGTGAAATCTTGTCGATTTCATCGATGTAGACGATCCCCTGCTGTGCCTTTTCGATGTCGTAGTCGCACTTTTGCAAGAGTTTCTGGATGATGTTCTCGACGTCTTCCCCGACATAACCGGCTTCGGTGAGGGTCGTGGCGTCGGCCATGACGAAGGGAACGTTGAGCAGCCGGGCGAGGGTCTGGGCCAGGAGCGTCTTGCCGGAGCCGGTGGGGCCCACCAGCAGGATGTTGCTCTTGGCGAGTTCGACATCGTCAGCGGTCTTGGCGGAATGACGCAGGCGCTTGTAGTGGTTATAGACCGCCACCGAAAGGATGCGCTTGGCCACTTCCTGACCAATCACGTACTGGTCCAGGATGGAACAGATTTCCCGCGGGGTCGGCAGGTCGGACCCGGCTGTCTTGCCTGAATCTTCGGGGAGTTCGTCGCGGATGATGTCATTGCAGAGCGAGATGCACTCGTCGCAAATGAACACCGACGGTCCGGCGATGAGTTTCTTCACTTCGTGCTGGCTCTTGCCGCAGAAGGAGCAGTAAAGCAGTTTTTCCTGGCCGCCTTTGGACATGGTTTCCCCTTGCTGTGAATCCGTCAGGCCGCGTCGCGACGGGACAGAACCTTGTCGATCAGTCCGTATTCTGCCGCTTCCGCAGCCGAAAGGAAATTATCGCGATCGGTGTCCTTCTCGATACGCTCGACGGGCTGGCCGGTATGCTCTGCCATGATGCGATTGAGCTTGTCGCGGATGGAGAGGATTTCCCTGGCGTGGATGGCAATATCCGACGCCTGCCCCTGGAAGCCGCCCAGGGGTTGGTGGATCATGATGCGCGAGTTGGGCAGGGCGAAACGCTTGCCCTTGGCGCCGGCGGTCAGCAGGAAAGCTCCCATGGACGCCGCCTGGCCGATGCACAGGGTCGATACGTCGGGTTTGATGAACTGCATCGTGTCGTAGATCGACAGACCGGCCGTCACCGAACCTCCCGGCGAGTTGATGTAGAAGTAGATGTCCTTGTCCGGATTCTCCGCTTCCAGGAAGAGCAGTTGAGCGACCACCAGGTTGGCGGTGGTGTCATTGACCGGCCCCACCAGGAAAACCACCCGCTCCCGCAGCAGGCGGGAGTAGATGTCGTAGGCGCGCTCGCCCCGACCGCTCTGTTCGATCACCATGGGCACGAGGCCCAGGCCCTGGGGATCCCAACCGCTTGCGTGGTCGATGTTCATGGCGCGCTTCCTCTGTCGTGTTTCGGACGTTTGTCGGTTTTGTGACTCAGTTCTTCTGGGCCATGAGCTCGTCGAAGGCCACCGGCTTGTCGGCAACCTTGGCCTTGCTCAGAACCCAGGCCACCACGTTGTTCTCGATGGCCACGCCTTCGACATCGCCGAGGCGCTGCGGCTGGGCGTAATACCAGCGCACCACTTCCTCGGGATGCTCGTAGCTCTGCGCCGTTTCCTCGACCAGCGCCTTGACCTGCTCGGGCTTGGCGTGGAGCTGCTCGGCCTTGACCACTTCAGCAAGAATCAGGCCCAGAGAGACGCGGCGCTTGGCCTGGTCGGCAAACCACTCGGGCTTGATGGGGAAATCTTTCATTTTCATGCCGCGCTGTTCCATGTCCTGGCGGGCCGCCTGGACCAGTCGCTGCACCTCCATCTCGACGAGGGCATTGGGCACGGCGATGGGATTGACCTTGAGCAGGGCATCCATGACCTGGTCTTTGATTTTGCCTTCCACGCGGCGCTTGACCTCGCGCTTCAGGTTGGTCTCGATTTCGGCACGCATCTTGTCGACATCGCCATCGGCGATGCCCATGGAGACGGCAAAGTCCGTGTCGACTTCGGGCAGTTCAGGGGCCAGCACGGATTTGACCGTGATGTCGAACTGCACGGTCTGGCCAGCCAGATCCTTGGAGAAGTAATCCGCCGGGAAGGTCAGGTCGAAGGTCTTGGTGTCGCCTGCCTTCAATCCTTGCACGGCTTTCTCGAAATCCGGCAGCATCTGGCCCTGACCGAGGATGAAGCCGTAATCGGTCGCCTGGCCGCCGTCGAAGGGGACGCCATCCTTCTTGCCCAGGAAATCGATGACTACGCGGTCTTCAGGGGCCGCAGCCCGGTCGGTCTCGGCGTAGCTGACGCGCTGCTTGCGCAGGATATCCAGGGTCTTGTCCACTTCGGACGCGCCGACTTCCAGGCTTGGGCGCTCGATGTCGCAGACGCTGACATCACCCGGGGTGAAATCGGGGTAAACCTCGAAGATGGCGGAAAATTCGAGATGAGTCGTGCTTTCGCTGGTCTTGGGCTCGATGCGGGGATAGCCGGCGACACGCAGTTTCTGGCCCGTCACCGCTTCGCCGAAGGCGCGGTCGAGGACTTCGGAAAGCACCTCGTGGCGGGTCTGGGCGCCATACTGCTGCTTGACGAGGCTGAAGGGAACCTTGCCCGGACGGAACCCCGCCATCTTGACGTTGCGGCCCATGCGCTTGAGGCGATCGTCGAGATCCTTCTCGACTTCGGCAATGGCGATGGAAAGATCGATACGGCGTTCGAGTTCGTTGACTTGGGCGGGAGTGGCTTCCATGAGAAATCCTTGTCGCTACAGGGCTAAAAAGTAAAGCTGCGAATGATAGCACGGCCGCCTACCGGGGGAGGAGGCGGGGAAGTGTCCAGAGGCCGAGCGTGCCTGCCAAACCGGCCTGGACAATAGTCCTGGCCTCCCGTAGAATGCGCGCCTCTTCACCCGCAAGGGTGATACGGCGGCGGCATTAGCTCAGTTGGTAGAGCACTGGATTGTGATTCCAGGTGTCACCGGTTCGATCCCGGTATGTCGCCCCAAGAACACGTGGTACGCATGCACCATGCAGCACTCGAAACCCCGGCGCCGGAAGGCTTCCGGGGTTTTTGTTGGGCCTCGATCCCAACGCCGCTGGCTGGCTTGCAGGAAGGTGGAACGGTCCTGATCGGCGTCTGTCCCACGAGAGCCCGTGACTGGGCGTTCTCACCTTTCCATTGCAGGAGGGACTATGGCGGAAAGTTTGTGCGATCTCACGTGTACACCCTGTCGGGGCGGAATTGACCCCATGGGCCCGGACGAGGCTGCCCTTCAGCTTGCCGGTGTCCCCGGCTGGAGCCTCCTGGACGAGGGCCGGCGCCTTGAACGCCGCTACACCTTCCCCGATTTCCGGTCTGCCCTGGCCTTCGTCGACCGGGTGGGAGCCCTGGCCGAAAGCCAGGGTCACCACCCTGATCTGGCCCTCGGGTGGGGCTGGGTGACGGTAGCCTGGTGGACCCACAAGATCGGCGGCCTGCACCTCAATGATTTCATCATGGCGGCAAAGACCGACTCACTGCTCTGAAGGTGACGGGGGCTATCAGGCCTTTTGCAGGGCCTGATCCAGGTCCGCAAGAATGTCGTCGATGTGCTCGATGCCGACCGAGAGGCGGATCATGTCTTCGGAGACGCCGGCCTTGGCCAGTTCGGCCGGGGCGAGTTGGCGGTGGGTGGTCGAGGCCGGGTGGCAGGCCAGGGACTTGCAATCGCCGATATTCACCAAACGGGTGACGAGCTGGAGCGCGTCCTGGAAGCGTCCGCCTCCCGCGACGCCGCCGTGGACTCCGAAAGTCAGGATGCCGGAGGCCTTGCCCCCCATGTATTGCTTCGCCAGAACGTGGTCGGCGTGGTCCGTGAGGCCGGCGTAATTGACCCAATTGACCTTGGTGTGGCCCTGCAGGAAGCGGGCCACGGCCAGGCTGTTGTCGCAGATGCGGTCCATGCGCAGGGCCAGGGTCTCTACGCCTTGCAGGATGAGAAAGGCGTTGAAGGGGCTGATGGCGGCGCCCATGTTGCGCAGGGGAACCACCCGGGCGCGGCCAATGAAGGCGGCCGGACCCAGGGCTTCCGTATAGACCACGCCGTGGTAGGACACGTCCGGCTCGTTCAGGCGCTTGAACTTTTGCTGGTGGTCCGCCCAGGGGAATTTGCCGCTATCGACGATGATCCCGCCGATGGAATTGCCGTGGCCGCCGATGTACTTGGTCAGCGAATGAACCACGATGTCGGCACCATGCTCGATGGGCCGGCACAGGTAGGGGGAGGGCACGGTGTTGTCCACGATCAGCGGCACGCCGTGGCGGTGGGCGATGGTGGCCAGCTTTTCGAAGTCGGTGATGTTGCCCAGGGGGTTGCCCACGGATTCGCAGTAGATGGCCTTGGTGCGGCCGTCGATGAGGGCCTCGAAGGCGTCGGGATGGCGATAGTCGGCGAAGCGCACCTCGATACCGTACTGGGGAAAAGTATGGGCGAAGAGGTTGTAGGTGCCGCCATACAGGGTAGATGCGGAGACGATGTTGTCGCCGGCCTCGGCGATGGTCTGGATGGCGTAGGTGATGGCTGCCTGGCCAGAGGCCAGGGCCAGTCCCGCAATACCGCCTTCCAGGGCGGCGATGCGTTTTTCCAGCACATCCTGGGTGGGGTTCATGATGCGGGTGTAGATGTTGCCCTGCACCTTGAGGTCGAAGAGGTCCGCCCCGTGCTGGGTGCTGTCGAAGGCGTAGGACGTGGTCTGGTAGATGGGTACCGCCACCGCCTTGGTGGTGGGGTCGGGCGAATAGCCGGCGTGGACGGCCAAGGTTTCCAGTTTCATGGTGTCTCCCCTGTGTTTTTTGCAAGGCCGGAGTGTAGCAGCGCGACAAAAAAAACGCCCCGGGCGGGAGCCGGGGCGGTGATCCCGACCTGGGGTTCTGGCGGCCGGGATCGAAGGGGGGGCCGTGTCATGCGGCCCCGGGGGGTCTTAAAGTGAGGCGAGGCTGCCGTTGCTCAGGCGAACCCGGTCGCCGTTGCGCCAGGATCCGTTCTGGGTGAAGGAGCGCACGCTGCCGTCGTCGAAGCGGACCGTGACCTGGGTTTGCTTTTCACTGCGCACGTTCTTTTCCACCTGGTGGCCGGCGTAGGCGCCGCCCACCGCGCCGGCGATGGTGGCCAGGTTGCGTCCGCGGCCGCCGCCGATCTGGTTGCCCAGGAGGCCGCCAATGACGCCGCCGGCAATGGCGCCCAAGCCGCTGCCTTCGCCCTTGGCTTCGATTTCCTGCACGGCTTCCACCGTGCCGCAGTCGCGGCAGAGGGGCGCGGCTTGCACGGGGGTTTCGGCTTGAGACGTTACCGGCGCCGGGCGGGCGGGAATGACATCGATTCCGGCATCCTCGTGGTGGGCGACACGGCGGGTACTGCCGCTCCAGGTGTCATCGTCCTCTGCGCGCGCAACTTCCCGCGTCTGGGCGACGGCACGCTGGACGCGGGGCTTGGCCGCGACCTTGGCCGGGGCGGGCTGGACGGCAATCGGTGCCGGCGCGGCAGGAAGGGGGGCGGGAACGCTGGCGGCAGCCGGTGCGGGAATGCTGGTCGGGGCGGCAGGAACCGCGATGGCGTTCGGCACGGCCGCAAGGGGGAGGGGGTCTGCGGTACGGGCAGGAATGATCCCGGTGAAGTGCGCCGCGGCCGCCAGACTGGCCAGGCTGACCGAAACGGCGGCGACGAGAATCAGGGGATGGGTGGATCTGCTCAGGGTTTCCATGCTTCGCCTCCTTGGCGTTCGGGGTACGTACCGCCAATAACGCGGTGCCCGGGCGTGGGGAGACTGAGGAAACGAAGACTTACACCTTGTCGCGGCCCGTGAGAAAGCGGCTCAGGCGCAGGGCTGGAGGGCGAGGGGCACGGACCGAGCCCGTACAGCGTGCAGCGGTGCCTCGGACCCAATCCTTTTCCCCCGAGCCTTCTCTCGCAATGGGGGGGAGAGCTTGTGCGTCGTCCGGGCCGAAAGCGCTCAGTGTGCGGCGCCGGGGAACCAGCCTTCGCCCAGGCAGGCGCGCAGGGCGAGGCGAGCGCGGTGAAGAAGGACCCAGCAGTTGTTGCTGGTGATGGAGAGGGTCTTGCAGATTTCGTCGGTGTCGAAGCCCACCACCTCGCGCATCATGAACACCCGCGCCGGTGCTTCGGGAAGGCGCTCCAGACAGGCCTCGAACACCGTCCAGAAGCGGCTGTTGGTCAGGGATTGCTCCGGATTTCCCCATTTGGCCGGCTGGGTGTCCTCGGTCCAGTGGCCATGATCGTCGAACCAGGAATTGATATCGGCGTCGTCGTCGGGGGATGAAACATCCACCTGCCTTGCCCGCAGGCGCAGGGTGTCCACGATTTTGTTCTTCAGAATCGACAGTACCCAGGTGCGTAGGGATGAACGGGATTCGAAGCGATCGAGTTGCTGGTAGGCGGCGGCCAGGGCCTCCTGGGTAGCATCCTCGGCGGCGGCACGGTCGCGCAATTGAAGCTCCGCAAAGCGCACCATGTCGCGCCGCAGTTTGGCGACGAACTGCGGGTCGTTGAGGTCGGCTTCGGCCATGGTGTTTGCTCCCGGTGGGCTTCGTGCAATGATGATCGAAATTGATTGTAAGGGTTTCTTGAAGGTGGCGACTACTGTCCAGGTGTCGATTTCGGCGCCGGCAAGAATTGGAGAAAAGCATGCTCAGTTGTAAGGAAGCGACGCGGCTGGCGTCCCAGGGAATGGAAAGGCCGCTGACTTTGGCCGAATCCATCCGCCTGCGGATGCATCAGATCATCTGCGGGGGCTGCCGGCGTGCCGAAAAGCAGTTCCAGTTCCTGCGCGACGCCGCCAAGGCGTGGCGTGCCGGTCCGGAGTGACATCACTCACCTCAATCTCAATGGAGAAAATCATGAAATCCAAATCCGCTATCACGCTTGCCATCGGTTCCGCTTTCCTTGCCACCGCCACCTTGGCCCCCATCGCCCACGCGGCAGACAACCCCTTCAGCCTCACCAAGCTCGATTCCGGCTATCAACTCGCTGCCGCCGACGACAAGGCCAAGGACGGCAAATGCGGCGAAGCCAAGTGCGGCGCCGACAAGAAGAAGGACGCCAAGTGTGGCGCCGACAAGAAAAAGGACGGCAGCTGCGGCGGCGACAAGAAGAAGGACGGCAAGTGCGGCGAAGCCAAGTGCGGCGCCGACAAGAAGAAGTAATTCCCCTCCGGGGCGCGCCCGGCGCGCCCCGTCCTTCCCCTTCAGCCTTCTCCCCATGCCCCGCACCCCTCCCACCGGCGCCGGACTCGGCTTTCGCCGCGAACTCATCGAGCCCCTCAAGGCCGGCGTCCCCGCGGCGCTCCGCTTCTTCGAACTGGCCCCGGAAAACTGGGCCGGCATGGGCGGCCGGTCGGCGAAGGATCTGCGCCACTTCACCGAGCGCCATCCCTTCGTCTGCCACGGCCTTTCCCTTTCCCTGGGCGGTCCCACGCCCCTGGACGAAGCGCTGCTCCGCCGCATCAAGGCCTTCATGGCCGAACACGGCATGGCCCTGTACACCGAGCACCTTTCCTGGTGTTCCGACGATGGGCAGCTCTACGACCTGCTCCCCATTCCTTTCACCGGTGATGCCGTCCGCTGGGTGGCGCAGCGCATCCGCCGCGCCCAGGACATCCTGGAGATGAAGATCGGCATCGAGAACGCCTCCTACTACGTCGCCCCCCCGGGGGCGGAGATGCGCGAGACCGAATTCATCTCGGCCATCGTGGCGGAAGCCGACTGCCTGCTGCATCTCGATGTGAACAACATTTACGTCAATAGCCGCAATTTCGGCTTCGACCCGCTGCAATTCATGACCGCGCTGCCCCTGGAGAAGACCTGCTACATCCACGTGGCCGGCCACTACACCGAGCCGGACGGGCTCCTGGTGGACACCCATGGCGCCGCAGTGATCGACCCGGTGTGGCATCTGCTGGAAGAAGCCTACCGCCGCACCGGCCCCGTGCCCACCTGCCTGGAGCGGGATTTCAACATTCCCGATCTGGGGGATCTGGTGCGGGAGGTGGAGGTGATCGCGGACATTCTCGAGCGCCATGTCGAAGGCCGTCGGAGCGCCGCATGACCGCCGAGCTCCTGCCTTTCCAGAAATTCCAGATCGCCTTTGGGCGGCGCATCCGGGACCCGCGGCGCACGGGCCGCCCCGTCGGCGTGCCGGCCCGGCGCATGGCCGTCTACGAGGAACTCCTGTTCAACAACATCACCGGCTTTCTGGATGCCTGCTTCCCCGTATGCCGGGCCATTCTGGGCGAAGCGCGCTGGCGGCGCCTCAACCGGGCCTTCTTCCGGGATTGGCGCAGCCCCACGCCCTGGTTCCGGGAGATTCCGCGGGAATTCCTGCGTTACCTTCAGGAAGGCGTGATGCGCCGGCCCCTGCCGCGTTGGTTCGGTGAACTCGCCCATTACGAATGGGTGGAACTGGCCCTCGATATTTCCGACGCCCCCACGCCGCCCCATGTGCGCGAGGGCGATCTTCTGAGCGGCACGCCGGTGGTCAATCCGGCCCTGTTGAATCTCGCCTACGCCTGGCCGGTCAATCGCATCGGCCCGGCCTACCGTCCCCGCAAGCCGGAAGCCACCTATCTCATCGTTTTCCGCGATGCTGCCGACAAGGTCGCTTTTGCCGCCAGCAATCCTGTGACGGCTCGCCTGCTCGCCCTTCTGGGCGAAGGCATGACCGGGCGCGCTGCCTGTCTGGCCGTGGCGGCCGAAATCGCCCATCCTGATCCTGAATTTCTCGTTACCCAGGGCGGCAGCGTCCTCGAAGACCTTCGCCGCCTGGGGGTCATCCTCGGAGTCAAACCATGAAAACCCTCATTCCCAAGGGTCTCGAAACCCTCGACCTCGTCGGTCTCTGGATCGGCCTTCTCAGTCTGCGCATCCTGCTGGGCTGGGATTTCTTCGAATCCGGTCTGGAGAAATTCCACGGCGATAACTGGTTTGCCGACATTCAGGAGCGTTTTCCTTTCCCCTTCAGCCTAGTGCCCCCGGAAATCAGTTGGCAGATGTCCACCTGGTTCGAGCTGGTCGGCGGTGTGGCGCTCGTGCTGGGCATCGCCACCCGCTTCTTCTCGGTTTCGCTCTTTGTCCTCACACTCGTTGCCATCGCCAGTGTGCACTGGCCTGATTCGTGGGGCACCCTGGGTGAGCTGTACCAGGGCTACGGCTTCACCGACAAGGGCTTCGGCAATTTCAAACTGCCGGTGCTCTTTCTGGGCATGCTGCTTCCCCTAATCTTTGCCGGGCCGGGACGCCTCAGCTTCGACTACTGGGTGCGGCGCCGTTTTGCCGCGGGCGAGGGCAAAACGGCCCGGGTCCACGGCATCGGCCAGGTCGCCGCCCAGGGGTAGCGGGTCGCCGTCCAGGCGGCTGGCCAGCAATTCGGCCATCAGCCCGGACCACACGATGCCCCGGGCACCGTAGCCCTGCAGGCACCAAAGGCCGGGCAGCCGGGCCAAATCCACCAGACGGGTGGCCGTCCGTGGGGCGGAAAAGTCGGGCACCGCGCCCACCAGGGGCAGGCGGTCCGGGGAGGCGGGACGGAAACCCACCCGGCCGCCAAGAGATTCGGCTGCGAGGCCCCGGGTGAAGCCGGGCAGCATCAATTCCAGGCGGGCCAGATTGTCCCGGTGGTCCGTGATTCGCTCGGCGGTTTCTTCATCCTCCAGCGTGAACGAAGCGCCTGCCAGGTGGAATCCATCCACCGCCGGCGTGGCGTAGCCCAGGCTGCACAGGACCACATCCAGGGGCGGCGTCGCCCCCCGGGGGAGATGGCTGACCTGACCCCGGGCGCGGCGCTGGGGCAGGCGGGAAAACGGGGCCAGTTGCCGGGCTTCGGCGCCGGCCGCGACGATCAGATGAGGCGCCGCCGCCAGGATGTGGCCCTCGGCGTCCCGGGCCAGCCACGCGTCGGTGCCGCGCTCCAGCCGGGTGACGGCCTGACCGAAGTGCGCTGCGATCCGCTCGGGGAAAGCCCCCAGGGCGGCAAGGCACAAGGAGGCCGGCTGCACCCAGCCCCCCGCGGGAAACCACCATCCCCCCGTATTCACCGGCCAGCCCAGGCGCCGGGCGGCCGCATCCCGGTCGATGAATTGAAGGAACTCCTCCGGGGGCAGCAAGGTGGCGACGGTGCGCCGCTGCACGTCCTCGTGGGCGGCATCCCGGGCGAGATGCAGGACGCCGCAGGGGTTCCAGCGCACGGTATGGCCCAGGTCGCGCAGCAGCGCTCGGGTGGCCAGGTACCCGGCCCGAGTGAGGCGGGCGAGGCGATTGTCGTCAACGCTGGGCAGGGGCCGCAGGACGCCTGCCAGATTGCCGGAGGCGCCCAGGCCGGGAGCGGCGCGGCGGTCGAGGACGGTAACCTGCCAGCCCCGGGCAGCCAGGCGATGGGCAGCGGTGCTGCCGGCGACGCCTGCCCCCAGCACGATGGCGCGGCGATCTGGTGGCAACTGGCGGGTGTCGGGCTTGCGCGAGCGGTAGCGGCCCACCAGCATCTGTCGCTTGCCGGCGAAGCCGGGGCGCTTTTCCAGATCGAATTCAGCGGCGGTCAGGGCCTCACGCACGCCACCGGCCACCGACCAGGTGGCCAGGGTGGCGCCGGGGGCGGCCAGCCGGGCCAGGGATCGGCAGAGCGGGGGGGACCACAGTTCCGGGTTCCGGGCCGGCGAGAAACCGTCCAGGTAGAAGGCATCCACGGCGGCGTCGATCTTGCGCAAGACCTCGACAGCGTCGCCGAACACCACTGTCAGGATCACCTGCCCGCCGGCCAGGTTGAGGCGATGGACGCCGGGAACCAGGGGGGGCCAGCGCTCGCGCAGTTCCTCCGCCAGGGGGGCGAATTCGGGCCAGGCGGCCTGGGCGGTGCGCAGGTCGGTGGCAGAGAAGGGGTGCTTCTCGACAGAAACGAAGTGCAGGCGGCGGCAACGCTGCGGGTCCGCCTGCCAGGCCGCCCAGGTGGCGAGAAAGTTGAGCCCCAGGCCGAAGCCGGTCTCCAGAATGACGTAGCGCTCCCGCCCACGCCAGCGGGCCGGCAGGCCGTTTCCGCCTATAAATACATGGCGGGCTTGTTCCGGGCCGCCCTGGACGGAGTGATAGATGTCGCCGTAGGCGGCGGAAAACGGCGTGCCCTCGGGGCCGAATTCGAGGCGGGCGGGTTCGAGCCACATCAGGGGGTGGCCCGCAGGGCGCTTCGCCGGCTTACGGCTTCCTCACCCTCCGTTCGGGCTGAGCTTGTCGAAGCCCGTGGCAAACCGCCCTGCGCCAGGCCCGTCCTGAGCAATGTCGAAGGGCTCAGGGCGAACGGTTGGAGGGGGATCGCGCCCCATGGTGTTGCTGGCATCAGTGGAGGAACTGCTTACCCTTCGGCGCCGCCTCCGCGCCGGCCGGTGCCGGGCTGCCGTAGGGCAAATCCAGATCCCATCGTGCCTGCTCGGCGCCGGCCCGCAACATGGCGCACAGGGCGTGAAGAAGGTCGGCGTCCAGGGCGAGGGCGAAGCAGCGCTCCCGGGGTTCCTTGAGTGTCAGCAGGCAGCGGCCCGGTCCGTGGGGCTCCACCTTGGCTTCGCCGGGCAGAAGAGGCTGGGCCCCCAGGGGCAGGCTGGGATTTTCCAGGCGATATGGCTCACCAAACGCGCCAGCCGGTGCGCTGCCCGAGGTCGGGGCCGGACGGCCGAGATGGTCGGCCAGGACAGCCATCAGAAGGGGCCATAGATCCCGCAACAGGCGGCGGGTGACGAAGACCCGCACTTCCTCCTGGGTGTTGGTGGCGATGCGCAACAGCAGCCGGTCCTGGATGGGATCGGCGGCGGCCTGGATTTGCGCGATCTGCATGGCCTGGTCGATTCCTGTCGCCAGTCAGCCGCGGTGCACAGAAAGACGGAAAACAGCGCAAGCCGCGCGGCGATCCGAAGTGGACATGGCCATGGCTGGGCTGCGGCGGGAATTACTCCGGACGCATCTGCGGAAAGAGAATGACGTCGCGGATGGCCGGGGCGTCGGTGAGCAGCATGACGAGGCGGTCGATGCCGATGCCGCAGCCGCCGGTGGGGGGCAGGCCGTATTCCAGGGCGCGGATGAAGTCGGCGTCGTAGTACATGGCCTCCTCGTCGCCGGCGTCCTTGGCCTGGGCCTGGGCGGCGAAGCGGGCGGCCTGGTCCTCGGCGTCGTTGAGCTCGGAAAAGCCGTTGGCGATCTCGCGGCCGACGATGAAGAGCTCGAAGCGCTCGGTGATTTCCGGGTTGCTGTCGGAGGCGCGGGCCAGGGGGCTGACTTCCACCGGGTAGTCGATGATGAAGGTGGGCTCCCAGGTCTGGGCCTCGGCGCAGGCTTCGAACATCTGCAGTTGCAGGCTGCCCAGGCCGCCCGGCTTGACCGGCTCGCCGAAGGCCTTGATCTTGGTCTTGAGGAACTCGGCGTCGGCCAACTGGGCGTCGCTGAATTCCGGGTGTTCCTTCTGGATGGCCTGGCAGATGGTCAGGCGATGGAAGGGCTTGGAGAGGTCCAGCACGCGGCCCTGGTAGTCGAATACTTCCTTGCCCAGGGCCTCGCGGGCGGCGTGGCGCAAGAGGCCCTCGGTGAAGTCCATGAGGCTCTTGTAGTCAGCGTAGGCCTCGTAGAACTCCATCATGGTGAATTCGGGATTGTGGCGCGGGCTGAGGCCTTCGTTGCGGAAGTTCCGGTTGATCTCGAAGACCTTCTCGAAGCCGCCCACCACCAGGCGCTTCAGGTACAGCTCGGGGGCGATGCGCAGGAACTGCTGCATGTCCAGGGCGTTGTGGTGGGTGACGAAGGGCTTGGCCGAGGCGCCGCCGGGGATGGGGTGCATCATGGGTGTCTCGACCTCCAGGAAGCCGTGGCCGCTCATGTAGTTGCGGATGGAGGCGACGATGCGGCTACGGGCGAGGAAGGTGAAGCGGGTTTCCTCGTTCATGATCAGGTCGACGTAACGCTGGCGGTACTTCATCTCCACGTCGGACAGGCCGTGGAACTTGTCCGGCAGGGGACGCAGGGACTTGGTCAGCAGGCGGATTTCAGCCGCCTGGATGGTCAGCTCGCCGGTCTTGGTCTTCATCAGGGTGCCGACGACGCCGATGATGTCGCCCAGGTCCCAGGTCTTGAAGGCGGAGTAGGATTCTTCGCCCACCTTGTCCCGGGCCACGTAGATCTGGATGCGGCCGGAAACGTCCTGCAGGGTGGCGAAGGAAGCCTTGCCCATGACGCGCTTCAGCATCATGCGGCCGGCCACCTTGACCTCGACGGGCAGGCCTTCCAGTTCCTCGGCGACTTTCTCGCCGTAGGCCTCCAGCAACTTGGCCGCGGTGTTCTCCCTCTGGAAATCGTTGGGGAAGGCCTTGCCGGTCTGGCGCCACTCGGCGAGCTTGGCACGGCGCTCGGCGATGATGTGGTTTTCGTCCTGGGGGGCGGAGGCGGAGGTCTTGTCGGTCATGATGGAGTCAGTGGGCGAAATAATGCGCAGGAAGGGCCAGGGCCGCCGGGGCGGCGATTGTGGCACATGGGCTATCGCGTGTCACCACTGGGGCTGGAGGCGGGGGCCGTGGCGCACCTCCTGTCTGCGCCGGCTCCGGGGCACTCGCATCCGCGCTGCCGAGGGCGGACGGGCTCGCTCCTGGGCCACAGGGGATTAGGCAGGGGCTCGACATCAGGGCGCATCGCCCGGTCGGGTACGGAGAACGAGAGCATCCGCTCCCCCGGTCCTTTGGCCGGGGGAGCAGGAAAATTGAGCCTACAGCTTGCCAGCAACCTGTTTTGCCGCTTTGGTGGCGACGTCGCCAGCGCCGGGGCCTTTGGTCCAGGCCTGGATTTGCAGGGCGTTGGCGCCTTTCACGAATTTCAACGTGGCCACCTGGGTATTGCCGCCGAGGGTCTTGATGTCGAGTATGGCGTTTTCACCTATCCCGGCCGGGGTACTGATCTTTGCGGCAAGGGGGCCGGACTTGGCCATCTCGCGCGTCATTTCGGCAGCGTTGGTGTGAAACGACTTTGCGTCAGCCGCTGAGCCGAGGGCGTGGACGGTGAGTTGGACCCCGGCCTCAGGCGGTGCCTCGGCGCTGCGCAGGTCGTACCCTTTGGGAAACCAGCCACAGACGGTGGTGTGATCGCGCCCGTTTTGGGCGGTGGGTGCGGTTTCGGCCTTGAAGTTTTCGGGCAGGGGGGCGCCCGCGAGGGCAGCAGCATCCTGGGAGGCCAACAGGGTACAGGCGTTGGCCGCCAAGGCGCCTGCGGAGGCGAGAAGGGATGCGGTGAGGAGCAGAGGGGTCGTGAGAAGTCTGGTGCGGCGGATCATCGCGGGTCTCCATCGAGGGGTGAGAGAGGGGCTTCCAGGGCAGCGTCCCCATGGGCTTGCGGCTGGTCCTGCGCGCCGCCATGGAACGGACTGTTGCAACGACGAACGAAGGCAATGAAATCCTCCGGCGGTAGCGGAGCGGCGAAGAGGAAGCCCTGCAAGCGTTCGCAGCCGGCCCAGGAGAGGAATTTCTGCTGTGCGGCGCTTTCCACGCCCTCGGCGACGGTCTTCAGGCCAAGTCGGGCGGCCAGGGTGAGCACGGCTTCGACCAGGACATCGTCGCTGCTGCCGGAACCGATGCCCTGGACGAAGCTGCGGTCGATCTTCAGTTGGGCAATGGGAAAACGCTTCAATTGGCTGAGAGAGGCGTAGCCGGTTCCGAAATCATCGATGGCGAAGCTCACGCCCCGTTGGACCAGACTGGTGACCGCAGCTTGGGCGTAGGCGAACTGCTCCAGGAGGCTGCTTTCGGTGATTTCCAGTTGCAGCAGTCGCGGAGGAAGCCCCGAGTCCTCGAGTGCCTTGAGCACCGTGTCTTCGAGATGGGGAACGCTGAACTGGCGGGCGGAGAGATTGACCGAGACGGGGATGTCGCCGAGGCGGAGATCCTGCCAGGCTCGCGCCTGGTGGCAGGCTTCGGCCATGACCCAGGCCCCCAGGGGCAGGATGAGACCGGTTTCTTCCGCGACCGGAATGAAACTCAGGGGCGAGACCAGGCCTTCCCGGGGATGCTGCCAGCGCACCAGGGCCTCTGCCGCGACGACGCGGCCGGTGGCGGCATCGACGATGGGTTGGTAATGAACGCGGAGTTCCTTCTGATCCAGGGCACGGCGCAGGCCGGCTTCGATTTCCAGCCGCGCCGTGATGGCGGCCTTCATCTCCGGCGAGAAGAAAGCCATGGCGTTGCCGCCCTGGGCCTTGGCCTCGTACATGGCAGTGTCGGCATACTGCAACAGGGCTGCGGCCGAATCGCCGTCCCGGGGGAAGACGGCGATTCCCAGGCTGGACCCCACGGAGAGGGCCTGGGCCCCAATATCGACGGGAACCGCCAGGGCGTCGAGGATTTTTCGGGCCACCGGGACGATGTCGTCCACCTCGGCCATGTCGGCCAGGACGACGACGAATTCGTCGCCGCCCAGGCGGGCGACGGTATCGTCTTCACGCACGCAGCCCTTGAGGCGCTCGGCGACTGCCTGCAGCAGGCGGTCTCCCTGGCTGTGGCCCAGGCTGTCATTGATGGTCTTGAAGCGGTCCAGGTCGAGGAGCATGACTGCGGCAATGCGAGTGGAACGCCGCGCCTGGGCCAGGGTCTGCGCCAGGCGCTCGGCAAGCTGGTGGCGGTTGGCCAGCTGGGTCAGCGCGTCGACGCGGGCCTGGTGTTCCAGGGCTTCGGTATTGCGGGCGATTTCCAGGCGTTGCTGGGCGAGGGAGTCGGCCAGGCGGTCGAGGGCCTGCATGACCTGACCGATTTCTCCCCGTGGATAAGGCGCCCCGATCTGGGGGCGGTAGTCGCCCCCGTCCAGGCGGGAGATGGCAGCCATGAGGCGGGCCGTCTGCCGGCGGACCGCCACTTCGGCAAAGGCGATCGCCACGGCAAAAAAAGCGATTCCCAGGAGGATCAGAATGAATGCGGATTCGCGGGACTGCCGCACAGCCCGGGCGCTGAGCGAGGCTTCCGGGGCTACCAGGGCGACGCCGACACCGGAATCCGCATAGCGCGACAACAAGGCCTTGGCCCAGAGTCTGGCGCCGTCTTGGGCGAGAAGGCGGGTGGCGCCTTCGGCGGGGGAAAGCATCAGGCGGCGAGCCCCCTCGTCGACGGCCAGGCGACCGGCCGGGTCGTTGCCGTAGTCGAGAATCACCGAAGCGTCGTGATTCCATACCTGGAGATGCATGGCACCGTAAGGCAGGGTGCGAGCGATGTCCTGACCGAAGATGTCCATGTCCAGGGAGGCCAGAAGGATGTACTTCAGGCTGCCCTCGGCTTCACGCACCGGGTAGGCGACCTGCAGGACGCCCTTGCCGGTCAGGCGACCGATGACCAGTTCGGTGACCGGGCCCTTGGAGGTGAGGGCGCGGCGGAAGTAGTCGCGGTCGCGCAGATCGAGCTTGCGGCCGGTCCGCAGGGAATCGCAGTGCAGCTTCCCGTCAGGGCGGATGGTCAGGAGCCCGGTATATTGGGGTCGCTCCCTCAGAACGTCGGCCAGAAAGGCGGAGCAGCGCGCCGGGTCGCTTTCCTCCAGCAGGGGAACACGCCCGAGGCCGAAAAGCAACTGACCGGTTGCCGCGACCCTCCCCTCAAGTTCGTCCGCGACGGTCCGGGCCCGGTGACCGAGGTCGGCCTGCACCAGGGCCAGGGTCTCGGCCCGGTACTTGAACACTATCCAGCCCACCGTGAGCATGGGCAGCAACGAAGCGGCCAGGACCAGGAGAAGGATGCGGGTGCGTAGGCTCAAGACGTGATTTCCGACAGCATGGGCCGCGTTCCCGCCGCTATTGCCGCGGTTGCGCTCTGCACGACGAGCGGGTGAAGAGTGCAAGCGGGACTGATGTGTTCATTCTCAGGAGGGGCTGAAGCATGTCTGGTGCTGGCTATATCGGCGAATCCGTTCCAAGGACAACATGAGGAGGGCATCGAAGTCAATGACGAGAGCCCGCGGCCCGCCCTGCGAGCCAGTGAAAAGCTCCCCTCGCCATTGCTAACGTCATGACCGTCGGCGCCCGCTCGGCGTTGCCAATGCTCGCCATAGCGCGAGCCATGGCTGCGCGTCCCACTTTGAATATGCACCCCTGTGCGGGCAGCTCGGGCGCGCCCCGAAAAATTAACGGGTTCTGACGTGAAACGCCGCGGAGGCTTTGCCCGTGGCCGCTCGGGGGGTTACAGCTTGCTTGCCATCTGCTTGGCCGCCTTGATCAAAGCTTCGCCGGCAGAAGCGTCCCGGGTCCAGACCTGGACATAGGCAATCGTGGCACCCTTGAGGAATTTCAGGGTCAGGACGTATTTTCCGTTCAGTGGCTGGCGAACGAGATTGGCCGTATCTCCTATGCCTGTCACAGGGACGACAGCCCCGGGGCCGCCTGGGGTGTTCAGCTTGCCGGCCATCGTGTTGGTCCGCTCAAACAAGGCACGGGCCTCGGCGGGTGACTGCATGTTGCGCAGGGTAAGCAGAACTCCGCTTTCCGGGGGATCTTCCTCCACACCGTAGAGGTAGTGCTGTGGGAACCAGCCGCACACCGATGCCTGGGCTTGGGCAGCAGTAGCGCCGGGTCGTGCGCCCATGCGGTAGTTTTCGGGCAGGGGTGCCCCGGCGATGGTTGCTGCCTCTTGCGTGGCAATAAGGGCGCAGGCGTCTACGGCCAGGGCGCCACCAGGGAGGGCAAGGCACGCGAGCAGTGTAAGCGTAACGGACAGGGGCTTCATGGACGGATTTCCTGAAAGGGAAAGAGTGAACGCAGTCTCATGCCCTATGGATTGTACTCCGTCGTGGGGGTAGCAGAACTGCGGGGAAAGCGTATCAACGGAGTTTAGGGAATGGGTCCATGGACTGCCATTGCCCGTCGATGAACCCCTCCAGGGGACGGAAGCGTGCCTTGTAGGCCATCTTGCGGCTCGCCGCGATCCAGTAGCCGAGGTAGAGGTAGGGCAGACCCAGGGCGGCGCAGCGGCTGGCTTGCCAGGCGATGTTGTACGTGCCGAAACTGGCACCGGGTATATCGGGGTCGTAGAAGGTGTAAACCGAGGAAAGTCCGTCCTTCAAGACGTCGATGACGCTCACCATGCGCGGTGCCGTGGGGTCTGAAAATTCGAGCAGGCGGGTATCGACGCGACTTTGCAGCAGGAAATGGGCGTATTGCTCGTGGCTGTCCTCGTCCATGCCGCCTCCGGCGTGGCGGGCGTTCTGGTAGCGGGTGTAGAGGGCGTAATGCTCGTCGAGGAAGGCCAGGGGCAATTCCCGCACGCCGAGGCCGGCATGGCGCTTCAGGGCGCGGCGCTGGGCGCGGTCCGGGGCGAAATCGGCGATGCGCAGGCGCACCGGGATGCAGGCCCGGCAATGGTCGCACCAGGGACGGTAGGTGAAGATGCCGCTGCGGCGAAAGCCGAGACGGACGAGTTCGCCATATACATCACTGTCGATCAGGTGGGTGGGGGTGGCGACCTGGGAGCGGGCCTGCCGGTCCGGCAGATAGCTGCACGGGTAGGGTGAGGTGGCGTAGAACTGGAGCAGCGAGAGCGGCAGGGCCGAGTCGTTGAGGAATGCCATATCATCGCCCGCCGGGTGGTGAGGAACTGCGGACCCAGGGATCGGCCGGGGTTTCCCAGGGACCACGGTGGCCTGGGGCGGCGATCAGGACGCCGAGGCGGCGCAGGAATTCGCGGCGGGGAATAAGTCGGGCACCGAGGGAAGCGAGGTGGTCGGTGTGCATCTGGCAGTCGATGAGGGCGATGCCGCGGTCCTTCAGGGCATGGACAAGAAATGCGAAAGCGGCCTTGGAAGCATCGCTACGCCTGGAGAACATTGATTCGCCGTAGAACATTCCCCCGATCGCCAGGCCGTACAAGCCACCCATCAGACCGCCTTCGCAGTACGCTTCGACCGAATGGGCCCAGCCGAGTTCATGCAATCTTGAATAGGCATCGATCATCTCGGGACCGATCCACGTTCCGGCCTGGCCTGGGCGGGCGGTCTGGGCGCAGGCTGTGATGACGGCGGCGAAATCCGTATCGAAGCGGAGGGCGTAGCGCCCGCTGCGCAGGGTCTTCAGGAGGGAGCGGCTGACGCGCAGCTCTTCGGGGAACAGCACCATGCGCGGATCGGGGCTGTACCACAGGGGATGGCCCTCCAGGGTGCCCCAGGGAAAGATGCCGCGGCAGTAGGCATCGAGCAGACGGGCAGGGGAGAGATCGCCTCCCAGGGCGAGCAGCCCTCCTAGGTCCGGCGGGGCCGCCTCGACCGGGGGAAAGGGGTCGAGGGGGCCGAGGTAGGGGATCATCCCCGCGCCGTGGTCTTGAAGGCGATGACGTGGTCGGCGTCCAGGCGGATGCCGATCTTTTCTCCCAGGGCATGATTGTGGTGGGAGGGCACCAGGGAAAGAACCTCGGTGCCGCTGTCAAGACGCAGGGTGTAGAGGATGTCGGCGCCGCGGAAGGCCTTGTGCAGGACTTCGGCTTGTTGCGGGCTTTTGTCGTCGTGCACCACGTCGTCGGGGCGCAGCAGGACTTCGACGCCGCAGCCGCGGCCGCAGGCGCCGCAGCCCTGGCTGCATTCCACCGGCACGCCGGATTCGAGGATGCCGAGTTCCACCTCCACCCGCCGGGAATCGAGTACGTTGCCGCGGATGAACACCCCCTGACCGACGAAATCGGCGACGAAGCGGTTGGCCGGTCGGTGGTAAAGGTTGTAGGGTGAATCCCACTGCTGGATGCGGCCCTCGTGCATGACGCCGACCTCGTCGGCCATGGCAAAGGCCTCGTGCTGGTCGTGGGTGACCAGGATGGCGGTCATGCCTTCGCTTTTGAGGATGTCGCGCACTTCGATGGACAGGCGCTCGCGCAAATCCACGTCCAGGTTGGAGAAAGGCTCGTCGAGGAGCAACAACTGGGGACGCGGCGCCAGGGCGCGGGCCAGGGCCACCCGTTGCTGCTGCCCGCCGGACAGCTCGTGAGGGAATTTTTGCCCTTGACCGGCGAGGCCCACGGTGGCGAGAAGTTGCTCGACCCGCCTGCGGCGCTCCGCCTCGGGGGCTCCGGCAAGGCCGAAAGCCACGTTGGCGGCGACGGGAAGGTGGGGAAACAGGGCGTAGTCCTGGAATACCATGCCCACCTCGCGGCGTTCCGGAGGCACCCGGCTGCCGGGGCGGCTGACCGGCTCGCCATGCAGGCGGATTTCACCCCCCGCGATATCCTCGAAGCCGGCGATACAGCGCAGCAGGGTGGTCTTGCCACAGCCTGAAGGGCCCAGAAGACAGGCGATGGTGCCCGACTCCAGACGGAAGTCGATGCCAGCGACGACGGTATGGCTTCCGTAGCGCTGGACGACCTGGGTAAGTTCGAGTTGGGACATGGCAGCGATTATAATTCGCATTCCTTTTCATGACCGCTTCCCGTCCCTTCCCCTTCCTGACCCTGGCGGCCGTCGTCATCGCAGTCCTGGCCGCCGTGCCGGTGGCCAGCGTGGCCCTCAACCTCTTTGCCGGGGGAACCGGCGCCACCTGGGCGCATCTTGCCGGGACGGTCCTGGGGGATTACGTGCGCAACTCGCTCCTGCTCTGCCTGGGTGTGGGGCTGGGCGTCGCCGCGGTGGGGGTGGCCACCGCCTGGCTCACGGCCATGCACGAATTTCCCGGTCAGCGGTTTTTCGCCTGGGCCCTGGTCCTGCCCCTGGCGGTGCCGGCCTACGTCATGGCCTACGTGTATACCGATTTCCTGCAATTCGTCGGGCCCGTGCAGACTCTGCTGCGCGACAGCTTCGGCTGGCAGCATGGCGACTACTGGTTCCCCGACATCCGCACCCTTCCCGGGGCCATGTTGATGTTCGTCTGCGTGCTTTATCCCTATGTCTATCTGCTGGCGCGCAACGCCTTCATCGAGCGGGCGGGGGGCATGCTGGAGGCGGCCCGTACCCTGGGCCTGGGTCCGTGGCGGGCCTTCTTTACCGTTTCGCTTCCCCTGGCGCGGCCGGCGGTGGCGGCGGGCGTCGCCCTGGCCCTGATGGAAACCCTGGCCGATTACGGAACGGTGGCCTATTTTGCCGTCAATACCTTCACCACCGGTATTTACCGCGCCTGGTTCTCCCTCGGCGACCGGGTGGCTTCGGCGCAATTGGCCGCCATGCTTTTGGGCTTCGTCCTGCTTCTGGTCCTGCTGGAACGCTTTTCGCGGGGGCGGGCCCGCTACCACAACACCACCGGGCGCCAGCGTCCCCATCACGGTGCCCGGCTGCGCGGGGGCGCGGCCTTCCTGGCCTTTTTCGTCTGCCTCCTGCCTTTCTGCCTCGGCTTTCTGCTGCCGGCGGCGCTTCTCCTCAGGATGGCGCTCACCGAGGGCGATGCCCAGTTCGGCGCGCGCTTCCTGGTGCTGGCCCGTAACAGCTTCGTCCTCGCCGGCGTCACCGCCTGGGTGGCGGTGAGCCTGTCCCTGCTGCTTGCCTACAGCGCCCGCTTGTCGAAGTCTCTCCTGTCGGTTGGACTCAATCGCCTGGTGGGCATGGGTTACGCGGTCCCCGGGGCGGTCATCGCGGTGGGGGTGCTGATCCCCGTCACCCGCCTCGACAACTGGCTGGCCGGCCAGTGGCAGGCCTGGTTCGGCGAGAATCCCGGCCTGCTGCTCACCGGCGGCATTGCGGCCCTGGTCTATGCCTATCTGGTGCGCTTCATGGCCGTTGCCCTGCAAACGGTGGAAGCGAGCCTGGCCAAGATCACCCCGGCCATGGACGACGCCTCCCGCAGCCTGGGGGCAGGACAGGGCGAAACCCTGCGCCGGGTCCATGTGCCCATCCTGCGTGGCAGCCTGTTCACCGCCGGGCTGCTGGTCTTCGTCGATGTGATGAAGGAATTGCCCGCCACCCTGGTCATGCGCCCCTTCAATTTCGATACCCTGGCTACCCAGGCCTATACGTTGGCATCCGACGAACGACTGGCGGAAGCCTCCACCGCCGCCCTGGCCATCGTTGCCGTCGGGCTGCTTCCCCTGATCGCCCTGTCGCGGCAGATTTCCCGTTCCCGCAAGTAAAAGCGCCCCGCCGAGGCGGGGCGCTTTGCCGGGATGCCGGGGCTTACTTGAAGCCCGCCCGGTCGAAAATCATCTGGGCCTTGGCCTGGTACATGGCCAGGTTCTTCACCGGCAACTTGTCGGCCTTGAACTTGCCCAGGGCGTCGAGGGCCGGATTGGCGACCTTGACGCTGTCCACCGCCGGCCATTCGTTGTTACCGTCGGCGAAGTAGCGCTGGGCGTCGTCGGAGGCCAGATACTCCAGGAACTTGACCGCCGCGTCCTTGTGGGGCGCGGTTTTCAGCACGCCGGCGCCGGAGACGTTGATGTGGGTGCCGCTGCTGCCCTGGTTGGGCCACACGACGCCGACTTTTTCCATGAGCTTTTGCTCTTCCGGTTTGGCGGAGCGCAGCAGACGGGCCACATAGTAGGTGTTGGAAATGGCCACCTGGCACTCTCCGGCGGCGACCGCCTTGATCTGATCCGTATCGCCGCCCTTGGGGGTGCGGGCGAAGTTGGCGACGACGCCCCGGGCCCATTCCTCGGCCTTGGCCTCGCCCTGATTGGCGATGATGGAGGCCATCAGGGACAGGTTGTAGGGGTGGGAGCCGGAGCGGGAGCAGACCTTGCCCTTGAGCGCCGGGTTGGCGAGATCGTCGTAATTGGCGACCTGCTCGGCCTTGACACCCGTCTTGTTATACACGATGACCCGGGCGCGGGTGGAAAAGGAGAACCAGTCTTCGGTGCGCAGGTGGGCAGGGATGCGGGCGTCGAGAAGTTTCGAAGTCACGGGAGCAAAGAGGCCCAGTTCATGGGCCTTGGCGAGCCGCGCGGCATCGACGGTGAGCAGGATGTCGGCGGGGCTGTTGGCGCCTTCGTTCCGGATGCGCTCCAGAAGTTCGTCTTCTTTGCCCTCGATGCGGTTGATCTTGATGCCGGTCTGCTTGGTGAAATGCTCGTAAAGTGCTTCGTCGGTCTGGTAGTGACGGGCGGAGTAAAGATTGAGCACCTTCTCTTCGGCCTGGGCGCCAACGGCGAAGGTCAGGAAAAGGGCGGCGAGGGTGAGGCGGGACTTCATGGAAGGACTCCTGCGGAAAAGGAATATGGGCGGGCCGCAGTCTACCGAGAGTAAATGAGGATGTAAATGAGAATGCTTATGAATAGCTATATAAGAATCCAGCCGAACCTACCCAAAATCCCGCCGCAGACGCTCGATTTCCTCATGAACCCGGATGAGATTGCTGCTATGTACCCGTGTTTCACTCAAGAGCGGTGGCGCTCGCCGCGCCAGATCTGCCAGGGCCTCGACCGCGGGGCCTTCGGCACTGGCAAGATTCCGGACTGGCGGAGGGCGACGCCAGTTCGGCGACCAAATTCCTGCAGCTCGGAGGAGCCTCTTGACGCGGTTGCGCTGCCGCTCTCCCAAGGAATGCAGGCGCTCAGCGTCGAATACCCGGGGCAGATGCTGTGGCCGATAGTCCAACTTGACCGTCTGACACCAGTCTCGCCACTTGAACTCAAGAATATGGTCATACGCGTTGACGGGAATCCAAGGGACCCGAAGGGCATCGGCGACAATGGCGCCGTGCATGGCCTCGCAGAGCACGACCCGTGACTGACGGATGCGAAGCAGCGTCTCATGAACATTGGCTGCGGGATCCAGGTAGGTAACGCCGGCCGACGCACACAGGCGTTGCCAGTCCGCCATTCGGGTGCTGACGTGATGGGGCATGTAGCTGACGGGGTAGCGCTTTTCCGGTTCCGGCGTTGCGAGGAGCGACGCCACAAGGACAGCCGGATCGGTAATCGCCAAGCGTGATTCGAGCCCAAGCAGGTGGGCGGTCAAGGGACCTCGGACAAAACGAAAATGCCAGCGCGCGTCGATTGCAGGCATGCCGACATAGCCTAACCCGGCGCCGAAGACCAGCTTGCGGGGAGCAGAAGGGACGGCGGAATTGATGACCGTTCCAATCCCCAGAAACAGATCCGTGTCATCGTCGTCGAGGAAATCGGGCAGTAAGGTGGTCCAGATCCAGGGGTTGAGGTCGTCCCCGAAATTACCTACTGGGTCACGATAGTAGTAGAGCTTCATACGCTCTCAGGGTTGAGTCCGCGCAACGATGTGCGTGGAGGCCGAGGCGAGTTCTCGCGTTCCTGTGGCGCTGGATGAAACACAGCGCGGGATGCCCTGTGGCCACGTACCCGGATGATGATCGAGGAGGGGGTGGGCCGTTTGTCAGACCCGGTGGAAGACGGCCGGTTGGCGGGTCGCTGCGCCACGATGTCACGCCAGGGGCGGAATACCAGAGTTGCGCTCAGCCTCGGGGGAACGACTGAAAGCGAACATCCGGCAAGGCGCGCTGCGAAGGCGCACCACCGCGCTTACTCCTGATCGAGGATGCGCCGGGCGCCGTTGAAGCGCTTGACCCAGTAGCTGCTCTGCATGCTCTCGACGCGGACTTCGGCCCCAGGCTTGGGGGCGTGCAGGAAGTGGTTGTCGCCGAGATAGATGCCGACATGGGAGAAGGCGCGCTTCATGGTGTTGAAGAACACCAGATCCCCGGGTTTGAGCTCGGAGGCGTCGACGTGCTCGCCAACTTCGCTCATTTCCTTGGCGGTACGGGGAAGCAGGGTGCCGAGGGTTTCCTTGAAGACCAGGCGGACGAAGCCGCTGCAATCGAGGCCGCTGCTTTCGTCGTTGCCCCCCAGACGGTAGTTGACGCCTACCAGCTTGAGGCCGTGCAGGATGACATCCTGGGCGGCGTTGGTGTAACGTTCCAGCAGGGAAGGGCCTTCGTCGATGGGCTTCTGCTCTGCGGCCTGGCCCGCGACGGAGGCGCCGAGGAAGGCGGCGGCAAGCAGCAGGCGGGCGAACGGGCGGGCGAAAGTTTTACGCATGGGGCCGGAGTGTATGTGAAAAACTCCACAGCGTAAAGGCTCGTGGTCAGACCACTTTGGGTCCTGGCTGGAATTCGTAATTATGAATACAATTAACGGTCCAAGGAGACGAAGATGAATCCATTCAAAGCCCTGCTAATCGAGGACAGGGACGGGAAGACCGTCGCGGGCTTTGTCGACCTGGACGAGGACGCCCTCGATCCTGGGGAAGTCACCCTGCGGGTCGCCTATTCGAGCGTCAACTACAAGGATGCCCTTGCGGCCACTGGTGCCGGACGCATCATCCGCCGCTTCCCCTGTGTGGGCGGTATCGACATGGCGGGGACGGTGGAAAAGAGCGCCGACCCGCGTTTTGCGCCCGGCGACCGGGTCATCGCCACCAGCTACGACCTGGGGGTAGCCCGTCACGGCGGCTACGCCCAATTTGCCCGGGTTCCGGCGGACTGGGTGGTCCCCCTGCCTGCAGGGCTTTCGCTCTACGAGGCCATGGCCCTGGGCACTGCCGGCTTTACCGCCGCCCTGGGTCTGGTGCGCATGGAGGAAAACGGGCTCACGCCGCAAAAGGGGCCTGTACTGGTCACTGGTGCCACCGGCGGGGTCGGCAGCCTGGCCATCGACATGCTGGCTGCCCGGGGCTACCGCGTAAGCGCCCTGACCGGCAAGGAAAGTGAAGCCGACTATCTCAAGGATTTGGGTGCCAGCGAGATCCTTCTGCGCTCCAGTGTCGACCTCAGTCGCGTGCGTCCCCTGGAGCGGGCCCGCTGGGCTGGGGCGGTGGATAATCTGGGGGGCGATTATCTGGCCTGGATTGCCAGCAGTATGGAACCCGGCGGGACCATCGCCAGTATTGGCCTCGCTGCGGGGATGAATCTGAATATGACGGTGGCGCCCTTCATCCTGCGGGGCGTGAGTCTTCTGGGCATCGATTCCGGTTATGTCGGTGAACCTTATCGCCACGGGGTCTGGCTGCGTCTGGCGTCGGACATGAAGCCGCGTCATCTCGCCGGGATGAGCCGCATGGTCGCCTTCGCCGATCTGCCGCAGGTCTTCCCTGAATTCATCGCCGGTCGGGCCAAGGGTCGCGTCGTCGTCGAAATCGGGGGTGAGGCCCATGGCTGATCTGCCCCGGGTTCTGGTGGTGGACGATTCCCGCCTGGTGCGGGCCTCCCTGGTGCGCAGCCTGCAGGGCCACTACGAGGTGCGGGAGGAGGGAGACGGCGAAGCCGCCTGGCAGACGCTGGTTCTCGATCATTCGATCCAGGCAGTCATTTCCGATTTGCAGATGCCCAAGCTGGACGGCTACCAGTTGCTGGAGAAGGTGCGCACCTCGAAATTGCGCCGCTTGCAGGAACTGCCCTTTATCCTGGTTTCCGGCGAGGAGACCGAGGATGAGCGGCAGAAGGCCAAGGGCATGGGGGTTTCCGATTTCATCAGCAAGGGGAGCGGCGCCGCAGAAGTGCTCACTCGCCTCGACCATCTGCTGGAACTGACGCGCATCCGCCAAAGTCTGGGCGACGGCCGCGATCAGATGGTGCAGGACCCCACTTCCGGGCTGTTTACCCGCAAGTACCTGGAAATCCAGACGGCGCAAGCCATGGCCCAGGCCGCCCGGCGCGACAGCGAGGTGAGCGTCATGGTGCTGGGTTTCGACGCCTTTCCCAGTGTGTGCGAGCGGCTTGGGACGGTGGGCGCGGAGCAGGTGGGAACCCGCTTTGCCAAATTGCTGGCGGCCAAGTTGCGCCGGGAAGATGCCCTGGGGCACTTCGCGGCGGGCCAGTACGCCATCGTTTCGCCGGGGACTTCCCCCATCCTGTGCGCGTCCTTCGCCAACCGGGTGCGGGAAGCCATCGAGGTGGCCCACGTGGCGGCCCACGGGCAACGGGTCATCCTGACGGTCAGCATCGGCGTGGCCAGCGTTCCCGACGATGCTGCGGTTTCCGCCGTTGCCCTCCTGGAACTGGCAGGCCAACGCATGGAGGAGGCCATGGCGGCCGGTGGCAACCGCATCGTCGCCGGTTCCAAGGGTGGCGGCGCCCGCCGCCTGGGGTTGCAGCATGCCCTGGAACTTCTGGCTGCGGAGCGGTTCGAGACCGTTCTGCCCCATCTCGTCCATCTCGGTCTGCAGGTTCTGCCGCTGATCCGGCTGATGGACAAGGAATTCGGTTTGAATCTGCCCCTGGCGGATATCGAACGTCGTTTGGGCCAACGGACGCGAGCAGAAGAAAAGTCCGGGCCGGAGATCGTGACCAGCGTGCAGGATCAACGAGAGGGAAACCCATGAGTACCTACAAGGAATTTCACCGCCGTTCCGTCGAACAACCGGACGCCTTCTGGAGTGAGCAGGCGCAGTTGATCGATTGGCAGGAGCCCTTCACCCAGGTCTGCGATTATTCGCGGCCGCCTTTTGCCAAATGGTTCGTCGGCGGCAAGACCAACCTGTGCCACAACGCGGTGGACCGCCACGCGGCCAAGCGACCCGATGCCCGGGCTCTGATCTACGTTTCCACTGAAACCGACGAGGAAAAAATCTATTCCTTCGCCGAATTGCAGCGTGAAATCGAGCGCATGGCGGCCATCTACAAGAGCCTGGGGGTCAGGAAGGGCGATCGTATCCTCATCTATATGCCGATGATCGCTCAGGCCACCTTTGCCATCCTGGCTTCGGCCCGCATCGGTGCCATCCATTCCGTGGTCTTCGGCGGCTTCGCCTCCGGTTCCCTGGCCACCCGCATCGACGACGCCAAGCCCGTACTCATCGTCTCGTCCGACGCCGGCATGCGGGGCGGCAAGGCGGTGCCCTACAAGAATCTGCTGGACGAGGCCATCAAGCTGGCCGAGCACAAGCCGGCCAAGGTGCTGATGGTGGATCGCGGCCTCGACAAGGGCTTCAACACCGTCGCAGGCCGCGACGTCGATTACGCCGCCCTGCGCGCCCAGTTCATGGATGCCCAGGTGCCTTGCGAGTGGATGGAATCCTCGGAACCCTCCTACATCCTCTACACCTCCGGTACCACCGGAAAGCCCAAGGGCGTGCAGCGCGACACCGGCGGCTACGCCGTGGCGCTGGCCGCTTCGATGAAGCACATCTACTGCGGCTACGAGGGCGAGACCTATTTCTCCACCTCCGACATCGGCTGGGTGGTGGGCCACTCCTACATCATCTACGGGCCCCTCATCGCCGGCATGGCCACCGTGATGTACGAAGGCACGCCCCTGCGTCCGGACCCCGGCATCTGGTGGCAGATCGTCGAGAAATACAAGGTCAACGTCATGTTCTCCGCGCCGACTGCAGCCCGTGTGCTGAAGAAGCAGGATCCGGCCTACATGCACAAGTACGACCTGTCCTCCCTCAAGCACATCTTCATGGCCGGCGAACCGCTGGACCAGCCGACCCACGAGTGGTTCCAGGGTGAGCTGAACAAGCCGGTGATCGACAACTACTGGCAGACGGAAACCGGTTGGCCCATGCTCTCCGCTATCCATGGCGTGGAAAAGACGCCGATCAAGTTCGGCTCCCCCAGCTTCCCGGTCTATGGCTACAACCTGAAAATCTTCCGCGAGGACGGTTCCGAATGCGACGCCAACGAAAAGGGTATCGCCGCCGTGGTGCCGCCCTTGCCGCCGGGCTGCCTGTCCACCGTCTGGGGCCAGGACGAGCGCTTCGTCAGCACCTACTTCAGCCTGTTCAAGGAGCCCCTGGTCTATTCCTCCTTCGACTGGGCGATCAAGGATGGGGACGGCTATTTCACCATCCTGGGCCGTACCGACGACGTCATCAACGTCGCCGGCCACCGCCTGGGTACCCGGGAGATCGAGGAGGCCATCCAGGCCCACGCCGCCATCGCCGAAGTGGCCGTGGTCGGCGTCGAGGACAAGTTGAAGGGCCAGATGCCCATGGCCTTCGCCGTGGTCAAGGACGCCGCGAAGATCGCCACGCCGGAACTCACCGCCGCTCTGGAAAAGGAAGTGATGGGTACGGTGGACGGCATCCTGGGGGCCATCGCCCGGCCCGCTCGGGTGCATTTCGTCAGCGGCCTGCCCAAGACCCGCTCCGGCAAGATGCTGCGTCGATCGCTCCAGGCCCTGGCGGAAGGCCGCGACCCGGGCGACCTGACCACCATCGACGATCCTTCCACCCTGGAAAACATCAGGAAGCTGCTGGCGGGCTGAGAGCCTGTGAAAATTTCATTCATCCCCGCTCGTCATGCCGAGCTGCGCCCGCTCGGCGTTGCAAATGCTCGCCATAGCTCGAGCTATGGCTGTGCTTTGCGCCTTGATCGTGCACAGCTCGGCACGCCGCTCGGGCGCGCCCGAAAAATTCACAGGCTCTGAGAAATTCCTATGGCACCATGAGCACCCGCGCTGCGGCGCGGGTTTTTTGTGCGCTCGCTGACCATGGCCTGGTTGATCACCAATTTCATTGCTGCCTTCCTGCTGCCGCCCCTGAACGGCATCCTGCCGCTCGTCCTGGGGCTGGTCATGCGGCGTCGCTGGCCGCGACTGGGAGGGGGCGTGCTCGTGCTGGGTCTGCTCAGCCTGGTCGTGTGCTCCCTTCCCGTGACCGGAAAATACCTCATGGCCGGGCTGGAGTACCGCCACCCGGTCCTTCCGCAGAGCGCCCTGGCCGGGCTGGATGTCGATGCCGTGGTCGTTCTGGGGGGCGGCCGCTACCGCCAGGCGCCCGAATTCGACGGCCAGGACGAAATCCGCCAATTGACCCTCGATCGGGTGCGCTACGGTGCCGTGGTGGCCCGGACCTCCGGCAAGCCCCTGCTGGTTTCCGGGGGGAAACCGGATGGGGAAGGGCTGTCAGAGGCCGACGCCATGCGCAATGCCCTGCAACGGGATTTCGCCTTCACCCCGACCTGGCTGGAGGGTGAGTCCGCCAATACGCGGGAGAACGCGCTCTTCACCGCGCGCATCCTGTTGCCCCAGGGCAGGAAGCGCATCGCCCTGGTCACGCACGCCTTTCACATGCCCCGGGCGGTCGCCTCCTTCGAAGCGGCAGGATTCCAGGTCACGCCGGCACCCACCAGCTATTTCAGCAACCGCCTTCCCCCCAGCATCCTGGATTTCCTGCCGCGCTACGACGCGGTGAAGACCAACGGCCTGGCTCTGCACGAGTGGATCGGGCTGCTCTGGTATCGACTGCGGGGCTGAAGGCGGCGTCGTCCGCTTGAGGGCAGGGGTATCCGCAATCCTGGGGTTCGGGTTGAGTTGTCCGGATTCCTCGGGGCGACAGGGTTTTCTGAACCTTGGGCTTCCCCGTGAAGGAGTGTGATTTTTTCGCCGGGCGGAAGCTGCGCTTTATTGCTCGGCAAGAAAGTCTGGCCTGGAAGGCCTGATTTCTGCAAAAAGTCACCAAAGAGAAAACGACCCCAAGGTCGGCGCTGGGCTTCGCCCAGGCCTTTGCGCTACTCGGGCCTTCGGGCGGGTCTCTAAAGTCGCCCCCCAAGGGGGCTAACCCGGAAATTTCACCGACCCGTTTCGGACGAGATTTTCCTGGACGCACCGGGTTACCGTCCGCACTTCTGGCCCGATTTGCCCAAATACCAAGCAATTGGACTGACTGAGGGCGTGCCTCCCCCAACCCCCGAAGCATAGCGTGTCGGGGACGCACACAAACGTTGCTACGGAGAAGCCAAGGCGTTGGCGGCGATGCGGAAGATATCGCGCAGCGGATGGTGGGAGGCCAGCAGGACACGAATACGCCGGGTATTGCGCACAACGGCAGCACCGATCTTGAGCAAGCGGACGCGAATGGTTGCAGCGGTAGCGTTGGCCAGTTCGGTATCCGCCAGGGCCAACTCGCGCAAGCGCTGCATCAGGGTATAAGCCAGCGCCGAGAACATCATCCGCAACCAATTGGCGAGGAACCTGTGGCAACTGGCCCGGGTGCCGAACAAATCCAGTTGCGCCTCCTTGATCCGATTCTCAGCCTCACCCCGCTGACAGTAGAGACCGTCGTAGAGGTCGGCCGCTTCTCCTTCAAGATTGGTCACGATGAAGCGCGGATTGTTGCCCTGGCGACCGAATTCGAGGCGGGTGATCACCCGCCGAGGACGATCCCAACTGTCGGCGGCATAGCTGAATTCCCGGATCCAGCGTTGTTTGCTGCCGCTTTGGGCGTAGGCCTCTTCCATCAGTCGCTCCCACCCTTCGACTTGGCGATGCAGACGGGCGTTGCGGGCCAAGCCGATCACGTAGCCGACCTCCCGGCGCTCGCACCAGCGAATCAAGCGCTGGCGACAGAAGCCCGAGTCGCCCCGGACGATGATCCGCACCGTCGGCCAGGCCTGGCGGAGCCGAGTGACCAGGAGCTTGATGACGGCCGCCGCATGCCGGGCGCCATCGATCCGGCTGCGGCGCAGCACGCAGGCCAGCATGGCCTTGCCGCAGAAGACGTAGAGGGGCAGGTAGCAGTGGCTGTCGTAGTAGGCGTGGAACTCCTCTGTTCCTGATCGCCGTGCAGGGGAATGTCAGAGGCGTCGATGTCGAGGATGAATTCTTGCGGTGCCCGGGGTTGGCTGGCGATGAACTGGTCGACCAGAACCCGGTTCAGGGCGATGACATCCTGGCGCGTGGCCCGCTTCTCCAGTCGGCACAGGGTAGGACTGCTGCCCAGGTCCCGGCTACGTCCCACCGCGGTCTGCATGAGCGGATCGCTGCGCAGCGCCGCGTGGTCGTTGAGGTCTTCGTAGCCGCAGCACAGTGCGTATAGCCGCTGGGCAACCAGGTCGCGCATCTCGTGCACGATCAGTTCCTGATTGCGGGGGTCGTGCAGCGCCTGGGCGACCGCTTTCGACAGACCCGTGCGTTCATCCACCTGACGCAGAAGGAGCAAACCCCCGTCCGAACTCAAGGCGCCCCCTTCAAAATTCGCTTCGATCACGCAGCGACCGACGCGACCAAATCCCTTCAACCCAGCGGTACAATTCGGCATCGGCGGAACTCCTCTCAATACGGCTTCGATACCTGTATTAGAGCGCCTTTCCGGCGGTCCCGCCGACCTCACGGTGAAATATTCGGGCTAAGGCAACGGGACCCGAATGTCCTCAGGAGCCCGGCATTGCTCAGTGTCTTCCTTGGGGGCGAAGGGCGTCCGGACTCAAGGACCGGAATTGCGAGTGTGTTCAATTAGGCAAACGGAATCCTGATATACCCTGGGCGTAATCTATCGACAAGTAGAAATACCGATGATATAAATGCCAACCTACTAGCATGGGCGGGGAGACGCCACTCTGAGCGCAATAAATCTGCTTGAGTTGTGGTGTGAAGGCGCGGTCTGGCCGCGACTCTAATCGGGGGATGAAGTCACACAAGGCGCGCGCTTTACCGGCGGGTCGAGCGAATCACGTGCCGGACAAGTAGGGTCCAGAGGCATCTGCGACGGAAGCTTCCGGCGTTGCCACACCCCCTGGAGATCGCCGCATAGTCGCTACCTTCTTCTTGGAATTCGGCTCTCCACCGATCGCGATTAGCACACAGGCTGCAGGCTTTGGGCGCTGATGTTCTTAGCAGGCCCTTGAATCGGAATTTCACCCAGGAGAAAACAATGGCACGGAACCTCTGCGTATTTTGCGATGGCACTTGGAATACACCCGAGCAGACCGAAAACAATCTCCCCAGCCCGACCAACGTCGTCAAACTCTACAACCTTGCACTACAAGATGACGTGCAACTCAGGTACTACCATCCCGGGGTTGGTGCCGAAGGCGGCTTGGCGAACAAGGTGCTTGGTGGCGGTCTAGGTGCCGGACTGAGCCGGAACATCAAGAGCGCTTATGAATGGTTGTGTCGCAACTATCAGCCTGACGACCGCATCTTCCTGTTCGGCTTCAGCCGCGGCGCTTATACGGTTCGAAGTCTGGCGGGGTTCGTTTCACGCGGCAATCTACTCGACCTAAGTGGTCTATCCCCTAAAGATATTTGGGGGCGCATCGATCAGGTCTACCTGGCGGGCTATCGCTCGGCGGAACCAGCCAAGATGTGGCCGCAAAACTTCAAGTTTGTGGACCAGAAACCCGTCATCCACTTCGTCGGCGTCTGGGATACCGTCGGCGCCCTGGGGGTTCCTGATGACATGGTGCTTCTCGACCAACTGATCGACAATCCCGTAAATTATCGCTTCCACGATACCCGCCTGTCGAACAATGTCCTCCATGCCCGGCACGCCGTCGCCATGGACGAATGGCGCGCCAGTTTCGCGCCAACCCTGTGGGATGCGCCTGAGGATCGCCCGGCCAGCCACAGCTTCCGGCAAATCTGGTTCCCCGGAACCCACTGCGATGTCGGCGGTGGTCATGCCGACAGCGGCCTCTCCGATTGCGCCCTGCGCTGGATGCTGGACGAAGCTGCGGCACAAGGGCTACGCATCAATCCGACCACGGCCGCGCAGATTCGCCCCGATCCCCGCGGCGTTCTGCACGACTCGGTGACCGGCCTGTGGAAGCACATGCGGACCCAGCCGCGGGGAACGCCCCGGGTTACGGCAACTCCGGCCAATAGCGAACTCGCTCCGGAAGTCCTGGAGCGCCACAGCAACCCGCCCCTCGCCCAGGCACCCTACTGGCCGACCCTGCCTCTCGAAGTGGGTGGAACTGCCCGCATTGACGTTTTTGCCCGCCCCCACTGGAATTCCACAGGTATCTACCTGGAAGCCGGCGCCCGCTATGAATTCCGGGCTACGGGGATCTGGATCGACAGCGCCATCGAGTGCCCACCGCAAGGCGCCCACGCCGCCGACTTCCATTTCGGCAAGCTGATCCAGAACTTCGGCTCCCTGCTTGGCGAAGCGGAGGCGGTATATCACAAGCTCACCGGCAAGAAGAACGCCGACTGGTGGGGGACCAAGCGTGTCGAGGAGGCCGACTGGTTCGAACTGGTCGGCATGGTGGCCAGCCGGGCGAGCATCGACGGGCAAGGCACGCCGGATAGCGGCGAAATCGTGAGGATAGGCAAGGGGACGACCATAGTGCCCAAGAGCTCTGGCTATCTCTACTGCTTTGCCAACGATGCCTGGAAGTTCTACGACAACAACCGGGGCAAGGTCGCCCTGGAAGTCACGCGGGTGGCGTGACAGGCACCGCGGGAGGACCGAAATGACTTGTTTCTGGAATTATCTGTTTCAGCAAGGCGGATGCTTCAACCGACCGAGCCCCGCATTCTGGAAACTGGTGGGGGCCGTGATCCTCATCAGCCTCGGGGCATCGTATTTCCCTGATGACCCGGCCCCAAAGAAGGAACCTGCCGCGGCAGCCCCCCTGGCTTCCGATTCGGGCAAGGCCACCGGCATCGCGGAGGGGTCCAAAGCAGTGGAAAGCTCACGAGGCGCCGAAAAGTCCGCGACTTCCAAAACTCAGGATTCCGCCGCGGAGACCACTGCGGGATCCAGCACCCTGCCTCCCTTGCTCAGAAAGATCGTCTGCTGGTTCGCGTTGCTTCTCGGCGGCTGGTGGTTCCTGTGGTGGTGCCTGCGCTACCGGCTCTGGAAGGAATACTGGCACCTCGGCGAAATGGCCAACGGACCCACGCCCAAGGAAGCGAAGAAGCGCTTCCTTCTAGGCAGTCAGGAACCCTTCGTTGCCAGAATGGCCGAACGACTCCAGAGCTTCGGCCTGGATCAGCCGGGTCCGCTCTATGCCATTCAGGGCGGCTGGGGATCGGGCAAGAGTTTCCTGATGGCTGAATTGCAAGCCCGATTGCAGGCGAATCCCGATATCGCCTCGGTGTATGCCCATGTCTGGCGGGAGCAGACCGCCTGCGACCTCCACCTGGCGCTGGTCGACACCATCCTGGCCGACCACAAAATTCTCAAGCGCTGCTTCTCCGCCTATTCCAACCGCTTCGTCATCCACAAGCTGGGGGACGACCTGCGCCGCTATCTGCCCCGGGGACTCCAGTTCAAGAACAGCGTGATGGAGGCCACCATCGACCCGACCCAGGCGCTCCCCATGCTGGCACAACGGGAATTCGAGAAGGTGGTCGCCTGCGCGGTACGCAGCGGACTGCGCATCGTCATCTGTCTGGACGAAATCGACCGCTCCACTCCGGCGGTCGCCCAGGCCGCCATCGTCATGACCCGCCGCGCCCTGGGGCTCAAGGGTCTGGCGATCCTGTTGCCCTACGTGGACGTCCAGTTGAGCCACAAGGTCTTCAATCCCCTGAACGATTACTCGCCGGACCTGCACCAGACCTTCCTGGTGTCCTTGGACTCCCAACACAGCCAGCCAGTCAACGAAGTCTTGCGATCAAGCGATGATGGCACCGGCAGCGCACCTGCGACCGTAAGTAAGGACGCGCCTGCAGGCACTGACAGCAACGCCAAGACTAAGGTCGATCCCTCCAACATCACCCTTTTCGCTCAGCACCGCCGCTCCCGCGAAGCCGCGATACTCCAGACCTATGCTTCACTGCACGAGGACGAGCGGGTTCGTATCCAACATCAGAACGAAGAAAAATACCTGAGCCTCAAGGAGCACGTGCCCACACTGGCTCCGAGCGACCTTCCGAAAATGCTTATCTTTGAGACCGTCTTCAGATCGCTGAGGAAGGAGCTTGCCAATGAGCTGAAAACTGCAGATCTCTTGAATTCTCTCCGCCAGGAGTTGATAAGTTCCGTTCCCGAGTCCACGAGAGAGACGCCATCGGCCCGGAACCAGGACGTGTGCAATTTCGTTCGAGGTCTGGATCTGTTAGCGAAGAGTATTTCAGTCGACGATGAACCTGGTAGTCGCTTGTCGCCTCCGGCTATCCGGCACGTGGAAGGGCGCCTCGTTTCCATGCTTGGGACTGGGGCGCCGGGATACCGATGGAGTACTAGCGAACTGCCCTTCATCTGCGAAAAACTGGTGGTCGCGGCTACGATCTGCGTGGCATGGCGAGAATCACAGCGCCTCGCCCACAAGAAGGGTTAAGGAGAAGAAATGGCTGACAAATTGGCGAAGGTGGCGCCGGTGGCGACCGAAAATGTTGCGGTTCTCACCAAGGAAGATGTCAAGATCACAAAAACGCTCAACACCACTAGGGCGAGTTTCGACAACAAGGGGTCCGACTCGCCAGCGCTCCATACCAAGACCCCAGAGGAGATTGCAGGATTATGGGCAAATTGGATTACCGCTGCATTCACAGGTGCCCGCAAATCCAAAGAGCCCGACAAAGCTCCAGATTGGTTGCTGCTAACCGACGATGAGATATCTACGTTTGCAAGACATTTTGCGGACTGGGCCGCCACGCAGCCGGCGTTCACCGTTTCCTGGGCCGTTCAGCCGAAAGAGGACGCCGATCTAGCGCCTTGGCCCACCTTGCCGGCAAATCTCCAACAGGGAGTAGCCGACACGAGCCAGACTTCGCCACGTCAATTCAAAATGGTTGCCGACGCCGGAAGCTATTTACTCCGGCCTTCGTCGGGCGAAGTCAGTGTCAAAAAAGGTGGACCATTGGATGCCGCCACGCCCACACCTGAACCTACCGAGGATTCATCAGACGAAAACCCACTCGACCTCAGCGTCGACGACGGGACAGCCACTCTGTCCCTAGAGCGGGTCGATTCGCCCCCCAAACTATCCGCCGAGCCCGACCCTGCGGCCGCCGCAGCAAGTCCCACTCCGCCCCCGGTACCCGACGAACCTGAGGAAAGTCCCGGCGAAATCGACCTGGACAAGTTGAGCGCGTTTGCCGACACCGTCGCCAGAACCCATGGCATCGGCGGATTGCGGCAACTGGAGCGGGAGTTGCGGGAGAATTTCCCCGCCACGACCAACCTCGACAAGGCCACCGAGTTGATTCGCGAGCGGGCGGCCAGCGTCGATGTCGTACCGAAGTCTTTCGATCTGCCCCCGGAATTCATCGGCGGCTACGAGGAGGCCATACTGGGCGCCAGCATGGTGCTCCGGCAGTCCGAGAACAACCCGGAACTGGCACTGGCGCTTGCCACCGGCCCGCTGGCGAGGACGGTGGAGCGCTTCGAGCGGGCGGGACTGAGCCCCATGCAGCTCGTCGATCTGGTGGTCCACCTGTTCGCCGGCGAGGCAGTGTTCCGCAACGGTTCCACGCCGCCCGCCAATCCCGGGTTCATCGGCTTCGTCAGTCGGTTGGTTGCGCTGCTCGACCAGGACCACGACAGCCCGGCGGACAGCCTCTTCACCACCCGGGTGAACCTGGTCACCTGGTATGCCCAGGCCGAAGACCGCCAGTGCCTGCGCCACGCCGCCAGGCTGGGACTCGACGCCCTGCGGCACGTGGTCGAGGGAGGAAGTCTCGAACCGGCGGCCGCCCGGGTTCTCCAACAGCTCGCCAATAATCTGGCGGGCTGGCTGCCTGAGCTTTCTCGCGTCGCGAGCCGAACCGAAACCCTGCCCAAGAACTTCGGCAAGCACCTGAATGCCCTGCACGCCCTCGCCACCATCGCCCACCTGATCGAAGAGTCCTCCCCGAAGAGCGCCGAGGTTCTGGAACCGATCACTTCGATGGGGCTGCGCATCGATGAAAAGCTTGCCGGCCCCGCGGTCCAGGCCCTGATGTTCATGACCAACATTCCGGTGGCCTGGTATTGGCTGTGCGATCTTTTCGACGAGGGCCAGGTCGGCGGTTCGATCGCAGGAAAGCTAGAACCCGGCTGGTATCGCTCGTCGGTGCTCACCATGTTGTCAGCCGTCATGCGCAGCCGCTTCAGCCGCGATCGGGATATCCGCAATGTCCCCGCCTCCCTGTTCAATCTCGGCGTCCAGGTCATCCGCATCGGCAAGAGCGAGGGCACCGAGGCGTCGCTGCCCCTGCGCATCCTGACCAACGGCTTTGGACTCTGGTGGGCGCTCATGAAAGGGAAGAGCCTACGGCACAGCGTAGACGAGATGAGCGCCGGCGATTGCCTGGTCAATCTCTTCGGCGCCCTGAACGAGTGGTCCAACAACAAGCGGGTCGGCAGCCCGGACCTTCCTTCCGGCCTGAGAACCGTAGTCGACGTCCTTCACCCCCTGATGAACAAGGAGGATCAGTATCGCGTCGGGAACTCCTACAAGCAGATCTACGAAGAGGATGTCCGCTCGGCGCCACGCGCCGGCAGCGAAGAACTGGCGCGCACGGTCACCGCGGTCCTGACCATGTTCCTCGACGGCCTGGAGGGCAATCAGGGCGAATCCCCCGACGTTTTACATGAACACCTGAAGCAGGACAAGGATTTCTGCCGCCACTTGCTGGGGGCGCTGGCCGGCGCCTTCGCCCACATCGACAGGGCCGCCGGGAAGTCGAGGATCGGCGACGCTGTCATGGGCTGGCTGGCCGTTGCCGAAGCCTTGGCGACACGGGCCTTGAATTGCGATCTGAAGCCCGTCACAGCCTTGATTCCGGTCACCCTGGATGGATGGTATGTGGAAGAGATCAAGGACGATGTCCGGGTTCCTCTACCGGAAAAGGACGCGCCCTACCTCAGCCGGACTTTGCGCGACGTGGCCTTGATGCGGGAGGTTTTCGGGTTGGGTTGATTGGCGGCCCGGTATTGCAATTTTGTTGACCCTGCGTGTAGCACGCTGCCGCTGCGGTAGAAAACGGGTTACCGCTCGGGGGCGGGAATTGACTCCACAATAGGTTCAGGCCGCAAGGAGACTATGCAAACCTTCCGCCGCTGACGCCTCGGCTTCCAAGGTTTCGAGGAGCATTGCCGGGTGGAGGCCGTCTTCGCCGGATTCGTCGATGACCGGCGCTGCCATGGGCCCCGTGGCGGTGATTTCCGGCAAGCCCGCTTGTGCGTTGCCTCGCCCGGAAATCAGCCCGTCAGCGGCTTGACCACCCGCTTCACGGCGGTATCGTCGGGATGGGGATGGATGGTGAAGCCCAGGCTGGCCATGAGCTTGAACATCTTGCTGTTGGAGGCCAGGACGTCGCCGACGACGGCGCGGTAGCCCTTCTGGCGGGCGCAGTCGATGAGGGCGGTCATCAGCTTGCGGCCGACGCCGCACTTCTGCCAGGCGTCGCCGACGGCCAGGGCGAATTCGACCGATTCGCCGTCCGGGTTGAGGACGTAGCGGGAGACGCCGATCTGGGTCTCCTTGCCGGTGTCGTCGGTAATGGTGGCCACCAGGGCCATTTCCCGGTCGTAGTCGATCTGGGTGAAGCGCACCAGCATGGTCTGGGTCAGCTCACGGATGGTGTCCATGAAGCGGTAGTAGCGGGATTCGTCGGACATGGATTTGACGAATTCCTGTTCCATGTCGGCGTCCTCGGGGCGGATGGGGCGGATATTGACCGTGGTGCCGTCGTTGAGTTGCCACTCCTGGATGAGATGGACCGGGTAGGGGTAGATCGCCATGTGGGCGTAGCGGTCTCCCGCCGGGGCCAGGGCGTGGTCGATGACGATGCGGGCGTCGGCGGCGATGGCGCCGTTCTCATCGACGATGAGCGGGTTGAGGTCCATTTCCACGATCCACGGCAGTTCGCAGACCATTTCGGAAATGCAAAGCAGGACTTCCTCCAGGGCCGCCATGTCCACCGGCGGCATATTATGGAATTCGCCCAGGAGTTTGGACGCCCGGGTCGAGCGGATGAGGTCCTGGGCCAGGAATTTGTTCAGGGGCGGCAAGGCTACCGAGCGGTCGTGGAAGACCTCGACATCGAAGCCCCCGGCGCCGAAGGTGATGACCGGGCCGAAGATCGGGTCGCGCAGCACGCCCACCATGAGTTCGCGGCCGTTGGGGCGGGCCAGGAAGGGCTCGATGGAAACGCCGTTGATGCGGGCATTGGGATGGCGCTTCTGCACCGTCTCGATGATGTCGTGATAGGCGTTGCGCACCGCCGGGGCGTTGTTGATATTGAGGCGCACGCCACCGGCGTCGGACTTGTGGGGCAGGTCGGGGGAGTCGACCTTCATGGCCACCGGGAAGCCGAGTTGTTCGGCCAGCAGCAGGGCCTCGGTGGCGGTGCGGGCCACCATGGTCTGGGCCACCGGCACGCGGAAGGCGCGCAGGATCGCCTTGGATTCCATTTCCGAGAGCACCTTGCGCCGTTCGGCCAGCAGGGCTTCGATGAGCATCTTGGCGCCTTCGCATTCGGGCCGGCCGTGCTGGCGGGTGGGCTCCGGCGTTTGCAGCAGCAGCTTCTGGTTGCTGTAGTAGGTGGAGATGTGGTGAAAGAGATCGATGGCCGTTTCCGGCATGCGGAAAGCCGGGACGCCTGACTCGGTGAGCAGGCGGCGCCCGGCGAGCACCTGTTCCTCGCCCATCCAGCAGCAGATCAGAGACTTGGAGGATTCTTCGCTCACCGCCACCACGGTCTTGGCCACTTCCAGGGGCTCGGTCATGGCCTGGGGGGAGAGCATGACCAGGATGCTGTCCACGCCTTCGTCCTTGGCCACGGCCAGGATGGCATCCCGGTAGCGGTCAGGCGTGGCGTCACCCAGGAGGTCCACGGGGTTGCTGTGGGACCAGTGGGTGGGCAGGCACTTGTTGAGGGCATCCATGGTCGCGTCGGACAGGCGGGTCAGGGGAATGCCCAGGTCGCCGGCCCGGTCGGCGGCCATGGCGCCGGGACCGCCGCCGTTGGTGACGATGGCCAGCCGGGTGCCCTGGGGGCGGAATTTGGACGCCAGGGCTTTGGCGGCGTAGAACAGGTGGGCGACGCTGGCCACCCGCACCACGCCGGAACGGCGCACGGCGGCCTGGAAGACGGCGTCGGCCACGGCCGCCATGCCGGAATGGGTCTGCGCCGCCATGGAGCCCGCCTCGTGGCGGCCGGCCTTCAGCAGAATGATGGGCTTGATGCGGGCGGCGGAACGCAGGGCGCTCATGAAGCGGCGTGCGTTGCGGATGCCCTCCACGTACATGAGAATGTAGTGGGTGCGGTTGTCGTAGATGAGATAGTCGAGGATTTCGCCGAAATCCACGTCGGCGATACTGCCCAGGGAAATGACCGAGGAAAAGCCCACGTCGTTGGATTTTGCCCAGTCGAGGACGGCGGAACACATGGCGCCGGACTGGGACACCAGGGCCATGTTGCCCCCTTTGGCCGTGACCCGGGCGAAGGTGGCGTTGAGGCCGAGTTCCGGCCGGATGATGCCGAGGCAATTGGGGCCCAGGATGCGCACGTTGTAGGAACGGGCCACTTCGAGCATCTTGCGCTCGATGGCTGCGCCCACGTGGCCCGATTCGGCAAAGCCCGACGAAATGACGATGGCGTTGCGCACGCCGCTGTTGCCGCATTGCTCGATGATGCGGGGCACGGTCTGGGGTTTGGTGGCGATGACCGCCATATCGACCCGGGCGCCGATTTCCTCGATGGACTTGAAGCATTCCTGGCCGAGAACCCGCTCGTACTTGGGATTGATGGCGTAGAGCCGGCCCTTGTAGCCCGAAGCCAGGATGTTCTTGAGGATGACGTGGCCGACGGCGTTTTCGCGCTCGGAAGCGCCGATGACGGCCACCGATTTGGGCTCGAAAAGCGTCGTGAGATAGTGCTGTTCCAGCATGATGGGCCCCGCGGCGAAAATTTGATCCATGTAATGGTGCGGCGCACAAATGATACTATGGCCACAGCCTCAATCTTAGATGAAATCTTCGTGAACCCTGATGGGGTGGTCCCTGGCGCGAGATGCGCCGGCCCGCCGCCGGAGCCCGAAATGAGCGAACACAGCGATCTTGGCGCCGCCGCGCCGCCTTCCCCCTGGGTCGTTCGCCACGCCGCCTCCCTGGAACCGGGAGCAAGTGTCGTCGACCTCGCCTGTGGCAGCGGCCGCCACGCCCGATTTCTGGCGGCGGCGGGCCACCAGGTTCTGGCCCTGGACCGCGACGCCGCGGCCCTGGCGGGTCTCGCCGACGTCGCGGGCGTCACGCCCCGTATCGCCGACCTGGAGGGTGAAACCTGGCCCTTGGGTGGCGCGAGCTATAGCGGCGTGCTGGTGAGCAACTACCTGTGGCGTCCCCGGCTGGACGATCTGGTCGCTTTGCTGGCGCCGGGAGCGATCCTCATTTACGAAACCTTCATGGTGGGCAACGAACGCTACGGCAAACCCTCGCGCCCGGATTTTCTCCTGGCCTCGCAGGAATTGCTGCGGCTGGCGGCGCGCCATGGCCTTACCGTCCTGGCCTACGAAGAGGGCTACAGTGCCGTCCCCAAGCCCGCCATGCGTCAGGCCCTCTGCGCACGTCGGCCGGGCTGAAGGGTCGTTCCAATCCCCCGGGCTCGCCCCGCGCCCGCGCGGTGGTGGGCCACGCCTCCCAGGCCAAAGTAGGCGCCATCGGGCTTGCCCCGCGCCCGCGCGGTGGGGGGGCTCTCGCGCAGAGGGGGCCGAGGGGGAGAAGCTTGCCCCGCGCCCGCGCTGCACGGGCGCCCCTCCCTGCTCAGGCGGCGGAAGGGACTTCCTGCGTTGCCGCGGATCGAGCGATCTGCGCCGCCAGCCGGGCAATCCCCGCGTCGGAAAGATCGTCGCTCGGGAAGCGCTGCGGGTCGGTAAAGCCCGCGAAGTTGACGCCCTGGGAGCGGTGGTAGAGGGGGTCGTAATGTTCGTCCAGCAGGGCGGCCACCAGGGCAGGCCAGTGGCCGCCTTCGGCCAGGCCGGCCCAGCGGGCCAGGGTCTCGTTGCTTTGCACACCCTGGAGCGCGGCCAGGCGGCTCTTGAGCCAGGCGGGATCGAGGGTGAAGTAATCGTAGTCCCGCAGCAGGAAATCGACCCGGGCGGCGGGCGTGGCCTCGATGCAGACGCAGCTTCCGCGGCGAATGGCCTGGAGCAGGCTTTCCGGAACCTGCAGGCGGCCGATCTTGCGGCTCTCGGCTTCCACATAGACGGGGCGTGCCGGGTCCAGGGCAGCGAGAACCGCGAGCAAGCCGCTTTCGAACCACTTCTGGTTGGGTTGGGGCTGGCCTGGCAGGACGCCGAGGACCGAGCCCTTGTGGCGGGCCAGACCTTCCAGGTCGACAATCTGCTCGCCCAGGGTGCCCAGGGCTTGCAGGGTACGGGTCTTGGCGCTGCCGGTGGGGCCGCACAGGACGCGGAACGTCAGGCATTGTGGCAGGGTTTCCAGGCGTTCGATCACGGCGCGGCGGTAGCCCTTGTACCCCCCGTCGAGCTGGCTGGCGTTCCAGCCCACCGAGCGCAGGACGGTCACCAGGGCGCCGCTGCGCATGCCGCCGCGCCAGCAGTAGACCAGGGGTTTCCAGTGCTTGGGGCGATCCTGGAAGCGGGCGAGAAGATGCTCGCCGATATTGCGGGCGATGAGGGCTGCCCCCAGTTTTTTCGCCGCGAAGGGCGAGACCTGCTTGTACAGGGTGCCGACCTCGGCCCGCTGGGCGTCGTCCAGCACGGGGCAGTTCACCGCGCCGGGGATGTGATCTTCCGCATACTCGGCGGGGGAACGGACGTCGATGATTTCGTCGCAATGCGGGACTTCGGCAAGGGTGGCAAGCCCTGCCCGTGCCTGACCGCCGGACGGGGAACTCATTTGAGCAGCGGGGCCAGGGCGGGCCACACGTTGTCCAGCAGGCGGGGCTGGGCCTCGGCCGTGGGGTGCAGCATGTCGGCCTGGAACCAGCGGGCGTCGCCGGCGATGCCGGCGAGGAGGAACTCCACCAGGGGAAGTTTCGCCGCGGAGGCCACGTCCCGGTAGGCGGCCTGAAATTCCCGGGCGTAGGCGCCGTAGTTGGGGGGCATGCGCATGCCGACGAGCAGGATGCGCGCGCCGGTGCGGCGGCTCATGTCGATCATGGCGGCGAGATTGTCCTTCATCTCGCTGACCGGAAGGCCGCGCAAGCCGTCGTTGGCCCCCAGGGCGATGACGACCACCGCCGGGCGGTGCCGGCCCAGGGCGGCTTCCAGGCGGGAGCGCCCGCCGGCCGTGGTTTCTCCCGAGATGCTGAGGTTGGCGACGCTATAATCGAGGCGCTTTTCGCCCAGGCGTCCAGCCAGGAGCGACGGCCAGGCCGCGTCGGCGCGGATGCCGTAGCCGGCCGAGAGGGAATCGCCGAAGACCAGGATGGTCCCGGCGGCCGAAGCGGCGGTGGAAAGTAACAAGGACATCAGGAGCAGAAAGCGGCGCATGGTGGATCGGATCATGGTGGAAGCGGCCGGCCTGGGCCGGACGGTGGATGGCGGGGGGCGGCCCCTCGCGATTTTGCAGGATATTTCCTTCACCGTCATGGCCGGCGAAAGCGTCGCCGTGGTCGGCGCCTCCGGTTCCGGCAAGTCGACCCTGCTGGGCTTGCTGGCCGGCCTCGACCTGCCCAGCGCCGGCAGCGTCGTCCTCGACGGGACCAAGCTGGGCGCCCTGGACGAGGACGCCCGGGCGCTGCTGCGGGGTCGGCTCCTGGGCTTCGTCTTCCAGTCCTTCCAGCTCCTGCCCTCCCTGACGGCCCTGGAGAACGTCATGGTTCCCCTGGAACTGGCCGGGACACCCGGGGCTACGGCGATCGCCCGAGAATGGCTCGCTCGCGTGGGGTTGGCCGAGCGGGAAGGGCACGCGCCACGCCACCTGAGTGGCGGCGAGCAGCAGCGGGTCGCCCTGGCCCGGGCCTTTGCCCCGGGGCCACGCCTGGTGCTGGCCGACGAGCCCACCGGCAATCTCGACGCCGCCACCGGCGCGCAGATCATCGATCTGATGTTCGACTTGAACGCTCGCCAGGGCACCACCCTCATCCTGGTCACCCACGACGAGGCCATCGCCTCCCGCTGCGACCGCCGTCTGCGGCTGGCCGGCGGCCGTCTTGTCTGAGAGCCGGTGAAAATTTCTGGCGCCCCCGAGCGGCGCGCCGGAAGAATTCTCAGACTCTGACCGCCCGGGCCCCGCTGCCGATCAGCGGCGTTCCTTCTTCTGGGTCACCAGGCTGCGGCGTTCCTCGTCCGAGTAGGCGTAGACGATGCGGCCGTTTTTCACTTCGCCCATGAAGACCATGTTGTCGGAAATGGCCTCGTGGTCGTCTGCGGTGAAGGGGCGGTCGTACACCGTGACCACGCCGTACACCGGCTTGGCCAGATTCTCCAGGGCGGCCCGCACCTTGGCGCCGTCGGTGTCCGCCGCCTGGAACATGGCGGAAACCAGCAGATAGAGCGAATCGTAGCCCTGGGCGGCGGAGACGGCCGAGGGAATGCGCTTGGTCTTGTTGGCGGCGTGGTAGGCGGAAATGAAGCCGGTGCGGCGGGAATTGTTGGCTTCCTCGATGAAGGTCTGGGGCATGCGGGCCCCCTCGGCGTTCTTGCCGGCGGCTTCGAGGAAATTGGGCAGGGACAGGGTCCAGCTGCCGATCATGGGTACCGGCCAGGCCAGGCGAGCGCGCTCGTTGGCGATGGCGGCGAGATCAGGCCCCAGGGCGTAGGTGAGCAGGGCCTGGGCGCCGGCGCCACGGGCTTCCTTCAGGAGGCTGCTCATGTCCGCCGTCCCCGGGGCGAAGCGCCCGACGAAGACTGGCTTGATCTGGTGGCGAGCCAGCTCGGCGATCAGCTGGTCCTTGCCGAACTCCCCGTAGGGGGTCGAATCGTGGAAGATGGCGAGCTTCTGGAACTTGCGCCTGTCTACCGCGTCGCGCACCACGGCGGCGGCCTGGATGCCGTCGGCGGCGGAATTGCGGAAGATATAGTTTTCCTTGTGCTCCGGCGCAATGAACTGGCGGGTGACCTTCACTCCGGTGGCCACGTTGTTGATGACCGGGACGCGGGCGTCCTGGTAGATCTTCTGAGCGGCGAGGGCGACGCCGGTGTTGATGAAGCCTACGGCGGCGACCACTTTGTCCTGGCGCACCGCCTCGGTGGACACCTGCTTGGCGGTCTCGGGATCGCCCTTGTCGTCCTTGATGACCAGTTCGAGGGGGCGTCCGAACAGGCCGCCCCCCAGATTGATTTCATCCGCCGCGAGCTTCACCCCCGCCAGCATGGACTGGCCCATGGGGGCCGACGGCCCGCTGTAGGGGCCGGTGACGGCGATGCGCACCGGGTCGGCACCCCAGGTGCCGGTGGTGACGGTGGCAAGGAGGCATAGCGCCCCCCAGAGCTTGCTTGATGCCATGGCTGTACTCCCTGGTTATGACGATTGGTATTCTTGGCCCATTTTATGCCGAACGGAACCCCTTGGCTAGACGCTGCAGGAGGGGGCGTATCCGTCAGTCGAAGAAGAGGCGGCCGCCCAATTCGTAGTAGTTGCCCGAGTTCGCCTCGATTTCCGTCGTTCCGTTGGGCCGCAGCAAGGCTGTCGAACGGGAGTGGGTGGCGGAGGCGCCGATCTCGAAGCGCTTGATCGGGCGGTAGTTCAGGTCGAGGCGGGTGCTTTCCTGCTTCTGGTCCAGGACGGTGATGGTGCGCTGGCGGGAGAGATCCACCGACCAGCGCTCGTCGGGTTGCCAGTGCAGCCCCAGGCCGGCCGCGCGGTCAGGAAAACTGACCAGTTCGAAGACCGTATTGTTGGGGCGGCGCACCCGGCGCAGGATGCCGCGGGCGACGTCCACCGGATCCTTGTCGTAGCGGTAGCGCTCGACGTTGAAGGACAGGCCCCAGGTTTCGCCCAGATCCTGGGCGATGCCCACGCTTTCCCGGTCCAGTTGCGGCAGGCGCCGGTTGAGGGCGCGGCGCACCAGGGGGCGGCCGATGGCGGCCCGGTAGTCCAGGGTGCCGTAACCCAGATCGATATGGGTGCCGAGGGTGCCCTTCCACAGAGGGGCGATGTTGACCGAAAGGGCGTAATCCTCGCCACGGGTGTTGAGAATGTCGCCCTGGGTGTCGCGATGGTGCGCGCTGGCCAGGAGCCAGTCCGTGGGGGTCCAGTTGAGACCGGCGGACTTCTCGTCGGCGATCTGCGTCCCCTGGCTGTAGGCGACGAAGCGCTTGACGTCGATATTGACCGGGAGCAGCGGCAGATCGGCCGAGGCCCCCAACTGGTAGGAACGGTAACGCTCGGGTCCGGTACCGAGTCGTGCTTCGGTGCTGATTTCGGCGCGGGCGGCGCCAGCGAGCAGGGCCAGGGCGACGAGGGGCGCCCAGCGGGAGGAAAGGGAGGCGTGCATGGGTTTCAGTCGTTGCGGTGCTTGAATTTGCGGATCATGCGGTGATTCACGCGGGGCCGCCCGTCGCGGGCGTTGTCGTCGTCCCCGGCGGCATCCCGGGCCCGGGCGCGCTTTTCCCGCACCCGCTCCATGGCGTCGGCCAGGGCTTCCTTGCGCTGGGCGATGCGCTGCTCGATCTTGAGCGGGCGGTCCTGGAAGAGGTCGGGAATCTCCTGCAGAAGGCGGCCCGCTGCCCGCCGATCCCGCGGCAGGAAGCCGACCCGGCCGGCTTCGACCTCGATCTCGCCGTGGTCCGAGAGAATCACCGTGGCGCCTTCGTATACCCGGTTATAGACGCCGGCCTCGTGGCTGCCTGAAGCCGTGTCCAGTTCAAGGACTTCGTGGTCGGTGCCGCGGATGCCTATGGTGGCCGTGGGCGTCCTGAGACGGTAGGCGTCACGGCGGAACTTGGCCAGCCAGCCGGTGATGGACCGCAGGGCACCGGATACCAGAGAGAGGTGCATGCGATCGTCGTCTCCCTTGCCGGCACGGTAGGCGTCCACCTTGAGGGTGGTATTGGGACGCAGGGCGAGGAAGCCCTCGTCGGCGGTGGCCAGGTGAAGTTCCGACTGGGCGCGGGTGACCACCGTCTGCCCTTCGTACACCGTGCTGCCGACGGTGAGCGCCGTGGTGGCGCCGGCGGCGTCGATGACATGGGCTTCGCCGTGCAGGGCATCGACGGTGGCGAAGACTTCGCCGCCCGAGGCAGGGTTGGCCAGGGCGCAAGCGGCAAAGAGGAAGGAAAGGAGGGCTTTCAAGCGGAACTCCGGGGCAAGGGCCTGGGGCGATATGTTATCCGATTCGCCCGGATCGGGGCTGCCCTGCGCCACCTCCAGCGCTGCGCCAATACTCCCTCTCCCGCGTCGCGGGTGAGGGGCAGGGGGAAAGGGTCATGGCTTGTGGCCATCTCATGCGGCACGAAGCGCATGGTCCAAGGCCGCCGCCGCTCCCCGCCCGCTGCGTACGGCGCCCTCCAGGGTGGCAGGATACTCGGCCCAGGTGTGGTCTCCGGCCAGGACGACGGAGCGATGGGCGGTGAGGCAAGGCAGCCGGGCGAGCCCCGGGCGGCAGGAGAAGGTGGCGCGTTGTTCGCGCAGGGTGCGGTGCCAGGCCGGCGGTTCGGGAAGGCCGATTTCGCGGTGCATCTCGGCAGCCAGATCGGCGTCGGGCAAATCTTCCCAGGGACCGTGGCCGCTCAGGATAGCTGCCAGGACGCCGTTCCCGCGATCCACCACCCACTGACCGATGCCGCCGGCCAGGGCCATGAGGGGAAAAGGCAGGGCGACGGCGGGGTCGTAGCCGAGATAGACCGTGGCGATGGGTTCGAAGGCCAGGGCCGGCAGTGGGGATGCCGGCGGCAGCAGGGCCGCCAGGTGCTGCGGGGCGACGGCGACGACGGCGCCGGCAAAGGCTTCCCCGTCGACGCGCACCTGGTCGTCGTCCGGCTCGAGAACACGCACCCGCCGTCCGAAGCGCAGTTCGGCGCCCCGGGCCGCCAGCCAGGCGACGGCCGGGTCCGGGAACACCGCGCTGAGAGGAACCCGGGGCAGGAGCAGGTCGGTGTCGGCGCGCCGTGGGCTGCCCAGACTGTCGCGCAGGACATGGGCGAAAACCTGGGCCGAGGCCCGTTCGGCCGGGGTGTTCAGGGCGGCGAGACAGAGCGGCTCCCAAAGGCGGCGGCGCAGGACGCCGGTCTGCCCGGCGGCGTCCAGCCAATCCGCCACGGTGGTGTCGGCGGCGAGAACGAACTGGCGCGCCTTCAGGCCCTGCATCCACAGGGCGGTGGCCAGTTTCTCCCGGGCCGTGACGCCCCGGGCGGCGAGGAGTCCCCAGGCGAGGTTGAGGGGCGCCGGCAGGCGGGGAAGGGCGAGGGAAAAGCCCGCGTTGTCGCTGACCCGCAAGGGGCGCCGGTCGAAGAGGACTTCGGGTTCGGCCCCCACCCGGCGCATCAGGGCGAGGCATTCGCGGTAGGCGCCCAGGAAGAGGTGTTGTCCATTGTCCAGGGGCGGGCCGTCGCGGGTGGCGGCGCGGCGGGCGCGGCCACCGGGCTGGCGCCCGGCTTCGAAGAGGGTGACGGAGGCGCCGGCAGTGACGAGATCCACGGCGGCGGCAAGCCCCGCCCAGCCGGCGCCGACGACGGCGACCCTCAACTGAGAGCCTGTGAAAATTTCATTCACCCCCGCTCGTCATGCCCAACTGCGCCCGCTCGGCGTTGCCAGTGCTCGCCATAGTCCGAGCTATGGCTGTGCATTGCGCCTTGATCGTGCCCCCCTGGGCACGCCGCTCGGGCGCGCCCAAAAATTTCACAGGCTCGGCGCGGGCTTGGGGCTCGTGTCCGCGTGCGGACCTGGGGGCGCGGTGCGGGCGGGTGGGTGTGGGTCATTGAGCAGAACCCCGTTCCCACCCCGATCCTCCCGCCTGCGCCAGCGTTCCGGACCGGTTTGAAGGGACCCCGGCAGTGCCTTGGGCGTGCTGCGCGTTCCTCACGCGAAGATCCAGGTCTTCCAGGCGATCCAGAGCTTGCGCACCGGGGTCAGGGCGATGCGCTGGTGCAGCACCTGATAGTTCTCGGCGGTGATTTCGGCGAGCAGCGTGCGGTAGATGGCGGCCATGACCAGGCCCGGCCGCTGCGCCTTGCGGTCGGTGGCAGGCAATTGGGCGAAGGCCTGCTCGTAGTAACGCTGGGCGCGCTCGACCTGGAAGGCCATGAGGGCGGAGAAGTTGTCCGAGTAGCGGGAATTGAGGATGTCCGCCGCCGGGACGTTGAATTGCTTCAACTCGTCCATGGGGATGTAGATGCGTCCCCGGCGGGCGTCTTCGCCGATGTCGCGCACGATGTTGGTGAGCTGGAAGGCCATGCCCAGATCGTGGGCGTACTTGAGGGTCTGGCGGTCGCGATAGCCGAAGATTTCGGCGGCCAGCAGGCCGACCACGCTGGCGACGCGGTAGCAGTAGAGGGAAAGGCCCTTGAAATCCAGGTAGCGGGATTGGGTGAGGTCCATTTCCATGCCGTCGATGATTTCGAGCAATTGCTCCGTCGGCAGGCTGAAGCTGCGCCCCACGTCCTGCAAGGCCAGACCCACCGGGTGCTGGGCCTTGCCCTCGGCGACGCGCCCCACTTCCTGGCGCCACCAGACGAGCTTGGTGGCGGCGATGGCCGGGTCATGGCATTCATCCACCACGTCGTCCACTTCGCGGCAGAAGGCGTAGAGGGCCATGATGGCGCGGCGGCGCTCGGCGGGAAGGAACAGGAAGCTGTAATAGAAGGAGGAGCCGCTGGCGGCGCACTTCTCCTGGCAATAGCGGTGGAAATCCATGGTCACATTGTAAGGGAGCGGCCGGCCATGACCAGCCAGTCCGAAGGTCCGAGGGTGGGGCGGTGGCGCCAGGCGTCGCCGCGCACCCGGGCGAGGCGTTCCAGGATGCGCAGGCCGCCCTGGACGGTGAGACGGATTTCCCAACCCAGGCGGCCCGGCAGGGCGCGCACCAGGGGCGCGCCGCGCAGCAGCAGGGCGCGGCTGCGCTCGATCTGGAATTCGAGCAGGGCGGCCAGGGTGCCCGCGCACGCGCCGGCGGCGATCTGAGCCTCGGCGACGCCGAAGCGGCGCAAGTCCTCCTGGGGCAGATAGACCCGGCCCTTGTCCCAATCCACCGCCACGTCCTGCCAGAAGTTGATGAGCTGGAGCGCCGTACAGATGCAATCGGACTGCTCCAGATGCTCCGGCTCGATGCGTCCGAACAGATGCAGCACCAGCCGGCCCACCGGGTTGGCCGAGCGGCGGCAGTAATCGAGCAGTTCCGGAAAGTCGGCGTAGCGCTTCTTCACCACGTCCTGGGCAAAGGCGTCCAGCAGGTCGCGGAAGAGCTGCAGCGGCAGTCGGTGGGCTTCCACGATGGCGGCCACCTCCTCGAAAAGGGGCGTGGTGGGCCGTAGCCCCGCCGCGATGCGGTCCAGTTCGGCCTGGTAGGCGGCGAGGCCGGCCAGGCGGGCGGCGTCGGAGGCCTCGCCCTCGTCGGCGATGTCGTCGGCGCTGCGGGCGAAACGGTAGATCACCTCGATAGGCTTGCGCAGCGCCAGAGGCACGAGAAATGAGGCGACGGGGAAGTTTTCGTAGTGGTCGACCGGCATGGCGGCGGCAAGTATAGCGATGTTAGAATCCGCCGGCCTGCCCAGGTGGCGAAATTGGTAGACGCACCAGATTTAGGTTCTGGCGCCGCAAGGCGTGGGGGTTCGATTCCCTTCCTGGGCACCAGCGGGCGGCGGGGGAGGCCAAATGGATAAGGTCGTCGGAGTCGGCAGGAGCTTGGGACGGGTCGCAATTCTGGTCCTGGGTCTTGTATTCGCAGGGTCCGCGCCCGCTGCGCCCGCGCCCGCCGAAGCCCGCAGCATCGGCGACATTCTCGCTCTCCTGGATAAGCACCCGGTCGATTCCCGCCGTCTCGACGAGGCGCGCCGCGTTCTGGAAACGGCTCCCCCGGCCGAACTCGCCGGCACCGACCTGGCCGAATTCCACTTGAAACGCGCCCGGGCCGCCCGGGAACTGGGGCTGGTGGGGGCCGAACTGCGCGAACTGCGCCGCTGCATCGAGCTGGGGGGTGGCCGGGAACCCCACCGCGCCTGGGCGGAGTTGGGCGGGGCGGAGTATGGCGGAGGCAATTTCCGCAACGGCCTGGCCGCCACGACGCGCGCCCTGGAGGTGACTCCGGAGGGTGTGGCGGGTTTTCGCCTGGCCATGCACGCCCTACTCTCCGAACCCTACCGGCGTCTGGGGGATTTCGCCACGGCTCGCCGCCACGTGCGCGACGCGGAAGGTCTGCTGACCCGGCTCAAGGGCTCCCGCAACTGGGTCTGGTACCAGAACACCTGGAGTGCCTTTGTCGAGGACGCCCTGGGCCGTACTTTTTTTTCCGAAGGGCGCTACGCCGAAGCCGAGGCCCGCTTCCGCCGGGCCCTGGAACTGCGCGAGAAGGCGGTGCAGGACAATCTGGCCATGCAGGCCAGCGGCACCACGACCACGCCCCAGGTCACCGTCGAGCAACACCGCAACCGCCAGGAGTCCTGGCTGGCCCATGCGCTTCTGGAAGAAGGGCGGGTCCATGAGGCCGAGGTCCATGCCCGGCGCCTGCTCCTGCGCAGCCTGGAGCGCTTCGGTCCCGAGAGCCTGCACACCAACCAGATGATGATGCCCCTGGCCCGCGTTCTCCTGGAGCAGCGCCGCACCGGCGAGGCGCTGAGACTTGCCGAGCGCGTGCTGGCCAACCTGGAGCGGCTGGGGGTGCCGGCGACGGCGCTGCCGGCCGTGCAGTGGCGGCGCCTGCGCGCCAGTGCCCTGGTCGTGCAGCGCCGCTGGCCCGAGGCCCTGGCACAGTTCGAAGCCCTGCGCGCGGCCCTGGCCGAAGATCCCCAATTGGCCGATACCCTGGGCGCCCCCACCCTGGGCTGGATTCGCGCCCTGATCGCGGAAAAGCGCCTGGACGAAGCGGTGTCGGAAAGCGCGCTGCTGGCCAAAAGGAAGCGCCAGCAGATGGGCCCCGGCGCCTTCGACGCGGCCGAGGCCCTGGGGTTTCACGGGGTGGCCCTGGCGGTGGCGGGACAGAACGAAGCGGCACTCGCGGCCTTTCGCGATGCCCTGGCCGTCCTCCTGCCCAAGGTTGCGGAAACCACGGACCGTTCCGGGGGGCGCTTCGCCCGCCTGAGTTATGTGGTCGATGCCTACCTCGGCCTCTTGTCCCGCATCCGGGGCACGCCCCTGGAAGGCGCGGCGGGCATCGATGCCGTCGCCGAGGCTTTTCTGGCCGCCGACGTGCTGCGCGGCCAGAGCGTGCAGCAGGCCATGGCCGCCAGCGCCGCTCGCGCGGCGGCGGGCAAGCCGGAACTCGCGGCGCTGGTGCGGGAAGAACAGGACGTGCGCCAGGAGCGGGACGCCCTGTACAAAATCCTGGCCGACCTGCTTTCCCGGCCGGCGGACCAACTCGTCCCGGGGATCGTCGCCGACATGCAGACCCGCGTGGCGGTCCTGGACGACCGCCATCGCAGCCTGCGTGACACCCTGGCCCAGCGTTTTCCGGATTACGCCGACCTCATCGTGCCGCGGCCCGCCACCCTGGTCCAGGTGCGGGCCGCCCTGCGTTCCGGGGAAGCGCTGCTCAGTGTCCTGGCCAGCGAGGAGCGCAGCTTCGTGTGGGCCATCCCGGCGGGAGGGAAGCCGGTCTTCGCCGTGGTCGAGCGGGGCCGCCGTGACCTGGAGCGCAGCGTGCGCAGCCTGCGCCAGGCCCTCGATCCCCCGGAGGGTGACCTCGACCGGCTGCCGGCCTTCGACGGGCAGCTCGCCCATCGCCTTTACCGCGAACTCCTCCTGCCGGTGAAGGAGGGTTGGCAGGGCGCGGAGCACCTGATCGTGGTGGCCGGAGGAGGGCTGGCGCGCCTGCCCATCGCCCTGCTGCTCAGCGGCGAGCCGCCTCCTCCCGGCGCCGGCGGAAAACCCGACTACGCGGCCTGGCCCTGGCTCGCCCGCCAGGTGGCCACCAGCCAGCTCCCTTCGGCGGCATCGCTCATCACCCTGCGTCGCATGGCGCCCGCGGCCGCGGGGCGCCGTGCCTTTGCCGGCTTCGGCGACCCGGATTTTGCCGGCGACGGTGTTGCCAAGCCCGGGGCGACTTCGCGTCGGCTACGCGCCGTGGCCCTGCCCCCCGTCCTGCGGGAGCGCGCCCTGCGGGGCGAGGAGGCGGTCTGGCCGCAGTACGCCCAACTCGCGCCCCTGCCCGACACGCGAGACGAAATCCTTGCCCTGGCCCGCAGCCTGGGGGCCGACCCGGGCAAGGACGTCTTCCTAGGCCCGGCGGCCAGCCGCAGCAATGTCCTCGGGGCCGATCTCTCCCGCCGGCGGGTGATCGCCTTCGCCACCCACGGGCTGCTGCCCGGCGAGTTGCCTCGCGTGGACCAGCCGGCCCTGGCGCTCGCCAATCCGCGGGACGGCGGCCACGGATTGCTCACCCTGGACGATATTCTGGGGCTGCGGCTCGACGCCGACTGGGTCATCCTCTCGGCCTGCAACACGGCGGCTGGAGAGGGCGAGGGCGCCGAGGCCCTGAGCGGCCTGGGGCGTGCCTTCTTCTATGCCGGCGGGCGGGCGCTGCTGGCCACCCATTGGCCGGTCGAATCCGTCTCGGCGCGCCGGCTGGTGGTGTCCATCTTCAACGCCCAGGCCGCCCAGCCCGGCATTTCCCGGGCGGAGGCCCTGCGCCGCGCCATGCTCGAGACCATGGCCGATTCCGCCCCCGGCGGCGGATCCTACGGCCATCCGCTGTACTGGGCGCCCTACGCCCTGATCGGTGACGGCGGCTCCTGATTACCCTATGGCTGCGCCGCCGGCCATAGCAAACTTCAATGGATTTTTGCCCCGGGCAAAACACTCAGAGAGCCATTCAGCGTCGGCGAGGAGTGCGCTATGGTGACCTTGCAGGAGATCATCGATTTTTCCGAAATCGAGCGGGGCCAGGTGGAGGCCATTTCGGAACTCGAACACATTCCGGAAGTCGTGGCGGCGGAAATGGCTCACGAGTTGATACGAACGCCTCGCGGCGTGTTCAGGCTGCACAATCTGTTCCGCGAGGCCATCGAACGGGCCGAATACGGGTGCAGTCGGGATCGGGTGCGCCGGCTCGAGCGCCTTTACCGGGACTTTTCGCGCCGCTTCCCGCAACCCCGGGTTCTCTGATCCGCTTGCTTGCGGCGGCGCAACGCTGCCCGCCTTACTCCAGATTGAAGAAACTGCGGATGCGCCCGACGATGGCGCCGCCCAGGCCGGCTGGTGGCGCCTTGCGGCGGGGATCGCCGCCGGTCGATGCCGCTTCGTTCTGCTGCGAGCGGGCGGCCAGGACGGCGGAAAGCTCTTCGGCGATGGCCGGCCGGTCGGCCATGATTTCCGCCAGGCCGGTCTTGTCCAGGCGATAGCATTCCACGTCCGTGACGGCGTGCACCGACGCGGTACGGGGTTCGCCGGTGAGCAGGCCCATTTCGCCGAAGAAGTCGCCGGGTTTGAGCCGCGCCAGGGCGTGCTCTTCGCCGTCGCCGTTGCGCCGCACGACTTCGGCTTCTCCCGCCAGGATGATGTACAGCCAGTGCGCGATGGCCCCCTGGCGGGTGAGCACGTCACCCGCGGCGAAGGGGGCATAGACCAGGTGTTCGGCGACCCGCCCGCATTCCTCGTCGGTCAATTGGGCGAAGAGACTGACCGAGCGCAGGGCATCGATGCGGTGCTGCAATTCCCGCGACTTGGTGGCGCTGCGCAGGGCGGCGTTGTCCTTCACCAGATAGCGCATTTCCTCGGGCAGGGCGAGGCGCCAGCCGGAGCGGCGCAGGGCCGCGTAAATGTGGGAACGGACGGCGGAGTCGGTGGGGTCGTCGGGGGCCGGGTCGTCCATCCAGTAGCGCAGGGCGTAGTGACCGTAGCCAGGCCCGAATTCCATCAGCACGCAACTCACCGGCCGCTCCCGCGACACATTGGGGATGTTGGCTTCCCGCACCGCCAGTTCGACGGTGGCCACCACCCGGGCGGGTTGGGCGACGTAGCCCACGTTGAAGTGGAGGGTGCGCCGCCAGAGCCGGGTACCCTGTTCCCGGTCGCCGATGACCCACACCTTGCCCTTCATGAGGAGGCTGTTGGGGACGACGACGGTTTCCCCGTTGCGGGTGCGGATGGCGGTATAGCGCCAGCGGATGTCGGTCACCTGGCCGGAAACGTCGTCGATCTTCACCCAGTCGCCGATCTGGATGGAGCTGTCCAGTTGCAGGGCGAGCCCCCCCAGGATGTTGCCCAGGGTGTCCTGCATGGAAAAGGCGATCACCGCCGTGATGACCGCCGAGGTGGTGACGATGGACGACAACTCGACGCCGGACTGGGAAAGGCGGATCAGACCCCAGGCCACGTAGCCGATGATGACCACGATGTCTTCCAGGATGCGCGGCGGCGCGATGTGCAGGCGCGGCAGGAGCACACGGAAGACGAGCAGGCCCACCAGGCGGATGACGCCGATGCCCAGGCCGAGCAGCAGAATGCCGTGCAGGACCGCGGCGGGCCGCGCTGCCCCCGAGGCGGCGAGGAGAGCGGCGCCCAGGTTGCCGAGGAGACAGAGGACGGAAAAGACCAGGGTCTGCCGCACCACGGTGCGGCCGTCGCCGCCGGCAGGCAGGAGTACCAGGCCGAGGACCAGGGTGGCAAAAAAGAGGTGGAGGGTCTCGTCCCCGGTGTAGAAGGCTGCCAGGGTCGGAAGGAGAGGGTTGTCCATGGCCGTAGTGCAAGGGTTTTCGGGCATTCTAACCGCAAGCGCGGGCAGCCCCGCGGTTAGAATCGGCAGCCCGGAGGGAGCGTGTGCGATGGAAACGGTTGAAGCGGTCGTGATCGGTGCCGGGGTGGTGGGCCTGGCCTGCGCTCGCGCCCTGGCCGGCCCCTTGGGCGGCGACGTTCTGGTGCTGGAGCGGCACGGGAGCTTCGGCAGGGAAACCAGCTCCCGCAACAGCGAGGTAATCCACGCCGGCCTGTACTACCCGGGCGGCAGCCTCAAGGCCCGCCTGTGCGTCGAGGGCAGCCGCCGGCTGCGGCGCTATTGTGCCGACCGCGGCGTGGCGCACCGCCTGTGCAGCAAGCTCATCGTCGCCACGGCGGCGGAGCAGGAGGCGGGGCTGGAATCCCTTCTCCGGCAGGGGCAGGCCAACGGTGTCGCCGGACTGGCCCTGCTTTCGGGGCGCGAGGCGCAGAGGCTGGAACCCGCGCTGGCCTGCACGGCGGCGCTCTTGTCCCCGCACACCGGAATCGTGGATAGCCATGCCCTCATGCAGGCGCTCCTGGCCGACGTGCAGGCGGCGGGAGCGAGCTTCGTGCCGGGAAGCCCGATACTCGGCGGGGCGGTGGAGGCGGAGGGCATCGTCCTGGAGGTGGGCGGCAGGGAGCCGGTCCGTATCAGGGCCCGCCGGGTGGTCAATGCGGCGGGGCTGGAGGCGCCCGCCCTGGCCGCCTCGCTGCGGGGATTTCCCGCCGAGTGGATTCCCGTAGCCTGCTACGCCAAGGGAAATTACTTTTCCTGCCGCGGGCGCGTGCCCTTTTCCCGGCTCATCTACCCGGTGCCGGAGCCCGGCGGGCTGGGGGTGCATCTCACCCTGGATCTTGCAGGGCAGGGGCGCTTCGGGCCCGATGTGGAATGGGTCGAAAAGCCGGACAGCACGGTCGATCCCCGCCGTGGGGCAGACTTTTACGGGGCCGTGCGGCAGTATTGGCCCGGGCTGCCCGACGATGCCCTGGTGCCGGCCTTCTGCGGCGTGCGCCCCAAAATTGCGGGTCCAGGGGAACCGGCGGCGGATTTTCTGGTGCAGGGGCCGCGGGAGCATGGGGTTGCCGGGCTGGTCAATCTCTTCGGCATCGAATCGCCGGGGCTCACGGCCTGCCTTGCCTTGGCCGATCATGCTGTCGGCCTGCTCGGGCAGGTTCCGCGCGGGGGCTGATGGCGCCGTGGTCCGCGGGGGCTTTCTGCTGTAAAATCAGCCACCTTTTTTGCGCCCGGGCGGCTGACCCGGGCTCTGGCCCGCGAGGTTTCCCTCGCAGCCTCTCTACGGAATCCCGGAATCATGTTCGACGCAGTCCGCAATAACAAGAGAATCGTCCAGATCTTCCTCGCCCTCATCACCTTGCCCTTCGCGCTCTGGGGCGTCGATGCCTACGTGCGCGACGTGGCGGACGACGGTGTGGTGGCCAGGATCGGCGAAGTGAAAATCACGCCGCAGCATTTTCAGCAGGCCTTGCGGGAGCAGGAGGAGCGCATCCGCAACCAGACCGGCAGCTTCGATCCCAAGCTCTTCGACAACCCGGAGGCCCGCAAGGCGGTCATCGACGACATGATCGATCAGCAACTCATCCTGCTGGAGGCGTCCAAGAAGCGCATGATGGCCAGCGACGCGGCGGTCAGCCGGGCCATCGCCAATATTCCTGCCCTCCAGGTGGACGGCAAGTTTTCCCTGGAGCGCTACGAGCAGGCGGTCAAGGCCCAGGGCTTGACCATGGGGGGCTTCGAAGCCCGCGTGCGGCAGGATCTCACCTTGCAGCAACTCGCCGGTTCCATCGGCCAGACCGGCATCCTCTCCCGGACGGTCACCGATAAGGTGCTCGCCATGCAAGCGGAAAAGCGCGAAGTGCAGGAGTTCCGCTACGCGGTGGACGACTGGGTGGGCAAGGCCAAACTGGAAGACGATGCGGCGCGCAAGTATTACGACGCCAATCCCAAGCAATTCGAAGTGGCCGAGCAGGCTCAGGCCGAATTCGTGGTCCTGTCCCTGGAAACGGTGAGCGCCCAGGTCAGCGTCCCCGAAGCGGAAGTGAAGGCCTGGTACGAAGGCCACAAGAGCCGCTACGGTACGGGCGAGGAGCGGCGCGCGGCCCACATCCTCATCGGCCTGGAAAATTCCGACAAGGCCAAGGCCAAGTCGAAGGCCGACGCCGTGCTGAAGGAAGTCCGCGCCCAGCCCGCGGCCTTCGCCGATCTGGCCAAGAAGCACTCCGCGGACCCGGGCTCCGCGGCCAAGGGGGGCGATCTGGGCTTCTTTGCCCGGGGCGCCATGGTCAAGCCCTTCGAGGAAGCGGCCTTCAGTCTCAAGGAAGGCGAAATTTCCGGCGTGGTCGAATCCGAGTTCGGCTACCACATCATCAAGCTCACCGGCATCCACGGCGCCAAGGAAAAGCCCTACGCCGAGGTCAAGGGCGAGATCGAAGCCGAATTGAAGCGTACCGCCGCCGCCCGCAAATTTGCCGAGGCCGCCGAGGCCTTCACCAACATGGTTTACGAGCAGTCCGACAGCCTCGCCGCCGTGGCGGAAAAGTACAAGCTGGAGGTGCGCAAGACCGCCTGGTTGACCCGTCAGGCCAATCCCGCCAATGGGCACTTCGCCAACGAAAAGCTCCTTGCCGCGGTGTTCTCCGAAGATGCGGTGAAAAACCGCCGCAACACCGAGGCCATCGAGGTCGCCCCCAATACCCTGGTGGCCGCGCGGGTGGCCGAACACAAACCCGCTGCCCTGCGCGCCTTCGACGAAGTGAAGGGCGCCGTCGAGACCGTCCTGCGCCGCCGCGAGGCCCAGGCCATGGCCGTGAAGGAAGGCGAGGCGCGCCTCGCCGAACTGCGGCGCGGAGAAGACAAGCTGGCCTGGGGGGCGGCCAAGACCCTCTCCCGCCTGGACGCCCTGCGGGTGCCTCCCCAGGCGGTTCCTGCCATCCTCAAGGTGGATGCCGCCAAGCTCCCGGGTTACGCCGGCGTCGAACTGCCCGACCTGGGCTACGCCCTGTTCAAGGTGGTCAAGGTCCTGCCGGGTGAAAAGCTGGATGAGGCCCGCCGCCAGTCGATGCTGCGCCAGTACACCACCCTGGTCCTGCAGGAGGAGGTCAAGGCCTACCTCGCCGGTCTGCGTTCCCGCTACAAGGTCGAAATCAACCACGCCGCCCTGGAGGCGAAGGACAAGTAAGCCTTCCGTGGGGCGGTGCTACGCCGCCCCATCGCACACGAAAACGCCGGCCTGCAGGCCGGCGTTTTTTTCTCACGGGGCGCGGAGTTGTTCCACGCCGCAGGCGACCGATCAGCCCGGCAGCGGCTCCGGATTGCCCAGGGCGGTGGAGTGCATGCCGCCATCGACGTAGAGGATTTCCGCCGTGATGCCGCTCGCCAGGTCGGAGAGCAGGAAAGCGGCGGCGTTGCCCACTTCCTCGATGGTCACGTTGCGGCGCAGAGGGGCGTGGTGGGCGTTATAGGAGAGCAGCTTGCCGAAATTGCCGATGCCCGAAGCCGCCAGGGTTTTGATGGGGCCGGCGGAAATGGCGTTGGCGCGGATGCCTTCCGGCCCGAGGCAGAAGGCCAGATAGCGGGTGGCGGCTTCCAGGCTGGCCTTGGCGAGACCCATGGTGTTGTAGTTGGGCATGGTGCGCTCGGCACCCAGGTAGGACAGCGCGAGCAGCGAAGCGCGGCGGCCCTTCATCATGGGCCGGGCGGCCTTGGCCAGGGCGGGGTAGCTGTAGGATGAGATTTCGTGGGCGATGCGGAAGGCGTCCCGCGTGATGCCCTCCAGGAAGTCACCTTCGATGGCCTCGGCAGGGGCGTAGGCGATCGAGTGGACCAGACCGTCGAGGCCGTCCCAGCGGGTGGCGAGGTCGGCGAAGAGTTTGTCGATCTGTTCATCGCTCGCCACGTCGCAGGGGAAGACCAGGTCGCTGCCGCATTCGTTGGCGAATTTGCGTACCCGCTCCTCGAAACGTTCGTTCTGGAAGGTGAAGGCGAGCTCGGCACCTTCCCGGTGGCAGGCCTTGGCGATGCCATAGGCGATGGAATGCTTGGAGATGAGGCCGGTGATGAGAATCTTTTTGTCGGCGAGAAAGGCCATGTGATGTTCTCCCTAGGGGGTTAGCCGGCCGGATTATATCGGAATTTGTCGGCCCGTCTGTTGCACTGCCGCAGAGACGGGCGGCCGGGGCCGGGCGGGCGCGGCGCCCGGCCTGGATCAGAAATTGGGGTAGGCCGGTCCTTCGCCGCCCTGGGGCGCGACCCATTCGATATTCTGGGCGGGATCCTTGATGTCGCAGGTCTTGCAGTGCAGGCAGTTCTGGGCGTTGATGTGCAGGCGCGGCCCTTCGGGAGCCTCGACGATCTCGTAGACCCCGGCCGGGCAGTAGCGCTGCTCCGGGGCGTCGTAGCGGGCGAGATTGAGGCGTACCGGCAGTTCGGGATCCTTGAGCTGCAAGTGGCAGGGCTGATCGTCCTCTTGGTGGGTGCCGGAGAGGAAGACCGAGGACAGGCGATCGAAGCTGACGACGCCGTCCGGCCTGGGGTAGGCAATCGGCGCGCAGGCTGCGGCGGGCAGGGTCCGGGCGTGGTCGGCCTGGTGATGGTGCAGGGTCCAGGGGGCGCGGCCGGCGAAGACTTTCTGGTCGATGCCGAAGAGCAGGGAGCCCCACTTGAGCCCCCGGGCCAGCAGGGGCTTGAAATTGCGCGCTCGATGCAGTTCCTCGTGCAGCCAGCTCTGGCGGAAGGCTTCGGGGTAGGCCTCCAGTTCATCGTGGCAGCGCCCTGCGGCCAGGGCATCGGCGAGGGCGTCGGCGGCCAGCATGCCGGACTTGAGCGCCGCGTGGCAGCCCTTGATGCGGGCGGCGTTGAGAAAGCCGGCGTCGTCGCCCACCAGAAGCCCCCCGGGGAAGACGAGACGGGGCAGGGACTGGAGCCCCCCCGCTGCCAGGGCGCGGGCGCCGTAGGCCAGGCGCCTTCCGCCGGCCAGGTATTCCCGGATTTGAGGGTGGGTCTTGAAGCGCTGGAACTCTTCGTAAGGCGACAGATAGGGATTGGTGTAGCCCAGACCGACGACGAAGCCCACCGCCACCTGGCGGTCGGCCTGGTGGTACAGGAAACCGCCGCCGTAGGTGTCCGGCTGCAGGGGCCAGCCGGCGGTGTGCAGGACCAGGCCCGGCACATGGCGCTCGGCCGGGATTTCCCACAGTTCCTTGAGGCCCAGGCCATAGACCTGGGGATCGACCCCCTGGCGCAGGCCGAAACGGGCCTCCAGGCCCTTGCCCAAGTGGCCACGGCAGCCTTCGGCGAAGACCGTGTAGCGGGCGAGAAGCTCCATCCCGGGCTGGTGGGCGGACCCCGGGGTGCCATCGCGGCGCAGCCCCATGTCGCCGGTGGCGACGCCGATGACCCGGCCCTCTGCGTCGAACAGCACTTCGGCGGCGGCGAAGCCCGGGTAGATGTCGACCCCCAGGGCTTCGGCCTCGCCCGCCAGCCAGCGGCACAGATTGCCGAGGGAGATGACGTGGTTGCCCGCGTTATGGAAGCATTCGGGCAGCAGCCAGCCGGGAACGCGCCAGGCGGAGGATTCCCCGAGGAAATAGAAGCGGTCTTCCACCACCGGGGTGGCCACCGGGGCGCCGCGGCTGGCCCAATCCGGCAGGAGTTCGTCGAGGGCACGGGGGTCGAACACCGCGCCGGAGAGGATGTGGGCGCCGATTTCGGCCCCCTTTTCGATCAGACAGACGGAGATGTCGCGGCCTATCGCCGTGGCCCGTTGCTTGAGGCGCAGCGCGGTCGCCAGCCCGGAGGGGCCGCCGCCCACCACGACGACGTCGAATTCCATGGCTTCCCGCGCCATCGTGTCCTCCAGTCCGATTGTCGCTCCCGGGACGATACCGTACAGTACGGCCATCGCGGGGACAAGCCCGCCGGTTTCCTCCTGTCATGCACAGCGCCCGCAAACTCATCCATCGCAGCACCATTCCCATCCGCTGGGGCGACATGGACGCCTACGGCCACGTCAATAACACCGTCTATTTCCGCTACATGGAAATCGCCCGCATCGAATGGCTGGAAGCGATGGGCTACGGCCTCGATCCGGCCGGCGAGGGGCCGGTGATCATCAACGCGAGTTGCACCTTTCTCATTCCGCTCACCTATCCCGGATCGGTCGAGGTGCTGACCTATACCGCCCCGCCGGGGCGCTCCAGCGTGCAGACCCGGGTCGAGATGCGGCCCAGCGGCAGCTCTGCCCTCTTCGCCGAGGGGGCCGCCAAAGTGGTGTGGATGGACCATCGCACCGGCCGCAGCGCGCCCTTGCCGGTGCCCCTGCGGGCCGCCCTGGAAGCGGAGTAAACTTCGCCCCCTGCACCCCCTGGGAGATTGACATGAAAATGATCCGGGCCCTCCCGGCCGCCCTTTTGCTGTGCTTCGGCCCCGCCGCGGCGGGCAGCCTGGACGGCGACCGCTACGTGGCCGAGCGCTACGGCCGGCTGGAGATCGCCGCCCCCGCCGGGCGCTGGGAAATCTTCGACCGGGAAGGCGGCATCGCCGCCGACGAGGGCGGCCCGGTGGTCGAATTGCAACTGCGCCGGGCGGTGGCGGGCCTGCGGCCCACGCTGCGCATCACCGGCGTGCGCAAGGGCGATGCGGCGGTGAGCGCCGACAGCATCCTGCGCACCAGCCGGGAGGCCTTCGTCGAGGCTGGGGGCGAGCTGGGCCCCATCCTCGCCGTGTCCACCGGCGGGCGGACGCAGCAGTCCTACGAAGGCCGCATCGCCCCGGCGGGCCAGGCCGCCCGCAGCAGGGTCGTGCTCCTGGAGGGACCGCAGGCCTTCTTTCTGCTCCAGATGGTCGTGCCGATCGCCGCCTTCGATGAAGCCGCCCGGGAATTCGACCAATTGCTGCCTGCTATTGCCTACTGAAAGACCGCGACCATCGTGCCGACGCCCGCCCATCGCGCCCCCGTGCGCCCAAAACCTGCACCAAAAACCAACCATGGGTAAGCGCAAGGTCTGGGAGCGCCTCCTTTCCGCCGAGCGGCCCGGGGCCGGGGCGGCGCCCAGCGCCCGGGAGCGCACCGCCTACCAGCAGGACCACGACCGCATCGTCTTCACCTCGGCTTTCCGTCGCCTGAAGGACAAGACCCAGGTCTTTCCCCTCTCCCGTTCCGACTACGTGCGCACCCGCCTCACCCATAGTCTGGAAGCCAGTTGCGTCGGGCGTTCCCTGGGGGCTCTGGTGGGCCGGGAAATCATCGCCCGCCACGGACTGGAGCATGTCGAGGCGGCGGATTTCGGCGCCATCGTTGCCGCCGCCTGCCTGGCCCACGACATCGGCAATCCGCCCTTCGGCCACGCCGGGGAGGACGCCATCCGCGAGTGGTTCCGCGGCTCCGGGCTGCTCGAACGCCACCCCTTCACCCCCGCCCAGCGGGCCGATTTCGAAAAGTACGAGGGCAACGCCCAGGGCTTTCGCATCGTCACCCGGCTCCAGTCCCCCGCCAACCCGGGGCTGCAACTGACCGCCGCCGTGCTCGGCGCCTTCACCAAGTACCCGCGCCCCTCCTGGGTGGGGGAAGATCTGGATGGCAAGAGCGGCAAGAAATTCGGCTACTTCCAGCAGGACGCCGAATCCTTTCGCCAGGTGGCCGCCGCCACCGGGCTGGTGCCCCGCATCCCCGGCCTCGCCTGGCGCCGCCATCCCCTGGCCAGCCTGGTGGAAGTGGCCGACGATACCTGCTACCTCATCGTCGACCTCGAAGACGCCGCCCGCCTGGGCTTCGTGCCCTACCGCGACGCCGAACTCCTGCTGGGCGACCTGGCCGGCGACAGCGTCTCCGGCGGCCGCATGGACCGCCTGCACGACCCCAAGGAGCGCCTCGAATACCTGCGGGCCAAGGCCATCGGCCGGCTGCTGGAAAGCGCCGCGGCGGTTTTCCTGGAGAACGAGGGCGCCATCCTGGAAGGGCGCTTCGACGACGAACTCCTCTCCCGCTCGCCCCTGGCCGTGCCGCTCCAGGCGGTGCTCAAGCTGGCCAAGGAAACCATCTACGTCGCCCGCCCGGCCCTGGAAATCGAAACCGCCGGCTTCCAGGTCCTGGGAGGGCTGCTGGAACTCTTCACCCGGGCGGTCGAGGCCGGCGCCGGCGCGGAAAGGGAGACCACCCGGGAGCGCATGCTGCTTCGCCTGCTGCCCGAGCAGTTCCTCGCCCATGGTGGCGAACCGGACCCCGATCCCTACATCCGCCTCCTCCAGGTGGCTGATTTCGTCGCCGGAATGACCGATTCCTACGCGGTCGATCTTTATCGCAAGCTGAAGGGGATCGACCTGCCGAGCGATTGATCCGGACGGGGGTGCGCTGGAGGATTGGCGTCTGTTGTACTAACATTGCAGCACTTGAGCCAAGAAATGAGGCGCCGCCATGACGACCATTGCCCCTTCACCTGCCGTTCGGTCCGCCCGTCTGGGGCTGCGCGCCACACCCGAACAGGAAGCCGTACTGCGCCGCGCAGCCGAAGTGGCGCACAAATCCCTGACCGATTTCATCCTGGACAGCGCTTGCCTGGCCGCTGAGCAGACCCTGCTGGATCAGCGCCTGTTCATGGTTTCCGGCAATCAATATCAAGCCCTGATGGCGTTGCTGGAGCGCCCCGAGCAGACCAACGAGGGCTTGGGCGAGCTGTTCTCCCGCAAAGCTCCCTGGGATGCCGGGTGAGCCTGGGGCGACCGGAACCCCTGGGGGTCCGGCATCGACTCGAAAGCTTTGACTGCGGCAAGCCTGCCCTGAACGATTGGTTATTGCGCCACGCCCGGCAAGCCCAGGGCAGCGGCTCGGCCAAGACCTTCGTCGTCGCCGACGATGATCGCGTCGCCGGCTACTTCAGCCTGACCGTCGGCCAGGTCGATACTCTGGAAGTGCCCGAACGCATGCGCAAAGGGATGGGGCAGTACCCGGTGCCGGTGGTCATCCTGGCGCGCTTGGCGGTTTCCGCTCCGGATCAGGGGCGCGGCATCGGTTTTGGCATGCTCCAGGATGCGATCCGCCGCACTCTTCTCATTGCCGAGCAGGCGGGCCTGCGGGCGATGCTGACCCATCCCATCGACGAGCAAGCGTCGCGCTTCTACGCCCGCTTCGGATTCGTCGTGTCTCCTCTCCGTGAGCGGCAATTGCTCCTGCTGCTCAAGGATGCCAGGCGTTGGGTGGATGGGTCTTGAGGTGAGCGCGTTTCGTCGCTTCAGCGCAGTGGATAGCGGCGTATCAGTTCCCAGCTTGCTTCACCGACTTCGCGGCTGTAGATATCGCTGTGAGCAGCGCCTCCGTGGAGGGGCGCACTGTGCTGAATGAAACCGCTACCGTCGATGAGCAGCACTTTCCCGGGCTGTAGACGAGCGCTCCTGAGTTCCTTCCTGACTTGCTCCAGGGAAGGGGGGGAGACGAGGTGGCGCGTATCGGGATCGATCCGGATTGGAAGCAAATCGGGCAAGTGCTGGAAGGCCTTGCGACCTGCGGGCAGGCGCGTGTTTTCGATGGCGCTGTAGCTGCCCATTAAGGCGAAATGGGCGGTGGCGGTATCGTAGCCGGACCAGAAGGCCGCCTGGGGGATGGCGGTTGCCAGAGAGCCGCTGTAATCGGTATAGGGAATTCCTTCGTGGTGCGGAGGGAGCGGGGGTACCGACCATCCTTCGGCAAAGCTCGAATACTGATCCTCGGCGTAACGGCTGCGCCCTTCGGCAGGCAGATAACCCACGGCGAGATCCACGGCGTGCCGGGAGCAGTCGTCGCTGCGCACGAGGGAGCAGCTATGGACGCCGCGGCTCAGTGCGCGCGCGCCAAAACTATGGCCAAAGGCGACGACCTGCGGGCCAGCGCCCTGGCCCCGTACCCGGGGGAGGATGTCGTGCAGCAGGCGGCTGAGCCACACGGCACCCACTTCATCGGCATCATTTTTCTTGTTGGCGAAGCTGATGCCGCGCAGCAGATCGTCGGTCGGAGAAGTCCCGAAACTCCAGGCAGACGGCCAGGTCACCCCGATTACCAGCGGCTTGAATGGCTTCCCCTCGGGGCTTCGTTCGGCTGCATCGGCGAGAAAGCCCGAGAGGTTGTTGAAACTTTCCAGGGCCTCGATTTCTCCGGTATTCCAGCCCATCACGTAGATCAGGACGTGGGTGGGCGACTGGAGGGTGATGTCGCGCTTGAGCTGGGCTTCAAAAGCCGCCAGCCCGCCGCTGATCCCGGCCTCGAAGAGCTTGGCTTCGAGGGGGAGGGGCTTTTCTCCGGGGCCAGTGGGCGGAGCAACGCTGCGGTAGGCGTCGTAGATCGGCTGTCCCACGATGCGGGCGCTGGGGCCTTCGGTGGCGGCGAAACGAACCACATGGGAGACGAACAGGCGTTCGCCGTCATCGAGGCGGCGCTGGAGGAAGCAGGGCGATGGAGCAGGCGGTTCGTTGCAGGGAGGCGCAACGAGTCTGGATTCGGCGAAGTAACGACTGAGCGAAGCGCAGTCGCAGGCAAAGGCACGCGGCAGGTCGAGCCCGATGCGCTTGCGGGGTGACTTTTCCAGGGCGATGACGTAGCCGGGGAAGAGCAGTCCATGACCGTGTATGCGGCATTCGGACGGCGGCGAGGCCACGGGGGAGGCACACGCGAGGGACTGATTTCCAGAAGTTCCGGACTGGCGGCCGAAGGCCCCAGGCTCTTTGGCGTAGGCGGCGTATTCGAGGAGACTGTGGTAATTCCAGTCCAGCCGGTCGCCGCGGGTCTCGAGCGCCATCTCGCCGTGGCGCAAAGGTTTGTCGAGTCCATCGACCGAGGCGCATCCGGCGAGGAGTCCCAGCATCGAACAGGCGAGGAGGTCGATGAACTGCCTGGGCAGGGGGCCAGACGAAAGGGAGAAAATGCTCATGGCAATCTCTTTGGCGAAAGCGCGTTGTGGGGAATGCAGCTGAACCGCCTACCCGGCCGGCGCCGCGGCCCGCTCCAGCCGCTGCGCCACTTCCTCGATCCACTGATCCACAGGCATCTGAGGGTCCAGATTCCAGGGATGGCCGCCGAAGAGGGTATCGCCGCTCAATTCGCCCAGCTTGCGATAGCTCTCGAACTGGGATTCGTCGAACCACTGGTCGGCGGTGGTCTGGTGGGGGAAGCGCGGGTGGGCGGCATGGTAGTGGCGCAAGTCGGCGGGTTCCTGCCCGGTGACGACGGGCTTGACGTAGACCAGTACGCCACGGTGGCCGTCGGCGTAATCGATGCGGCCGACGGTGAAGCGGCGACGGTCTCCGGTGGGGGCGACGAGGGGGGCGAGGTCGATGCGGATTTCGGCGCCGAAATCGCAGCGGCACTTGCGCACGGCATTGCCGAGATCTTCGAAGGCGAAGGGTTCCGGGTCGCAGCCCGCATCGCAGACCACGATCAGGCGGCAGCGTCGGCGCACCAGTTCGTAGAGGCCCAGGTTTTCGAAATGGCCGCCGTCGGAAAGATTGACGAAGGGGGTCTTCTCGTCGGTCTGGGCAAAGAGTTCCTGCAGCAGGTAGCGCAGGCCGAAGCGGGGGCTTTCCGCGTTGGGGTCTTCACCGCCGGGGTCGGGCACCCAGCGGCCCAGGCGGACGTTGAAGAAGGTCATGATGAAGGCCAGCGCCGGGGCGGTGTGGTAGCCCTGATTGGGATTGGCGGCAGCACCCGAGGCGGCGATGGCGTTGCCCAGGTAGGGGCCCTGGCGCTTGGCGCTGCGCCAGCCGCGGCCGTTGAGATAATCCGCCGTCGCCCGGGCGCGGATCACCTCCTGACCATCGCCCTTGAAGCGATAGCCGCAGTGGGCGGGCGAAAAGACGAAGGGTGCCGCCAGGCGCTCCTGCCACTGCAGGGCGTCGACGCGGGTGAGGTTGAGCGCGCAGTTGAGCAGATGGACAGGGCGTTGTTCGGCCAGGGCCGTGAGAGGCAGGTCGTCCCGCAGGTCGAAATCGGTGAAGGGGTCGGGGCGGCGGTCGGGGTTGGAAGCCCCCAGGTAGCAGCGCGCCAGGCGGTTGCGGTAAAACTGGTGCATGGAAAACATGTTGATGTCCACGCGCCAGGCGAACAGGGCCGCAAGGCCGGCCAGTGCGGCGAAGGCCAGAATGAACAGCCACCCCGGGATGGAAACCAGGCAATTGCCGACGCTCAGTGGCAGCGCCGCCACGCGGCAGCGCTCGCTTTCGATGCGGCGCACGTGATACTGGAAGCGCTGCCACTCATTGCCGCCGGCGCTGAGGGAAATGGCGTCCGGGCGCTCCGGCGGGGCGGGGCAGGCGGTCGAGGAGGTCTCGTTTCCCAGGCCGGCGGCCAGGGTGAGGCCCTTGTGGGTGGCGCCGGCCAGGAGGAAGAGGAGGCCGACGATGAAGACGTAGGGTGCCGCCTGGGCGACGATCTCGCGCCAGGAGAGCTTTTTGCCCGAGGCTTCCGGGTCGCCGCTGGTCTTGTCGCCCCGGGCGAGCCAGATGCCGGCGCCGGAGGCGGTGGCCCAGGCGACGCCGCCGGTGAGGGTCCAGTCCTTCAGGTAGGCCAGGATGGCCGGGCCGTAGAAGGCTGCGGCGAAGAGCAGCGCCCAGGCCGCGGCGGCCGCGAGGCAGAGGCCGCCGGCCCGCCCCAGCCACTCGCGCATCGACTCGCGGAACCAGCGTTTGCCCATGCCGATGTGCACCGCGCTGCCGACGCAGATCAGGATGAGGAGGATGGGGCCGCCCAGGGCCAGGGCGAAGGGCAGGGAAGGCCCCGTCCCCTGGGCGAAGCGCCCGTAAGCGACGGCCAGGGCGGCGAAGGCGAAACCGGCCAGGAGAGGGGCGGCGAGGAACCAGGCGACGCCGCGGGAAGAGGTCTGGCGTTTTTCCCGCGCCGCGGTGGGCAGGAGCAGGGCCAGCACCCAGCCCAGGGTCCAGGCGAAAAAATAGAGGCCGGCCAGAAGGCCCAGCAACTTGATCGGGGGAAGGCTGCCCAGGCCCGGCCGGCCCAGGGCTGCCGCAATGAGCAGGGAGGCTCCAAGCCCGCAGGCGACGGCGAAGTAGGCACAGCGGGTGCGCCGCGGACGGTGCTCTCGGGTGTCGATCCCCTGCAGGCCGCGGGACACGGCGGTCGAACCCGCCAGAAGAAGCGCCAGGGTGCTTACTGGCAGAACCAGCGGATCGACTCCCCTGGCCCAGCCGGCCGCCACTTCGGCGAGCAGGGGGAGCAGGAGCAGGGTGGCCAGGCAGAAGATCAGCAGCGCCTGGTTGAGGATCAGGTTGCGCGCCAGATTGGCGACGGCGGCCAGGGTGTCGGTGCTGAAGACACCGTAGCGGGGGGTGAGGTAGTTGCTGTAGCGGCGCAGGTGGGCGATGGGGCCTTCCAGATGGCCGGGTTGCAGCGTTTCCGCGCTCTGGCCGCTGCGGCGCAGCAGGGCCGAGAGCCAGCCGCCGATGTAGCCCCCGCCGGAAACGGTGGAGAGGTAATCGACCCGGCCCAGGAGCCGGTGCCTGACCAGACTCTGGATGAAACCCAGGTTGAAGGTGGCGCTGCGGATGCCGCCGCCGGAAAAGGCCAGCCCGAACAGCGCCGCCGGCGGCTTGCCCTGGCGGGGTTTGCGCAGGGGGGCCTGCTCGCATTCGACATTCCAGGGATCTGCGGCCATGGCACCCTCCGTTCCGATATCGTCATACCATGATGACATCGTCTGTGCCGTCCCTTCAAGCCCAGAGGGAATTTAGTCTTGCCGAAGTTCGGGGCGGGGCCTCCCTGTGCGGGCGACGCTCCGCCCCTGCCCGCGTGCCTCACTTGCGCCCGCCATCGGCGGGGCGGGGCGGGCGGCAGCCGGGGATGGCGGGAGGTTCAGCCCCTACAGCACCACCTGCGCCCCCAGTTCCACCACCCGGTTGGACGGGATGCGGAAGAAGGCGGTGGCGCTGCCGGCATTGCGGAAGAGGGCGACGAAGATCAGCTCCCGCCAGTAGGCCATCTCCGATCCCAGCCTGGGGATCAGGGTTTCGCGGCCCAGGAAGTAGGAGGTTTCCAGGCTTTCCAGGGCGAGCCCCGCCGGGCTGCAAGCGGCCAGCGCGGCGGGAATGTCCGGTTCGTCCATGAAACCGTACTGGATCACCACCTGCCAGAAGCCTTGCCCCAGGTCGCGAATCTCGACGCGGTCGATTTCCGGAACGCGCGGCACCTCGAAGACCCGCACGGCCAGGATGACCACCCGCTCGTGCAGGCATTTGTAGTGCTTCAGGCTGTGCAGCAGGGCGTGGGGGACGCGCTCCGGGTCCGGGGTGAGGAAGACCGCGTTGCCGGGGATGCGGGGAATGTCCTCGGACGCCAGGCCGGAGACGAAGGGTTCGAGGGGCAAGGCGTCGCTGGCGAGGCGGTGGTTGAGGAGTTCGCGGCCCCGCTTCCAGGTGGTCAGCAGGACGAAGATCACCAGCCCGAAGACGATGGGGAACCATCCTCCGTCGGGAATCTTGACCGAATTGGCGAGGAAGAATCCGAGGTCGATGAGGATGAAGGGCAGGGCACCCAGGACAGCGCGCAGCGGACTCCAGCGCCACAGGCGTACGGCGACGGCGATGGCCAGCAGGTTGGTGATGAACATGGTGCCGGTGACGGCGATGCCGTAGGCCGCCGCCAGATTGGACGAGGAGCGGAAGCCCACCACCAGGCCGACCACGGCAGCGAAGAGCAGCCAGTTCATGGCGGGCAGGTAGATCTGGCCGATTTCCTGCTCGGAGGTGTGCTGCACTTCCAGGCGCGGACTATAGCCCAGCTGCATGGCCTGGCGGGTGATCGAGAAGGCTCCCGAGATGACCGCCTGGGAGGCGATGACCGTGGCGATACCGGCAAGCAGGACGAGGGGGTAGCGGGCCCACTCCGGCGCCAGCAGGTAGAAGGGATTGGCCACGGCCTCCGGGTCGGCAAGCAGCAGCGCCCCCTGGCCGAAGTAATTGAGGGTGAGGGCGGGAAGCACATAGCCGACCCAGGCCAGTTGAATGGGTCGGGCGCCGAAGTGGCCCATGTCCGCATAGAGCGCTTCGGCACCGGTGATGCACAGGACGACGGCGCCCAGGGAAAAGAAGCCCAGGCTGGGATGGGCGGCCAGGAAGGCAGCGCCGTGGAGCGGGTTGATGGCGGCCAGGACTCCGGGGTGGGCGGCGATCTGGATCAGGCCCAGTACCGCCAGGACGGCGAACCAGACGACCATCACCGGGCCGAAATAGGCGCCTACCCGGGCCGTCCCATGGCGCTGGAGGGCAAAGAGGCCGGCCAGGATCGCCAGGGTGATGGGCAGGACGTAGGGCGTGAAGGCCGGGGTGATCACCTCCAGACCTTCCACGGCGGAAAGAACGGAAATGGCGGGGGTGATGGCGCCGTCGCCGTAGAAGAGCGCGGCGCCGAACAGGCCCAGGGCGATCAGGATCTTCTGGCGCCGGGAAGCGGGGTCGCCGCTGCGCAGGGCCAGGGTCATCAGGGCCATGATGCCCCCTTCACCCTTGTTGTCGGCGCGCATGATGAAGGCCACGTACTTGAGGGTCACCACCACCAGGAGCGACCACAGGAAGAGCGAGAGGATGCCGAGGACGTTTTCCGGGGTGATGGGCACCGGATGGTGGGCGCTGCCGAACACTTCCTTGATGGCGTACAGGGGGCTGGTGCCGATGTCGCCATACACCACGCCCAGGGCGGCGAGGGTGAGGGCGGAAAGGCGGCTGGTGGTGGGGGCGGGGGTGGGGAGCGTCATGGCGGATTCGGGCTCAGGGTTGGAAGCGGTAGCCGACACCCGTCTCGGTGACGAAGTGGCGGGGCTGGGCGGGGTCGTCTTCGAGCTTCTGGCGCAGATGGCCGACGTAGATGCGCAGGTAATGGGTGCTGTCCACGTAGGCCGGACCCCACACGTCGCGTAGCAGATGACGCTGGGTGATGACCTTGCCCGCATTGGCCAGCAGGACGCAGAGCAGCCGGTATTCGATGGGGGTGAGCCGTACCGGAGCGCCGGCGCGGGTCACGATACGGCGCGATTGATCGACGGTCACCGATCCGAACTGGAAGAGCGGCGAAGCGGCTTCCCCGGCCTGGGCCTGGCGACGCAGCAGGGCGCGGGTGCGGGCCATCAGTTCGCCGATGCCGAAGGGCTTGGTCAGATAATCGTCGGCGCCGCGGTCCAGGGCGTCGATCTTGTCTTCCTCGTTGGAGCGGGCGGACAGCACGAGGATAGGCACCGTCGACCATCCGCGCAGGTCGGTGATGAAATCGAGGCCGCTGCGGTCGGGCAGTCCCAGGTCGAGGATGATGAGATCGGGCTTGCGCGTGCCGGCCTCGATCAGCCCCTGGCCACAGCTTGCCGCCTCGAAGACCTGGCAGCCTTCGTCTTCCAGGGCCTTGCGGACGAAACGCCGGATCTGGCTCTCGTCTTCGACCATCACGATACGGGGCGCGAGTTCGTTCACGGCGTTCCCTCCGGCAAGGCTTCTTCTTCCACGCTGGGCGGGATTCCGGCGGGCAGAGTGAAGCTGACCCGGGCCCCGCCGCCCTCTGCCTCGCCGATGCGGATCGTCCCCCCATGGGCTTCGACGATGGCACGGCAGATCGACAGCCCCAGACCGACACCCGGCTGAGGGGATTCGCTCCGGCCCCGCACGAAGGAAGCAAAAAGGTCGGGGCAGTCGGCCGGGAAACCGCTGCCCCGGTCGCTGACACTGACGCTTACGCAAGCGCCTTCGAGGCTCGCGGAAACGTCGATGGGCGTTCCTGGCGGGGAATACTTGGCCGCATTCTCCAGCAGGTTGCCCAGGACGCGCTCGATCAGCACCGCGTCGAATTCCACCAGGGGCAGGTCGGGAGCGAGGGCCGTGCGCACCGGATGGTCGGCGAGGGCCGGCCCCAGGAGATGGATGGCGGCGCCGACGATTTCCTCCAGGGACTGCCACTCCTTCTTGAGGCTGACCCTGCCGGACTGGAGCCGGGCCATGTCGAGCAGATTGGCGACCAGTCCGGCCATCCGGCGGGCCTGGTCACGCAGGGCGGCGGCGGTTTCCACGGTTTCCGGCGGGAGACCGGGACGGGGCTGGGCCAGGGCATCGGCCATCCCCACCAGGGCCGTCAGGGGGGTGCGCAGATCGTGGGAAAGCGCCGAGAGAACCGAACTGCGCAGACGCTCGCCGGCCGCGTCGATGCGGGAGGCCTGGGCCGCTTCGACGTAATGGACGCGCTCCAGGGCGATGGCGACCAGCGACGCCATGGTGGCCAGCAGTGCCTGGTGGGGGCGCAGGCCGCCGGATTCCCCCCTGCCCGGGGCCACCGCCGCCACGCCGCGCATCCCGCTCGGACCGCGCAGGGGGAAGTACGCGCTGGCATAGCCGTCCGCCGCCAGACCGTGGCATTCGACCGGGTTGGTGGAGGTGGAAGCCAGGCGGGCGAGATGGGGCTCGATGGCCAATTCCGGATCGTCCGGGTGGGGGCGCAGGGTCTGATCCCGGTCCGGCAGCAGCAGGACGACCCGGGCCCCGATGGCGGCGGCGACGAAACGGCGCGTGATCGCCGTCACCTCGTCGAGGGTGGGGGCCCCGGCCAACTCCCGGGCCATTTCGTACAGGGCCCGGGTCAGGGCCTCGCGGCGGGCGGCTTCATCGGCCTGGCGGGCCAGTCCGGCAGCCAGTTCCGCGGTGAGGAGCGCGGCGGCGAGCATGACGGCGAAGGTGATGAGGTACTGACCGTCATGGACGGTCATCGAGAAGCGCGGGGGAACGAAGAAAAAATCGAAGGCCCCCACGGCCAGAAACGCCGCCAGGAGCGCCGGACCGCGCCCGAGGCGCAGCGCCACGCCGAGGACGGCGAGGAGGAAGAGCATGACGATATTGGCCAGGTCCAGGTGACCGAGGAGCGGCATCGCGGCCGCGGTCACCGCCGCGATGGCGGCGACGGCCAGGGCAAAACGCTGCCAGGGCGGACGGGGTGTGGCGGCAAAGGGCCTGCCAGCGGACATGCCATCTCTCCGGAAGGGGTGCTGACGGCCTCAGGTTACGTCCTGGGGCATCAATTTTCCGGAAATTGTTGCAGCGCGAAAATAAAAAAGCTGTAAAGAATGCGCGGGGCAGAACCAGGGCCGGCGAACAAGATCTTCACGGGCGCCCAGAGCCTGTCAATTTTCACAGGCGCTCAGCCCTCGGCGTCTTCCTTGAAGCGCGCCTGGATGCGTTCGATTTCCTCGTGGCCCGCCACCAGGGCGGCGACGCAATCCCGGTCCAGGCTGTCGCCGGCCATCTTCTCCAGGGTCTCGAAAGCCTGCGCGTTGCTCCAGGCGTCCTTGTAGGGGCGCTTGCTGGTCAGGGCGTCGAAGATGTCCGCCACGGCGGCGATGCGGGCTTCCAGGGGGATGGCATCGCCCGCCAGGCCATGGGGGTAGCCCTTGCCGTTCACCGTCTCGTGGTGGTGCAGGGCGATGTTGCGCAGCAGGCCGGCCTGGGGCATGGAGGTCAGGCCGAAGTGTTCGAGCAGGGCGTCGATCATCGCCGCGCCCTGCTCCGGGTGCTTCTTCATCACGTCGAACTCTTCCGGGGTCAGGCGGCCGGGCTTGAACAGGATGCTGTCCGGCACGGCGATCTTGCCGATGTCGTGCAGGGGCGAAAAGAGGAAGATGTGCTCGACGGTGGCGTCGTCCAGGGCGTATTTGGGAGCCAGGGCCCGGGCGATGAGGCGGCTGTAGTGGGCCATGCGGTCCAGGTGGGCGCCGGTCTCGAAATCCCGGTGCTGGGCCAGGGTGGAAGCGCCGCGCACGCTGGCCACCAGGGCGCGGGAGGCGGACAGGTGGTCCACCAGGGTGAGGGCCAGCAGATGGGCGACGGTGTCGAGATAGGCCAGCACCCGTTCGTCGAAGAGGTTGCGCACGTAGGCGTTGAAAAACAGGAAGCCGACGAAGTGATCGTGCCGGAACACCGGCAGGGTGTAGCTGGAACCGTAGCCCTGCTGCCGGATGCGCTCGGCGTGAGGGCGTTCGCCGCCCAGGAGATCGATGTCGTTCACCACCCGGGGCCGGCGGCGGGCGACGATTTCCGTGAGCGTCGTGCTGTCGGCGAGGCGGGACTGATAGTGGGAGAGGGGGTCGTCCCCCAGGCTGGAGTGGGCGAAAGTGGCGAGGAAGTCGGTGTCGGCATCGTGCAGGACGATGGCGATGCGGGCGACCTCGGGAACCTGGCGGCGCAGGTGCTCATGCAGGAAGATCAGCTTGTCCTGGAAGGGGCTGGCGCTGCCCAGGATGTCCAGGGGATTGCGATGCTCGAACCAATCTTCCACGGCCGATCCTTCGCTCGATGAACCCGCCCGCAACATATCGCTTCCTCCAGAATGATTAAGACTTTTTGGGGGATTCTAAGGGATTCGGAGGCAGTACGTTGAAATAACTTCTGGATTCCTGGAATTTTTCCGGGTAAATCCCGGGAGCCGGTTTGCTCTTGCCTCGACGGAAAAACTGTATAAAAATACAGACATTGGTTGAGGAGGCCAAACTCATGGAAAAACTTACCCCACGGCAGCAGGAAATTCTCGCTTTCATCCGCGACAGCCTGGAATCCCGCGGCGCCCCCCCCACCCGGGCGGAAATCGCCCAGGCCTTCGGCTTCGCCTCCCCCAACGCGGCGGAGGATCACCTGCGGGCCCTGGCCCGCAAGGGCGCCATCGTCCTCGAACCCGGCTCGGCCCGGGGCATCCGCCTGGTGGAGCAGCTCGGCCTGCCCCTGGTGGGCCTGGTGGCCGCCGGCTCTCCCATCCTGGCGGTGGAAAACATTCACGGCCGCTACGCCCTCGACGCCCATCTCTTCTCCCCCCGGGCCGACTTCCTCCTCAAGGTGCGCGGCCTCTCCATGATCGACGCCGGCATCCTGGACGGCGACCTGCTCGCCGTGCATCGCACCCAGGATGTCCGGGACGGCCAGATCGTCGTCGCCCGGGTCGCCGACGACGTCACCGTCAAGCGCCTCAAGCGCCGCAACGGCTTCGTCGAGCTGATCGCCGAGAACCCCGATTTCGAGCCCATCGTCGTCGATCCCGGCCGGGTCGATTTCGCCATCGAGGGCGTTGCCGTCGGCCTCATCCGCGGCAACATCGTCAGCCTGTCATGACTGCGCTCCCCCACGCCGCCGCGGCGGGGCTGGGGGACGTCCTGGCGAGGGGTGACGTCTGGCGGGGCGGCACCCTGGCCCTGCCGGCCCAGGACGGCGTCGCCACCGGCCACCCGGCCCTGGATGCCCAGTTGCCCGGCGGCGGCTGGCCCCGGGGCGACCTGACCGAATTGCTCTGCGACCTCCCGGGGGGCGGCGAACTCAGCCTGCTCCTGCCCGCCCTGGCGGCTCTTTCGGCCGCGGGAGGATGGGTCGCCCTGGTGGCGCCGCCCTGGCGGCCCCACGCCCCGGCCTGGGCCGCCGCCGGCCTGGCCCTGGAACGTCTGGTCGTCGTGCGGGCCGGGCAGGAAGCCGCCTGGTGCTGCGAGCAACTGCTCCTGTGCGGCGGATTCGCCGGCGTCCTGGCCTGGCCGGCGCGGGATCCCGACCCCCGCACCCTGCGCCGCCTCCAGGTGGCCGCCCGGGGCAGGCCCGCCCTGGCCATCCTGTGGCGGCCGGCTGCCGTCGCCGCGGTTCCGTCACCGGCCCCCCTGCGGCTTGCCCTGGGGCCGGGCGCCGGCGGGCTGGCGGTGCGCATCGTCAAGCGCCGGGGCCACCCCGCCGGCCCGGTGCTCACCCTAGTAGTCAGTCAGACAGGTTCAGCTATGTTCGGCCCGCCCCGTATCCCCGCTCGCTTTGTCGCTCATCCTCGCCATAGCTTCGGCTATGGCTGCGGTTCGCTTCGCGCGATCGGGGCGCGGATGCACGCCTCGGCATCGACGCAAACCTATCTGACTGACTACTAGTAGTCAGTCAGACAGGTTCAGCTATGTTCGGCCCGCCCCGCATCCCCGCTCGCTTTGTTGCTCATCCTCGCCATAGCTTCGGCTATGGCTGCGGTTCGCTTCGCGCGATCGGGGCGCGGATGCACGCCTCGGCATCGACGCAAACCTATCTGACTGACTACTAGACCTGCCCCGGCTCGGGAGGCAGAACCGTGCTCTGGTTCGCACTCCACTTCCCCTTCCTGCCCCTCGAAGCGCTGGCCCCCGGGTCGTCGCCTGAGGCGGCGGCCTGCCCGTCCCCTTCGGCCACGGGGGAGCCGATGTCCGGCACGCCGGCCCCGGTCGCCATCGTCGCCCGCGGCCGCATCCTGGCCGCCGACCTGGCCGCCCTTGCTGCCGGTGTGCGGGCCGGCCAGCGCCTGTCCACCGCCCTGGGCCTCGCCCCCGGCCTGAGCGTCCGCGAGCGGGACCTGCCCCGCGAAGCGGCGGCCCTGGAAACCCTGGCCTGCTGGGCCGGTCGCTTCACCCCCCAGATCAGCCTGGCGCCGCCCGCCACCCTGCTGCTGGAAATCGGCGGCTGCCTGCGGCTTTTTGCCGGTGCCGAAGCCCTGGTGGCCGCGGCCCTCGCCGGTAGCCGGGCGCAGGGCTACACCCCGGCCTGGGCGGTGGCGCCCACACCCCTGGCGGCCACCTGGCTGGCCTGGGGCGGGCTGGCCGCCCTGCGCGCCGACGAGGCCACCTGCGCCGCCGCCCTGGCCACCTTGCCCTGCACCGTCCCCGCCTGGCCGGCGGAAGTGGGGCAGCGGCTCACCGCCTTCGGCGCCGCCACCCTGGGCGATCTGCGCCGGCTGCCGGCCGCCGGCCTGCGTCGCCGCATCGGCAGCCCTGCGGTGGATGAACTGCTGCGGGCCTGGGGGGAATTACCCGACCCGCGGCCGGCCTTCGTCTTCCCCGAACACTTCGTCCGCCGCCTGGAATTGCCAGCCCGGGTCGAGGAGGCCCCGGCCCTGGCCTTCGCCGGCCGCCGCCTCCTCGCCGCCCTGGCGGGCTGGCTGGACGGCCGCCAGCGGCTGGCGCGCAGATGCCGGCTCGATCTCTTCCACGACGGCGGCGGCCTCAGCACCCTCGAACTGCGCCCTGCCGAGCCCAGCGCCGACGAAGGCCGCCTCCATCGTCTCCTGCGGGAACGGCTCGACCGGCTGCACCTCTCCGCCCCGGTGGAAGCCCTGGCCCTGGAAGCCGACGACTGGATCCCCCGGCCCGGCGAAAGCGCCAGCCTCTTCGAGCGGCCGCCGGACGGGGAGGGCGTTCTGGCCTGCCTGGAACGCCTCCAGGCCCGCCTGGGGGACGAGGCCGTGCATAGCCTGGCGGCCGTACCCGACTACCGCCCCGAATGCGCCGGCCGGGAGCGGCCGCCGGGGGAGGCTTCACGGCCCGTCGCGCCCCCTGCCGGGGCGCGGCCGCTCTGGCTCCTGCCTCGCCCCGAAAGACTCCGCGAAGGCGCCGGCCGCCCCTGCTGGCACGGCCCCCTCACCCTGAAGGGGCGCCCGGAAAGGCTGGAAAGCGGCTGGTGGGATGGCGGCGAGCCCGCCGCCGCCGGAGATGTGCGCCGCGACTACTTCGTCGCCCGCAACCCCCGGGGCCAGTGGCTCTGGGTCTACCGGGACCGGGAAGGGTGGTTTCTGCAGGGGGTGTTCGGGTGAGCGCCCACGGGGACGGTACAGCGGGGCCGCGATCCGGAATGCTCCCGTGCCTCGACCGCGCGGAGGCGTTCGCCCACCATGGCCACCAATCCCCACAGCGGGTGGTCGTCCTGACCGGGGTCGTCCCAGAAAACGGAGTAAGTCCCACGCCAAGGGGTCGTCATGGCCGTTGCGTTATCCGCCATTGGCGTATATAACGCAAGGCATGGAATTCATCGAAACCCCGACAATGAGATGGAACAAGCATTGTTTGATGACCTGGTGCAAAGCCTGAAAGAAGCCAAGGCGATTGCTCGCGGGGAAGCGCCCGCCTCGCGCCGGATCAAGGTAACGGCGCCGGACGTGAAGGCGGTACGTGAGCAAATCGGGCTGTCACAAAGTGAATTCGCCCAGTTGATGCGGGTCAGCATCAAGACGCTGCAAAACTGGGAGCAGCATCGCCGCAACCCGACCGGCCCCGCTGCCGCCTTGCTCAAGATCGTGCTTGCTGCGCCGGATGTGGCGCTCAAGACGCTGCACGCCTGATTCTCGAAACTCGCCGTTCTGCACGACTTCAAGCGGGAACGGTTTTCGACAACATCCCGGCCGCGTCGGCGCTAGCAGGGTGTCGGACTTTTTCCGGAACCGGGAAAGGGACGATGGACATTGGATAAAGGGCCGGGAGAAATTAAACTGCGAGCCTAATTCTTCCCATTTGCAAAGCTACATGTCCGCATATCTTTACACCTTCGGTTACGAAGGCCTTGATATCGCATCATTCATTGCTCGCCTGAAAACGGTGGGGATAACTGCCATCGTCGACGTTCGGGAATTGCCGCTTTCCCGCAAGAGAGGTTTTTCCAAGACTGCCTTGGGCAGTCACCTGAAAGGTGCTGGAATCGGATACTTTCATGCGCCAGCTTTGGGGTGCCCGAAGCCGATTCGCAACCGCTACCGGGAAGATGGGGACTGGCAGGCGTATACCCGTGATTTCCAAGCCTATCTGGCAACCCAGGAAGCAACTGTCCAGCAATTGTCGAAATTTGCGCGGAGTTCGACGGTTTGCCTGATCTGTTTCGAGGCGGACTTCAATTTTTGCCACCGCACCTATGTTGCACGAGCGACGATGCGTGCCGGGGGGCCGCAGGTGCAGCACATTACCGCTAAAACAGTGTTCCCTGACCAGCCTGTACGGCTAGCGGCTTAGGCGGGTAGATCACCCCGACGATCAGCCATTGCTTCGGGAAGCGGTGAATCGTTCCCATCAGGAAGATCAGGTCTTTGGTCGAGAACTCTTCAAGGTATTTTTGCCGAAATAGCGCTTGCCAGTTCGGCCTGCGATACACATTCCAGAACAAGGCGCCGGCCTCCCAGTCGACCAGTTTGTGCTTGTGCGTTGTCACCCCGCCATCCGATTCGCACTCGTAAACGTAGTGAAAATCGAAGGGTAGCTTTTTCAGCAGTTTGAGCGACTTCAACTCCGCATCCTGATCGAACAGCGACCCTTGGGTTTGGGCCTGCATCAGTTTTGCTTTTTCCTCGTCGGACCAGTCGGTCGAATCGGCTTTCGTGATCAGCAAGTCAACAATGCGTTTGGGGCGGAGCAAGCCCAAAGTGACCCCGTCGTTCTCACGGGCGGCATCCAGGTCGGGGAAGGTTTCGAAGACGGGTACCGGAGAGATCGTATGTCGCCGTTCCGCCCATTCGTTGCGCGTCGGTAGCGGTTCGCCGAGAACTTCAATCGTATCCACCGAAATGCGGTGGCTTTCGGGACGGTTATCCTCCTTGGCCTTGCGGACGCGGGCTTCTATCCATTGCCATTTCTTGAATTGTTGATCGTCGCTGACGAGACGGAAGGGAACGGGGAAGAGTCGAATCAGCTTTCCCGAGCCATCCATCCCAGCGACACAGGAAGTTTCGACATACGTCGAGCTGGGTGAGGGGTAAGTCTTGCAGAGAATCAGAACACGTCTTCGTTCGGCATGCATTGGCTCCCCCGAATGGTCTAATTGAAACGGGTGATTCTAGAATAAATGCATGGCTTCGATCTCACTCCACCCAGCCGCCGCCCGACTGCTTGGCGCGGCCGAGGGCGGCGAGCATGGAGAGGATTTCTGGGAGACGTTTTTTCCACGGGCCTTTGCCGGTAAAGCGGGCGGCCAGGGTGTGTTCGTCCTGCGGGGTAGGGGTGAGGGCGTCGGCCACGGCACGGACCTGTTCGGGCAGGCTGGGGGGCCAGGGGCGTTTGCCGTTGGCGGGGGGGGTTCTGGCGGGGGTGGAGACCCCAACCCCACCCCAACCCTCCCCTTGAAGGGGAGGGTGCCCTTCTCCTCCCCCTTCAAGGGGGAGGTTGGGAGGGGGATGGGTTGCCGTCGGATTCTGGAAGTCGGGGCGGAGCCAGCGGATGTGGCCGGTGGCTTCTTCAAGGCTGCGTTCGGCGTTGAGGGCGACGAGGCGGTCGAGCAGGGCGTCGGTGGCTGTGGGGGCGAGGTCGGACCAGCCGTAGGCGGCGAGGACGGCGGTGTCGAGTTCGTCGTGGAGCTGGTGGAGGACGGCGACGAGGCCTTGCTCGTGGATGGTTTTGTCCTTGGCGGTGAGCGGTTCGCCGCTGCGCAGTTTGGCCAGCACGTTGTACATCCCCGTCAGCGTCAGGTCGGGGTGGGCGGACTGCTGGCGCTTGCGGTGGGTGTCGAGTTGTTCGGCGAGGGCGGCGATGCGGGTTTGCTGCTCGGGGCTGGCGGCGGGGAAGGGGAATGGATCGAAGCAGCGGGTTTTGTTGTAGCGCGGGTCGTTGCCCATGCCTAGACGGCCGCCGGCAGCCAGTGCCCAGACGACATGGACTTGCGACGAGAGCACGCCGAGGGCGTAGGCGTTGGCCAGCGCGATGCAGACGAGCTTGTTGTCCGGCGCGATGGCGGCGTCGAGGAACTGGAAGGTGCGGTGCTTGGCGGTTTCGACGGTGGCGATGTAGCGGGGCTGGCCGGCGAGTGATGCGCGGAGGTCTTCGCGCAGGCGGCGGTGCAGCCACCAGTTTTCGCGCAGCTTGGGATCGCGGTTTTGGTCGCGTTCCGGTTTGACGCGTTCGAGCAGCCATTGGTAGGCCGCCGGGTAGCGGCTGCGCGCTTCGTCGGCGGTCAGGCCGTAGAGGTCGATGACCAAGACGCCACGCGGCTTGTCGGTCAGGTCGCGGCCGTTGCGGTAGGGGCGGATGCGGTCGCAGGGTTGCAGTTTGGCCGCTTCGTCGGGGGTGACGATGAAGCCGGCCCCGAACAGCATTAGGCCGCGGCTGGCTTAGGCCTTCGTTCGCCCGCAGCGCCTTGGCGCCGACGACATCGGCGCCGATGCTGAGGTCGGCGTGGATGCGGCCGGTTTTCTCGGCGAGTTCGATGTGCACGGCATCGCCCTCGGCGCCGCCTTCGGCAACGACGGTTTGCAGCGTTCCCGGCGCGTCGCCGGGCTGGCCGACGGTCATCGCGATGCGCACGGCGGCGCCGCTGGCGGCGTCGACCCACGGGTGGTCGGGGATGGCCCAGGCGAGCGCCAGCGGCGGCTGGGCGTTGAGGTGGTGTTCGAGGACGCGGCGGTTGAAGGTTTGCTTGAGGCTGTTGGTGGTGATGAAGCCGAAGCGCTGGACTTCGCCGCGGCGCGTCAGGTCGGCGGCGTGGTGCCACCAGAACATGACGAAATCGGCGGATTCGGGGACGGCCGGCCAGGCGGCGCGCAGGGCTTCGGTGTAGCCGTCGCCGAGGGCCTGGCGCATGGCGGCGGCGCCGATGAAGGGCGGATTGCCGACGATGTAGTCGGCCTGCGGCCAGGTGGCGGGGCGCGGGTTGGTGTAGCGCTCGCGCGGGATTTGGGCGGCTTCGTCGGGCACGAGTTCGCCGGTGACGGGGTGGGGTTTGGTCGTGCGGCCGTCCCAGCGGGTGAGCGGCTTGCCGGTTTCGTCGGTGGCGAAGGCGATGGCGTCGGCGGTGAGCACGGCGTCGCGGCATTCGATGTTCTTGAAGTCGCGCAGGATGGGGCTGGGCGGCAGGCCGCTGCCCTGGGTGCGGAAGTGCCATTGCAGGTAGCCGATCCAGAGGACCATTTCGGCGATGGCGGCGGCGCGCGGGTTGATTTCGAGGCCGAGGAACTGGTGCGGGTCGACGGTGAGGCCTTCGACTTCGAGGCGTTGTTGCGTGTCGCCAAGCTGGGCGAGGGTGTCGAGGACTTCGCCTTCGAGCCGCTTCATGTGTTCGAGCGTGACGTAGAGGAAGTTGCCGGAGCCGCAGGCGGGGTCGAGGACGCGGGTGGTGCACAGCTTGTGGTGCCAGGCGCGGACGAGGTCGGCGGCGTCCTTGAGCTTGCCTTCGTTGGCGAGCAGCAGGGCGGCGGCCTGGGTGTCGTGCCAGTTGGCGCGCAGCGGCTCGATGACGGTGGGCAGGACGAGGCGGTCGACGTAGGCGCGCGGGGTGTAGTGGGCGCCGAGGTCGTGGCGTTCGAGCGGGTTGAGGGCGCTTTCGAGCAGGGTGCCGAAGATGGCAGGCTCGACTTCGGCCCAGTCGGCCTTGGCGGCTTCGAGCAGGAGTTCGATCTGGTCGCGGTCGAGCGGCAGGACTTCGGGCTGCTTGAAGAGCTTGCCGTTGAAGCGCGGCAGCTGGGCGCGGATGGCGACGGAGAACTGGCCTTCGTCCATGGCTTTCCACAACTCGGCGACGAGCGGGACGAATTGCTGCGGCGCGTGTTGCAGCGTCTTGAGCAGGCCGGTGAAGGCGCCTTCGTTGTCGACTTTGGGCAGCAGGCCGACGTCTTCGGCGAACATCGAGAACAGGCAGCGCGAGAGGAAGGCGGCGACGCGCTCGGGCTGGTATTTGCCTTCGAGCGACTGGGCGACGCGGGCGAGGCGGACGGCGATTTCGCGCGTGGCGCGGGCGGTGCGGCGGGCCGGGTCGAGGCTGTGCGGGTCGTGCCAGACGGCTTTGAGGCGGGCGCGGATTTCCGGCCGGGCGAGGTCGTCGAGCCGGATGCGGTGGCTGCGCGGGTCGGGGAAGGGCGTGTAGCTGCCGCCGGTGCAGGTGAATTCGGCGTAGAGCTCGATGACGTTGCCGACATCGAGGACGACCAGGAAGGGCGGCCGGCCTTCGTCGGCGGGCAGGTGGCGGGCGTAGTTTTCGGCCTGGCCGCGGGCGCGCAGCAGGGCGTCGTCGAACTGCCGGGTTTCGGCGCCGGCGCGGATTTTCTTGGCTTCGCCGATGAAGCTGCCGCGCTTGTAGCAGTCGATGAAGCCGTTGCTGGTGCTGCCGTCACCGTGATGGAAGATGACGCGGCGCTCGAAGACGTAGGGGTTGTCGCGGGTGTCTTCGTTGGCGGGCTGGGGGCTGTCGACTTCCAGCAGGGCGCAGAGGTCGGCGATGAAGAGCTGGTAGTTGGCGCGCTCGGAGCCGCCGGCCGCCCGCCAGCGGGCAAGGAAGGTGTCGATTTGCATGATGGCGGGATTGTAGCGCGGCTGTGGCCCGGCACGGAAAGAGGGCGTGGGAGGGTTTCGCTTGCCGCAGGGAGCTTTCCTGGCTATAACTGTACGCATGAACAGTTATCGGCGGTACTGGCCGCCGGGGACGAGGGTCCATGCCGCTGCCTGCCTACGCCGAATTGCACTGCCTTTCCAATTTCAGCTTCCTGCGCGGGGCCTCGCACCCGGAGGAACTGGTGGCACGAGCCGTGGAGCAGGGGTACAGCGCCCTGGCGCTGAGCGACGAGTGTTCCCTGGCGGGCGTGGTGCGCGGCCATCGGGCGGCCCGGGCGGCGGGGCTGAAGTTCATCGTGGGCAGCGAGTTCGTCCTGGCCGATGGTTTGAAGCTGGTGCTGCTGGCCTGCAACCGGGCGGGCTACGGCAACCTTTCGGCCCTCATTACTCTGGGCCGGCGGCGGGCGGAGAAGGGCAGTTACCACCTCGTTCGGGGCGACCTGGACAGCCTCGCCCCCAGCGGCGCCGTGCCCGACTGCCTGGCCCTCTGGGTACCACCGGCGCAAGCCGCGGTGGAGGACGGCCGCTGGCTGGCGGAGCGCTTTCCCGGCCGGGCCTGGATCGCCGTCGAACTCCACGCCGGGCCGGACGACGGGGCGAAGCTGGACGCCTTGCAGGCCCTGGGTGAGGCTTGCGGCCTGCCCCGGGTGGCGGCGGGGGACGTGCATATGCACTTGCGCGCCCGGCGGCCGGTACAGGATGTGCTGACGGCGCTGCGGCTCAAGACCACGGTGTTCGAGGCGGGTTACGCCCTCTTTCCCAACGGCGAGCGGCATCTGCGCACCCGGCTGCGGCTTTCCCGGCTTTATCCGCCGGAACTGCTGGCCGAGACCCTGACCATCGCCGGGCGTTGCAGCTTTTCCCTGGACGAACTGCGCTACGAGTACCCGGAAGAGATCGTCCCCGCCGGGGAAACGCCCGCCTCCTGGCTGCGGGCCGAGACGGAGCGGGGGCTGGCCCGGCGCTACCCGGCCGGGGTGCCGGCGGCGGTGGGGGAGCGCGTCGAGTACGAGTTGGCCCTCATCGCCGAGATGGCCTACGAGGCCTATTTCCTGACTGTGTACGACATCGTCCGCTTTGCCCGGGGCCAGGGCATTCTGTGCCAGGGACGGGGGTCGGCGGCCAATTCGGCGGTGTGCTACGCCCTGGGTGTCACCGAGGTGGATCCGGCCCGCTCGCAACTGCTTTTCGAGCGCTTCATCTCCCGGGAGCGGGGGGAGCCGCCGGATATCGACGTGGATTTCGAGCACGAGCGGCGGGAGGAGGTCATCCAGTACATCTACGGCCGCTACGGGCGGGAGCGGGCGGCCCTGGCGGCGGCGCTGATCACCTACCGCAGCAAGGGCGCCCTGCGGGACGCCGGCCGCGCCCTGGGCTTCGGTATCGCCCAGATCGACGCCCTGACGGCTTCGCTGGCCTGGTGGGACAAAAGAGAGCAACTGCCGCAACGCTTCGCCGAGCAGGGCCTGGACCCCCAAGCGCCCCGGGTGGCCAAGTGGCTGGAGATCGCCGCGGCCCTGCGCGGCTTTCCCCGCCACCTGACCCAGCACGTGGGCGGCTTCGTCATCTCCCGCGGGCCGCTCTCCCGCCTGGTGCCGGTGGAGAACGCCGCCATGGCCGAGCGCAGCGTCATCCAGTGGGACAAGGACGACCTGGACGCCCTGGGCCTCATGAAGGTGGATATCCTGGCCCTGGGCATGCTCTCGGCCCTCCGCCGCACCCTGGGCCTGGTCGCCGCGCGGCGGGGCGAACCCTTCGGCCTGGCCGACATCCCGGCGGAAGACCCGGCGGTCTACGCCATGCTGGGCAAGGCCGACAGCATGGGCGTCTTCCAGGTGGAATCCCGCGCCCAGATGGCCATGCTGCCGCGCTTGAAGCCGCGCAGTTTCTACGACCTGGTGATCGAAGTCTCCCTGGTGCGGCCCGGCCCCATCCAGGGGGGCATGGTGCATCCCTACCTCAAGCGGCGCAGCGGGGAGGAGGCGGTGGAGGCGGTGTCGCCGGCGGTGGATGCGGTGCTGGAGCGCACCCTGGGCGTGCCCATCTTTCAGGAGCAGGTCATGCAACTGGCCGTGGTGGCGGCCAACTTCACCCCCGGCGAGGCCGACCAGTTGCGCCGCGCCATGGCTGCCTGGAAGCGCAAGGGCGGGCTGGAGCCCTTCGAAGAGAAGCTCCTGGCCGGCATGGCCGCCAACGGCCTTCCCGAGCGCTTCGCCCGGCGCATCATCGCCCAGATCCAGGGCTTCGGCGAATACGGCTTTCCAGAATCCCACGCGGCGAGCTTCGCCCTGCTGGTCTATGCCTCGGCCTGGCTCAAGCGCCATGAGCCGGCGGCCTTTCTGTGCGGGCTCCTCAACAGCCAGCCCATGGGCTTCTATTCCCCCTCGCAACTGGTGCAGGACGCCCGCCGCCACCGGGTGGCCGTGGGGCCGGTGGACGTGGCGGCCAGCGGCTGGGACAGCACCCTGGAGGCCGACGGCGGGGTGCGCCTGGGCCTGCGCGAGATCGTCGGCTTTGCCCGGGCGGCGGCGGAGCGCCTGGTCGCCGCCCGGGCGGCGCGGCCTTTTGCCGACGTGGGCGACCTCGCCGCCCGGGCTGGTCTCTCCCGCCGCGACCTGGATCTCCTGGCTGCCGCCGATGCCCTGGCCAGCCTCGCCGGCCACCGTCGCCAGGCGGCCTGGGCGGCAGCCGCCGCGGTGGTGCAGGGCGACCTCTTCGACGGCGTGCCGCTGCGGGCCGAGCCGGCGGCCGACCTCCCGCCGCCCAACGAGGGCGAGAACCTGGTGGCCGATTACAGGAGCCTGGGCCTGACGCTCCGCCGCCATCCCCTGGCCCTTTTGCGCGCCCAACTGGCCGAGCGTCGCTTTCTCAGCGCCGGCCAGATCCAGGCCGGCCCGGACCGCCTGCTGGCCCGGGTGGCCGGCATCGTCACCGGCCGTCAGCGCCCGGGGACGGCGAGCGGCATCGTCTTCGTCACCCTGGAGGACGAGACCGGCTACACCAATGTGGTGGTCCGCCCGGAACTGGCGGAAAAGCAGCGCCGCGAACTCCTCGGCGCCCGCCTGCTGGGGGTCTACGGCCAACTGGAGGCGAAATCCGGCGTCGTCCATCTGCTGGCCAAGCGGCTGGTGGATCTCACCCCCTGGTTGGGACGGCTGCCGACGGCGAGCCGGGATTTTCATTGATCCCCGCTGCACCGCGAGGAAGGTGCGGGATCCTTCGACGGGGCTCAGGACAGGCCCTTCGACGGGGCTCAGGACAGGCCCTTCGACACGCTCGCCCTGCGGGCTGCCCAGGGCGAACGGAATCGGGAATTTGACCGCCGGGCTGGTATGGTAGACAAAACAGCGTGGAACACACGCCAGGGAGGCACGCATGACGCGGATTCCGCAATGGATCGCCCGCCGGGTCTGGTGGTTGGGGCTCCTGGCCCTGTGGGCGGGGGCCGTGGGCCTCTCCCTGCAGGCGCATCTGGCCGATACCCGGGAGCACTCCCTGGACCTCGCCCTGGAAAGCGCGCGCAACATGTTCCGCATGGTGGTCCTGGTGCGCTCCTGGAACGCCGCCCATGGCGGGGTCTATGTGCCGGTGACCGGAGAAACCCGTCCCAACCCCTATCTGGAGCATCCCCGCCGCGATGTGACCACTGGCGACGGCCAGTCCCTCACCCTCGTGAACCCGGCTTTCATGACCCGGCAACTGGGGGAACTCGCCGAGAAGCAGGGGGGCGTGGTCTTCCACATCACCAGCCGCAAGCCCATTCGCCCCGCCAATCGGCCGGACCCCTGGGAGGACGCCGCCCTGTTGCGTTTCGAGGCGGGGGTGCCGGAAACCTGGGAGGTGGTGGGTGCCCCCGGGGAGCCGCGGCTGCTGCGCTACATGGCTCCCCTGCGGGTCACTCCCGCCTGCCTGCGCTGCCACGAGAAGCAGGGCTACCGCGAGGGGGACATCCGCGGCGGCATCAGCGTCACCCAGCCCTATGCGAAGATCGAGGCGGCGGCTGATCAGATTGCGCGGCAGGACTGGCTGACCCACGGCCTCATCTTTCTCCTGGTGGCGGCGGCGGGGTTTGGCCTGCTTGAAGTCCTGCGCCGCCGCTGGCTCCATCTCGACCACAGCATCGATCTGCTGGAGGCGGCCCGGGGTGATCTGCTCGACGCCAATCGTTCCCTGGCCGTGGCGCGCGACGGTGCCGAGGCGGCCAGCCGCGCCAAGACGAGCTTTCTCGCCAATATGGGGCACGAGCTGCGTACGCCCATGAATGCCATCACCGGCTTCGCGTACCTGCTCAAGCGGGAACTCGCCGACGGCCGGCAGCAGGCCATGGTCGAGCACATCACCGGGGCGGCGGGGAATCTGCTCGGCCTGCTGGACCGCATCCTGGAACTCGCCGCCCTGGAGGCGGGCAGTGTGGTGCCGGAACATGCCCCCTTCTCGCCACGGCAACTGGTGGAGACCGAGGCGGCGCGGGTGCGTTCCGACCTGATCGCCGCCGGCCGCGCCGACGCCTGTACCGTGGAGGTGGGGGAGGGAGTGCCCGTGAGGGCCGTGGGTGACTCTGGGCGCCTGGGCGAAATCCTGCGCCACTTCTGCAGCAATGCGGTCAAGTTCTCCAGCCGGGGCGACGTGGGGTTGCGTCTGGAGGTCGAACGGGGGGAGGGGGGCGCCGTGCTGCTCTTCGCCGTGATGGACCGGGGGATAGGCATCGCCGCCGAAGACCTGGCGGGCCTCTTCCAGCCTTTCCATCAGGTCGAAGGCCAGAGTACGCGGCGTTTCGGCGGGACCGGCGTCGGCCTGGGGCTGTGCCGCCGCCTGGCCCATCTGCTGGGGGGTGAAGTGGGCGTGGAGAGCACCCCCGGCGAGGGGAGCCGTTTCTGGCTACGGGTGCCCCTGGTAGAGGAGCGGGCCGCCGCGGAGCGTGGGGTGGCCGAAGCCTCCGATGCGTATCTGTCCGGCCTGGACGCCCTTCTGGCGGAGGACGATCCCGGCGCCGTGCGCTACTGGCGCACCCACGAGGCGGCGCTGCGGCGCAGCCTGGGTTCCAGCGCCGATGCCGTGGCCGAGGCCGTGCTGGCCTGCGATTTTGCCCTGGCGGGCGCCCGGCTGCAGGTGTTTCGGGAAGGGACTCAATCCGGCGAGGCGGGCAGCACGCCATAGATGAGGATAGGGCGCTGCAAGGCCTCGTCGTAGCCGACGGGGACGATGGCCAGGGGACGGTCTTCCGGCAGATTGCCGTGGCGCACGACCCAGGCCCGGGCCGCGCCGCGGGCTTCGGCGAAGCTGGAGAAGCCCGCGTCGAGCCGCGGGTCCCGCACCGGCAGGAAGTCGCCGCTGCGGCGGTCGAGGAGGAAGTCGGTATCCAGGCGTTGCACGCCGTAGCCGACACTGGCGCGCGGCAGGGGGAGGTCTTCCAGGCGAAAGGGGTGACCGAAGGCGTCTTCGCCATGGATCAGCGGGGGGTCGCCGTCCTGGCCCCGCAGGCTGTCCAGCAGGGCGGCGCGAACGGCCTCGCGGGCTTTGCTCCCCCGCGGACCGCCGAGTTCGGCGATGAGCGGCAGGAGCGCTTGCAGGGCGTGGTCGGCGGCGGCGTCGAGGGCCGCCGAGACGGCGGAATCGTCGATGAACAGAGGGGAACTCATCCCCGCATTTAAGCACGGGGCGGCGTGACCCCCATGCTAGAATGCGCGCCGTCACAAAACCGAAACAGGACTGTCATGTTTGGACGATTGATGCCCAAGGAAGTCAAGTACTTCGACTTTTTCAACGCCCATGCAACGCAGATCGTCCTGGGGGGGGAGGCCCTGGTGGGCCTGATCGGGGCTCTGGTGGATTCGCCCGAGAAGGCGATCAAGTTCGCCGAGGCCATCGATACCCACGAAACCGCCGCCGACCGCATCACCCATGAAACCATGGCGGCGCTGCATACCTCCTTCATCACGCCCTTCGACCGGGACGAAATCCACCAGCTCATCAGCGGCATGGACGACATCCTGGACCTGACCCAGGACGTGGCGGAGTCCATGAATCTCTACGACATCAAGCGGGTCACCCCGGAAGCGCGGCAACTGGCGGAAATTTCCCTCGAGTGCTGTCAGCGGGTGAAGGGGGCGGTGGGTCTGCTCCATTCCATGGACAACGCTGCCGCCATCCTCAAGATTTGTCACGAAATCGACCATCTGGAGTCCGACGCCGACCGCATCATGCGGGAGGCCATGTCCAAGCTCTTCCGGGAGGAGAGCGACGTGCTCCAGATCATCAAGCTGAAAGCCATCTACGAACTGCTGGAGACGGTGACGGACCGCTGCGAGGACGTCGCCAATACCATCGAGGGCATCGTCCTCGAAAATTCCTGACCCGGTCAGGCGCGGCATGGACCAGCTCCAGATCAGCTTCGGCATCGTCGTGGTGCTCGTCATCACGGCCCTGGCCTTCGATTTCATGAACGGCTTCCACGATGCGGCCAATTCCATTGCCACCATCGTGTCCACCCGTGTCCTGAAGCCGCACCAGGCGGTGCTGTGGGCGGCGGCATTCAATTTCATCGCCTTCTTCATCTTCCAGCTCAAGGTGGCGTCCACCATAGGCAAGGGCACCATAGACCCGGCCGTCGTCGATCACTACATCATCTTCGGGGCCCTCATCGGCGCCATCGCCTGGAACATCATCACCTGGTACTACGGCATTCCATCCTCCTCGTCCCACGCTCTCATCGGCGGTCTGGTGGGCGCGGCCCTGGCCAAGGTGGGGCCGGAGGCGCTCATCATGAGCGGCATCTGGAAGATCGTTGCCTTCATCTTCGTGGCACCGTTCCTGGGCTTCGTCATCGGCGGGCTGCTCATGGTCATCGTGTCGTGGTTATGCCGCAGAACCGCGCCGCGCAGGGTGGACAAGACTTTCCGCCGCTTTCAGCTGCTTTCGGCGGCGGCCTACAGCCTCGGCCACGGCGGCAACGACGCCCAAAAGACCGTGGGGATCATCTGGATGCTGCTCATCGCGGCGGGTATCACCAAGACCGGCGAGGCCGTGCCCAACTGGGTGGTGTTCTCCTGTTACGCCGCCATGGGCTTCGGGACGATGTTCGGCGGCTGGCGCATCGTCAAGACCATGGGCAACCGCATTACCAAACTGAATCAGGCGCGCGGTTTCTGCGCCAATTCGGGCGGGGCGATTACGCTCTTCCTGGCGACGAGCCTGGGAATTCCGGTGTCGACGACCCATACCATCACCGGCGCCATCGCCGGCGTGGGCTCCACCCGCGGGGCCAAGCGGGTGCGCTGGGGCGTCGCGGGGGGCATCGTCTGGGCCTGGCTGCTGACCATTCCGTGCAGTGCCGCCATCGCGGCCATGGGCTGGTACGTCGGGACGCTGGTGCTCTGAAGCTGCTCGCTTACCTTGCGCTCCTGGCGGCCCTGGGGGTGATGGTGGTGAATTTCCCCATTTTGTGGGAACTGGCAATCGCCGGTGCCATCGGCGGGGCCTACTGGTGTTTCTTCCGCCAGGCCCCGGGAGGCGAAACCCGGAGATGAGCCCGGGCCGGGGCGCCTCCCTTCTCGGCCCGTCAGGCCGGGATGTCCGGGACCAGCAGGGCTTCGAGCTGGAGGATGCGGTCCTTGAGCAGCAGCTTGCGCTTTTTCATGCGGCGGATCAGGAGTTCGTCCGCCGGCGGGTCCGACTCCAGATGGGCGATCACCAGGTCGAGATCGCGGTGTTCCATCAGCATTTCATGGAGCTTCGCCTGAATGTCGGCGATTTCTTCTTCGCAAGGGGGGATGTTGGCCATCGAACTCACCGTTAGTGCAGACGGCCCACGGCCGTGACCGGATTGAAAACAGGCCCTAGAATAACCCGACAAGTGGAAATTCAGGAGGTGACATGCAGACCCAGGTCATTGTCAGTTTCGGCAAGGGCGCCGAGTTCGAATACCGCATCGATCGCCAGGAACTCGCCGGGCGCAGTTCCGAGGAAGCGCGCAAGTGGCTGGATCGGGAGTTCGCGGCGCTGGAGTGCGAAGTGAGCACCCCGACCGGCAAGGTGCTCGTCATCGACCGTATCCTCAGCGTCGCCCGGGACTCCGGGGCAGACCGCTTCCGCCAGGACGGGGCCTGGGCCGGGCAGTTTGTGCGCCAGACGGCCGCGGTGCTGGGGCGCGAACTGATTCGCATCGACGTTGCGGCCTACACCATCGGATACTGATTTCTTGAACAAGGCTTTTGTCCGCGAGGACTCCGCTGAGGACGACGACGAATCCCCGCAGGCGCCGCCGATTCCGGCCGGTACCCGCAATTACATCACGCCGGCCGGACACGCCCGCCTGAAGACGGAACTCGAACACCTGGTCAAGCGCGAGCGGCCCCATGTGGTCGAGGTGGTGGCCTGGGCCGCCTCCAACGGCGACCGGTCGGAAAACGGCGACTATATCTACGGCAAGCGGCGCCTGCGGGAAATCGACCGCCGCATCCGCTTTCTCACCAAGCGTCTCGAAGTCGCCGAAGTGGTCGATCCCCTGGCGCGCAGCGCCACGGACCAGGTTTTCTTCGGTGCCACGGTAACCCTGTGCGACAGGGAGGGGGCGGAGAACACCTATGCCATCGTCGGCATCGACGAAGCCGACGCCTCCCGGGGGCGCATCAGCTGGATTTCGCCGCTGGCACGAGCAATCCTCAAGGCGCGCGAAGGGGAAACGGTGCGCTTTCAAAGCCCCGTCGGCCTGCGGGAAATCGACATCGTCGCAGTGCGTTACGCGGCCCTGGATTGACTCCCCCTGCGGGGCTCTTGAAATCTGCGGCGACGCCCCCATCTCCCGTTCCACCCTTTGCCATCCACGGGAGACACCACCATGACCGAAACCGCCACCGCGGCCCAGAATCGCGAAACCCTCGGCTTCCAGGCCGAGGTCAAGCAGTTGCTGCATCTGATGATCCATTCCTTGTACAGCAACAAGGAAATCTTTCTGCGGGAGCTCGTCTCCAACGCCTCCGACGCCTGTGACAAGCTGCGTTTCGAGGCCCTGAACAACAGTGCCCTCTACGGCGACGACTCCGAGCTCAAGATCCGCATCGCCTTCGACAAGGCGGCCCGCACCGTCACCATTTCCGACAACGGCATCGGCCTTTCCCGGGAGGAGGCCATCGCCCACCTGGGCACCATCGCCAAGTCCGGCACGCGGGAATTCTTCTCGGCGCTGACCGGCGACCAGGCCAAGGACGCCCACCTCATTGGCCAGTTCGGCGTCGGTTTCTATTCTTCCTTCATCGTCGCCGACAAGGTGACGGTGATTTCCCGCCGCGCCGGCCTCCCGGCCGACCAGGCGGTACGGTGGGAATCGGGCGGCGAGGGGGACTACACCGTCGAGGCGGTGGAGAAGGCCGGCCGCGGCACCGACGTCATCCTGCACCTGCGCGAGGGCGAGGATGACTTCCTCGGCGGCTGGAAGCTGAAGTCCATCGTGCGCAAGTACTCCGACCACATCACCCTGCCCATCCTCATGAAGAAGGAGGAGTGGAAGGACGGCGAGCAGGTCGAGACCGACGAGGACGAGACGGTCAACCAGGCCAACGCCCTGTGGGCGAGAGCCAAGAGTGACATCAGCGAGGAGCAGTACAAGGAGTTCTACAAGCACGTCGCCCACGACTTCGAGGACCCGCTCACCTGGAGCCACGCCCGCGTGGAAGGCAAGCAGGAATACACCCAGCTCCTCTACATCCCCGCCCGCGCGCCCTTCGACCTGTGGGACCGCAATGCCCGCCACGGCATCAAGCTCTACGTGCGCCGCGTCTTCATCATGGACGACGCCGAGCAACTGATGCCCCTCTACCTGCGCTTCGTGCGCGGGGTGGTGGATTCCGCCGACCTGCCCCTCAACGTCTCCCGCGAGATCCTGCAGCAGAGCAAGGACATCGACGGCATCCGCAACGGCTGCACGCGCAAGGTGTTGTCCATGCTGGAAGACCTGGCCGAGAACGATGCGGAGAAGTACGCCAAGTTCTGGGAAGCTTTCGGCGCCGTGCTCAAGGAAGGTGTCGGCGAGGACCACGCCAACAAGGAGAAGATCGCCGGCCTGCTGCGCTTCGCTTCCACCAACGGCGACACGCCGGCCCAGATCGTTTCCCTCAAGGACTATATCGGCCGCATGAAGGAAGGCCAGGAGAAGATCTACTACGTCACCGCCGACAGCTTCAACGCCGCCAAGAACAGCCCGCACCTGGAAATCTTCAGGAAGAAGGGCATCGAGGTGCTGTTGCTCTCCGACCGCGTGGACGAATGGGTGGTCGGCCACCTCACCGAGTTCGACGGCAAGCCCCTGCAATCGGTGGCCAAGGGCGGCCTGGACCTGGGCAAGCTGGAGGACGAGGCCGAGAAGCAGGAAGCCGAAAAGGCCGCCGACGCGTACAAGGAACTCATCGACAAGGTGAAGGGCGCCCTGGGCGACAAGGTGAAGGATGTGCGCGTCACCCACCGCCTCACCGATTCGCCGTCCTGCATCGTTTCCGACGAACACGACCCCTCCGGCAACCTGGCCCGGCTCCTGAAAGCCGCCGGCCAGAAGGCGCCGGACGTGAAGCCCATCCTGGAAATCAATCCCAACCATCCGGCAGTGCAGCGTTTGAAGTACGAGGAATCCCGCTTCGCCGACTGGGCCGAGCTGCTGCTGGAGCAGGCCACCCTGGCCGAAGGCGGCCAACTGGACGACCCGGCGGGCTTCGTGAAGCGCATCAACGACCTGATGCTGGCGCTGTCCATCGCCGGGAAGTAAGTCCCGACCTGCAAATGGAAACGCCGCCGGGCAATCCGGCGGCGTTTCCTATTTGCACTGCCGCAACATTCCTGAGCCCTTCGACAAAGCGCAGGTCAGGCCCGTCGAAGCCCGTGCCCAACCGTCCTTCGACAGGCTCGGGGCACAGCGCCTATTTGGCCTGCGCAGCGCCACCCATGCACCGCCGGCGTTCGGGTCCGACCTTGCCCTTGCACGCCTCGCGGGCCTGCTGCATGGTTTCGCAGCGCTGCGGGTTGGGGGCCTTGGCGCAGTCGGGCGCCGGCCTGTGGTCCTGCATGCAGGCGTGGCGCTCAGGGCCGGCCTTGTCCTTGCAAGCCTCCAGGGCCTGGGTGCGGGCTTCCTGACGGGCTTTGCAGCGTTCCGGGGACGGAGCGCGGCTACAGTCCCGGGGGGCGGTCTTGGCAGCGGCCGGTGGGCCGGAGGCTCCCGGCCCCTGCATTCCCCCCATTCCGGGGCCGGGCTGGGCGAGGGCGGAACCGAGCAAGAGGCTGGTCAGCAGGGCGGTACAGCAGAGTTTGCGAGTGGTTTTCATGATGGCTCCCTTGGGTGGGTTGAAAGTTCACACCCATTCTAGAAAGCGGTTTTGCCGCGCGCCGCCGGCAGTTGTAAGCGGGATTTTCCAGAGACTCTCAGTCTTCCGTGCGGGTGTCGTCCATATCGATGGCAATGGAACGGACCCAGCAGGCGCGGCGTTCCAGGTGGGAGCGGCGGTCTTCCAGCACCAGTCCCTCCCGGGTGGAATAGGGCGGTGCCGAGACGTTCTTGCCACTGCGGCGGTCGGTGCCCCGCTTGCCGGCTGGCTTTTTAGGGGTTTCTGGGGGAGGAACTTTGCTCATGGATCACCCATGGGGTTGAGGCCAACGAGCATTATGCCATGCCGTGGGGATTGTCTGCATGGGCCGGGAGGCCATGTTATAGTCCGCCGATGAACGCGCCCGCCACTCCGGGGACTGCGGCCCCCAGTCCCCTGCCCAATGCCCACGAGCACCGCCTCACCCTCGCCGAGGTTCTGGAATTTCTGGTCGAGGACGGGCTGGTGGCCAAGGGAGACGCCGATGCCTTGCGCGCCGAGCGCCGTTTGCAGGGCGGCAAAGCCCATCCCCTGGTCGTGGTCGCCGATCAGAAGTGGCGCAGCGCCACCCAGCCCCTCCGCCCCCTCAACCTGGAAAACCTGACCGAATGGCTGGCAGGCCGGCTCGGGCTGGCGTACTACCACATCGATCCCCTGAAGATCGATTTCACCGGTGTGGCCGAGGTCATGTCGGCAGCCTACGCGACCCGCTTCACGATCCTGCCGGTTCAGGTCACCACCCGCGAAGTGGTGGTGGCAACGGCGGAACCTTTTCTGCGGGAATGGGAGGCGGAACTCAAGCCCATCCTGCGCAAGGAAATTCGCCGGGTTCTCGCCAATCCCCTCGACATCGCCCGCTACCAGGTGGAGTTTTTCAGCCTGGCGCGCTCGGTCAAGAAAGCCAACCAGAAGGGCGATGGGAATTCAGGCCTTTCCAGCTTCGAACAACTGGTCGAATTGGGCAAGGGCAACCGGACCTACGACGCCAACGACCAGCACATCGTCAACATTGTCGACTGGCTATGGCAGTATGCCTTCGACCAGCGGGCTTCGGACATCCATGTCGAGCCGCGGCGGGAAGTCGGCCTGGTGCGCTTCCGCATCGACGGCATCCTGCATCAGGTGTACCAGATTCCCATGGCTGTCATGAACGCCATGACCAGTCGCATCAAGCTCCTTGGCCGCATGGACGTCATCGAGAAGCGCCGCCCCCAGGACGGGCGCATCAAGACCCGCACGCCGGACGGCCAGGAAGTCGAACTGCGCCTGTCGACGCTGCCCACGGCCTTCGGCGAGAAGCTGGTGATGCGCATCTTCGATCCGGATGTCCTGGTGCGGGATTTCCGCGAGCTGGGTTTCTCCACCGAGGATCTGGGGCGCTGGAATCAGATGACCCGGGCGCCCAACGGCATCATTCTGGTCACCGGGCCGACCGGGTCGGGCAAGACGACCACGCTGTACACCACCCTCAAGCAGCTTGCGACATCGGAAGTCAATGTCTGCACCATCGAGGATCCCATCGAGATGGTGGAGCCGGCCTTCAACCAGATGCAGGTCCAGCAGGCCATCGATCTGGGTTTCGCCGATGGGGTGCGCTCGCTCATGCGCCAGGATCCCGACATCATCATGATCGGCGAAATCCGTGACCTCCAGACGGCGGAAATGGCCATTCAGGCCGCGCTGACCGGGCATCTGGTCCTGTCTACCCTGCACACCAACGATGCGGCGGCGGCGATCACCCGGCTGCTCGACCTGGGCGTCCCGGCCTACCTCATCAATTCCACCGTCCTCGGAGTCATGGCCCAGCGTCTGGTGCGCACCCTCTGCCCCGCCTGCAAGAAGCCCTACCCGATCCGGGACGAGCAGCGGGACACCTGGAATTCCCTGGTCGCTCCCTGGAAGTCGAATCACCCGGCCACCGTGCACCAGCCGGTCGGCTGCCTGGAGTGCCGCATGACCGGTTATATGGGCCGCGTAGGGCTGTACGAAATCCTCCTGATGTCGCCGGAAATCCGCAAACTGATCAAGCCCCAGACCGAGCTCGCCAAGCTGCGCGACGTGGCCTACCGCGAGGGCATGCGGCCCCTGCGGATATCCGGTGCCATGAAGGTCGCCGCCGGCCTCACGTCCCTGGACGAAATCGTCAAGGTTGCGCCGCCCGCGGACGAAGCTTGACGCCCGCCAAGGGCAGGGACTAGTCTCCCCGGATTAGTCCTTCTGGAGAAGTCCCATGGCCGTGGAGCTCTACAACGACGGTTCCCACATCGTCCACGCCTTTTATGACCTCGTCGACGACACCGCCGGGCCGGTGGTGCAGTGCAATCAGTTCCTGGTGGTCGAAACGGCCATGGTGCCCTCATCGATCCGGGCGGCAACATGACCTATACCGGGCTCCTCATGGACATGCAGAAGTACTTCTCGTCCAAGGATCTCGACTACATCCTGGCTTCGCACCCCGACCCCGACATCATCGCCTCGGTGAACAAGTGGTTCGTGGCGTCCCAGTGCAAGGTGTTGATTTCCAGTCTGTGGACCCGCTTCGTTCCCCATTTCACCACCGGGCGTGACGTATCGGCCCGCATCGTGGGCATTCCCGATCCAGGAATGGCCATCCTTCTGGGCCAGTGCAAGCTGCTGGCCCTCCCGGCCCATTTCCTGCACGCCGAAGGCAATTTCCAGTTCTACGATCCGGTGGCGCGCATCCTCTTTTCCGGCGACCTCGGCACCTCTCTGGTGGATCACCGTGCCGCGGCGGAGCCGGTGAAGGATTTTGCCGCCCATGTCCGGCATATGGAGGGCTTCCATCGGCGCTACATCGTGGCGGGAAAAATTTGCCGCTACTGGGCAGCCATGGTGCGCCAGCTCGACATCGAGCAAATCGTTCCTCAGCACGGTTGCCGCTTCGTTGGCAAGGCGATGTGCGCTCAGCTCATCGACTGGGTGGAACGCCTGGAGTGCGGTGTAGATCTCATGGGGCAAAACAACTACACCCTGCCTGCCTGACATCCAGCGGGGTAGAGCGCCTGCCTGCAATCCCGTCGGGAGGTCGCAGGGAAAACGGGCGCTCAGTAGGCCGAGGGCACCAGGCCGTGGAAGGGCGGCGTACGGCCCACCAGGGATTCCAGTTCCACCAGTTCGGCGTCGCCGTGGTTGGCGACGCCGGCCGGGACCATGCTGCGGCGGCCGTCGGGCAGGATGTAGAGCGGATGGTCGTGGTGGGTCGTGGTGATGGTTTCCGCCTGCTGGGGCGCCGCGCTGGGCACCACCTGGGCGGTGCCGTAGCAGAGACAGAAATAGTCCCGCTCGGGGGACGCCTCGATGTAGCAGCCCGTACCGCGGATGCCGATGGTGGCCGAAGGGGTGAATATCTGCTTCTCGCCGCGGCCGAAAACCGAGAGCAGGCCGCCGGTCAGCACCCGCAGGCCGCTCTTCACGGAGTCGCCGAGCAGGGCGACGCGGGACTCGCCGCGCATGCGGTAGGCGTCCTGTCCGACGACGAAGACCGCTTCGCTGCCCGGGCCGGTGACCACGGTGTCGCCGGGACGCACAGGGCTGCCTTCTTTGGCAGGCTTGCCGTTGATCAGAACGCTGCCGGATACGCGGTAGAGGCCCTGTCCACCCGGCTTGGCACCGTTGGCCGCGGCGGATGCGACACCGGTGAGGGGTACTGCCCCCAGGGCCTTGATGAGATCGCGTCTTTTCATGGGGAGCAGTGTAGTGGGAAAGACGGCCCGAGTCTCATGCGCTGGCTGCCCGGCGCAGGGAGTCGAGATAGGCTTCCGCATCCAGAGGGCGGCCTTCCCGCTGGGCGCGCCAGACGGTCTCGCCCAGGGCTTCGAGGACGACGTGCTCGGCGGCGTGGGGGTCGAGGCGCAGGCGCAAGGCCTCAAAAGCAGCCCGAATGCCCGGGGGCTGGTCGATGCTCACCTGTTCGACAATGGCGAGGTGCAGGGAGAGGTGCAGGAAGGGGTTCATGGCCCCGGCCTCCGGCGTCCACTCGGCGCTCAGGGCGCCGTCGGTGTCGGAGAGCAGGCTGTGATATTCGGGGTGGCGGCCGACGATGTCGGCGGCGGCGATTTCCGCTCCGGCCAGGGGCAGGCGGTCACGATGCTTGCGCCAGACTTCGCAGAAGAAATGGCGTACCTGATCGCGGGAAGGATTAAACATGGCAGGGCTCGAAGAGGACGGTGGCGACGCTGTTCTGGAGCACCGCAACGCCGCCGTTCCAGGGAACGATCTGGCCGGTGCCGTAGGCTCCGGCCAGGGGAAGGCCCGGGAAGCGGCGGCGCAGGGCCGCCAGATCGCGGTCTTCACCGTCGTAGAACAGGGGGCCGCGACCGATGCAGGAAAAGACCAGGGCGCAGGCAGGATTCTGACACCGGGCGGCCAGGCTCTCAAGGCTGGCGGCCATGTCGGCGGCTGCCGTCAGCGGTTGGCGCAGTGCCCACTGCAGCCGCGCCCCGACCCGCGGCGGGCGGGCGAGGCAGAGGGAACCGTCGCCGTTGGCTGTCAGGATGGGGATGGGGGGCAGTCCGTCTTCGCAGGCCGCCACCAGATGAACGGGGAGGGGGCTGCGGTCCCGCAGGCCTGGAGGAAGGGCGCGGCGCAGGCTGTCGGCGGCGCTGGCCGACGCCAGGTTCAGCACATCGTGGCCGCGCACGGCGGTGACCTCCTGGGCCTCGCCCAAGGCGTGCAGCCCGGTGGACAGGGCGCCGAGCAGGGCGTGCCCTGGGATCTGGATCTCGGCGCAGGGTGGCGCGCAGAGGCGGGCGTCGTGCCAGACCAGGGCATCGCGGCAGGTCAGACCCCAGCGGGGAGCCGCGTCGGCCCCTGGTGGGGGAAATGCAGGGCCGCCACAAAAGGCGAGTTGCGGCTGGACGAGGGAGGGGCGGGGGCCCGCACCGGCCTGACCCAGGACGAGGGCCGCCACCGCTGGCTGATCCAGGCGCCAGCCCGCCTCGGTGAAGACGCCTTCGGCCAGCATGCCGGATACCTGGAGACCCCCGGCGGCGCCCGCGGCGGCCTGGATGGCGCGGGGCGCCTGGCGGGCGAAATGGGCCGAAAGGAAGAGAAACACACGGCTTGGCCGCTCTCCCCCGGCGGCCGCGATGGCACGCCGCACGGCGTCGGCAGCCAGGGCTGGCGCCGCCAGGGGTGCACTGGCCAGTCCGGAGCCGGCTTTCATCGGGCGAGGGAATTCTTTTTCCCGCCTGGCACGGGGCACAGGTCGGCCAGGAGACAGCGTTCGCATTCCGGCTTGCGAGCCTTGCAGACGTAGCGCCCGTGCAGGATCAGCCAGTGGTGGGCATCCTGGCGAAACTCCGCCGGCGTGGTCCGCAGCAGCCGCTTTTCGACTTCCAGCGGAGTCTTGCCCGGGGCGAGGCCGGTGCGATTGGCGACGCGGAAGATGTGGGTGTCCACCGCGATGGTCGGCTGGCCGAAGGCCGTGTTGAGCACCACATTGGCCGTCTTGCGCCCCACGCCGGGCAGGGCCTCCAGGGCCTCGCGCCGGGCGGGAACTTCGCCGCCGTGGTGTTCGAGCAAAATGCGGCAGGTGGCGATGACATGGCGGGCCTTGCTGCGGTAAAGGCCGATGGTGCGGATGGCCTCGGCCAGGCCCTCCTCGCCCAGGGCCAGCAGGGCGGCGGGTGTCGGGGCCAGGGGAAAGAGGCGTGCCGTCGCCTTGTTGACACTGACGTCGGTGGCCTGGGCCGAGAGCATGACGGCGACCAGAAGTTGAAAGGGGCCGTCGTAGTGCAGCTCGGTGCGCGGGGCGGGGTTGGCATCCCGCAGGCGGGTATAGAGTTGGCGGACGAGGAGGGGCTGCATGTGTTAATCCATTCGCCGGGCTTGTCAGGCAGCGGGCTTTTGCGTCATATTGGCCGTCATTATCACCTTTAGCGTAGCCCGGTGTCGTCTCCCCTGGATATTCCGCCCTCCCTCGGCCTCGACAGTCTGACCCAGATTGTCGAGGGCAATCCCGTGGCGACCATCGTCATCGACGCCGCCCACCGGGTGACCCACTGGAACCGGGCCATCGAAGTCCTGACCGGACTCAAGGCGGCCGACATGGTGGGTACCGATGGGCAGTGGCGGGCCTTCTACACCAGTGCGCGTCCCATTCTGGCCGATTTCATCGTGAGCGGCGCCCTGGAGGATTCGGTCGATCACTACTACCACGGGAAATTCCGCCGCGCTCCCCTGATCGACGGCGCTTTCGAGGCGGAGGATTTTTTTTCCGTCCATGGGCGAGTCGGGCAAGTGGCTGTTCTTTACCGCGGCCCCCCTGCGTGACGGCGAGGGGCGTATCGTCGGTGCCATTGAGACCCTGCAGGACGTCAGCGACCGCCATGATGCCGAGGCGGCCGTGCGGGAAAGCGAGGGGGTGCTTGCCCAGATCGTCCTGGGCAGTTCGGTGGCTACTTTCGTCATCGACCGCGAGCACCGCGTTTCCCACTGGAATCGCGCCTGCGAGGCGATTACCGGCGTGGCTGCACGGGACGTGGTGGGCACGCGCGACCAGTGGCGCCCCTTTTATCCGACCCAGCGGCCGCTGATGGCGGACCTGGTCCTGGAGCGGGCCAGCGAGGGAACGGTGCAGGAGTTCTACCGCGGCAAGTACCGGCCTTCACCCCTGATCGAGGGCGCCTACGAAGCGGAGGACTTTTTCCCCAATTTCGGCGAGGGGGGCTGCTGGCTCTACTTTACGGCGGCGCCTCTGCGCAATAGCCGGGGCGAAGTGGTCGGCGCCATCGAAACCCTGCAGGATTTCACCGAGCGGCGCCGCACCGAAATCGCCCTGCGGGAGAGCGAGGAGCGTTACCGCATCCTGAGCGTCACCGACGCCCTCACCGGGCTCTACAATTCCCGCCATTTCTACGAGCGCCTGCACGAGGAAGTGGAGCGCGCTCAGCGCTACGGTCGGCCCCTGTCGCTCATCGTCCTCGATGCCGACAATTTCAAACAGGTGAACGACACTTACGGCCACCTTCAGGGAGACTTGGTGCTCCAGGTTCTCGCGGGGGTCATCGGCCATTGTCTGCGGCGCACCGACAGCGCCTACCGCTATGGCGGCGAGGAATTCGCCGCGATCATGCCCGAGGCGACGCTGGAGGCCGCGGCCCTGGTGGCGGAGCGCCTGCGCCACAGTTTTGCCGAAACGCCCATACGCCCGGCTGCGGGCGGGATGATCCGGTGTAGCGTGAGCATCGGTGTCACCCAATTGGTGGCGGGCGAGAGCGTAGAGAGCTTCATCCGCCGCGCCGACGACGGCGCCTACCAGGCCAAGCGCCGTGGCAAGAACTGTGTCGTCACCATGGCGATTCCGAGCTGATCGATCCTGGTTGCTCCGGGGTCAGGGTGCCGATGCGGGGAAGGCTGTCGCATCAAGGGTTGCGCGGCGAGCGGCCCGATCTTCCACCCAGTTCTTCCACGCGATCATGCAGCCCAGCAGGATGAAGGCCCCGGGGGGCAGCAACATGAAGAGCAGCCCCGGGTATTCCGCCGGTAGCACCTGGATGGGTTGCAGCGCGGGGAAGACCAGGTCGATGCCCCCCAGCAGGGTGCCACTGCCGATCAGTTCCCGCAGCCCGCCCAGGACGGCCAGGGTCCACAACATGCCGACCCCCATGAAAACGCCGTCCAGGGTCGATTGCAGGGGCGGATTCTTGGCCGCGAAGGCTTCCACCCGGGCCAGCACGATGCAGTTGGTGACAATCAGGGGGATGAAGATGCCCAACACCAGGTAAAGCTCGTGCAGATTGGCGTTGAAGAGCAGATCGACCACCGTCACCAGGGCGGCGACGATGAGGATGAAGACCGGGATGCGGATTTCGTGGGGGATGAAATTGCGCAGGCTGGCCACCGCCACATTGGCCAGGGCCATGACCAGGATGGTGGCCAGGGACAGCATGATGCCATTCACAGCATTGGTGGTGACGGCGAGCAGGGGGCACAGGCCGAGGATCTGGATGAGACTGGTGTTCTGCTTCCAGACGCCGTTGCGGGCGATGCTGCGGAACTCGTCGCGGGTCATCATGGCTTGCCTCCATCAGCCTGAGCGAACAGGCGTTCGCGGTTCTCCGTCCCGAAACGGACGGCCTTGGCCACCGCGCGCACCACGGCACGGGGCGTCACCGTGGCGCCGGCCACGGAATCGAAGCGGCCGCCGTCCTTCTTCACCTTCCACGCCCTGGCTTCGGTGCTTGCCAGCGACAGGCCGTTGAACTGGGTGATCCAGGGGCGGGTCTTGTTCTTGTCCTTCTTGGGTTCGATGTAATCGCCCAGGCCCGGGGTTTCCCGGTGCTGGGTGACGCGCACGCCGGCCACGGTGCCGTCGGCGCGCAGGGCGACGAGGAGGCGAATCTTGCCGGAATAGCCGTCGGGGGCCACGGCCTCATACACCAGAGCGACGGGCTGGCCGCCGCGCCGGGCGCGATAGACGGTGCTGGCTTCGTCGATACCCAGGGCCGGGGTCGGCGGCAGGGCAAGGGCATCCTCCAGCAGGCGATTGTCGTATTCGGTGCGCGGCAGGACTTCGTCGATCAGCCTCATTTTCTCCTCGATGGCGGAAGCCTCCAGGGCCGGCTTGGTCCACAGGTAGGCGCCGGAGAGGAGCCCGGTGAACAGGACGACGAAGAGAAACAGGATGACCGCCGTGCGCAGGGCCATGCCGGTGGCTGAATACGCCCGCGCCTGACTCACGACTTGCCTTTCATGCCGAAGATGCGCGGCTGGGTGAACAGGTCGATGACCGGCACGCAGATGTTCATGATGAGTACCGCGAAGGCCACGCCATCCGGGTAGCCGCCGAAGACGCGGATGACGTAAGCCAGAAGGCCGGCACCGGCGCCGAAGATGAGCTTGCCGCGCGGTGTGGTGGATCCGGAAACCGGGTCGGTGGCGATAAAGAAGGCCCCCAGCATGGCGCCGCCGGAAAAGAGGTGGAAGAGCGGGTTGGCGAAGGATTGCGGCGCGTACAGCCAGAGGGCGCCGGAAATGGCGGCGAGGGCGGCGAGGAAGGCCACCGGCACCTGCCAGGTGATGATGCCGCACAGCCACAGCCACAGGCCGCCCGCGAAATACCCCAGGGCAACCCACTCCCAGCCGCGGCCGGCGAAATTGCCGTAAATGTCCTGGTTGGCGAGGAGTGAGGGCACGTCCACGCTGCTCTCGGCGCCCAGCTTCAGGGCCGTCTTGAGGGCGTCCAGGGGGGTGGCGCTGGTGAGGGCATCCACCCGGGGGGCGAAGCCGAAGATGATGTCCGCCTGCTGCACCAGGGTCAGGTGCAGGCCCTGGTTCGGCCATTGCGACATGAGAGCCGGGAAGGAGACGATGCAGACGGCGAAGGCCACCATGGCCGGGTTGAAGGGGTTCTGGCCCAGGCCGCCGTAGAGGTGCTTGGCGACCACGATGGCGAAGAAGACGCCGGTCGCCACCAGCCACCAGGGGGCGAGCGGCGGGAAGGTGAGGGCGATGAGCCAGGCGGTGACCACCGCCGAGCCGTCGGCGAGGAAGGGCGCCAGGGGCTTCCCCCGGATTTGCAGCATGAGCGCTTCGGCCAGCAGGGCGGCGAGGCTGGCCACGGCCAGTTGAATGAGGATGGCCGGACCCACCAGCCAGGCATAGGCGGCGATGCCGGGAAGCAGGGCCAGGCAGACCTGGGTCATGACCCGGCTGACGCTGGCGTCCTTGAGCAGATAGGGGGGCGTGCTGAACATCAGGGCGCGTTCTCGTCAGGGGGGGCGGCAGCTTCGCGGCGGGCCTCGATGGCGGAAATCTCCGCTTGCCGGGCCGGGCTCAGGGCTTCGGTGTTGCGGGGCTGGGCGGCCGCCCGCTGGGCCCGGGCCCGTTCCATGGCGGCTTCGATGGTGGCGCGTTTGGCCGCCTCGGCGTCGGTCGGGGCAGGGGCTGCCGGTGGGGATGCGGTGGTCCCCGTGGGAGCAGCGCCGGCCGGAGCGGTGTCAGCCGCCAGGGGGGCGGCTTCCGCGGAGACGGCAGCCGCCTCCGCTGCGGCTGCCTCGGCGGCCTTCTTGGCCGCCTGGGCGGCGGCGGCCTTGGCCAGCTTCTCGGCTTTCTCGGCCTTTTCCCGCTCGTCGCGGAGCTGCTTGAACTCGAAACGCTCCTTGGCGCCGTCGGCGGCGTTCTTGTCCCGCTCCCGCGCCCAGATCTCGCTCTTGGCAAAGCGGAAATACTGCACCAGGGGGATGCGCGAGGGGCAGACGTAGGAGCAGCAGCCGCACTCGATGCAGTCGAAGATGTTGTATTCCTGGGTCTTGCCGAAGTTCTTGGCGCGGGCGAACCAGTACATCTCGAAGGGCTGCAATTCGTGGGGGCAGGCTCGGGCGCACTCGCCGCAGCGGATGCAGGGCATTTCCGGTGGCGCAGGAGGGAAGAGGCGGGGCGAGTGGGCGATCAGGCAATTGGTGGCCTTGACCACCGGCGCCCGGCGGTCGGGGACCAGAAAGCCCATCATGGGGCCGCCCATGATGATGCCGTCGGTATCGGGGTTGGGCTGGGCGAGGGCGAGCAACTCGTCCATGGGGGTGCCGATCAGCACCTCGTAATTGCGGGGCTCATGCACATTGCCGGTGAGCGTGACGAGGCGGGACAGCAGCGGCTCGCCGTGGGCGATGGCCCGCCAGGCCGTGTAGGCGGTGGCCACGTTGAAGCACTGCACGCCCAGATCGGTGGAGCGCTTGGCGGCCGGAACTTCCTTGCCGGTGAGCACGCGGATCAACTGCTTGGCGCCCCCCGCCGGGTAGCGGGTGGGCACGGCGACAACGGCGAAGTCCTCGCCGGCCGCCCGGACGGCGGCGGCTAGGGCGGCCACCGCTTCGGGTTTGTTGTCCTCGATGCCGATGAGCACCTTCTTCGGTTGCAGGAGGTCGCGGAAGAGGCCGATGCCGCGCACCACCTCCTCGGCCCGTTCGCGCATGAGCAGGTCGTCACAGGTGATGTAGGGCTCGCACTCGGCGCCGTTGATGACCAGCTCCTCCATGGGCACGGTCCTGGACGCGCTGAGTTTGCCGTGGGTGGGGAAGACGGCGCCCCCCAGGCCGACGACGCCGGCCTGCTGCAGTCTTTCGCGCACGGCTTCCGGGGCCAGGGAACGGTAGTCCAAGGGCTGGCGCTCGATCCATGTTTCCTGGCCGTCGGGTTCGATGACCACGCAGAGCGCCGTCAGGCCGGAGGGATGGGGCTGGGGGTGCATTTCCACCGCGACCACGGTGCCGGAAGTGGGGGCATGGACGGCGGCCGAGATCCAGCCGTCGGCCTCGCCGATCATCTGGCCCTTGAGGACTCGGTCACCGACCTGAACCAGGGGCCGCGGCGTGCCGCCGATGCTCTGGTGCAGGGGAACGATCAACCGCGACGGCAGTGGCGCCAGGGCAATGGGCTTGCCCACCGACTGCGTCTTGTTGCTGGGCGGTTTGACCCCGCCCTTGAACTTGAAGAGGTCGAGCATCAGGCTGCCTTCCGGGTTGCGACCGGCTGGATGGCGATGACCGGGTATTTCCACTTCCAGTTGTCGAGGGTCTCGCCGATGGGCACCATGGCGATGCACTCCACCGGGCAGGGCGGCAGGCACAGTTCGCAGCCGGTGCACAGGGGGGCGACGATGGTGTGCATCTGCTTGGCGGCGCCGACGATGGCATCCACTGGGCAGGCCTGGATGCACAGGGTGCAGCCGATACAGGTGTTTTCGTCGATGACGGCGACCTGGGGCGGCCGCGCCTCGACTTCCAGGGGCTTGACCTCACGGCCCAGGAGGTCGGCCAGCTTCTGCACGCCCTCCAGGCCGCCCGGGGGGCACAGGTTGATTTCCGCCTCGCCCTTGCCGATGGCCTCGGCGTAGGGGCGGCAACCGGGGTAGCCGCACTGGCCGCACTGGGTCTGGGGCAGGACGGATTCGATCTTTTCGATCAGGGGGTCGCCTTCCACCTTGAAGCGGATCGAGGCATAGCCCAGGGCGGCGCCCAGGACGAGGGCGCCCAGGGCCATGACGGCGATGGCGAGGAGGAGTTCCGTCATTGGTACCTGTCCAGGCCGGCGAAGCCCATGAAGGCCAGGGACATGAGGCCGGCGGTGACCATGGCGATGGCGACCCCGCGGAAGTATCGCGGCACGTCGGCGCCCTCGATGCGCTCGCGGATACCGGCGAAGAGCACCAGCACCACGGAGAAGCCGACGGCGCTACCGGCGCCGAAGAGGAGCGACTCGACGAAGTTGAACTTGTTGGCGACGTTGAGCAGCGGCACCCCCAGCACGGCACAGTTGGTGGTGATGAGGGGCAGGTAGATGCCCAGGGTCTGCTGCAGGGTGGGGGAAGTCTTGGCGATCACCATTTCCGTGAGCTGCACGATGGCGGCGATGGTGACGATGAAGGACAGGGTGCGCAGGTACTCCAGCCCGAAGGGGATGAGCAGGTAGTGGTCGATGATGTAGCTGGCCCCCGTGGCCATGGTCAGCACGAAGGTGGTGGCCGCCCCCATGCCATAGGCGGTTTCCAGCTTCTTGGAAACGCCCATGAAGGGGCACAGGCCGAGAATCTTCACCAGCACGACGTTGTTGACCAGCACCGCGCCGACGAGGATGAAAAGGTAATGGCTCATGAAATGGGGAAGAGGGGAAGGCCCGTATTATCGGGCTTTGGCAGCGGCCAAACAACCGCGCGCGGGATAAGGGCTTAGGCTCTTTTCCTCAGCACACGCGCCAGGGTTTCCGCCACCTCGCCCACCAGTTCCGGACCGCGGTAGATGAAGCCGCTGTAGAACTGCACCAGACTTGCCCCGGCGCGGATTTTTTCTGCCGCGTCCGCGCCGCTCAGGATGCCGCCCACGCCGATGATGGGCAGTTCGCCCTGCAAGGCGGCGGACAGCTTCTTCAGGACATCGGTGGATTTGCGGAACACCGGCGCGCCGGAAAGGCCCCCGCTTTCGGCGGCGTTGGGCAATCCTTCGACCCCCTCGCGGGAAAGCGTGGTATTAGTGGCGATGACCCCGTCCATGCGGTGGCGCTTGAGGGCGTCGGCAATGGCGGTGATCTGCGCGTCGTCGAGATCGGGGGCGATCTTCAAGGTCATGGGCACGTACCTGCCGTGCTTCTGGGCCAGTTGCTCCTGGCGCGCCTTGAGGCGGGCGAGGAGGTCGTCCAGGGCCTCGTCCTTCTGCAATTCGCGCAGGTTCTTGGTGTTGGGGGACGAGATATTGACCGTCACATAGCTGGCGGCGTCGTAGACCTTGTCCAGGCAGAGGAGGTAATCGTCGGCGGCGTTCTCGATCGGCGTCGTGGCGTTCTTGCCGATGTTGATGCCGAGGATGCCTCCCTTATTGGGGAATTTCGCCGCCCGCACGTTTTCCAGCAAACGCTCGACGCCCTCATTGTTGAAGCCCATGCGGTTGATGATGCCCTGGGCCGCCGGGATGCGGAACAGGCGTGGCCGCGGGTTGCCGGCCTGGGGGCGCGGCGTGATGGTGCCGATTTCGAGGAAGCCGAAACCCAGGCGGGCCAGGCCGTCGATATGGTCGCCGTTCTTGTCCAGGCCGGCGGCCAGCCCCACCGGGTTGGGAAAGCTGAGTCCCATGACCGTTACCGGGCAGGGTGTCACCGGTTTGGCCAGCAGGCCGGCAAGGCCGGTGGCGTCGAGGAAGGAAACGCCGCGCATGCCGATGCCGTGGGCAGTTTCGGCATCGAGGGCGAAGAAGAATTTGCGAATGGCGGAATAGAGCATGGGGGCGGATTTTATCGCATTGCAGCAAGGGGAATTGTGCTCTTCCGGGGGGAGGACGGATCCCTCGGTGTTTTCGGGCGGATGCTGTCCCCGGGGAAGCCGGGAAATTCATTCGGTGGCTCCACAGCCGAGCCGGTCTTCTGAGTCCGCCAGTTTTGCCTCGGCTCCCCGGCCTGACCGCTTTTCTGAACCCATGGTTTCCGCGCCTGATGCGCGGGCGTACTTTCTTTTTGGTGGCAAAAAGAAAGTAGCCAAAGAAAAAGCCACCCCCTGGGTCGGAGCCCCGCGTTGCTCGGCTCCTCTCAAGGGGCCCAGAAGCGGCCGGGCTGAATGGTTCGACCGCGTCTCGCCCACGCTCCGGACCTATGCGGCCAGAGAAGGCGCACACCCGTCCGGTACCGGACGCCTCTCCCCCCATGGAAGACGCTGAGCAACGCAGGGCTTCCGGGGGCCTTCGGGTCGCGTTGTCTGAGCCCCCGCAGGGGGCGAGTTTAGCGACCCGCCCGGATGCCCGAGTAGCGCAAGGGACCGGGCAACGCCCGGCGTCGACCTTGGGGTCGCCTTCTCTTTGGTGACTTTCTCTTGGCGAAGCAAGAGAAAGTCACACGCCCTCAGGGCGGAACCCCAGGGTTCAGCAAACCTCACTGCTTCCGGAGAAGCCGGGCTATTCGGTGGCTCCCCGGCCTGACCGCTTTTCTGAACCCATGGTTTCCGCGCCTGATGCGCGGCCGTACTTTCTTCTTGAGTGGCAAGAAGAAAGTAGGCAAAGAAGAAGCCACCCCTGGGTCGGAGCCCCGCTGCGCGGGGTACCCTGCGCTACTCGGGGGCTTGGGCGGCTCGCTAAACTCGCCCCCTCTCGGGGGCTCAGACAACGCGAGCCGACTTCCCCCAAGCCCCCTGCGTTGCTCGGCTCCTCTCAAGGGCCCCAGAAGCGGTCGGGCTGGAGGGCCGTACCGCTTCAAGCGCATCGTCGACGCGGAGTCGGCCAAAGGACGCTTCCCGGCCCTTGAGCCCGGACGCCTCTCCCCCCATGGAAGACGCTGAGCAACGCAGGGCGCCCGGAAGCCCGAGTGGCGCAAGGGACCGGGCGCAGCCCGGCGTCGACCCTGGGGTCGCCTTTTCTTTGGTGACTTTCTTTTGGCGAAGCAAAAGAAAGTCACACGCCCTCAAGGCGGAACCCCAGGGTTCAGCAAGCTCAACTGCTTCTGGGGAAAAGATCGTGCCCGTAAACGTGGTGCAAGCGTGCAACGGCATGCCATGAACTCCTGCATGGCTGCCCTGGCGCCGCCACAACCCGTCACACATTCCGCAATGACCGGCCGGTCAGGTGTCGCTAAACTGGCGAACTTCACGCTTTCGGCTCGCCATGCGTTTCATTCCCCTTTCCCTTGTTCTGGTCGTTGTTCCCGCCCTGTGCGGTGAACTGCTTGCGGCCGACCGGGATTTCGGCGATCCCCTGGGAACCGACGCGATGGTGCCCCTCAAACCCTCGCCGGCCCTGGGTGGGCGCGTGACGGCCATGCCCTGCGGCACGGCCCTGCCGGCCAAGCCGCTGGGGGTGATCGATGTGGTCGATCTGGCCCTCTGCAACAATTCCCTTACCCGCGAAGCCTGGGCCAACGCCCGGGTGCAGGCGGCCAACCTGGGGGTCGCCCGTTCCGCCTGGCTGCCCAGCCTCGATGGCAAGGGCAGCGTCGCCCGGGTATGGAGCGAGGGCACCGGCAGCAACTCCCGCACGGCGGCCCTGACGCTTTCCTGGCTGCTTTTCGATTTTGGCACCCGCGCCGCTACCGTGGAGAATGCCCGTCAACTCCTGGCCGCTGCCGCGGCGAGCCAGGACGCCACGGTGCAGGCCATTTTTCTGGCGGCCTTGCAGTCCTACTACGGCGTCCAGGCCGGGCGGGCTTCCGTGGAGGCGCTCAAGGAGGCGGAGCGGGTGGCCCGCGAAGCCTTCGACGCCGCCGACACTCGCTACAAGGTCGGCGTCGCTACCCCGGCCGACCGCCTGCAGTCCCAGACTGCCTGGTCCCAGGCCACCCTCAACCGCATCCGGGCCGAGGGCGACTTGCGAACGGCCTACGGTACCCTGGCCAGCGTCATGGGTTTCGACGCCCAGCAGCCCTACGCCCTGGCCGACATCCCCGCCCTGGTGCCGGATACGGCCTTCGAGCGGGACATGGCGGCATTGATCGGTGAAGCGCGGCAGCGCCGCCCCGACCTCAAGGCGGCCGAAGCCCAGGTGGCTGCCGCCCGGGCCGGCGTGGACGCGGTCCGGGCTGCCGGGTTGCCCACGGTCAGTCTGGGGGCTGGACCCACCTGGCAGGAGGTCGGCGGCGTCAGCACGAAGGGCGGTAGCCTCGGGGTGACGGTCAATGTGCCGCTTTTTTCCGGCTTCGCCACCCCCTATCGTGTGCGCGCCGCGGAGGCCCAGGTGGATGTCCGGGAGGCCCAGCGGGAGCGGCTGGAAAAGCAGGTGGCCCTCGACGTCTGGAAGGCCTGGCAGGGGCTCTCCACCACGACCCAAACCCTGAAGACCAGCGCCGACCTGGTGGCCAGCGCCGAGGCCTCGGCCCAGGTGGCGCTGGGACGCTACAAAGCGGGCCTGGGCAGCATTCTCGATCTGCTCACCGCTCAGAGCGCTCTGGCCTCGGCCCGCCAGCAGCGCATCCAGGCGACCCTGGACTGGAACGTGAACCGCGCGACCCTGGCCCAGGCCATGGGCGCCCTCGATTACCGCCTGCTGCAAGCGGCGGGCGAAGGAAAGCCATGAATAAACTTCCCGTGGGCAGGAGCCTTCTGGTCCTTGGTGTGGTCGCCGCCCTCGCCGGTGGCGGATTCTGGTATTTCCGCGACAGGGCCGCCCAGGCGCCGGAGCAGCGCTACAAGTTTCAGGAGGCGGTCAAAGGCGAGGTGGTGCAGACGGTGTCCGCCAACGGCATCCTGACGCCGCTCATCCTGGTCAACGTGGGCACCCAGGTTTCCGGAACGGTGCGTCGGCTCCATGTCGATTTCAACCAGAAGGTGGAAAAGGGCCAGCCATTGCTCGAACTCGACCAGTCGCTGCTTGAAGCCCAGGCCCGGTCGAGCGCGGCCAATGTAGCCAATATCGCCGCTTCCTTCGACCTGGCCAAGGCCAACGAGGCGCGCATGAAGGCGCTGCTCGAAAAGGAGTATGTTTCCCGCCAGGAGTACGACCAGGCCCTGCAGACCCTCAAATCCTCCCGGGCCCAGTTGGCCCAGGCCCGGGCGGTAGCCGACCGGGACCGGGTGAACCTGGGCTACACGGTCATCACCTCGCCGGTGGCCGGCACCGTGGTGGCGCGGCTGGTGGATATCGGCCAGACGGTGGCGGCCAGTTTCCAGACGCCTACGCTGATCCAGATTGCCCAGGATCTTTCCAAGATGGCCATCGACACCAGTTTTGCCGAAGCCGACATCGGCAACATCAGGGAGGGGCAGAAGGTGCGTTTCACCGTCGATGCCTTCCCCAACAAGAGTTTTCAGGGCGAGGTGAAGCAGATTCGCCTCAATCCCACCAATCAGCAGAACGTCGTGACGTACAACGTCCGCGTGGCCGTGGATAACCCGGAGCAACTGCTGTTGCCGGGAATGACGGCCTATACCAGCATTGCGGTCAGCCGGCGCGACGACGTGCTGCTGGTACCCAACGCTGCCTTGCGCTTCAAACCGGCGGAGGAACGCGAGGCGTCGGCGGCTGCACGGCAGGGGCAGCCTTCCGGTCCTGGCGTCGGGGCGCCGATGGGGCCGCCTTCGGGCGGCCAGGGCGGCGGGGCCGGCCGCAAGAAGCGGGACAGCGGTTCGGCTACCGTCCATGTCCTTGAAAACGGCCAGTTGAAACCGGTTTCCGTCCAGCTGGGCATTACCGACAACCGCAACACCGAAGTCACCGGCGGCGACCTGCAGCCCGGGGCCCGGGTGGCGATAGGCGATGCCAACGGGGTCGTCAAATCCTCCAGCAGCGTGGGGATGCGGCTCTTCTGAGGCACCCGGAGATCGCCATGGACCGCTCGCCCCCGGAAAATCCAGCCCCCCCTGAAAATTCTGCCGGCGGCGCTCGCTCGCGGGGGGCGGTCATTCGCGTCGCCGGCCTGAGCAAGTCCTATGTCACTGCCGCTGGCCCCTTCCCCGCCCTCAAGGGCGTGGACCTCACCCTCGACGCGGGCGAATTCGTCGCCATCATGGGGCCGTCCGGCTCGGGCAAGTCCACCTTCATGAACCTCCTCGGCTGCCTCGATACGCCGACGGCGGGGGACTATTTTCTCGCCGGCCGCAATGTCGCCCACCTGGACAAGGACGAGCTGGCCCGCTTGCGCAACCGGACCATCGGCTTCGTTTTTCAAGGCTTCAATCTCCTGCCGCGCATGAGCCTGGAGGACAACGTCGGCCTGCCCCTCGTCTACGCCGGAGTCGATGCCGAGGCACGTCGAGCACGGGCGCGGGAGATGCTCGCCAAGGTGGGGCTCGGGGACTACGCCCAGTCGCTCCCCAGCCGCATTTCCGGCGGCCAGCAGCAGCGGGTGGCCATCGCCCGCGCCCTGGTCAATCAGCCGCCGCTGATTCTGGCCGATGAACCCACGGGCAATCTGGACAGCCACACCAGCGAGGAAATCATGGCGCTGTTCAGCGCCCTGAACGAAGAGGGCATCAGCATCGTCCTGGTGACCCACGAGCAGGACGTTGCCGACCATGCCGGACGCCAGGTGCGCTTTCGCGACGGCCTCATCGTCAGCGACGCCAGGGTGCCCCATCGCCACCCTGGCCCTCCCGCCCGCGACAGCGCTCGGGACAGGCTTGAAGGGGAGGGCACTCCTCTCCTCCCCCTACAAGGGGGGGGAAGCCGGGGTTTCGCAGAGGATCGCTCTGCGCCGGACAGCCGGGAGGAGGAAGGAGGAGCGGGTTCCCCATGCTGAAGGCCATGCTCTTCGAGGCCTGGCGCTCCATGGGCGCCAACCGCCTGCGCACGGCGCTGACCATGCTGGGCATGGTGATCGGCGTCGGTGCCGTGGTCATCATGATGGCCATCGGCCAGGGCGCCCAGTACGCGGTACAGCAATCCATCGCCACCATGGGCAGCAACCTGTTCGTCGTCCTGGCCGGTTCCTTCACCAGCAGCGGCGTGCGCAGCGGTTCGGCCGGCGCGCCGACCCTGAACATCGCCGATGCGGAGGCCATCGCCGAACTGGACGGCGTGCAGACCGTCGCCCCGGTGCACCAGGGCACGCGGCAACTGGTCTATGGCTCGAACAACTGGAATTCCACCGTGGTGGGGACGACGCCGGCCTACCTCGATGCCCGTTCCTGGAACCTGGTCGCCGGCCATGCCTTCAGCGATTCCGACGTGCGTTCGTCCACCCGGGTGGCCATCGTCGGCCAGACGGTGGTCAAGAACCTCTTCGGGGACGACGATCCGATCGGCAAGACCTTCCGCATCCAGGGCAGCCCCTTCACCGTCATCGGCGTCCTCGCCGGCAAGGGCCAGAACCTCAACGGCCAGGACCAGGACGACACCTTGCAGATTCCCCTTTCGACGGCCCAGCGCAAGGTCTTTGGCACACCCTTCCTGGGATCGGTGCGCATGATCATGGTGCAGGCCGTCAGTGCCGAGGCCATGCCCCAGGTGGAAGAAGCCATGGTGGGGCTCCTGCGTCAGCGCCACCGCCTGCGGGACGGCATGGAGAACGATTTTTACCTGCGCAACCTTGCTGCGGTGGCCGATTCCGCCGCAGAGACCACCCGCACCATGTCCCTGCTGCTGGGTGCCATTGCCTCGGTTTCTCTGCTGGTGGGCGGCATCGGCATCATGAACATCATGCTGGTGTCGGTCACCGAACGCACCCGGGAAATCGGTATCCGCATGGCCATCGGCGCCCGGGAGCGGGACATCCTCACCCAGTTTCTCCTCGAAGCCATCATCATTTCCATCGCCGGATGCCTGATCGGGCTCGTCCTCGGCGTCGGCATCGCGCTCCTGGTCAATGCCATCACCGACATGGTCATCGTCATCTCCGGCGGCGCCGTGCTGGTGGCCTTCGCCGTGGCAGCGGGCGTGGGCGTGTTTTTCGGATTCTATCCGGCGCGGAAGGCGGCAAGGCTGGATCCCATCGAGGCCCTGCGCTACCAGTAGGGGTATTCCCGGATTCCAGAATGCCAATTGGCAAGGCCTTGACCTCGGTCAAGGGCGCCAGCGCCTAAGCCTTTAGCATGGCGGCCATGAAAACCTTGCGAGAGTTCGTTGCCCTGTCCCAGGCCCACTATCATGCGGTGAAGCTTGCCCTGGACGTCAAGCAGGCCACTGCCAGGGGCGACACCGAGCGCATTGCCGCCGTGGCCGATAGAGTCGTCGGTCAGATGGAAGGGGAACTGGAAGCCCACTTCCGCCTGGAAGAAGCCCTCCTTCTGCCCGCCATGAAGGAAGCCGGCCACGCCGGACTGACCAGCCGCGCCTTGGTGGAGCACCGACTCATGCGGGAAGCCGCAGCAGCCCTCGCCGTGCCGAGTGCACCCCTCCTGGAAAGTTTTGCCGACCTGCTCCTGAGCCACGTCCGTTTCGAGGAGGAGCAGGTTTTTCCCGCCGCCCGGGGCTGCCTGGACGAGGAGACCCTGGCGGCCATCGCGGCCTACTGATCCGTAGCCGCCACTGGGGCCGGCGGCGCAGCAGGCTCCGGGTTGAGGCATTCCCGCACGCTGTCTTCCCCGGCCCAACCGCAGGGGGTAGCCAATCCCGGGGCAGGGTGAGGGACGCCGTCGGCGTCGATGCGGGCCGCGCGGGTCTCCCAGGCGACGACCCCGGATTTTTCCAGTTTCAGGTGCAAAACCCAGCCCAGGCGGGCCTCGGCGGATTCGAACCCATCGAAGACGAAGTTGCCCAGGCTGTAGACGATGGGTTTTCCGCGGTAGTGTTCGGCGCCCTGGGTGACATGGGGGTGGCCGCCGACCACGGCGTCGGCCCCGGCGTCGATCATGAGGCGGGCGAGCTGGCGTTGCCGCTCGCCGGGCTGGGGCTCGCGTTCCCAGCCCCAGTGCATGAAAGGGATGACGAGATCGGCACCGGCGGCCCGGGCGGCCCGGATGTCGGCCACCACCTGGCTGTCCTCGCTCCAGGCGACGCCGGGCCAGTCGGGGCCGGCCTCGAAGGCCCGCGGCTTGAATTCGTTGTAGGCCAGGACGGCGACGCGCAGGCCCCGGGCCTCGATCCATAGGGGGGCGTGAGCTTCGGCCAGGTTGCGCCCCCCGCCGAAGGGGGTGATGCCCGCCTGCCGCAGGCGTTGCAGGGTTTCCAGGAAGGCCTCCTGCCCGTAGTCACCGGAGTGATTATTGGCGACGCCCAGGGCGTGGAAGCGGCCCTTGAGCACGGCCATCGCCGCGGGTTCGGCGCGGAAGCTGAAAATCTTGTTGGGGCGGGGGGTTCCCGCCGCCGCCAGGGCGCATTCAAGGTTGCCGATGACGTAGTCTGCCTCGGCCAGGATGGGCGCGAAAGCCTCCAGGGGATCCCCGCCGCGGGCGATCACCCGGCCGGGGCCATCGGCCAGCATCACGTCGCCAACGAAGGTCAGGCGCAGGGGCTCGGCCTGGGCGGGAGGCAGCGTGGCGCCCAGAAGGGCGATCAGCGCCATGGCCGGAGCGCGCATGGGGGGCCTCACCGTGCCGCCTCCGCCGGGGAGGCGAGGGCGCACCAGTACTGGAGTTCGCCGTCCCGCAAGGGCTCATAGACGAAGTTGAGCCCGGTGAAGCCGTAGCGGGCTGACGCGCCGCCGGCCAGGGGCAGGGGATGCACGGCCTGGTGCAGGAGGACGGGGCCCTCGTCGGGGACGGCATACACGTACATCTTGAAGGCGGCCTGGGCGGCTGCCGGGTCTTCGACCACTAGGCGCAGAAGGAAGTACGAACCGATAGGAACGCTCTCCCCGGCGTAGGGGGTCGCCGTTGGCCGGGCAGTGAGAACGCGGTGTTCACCGCCATAGTCGATATGGCAGTCCACTGTCTGGGCCGCCAGGGGGGCGCACAGCAGGATCGCTGGGGCGAGGGCGGCCAGGACGGGGCGCGAGGGCCGGGGAAGGCGGCGAGCGGCGGTCAATAGAGCTTTCTTTGGGCCAACCGGGTCCAGGCGGCAAAGGGGGCTGCGGCGTCGGGCAGGGCGAGGTGCTGCACGGGGAGGCGCCGTGCCTCGGGCGGAGCGCGGAATTCCTCGTACAGATCGTGGTCGCAGAACCCCGCGGCGGCCGCGGCGGCCCGTGGGTTGGCGTAGACGATGCGCGCGATGCGGGCCCAGTAGGCCGCCGCCAGGCACAGGGGGCAGGGCTCGCTGGAGGCGTAGAGCACGCAGCCGTCCAGATGAAAATGGTCGATGCGGGCGCAGGCGGCGCGAATGGCCAGAACCTCGGCGTGGGCGGTGGGGTCGCGGGAAGCGACCACCTGGTTCCAGGCCTCGCCGATGATTTCACCCTCGCGTACGACCACGGCGCCGAAGGGCCCCCCTTCGCCGCGCGGAACGGAGGCCGCCGCGAGCGCCAGGGCGCGATTTAGATAAAATTCATCCATAACAACATATTACGTAATATTGTTAATCCTGTTTGTTACACGCTGCGGGCGCTGCGGAATCCTGTGGGTGCCGTCGCGGGCCGCGCCTGGATTCCGGATGGTATTATACGGACCGCTTCCGAGACCGGGCCGCCGCCTGCGTTTTTCCGCCCGGGGCCGCCCCTTGCGGGCAGGTCTCGACAAGTCCCCCGGCCGGAGCAGGATGCTTCCGCCCCCCAGCCCGAATCGTCTCCATGCGCCTGACCAAGCTCAAACTCGCCGGTTTCAAGTCTTTCGTCGATCCCACCTCGGTATCCGTCCCAGGGCAACTGGTCGGGGTGGTCGGGCCCAACGGCTGCGGCAAATCCAACATCATGGACGCCGTGCGCTGGGTGCTGGGGGAGTCCAAGGCCTCGGAACTGCGGGGCGAATCCATGCAGGACGTGATTTTCAATGGCACGACGGGAAGAAAGCCCGTCTCCCGGGCCTCCGTCGAGCTCATTTTCGACAACTCCCTGGGGCGGGCGGCGGGCCAGTGGTCCCAGTACGCGGAACTGGCGGTGAAGCGCGTCCTGACCCGCAATGGCCAGTCCGATTACTTCATCAACAATCTGAAGGTGCGCAGGAAGGACATCACCGACCTCTTCCTGGGGACCGGCCTGGGGCCGCGGGCTTACGCCATCATCGGCCAGGGCATGATTTCCCGCATCATCGAGGCCAAGCCCGACGACCTGCGCGTCTTCCTGGAAGAGGCCGCCGGAGTGACCCGCTACAAGGAGCGGCGCAAGGAAACCGAGGGTCGTCTCGACGACACCCGGGAAAACCTCGCCCGGGTCGAGGATATCCGCCTGGAACTCGCTTCCCGCATGGAGAAGCTGGAATCCCAGGCCGAAGTGGCGCGGCGCTACCACAGCCTCAACGACCAGCATGCGGTGCGCCAGAAGGCCCTTTGGCTCTTGCGCAAACGGGATGCGGAAGGCGAAAGGCAGCGGGCCGCCCTGGAGGTGGAGCGGGCGGCAGCCGACCTGGAAGGCCAGATGGCCGCCCTGCGGGAGACGGAAGCCCGGGCCGAGACCACCCGGGAAGCCCATTTCGCCGCGGGTGAATCGCTGCATGCGGCCCAGAGCGACATGTACGCCGCCAACGCCGAGGTCGCCCGCCTGGAGGCGGAGATCCGTCATCGCCGCGATTCGCGCCGCATGCTGGAAAGCCGCCTCGCCCAGTTGGACGGCGAACTCGCCCACTGGGGCGAAACGGCGGAAAAACTCGCCGCCGACCGACAGCGCTGGGAGGAAATGCAGGAAATCACCCGGCTGCGGGTCGAGGAGGCGGACGAGCGCCTGCGCCAGCAGATGCACCTGGCGCCCCAGGTGGAAGAGAATCACGCCCAGGCCCAGGAGGAACTCAACCGCCTGCGTACGCGCACCGCCAACGGCGAGCAGCGCCTGGAAGTGGAACTCACCCACAAGTCCCATGCCCAGCGGGCCTTGCAGAGTATCGCCCAGCGCCGGGACCGTCTGCGGGAGGAAACCGCCGAGCTGGCCCAGCCCGATCCCCTCGACCTCGCCGAGCGCGAGGAGGAACTGGCCCTCCTGCGGGAGGAACTGGCGGCGGAACAGGAAAGACTGGGCGATGCCCAGGCGGCGATTCCCGCCCTGGAGGCTGGTCGCAAGACCGCCCAGGAAGCGCTCCAGGTCCATAGCCGGGAGCTTGCCGCCGCCGAGGCGCGGCGGTCGGCCCTGGAGCAGATGCAGGCCCGGGCGCGGGAAGCCGGCAAATTGCCGGAATGGCTGCGTCGGCACGGGCTGAACGATGCGGTGCCCCTGTGGAAGCGCATCCATGTGGAAGCCGGCTGGGAGGATGCCGTCGAGGCCGTGCTGCGGGAGAGGCTCAACGCCATCGCCTGCGACGACCCCGGCAAGTTGGCCGAATGGCTGCACGATCGGCCGGACGCCCGCCTGACGGTCATGCTGCCCGCGGCCGGGGGCCTCTCCCTGGGGGGGGATCGCCTCATCGAGCGCCTGCGCTGCGACGATGCCGCCATCGCCGCAGTCCTTGCAGACTGGCTGGCCGGCGTCCACACGGTGGGTTCCCTGGACGAAGCCCTGGCGCGGCGGGCCGAACTCTCCCCGGGCATGGTTCTGGTGACGCCGGGGGGCGATCTGGTGGGCCGCTCAAGCGTGGCCTTCTTCGCCCCGGACAAGGGCGAGCACGGCCTCCTGGAACGGCAGCGGGAAATCGAGGCCCTGGCGCGGGGTCTGGTTGACGGCGAGGCTGCCGCCCGGGCGGCTCAAGAGCGCCTGGGGGCGGTGGAAGCGGAACTGGAGGATGCTCACGAAGCCATCGCCGAGGCCCGCCAGTACGTGGCCGACCGGCAGCAGCGGGTCCATGCCGTCCAGGTCGAGACCCTCAAACTGGCCCAGGCCGTCGAGCGCTACCGCGAGCAGAAGGACAGGCTGGACGAGCAACTGGCCGACCTGGCGGAAGAGGAAGAAGGCGAGCGCGAGCGGGAAATGGCGGCGGACGAAAAGATCGCCGAAGTGCGCGAGGGCCTGAGTCGCATCCTGGTCCTGGTGGCCGGTGCCCGCAGCCGCCTGGACGAGGCCGAAAGGGCCGTGCGGGCCGAACGGGAGCGCAATGCCGATTTCGACCGTGCCCTGCGTGAAGCCCAGTTCTCCTTGCGCGAGTGCGAAGGCAAGCTGAACGACATCTTCGCCCAGCAGGCCCAGGCCCAGCGGGAACTGAACCGTATCGAGGCCGACCGTGCCCAATGTGCCGAGCAGGTGGAGGCCCAGCCGCCGGACATCATGGAAGACCAGTTGCAACAGGCCCTGGAGGCGCGGCAAGAAAGGGAAAAAGCCCTGGCGGCGGCGCGGGACGCTCTGGAATTGGTGACCGGCGCCTTGCGCGCCCTGGAAGAGCAGCGCCAGCGGGTCGAGGTAGGCCTGGAGCCCCTGCGGACCCGCATCGGCGAGTTGAAGCTCAAGGAACAGGCGGCGGCGTTGTCGGCCGAGCAGTTCGCGGCCCAACTTGTGGAAGCGGGGGCCGACGAGGCCGCCCTGCCGCCGGAAGTGACGGAACTGGCCGCCAATTCCCGGCCGGCTGCCCTGCAAGGGGAGCTGACCCGGCTGCACAACGCCATCGCCGAGCTGGGGGCGGTCAATCTCGCGGCCCTGGAGGAACTGGACGCCGCCCGTGAACGCAAGGGCTTTCTCGATGCCCAGGCGGCGGATCTCGACGAGGCCATGGAAACCCTGGAAAACGCCATCCGGCGTATCGATCGCGAGACCCGGGAACTCCTGCGCTCGACCTTCGATACGGTCAATGGCCACTTCGGGCGCCTCTTTCCCGAGCTCTTCGGGGGCGGCCGGGCGGAACTGGTGATGACCGGCGAGGAAATCCTCGATGCCGGCGTGCAGGTGGTGGCTCAGCCCCCCGGCAAGAAAAATTCCACCATCCACCTGTTGTCCGGGGGCGAAAAGGCGCTCACTGCCATTGCTCTGGTGTTTTCCATGTTCCAGCTCAATCCGGCGCCCTTCTGCCTGCTGGACGAGGTGGATGCCCCTCTGGACGACAGCAATACCGAGCGTTTCTGCACCATGGTCAGGAAAATGTCGGGCCAGACCCAGTTTCTATTCATCTCCCATAATAAAATCGCCATGGAGATGGCCGAGCAACTGGTCGGCGTCACCATGCAGGAATCCGGCGTTTCCCGCGTGGTGGAAGTGGATATACAGGAAGCCTTGAAGATGAGGGATGCGGCGTAATGACCGAGCTTCAAATGGGTTTGATCGGGCTGGGGGCGGCGGCGGTGGCCGGCGTCTTCGGCTACAACGTGTGGCAGGACAGAAAGGCCAGGAAACTGGCGGATCAGGTGATGAAATCGCGGCACGCGGACGTGCTCCTGGGGGGCGAGACCCCGGCCGCCGCCCCGGCGGCACCCGCGGCCGATGCGCTCGCGGGGCCGGCGCAGCGCGTCGAACCGCGTCTGAGCGAGCCCCCGGCGGGGGCTGTGACCGTGGACGTCCCGAGCGACGGCGAGCCGCTCAAGGTACGGGTCGAGCCCCTGGAAGACGTGGACGAGGTGGCCGAGATTCCGGCCGGGGAAGTCCCCTTGGCCCTGCTCGATCCGCGGCTGGAATTCATCGTCACCCTCGAACTGGTCGAGGCGGTTCCAGCCCATCAGATCGTCGCTTCCCAAGGGGCTGCCCTGGAGCGCATCGCCAAAGCCGTGCATTGGATCGGATTCAATGAGCGCAGCCGGGAGTGGGAGCGCATCGTTCCCGACGGTGGACTGAGCTACCGCCGCCTGCGCATCGGCCTGCAAATGGCGGATCGACGCGGACCCGTGCGGGACGGCGACCTAGCGGTATTCACGGGTGCCATGCAGGCCCTGGCCGATGATCTGATGGCTGTCGCCGACATGCCGCCCAGCCGCGTCCTCGTCCAGGCCGCCGAACTGGACCGCTTCTGCGCCGAAGTGGATCTGGAAATCGGCGTCAATCTGGTGGCCCAGGGCGCTCCCTTCTCGGGCACCAAGATTCGCGCCCTGGCCGAGGCCGCCGGCATGACCCTGGGCGAAGACGGCCTGTTCACCCGTTACGACGACGAAGGGCGGGTGCAGTTTCGCTTGCAGAATCTGGAGAGCACCCTGTTTTCGCCGGAGGAAATCCGTTCCCTCAGCACCCATGGCCTGACCTTCGTCCTCGACGTGCCGCGGGTCGACCACGGCGAGCGCGTTTTCTACCAGATGGTCGAATTGGCGCGCCGATTCGCCGAGACCTTGCACGGCATCGTGGTCGACGACAACCGGCAGCCCCTGAGCGAGGCCCAGATCGACCACATCCGGCGCGAATTCGTGGCCAAGCCCCAGGCGGCCATGGCGGCCTACGGCCTGCCGGCCGGGGGAAGCCAGGCCCTGCGGCTGTTTTCCTGATTTCGGCGATGCTGGGCATGGCCTCCGTGGCCCAGGCCGAAAGGGCCAGCGCCTTGCGGCGTGAACTGGAACGCTACGCCCACGCCTACTACGTCCTCGACGCGCCCCTGGTGCCGGATGCGGAGTACGACCGCCTGTATGGGGAGCTGGAAGCGCTGGAAGCCGCCTTCCCCGAGCTTGCCGTGGCCGATTCGCCCACCCGGCGGGTGGGGGGAAAGCCCCTGGCCGCCTTCGCCCCGGTGGTCCATGCCGTCCCCATGCTGTCGATCCAGACCGAAACCGATACCGAGGCCCGGGGTGCCTATCAGTTCGACGCCCGGGTGCGGCGGGAACTTGGGCTGGGGGAGGGCGATCCCCCCCTGGACTACTCGGCCGAACTCAAGTTCGACGGCCTGGCCGTGAGCCTGCGCTACGAAAACGGCGTGCTGGTGCAGGGGGCGACCCGGGGCGACGGGACCACCGGCGAGGACGTGACGCAGAATCTGCGTACGCTGCGCCAGATCCCCCTGCGCCTGGCCGGTCGGGCGCCAGCGCTGCTCGAAGTGCGCGGCGAGGTGTATATGCGCCGTGACGACCTGGAGCGCTACAACCAGGGTGCCGCCCAGCGGGGCGAAAAAACCCTGGTCAATCCCCGCAACGGGGCGGCCGGCAGTGTGCGGCAACTCGATCCCGCCGTGGCGGCGAGTCGTCCGCTGAGCTTTTTCGCCTACGGCCTGGGTGCCGTCTCCGGCTGGAGCCTGCCCGCTACCCATGGCGCCCTCCTGGACGCGCTGGCCGCATTCGGTCTGCCGGTCTGTGCGCATCGCGCCGTGGCGCGGGGTCCGCAGGAACTGGCTGCCTTCCACGCCGCCATGGGGCGCCTGCGTCCGGACCTGCCCTTCGACATCGACGGCGTGGTGTACAAGGTCGATCGGCTGGATTTGCAGGAAGTCCTGGGTTTCCGATCCCGGGAGCCGCGCTGGGCGGTGGCCCACAAGTACCCGCCGGAGGAGGCCTTGACCCGCGTCACCGGTATCGACGTCCAGGTGGGGCGTACGGGGGCACTGACCCCGGTGGCCCGGCTGGAGCCGGTCTTCGTGGGCGGCGTCACGGTCACCAACGCCACCCTGCACAACGAGGACGAGATCGCCAGAAAGGGCGGGGTGGGCGTCGGCGACACCGTGGTCGTGCGCCGGGCGGGGGACGTGATTCCCGAAGTGGTGGCGGTCCTGGCCGAGCGGCGCCCTCCCGGGGTGCAGCCCTTCTCCATGCCCGCCGCCTGCCCGGTGTGCGGTGCCCACGTGGTGCGGGAAGCGGGGGAGGCCGTGGCCCGCTGCTCCGGCGGCTTTGCCTGCCGCGCCCAGCGGGTGCAGGCCATTCTGCACTTCGCCGGGCGGCGCATGATGGACATCGACGGTCTGGGGGAGCGCTACGTCGAGCGGCTGGTGGAATTCGACTTCATCCGCGGCATCGCCGACCTCTACCACCTGGACCTGGACGATCTGCTGGCCATGAAGCGCCTCGCCGACGAGCGCGATGGCGGGGGGGGGGCCGAAGCGTCCCGTGGCGGACCGGTGGCCACCCGCTGGGCGGAAAACCTTCTTGCGGCCATTGCCGCCAGCAAGGCGCCGCGCCTGGCGCGCCTGCTCTTCGCCCTGGGCATCCGCCATGTGGGGGAATCCACCGCCAAGACCCTGGCCGACTGGCTGGGCAGTCTGGACCGGGTGCGCCGGGCGCCGGCGCCACTCCTGGCCGCCTTGCCCGACATCGGGGCTACCGTGGCGGCGGCCATCGCGGACTTCTTCGCGGAAGCCCGCAACACCGAGGCCCTGGATGCGCTTCTCGCCGCGGGGGTTACCCCCGTCGACGAGCACGCCCCCGTGGCCGGCCTGCGGGAGCGCCTGGGCTGGGCCGAACTCTACGCCGCCCTGGATATCCCGCGCCTGACCCCCCTGCGGGCGCGGCAACTGGCCGAGCGGGTGCCCCGGGGGGAAGACCTCGCCGCATTGGGGGGCGAAGGCGTCGCAGCGCTGGATCTGCCCCCGGAAGTGGCCGGCGAACTGCGCCTCTGGCTGGACGACCCAGTCCAGCGGGACCTGCTGCCCCGGCTGGCGGCCCTGCGGCAGGAACTCCTTGCCCTGCTGCCCGATGCCGACGCCGCGGCCGGGGTCCTGGCGGGCAAGACCCTGGTTCTTACCGGCACCCTGCCCACGCTGACGCGGGACCAGGCCCGGGATAGGATCGAAGCTGCGGGCGGCAAGGTGGCCGGGTCGGTGTCGCGCAAGACGGATCATGTCGTGGCGGGCGAAGAGGCCGGGTCCAAGCTCGACAAGGCGAGGGAACTTGGCATTCCCGTCATTACGGAGACGGAATTGCTTGCTATGCTTGGCGCTAGCCACTGACCGGGGTGTTTTGTTTATTGTTACCCCAATTATTCAATTGCTTGAAGCGGAATGTTAATGAAAAAAGTTAGGAAAGCCGTTTTCCCCGTGGCGGGCCTGGGAACCCGTTTCCTTCCTGCCACCAAGGCCAGTCCCAAGGAAATGCTGCCCATTGTCGACAAGCCGCTCATCCAGTACGCGGTGGAGGAGGCCGTGGCTGCCGGAGTGACCGACATGATTTTCGTCACCGGCCGTTCCAAGCGGGCCATCGAGGATCATTTCGACAAGGCCTACGAGTTGGAGACCGAGCTGGCCAGCCGGGGCAAGAACGAAATGCTCGACTTCGTGCGCCGCATGATTCCCCGCGACATCAACTGCATCTACATCCGCCAGGCGGAGCCTCTCGGCCTGGGGCATGCCGTGCTGTGCGCCCGGCCGGTGATCGGCGACGAGCCCTTCGCCGTGCTGCTGGCCGACGATCTCCTCGACGGCGAGCCGCCGGTGCTGCGCCAGATGACCGATACCTACGACTACTATCGCTGCTCCGTCATCGGCGTGCAGGACGTGCCCCTGGCCGAGACCGGGAGCTACGGCATCGTCAAGGCGGCGCCGGTGGCCGAGCGGCTGGAGCGCATCGAGGCCATCGTCGAAAAGCCCAAACCCGAGGTGGCGCCTTCCACCCTGGGGGTGGTGGGGCGCTACATCCTCACACCGCGCATCTTTCACCATCTGGAGCGCATCGGCAAAGGTTCAGGCGGCGAAATCCAGCTCACCGACGGCATCGCCAAGCTCCTCGAAGAAGAACAGGTGCTCGCCTACCGTTACGCGGGCACGCGCTACGACTGCGGCTCCAAGCTCGGCTACCTCCAGGCCACCGTCGTCTTCGGCCAGCGCCACCCCGAAGTGGGCGAGGCGTTTACGGCCTACCTCCGGGGAAGGGAGGGCGCCTGATGGAGCGCCACGAAGCCCAGGACATTCTTGCCGCCGCCGACCTCATCCACGGGCCGGAGGTGGTGCGGGAGGCGGTGACGCGGGTGGCGGGCGAGGTGCAGGCGGCCCTGGCCGACAAGTACCCCCTCATCCTGTGCGTCATGACGGGCGGCCTGATGTTCGCCGGCCAGATGCTGCCGCAACTCGATTTCCCCCTTGATTTCGACTACCTGCACGTCACCCGCTATGGCCCGGACACCCAGGGCGGCAAGCTCTCATGGCGCGTCGCGCCGTGGACCTCGGTCAAGGGTCGCACCGTCCTGGTGGTGGATGACATTCTCGACGAAGGCGTGACCCTGGCGGCGGTCAAGGACAGTCTGCGCGGCCAGGGGGCCGCCGAGGTGCTGACGGCGGTCTTCGTCGATAAGCAGAATGGCCACGCCAAGCCGGTGCAGGCGGATTTCGTGGGCCTGCCGGTGCCCGACCGCTTCGTCTTCGGCTTTGGCATGGACGTGCGGGGCGCCTGGCGGCATTTGCCGGCGATCTACGCCGTGAAAGGGGAGTAGGGCATGAGCGGTGCGACGGTGACGGATTTTCTCGCCTACTGGGAGAGCGAGGGCGAGGGCTATGTTCGCCGCGGCGATTACGAGTGGATGGCGTCCCTGGTGCCCGGCCGGCGGGTGCTCGAGGTGGGCTGCGGGGTGGGCTTCGGAACCGTCGCCCTGGCCCGGCGGGGCCTCCAGGTACTGGCGGTGGATAGCCTGCCCGAGTGCCTTGAGCGCGCCCGGGACAAGCTCCCGCCGGAGGCCGCAGTGCGTTTACTGGTGGGGGATGTGGTGGCGCCGGACGCCGCCTTGCAGGCCGCCCTGGGCGAATTTGCCCCCGATACCGTGGTGTGCTGGTTGATGGGCGCGCCTGCCGAGACCACCGGCGCCCTGCCCAGCGATGCCGGTCAGGCGGTGGCGGCCTATCGGGAGAGGGTCCATCGGGCGGTGGCGGAGTTGGCGGCGGCCTCGCCGAGCATTCAGTCCCTGCATTTCGTCGATCGGACGGCGATTCCCTGGCAGGCCAAGGATATCGGCCGCGATACCCTGGTGCGCTACCACTTGGGCAAGACCCTGGCCGACCTTCCCTTCACCGCCGAGCGGCAGAACGCGCGCTATCGCAAGCTGGAGGGCAACGTGGTCGATCTGGCCGAAATTCGGCGTTCGCATCCAGCCCTGAAGAGCGTGGTCCCCACTTTGGCCTCCCTCCTGGCCACGCGCTGCGCGTAGCTCGGGAAGGCCATCCAGTACCAGAAAGGAATTTCCATGTTGGCAATCATCGGCGGAAGCGGCTTGACGACGCTTTCCAGTCTGGACGTTTCCCACCGCGAGGTGGTGCGCACGCCCTATGGCGAGCCTTCCGGCGCCCTGGTATTCGGACGCATCGGCGGCCAGCCGGCGCTATTCCTGCCGCGCCACGGCTACGGGCACACCATTCCGCCCCACAACGTCAATTACCGGGCGAACCTTTGGGCGCTGAAAGAGCAGGGGGCCAAGGGGGTGATTTCGGTGGCTTCAGTGGGGGGGATCCGCGCCGACCTCGGTCCGGGGGACATCGTCCTGCCGCACCAGATTCTCGACTACACCTGGGGGCGCAAGGCGACCTTCTTCGACGGCGTCGGGTCGCCGGTGACCCATGTCGATTTCACCGAACCCTACGACGAGATCCTGCGCTTGGGGATTGCCGCGGCGGCCGCTGCGGTGGGAGTGGAGATCAAGGACGGTGCGGTTTACGCGGCGACCCAGGGCCCCCGCCTGGAAACCGCGGCGGAAATCGACCGTCTGGAACGGGACGGCGCCCACGTGGTGGGCATGACGGGTATGCCCGAGGCCGTCCTGGCAAGGGAACTCGGCCTGCCCTACGCGGCCATCAACGTGGTGGCCAACCACGCGGCCGGGCGCGGCAGCAGTGCCCACGGCATCCATTTCGAAAGCCTGGAGCATGTGCTTCAGGAGGCCATGGGACGGGTCCGCTCGGTGATCGAGCGCCTGGTGGGCAACCCGGAGGCCGTGCTGCCTCTGGGCATGTCGGTTTAAGTCGCCGGAAGAGTTCCCGGCCTGTCCGCAGGGGGCCGTGGCACGGCCGACCCGGCGGGACCCGGTAACATCCCGTTACGCCCGTCCAGCGGGCTTTTGACCATAATGTTCCTCGCCCCGGGCACCAGACCCGGGCAGCCCTTCGACCGGCCCCAAACAAACCCCCACTAGCTGGTCGAAACCATTCCGCCAGGTTCCTCCGGCTCGATCCCATGAGCCGGTCTTTCTGCCTTTCCTCGCCGCCGCACCCGCGGCCTGTGGTCTTTTTCAGGAGACAGAATGAGTTTCGATCTCGCGACGCTTCTTTCGCTGCTTCCGGGCTGGCCCTTTCGCCTGGACAACAGTTTCTGGGTGGCCTTGTTGCTGGTGGTGGCGCCCCTGGCGGGCGAGGCGGTCTTCCGTTATCTGCGCTGGCCGCGCATCGTCGGTTATACCCTGGTGGGGCTCTTTGCCTCCGCGGCCAGCTTCGATACCAGCGGCCTGCGCCTGTCGGGCGTCTTTCACCGGGCCATGGAAGTCGCCCTGGCGGTGCTGCTTTTCGAACTGGGCAGCCGCATCAACCCCCGCTGGCTCCTGGCCAATCCCTGGCTGGTGGCGACCAGCCTGGCCGAGGCTGGGCTCACCTTCGTCGCCGTTTATGCCGTAGGCGCCTCCCTCGGCCTCGGTGTGGGCAGTTCCGTGGCGGTGGCGACGGTGTGCATGGTGAGCTCCCCTGCCGTGATCATGCGTGTCACCGCCGAACTCAACGCCCGGGGCCAGGTTACGGAGCGCCTGCTGCTGCTTTCGGCACTGAGCACGGTCTATGCGGTGGTGACGATCCATATCCTGCTGGGCGTCCTGCAAGGCATGAAGACGGGTGACCCATGGGACGCCGCCCAGCTTCCCCTGGCCACCTTCGCCACCTCCTTCGTTCTCGCCCTGGTGCTGGCGTTTGCCGTCGGCCTCGCCCAGCGCAAGCTGGATCTGCGCGACGAGAACGGTGCCCTGCTGCTGCTGGGGCTGCTCTTTCTCACTTTGGCCCTGGTCCACTTGCTGGGCGCCTCGCCGCTGCTGGTGCCCCTCTTGGCCGGGATCGTCCTGCGTACCCGGGATGCCCGGCCGCGCCTGTGGCCGCGCCATTTTGGCACCGCCGGTGGCGCGCTGGTGGTGCTGCTCTTCGTGGTGAACGGCATGGCTGTGGACTGGCGCCTGATCGCAGCCGGGGGCGTCGCCGCCTTGGTGCTGCTGGTACTGCGGGCGGGGGCCAAGATTGGCGCCGCCGTGCTGCTGGGGCGGCGTTCCGGCCTATCCCTGCGCCAATCGGCCGCCCTGGGAGTGGCGCTGCTGCCCATGTCCGGAGTCGCCTTTCTCCTCACCGCCAGCCTGCACGCGGCATTTCCGGAGTTCGGCACGCGGGTGGCCTCGGCCCTGGCCGGCGCCATCACGGTGATGGAGATCGTCGGCCCCCTGCTGACGCAATGGGCGCTGAAGGCCTGCCGCGAAGCCACATTCAACGGAACGGGAGGCCAGCATGCTTGAGCCCTTCGCCCCTTCCCGCTGCCTGACCCTGGGGGTCGAGCTGGAACTCCAGCTCGTCAGCACCTACGACTACGACCTGGTACCCGCCGCCCACGACCTGTTGCGGGTGCTGGAACAGCAGAAGTTCGCCGGCGACGTGAAGCTGGAAATCACCGACAGCATGATCGAGGTGGCCACCGGCATCTGCCGCAATCACGCCGAGGCCCTGGAGCAACTGACGGGCCTGCGCGACGGCCTGCTGCGGGGGGCGCGGCAGCTCGACATCGGCCTCTGCGGCGGCGGTGCCCATCCCTTCCAGCACTGGAGCGAGCGGCGCATTTCGGAAGGCGCCCGCTACAAGCACTTGAACGACCTCTATGGCTACCTGGCCAAGCAATTCACCGTCTTCGGCCAGCACGTGCATATCGGCTGTCCGGGGCCGGACGAGGCGTTGCTCCTTTTGCACGGCCTGTCGCGCTTCATGCCGCATCTGATCGCTTTGTCGGCTTCCTCGCCCTACGTGCAGGATGCCGACACGGGTTTCGATTCGGCGCGGCTCAATTCCATCTTCGCCTTTCCCCTGGCCGGCCGGGCGCCCTTCACCCTGACCTGGGCGGAGTTCCAGGAATACTTCGGCAAGATGGCCAGGACCGGCGTCGTCGAGAGCATGAAGGATTTCTACTGGGATATCCGTCCCAAGCCGGAATTCGGCACCATCGAGGTCCGCGTCATGGATACGCCCCTCAGCATCACCCGCGCCGCCCAGTTGGCAGCGCTGATCCAGACCCTGGCCCGCTGGCTGATGATCGAAAAGCCCTTCCGCCCGGTGGAAGACGACTATCTGGTCTATACCTTCAACCGCTTCCAGGCCTGCCGCTTCGGGCTGGACGGTGTCTGGGTGGACCCGGCCAGCGGCGAGCAGCTTTCCCTGGGGGACGAGGCGGCGCGGCTCATCGCCCGTATCGGCCACCATGCCGTGGAACTGGGTTGCGACGCCGCCATCGCCGAACTGGCATCGGACGCCCGGGCCCGGCGCAACGACGCCCGCTGGCTGCGGGAGCGCCACGCCGCCGATCCCTTGTTGCCGGAACTGGTGCGCCAGCAGTGCCTGCGCTGGGCCGGGAGCCTGTGAACACCCTGTTCGCCCCGACACGTTACAGGCGCTGAACATGACACCCGGCGACGGCCGCCCCCTGCGCATCGGGCTTTCCGCCCGCCTCATGCACGAACCGCCGCGGGAGCTGAATTTCCCGGGCAAGACCCTGCAATACCTGGAGCAGTCCATCGCCCATTGGGTGATGGCCCACGGGGCGCTGGCCTTTATGGTGCCCACCATCGAGGCCGGCGGCGGGGTGCAGCGGCGCTCGATTTCGGTCAGCAGCTACGTGCAGGAACTGGACGCCCTCATCCTCCAGGGCGGCGCCGACATGGCGCCGGAGAGCTACGGCATGGCGCCGCTACGGGCCGATTGGCACGGCGACCGCGTCCGCGACCGCTACGAGATCGAGCTGTTCTGGGAATTCGTCATCCAGGGCAAGCCGGTGCTGGGTATCTGCCGCGGCCATCAGCTCATCAACGTTGCCCTGGGCGGCACCCTGGTGCAGGACATCGCCACCCAGCGCCCGCAGGCCGCCCGCCATGTGGAGCCGGTGCTCTACGACGCCCACCAGCACGAGGTCGTCCTCATCCCCGACACGCGACTGGCCGAAATCTACCCCGGACGCTTCCACGGCCGGGTCATCAGCATCCACCACCAGGCCATCGACCGCCTGGGCAACGATCTGCTGGTGGAAGCGCAGTCCGGCGACGGCATCATCGAGGCCATCCGCTGGAAGGGGGCCGGCTACGTGGCGGGTTTCCAATGGCACCCGGAATTCCACCGGGACAGCCCGGATCTCCTCGACAGCGGCCCCATCATGCTGGACTTTCTGGCGGCGGCCCGGCAGGCGCGGGCGAGAGGGGGCTGAGCGCGGGGTGCTGAGCGGCCGCCACCCCGGCCCCACAGAGCGTCTTCAATCGCAGCGGATGGTCCCGCCCACCGGCTGGCAATTCTTGCGCGGTGGGTCGGCCGAGGGGGCGTAGCGGCCACCGGAGGGGGAGGGAGGCGGTGTGGCCGGGGGCGGCGGCGATGGAGGAGGGCAGCGCCCGCCCGGGCAGGCGTCACGGGGATTGTGGGGCCGGACCGGCACTACGGGCACATAGACGGGTTGCGGGGCCACCGCCGGTGACGCGGGGGCGGTGCCCTGGCAGGCGGCGATGAGGTTGGCACGTTGCGTGGCGTCGGGTTCCCGCTGGGCGCTTTCCAGGCAGCGGCTGCGGCGGGCGGATTCTTCCTCGGCCAGGCGGCGCTGGCTGTCCTGATCCCGCCGGGCGTCGTCGTCCCGCAGGCGTTCCCGTTCTGCCAGGGCTTCGCGCTCCCGGGCCAATTGCTTTTCCGCTTCGGCCTTTTGTTCGGGGCTGATTTTTTCCGCCGGGGTGACGGTCTCGGTGCGGCTGCCGGCGGTGCAGGGTTCGCTGGAGATCACCACGCGGCCGTCCGGGCTGCGGCATTTGAAGGCGTCGGCGCCGGCGGCGGGAGCGAGGAGCAGCGCGGCGGCGGCGAGGCAGACGAAACGGAAGCGGGTCATGGGGACTCCCGGGGCAGGGGGGGCGCAGGGAACACGCGCCAGTCATTTCCGGTTCAACGAGCGAACCCGGTCGCCGGCTGACGACGGCAGGCTTGCCGGTCAGACTTTGAGGCGTTCCATGAGTTCGGTTTCCAGCTGGATGCGGCTGCCGCTGCTCACCAGATCGCCGCCGCTGAGCAGGAAGACGTCCTCGACCCGCTCCCCCAGGGTGGCGATCTTGGCGGTGTGCAGGTTGGCGCCGAATTCGGCCAGGGTGGTCGCCACGGTGTAGAGCAGGCCGGGGCGGTCGGCCGCCACCAGGTTGAGGACGTAATAGGCGCCTTTTTCATCGGAGCGGATCGAGACTTCCGGTTCGATGGGGAAATGTTTCACCTGGCGTGACAGGCGCCCGCTGGTGGGCGTGTCGGGGGGGGGCTGGTGGATGAGGCGCTCGGCAAGTTCGTGTTCGATGAAGGCGACCATTTCGCGGTCGTTGTCCCGCTCGGCCACGTCGAGGACCACGAAACTGTCCAGGGCGTAGCCGTGGCGGGTGGTGTGCACCTTGGCGTCGACGATGTTGTAGGCGTTGCGGGCGAAGAAGCCGACCAGGCGGACGAAGAGGTCAGGCTGGTCGCGGGTGTAGACCATGACTTGCAGGCCGTCGCCTTCCGAATTGGGTTTGGCGCGCACCACCGGCTGGTCGTTGTGGATGCGGTAATGCAGCGAACGGGTGTGCCAGGCGATTTCCTCCGCCGAGTGACGCAGAAAATAGACGGTGTCGAGCTGGCTCCACAGGCGCTCGTGGACCGTTCCTGACAGGGCAAAGTAGCGCAAGAGGCGCATGGCCTCGGCCTGGCGGTCGGCGATGATGCCGTGGGGGGCCGGGGCGTGGTCCTGATCCAGGCGGTGCAGGGTCTGGTAGTAGAGGTCGGCGAGCAACTTGCCCTTCCAGTTGTTCCAGACCTTGGGGCTGGTGCCCCGGATGTCGGCGTGGGTGAGGAGATAGAGGGCGGCCAGATGGCGGGAGTCGCCGACCCGGGCGGCGAAGGCGGAGATCACGTCCGGGTCGGTGAGGTCTTCCTTTTGGGCCACCTGGGACATGACGAGATGGTTTTTTACCAGCCAGACGACCAGTTCGCTGTCGTCCGGGTCCAGGGCGTGGGCTGCGCAGAATTCCCGGGCGTCCGCCATGCCCAGTTCGGAATGGTCGCCGCCGCGGCCCTTGGCGATGTCGTGGAAGATGGCGGCGACGTAGAGCAGCCAGTGGCGGTCGAAGTCGCTGATGACCCGCGAGCAGAGCGGATATTCGTGGGCGAATTCCGCCATGGTGAAGCGGCGCAGGTTGCGCATGACCTGGAGGATGTGCTGGTCCACGGTATAGACGTGGAAAAGGTCGTGCTGCATCTGGCCCACGATGCGGCCCCAGGCCGGGAGGTAGGCGCCCAGGATGTCCAACTGGTTGAGGCGACGGAATTCATGCACCAGGCCCCGCGGGCTCTGGAAGAGGCGCAGGAAGAGGGCGCGGTTGGCCGGATCGGCGCGGAATTCCGGCGTGATGCGTTCCCGGGCTCGCCACAGGGCGCGCAGGGTGCGGGCCGTCATGCCCTTGAGGTCGGAGAATTCCTGCATGAGCAGGAAGGCGTCGAAGATGGCGGAGGGCTTTTGCTCGAAAAGCGATTCGCTGCGTACGTCCAGGAGATCGCCCACGGCCTGGAAGTGGTCGTCCAGGATCTCCGGCGGCATGTCGCGATGGGGATAGAGGGCGGCGCCGATGTTCTGCAGCAGGATGGTATTGAGGCCGGTGATGGCCTTGGCGTTGCGGTAATACTCCTGCATGAGCTGTTCGGAGGCACGCCGGGCTTCGGTGGCCTCGAAGCCGAACTGGGCCGCCAGGGCGTTCTGGTAGTCGAAGAGCAGCCGGTCCTCCCGCCGCCCCAGGTGCAGGTGGAGACGGATGCGCAGATGGCGCAGGTAGTCCTCGCAGCGTTCGGCGTGCTGCATTTCTTCCCGGGTCAGGAAGCCACAGCGTTCCAGGTCCGACCAGGCAGCGCCATAGCCGCTGGCCTGGGAAATCCAGAAAATCACCTGGAGGTCCCGCAGCCCGCCGGGAGATTCCTTGCAATTGGGTTCCAGGCTGTAGGGGGTCTCGGCGAAGCGCAGGTAGCGTTCCTGCTGCTCCAGGCGTTTGGCCTGGAAGAAGTGCAGCGGATCGAGGTCTTCGCGCAGGGCACGCTCGAAACGTGTGAACAGGCGGGTATTGCCGGCCAGGAGCCGGGCTTCGAGGAGGGCGGTCTGGACCGTGATCTCCTTTTGCGCCTCGGACAGGCAGTCTTCGATGGTGCGGACGCTGTGGCCGATTTCCAGCCCGATGTCCCAGAAGCAGCCGACCAGGGCTTCCAGCCGGGCCTGCAGGGCGGCATCCGGTTCGGCGGGCAGGAGGATGAGCAGATCGACGTCGGAGGAGGGGTACAGTTCTCCCCGTCCGTAACCTCCAACGGCAGCGAGGGAAAGGCTGGCCGGGAAGCGCAGTTCCTTCCACAGGCGGGTGAGCACGTCGTCCACCCGGGCGCAGCGGGAAACCAGCAGGCGCCGCGCATCGCCGTGGTCGGCGTATTCGCCCCGCAGGGCTTCCTGATCCGCCTTGACCTGGGCGCGCAGGGCGGCCACATCGGGCAGCTTCATTTGATCCAGTCTGGCTTGGGCCGGGTTCCGGCGGAGACCGTCAGGACTTCGTAGCCCGTTTCGGTAACCACCAGGGTGTGTTCCCATTGGGCCGACAGGCTGTGGTCCTTGGTGACGATGGTCCAGCCGTCGGCCAGTTCCCGGATCGCCGCCTTGCCGGCGTTGATCATGGGTTCGATGGTGAAAATCATGCCGGTCTTCAACGGGACGCCGCTTCCCGCCTTGCCGTAGTGCAGGACCTGGGGTTCCTCGTGAAAGCGTTCGCCTATGCCGTGGCCGCAGAATTCCCGCACCACCGAGTAGCCGTTCTTCTCGGCATGCTTCTGGATGGCGGCGCCGATGTCGCCCAGAAAGGCCCCGGGGCGCACGGCGGCAATGCCCAGCCAGAGGCATTCGAAGGTGATGTCGCACAGGCGGCGGGCCTGGATGGACCCCTCGCCCACCACGAACATGCGGCTGGTATCGCCGTGATAGCCGTCCTTGATGGTGGTGATGTCGAGATTGACGATGTCGCCGTTCTTGAGGGCCTTGTCCCCCGGGACGCCGTGGCAGACCTGGTGATTGACCGAGGTGCAGATGGACTTGGGGTAGGGCTTGTAGCCGGCGGGGGCGTAATTGAGGGGCGCCGGAACGCAGCCCTGCACGTCCACCATGTAGTTGTGGCACAGACGGTCGAGTTCGTCGGTGGTGATGCCGGCCTTGACGAAGGGTTCGATGTAATCGAGCACCTCGGCGGCCAGGCGCCCGGCGACGCGCATTTTCTCGATGGCTTCCGGCGTCTTGATCTGAATGCCCATGTAATTGGCTCTGCGGGGGGCGTTGGGGAAGGGGCGAAGGATAGATTATGCGTCCCATTTCTCAAAGCCGGCCGGCGGCGGCATACTTCCCGCCTCTCACTTCTGTGCTACGGAATAGTCCCATGTCCATTCTTCTCTTCGGGCGCGACGGCCAGGTCGGCTGGCAGTTGCAGCGCTCCCTGGCGCCCCACGGCCCCCTGACCGCCCTGGCCCGCGACGATTGCGACCTGACCGACCTCGATGCCCTGCGGGCCGCCGTGCGCCGGGTGGCGCCCCAGATCATCGTCAACGCCGCCGCCTATACGGCGGTGGATAAGGCGGAAAGCGAACCCGATCTTGCCCGGCGCATCAATGCCGAGGTGCCCGGCCTCCTGGCCGCCGAGGCCGCCCGCAGCGGTGCGCTGCTGATGCATTACTCGACGGATTACGTGTTCGACGGGGAAAAGGAGGGCCCCTACCGGGAGGACGATCCCACCGCCCCGGCCAGCGTCTACGGCCGGACCAAGCGGGAGGGGGAGGAGGCCATCGCCGCGGCGGGCGCTCGGGCGCTCATTTTCCGAACCAGTTGGGTCTTCGGCGCCCGGGGCGGGAATTTCGTCAAGACCATCCTGCGTCTGGCGCGGGAGCGGGATGCGCTCAACGTGGTCGCCGACCAGACCGGCAGCCCCACGCCGGCGGCGCTCATTGCGACGGTGAGCGGTCTGGCCGTCGCTGCGGTAAGGCGAGGAAATCTGCTGCCCCCCGGCGAAGCGCGCCTCTACCACCTGGCGGCGGCGGACCCGGTGAGCTGGCACGCCTTCGCCCAGCGCATCGTGACCCTGGCCACTGCCCAGGGCTTCGCCTTGAAGCTGGCACCCGAGGCGATCCGCGCCATCACCACGGCCGAATATCCAACGCCGGCCCGGCGCCCCCGCAACTCGCGCCTCGATTGCGGGCGCCTCGAAGCAGATTTCGGCCTGCTCATGCCCTCCTGGCAGCCCTATCTGGAAAGGGTCTTGCAGCTCCTGGCGTTGAAGCAAAACGGCTACTGATTCCAGGCGGAATCCGCCTGGGGACTTCTTTCCCGGGCGGCCCCGTAGTACAATCCAAAAGTTTTTTCGGGCGCAAGTCCGATCAAACGGCGACGGGCGCGGTGCCCGGCGTCATCCCTCACACCCGCCGGTTAAGGGTGCCTGCCAGAGAGTCAAGCCTGGCGGGCGTTGGCGGCGGGTGGCGGTCCAACCCTTAAAGGAGTTACAAATGTCCGTGACCATGCGTCAAATGCTGGAGGCCGGCGTACACTTCGGCCACCAGACCCGTTTCTGGTGCCCCAAGATGGCGCCCTACATCTTCGGTGCCCGCAACAAGATCCACATCGTCAACCTGGAACAGACCCTGGGCAAGTACAACGAAGCCATGGCTTTCGTGAAGAAGCTGGCTGGCAAGCGGGGCAACATCCTCTTCGTCGGCACCAAGCGTCAGGCCCGCGAAATCATGGCCGAGGAAGCCCAGCGTGCCGCGGCACCCTACGTCGACCAGCGCTGGCTGGGCGGCATGCTGACCAATTTCAAGACCGTCAAGACGTCCATCAAGCGCCTGCGCGACATGGAACTGGCCGTCGAGGCCGGCGATCTGGAAAAGATGCCCAAGAAGGAAGCCCTGACCTTCCGCCGCGAACTGGAAAAACTGCAGAAGTCCATCGGTGGCATCAAGGACATGAATGGCCTGCCCGACGCCATCTTCATCGTCGACGTCGGCTACCACAAGATCGCCGTTACCGAAGCCAGCAAGCTGGGTATCCCGGTCATCGGCGTGGTCGATACCAATCACTCCCCGGAAGGCGTCCATTACGTCATCCCGGGTAACGACGATTCTTCCCGCGCCATCCGCCTCTACGCCCGCGGCGTCGCCGACGCCATCCTCGAAGGCCGCAGCCAGGTGGTCCAGGAAATCGTTGCCGCCGGCGGCGACGATGAGTTCGTCGAAGTCGAGGAAGAGTCGGCACAGTAATACGGTGAGGGGTGAGGGGCGAGGGGTGAGGGGTGTCCTTCACGCCTTGCTCCTCCCACCTTGCTCCTCACGCATCTAGGAGAATCGAATGGCGGCAATTACCGCAAGCATGGTGGCTGAACTGCGCGGCAAGACCGACGCACCCATGATGGAATGCAAGAAGGCCCTCACCGAAGCCGACGGGGATATGGGCAAGGCGGAGGAAATCCTTCGCGTCAAGCTCGGCAACAAGGCGACCAAGGCCGCCGCCCGCATCGCCGCAGAAGGCGTGGTCGGAATCTATCTGTCCGGGGACAGCAAGCTGGGCGCTCTGGTCGAAGTCAATAGCGAGACCGACTTCGTGGCCAAGAACGACGAATTCATCGCCCTTTCCAAGGGTTGCGCTGATCTGGTGGCGAACCGGGCCCCGGCCGATGTCGCTGCGCTTTCCGCGCTGCCCATGGGCGAGGGCACGGTCGAGTCGACCCGCTCCGCGCTGGTGGGCAAGATTGGCGAAAACATGTCCATTCGCCGCTTTGTCCGCTACGAAGCCAAGGGCAAGCTGAGCTCCTACGTCCATGGCGGCTCCAAGATCGGCGTCCTGATCGATGTGGTCGGCGGTGACGATCAACTGGCCAAGGATCTGGCCATGCACATCGCCGCGGCCAAGCCCAGGGCCCTCGACGCCTCGGGCGTTTCTGCCGAACTGCTGGACACCGAGCGCCGTATCGCCATCGAGAAGGCCCGTGCCGACAACAAGCCGGAAGCCATGCTGGAAAAGATCGCCGAGGGCACGGTGCAGAAATTCCTCAAGGAAGTCACGCTGCTGGCCCAGGTCTTCGTCAAGGCCGAGGACGGCAAGCAGACCATCGAACAACTGCTGAAGCAGAAGGGCGCTTCCGTGGCCGGTTTCACCCTTTATGTGGTGGGCGAGGGCATCGAGAAGAAGGTGTCCGACTTTGCCGCCGAAGTGGCCGCCCAGGCCGCCGCTGCCCAGAAGTGATATCCGGAGGTCGACGCCGATGACAAGCCCCCGCTACAAGCGCATTCTCCTGAAGCTCTCCGGCGAAGCCCTGATGGGTGACGACGCCTATGGCATCAATCCGCAGACCATCGCGGCCATTGTCGGCGAGATCAAGGCAGTGGCCGACCTGGGGGTCGAAATCGGCGTCGTCATCGGCGGCGGCAACATCTTTCGCGGCATGGCCGGCACGGCCACCGGGATGGATCGCGCCACTGCCGACTATATGGGCATGCTGGCCACGGTGATGAATGCCATGGCGCTGTCCGACGCCTTCCGCCAGGCGGGACTCAATTCCCGGGTCCAGTCGGCGCTCAATATCGAGCAGGTGGTCGAGCCCTACATCCGCGGCAAGGCCATCCGCTACCTGGAGGAGGGGAAGATCGTCGTCTTCGGTGCCGGTACCGGCAATCCCTTCTTCACCACCGATACCGCGGCGGCGCTGCGGGGATCGGAAATCGGCGCGGAAATCGTTCTGAAGGCGACCAAGGTCGACGGGATCTATACCGCCGACCCCAAGAAGGATGCCTCGGCGACGCGCTATGACCGGATCAGCTTCAACGAAGCGATTTCGCGCAACCTTGCGGTCATGGACGCCACGGCCTTTGCCCTGTGCCGCGATCAGAAACTGCCCATCAATGTGTTTTCCATCTTCAAGTCCGGCGCCCTGAAGCGTGTCGTGTGCGGCGAAGACGAAGGCACCCTGGTCTATTGCTGACGGAGAACATGATGATTGCCGAAATGAAGAAAACCGCCGAGCACAAGATGCAGCGTACCCTGGAGGCCCTCAAGACCGACCTTGCCAAGGTACGCACCGGACGTGCCCACGTTGGCCTCCTGGATCACGTCCAGGTGGATTACTACGGTTCGCCGGTGCCCGTGAATCAGGTGGCCAATATCACCCTCATCGATGCCCGTACCCTGGGGGTGCAGCCCTGGGAAAAGAACATGGTGCAAAAGGTCGAGAAGGCCATCCGCGATTGCGATCTCGGTCTCAACCCGGCCGCCCAGGGCGACATCATCCGCGTGCCCATGCCCGCGCTCACCGAGGAACGGCGGCGCGACCTGACCAAGGTGGTCCGCCACGAAGGCGAGAACGCCAAGGTGGCCATTCGCAATCTGCGCCGGGATGCCAATACCCATCTCAAGGACGCCCTCAAGAAACACGAGATTCCCGAGGACGACGAGCGTCGCGCCCAGGATGACATCCAGAAGCTCACCGACCGGTATGTCGCCGAAGTGGACAAGATTCTGGCCCAGAAAGAGGCCGAGTTGATGCAGGTCTGACCCGGCCTGCATTCCATGCCCCTCTTTTCCAGTTCGACACGGGAAGTTCCCGCCACCCCGGCGGTGCCTCGGCATATCGCCGTCATCATGGACGGCAACGGCCGCTGGGCGAAGAAGCGCTTCCTGCCCCGTTTTGCCGGCCACAAGAAGGGCGTCGAGACCGTGCGGGACATGGTCAAGGCCTGCCTCGAACGCGGGGTCGAGTATCTGACCCTCTTTGCCTTCAGCTCCGAAAACTGGCGCCGCCCTCCGGACGAGGTTGGCCTCCTCATGCAATTATTCGTCAAGGCCCTGCAGCAGGAAGTGGTCAAGCTCGACCGCAACGGGGTCCGGCTGCGCATCATCGGCGACATCAGCATGTTCGACGGAAGGTTGCAGGATCTGATCCGGGAAGCAGAGGCCAGGACAGCCGGCAATGAACGCCTCCAGCTCACCGTGGCGGCCAATTACGGCGGGCGCTGGGACATCCTCCAGGCCGCCAATCGCCTCCGGCAGTCGTCGGACGCAAACGGGCCGTGGAACGAGGCCGATCTCGAGTCCCACCTGGCCATGAATTTTGCGCCAGAACCTGACCTTTTCATCCGCACCGGCGGCGAGCAGAGAATCAGCAACTTCCTGCTCTGGCAATTGGCCTACAGCGAGCTCTATTTCACCGACCTGCTCTGGCCGGAGTTCGACGGCGCTGCGCTGGATGCGGCGATCGCTTCCTTCCGTGCGCGGGAGCGGCGTTTTGGGCGCACCAGCGAGCAGTTGGCCGCACCTGCGTCCGACACGCCATCGATACCCCATGCTTAAGACCCGCGTCGTCACGGCCCTGGTGCTCCTGGCCGTTCTTCTTCCAGCGCTTTTCCTGCTTTCGCAAACCCATTGGGCCCTGCTCATGGCCTTGGTGGCGGCGGTGGCTGCCTGGGAGTGGGGCGGACTCGTCGGCTGGAATGGCCCCCGCCGCATCGTCTATGGCCTCGCCATGGGCGGGCTGGCCGTGGGCGTGGTCCTGGGATTGCCCGAGTGGATCGAGGTCACGCGGACCGCCGATGTGCTGCCCCTCTACGGGCTTGCGCTGGCGTTCTGGCTGGTCGTCGTACCGCTCTGGCTGCGCTACAAGTGGCCGGGGAGGGGGGTGGGCATTCCGGTCGGGATTCTGGTCATCTTCCCCACCTGGCTCGCTCTGGTTCAATTGCGCATCCTGGGTCCAGCGGTCTTGCTCGCCATTCTCGCCGTGGTCTGGATCGCCGATATCGCCGCCTATTTCGCAGGTCGCACCTGGGGGCGCCGCAAACTCGCGCCGAGCGTCAGTCCAGGCAAGACCTGGGAAGGCGCTTATGGCGCGGCGGTGGCGGTGCTGATTTATGGCTTTTCCTTGCGTCACGGCCTGTTCGGCGGCGAGGGATCTCCCCTGGCCTGGGGGGGCGTTCTCCTTCTGGTCACTGCAGTAAGCATTCTGGGCGATCTCTACGAATCCCTCTTGAAACGCCAGGCCGGCCTCAAGGACAGCAGCGCCATCCTGCCAGGACACGGCGGCGTACTGGACCGCATCGACAGCCTGACCTCCACGCTGCCCACCGTGGCCTGTCTCTGGCTCCTTTACGGCGGAGTCAAGGGTTGAGCAGGCAGCGGCTGACCCTCCTGGGCTGCACCGGGTCCATCGGAGTCAGCACCCTCGATGTCGTGCGGCGGCACCGCGAGCGCTACGAGGTCTTCGCCCTCTGCGCCCACAGTCAGGTCGATCGGCTCTTCGAGCAATGCCTGGAATTTCGCCCTGTCTACGCCGTCCTGCGCGACGCCGCACTGGCGGCCGACCTGGAGCAGCGCCTGGCCGGGGCAAAGGTGCAGACCGAGGTCCTGCACGGTGTCGATGCCCTGGTCGCCATGGCGACCCATGCGGAGGTCACCACGGTCATGGCCGCCATCGTCGGCGCGGCTGGTCTGACGCCCACCCTGGCTGCGGCCCGGGCCGGCAAGAGGATACTGCTGGCCAACAAGGAAGCCCTGGTCATGGCCGGCGAATTGTTCATGGCCGAGGCGCGCCGCGGGGGAGCGGTCCTTCTGCCCGTCGATAGCGAACACAACGCCATTTTCCAGTCTCTGCCGGTGGATTTTTCGCGGGGGCTCGCGCCCTGCGGCGTGCGCCGCATCCTCTTGACCGCTTCCGGCGGACCGTTTCGTACCAGCCCCGTCGAAGCGCTGGCCGAAGTCACACCGGAGGCCGCCTGTGCCCATCCCAATTGGGTCATGGGGCGCAAGATATCGGTCGATTCGGCCACCATGATGAACAAGGGTCTCGAAGTCATCGAGGCCCGCTGGCTTTTCGATTGCCAGCCGCAACGCATCGAGGTCGTCGTCCATCCCCAGAGCGTCATCCATTCCCTGGTGGATTACGTGGATGGTTCGACCCTGGCCCAGTTGGGCAACCCGGACATGCGCACGCCCATCGCCCATGCCCTGGCCTATCCCGAGCGCGTCGATTCCGGGGTCGAGCCCCTGGATTTGTTCCGCATCGCGCGGCTCGATTTCGAGCGCCCCGATTTCGCCCGCTTTCCCTGCCTTGCCCTGGCCTACGAGGCGCTGCGGCGGGGCGGGACGGCACCGGCCATCCTGAACGCCGCCAACGAAGTCGCGGTCGCCGCGTTTCTGGAACGCCGCCTGCCCTTCCTGGGCATCGGCAAGCTCATTGCTGCCACCCTGGAGGGCGTTCCCGCCGGGAAAGAGGGCAGTCTGGACGACGTTCTGGACGCCGATGCCCAGGCGCGTCGCTTCGCCGAGCAGGCGGTTCGAGGGCACGCCGCTCCGTGAGCGAGCTTCCGTTTTACGCTGCTGCCTTCGTGGTGGTGCTGGGGGTGCTCATCGTGGTCCACGAACTGGGCCACTATGCGGTCGCCCGCTTGTGCGGGGTCAAGGTGCTGCGCTTCGCCGTCGGCTTCGGGCGCCCGCTGTGGTCGCGGCGCTATGGGCCCGACGCAACCGAATGGACCGTGGGTGCCTTCCCCCTGGGGGGTTACGTCAAGATGCTCGATGAGCGGGAGGGCGAGGTTGCCCCCGCAGAGCTTGGAAGAGCTTTCAATCGACAGAGCGTCGGCCGGCGCAGCGCCATCGTCGTTGCCGGACCCCTGGCCAATTTTCTGCTCGCCATCGTCCTGTACTGGGTCGTTTTCGTCTCCGGCAGCAACGAACTGCTCCCCATCGTTGGTCCTCCGGCCAAAGGGAGCCCTGCGGCCATGGCCGGATTCATCAACGGTGAACAGGTTCGGCGGGTCGGTGGCGAGCCGGTCGCCACCTGGACCGATTTCCGCTGGCTCCTGCTGCAAACTGCGGTCGAGCACGATTCCGTCGACATCGAAGTGATGGACGAGGGCGGCTTCATCAGCGTGCGACGCCTTTCCCTGCCTGCAGCCCGGGAACAGGGTTGGCAGGGAGACGCCGTGGAACGCCTGGGGCTTGGCTTCTACCGTCCGCGCATTCCCCCCCTGGTGGGAAAGGTGCTGGAGGGAAGCGCCGGCGCCCTGGGGGGATTGAGGGTCGGCGACCGCATCGTCGCCATAGACGGCGAGGCCATCGCCACCTGGCCCGATGTGGTGCTCGTGGTGCGTGAATCGGCGGGCAAGACCTTGCGTCTTCGCGTACTGCGGGACGACGAGGAAATCGAGCTATCGGTCGTGCCCGCCAGCGTGGAAGACCGGGGCCGTACCATCGGGCGCATGGGCGTCGCGGTGGCCGATGACGGAGAACCCCGCCGCGAACTGCGGACCCGGGTCCGCTATGGCTTCCTCGAGGCCGGCGCAAAGGCGGTGGAGGAAACCTGGGACAAATCGGTGTTCAGTCTGGTGATGCTGGGCAAGATGCTGACCGGCGAAGTTTCCTGGCGCAACCTCTCCGGTCCGGTCACGATTGCTGACTACGCGGGGCAATCGGCTCGCCTCGGACTCGACTATTACCTCAAATTCATGGCTCTGGTCAGTATCAGCCTCGGAGTCCTCAATCTACTGCCCATTCCGGTGCTGGACGGGGGGCATTTGATGTATCATATGATCGAAGTCGTCAGGCGCGGCCCCCTGTCCGAGAGGGCCATGGAAATCGGCCAGCAGATCGGCCTTTCCCTGTTGTTGGCCTTGATGGCTTTCGCCTTTTTTAACGACATAAACCGCCTGCTTTCTGGCTGAAGATGAAAAAATCCCTTCTGGCTACCCTGACGGCAAGCCTGTTCGCTCTGCCTGCGTGGGCGTTCGAACCCTTCGTCGTCAAGGATATTCGCATCGAGGGCATCCAGCGTACGGAAGCGGGGACGGTCTTCAGTTATCTCCCGGTCAAGGTCGGCGATACCTTGACCGACGACAAGGCTGCCCAGGCCATCAAGGCGCTCTTCGCAACCGGTTTTTTCAAGGATGTCCGCGTCGAGGTCGAAAAGGACGTCATGGTCATCGTCCTGCAGGAGCGGCCCGCCATCGCCCAGATCGCTTTCGTGGGCATGAAGGAATTCGAGAAGGACCAGATCCTCAAGGCGCTCAAGGAAACCGGCATCGGGGAAGGGCGCATTTTCGATCGCTCGCTCCTCGAAAAGTCCGAGCAGGAACTCAAGCGCCAGTACCTGGCTCGCGGCAAGTATGCGGCGGTCATTACGACCACCATCACGCCGCTGGAGCGCAACCGGGTTGGCATCAACTTCAATATCGAGGAAGGCCAGGCGGCCAAGATCAAGCAGATCAGCATCGTCGGCAACAAGGATTTCAAGGAGAAGGATCTGGTAGGCCTGTTTGAGCTGACGACGCCGGGCTGGCTGACCTGGTACAGCAAGAACGATCAATACTCCCGCCAGAAACTCGCGGCTGACCTGGAAAAGCTCAAGTCCTACTACATGAACCGGGGCTATCTCGAATTCAGTGTCGAATCGACCCAGGTATCCATTTCGCCCGACAAGCAGGACGTATACATCACCATCAACATTTCGGAAGGGGACCGCTATCAGGTTTCCGCAGTCAAGCTGGCAGGGGATTTTTCCCTGGGCGAGTCCGAATTGCGGCCCCTGGTGACGCTGCGGCCCGGCGACGTCTTCTCGCGCGAAAAACTCAACGACTCGACCAAGGCCATCGGCGATCGCCTGGCGCGGGAGGGCTACGCTTTCTCCAACGTCAACGCCTCGCCGGAACTGGACAAGGAAAAGCATCAGGTCGCCTTCACCATTTTCATCGATCCGGGCAAGCGGGTCTATGTCCGGCGCATCAATATCACCGGCAATACCAAGACCCGCGACGAGGTCATTCGCCGCGAGATGCGGCAGATGGAAGGCGGCTGGTACGATTCGTCCAAGGTGACGCTGTCCAAGCAGCGGGTCGACAAGCTGGGCGTCTTCCAGGAGGTCACCGTGGAGACGCCGCCCGTGCCCGGTACGGCAGACCAGCTCGACGTCAATCTCAATGTGACGGAAAAGGCGACCGGAACCCTCATGCTGGGTGCGGGATTTTCCAGTACGGAAAAATTGGTTTTCTCCGCCTCCGTCAGCCAGAACAACATTTTTGGCAGTGGCAAGAACGTCACCGCCCAAATGAACACCGGCAAGATCAACCGGGTCATTGCCCTGTCCTACACCGACCCGTACTTTACGGTGGACGGGGTCAGCCAGGGCTGGGACATCTACCACCGCAACGTCAATCCCACCTCCCTGACCGTGGGGCGCTACAAGACCTCGTCTCTCGGCGGCGGTATCCGTTTCGGATTCCCGATCGCCGAAAAGGAATCGCTGACCTTTGGTGCGGGGATCGATTCCACTTCGGTCGACGTGTTCAGCAATAGTCCGGAGCGCTACAAGCGCTTCGTCGCGGAGTTCGGTGGCACCAATGTCTCCGTTCCGCTCAGTGTCGGCTGGGTCAGCGACGGCAAGGACAGCCATATCTACCCCACCACGGGGACGACCCAGCGACTTTCGCTTGAAGTGGCGGTTCCCGGCGGCGATCTGACCTACTACCGCGCCAGCTACAACCTGCAGCACTTCTTCCCCCTGAACAAGGATTTCGTCCTCATGCTCAACGGGCAGGCCGGCTACGCCGGTGGCCTGGGCGGCCAGAACGTGCCGTTCTACAAGAATTTCTACGCCGGCGGTATCGGGTCGGTGCGGGGTTACGCCTCCTCCAGCCTGGGGCCGCGCGATAAGGTCAACGGCGTATTCACCAACGAACGCCTGGGGGGCAATCGCGTGATGACAGGCGGCGCAGAACTGCTGTGGGGTGTACCGGGTATGGAAAAGACCCTGCGCCTTGGGCTATTCTTCGACGCTGGCAATGTCTTCGCCAAAGGGGAGAAATTCGACATGGGCGAACTTCGGACCTCGACCGGCATCTCGGCGGCCTGGGTATCCCCGCTGGGGCCCCTGAAGTTCAGTATCGCCAGTCCCCTGAACGAGAAAGACGGCGACAAGACCGAGAAATTCCAGTTCCAGATGGGAACCACTTTTTAACTAGGAGCACCCTGCTGATGAAAGCCAAAGCCCTTGTCCTTGCGACCCTTGTAGCCACCCTGACGGCCGGGGGGGTTCAGGCGGCGGAATTGCTCAAGGTCGGCTATGTCAATACCCAGCGCATCTTTCGCGATGCTCCGGCGGCGGTCAAGGCGGCCAAGAAACTGGAAGGTGAATTCTCCAAGCGGGATCAGGATCTTCAGCGTATGGCCAAGCAATTGCAGGGCATGCAGGAGAACCTGGAAAAGAATTCCGTCACCATGACCGAGGCTGACCGGCGTGCCAAGGAAAAGGAATTCGGCGAACTCTCCCGGGAGTTCCAGCGCAAGCAGCGCGAGTTCCGTGAGGATCTCAATCTGCGCCAGAACGAGGAGAACGCCGCGGTCATCGAGAAGGCCAACAAGGCCATCAAGCAGATCGCCGAGGCCGAGAAGTACGATCTCATTCTTCAGGATGTGGTCTGGGTGAGTCCCCGGCTGGATATTACGGAGAAGGTCATCAAGGCGCTGTCCGAGGCCAAGTGATGCCCACCCCTGGCGCCCGGGGTTTTCGACTCGCCGACATCGCCGCCCGTCTGGGCGGCGATGTGCTTGGGGACGCCGAAACCGTCGTTGTGCGGGTGGCTACCCTGGCGTCGGCCGGGCCGGAGGACATCGCTTTCCTGTCCAATCCCAAATACCGCAGCCAGTTGAGCACCACCCGGGCTGGCGTGGTCATCCTGGGGCGCGGCGCTGCTGCGGATTTCACCGGCCCCCGCATCGTTGTGCCCAATCCCTACGCCTATTACGCACGGGTGGCGGCGCTGCTGCATCCGCCCGTGAAGACGCCCCCCGGCGTGCACCCCAGCGCCGTAACGGCCTCGCCCGTTCCGGCCAGTGCTTCCATCGGCGCCCAGGTCAGCATAGGGGCCGATGTCGTTCTGGGTGAGCGCGTGACCCTGCATCCGGGCTGCACCATTGGTGATGGTGTTCGTATCGGGGACGACAGCGTCTTTTACCCCAGGGTGACCGTCTATCCAGGCTGCCGCATCGGCCAGCGGGCAATCGTCCATTCCGGGGTGGTCGTGGGGGCCGACGGCTTTGGGTTTGCTCCGGAGGGCGGGGCGTGGGTCAAGATTCCCCAGATCGGCGGCGTGCTCGTCGGTGACGATGTGGAAATCGGCGCCAATACCAGCATCGACCGGGGCGCCCTGGACGATACCGTCATCGGTGACGGGGTGAAGCTGGACAATCAGATTCAGATCGGGCACAACTGCGTGATCGGTGCCCGCTCCGTCATTGCCGGCTGTGTGGGGATTGCCGGCAGCACGCGCCTGGGTGAGGGCTGCATGGTCGGGGGCGCGGCCATGATCCTCGGTCACCTGGACATCGTCGGAGGGACCGTGATTTCTCCGGGATCCATGGTCATGAAGAGCATTACCCGGCCGGGCAAATATACTGCCCTTTACCCCTTGGAAGAGCACGACCGCTGGTTGCACAACGCCGCCCAGATCCGCCACCTCGACGCCTTGGCAGACCGGGTTTCAGAACTTGAGAAAGCACTTTCAAAAACCAACACAGAGGGATGATTAAATGGACATTCATGCAATTTTGGAGCACCTGCCTCATCGCTATCCCTTCCTGCTCGTCGACCGGGTTGTCGACCTGGAAGTGGGCAAGTCCATCCATGCCTACAAGAACGTCACCATCAATGAACCCTTCTTTCAGGGGCACTTTCCCCATCATCCGGTGATGCCCGGGGTGCTCATCATGGAAGCCCTGGCCCAGGCTGCCGGCATCCTTTCCTTCAAGACCATGGGCGAGAAGCCGGACCCCAATTCGGTTTTCTATTTCGTGGGCATCGACGAGGCGCGCTTCAAGAAGCCGGTCATGCCCGGGGACCAGTTGCACCTGCATGTCGAAATCGAGCGGCAGATGCGCGGGATCTGGAAGTACAAGGCCGAGGCCCGCGTCGACGGGCAAATCGTCGCCGAAGCGAAACTCATGTGCGCCAAGCGGGATATCCAGCAATGATCCACCCCACCGCCATCGTCGACCCTGCGGCCCGCATCGGCGCCCATGTGAGCATTGGCGCCTACAGTCTGATCGGTCCCCACGTCGAAATCGGCGACGACACCGAGATCGGCCCCCATGTGGTCATCAAGGGGCACACCCGCATCGGGCGCGGAAACCGCATTTACCAGTTCTGTTCGCTCGGCGAAGTGCCCCAGGACAAGAAATACGCCGGTGAGGACACCCGGCTGGAGATCGGCGACCGCAATACCATTCGCGAGTTCTGCACTTTCAACCTGGGGACGGTCCAGGACGCCGGGGTCACCCGCATCGGCAACGACAACTGGATCATGGCCTACGTGCACATCGCCCATGACTGCCAGATCGGCCATCACACCACCTTCGCCAACAATGCCCAACTGGCCGGCCACGTCCATATCGGCGACTGGGCGATCCTGGGGGGCTACACCGGGGTGCACCAGTTTTGCCGGGTTGGGGCTCATGTCATGACCGCGGTGGGCACCGTGATCCTGCAGGACGTCCCGCCCTACCTGATGGCGGCCGGCAACACCGCCCAGCCCTACGGCATCAATACCGAGGGCCTCAAGCGGCGGGGATTCACGGCCGACGCCATCACGGCGCTCAAGCGCGCCTATCGCACCCTCTACAAATCGGGCCTGATGCTCGAAGAGGCCAAGGTCAAACTCGCCCAGGAGGCGGCCCAGCAACCCGACGTGGCGCTGTTCGTCGAATTTCTCGAACTGTCGAAGCGCGGCATCATCCGATGAGGGAAGGGGGAAGGGGGGTCCGCATCGCCCTGGTGGCGGGCGAGGCCTCCGGCGATCTGCTCGCCAGCCATCTGCTGGCCGCCTTGCGGCAGCGGCTGCCGGCGGCGAAGTTCTTCGGCATCGGGGGGCCGCGCATGGAGGGGCAGGGCTTCGAGGCCTGGTGGCCGGCGGAGAAGCTCGCCGTGCGGGGCTATTTCGAAGTGCTCAAACATTACCGGGAGATCGCCGGTATCCGGCGGGCCCTCAAGAAGCGTCTCCTTGCCGATCCGCCGGACCTGTTCATCGGGGTCGACGCGCCGGACTTCAACCTGGATCTCGAAGCGGGTCTGAAGCGCCGCGGGATCCGCACCATCCATTTCATCAGCCCGTCGATCTGGGCGTGGCGCGGTGGTCGCATCAAGTCCATCGGCCGGGCAGTGGATAAGGTTCTGGCCCTGTTCCCCATGGAGCCTCCCCTCTACCAGAAGGCCGGCATTCCCGTTGCCTACGTCGGCCACCCCATGGCCGACACCATTCCCCTGACCACGGACAAGGCCCTGGTGCGCGAACGCCTGGGCCTGCCGCTGGCAGCCCCCATCTTTGCCCTGCTGCCGGGCTCCCGGCAGTCGGAACTCCAGTACATGGCCGCCACCTTCGTCGCCACGGCCAAAGTGTTGCACGAGCGGCATTACCCACAGGCCCGTTTCCTGGTGCCCCTGGCCACCCGGGAAACCCGCTTGCTGTTCGAAGAAGCGCTCTACGCCGGGCAAGCGACCGATCTCCCCTTCCGCCTCCTCTTCGGCCATGCCCAGGATGCCCTGGGCGCTGCCGATGTGGCCCTGGTGGCCAGCGGAACGGCGACTCTGGAAGCTGCTCTGGTCAAGCGGCCCATGGTCATCACCTACAAGGCGTCCCGGGCTTCCGCCTGGTTCATGCGCCGCATGGCCTATCTTCCCTACGTGGGATTGCCCAATATTCTGGCCGGACGTTTCGTGGTGCCGGAACTCCTGCAGGACGACGCCACGCCGGAAAATCTGGCCGCCGCTCTGGTCAAACTCTACGAGGACAAGGCGGGGGCCGAGGAACTCGCGGCGGTCTTTACCGAAATCCACCTGCAATTGCGGCAGGACACCGCCTCGCGGGCGGCCGATGCGATCCTGGAATGCCTGAGCTGAGCTATCCCGACGGCCTCGTCTGCGGCATCGACGAGGCCGGGCGAGGGCCCCTGGCCGGGCCTGTGGTGGCGGCGGCGGTGATTCTCGATCCGACGCGTCCCATTGCCGGACTCGACGACTCCAAGAAGCTCTCCGAAAAACGGCGGGACGCGCTCGCCCAGCGTATCAAGGGGGAGGCCCTGGCCTGGGCGGTGGCCTGGGCCACGGTGGAAGAGATCGACGCCCTCAATATTCTCCAAGCCACGCTTGTGGCCATGGCCCGGGCGGTTGCGCGCCTGGACATTACGCCCCAGGCCGCCCTGGTGGACGGCAATGTGCTTCCCAGACTGAACTGTCCGGCCCAAGCCGTCGTCAAAGGGGACGGCAGCATTGCGCCCATCGCGGCGGCGTCCATCCTGGCCAAAACCAGCCGCGACGCCGAGATGCGTCGCCTGCACGAGCGCTTTCCTCAGTACGGCTTTGCCGGGCACATGGGCTATCCCACCGCCGCCCACCTCGCCGCGCTGCGCGCCCATGGGGCGAGTCCCATCCATCGTCGGAGCTATGCTCCTGTGCGTGCGGTCCTTTCGGAGAACTGGTCATGAACCTGCAACCCCTGTGGCTTTTCCTGCATCTCGCCAGCGTGGTCGTCTGGGTGGGCGGCATGTTTTTCGCCTACGTCTGCCTGCGGCCGGCGGCGGTTGAGGTCCTGGAGCCCCCGCTGCGTCTTGCCCTGTGGCGCAAGGTTCTGGGGCGTTTTTTCCGCTTCGTCTGGGGGGCTGTGGCCCTCATCCTGGGAAGCGGCTTCATCATGCTGGCGGGGCTGGGTTTTGCCGTCGCCCCCCTTCATCTGCACCTCATGTTCGCCCTGGGCCTGGTCATGGTGGCGGTCTTCGTCGGCGTCGTCACCGTCCCCTATGGGGCCCTGAACGAAGCGGTCGAGCGCAGTGACTGGCCGGCCGGAGGGGCGGCTCTGGGGCGTATCCGCAAGCTGGTGGGCTTCAATCTCATTCTGGGTATCGTCACCGTGGCGACAGCGACCCTGGGTCGCTGGCTGTGAATCCCAGCATCCCAATGACCGCTTGAACCGGGGGTTTTGGCTTGAGCCGGATCGAATCCCGCGACAATCCGCTGGTTCGGCGTCTGCGGCGCCTGGGGGAGTCGGCGCGGGAATGCCGCAAGGAGGAGCGAACGCTCCTGGAAGGTTTTCACCTGGTCGCGGCCTACGAGGAGGCCCTGGGCCCGGTTGAAACCCTGGTGGTGAGCGATACGGGAGCGAAGGCTCCGGAAATCGCGGCCTACCTGGTCGGCCGGCGGGCAACTTCGATGCCCGACGGCCTTTTCCGCAGCCTGAGTACGCTGGAGAACCCCAGCGGCCTGCTGGCACTGGCCCCCATCCCGCGCGCGCCGGGCCCGCTACCCCTGGATGAGGACTGTGTCCTGCTGGACGGGGTGCAGGATCCCGGCAATGTCGGCACCTTGATCCGCACCGCAGTGGCGGCCGGCTTCCGCCACCTGCTGCTGTCCTCCGAGTGCGCGGGCGCCTGGATGCCCAAGGTACTGCGGGCAGGCCAGGGGGCGCATTTTTCTGCCACCGTGCATGAGGATGCCGACCTGGGGGCCTTTCTGGCGAGGTACCACGGCGGCGTCGCGGCGACCTCCCTGGGCGAGAGCGTTCCCCTCTGGGATGCAGCGCTGGAGGCTCCTCTGGCCTGGATCTTCGGGGCCGAGGGGCGGGGCGTTCGCGCTGCGCTCCTGGAGCGGGCGGGCATCCGGGTGCGCATTCCCATGGCCGCCGGGGTCGAATCGCTCAATGTTGGCGCGGCAGCGGCGATCTGCCTTTTCGAGACTCAGCGCAGGCGCAGTTCCTGAAGCACCGTGGTGGCGATTTCCTCGATCGATTTGCTCGACGAATCCAGCCAGCGGATGCCTTCCCGGCGCATCATCTTTTCCGCCTCGCTCACTTCGTGACGGCAATTGGCCAGTGAGGCATAGCGGCTGTTGGGGCGCCGTTCCTCGCGGATGCTGGCCAGACGCTCGGGCTGTATGGTCAGGCCGAAAAGCTTGGGGCGGTGTTTCTCCAGGGTGCCCGGCAGGCGGCCCCGATCGAAATCCTCCGGAATGAGAGGGAAATTGGCCGCCTTGAGGCCGAACTGCATGGCGAGATAGAGGGAGGTCGGCGTCTTGCCGCAACGGGATACGGCCACCAGGACCACGTCGGCCTGCTCCAGATCGCGGTCGGTAATGCCGTCGTCGTGGGCCAGGGTGTAATTGATCGCCTCGATGCGTTTCTTGTAATCCGAGCTGTCGGCGGAACCGTGGGAGCGCCCGACGGTATGGCTCGACTTGACGCCCAGTTCGGCCTCCAGCGGGGCGAGGAAGGTCTCGAAGAACGAGAGGCTGAAGGCATCGGCCTCATGGACGATGGCCGCGAGCTCCTGGTCCACCAGGGTGGTGAACACGATGGGCCGCATGCCGTCTTCCTCGCCGGTGGCGTTGATGCGCAGAACGGCGTCGTGGGCCTTGGCCTTGTCGTCCAGGAAGGGAATGCGCACCTGACGGAAATCCACATCCTCGAATTGGGTGAGCAGGCTGTGCCCCAAGGCCTCGGCCGTGAGGCCGGTGCCGTCGGAGACGTAGAAGATGGTCCGGCGCACGGTCACGGCGTGCTCCTCGGCTTGGCGTCCTTGAGCTGGGTGGCGGTGAGCGGATGCTGATTGCGGGTGGCGAGGTCGAAGGGGGTGCTCCCTGTCCCATCCTGGGCGCGGGGATCAGCGCCATGTTCTATGAGCAGGCGGGCCATTTCCGGTTGTCCGGTGGCGGCCGCGAGGTGGAGGGCGCTGGTGCGTCCCGCCGCGCTGGCCTTCACGTCGGCCCCCATGGTGATGAGGATTTCGGCCTCCTGGGCATAACCCGCCAGGATGGCGGCGTGCAGCGGGGTCATGCCTGCCCGGTCGCGGGCCTCGAGTTGGGCGCCGCGGGCGATGAGCAGGAGCGAGGTCCGCTGCCGGCCATAAAAGGCCGCCATGTGCAGGGGGGTGCGGCCCAGGGCATCCTGGACATTGGCATCGGCCCCTTCATCCAGCAGTTTCTTCACTGCGGCGAGTTCTCCCTCAATGGCGGCTGCCGCCAAAGGGGACTGGGGCGTTGCCGGAGCGGCAGCAAGCTCGCCGGCGGGTTTGCCTGCCTTGCCGCTGTCCGAGCCACTGTTGCAGGCCGAGACGGTGAGCACCGCTGCCAGCAGCGGGGCCAGGACGACTGGCAATCGAAATCTGATACGCATGCTGCCTCCGGAGGGAGTATCCGCCCGGGAGGGCGGTTCAAAGGAAGCAGAATTTTACGGGACTTCACCGCCCCTGGGCAGGCGCCGCGCCGGAGCAGCTCGGGGAAGCGCTCTCAGCCGCTGTTGCGCAAGCCCGCGGCGACGCCATTGATGGTGAGGTGGATGCCGCGCGCCACCCGCTCGTCGGTGTCGCCGGCCCGGTGCCGCTTGAGGAGCTCGACCTGCAGGTGGTTCAAGGGGTCCATGTAGGGGAAGCGCTGCTGGATGGAGCGCTTCAGGAGCGGATTGTCGGCCAGGAAGTCGTCCTGCTCGGCGATGGCCAGCAGGTGCCGGCGGGTGAGGGCCCATTCGTTCCGGATGGCGCCGAATACCCGCGCCCTCAGGTCGCTATCGCTCACCAGTTCCGCGTAGCGGGAGGCGATGGCGAGGTCGGTCTTGGCCAGTACCATGTCCATGTTGGAGAGCAGCGTTTTGAAGAAGGGCCAGGCGCGGGCCATGCGGCGCAGGGTGGCGAGGCCCTCGGGGTTCTCCTGCAGCCAGGTGTCCACCGCCGTGCCGAAGCCGTACCAGCCAGGGAGCATGAGGCGGCATTGGGCCCAGCTGAAGACCCAGGGAATGGCCCGCAGGTCTTCGATGCGGTCGGAAGCCTTGCGGGAGGCAGGCCGGCTGCCGATGTTCAGGTGGGCGATTTCCGATACCACCGTTGATTGGCGGAAGTACTGGGTGAAGCCCTCGGTTTCATAGACCAGACCGCGGTAGGCGCCGAAGGCGAGGGCCGACAGGCGGTCCATGACCGGATGAAAGGCTTCCGCCGGCTCGACACGGTTTTCGTGGTCGGTGAGGCTTGCTTCCAGGGTGGCCGCCAGCAGCACTTCCAGGTTGCGGCGGCCGGTGCCCGGGTTGCCGTACTTGGTGGAAATGACCTCGCCCTGTTCGGTCAGGCGAATCTGGCCCGAAACGGCGCCGGCGGGCTGGGCCAGGATGGCCTGGTAGCTGGGGCCGCCGCCGCGGCCGACGGAGCCGCCGCGGCCATGGAAGAGGCGCAGGCGCACGCCGTGCTCGCGGCACACCCGGGTCAGCTCGATTTCGGCCTTGTACAGCTCCCAGCCGGAAGTGAGAAAGCCACCGTCCTTGTTGCTGTCCGAGTAGCCCAGCATGACCTCCTGCTCGAAGCCGCGGGCGGCGAGCAGTTCCCGGTAGGCCGGCAGGCGGAAGAGTCCGTCCATGGTGGCGGCGGCCTTCTGCAGGTCGCCGATGGTCTCGAACAGGGGAATGATGTTCATGTCCAGGCGCGGCTCGGCGCCGGGCCGCAGGAGGCCGGACTCCTTGAGCAGCAGGGCGACTTCCAGCAGGTCGGAGACGCCGTCGGTCTTGGAGATGATGCAATTGGGCAGGGCGGTGGCGCCGTAGCGTCCCCGCAGCTCTCGGGCGGCGAAGAAGATGGCCAGTTCGCCCCGGGTCTCTTCGGAATAGGCGAGGTAGGGGGAATGGAGCGGGCGGGGCGTGACCAGTTCCTGGGTCAGCAGGGCGATGCGGGCGGCTTCGTCCAGGGCCTCGTAGTCGGGGCAGCGGCCGGCGGCGGCCAGCAGTTCGGCGACGCTGCGGGCATGGACGTCGGAATTCTGGCGCAGATCGATGGGGGCCAGGTGGAAGCCGAAAATCTGGACGGCCCGGATCAGGCGCCGCAGCCGACCCCCGGCGAGGCGCGCACTGCCGTTGGCGTTGAGGGAGGCGGCGATGAGCTTCAAGTCGGTGCGCAGTTCGCTTGCCGACGGGTAGGGTGCCGCCTCGGCCACGGCGTGGCGCAGGGGCTCCAGACGGTCCAGTTGGCGGGCGGTGGCCGCCAGGCGGGCATAGACGCCGGTGAGGGCCCGGCGGTAGGGCTCGTCGGCCCGCTGGGGGGATTTGTCCGGCGAGGCCTCGGCCAGGGCTGCGAGTTCCGGTGTCACCGTGACCAGCAGGCTGGACATGGGCAGTTCGCCGCCCAGTTCGTGGATTTCGCCCAGGTAGAAGTCGAGGGTCGCGGCCGATTGCAGGCGCAGGGCCTCGCGCAGGATATCGGCGGTGACGAAGGGGTTGCCGTCCCGGTCGCCACCGATCCAGCTACCGACCCGGAAGAAGGGCGGCAGGGCCCAGCGTTCGCCGGGGTAGCGGGCGCCGAGTTGGTCGGCCACCTGGATGTAGAGATTGGGCAATTCGGTGAAAAAGGTGCTGGTGAAATAACCGATGCCGTTCTTCACCTCGTCGATCACCTTGAGGCGCACCGAACGCAGCATGCGGGTCTGCCACAGGGTGAGCACGGCGGCGGCCAGGCCGGCGTCGTTGTCGGCCTGCTCTTCCGGCGTCAGGCGCTGGCGGTCCCGCTGGTCGAGAAGGTGCTCGATCTCCCGCTGGCTTTGCAGGGTGCTCTGGCGCTGGACCTCGGTGGGATGGGCGGTGAGTACCGGGGAAATAAGGGCATGGGCGCAGAAATCGGCCACCGTCTCACGGCTGACGCCGGCCTCGGCCAGACGGTCGAGGGCGTAGGGCAGGCTGCCCTCCCGGGGTTTCGATCCGGCCAGGTCGTGGGCCCGGCGGCGGCGGATGTGGTGCTGGTCCTCGGCGATGTTGGCCAGTTGCAGGAAATAGCTGAAGGCCCGCACCACGGCCTGGGTGGTGTCCCGGGGCAGGGGGTCGAGGAGGGCGGCGAGTTCGGCCCGGGCAGCGGGATCTCCATCCCGGGCGAAGCGCACCGCCGTCTGGCGGACCTGCTCCACGATGGCAAACACGGCCTCGCCCTCCTGCTCGCGCACGGTATCGCCCAGCAGGCGACCGAGGAGGCGGATGTCGGCGCGGAGGGGTTCGTCCTTGTTTTCTTCGTGGAGGGCGTTCGTCATCAGTGCTTTCTGACCAGGAGGGTGGACACGGGGGAGAGGCGGACCAGTTGCTCGGCTACCGACCCGATGATAAAGCGTTCCAGCCCACGGCGGCCATGGGTGCCGATGACGATGAGATCGGCCTGCCATTCCTTGGCGGCATCGACGATGATTTCCGAAACGCGCTTGTTGCTGGCTTCGAGCAGGCGCGTCTCGGCGGGCATGTCGGCAAGCTTGGCGCTGGCCTCGTCGAGGAGCTTCTTGCCGGCGTCCACGATGGCCTGGCGGGCATGCTCCAGGTTGAGGGTGGTGCTGAGGGTGCGATGATGCATGCCCATCAGGGTTTCGTCGGCCACGTGGACGATGCACAGGGCAGCGCCGTAGGTCTTGGCGATGTGGGTGGCTTCGGCCAGGGCGCAGCGGGAGGTTTCGCTGTCGTCGATGGCGATGAGGACTTTCTTGTACACGGCTTCTCCTTGATGGTCTAGAGGGGTGAAAGTTAGCAAATCTTCGGTCGCTCGCCTGTTGGGGAAAACACCTGTCCCGAGCGAAGTCGAAGGGCTCAGCAGGCTCCTTCCGGTGGGCGGCTGCATTCCTCCAGCAGGTAGGCGATGGAGCGATAGGTCCGGCCGGTTTCGGCGGTGAGGCCGATCTCGCAGGTGCGGTTGGTGGAAACGCCGCAGGCGCAGGCGGGAGGCAACTCGTCGTGGATCTTGCGCAGGGCGTGGGCATTGAGTTCCGGCACGGTGAAGCCCCGGTCGCCGCCGAAGCCGCAGCAGGTGACGCCGGCGGGTTCCACCACCTCGTCCACGCAGGCGGTCAGCAGCTTGCGGAGTTTCCCGTCGGCGCCGTTCTTCTTGACGCTGCAATTGACGTGCAGGGCCACCGGCCCGGGCTGTTTCTGCAGCATCAGCTGGGGCAGCAGCGCGTCGTGGGCAAATTCGTGGAAGTCATATAGCTTGAGCCGCCCGGCCAGATGCTGCTGCATGCGGGCACTGCAGGTGCTGGCGTCCATGATCACCGGCAGGCGCCCGCCGTCGCTGGCGGCCAGGAGGGCGGCTTCCAGGCGCTCGGACATGGCCTGGGCCTCTGCCGCCAGCCCCTTGCTGGCCAGCATCTGGCCGCAGCAGAGCCGGTCGTAGTCTTGCGGCAGGCGCGGCGCGTAGCCCGCACGCTCCAGGAGGCGGATGATCGTATCGGCCAAACCGGCCTCGCCTTTTGCCGAGGGACCGAAGATGCGGCCGCCGCAGGCGGGGAAATACACCACCGGATCGCCCTTGCCGGCAGGTTTGCCCGGTGCCCGGCCGGGGCGGGGCATGGACCGCTTCCAGGCACCGCCGGAGAGCGCCGCCAGAGGCCCGTCGCCGACCAGGTTGGCAGCGACATGGCCGAGGGCCAGACCGGCGCGGGAGACCGTGGCGACCGCCCCGAAGTGGTCGCCGGCCCAGGCCCCCAGGCGGCGGGCGCCGTTGCCCAAGCGGCGGCCCCGCAGGCGGCGGGTGAGTTCACCGGTGTCGATACCCACCGGGCAGGCCGTCGAGCACAGGCCGCAGCCGGCGCAGGTGTCCAGGCCCTGGTAGGCGAAGGCCTTGCCCGCTTCCCCTGCCGCTTCGCCGGCAGCGGCCCGGCGCGCCAGCTCGCGCCAGCTGACGATGCGCTGGCGGGGGCTGAGGGTGAGGCGGTGGGAGGGGCACAGGGGCTCGCAGAAGCCGCATTCGATGCAGCGGTCCACGATGTCCTCGGCGGCGGGCAGGGGCTTCAAGTGCTTGAGGTGGGCGGCGGGGTCGTCGTTGAGGATGACGCCCGGGTTGAGGCGGTTCTCCGGGTCGAAGAGGCCCTTGATGCGGCGCATCAGGTCGGTAGCCTCGCGGCCCCATTCCAGTTCGACGAAGGGCGCCATGTTGCGGCCGGTGCCATGCTCGGCCTTGAGCGAGCCGTCGTATTTATCCACCACCAGATGGCAGACGTCGTCCATGAAGCGGGCGTAGCGCTCCACCTCGGCGGCGTCGCCGAAATCCTGGGTGAAGACGAAGTGCAGGTTGCCCTCCAGGGCGTGGCCGAAGATGATGGCCTCGTGGTAGCCGTGGTGCCTGAGCAGGGCCTGGAGGTCGAGGGTGGCGGAGGCCAGGGATTCGATGGGAAAGGCCACGTCCTCGATGATGACCGTCGTGCCGGTGCGGCGCAGGGCACCGACCGAGGGAAAGGTGCCCTTCCTCACCTTCCAGTACATGTCGCAGGTGGCCGGGTCGGTGGAGAACTGCGGCGGCTCGACGGTGGGGATGCCGGCCAGGGCGCCGAGGGCCTTGTCCATGCGCGTGTGCAGGGTGGCGGCGTCGTCGGCGCGCACCTCGATGAGCAGGGCGGCGGCCTCCTCGCCCAGGGCGCGGATCACCGGGGGAAGGCCGGGCTTGTTTTCCACGGAGTGCAGCGCCGGCCGGTCGAGCAGCTCGACAGCGGCCACCGGCTGCGGCTTCAGCCGGATCACCGCCTGGCAGGCCGCCTCGATGTCGGGAAAGAAGACCAGGGCACTGGCCTTGCAGGCCTCCTCGACGACGGTGCGGTAGCTGATGCGGGAAATGAAGCCCAGGGTGCCTTCCGAGCCGATCATCAGGTGGGCCAGGATGGTGATGGGATCCTCGAAATCCACCAGGGCGTTGAGGCTGTAGCCGGTGGTGTTCTTGATCTTGAACTTCTGCCGGATGCGGGCCGCCAGCCGCGGATTGCTGCGGGTTTCTGCGCCCAGGCGCTCCAGTTCGCCCAGCAACGCGGCGTGGCTCTTCTTGAAGGCATCCACGCTCAGGGCATCTTCCGTATCCAGCACGGCCCCGTCGGCCAGGATCACCCGCAGGCCGGCCAGGGTGCGATAGCTGTTCTGGGCCGTGCCGCAGCACATGCCGGAAGCGTTGTTGGCGGCGATGCCGCCGATCTTGCAGGCGTTGATGGAGGCGGGGTCAGGCCCGATCTTGCGGCCGAAGGGCGCCAGGCGCCGATTCACCTCGCCGCCGACGATGCCCGGACCGAGGTTTACCGTGCAAGCATCAGGGGCGATGTCACAGGTGGCGAACCCCTCGCCGATGAGCACCAGCACCCCGTCGGTGATGGCCTGGCCGGAAAGGCTGGTGCCGGCGGCCCGGAAGGTGACGGGGCGCTTGCAGGCCTTGGCCGCTTGGAGGACGGCCTGGACTTCCTGCTCGTTCTCGACGACGGCGATGACCTCGGGGATGAGGCGGTAGAAGCTGGCGTCGGTGCCGTAGGCGAGGAGGCGGAGCTCGTCGGTGATGAGTTGCTTGGGGGGGAGGAGGGGGCGGAGGGAGTCGGTGATGGAGGGCATGGGGTGGGGTTTCAAGTTGCAGTGTTTTTTTCTGAACCGATGAAGTTCATCGCGGCTGCTTGGTCTGTCCGCTCTTCTGGACGCGTTGGGGTCATCGCAACGCCCGCGTCTGTCCGCGTTTCTGAGCCCATGGTTTCCGCGCTGGAGGCGCGGCCGTACTTTCTTCTTGAGTGGCAAGAAGAAAGTAGGCAAAGAAGAAGCCACCCCTGGGTCGGAGCCCCGCTGCGCGGGGTACCCTGCGCTACTCGGGGGCTTGGGCGGCTCGCTAAACTCGCCCCCTTTGGGGGCTCAGACAACGCGAGCCGACATCCCCCAAGCCCCCTGCGTTGCTCGGCTCCTCTCAAGGGGCCCAGAAGCGGTCGGGCTGGAGGGCCGTACCGCTTCAAGCGCATCGTCGACGCGGAGTCGGCCAAAGGACGCTTCCCGGCCCTTGAGCCCGGACGCCTCTCCCCCCATGGAAGACGCTGAGCAACGCAGGGCTTCCGGGGGCCTTCGGGTCGCGTTGTCCGAGCCGCAGGCGAGTTTAGCGACCCGCCCGGGAGCCCGAGTAGCGCAAGGGACCGGGCTCCGCCCGGCGTCGACCTTGGGGTCGCCTTCTCTTTGGTGACTTTCTCTTGGCGAAGCAAGAGAAAGTTACACGCCCTCAAGGCGGAAAGCAGCGCTTCAGCACGCCAACACGCGTCAGGCGCGCAACCCAGCGGTTGTGACGAAGCACAAGGCCTCACTTCCGATCCACCATATCCCTCAACCGCCTCGAAGCCGGCTTCAGCGGCACCCGCACCGAGGTCCACGCCCCCTGCCGCGACGGCGTCAGCCCATTGAACCGGCTGGCCAGCCAGGAATACATCCGATACATCCCCGGCCGCGCATACACCCAGGCCCATCCCCGCCAAATGGCCGTCAGCAGCCGGCTATAGCCTGCCCCCTGCCCGCGCAGCAGCGCATCCGGTCGAGGCTGCGAATTGACCTCGGTGCGCAGGCGGATGAGCAGGTCGGGAATGGGAATCCGCACGGGGCAGACCTCCCCGCAGGCCCCGCACAGGCTGGAGGCGGAGGGCAGGGCGGCGGTGGCTTCCAGGCCCATCAGGTGGGGCGAGATGATTTCGCCGATGGGGCCGGGATAGGTGGTGCCGTAGGCGTGGCCGCCGATGTGGGTATAGACCGGGCAGTGGTTCATGCAGGCGCCGCAGCGGATGCATTGCAGGGTCTTCCTCAGTTCCGGATCGGCGTAGGGCTGGGTGCGGCCGTTGTCGAGCAGCACCAGATGGACTTCTTCGGGGCCGTCCAGTTCGCCCGGCTGGCGGGGCCGGGAAATCATGTTCACGTAGGTGGTGATGTTCTGGCCGGTGGCGGAGCGGGTGAGCAGCGAGAGGAGCGGCGGCACGTGCTCGAGCTTTTCCACCACCTTCTCGATGCCGGTGATGGCCACATGCACCCGCGGCGTGGTGGTGGATAGCCGGCCGTTGCCCTCGTTTTCCACCAATACCAGCGTGCCGGTCTCGGCGACGGCCATGTTGACGCCGGAAAGACCGATGTCGGCTTCCAGGAACTTCTGGCGCAGCACCTTGCGGCCGATCTGGATGAGGGCATCCACGTCTTCCGTGTAGGCGACGCCGGGGATCTGCTCCTCGAACAGTTTGGCGATCTGCTGCTTGGTCTTGTGGATGGCCGGCATGATGATGTGGGACGGCTTTTCCCCGGCGAGCTGGAGGATGTACTCGCCCATGTCGGTCTCGATGGCCTCGATGCCCACGGCCTCGGCCGCGTGGTTGAACTCGATCTCCTCGCTGACCATGGATTTGCCCTTGACCATGCGCTTGGCGCCGTGCTTCTGGCAGATGCCCAGGATGATGGCGTTGGCTTCATCTGCCGATTCGGCCCAATGGACGTGGATGCCGTTCCCGGTCAGCCGGGTTTCGAGCTGGGCGAGCAGCGCGGGAAGCTTGTCCAGGCTGTTCTGGCGGATGCGCTCGCCCAGCCGGCGCAGGCTTTGCAGCTCGTCGTCGTCGGGAAACTGGGCGGCCCGCTTGGCCATGAGGAAATCCATGGCGGCGCGGAAGCTCTTCTGCAGGAACTCGTTCTCGACGACGGCCTTGGAGCGCTCCCGAAAGCCTTCGGTGGGCATGAAATGCAGGGGTTTTTCCTGGGCGCCCATCAGATGTTCTCCTCGAGCAGCACGACCAGTTCCTTGGGCCCGTGGGCGCCGTAGGCCAGGGTTTGCTGGATGTCGGCGGTCTTGGACGGGCTGGAGATGAGGAGCGCGTTGCTGGGCAGGCCGGCGGCCCAGTTCTCGGTGCGCATGGCGTCGATCAGGGTGGCGTGGATGGTGGCGGCGTCCAGCAGCACGATATGCACCGGCGGCACCAGGGACATCAGCCGCGGCTCCTGGGCGTCCGGCCACAGGATGAGGGAGCCGGTTGCGGCAATGGCGCCGCGGGCGCCTGTCAGGCTGGCCTGGACGTCGTTGAAGAGTTCGGACTTCCAGGCCTCGATGGGGCGGTCGTAGGCCAGACAGGCGATACCCGCTTCGCCTAGGCTCTGGGCAGCCCGGGCCCCGTGAGCGGTGCCGGGGGCCAGCAGCAGGTTGGTGAGCTTTTTGGCGGAGAGGATTTCGTACAGCTTCTGCACCCAGTTGCCGGGGGTCACGCGATGGACCTCCGCGCGGGCGGCGGTGAGGTTGGCCACCAGGCGCTCGACCCGCGCTCCCTCCCCTTCAAGGGGGTGAGGGCGGGGTTTCGCGGAGCATTGCTCTGCGCCGCCTGAACGGGCTGCCTGTGCAAAGGCAGCCCCGGACGGGTTGGGGTGGGGATGGAGGTAGGCAACGGTGACAACCCCATCCCCCTCCTGACCTCCCCCTTGAAGGGGGAGGGAGGAACTGGCGGCCTGGAGGCGGGCGAAGATGCGGTCGCGGGCGTTCATTGGGCTTTCTCCGTGCGTTGCAGGAGGAAGGTGGCGATATGCTCGCCGGGCAGCGTGGGCTGCGATCGGCCTTCCTGCTGATCCCGCCAGCCGGCATGGCCGAGGATGTTCATCAGGCAGCCGCAATCGGCACTGACCACGCGCTCGGCGCCGGTGGCCTTGAGGGCGTCCACCTTGTCCTTGACCATGGCGCCGGAAATTTCCGGGTGCTTGATCGAGAAAGTGCCGCCGAAGCCGCAACACTCCGCCTCATGGGCCTGCTGGGCGACGGTGACCTGGCCGAGCTGGTCGAGGAGGGCGCGGCCGGTGAGATGGACGCCCATCTCGCGGCGGGCGGAGCAGGACGTATGCAGCACCACCGTGGCCGGGGCGCCGCGGTCCTCCAGGCGCACCCCCAGTACCTTGACCAGAAATTCGGTCAATTCAAAGATGCGGCCGGAGAGATCGTCCGCCTTGGCCCGCAAGGCCGGGTCGGCGGCGAAGAGGCCGGGGTAGGCGTGCTTCATCATGCCGGCGCAGGAACCGGAGGGCACCACCACCGGCCAGGCCTCGGGAAAGAGATCGAGCTGAGCCCGGGCCACTTCTCGCGCCTGGTCATGGAAGCCGCTGGTGTAGGCGGGTTGGCCGCAGCAAGTCTGATCAGCGGGGAAATGGACCCGAATGCCCTCCCGTTCCAGGAGGCGGATGGCGTCCAGCCCGGCGCCGGGAAAGAACTGGTCGACCACGCAGGTGGCGAAGAAGTACACGTCCTTGGGACGAGGCAGGGGGGAGGCGGAACCGCTCATGGAGTCTCCTGTCTGAATCGGGTCGTGAAATATTGCATGGTAAAATGGTCCGACCAAATGTTCGCTTTACGCAAAATGTACGATATATCCGTACCTTAGTCAAATAAATAGGGGATTTCCCAGCCCTTGCGATTCAGGACTCGATTGCTTAGAATTGCGTGGTCTTACCAATCGTCGTCTATCTTCCATGCCCCAGAGCAAGCTGCAGGTTCCCCGTATCTCCGACGCCATCGCCGCGTCCCTGGAGCGCCGCATCCTCGAAGGATCCCTGAAGCCGGGGGACCGTCTCCCGCCGGAACGGGAGCTGGCGGTGGAACTGGGGGTCTCCCGCCCCTCCCTGCGCGAGGCGTTCCAGAAGCTTGCGTCCAAGGGCATGGTGCATAGTCGCCAGGGCGGCGGCACCTACGTGACCGACCGCCTGGAAGCCACCTTCATCGACCCCTGGCGGGAAATGCTGGGGGCTCACCCCAACCTGCGGGAAGACCTGCTGGACTTCCGCCGCATGCTGGAAGGGCAGGCCGCCGAATGGGCCGCCGAGCGGGCGACGGAAGCCGATCAGCTACGCCTCGACCAGGCCTTCGCAGATTTGACGGAAGCCTTTGCCGGCGACGATCTGGCCCGCCGTTCGGTCTCCGACATCGGCTTCCACCAGGCCATTTGCGAGGCCAGCCACAACGCCATGGTGGGCCATCTTTCCTCGGCCCTGTTCCGGCTGCTGCACGACAACATCCATCTCAACCTCGGCGAGCTGCGCAAGGTGCCGGGGGCCAACGATCTGCTGCACTCCCAGCACACTGCCCTGTACAAGGCCATCCGCGAGCAGCGGCCGGCGGCGGCCCGGGCGGCGGCGGAAACCCATATTTCCTTCGTCCAGGAAACCCTGGCCCAATCCCTGCGCACCGCCGCCCGCCGCGAATCGGCCGAGCGGCGCCTGGGGAATGTCGGCCTGGGCGATGACCTGCACGCCAACCCCAATTACCCCAACCCCACTCTTGAACAATCCTGAAAGGACCACGCATGGAAGCCCTTGTCATCCCCTTTGAAAAGCTGCGCATGACCGACGTGGATAAGGTCGGCGGCAAGAATGCCTCCCTGGGCGAAATGATCAGCCAGCTCGCCGATTCCGGCGTGCGCGTGCCCGGCGGCTTCGCGACGACGGCCCATGCCTATCGCCTCTTCCTCGCCCAGTCCGGCCTCGACAAGAAAATCAACGCCACCCTGGATGCCCTGGATGTGGAAGACGTGAACGCCCTGGTCAGGACCGGCGCCGAGATTCGCCAGTGGATTCTCGACACCCCGTTCCCCATGGAGCTGACCATCGCCATCACCGAGCAGTACCAGCGCCTGGTGGCAGAATCCAACGCCGACATGTCCTTCGCCGTGCGTTCCTCCGCCACCGCCGAGGATTTGCCCGACGCTTCCTTCGCCGGCCAGCAGGAGACCTTCCTCAACATCGTCGGCCTGGAAAACATCATGCACGCCATCAAGGAGGTCTTCGCCTCCCTGTACAACGACCGTGCCATTTCCTACCGCGTTCACAAGGGTTTCGTCCATGCCGACGTGGCCCTCTCCGCGGGCATCCAGCGCATGGTGCGTTCCGACACGGGCGCCGCCGGCGTCATGTTCACCCTGGACACCGAATCCGGCTTCCGCGACGCCGTTTTCGTCACCTCCAGCTACGGCCTGGGCGAAACCGTCGTCCAGGGCGCCGTGAATCCGGACGAGTTCTACGTGCACAAGCCCATGCTGGCCGCCGGCAAGGCCGCCGTGGTGCGCCGCAACCTGGGCTCCAAAATGATCAAGATGGTCTTTGCCGCCGAAAAGGTTGCCGGCAAATCCACCATCACCGAGGATGTGGCCGAGAACCTGCGCCACCAGTTCTCCATCAACGAAGCCGAAGTGCTGGAACTGGCCCGCTACGCGGTGATCATCGAGAAGCACTACGAGCGCCCGATGGATATCGAATGGGGCAAGGACGGCCTCGACGGCAAGCTCTACATCCTGCAGGCCCGCCCGGAAACCGTGCAGTCCCAGTCCGGCGCCGGCAAGATCGAGAAGTTCAAGCTCAAACAGTTTTCCAAGGTGCTCGCCTCCGGCCGCGCCATTGGCCAGAAGATTGGCATCGGCCCGGTGCGCATCGTCCATGACCCCAAGGAAATGGACAAAGTGCAGCCCGGCGACGTGCTGGTGGCCGACATGACCGACCCCAACTGGGAGCCGGTGATGAAGCGCGCTTCCGCCATCGTCACCAATCGCGGCGGGCGCACCTGCCACGCCGCCATCATCGCCCGGGAGCTGGGTATTCCGGCCATCGTCGGCTGCGGCGACGCCACCGAAACCCTGAACGACGGCGACCTGGTCACCGTTTCCTGTACCGAAGGCGACACCGGCCACGTCTACCGCGGCCGGCTCGACTTCGAAGTGGTCAGCCGCGACATCTCCGCCATGCCCGACGTGCCGGTCAAGGTCATGATGAACGTTGGCAACCCCGAACTGGCCTTCGAATTTGCCCAGCTGCCCAACGCCGGCGTCGGCCTGGCGCGGGTCGAGTTCATCATCAACAACGTCATCGGCATCCACCCCAAGGCCATCCTCGACGTGGAGCGCCTGCCGGCCTCCAAGCGCGAGGAGATCAAGCGTCGCGCCCGTGGCTACGCCTCACCCAAGGAATTCTTCGTCGAGAAGCTGGTGGAAGGCGTCTCCACCATCGCCGCGGCTTTCTGGCCCAACCCGGTGATCGTGCGCCTCTCCGACTTCAAGTCCAACGAATACCGCAAGCTCCTGGGCGGCGACCTCTACGAGCCCGAGGAAGAAAACCCCATGCTCGGCTTCCGTGGCGCCTCCCGCTACATCGCCCAGAGCTTCCGCGACTGCTTCGAGATGGAATGCCGTGCCATGAAGCGCGTGCGGGAAGAGATGGGCCTCACCAACGTCCAGCTCATGGTGCCCTTCGTGCGTACCGTGGGCGAGGGCCAGGCGGTCGTCGACCTGCTGGCCGAGCACGGTTTGAAGCAGGGCGAGAACGACCTGAAGCTCATCATGATGTGCGAAATCCCTTCCAACGCCCTGCTGGCCGAGGATTTCCTCAAGATCTTCGACGGCTTTTCCATCGGCTCCAACGACCTGACCCAGCTCGCCCTGGGCCTGGATCGGGATTCCGGCCTCGTCGCCAACCTTTTCGACGAGCGTGATCCGGCCGTCAAGATGCTGCTCGCCATGGCCATTTCCGCCGCCAACAAGGCCGGCAAGTACATCGGCATCTGCGGTCAGGGGCCATCCGACCACCCGGATCTGGCCGAGTGGTTGATGGACCAGGGCATCAGCAGCATTTCGCTGAACCCGGACACCGTCGTCGATACCTGGACGCGGCTGGCGACGCACAAGGGTTGATATCTCCTCGCTCCCGCCTTGCGGGGGCGGGCGAGAGCCCAAGCTCAGGCGGCGGCCAGAAAGCGGGCCGCTTCCTCGGGGGACTGCGGGCGGGCGAAGAGGTAGCCCTGGCCGACGGTGCAGCCCATGGCCAGGAGCATGTCGCGCTGGGCGTCGGTTTCGATACCCTCGGCGACGATTTCCAGGCCCAGTGTCTGGCCCAGGGCGACGATGGTCCGGGCGATGGCGGCGTCTTCGGCATCGGTGCACAGGTCGCGCACGAAGCTGCGATCGATCTTCAGGGTATCGAGGGGCAGCCGCTTCAGGTAGCTGAGAGACGAATAACCAGTGCCGAAGTCGTCCACGGCAATGTGTGCCCCCAGGGCGTGAATACGCTCCAGCGTGGCGATGGCCTTCTCCGGATCCGACATCACGGTCGATTCCGTCACCTCAAGTTCCAGGCTGCTGGCGGGAATTCCGGCTTCGTCCAAATGGCGGTGGATGGTGTCCACCAGTTGCGCGTCGCCGAACTGGCGGGGCGAGAGGTTGATGGCCACGTCCGGTACCGCATACCCGGCTTCGCGCCACAGGCGCATCTGCCGGCAGCTTGCGGAGATGACCCAGTTGCCGAGGGCCACAATGAGCCCTGAGTCTTCGGCGATGGGAATGAATTCGGCGGGGGAAAGCGGGCCCAGTTCGGGGTGGGTCCAGCGCACGAGGGCTTCGAGGCCGAGGGTGCGTCCGGATTGCAGGTCGATCTTCGGTTGAAACGCCAGGTGGAAGCCATCCCCGGCCTGCAGGGAGCGGCGTAGCGCGGTTTCCATGGCCATGCGTGTTGCGCTGCGCCGATTCATCTCGGGGTCGAAGAAGCGATAGGTGCCGCGGCCGTCGGCCTTGGCCTGGTACATGGCCATGTCGGCATGCTTGACGAGGGTGGAAGGGTCCTGCGCGTCCTGCGGATAGAGGGCGATTCCGACGCTGCCTCCGGTATGGATTTCCTGCCCGGCAAGACGAAGGGGCTGGGCGAGGGCCAGGTTGATGCGTTCCGCAGTGTGGGCAATCTCGGCAGCATCGGTGAAGTCGGCCAGGATGACGACGAATTCGTCACCGCCGGTCCGCGCCACAGTGTCGCTCTGGCGCAGACAAGCCACCAGCCGACGGGCTATTTCCTGCAAGAGCTGGTCGCCGACGTCGTGGCCCAGGCTGTCATTGACGAGCTTGAAATTGTCCAGGTCGAGCACCATGGCGGCCACGGCACCACCGTCACGGGCAGCAAGATCCATGGCGTGCCCCAGGCGGTCCTGCAGAAGCGAGCGATTGGGCAGGCCGGTCAGGGCGTCGTGATAGGCCTGGTGGCGCAGGCGCTCGTCCTTGTGGTGCAATTCGGTCACGTCGTTGAAGACGGCGACGTAACGCAAGGGTTTGCCCGCTTGATCGGGAACGACACTGATGGTTTGCCACTCCAGGAAGGCTTCGCCATCCTTGCGGCGATTCCAGACTTGACCCTCCCAGTATCCCTTGGCATGCAAATCGTCCCACATGGTGGCGTAGAACTCCGCCGGATGGTGGTCGGACTTGAGCAGCCGCGGTGTGCGGCCCATGACTTCGTCCGCCCTGTATCCGGTGATGCTCGAAAACGCAGGGTTGACCGAAATGATGGTGCCCTGCGTATCGGTGACCATGATGCCTTCCGCGGTGTTCTCGAAGACGCTGGCGGCCAGCCGCAGTTCGGCGGTGCGCTCGGATACCCTTTGCTCGAGGCGGGAATTGATGAGGGAGAGTTCGTCGCGCGCCTGGGTCAGTTCGTCGGTGAGCCGCTGCGTGCCGATGAGGCTCTCGCGAAAGGTGACGAGGGCGTGGTAGATGGGCTGAGTTTCGCCGGGAAAGTCGACGGCGCGAAACTCGACGCGGGTATTGCCCTGGGCGAGGGACTGCAGAGCCTGGGATGAAGCAGTCAGCGTGTCGCGAATTCCGCGGGCGATGCCGTAGCCGATTCCCAGGATGGAGGCGAGAAAGAGGACGGTGAGGGCGGCGGTCAGGCGCAACTCGGCGAGGGCGTCACGGTAAGCCTGTTCGCTGGTCGTGACGATTCTTTCTTCGACGGTGTGGGCGATGGCGTCCAGATTGTCGATCAATTGAGTGACCGTATTGAACCAGTCGGCCCCGCCGGGGCCTGCCACCGGGCGTCCGGGCCCGGTACGCGCCACTTCGGCACGCAGGCGCTCGACTTCCAGCATGGCCGGACTGGCACGGAGCGAGCGCAGGTGCTCCGCCATGTCCGGCGGTGCATACTCGGAGAACTGTGCGAGGTAAGCGTTCTGGGCGCCAACAGTCGTGAGAAAACGTTGCAGGAGGGCGGAATCGAAGGTGCCCGCGGAAAAGCCGAGAGCGCCGGCGGCCCGGTGCTGACCGAGACTTTCCTTGGCCTGGATGAGGCCGACGTAGGCTGAAACCAGGGTGGCCAGGTCCACGTCGGTGGATACGCGGCCAAAGCGCATCAGGGCGCGCAGGAGCAGGGCGTTGGTATCCGTGTAGTAGGCGGAGGGGGCCTGAAGGTCAACGACCTGGGTCGAGGCGCGGTGCCGCTGCTCGTCGATCCGGCCCAGGGCACCCATCGCCTTTTCGATGTCCTGGCGCAGACCATCGTCGATTCCACGGTCCTGGGAGCCCCGGACAAAGTGGCTCCAGGTGTTCAGGGCCAGATCGGTATTGCGGCGGGCCGTTTCCATTTCGGTGCGGAACTGGCGCCCGCGGCTGCCCAGGAAAGTCGCCGTGGTGCCACGCTCCACGGCGAGGCGATGGATCAAGGCCCCGCCGACCTGGGCGAGGTCCGCCATGGCTCTGACTCTGCCCAGTTCCTCGACCTGGCGGCGTTTGCCGTCGAGGTGGCCGGCCGTCACGACGAACAGCGCGATGGCCGGCAATGCGACGGCCAGATGGATGCGTGTCGAAAGACGCAATCGGCTGAACATGGGGTGGTGTCTGGGGCGGGATGGTTGCCGGGCATCATAAACCGGAAGTCCGTGGGGGACGTACAGGGAAATCCTGATCTTGGTGCCGGAACGCGGTGCTACGGGCTTGGGACGGCGGAAGAGGCCGACCGCCGCCGCTTTGGCGGGTCGGGAGGCGTATTGGCGCGGGTTATCGCGCCCGCTCCTTCATGGCGCGGGCCGCTTCCCGTTTGGCGTCCTTTTCTTGCGCGTCGGCGCGCTTGTCATACTGCTTCTTGCCCTTGGCCAGACCGATTTCAGCCTTGATGCGGCCCCGGGTGAAGTGCAGATCGAGGGGGATCAAGGTGTAGCCAGCCCGTTCTACCTTGCCGATGAGTTTCATGATTTCGCGGTTGTGCAGGAGCAGCTTGCGCGTCCGCGTCGCGTCGGGGTGGATGTGGGTCGAAGCCGTGGAGAGCGGCGTCAGGTGCATGCCGACGATGAAGATTTCACCGCTCTTGATGACGACGTAGGCTTCCTTGATATTGACCCGGCCATCGCGTATGGATTTCACCTCCCAACCTTCCAGGGCAAGGCCGGCCTCGTATTTCTCCTCGACGAAATAGTCGTGAAAGGCTTTTTTGTTGACCGTGATGCTCATGCCGACGGTGATCCATTAAAATCGAGCATTTTACAGGAATCGGAGAGGCCGCCTTCCATGGCAGTGGTGGAGAAAACGGTGCTGATCGAGCATTCCGCCCGGGAAATGTTCGATCTCGTCGACCGCTGCGAGGATTACCCTGCCTTCCTGCCCTGGTGTGGGCGTACCGAGCTCAAGTTTCGTGACGAACTGCGCACCGTGGCGACGCTGCATATCAACTACCACAGCGTGAGGTCCTCATTTACCACCGAGAACACCAAGGAATCCGGGTCCACGATGGAAATCCGTCTGGTGGACGGACCCTTTCGTCGTCTGGAGGGGAGTTGGCGCTTCAAGGCCCTGGCTGAAACTGCGTGCAAGATCGAGTTCCGGCTTCACTACGAGTTTTCCAGCAAGATGTTCGAAAAAATCATCGGGCCGGTGTTCAGCCACATCGCCAACACCTTCGTCGATGCCTTCGTGCGTCGCGCAGACCAGGTTTATGGGAGGCCCCATGGCTGAAACCCTGACCGTCCAGGTGTGTTACGCCCTGGCCGGCAAGCAGGAACTGGTGCAGCTTCGCGTGCCCGAAGGCACGACGGTCCAGGGCGCCATCGAGCAGTCGGGACTGCTGACGAAGTACCCGGAAATCGACTTGAAGAAGAACAAGCTGGGCATCTTCGCCAAACTGAGCAAGGCGGACACCCCCCTGCGCGATCGGGATCGGGTCGAAATCTATCGTCCGCTGATCGCTGACCCCAAGGAGGTCCGCAAACAACGCGCCGCCGAAGGCAAGGTGATGAAGAAGGGGGCCGGGGACAGCGAGGGGGCCGAGGGCTGAATCAGCCTGGGAGGCGCAGGACCCCTGGGGTGCGTCCTGAAGCTTATTTGCAGTTCTCGGAGACGACGCGGCGGGTGCGTTCGAGTTCGGCCTGGCGTTCGGCGTCGTCAAGAATCTTGCGTTCTCCGTCTGCATTCACGCTGGACATGCGCAGCCCGGATTCGATGACTGCAAGTTGGCGCTGTGCCTTTTCGCAATTTTCCTTGCGGTTCGCTGCGGCAGCCTCCTCTTGTGCGGATTTCTCGGATTTTTCCTTGCCGTCCTGCTGGCGCTTCTTGAAGTCCATGTCCTTTTCCGCCGTGCTTCTGGGCGCTGGCGCCGAAGCGGGTGCCGCGCTGACCGAAGGCGTGCCCCCCGAAGAGCAGCGGATGTCACGTGCATTGCCGGGCGGAGGCTGGTCGGAGACGACCGTGCGGCCGGCGCTGTCTTTCCATTGGCATGTTTCCGCCTGGACGGGGTTGGCGAGGGTGGCGGTAAGTCCGAGAATGACGCAGGAAAGGGCTTTCATGGGCGGTTTGGGCAGGAGGACGATGCTGTATAATATCCATTTGTGACCTTGGAACAAAGGCCATGCGACTTCTGCAAAAAGCGCTCACTTTCGACGACGTTCTGCTCGTCCCCGCCCATTCCCAGATTCTCCCCCGCGACGTCAGCCTGTCCACGCGCCTGACCCGCAATATCAAGATCAATCTCCCGCTGCTTTCTGCCGCCATGGATACGGTGACCGAAGGCCGTCTGGCCATCGCGCTGGCCCAGGAAGGCGGCATCGGCATCATCCACAAGAACCTCTCGGCCAAGGCCCAGGCGGCCGAAGTGGCCAAGGTCAAGCGCTTCGAATCCGGCATTCTCAAGGATCCCATCACCATTCCTCCGACCATCACCGTCCGCGAGGTGATGGAAATCACCCGGCAGCACAAGTTCTCCGGCCTGCCGGTGATCGACAAGTCGGGCAAGGTGGTGGGTATCGTCACCAACCGTGACCTGCGTTTCGAAACCAACCTGGATCAGCCGGTGAAGGCCATCATGACGCCCAGGAAGCGCCTGGTGACGGTGAAGGAGGGCGCCAGCGTCGAGGACGCCAAGGAATTGATCCGCCATCACCGGCTGGAGCGCGTGTTGGTGGTGGACGACGATTTCCGTCTGCGCGGCCTGATTACGGTGAAGGACATCCTCAAGTCCCACGAGCACCCGCTGGCCAACAAGGACGCTGCCGGCCGCCTGCGTGCCGGCGCTGCCGTCGGCGTCGGTGCCGGTACCGAAGAGCGGGTCGAGGCCCTGGCGGAAGCAGGTATTGACGTGGTCGTGGTGGATACCGCCCACGGCCATTCCCAGGGCGTGCTCGATCGCGTCAGATGGGTCAAGAAGAATTTCCCCCATATCGAGGTCATCGGCGGCAACATCGCGACGGCCGAGGCGGCCCGGGCGCTGGTCGATCATGGTGCCGACGCCGTCAAGGTTGGTATCGGCCCCGGTTCCATCTGCACTACGCGCATCGTTGCCGGCGTGGGCGTACCGCAGATCACGGCCATCCAGAACGTTTCGGATGCGCTGAAGGGCACGGGCGTGCCCATGATTGCCGACGGGGGCATCCGCTACTCCGGAGATATCGCCAAGGCCATCGCGGCGGGGGCCGACACGGTCATGCTGGGTGGCCTCTTCGCCGGGACCGAAGAAGCGCCGGGCGAAGTCGAGCTCTTCCAGGGCCGTTCCTACAAGTCTTATCGCGGCATGGGCTCCCTGGGCGCCATGCAGGCTGGCTCCTCTGACCGCTACTTCCAGGACAACACTTCCAACGTGGACAAGTTCGTGCCTGAAGGGATCGAGGGCCGTGTTCCCTATAAGGGTCCGGTGCTTGCCGTGATTCACCAGCTCATGGGCGGCTTGCGTTCTTCCATGGGCTACCTGGGCTGCGCCTCCATCGCCCAGATGCACGAGCAAGCGAGCTTCGTAGAAATCACTTCCGCCGGAGTGCGTGAATCTCACGTTCACGACGTGCAGATCACCAAGGAAGCCCCGAACTACCACGTGGACTGAGACATGTCCAAATGGCCTGGATGGCTCAAGGCGCTGCTCATCGTTTTGGCCTTGGGCGCCGCATTGGGGGTTTCCCAACTCATGCTCTACTTCGACAAACTGGGCGTGAGCAAATTTGATCTTTGACAGGTGCCGGCACGCCGGCACCTTTCCTTTTGGCCACTGTAGCGGGTCCGGCACCATGTCCCATCAGAAAATTCTCATCCTCGACTTTGGTTCCCAGGTGACGCAACTGATTGCCCGCCGGGTTCGGGAGCAGCAAGTTTATTGCGAGTTGCATCCCTTCGATGTGTCAAGCGACTTTGTGCGCCAGTTCAAACCCCAAGGCATCATTCTTTCCGGCGGCCCGAATTCGGTCTACGAAGCCTTGGACTGGAAGGCGCCCCAGGTGGTGTTCGAGTTGGGGGTGCCGGTTTTGGGCATCTGCTACGGCATGCAGACCATGGCCCAGCAGTTGGGTGGCAAGGTGGAGAGCTCCGGCAAACGGGAATTCGGCTACGCCGAGGTGCGGGCCCGGGGTCATTCCCGCCTTTTCAACGGCATCCAGGACCGCAGCAACGACCAGGGGCACGGCCTCCTCGACGTGTGGATGAGCCACGGCGACAAGGTCACCGAACTGCCGCCGGGCTTCAAAGTCATCGCCGGCAACGCGTCATGCCCGGTGGCGGCCATGGCCGACGAGGCACGCGGTTTCTACGCCGTCCAGTTCCACCCCGAGGTCACTCACACCCTCAAGGGCAAGGATATGATCGCCCGCTTCGTGCATGAGATCTGCGGCTGTGGGCATGACTGGAACATGCCGGACTACGTGAACGAGGCCATAGCCAAGGTACGCACCCAGGTGGGCCAGGAGGAAGTCATCCTCGGCCTCTCCGGGGGCGTCGATTCCTCGGTGGTGGCGGCGCTCCTGCATCGGGCCATCGGCGAGCAACTCACCTGCGTCTTCGTCGATAACGGCCTTCTGCGCCTGAACGAAGCGGAGCAGGTGATGCAGACTTTCGCCCGCAACCTCGGTGTCAAAGTCATCCATGTCGACGCCAGCGAGCAGTTCATGGGCCACCTGAAAGGCGTTTCAGACCCGGAACAGAAGCGCAAGATCATCGGCCGCGAGTTCGTCGAGGTCTTCCAGGCCGAGGCGAAGAAGCTGCCCAATGCCAAATGGCTGGCCCAGGGCACCATCTACCCGGACGTGATCGAATCCGCCGGCAGCAAGACCGGCAAGGCCCACACCATCAAGAGCCACCACAACGTCGGCGGTCTGCCGGAAACCTTAAATCTCAAGCTCCTGGAGCCCCTGCGCGAGTTGTTCAAGGACGAAGTCCGTGAATTGGGCATCGCTCTCGGCCTGCCCCACGAAATGGTCTATCGCCACCCCTTCCCTGGTCCCGGCCTCGGCGTGCGCATCCTGGGCGAGGTCAGGAAGGACTTCGCCGACCTGCTGCGTCGGGCCGACGCCATCTTCATCGACGAACTGCGCGCGGCAGACTGGTACGACAAGACCAGCCAGGCCTTCGCCGTCTTCCTGCCGGTGAAGAGCGTCGGCGTCATGGGTGACGGCCGCACGTACGAGTACGTCGTGGCCCTGCGCGCCGTGCAGACCCAGGACTTCATGACCGCCCATTGGGCCGAATTGCCCCACAGCCTGCTGGGGAAGGTGTCCAACCGCATCATCAACGAGGTGCGGGGCATCAACCGGGTGGTGTACGACATTTCCGGCAAGCCGCCGGCGACCATCGAGTGGGAGTGACCGGGATCGAGGTGGTATTTCACCTGCCCGCAAAGCCAGAGTAAGCGTAGGTTTAGTGACCGTGCGGAGATAAGTGCTGTCAATCTCCGCAAATAATGCGGAGAAAAGCTGATCGCCCGTTGTAGCACATAAGTGCTACCATAAGGCTCCAATCTCTGAATCGGAGTGTCTGTTATGACCACCACGACCATTCGCCTGTCCGAAGATCTGAAAGCACGGGTAGCAACCGCAGCGAAACGCTCCGGGACGACAGCCCATGGCTTTATTCTGGAGGCCATTGCCGAAAAGACGCAGCAGGCTGAACTCAGAGCAGACTTTGATGCGGTGGCTGAACAGCGTTATGCCGACATCGTGTCTTCTGGCAAAACCATTCCCTGGACCGAGATGCGCAAGTATCTCGAAGCTCGTGTCGCCGGAAAATCTGCCAAGCGTCCCGCAGCCCGAAAACTGGCACGCTGAAATGGCCAGGATCGAGTTGGCCCCAGAGGTTGCGGAGGACTTCGACCGCATCCTTGACCACCTGGCAACCTATCAGATCGAGAATCCTGGTCAGCGCATTGGAGAAATCATCGCTGCTTTGGATGTCCTGGAGCAGAACCCGCTGATCGGTCGTCCGGTGGCGAACGGCAAGCGGGAACTTGTCATTGGTCGCCGTACCAGAGGTTATCTCGCACTCTATCGTTATGTGCCGGAAATGGACATCGTCTTTGTGCTGGCGATTCGCAGCCAGCGCGAAGCGGGATACGCCGAGCGATTGGAGGAGGGGTAGGGAATTGCCGAGAACCAGTCAACGCAAGAGTTTTCGGGTGATTTGACGGTATCAGAAACTGACCAATTTGCCGCCGATACCGTCACAAACGAGGTGGATGTCTGCAACATTCGTTGCATGGATAATTCGTCGATTTTCCGAACGTCGGTGAACGTCCGCGAAAGCTTGCTTTTCCGCAATCGCCTGGAAACCCGCCCCCCGCGTCAGAATAGTTGTCGCCCCGATAGAATCGACAAACTGGGGGCGATGATGGAAGAACGAATTGGCTCGATACGGACAAGCATTCAAGGACAGAGCGGTGGCGAAGTTGTTGCCGCCGGAAAGCGCGACATTGGACGACGTGGCGCATGAGATCGGCGTTGGTGTCTCGACGCTGGAACGCTGGCGCAGCGAGGCGCTGTCCAGGCCCGCTCGCGAGCGGGCCTGGACAGCGGCCGCCCGCTTCGATGCCGTGCTGACCACGGCAGCGATGGACGAAGCAGGCAAGAACGCCTGGTGCCGCGCCAATGGTGTTATACCCGCAGGAGCTGGCAGCCTGGCGGCAAAGCGCCACGCAGGCACTGGCCGAGCCCGAAGAGGCCCGTGCCAGCCCGCAGCAGACCAAACAGGACCGGCGCCGCATCAAGGAGCTGGAGCGCGAGCTGCGGCGCAAGGACAAAGCCTTGGCGGAGACGGCAGCCCTGCTGGTGCTGTCAAAAAAAGTCGCGGCGATCTTCAACAAGGGAGAGGACGAATGATCGGCCTCGAAGATCGCCAGCGACTTGCCCGAGACATCCACACGGCGCACCAGGCCGGCGCCCGCTTGCGCCACGCCTGCGAGATTGCCGGCATCGACGTGCGCACCCTGCAGCGCTGGCAGGCCCACGACGGACTCACTGCGGGCGACGGCAGGCCCGCAGCGCTGCGTCCGGCACCGGCGCACGCCCTGAGCCCGGCCGAGCGCGCCGAGGTGCTGCGTGTGGCCAACGAGCCGCGCTTTGCCGACGTGCCGCCGGCGCGCATCGTGCCCATGCTGGCCGACGAAGGCGTCTATCTCGCCAGCGAATCGACCTTCGCCCGCGTCTTGCGCGCGCACGGGCAGAGCGCCCACCGTGGTCGCGCCAGAGCGCCTGCGGCCACGCGCCCGCCGACTACGCACATCGCCACGACACCGCGCCAGGTCTGGTGCTGGGACATGACCTACCTGCCGGCTGCCGTGGTCGGCCGCTGGTTTCACCTGTACCTGATCCTCGATCTGTACAGCCGCAAGATCGTCGGCTGGGAAGTGCATGAGACCGATGCCGCCGACCATGCTGCGCATCTGGTGCGGCGCACGGCGCTGGCCGAGGGCATCGCGGCCCTCGATACCAAGCCGGTGCTGCACGGCGACAACGGCGCCACACTCAAGGCCACGACCGTGTTGGCGATGCTGCACTGGCTGGGTATCAAGCCTTCGTACTCGCGTCCGCGCGTGTCCGATGACAACGCCTATGCCGAGGCGCTGTTCCGCACCGCCAAGTACCGCCCCGAGTTCCCGGCCAAGGGGTTCGACGATCTCGATGCCGCCCGTCGCTGGGCCGCCGGCTTCGTGCATTGGTACAACTTCGATCATCGCCACAGCGGCATCCGCTACGTCAGCCCGGCACAGCGCCATGCCGGCGAAGACCATGCGATTCTCGCGGCGCGTCATGCGTTGTATACCAAGGCGAGAGAACGCAACCCTGCCCGCTGGTCGGGCCATACGCGCGACTGGGCCCCCATCGGCGCCGTGACGCTCAATCCGGAACGCGACTCGGTGGTCAACACAACATCGCCAGCGACAGATAAGCAGCCTTTGGCGGCATGAATCAGGCGACAACTATCTTGACGCGCGCCGCCCGTATGAATACTATTGACTCGGCACAATAATGCTTGAAATTTATGGGTCAGCCCCCATGTTGGACGAATGGAAAAAGACGACGCAAGATATTCGACACTTGAGCAACTGCACGAACGGCGTAAGCAAGTGGTGCGGCTGCACCGCAAGGGCTACGGCGTAATGCAAATCGTCGAGCTCAGTGGGCTTTCGTATCCGACAGTTCGGTCTGCGATTGATCGGTATGAAGAAGGTGGCCTTGCTGCCCTCAAGCCGACCACGCGAGGCAAACGCGCAGGTCAAGGGCGGACGCTGACAGAGGAGCAAGAGGAGGCGATCCGAAAGATCATTTGTGACAAGCGCCCCGAGCAACTGAAGATGGAATTTGCGCTTTGGAATCGTGCTGCGGTCATGCAACTGATCGAACGGGAATATGGCATCAAACTATCGGTACGCGGTGTCGGCAACTATCTGTCGCGCTGGGGCTTCACCCCCAGAAGCCGATCAAGAAGGCCTACGAGCAACGACCGGAAGCCGTGCAAGCCTGGCTCAATGAGCAATACCCGGAAATAGAGAAGCGTGCCAAGGCGGAAGGCGGCGAGATTCACTGGGGCGATGAAACTGCCTTGGTCAATACCGATGTACGCGGTCGCTGCTACGCACCGGCAGGCAAGACGCCGGTCACCTACACGGTAGGCGGTACGCGGCAGAAGCTGTCGATGATTGCGACGGTGACCAATCAGGGCAAAACACGTTGGATGATCATTGACGAGGCGTTCAACTCCGACAAGCTGATCGAATTCCTTGACGCGCTGATCAAGGATGCCGGCAAGAAGGTGTTCTTGATTCTCGACAATTTGCGGGTCCATCACAGCAAACCGGTCAAGGCATGGGCCGCTGAACGTCAGGACAAGATCGAACTGTTCTACCTGCCCAGCTATAGCCCGGAGCTGAACCCTGAGGAGCGTCTCAATGCCGACCTCAAGCATGCCATCGGGACGAAAGTGCCGGTGCGCACCAAGGCCAAATTGAAACTCGCCGCTACCGAACACATGGTCAAACTCGAACAATCACCCGAGCGGGTCAAAAGCTTCTTCCAAGATCCGCGTGTCAAATATGCCGCTTGAAAATTCAAACTTAAGCTGGCCGGATCAATAAGCATCCTTTGTTGACGGTATCAGTGACGGTATCAGCGGGGGTGATATGGGCGGAACCCAGTATTCACGCGGGGTTCAATGGCTCGTTGATAATTGAGTGGGAGTAAGCGTGATTCCGCAAGCCGGCTCAGCGAAATCCCAGGCGCACTGCCAGCGTTGCCCTGGCCTGGAAAACGAGCGCGGCCCAGAAACTCGTCGGTCGGCTCTCGACACAGTGATGAAATATTTGCCCGGCAAAGATGCTGCATGACCAGGCTGCGACCATAGCCGAAAGGGCCAGGGTCTGACTGTCATTGCCAAAGCGCTCGTAGAAGGCGTTCATCAGGAGGTAGATGGGGAAGTGGACCAGGAAGACCGAGAACGAGATGCGTCCGAGGTATTCCATGAGGCGAAAATCCGGCCAGCGATGAAAAAGGCCGAGTCTGCGGCTGGCACCGAGAACTAGGGCCACAGTCAGCGCCACGGCGATGCGCAAGCGGAAATCCAGGGCGAGGGCAAAAATGCCGACCGCCCAGAGTACTCCAAGCAGAAATGCCGGGCGGCAGCGGTCCGAAGCCCAGTACGAAACGGCCCCCAGGGCGTAGGAACCGAAGAAATAAATACCCCAGTCATCCCATGAAGCGAGCCGATTGAAGTAGAGGAGTGAGGCGAGGGCCAGGAGGGCGACAAGGAAGGGCGCGAGGTTCAGCTTCGCGCTGCCGAACTTGCGTCCGCTCCAGAGCACGAGCGCGAACAGGACGAACAACTGGAAATCGATAGCCACGTACCAGACGCCGGCGGACAGGGCGTCGAATTCCAGTATCCCTTGCACCAGAAAGGAATGGGCCAGGAATTGCAAGAGCGTGGGGCTGGCGGGGATGGCATCGTCGTCCAACCAGAGGCGGGCCAGGGCGGAACAGGCGACTGCGAGGACCAAGGCCGCCGCAAAGGGGGGCGCCAGACGAAGATAGCGCTTGGTGATGACCTGTAGCGGGTTGAACGCTACTGGCCGGGATCCGGGCGCCAGACTGCGCGCCGCGAGAAATCCTGCCACCACCAGGAAGACCTGGACGGCGATGCGTCCATAGTCGTAAAGCCAGGCCTGCAACTGCGGTGCGAAGCCTTCGAAAGCTTGGGACAAAGGGCCGTAGGCCGAAAAATGGTGCAGCAGGACCAACTGGGAGGCCAGCGCCTTGAGGGCGTCGATCAGGGGGAGGCGAGCCGTGGGCAGGGTCGAGAAGGCTGGCGCGGATTCGGGTGATGTCGCCATAGGCTTAAGCTTTGAGACGCGAGGTCTTGTGACTGGCGATGAGTTGCAGCAGGGGGGCGAAGACCTTGGGGGTTCCGGCGACGATATTGCCGCTCTCCAGGAACCCGGGATCGCCGTTCAAGTCGCTGACCAAGCCGCCCGCTTCGGAAATGACCAGCGCCCCTGCTGCCATGTCCCAGGGCGACAGACCAAACTCCCAGAACCCGTCATAGCGCCCGCAGGCGACGTAACAAAGATCCAGCGACGCGGCACCGGGTCGGCGCAAACCGGCGGTCTTCTGGGTCAGTTCCTTGAAGATGGCCAGGTACGTATCGACATGGTCGAACATGCGATAGGGGAATCCCGTGCCGATCAGCGCTTCCTGGAGCTTGGCCCGCCGGGAAACGCGGATGCGCCGGTCGTTCAGGAAAGCACCGGCGCCCTTGCCGGCGGTGAAGAGTTCATTGCGATTGGGATCGAAGACGACAGCCTGCTCGACCGTTCCTGCCCGGGCAAGGGCAATGGAAATGGCATACTGGGGCAGGCCGTGGATGAAATTCGTCGTGCCGTCCAGGGGATCGATGATCCACTGGAACTCCGCATCCCGGGCGCCTTTGCCGGCGGTTTCGCCGGACTCCTCTGCTAGAATCCCATAGTTGGGATAAGCCTCGCACAGGATTTCGATGATGGCCGCTTCGGCCGCTCGATCGACCTCGGTGACGAAGTCATTGGGCTGTTTTGCGGAGACCTTCAGCAGATCGAGGTCATTGGAGGCGCGGTTGATGATCTGACCTGCGCGGCGCGCAGCCTTGATGGCGATGTTGAGGGCGGGATGCATATTGGAAAAGAGCTGGCGACCCCGCCGCGGACCAGAGTCGAAACGGGTGTAACGGGTGTCGCCGATTGTTATAACCCGTTAATTGTACTATGAAAGCGGACGATCTGCTGGCCCGCATTGCTGTCGTGCTCTGCCGTCCCAGCCATCCGGGCAACATCGGCGCCGTCGCGCGCGCCATGAAAACCATGGGGCTCCGGCGCCTGAACCTCGTTGCGCCCCGCTCTTTTCCAGACCCGGAAGCCGATGTCCGGGCCACGGGGGCCGTCGACCTCCTGCGGGAGGCGCGGGTCTATGCCTCCCTTCCTGAAGCCCTGGCCGGAACGGTCCATGCGGTGGCGCTAACGGCCCGGGCGCGGGATCTGGGGCCCGCCCCGCAGGGGGTACGGGACGCCGCCAGCCGGCTCCTCGCCGTGGCCGAGGAGGGGGAGGTGGCCCTGGTCTTCGGCAACGAGACCAATGGCCTGAACAATGCGGAAGCGCTGTGCTGCCAGGAAGCCGTCACCATTCCGGCCAATCCCGAGTTTTCTTCGCTCAACCTGGGAGCGGCGGTGCAAATCCTGACCTACGAGTTGCGCATGGCCGCCTGGGCGGGTTGTCCGCCAGAGTCGCGCGAGGCAACGCCCTTCGTCTCGCCCCCGGCCACCCTGGCCGAGATCGAAGGCTTATATGCCCACCTGGAGCAGGTGATGACCGATACCGGGTTTTACAATCCAGATCACCCGGGCAGGCTGCTGCCCAAGTTGCGGCGCCTGTTCGGCAGAGTCGGGCTGGAAAGGGACGAAATCAACATCTTGCGCGGCATCCTGGCGGCCACCCAGCAGAGGACCGGGCACGGGAGGTAGGGCGCTCAGGCGTTCAGTGCCGCGCGCATCGACTCCGCATCGGCGTCGATCTGGGGCAACAGGGCGGCGAAATTGCGCCGGATGATGCCGGGCTCGCCGGCCTCCGGGTCGATGTCCTGGTACAACCATTCGAAATGGGCGCCAGCGAGCACATTGGCGACGTAGACGATCTCCGGGAGCGTGCGCACCGCATTGAGGGCCTGGCGTGGCTGGTCGTGGTCGATGGTGGCCTCGACGATGTCTTCGGGCATCCCGAGGGCATTCAAGAGGCTGACCCCAATACTTTCATGCCACTGCACGATCAGGTACTTGACGGTATCCGGACGTGCGCGCAATTCCGGATACTGGGCGGCGCGATAGAGCATGTAGAAAGCCCCCAGGTCGTGAACCAGTCCGGCGAGATGGGCCTCGTCCGGATTGATGCGAGTCTGGGTCCTGGCGAGGAGACGGGCGGCGGCGGCCGATTTCAGCGTGTGGTCCCACAGCAGGCGGGTCAGTTCGGCGAAGGGGGCCATCTCCTTGGAACGCAGCATCTGCCCCATGGCGATGGCCAGGGCCGTGGTGCGCACGGTTTCGAGTCCGAGGCGCTGAATGGCCGCCCCGAGGTCACGCACCGTCGACCCGCCCCCGTACATGGCCGAGTTGGCGAGCTTCATCACCCGGGCGGCGATGAGCGGTTCCAGGGCGATGACCCCGACGATCCTGGCCAGGGGCTGGTCCGTGTCCTGCAAGGCTTTGCGCAAGCGGAAAGCGGCATCGAAATAGGTGGGAAAGACAACGTCGCCCGCCAATTCCTTGGCGATGTCCTCGAGCATCTGGAAGCGCTGGGCGTTGAGGGCGTCGCCGACCTTGTCGTTATCGGCGGAGAGATTCGTCATGACATTTCCTGTAGTGCGAGCAAGGATTCGCGGGATGCCCAGCACGTTCGAATCGCAGGGGGCAGCCCGGGAAAAGGACTTTGGCAGGATCAGTGCGGATTCTGAGCCATCGCGGCGCGAATGTCATCGGGGAAGCGCTGCGGCAGAGTCCGTGCGGTGGGTTGCGGCAAAATAACTGACAAATTCAGTCGAGTATTTTACAATTCGCCCACGACAACGCTGGGGGGATTCTTGCGTCATGTTTCTTGGGCAATTGCGTGAAGACATCCGGTCGGTTTTCGACCGTGACCCGGCGGCTCGGTCCTCCTGGGAGGTGCTCACCTGTTATCCCGGTATCCATGCTCTGATTCTCCATCGTATCGCCCATGGACTCTGGCGGAGGCGCCTGCGCTGGCTCGGGCGCTTCGTGGCCCATTTTTCACGCTTTTTCACCGGCATCGAAATCCATCCCGGGGCGACCATTGGCCGTCGTTTCTTTATCGATCACGGCATGGGGGTCGTCATCGGCGAAACCGCAGTCATCGGCGATGGTGTAACCCTTTATCACGGCGTGACCCTGGGGGGTACGTCCTGGAACAAGGGCAAGCGGCATCCCACCCTGGAGGATGGCGTGGTGGTGGGAGCGGGGGCCAAGGTGCTCGGACCCATCGTGATCGGGGCCGGAGCCAAAGTGGGTTCCAATGCCGTGGTGACCAAGGCTGTTCCGCCGGGGGCCACCGCCGTCGGTAATCCCGCGCGCCTCGTCGATACTTCTGAAGCCGCGCAGCAGCGAGCGGCCCAGGCCGAGAAAATGGGCTTTTCCGCCTACGCCGTGGCCCGGGATCAGGATGACCCGTTGGCGCAGGCGATCCATGGTCTGCTGGATCACGCTGCGGAGACCGACCGTCGCCTCGCCATGCTGCTCAAGGAACTGGACGCAGCGGGAATCAAATGCGATGAGCAGGTCCAGGCCGCCGACAGCTTCGACCCAAAATACTTGAGTAAAATGGTTGACTAATACTGCAGCCGGCAGATATTCTTGACAAGAACACTAGGTTATTTTCAGGAGAGCAAGCATGCGCTTGACGACTAAAGGGCGTTTCGCCGTCACCGCGATGATCGATCTGGCCCTGCGCGGGGAAGGCGGGCCTGTGGCCCTTGCCGGCGTGAGCGAGCGTCAGGGGATTTCCTTGTCGTACTTGGAGCAGTTGTTCGGCAAGTTGCGCCGCCACCGGCTCGTCGAGAGCGTACGGGGCCCCGGTGGCGGCTATTGCATCGCCCGTTCCCTGGCTGACGTGTCTGTGGCGGACATCATCCGCGCAGTGGATGAGCCCCTGGACGCGACCCAGTGCGGGGGGCGCGAGAACTGCCAGGACGAGCACCGCTGCATGACCCACGAACTCTGGGCCACCCTGAATGCCAAAATGTACGACTATCTGGCCTCCGTTTCCCTGCAAGACCTGGTCAGTCGCCAAAAAGACAAGCAGAATCCGGCGGCGGTGACCGTCCTGGCCGACCAGCGCCGGGAACCGACCCAGGGCCGGAGTCGCGCATCCCGCCAAAAACTCGCGGTCGTGGCCTGAATGTCCTCCAGATCCATGCGAGACGCTGCCCATTCAGCCCCCCTCTCCGCCGCCTCCTTTCCCGCCCGGCGGGTGAGGAGCGGTGACAGAAGCGCAGCGCGTCTTCCACGTTAAGATCATGTTTCGACCTGCCTACCTCGATCACAACGCGACCACTCCGCTCGACGAGAGCGTGCTGGCCGCCATGCTGCCCTGGTTGCGGGATTCCTGGGGAAACCCCTCCAGTCGCCACGAGTATGGCCGGGAGGCCCGGCGAGCCCTGGATGACGCGCGTCAGCGCGTGGCGGCGGCAGTCGGGGCTCATCCGACGGAAGTCATCTTCACCAGCGGGGGCAGCGAGGCCAACAATCTTTTCCTGAAGGGGGCCGCCTCCAGTCTGCGCCCGGGGTTCCTTGCCGTGGGTGCAACCGAGCATCCGTCGGTCGCCAGGCCGGTGGCCCAGTTGGCGCCCCAGGGGTGGACGATCCGGAAACTCGCAGTGAATGCCGACGGCCATCTCAGTCCGCCGGCCTGGGCCGAGGCCCTCGCACTGCGGCCGCGCCTCATTTCCGTGATGCTGGCCAATAACGAGACCGGCGTCATCCAGGACATCCCGACCCTGGCCCGAGAGGCCCAATCTTGCGGTGCCTGGTTTCACAGCGATGCGGTCCAGGCGTTTGGCAAGGTGGCGCTCGATTTCCGCGCACTCAATGGCACCGGCGTCCATGCCCTGACCATTTCCGGGCACAAGATCGGCGGCCCCAAGGGCGCCGCGGCCCTGGTCATGGACAAGCGCGCAGAACTGCGGCCCCTGATTGCCGGTGGCGGCCAGGAAGGGAATTTGCGCTCGGGAACTGAGAACGTGGCTGCCATCGTCGGTTTTGGTTTGGCCTGCGAGCGCGTCGTGTCGCGCCTGGCGGCGGAATCGGCGCGTTTGCGTGGGCTGCGTGATCGGCTGGAGCGTGGGCTGACGGCCTTGGGTGCGACGATTTTCGCGCCTACGGCGGAGCGTCTACCCAATACCTGTTTTTTCGCCTTTGCCCGGGTCGACGGCGAGACCCTGGTCGGCAAACTCGACCGGGCCGGATTCGCGGTGGCGAGCGGTTCGGCGTGCTCCAGCGCAAATCCAGAGCCTTCCCCTGTGCTGGCCGCCATGGGGGTGCCTGACGATCTCGCCCGCGGGGCGGTCAGGGTGAGTTTCGGGGCGCGCAATACTGAAGCCGAAGTTGACGCCTTGCTGACAACCCTGGGGACTACGGTCGGAAGCCTGCGGGGACTTGCTGCCATGGCGGCCTGAGGTCGCCAGAAACATTTCCGACGAGACGAGAGAAACGATGAAACTGCCCATTTATCTGGATTACTCAGCCACCACTCCGGTGGACCCGCGCGTGGCGGAAAAGATGATTCCTTTCCTGGTGGAGAAATTCGGCAATCCGGCTTCCCGTTCCCACAGCTATGGCTGGGAAGTGGAGGCCGCGGTAGAGACCGCCCGCGAGCAGGTCGCCGCCCTGGTGAATGCCGACCCCAAGGAGATCGTGTGGACCTCGGGTGCCACGGAATCCAATAACCTGGCCATCAAGGGCGCCGCCAATTTCTACGCCGGAACCAAGGGCAAGCACATCATCACGGTGAAGACCGAACACAAGGCGGTGCTGGATACGGTGCGCGAGATGGAGCGCCAGGGTTTCACGGCCACCTACCTGGACGTCCAGGAAAATGGCCTGGTGGATCTGGAAGCCTTCAAGGCTGCCATCCGCCCCGATACCGTGCTGGCCTCGGTGATGTTCGTCAATAATGAAATCGGTGTCGTCCAGCCCATCGAGCAGCTGGGCGAAATCTGCCGCGAGAAAGGCGTCATTTTCCACGTGGATGCCGCCCAGGCCACCGGCAAGGTCGATATCGACCTGGCTAGGCTGAAGGTGGATTTGATGAGCTTCTCCGCCCACAAGACCTACGGTCCCAAGGGCATCGGCGCCCTGTACGTGCGCAGAAAGCCCCGCATCCGCGTGGAACCGCAGATGCACGGCGGAGGCCACGAGCGTGGCTTCCGTTCCGGTACCCTGGCCACCCACCAGATCGTCGGCATGGGCGAGGCCTTCCGTATCGCCAGGGAAGAGATGGCCGCGGAGAACCTGCGTATTGGTGCCCTGCGGGATAGGCTCCTTGCCGGGCTCTCCGACATCGACGCCGTGTATCTGAACGGAGACGCCGAGCACCGCGTGCCCCACAACCTCAACATGAGCTTCGCCTACGTGGAAGGTGAATCCATGATCATGGCCATCAAGGACCTGGCGGTGTCTTCAGGGTCCGCCTGTACCTCGGCCAGCCTGGAACCCTCCTACGTTCTGCGGGCTCTTGGCCGCGATGACGAACTCGCCCACAGTTCGATCCGGTTTACCTTGGGTCGCTTTACGGTTGAAGAGGAAATTGACTATGCAATCAGATTGTTACATACGAAAATTGGGAAACTACGTGAACTTTCTCCCCTCTGGGAAATGGTCCAGGAAGGCATCGACCTGAGGACCGTCCAGTGGGCTGCGCATTAAGGAGACCATCATGAGCTACAGCGTCAAAGTCATCGATCACTACGAAAATCCCCGCAACGTCGGTTCCTTCACCAAGGAAGACGAGGGCGTCGGCACCGGCATGGTGGGGGCACCCGCCTGCGGCGACGTCATGAAGCTGCAGATCAAGGTCAACAAGCAGGGCGTCATCGAAGACGCCAAGTTCAAGACCTATGGCTGCGGTTCCGCCATTGCTTCCTCGTCCCTGGTCACCGAGTGGGTGAAGGGCAAGACCGTCGATCAGGCCCTGACGATCAAGAACACCGAAATTGCCGAGGAACTGGCCCTGCCGCCGGTAAAAATCCACTGCTCCATCCTGGCCGAGGATGCCATCAAGGCGGCCGTGGCCGATTACAAGAAAAAGCACGGAGAATGAGCATGGCCATCACCTTGAGCGACAAGGCGGCAAAGCACGTCGCCAACTACCTGAGCAAGCGGGGCAAGGGCATAGGCCTGCGCTTGGGGGTGCGCACCAGCGGTTGTTCCGGGATGGCATACAAGCTTGAATTCGTGGATGAGAGTGCCGGTGACGATCTCGTTTTCGAGAGCAAGGGAGTCAAGGTATTTGTCGATCCCAAGAGCCTGCCCTATCTCGACGGAATGGAGCTGGACTACGCCCGCGAAGGGCTGAATGAAGGATTCAAATTCAATAACCCGAATGTCAAGGATCAATGCGGCTGTGGCGAGTCCTTTAACGTTTGATGAGTTGATGGCGCGCCGCTGCTTCATTGCCCCGCCTTTGCTTTGAGGTGTTCGTAATCGGGTCGGCCGGGAATACCGATCACATTTTGAGGTTTCTGGTGGATCTCACCGCCGATTTTTTCTCGTTGTTCCAACTCCCCAGGCTCTTCCGGATCGACGTGCCCGACCTGGACCTGCGCTATCGTGCGGTACAAGGGCAGGTGCATCCGGATCGTTTCACTCACGCTGGCGATGCGGAGCGGCGCCTCTCCATGCAGTGGGCGACGCGGGCCAACGAGGCCTACCAGACCCTGAAGAAGCCCCTGGAGCGCGCCAAGTACCTGCTGCATCTGGCTGGGCACGACGTCCAGGCCGAGAGCAATACCGCCATGGCCCCGGAGTTCCTCATGGAGCAGATGGAGTGGAGGGAGGCCGTTGCCGAGGCGCGGGGCGCCCGGGAGCACCACGAACTGGAACGCCTGCACCACAGGCTGCGGGCGGACATCGCCAGCCGCTACGATGAACTCGGCCGCCTCCTGGACGAGGCAGCGGACTTGGCCGGCGCGGCGGAAGCCGTGCGCCGACTGATGTTCCTGGAAAAACTGTTGCACGAAATCGACGACGCCCTGGCGTCGCTGGAAGAATAGCCATGGCCCTGTTTCAAATCGCCGAGCCCGGAGAGTCGGCGGCGCCCCACGAGCACAAGCTCGCCATCGGTATCGACCTCGGTACCACCAATTCCCTCGTCGCCACGGTGCGGAGCGGTCTTGCCAAGGTGCTCAACGACGAGCAGGGGCGTCCGCTGCTGCCGTCCATCGTCCGCTATCACGCCGACGGCAGCACCGAAGTCGGCTACGACGCCCAGAAGCAGCAGGCGAAAGACCCCAAGAACACCATCGTCTCGGTGAAGCGCTTCATGGGCCGGGGCCTGAAGGACATCGCCCACGTCGAATCCATGCCCTACGACTTCGTCGAGGCGCCGGGCATGGTCAAGGTCAGGACCGTCGCCGGGGTGAAGAGCCCGGTGGAGGTTTCCGCCGATATCCTCAAGACCCTGCGGGCACGGGCCGAGGCGGCCCTGGACGGCGAGCTGGTGGGCGCCGTCATCACCGTACCCGCCTATTTCGACGACGCCCAGCGCCAGGCCACCAAGGACGCGGCGCGGCTCGCCGGCCTCAATGTCCTGCGCCTGCTCAACGAGCCGACGGCCGCCGCCATCGCCTACGGCCTGGACAACGCCGCCGAGGGGGTCTACGCCGTCTACGACCTGGGTGGCGGGACCTTCGATATTTCCATCTTGAAGCTCACCAAGGGCGTCTTCGAGGTCATGGCCACCGGCGGCGATTCGGCCCTGGGGGGCGACGATTTTGACCATCGCCTCTTCTGCTGGGCCATCGAGCAGGCCAAGCTGCAACCGCTGTCCGCCGAGGATTCCCGCCTCCTCATGATGCGCTGTCGGGAGGCCAAGGAGTTCCTCACCAATCAACCGGAGGCGCCCGTCACGGTGCGGCTCAACTCCGGCGAGATCGTTGACCTGCGCATCGAGGTCGGCACCTTCGCCGGAATCACCCAGACCCTCGTTTCCAAGACCCTGCAGGCTGTCAAGAAGGCCCTGCGCGACGCGGGGCTCAGGCCCGAGGACATCAAGGGCGTGGTCATGGTTGGCGGGGCCACCCGCATGCCCCAGGTGCAGAAGGCGGTGGGCGACTTCTTCCGTCAGGAACCGCTCACCAACCTGGACCCGGACAAGGTGGTGGCCATCGGCGCCGCCACCCAGGCCAATCTGCTGGTGGGCAACAAGACCGGTCAGGACGACTGGCTGCTGCTCGACGTCATCCCGCTCTCTCTGGGCCTGGAGACCATGGGCGGCCTGACCGAGAAGGTCATCCCCCGCAATTCCACCATCCCCACCGCCCGCGCCCAGGAATTCACCACCTTCAAAGATGGCCAGACGGCCATGGCCATCCACGTGGTGCAGGGCGAGCGGGAACTGGTGGCCGATTGCCGCTCGCTGGCCCGCTTCGAGCTGCGCGACATCCCGCCCATGGTGGCGGGGGCGGCGCGCATCCGCGTCACCTTCCAGGTCGATGCCGACGGGCTCCTTTCCGTTTCCGCCCGGGAGCAGACCACCGGCGTCGAAGCCAGTGTCACGGTCAAGCCCTCCTACGGCCTGTCCGACGACGAGATCGCCACCATGCTGCAAGACTCCATGGCCCACGCCAAGGACGACGCCATCAACCGCGCCCTCGCCGAGGCCCGGGTCGAGGCTCGCCGCCTGATCGAAGCCACCGAGGCTGCCCTGGCCGAGGATCCTCATCTCCTGTCCGAGGCTGAGATCGGCAAGATTACGGCAGTGATGGAAAAGCTGCGCGCCACCATGGCCGGCGACAACCGCCGCGTCATCAACCTGGCCATGGACGACCTGGGCTACGAAACCCAGGAATTTGCCCACCGCCGTATGGATCAAAGCATCAAGCGGGCGCTGGCCGGGCGCAAGGTGGATGACATCAAGACCGGAGAGGAAGCATGACCCAGATCGTCGTACTACCCCACTTGGAACTGTGTCCGGACGGAGCCGTGATCGAGGCCGAAGCCGGAAAATCCATTTGCCAGAACTTGCTGGAGAACGACATCGAGTTGGAGCACGCCTGCGAAATGTCCTGCGCCTGCACCACCTGCCACGTCATCGTGCGCGAGGGGTTCAACTCCCTGGATCCGGCCGAGGACGACGAGGAAGACCTCCTGGACAAGGCCTGGGGTCTGGAACCCAACTCCCGCCTGGGCTGCCAAGCTTTGGTCGGCGACACACCGCTGGTGGTGGAAATCCCCAAATACAGCATCAACATGGCAAAGGAGGGGCATCGCAAATGAAGTGGACCGATATCGACGACGTCGCCATCGAGCTGGCGGACGCCTACCCGGATAGAGACCCGCTGAAAGTCAATTTCGTCGATCTGCGGGACTGGGTCATGGCCCTGCCGGGCTTCGACGACGACCCCAAGCATTGTGGCGAGAAGATTCTCGAGGCAATCCAGCAGGCCTGGATCGACGAGGTCGCGTGAAACCCCGTGATTGGCCCGGCAGCGGCAGCCAGCTCAACGTTCTGGGCGGCCCATTGCTGCCCTGCAGCGAGCGGCCTCGCACCGGATTCTACCGGGACGGGTGTTGCAATACGGGACCGGACGATCTGGGCAGCCACACGGTATGCATTGTCGCCAGCGCCGATTTCCTCGAATTTTCGCGGCAACGGGGCAACGATCTGTCTACGCCGCGCCCGGAATTCGGTTTTCCCGGGCTGCATCCGGGGGATCGCTGGTGTCTGTGCGCTGCCCGCTGGCAGGAGGCTTTGCGGGCCGGCAAGGCGCCCCGGGTGGTGCTGACCGCCACCAATCAGGCGGCCCTGGAGATCGTCACGCTGGATGACCTGCGGCGCTACGCCAACGACCTTCAGTAGGGGGCCGTGGCGCCGGTGGGGACGGGCCCGAGGGTGTCCCCACCGAGCCTTCCGTCAATCCAGGACGTGGGACAGCAGTCCGTCCGCGAGCTTGGGCTCGAACCAGGTGGATTTAGGGGGCATCACTTCGCCGGCGTCGGCCACGGCCATGAGGTCGGCCATGCGCGTCGGGTGGAGGGCGAAGGCAACGGCCATTTCGCCGCTGTCGACCCGGCGTTCCAACTCACCCAAGCCCCGGATGCCGCCAACGAAATCGATGCGCTTGTCGCGGCGCAGGTCCGCGATGCCCAGGATGGGGCCCAGCAGGTGGTCCGACAGCAGGCTGACGTCGAGCCGCGCCACCGGGTCCCCGGCGGGGATGAGGGCCGGATCGAGGCGCAGGCGGACCCAGCGTCCGGCGAGATAGAGGGCGAAGATTCCCGGTGCTTCGGGAGAGAAGGCGCCCGGGGCCGGTTCGATGGCGAAGGTCTTGCCCACGCGGGCCAGGAAGGCTTCCGGCGTGAGGCCGTTGAGATCCCGCACGACCCGGTTGTAATCCATGATGCGCATTTCGTGGGCGGGGAACATGACGGCCAGGAAAGCCTCGGCCGCACCTGCCGATGCGCCACCTTCGCGGCGGGCGGCGGCGACGCGGGACGCTGCCGCCGAGCGGTGGTGTCCGTCGGCGATGTAGAGGCCGGGCAGGGCATCCATGGCGGCGCTGAGGGTGGCAATGGCGGCCGCATCGTCGATGGCCCAGGTGGTGTGGCGCACGCCATCCGCCGTCACGTCGGCGAGAGGCTCGCCCACCGTGGCAGCGGCGATGACGGCGTCAGCCGCCGGGCACTCCGGGTAGGCGAGCAACACCGGCCCGGTCTGGGCGTTCAGGGCCTCGATCTGGCGCACCCGGTCGTCTTCCTTGTCAGGCCGGGTGAACTCGTGGCGGCGAATGCGATTGCTGTCGTAGTCGGCCACCGAGGCGGCGGCGACCAGTCCGGTCTGGACATGGCTGCCCATGGTGAGCCGGTAGGCGTAGTAGCGGGGTGTCGAGTCGCGCAGAAGGATGCCCTTGCCTACGAGGCTTGCCAGGTTGGCTGCGGATCGGGCATAGACCGCCGGCGCGTAGGGGTCGGTCTCCTGCGGCAGATCGATTTCTGCCTTGGAGATGTGCAGGAAGCTGTAGGGCTTGCCGGCGGCCCGTTCGCGGGCCTCGTCGCTGGAGAGTACGTCGTAGGGAGGGGCGGCCACGTCGGCTGCGCGACCGGGGGCCGGCCGCAGGGCGGCAAAGGGGCGAATCAGCGCCATGGGGTCAGGAGGGCAGACGCTCGGGTAGTACGTCGCGCAGCATGATCGCCGCGTCGCGCAACATCTTCTCGGTGGTGACCCAGTCGACACAGGCGTCGGTCACCGAACAGCCGTAGCGAAGCTGACTCAGGTCGGCGGGAATGGACTGATTGCCTGCTTCGATGTTGGATTCGATCATGACGCCGACCAGGGACTTGTTGCCCAGGCGAATCTGATTGACCACGTCGGCCATGACCAGGGGTTGCAGTTCCGGCTTTTTGCTGCTGTTGGCGTGGGAGCAATCCACCACGATGTTGGCGGGCAGCTTGGCCTTGGCCAGGGCCTGCTCGGCCATGGAGACGGATACGGTGTCGTAGTTGGGGCGAGCGTCACCACCGCGCAGCACGACGTGGCCGTGGCGATTGCCGCTGGTGCGGACGATGGCCACGCGGCCCTGGCCGTTGATGCCCAGGAAGGAATGGGGCTTGGAGGCGGACAGTATGGCATTGACCGCCACGGCGAGATCGCCACTGGTACCGTTCTTGAAGCCCACAGGGGTGGACAGGCCGGAGGACATTTCGCGGTGGGTCTGGGATTCGGTGGTGCGGGCGCCGATGGCGGTCCACGCAATCAGGTCGCCGTAGTACTGGGGCGAAATGGGGTCCAGGGCCTCGGTACCGGTGGGCAGGCCCAGTTCATTGACGGCCAGGAGAAATTCGCGGGCCCGTTCCATGCCCACGTCGACGCGGAAGGAATCATCCATGTAAGGGTCGTTGATGTAGCCCTTCCACCCCACCGTGGTGCGGGGTTTCTCGAAATAGACCCGCATCACCGGGTAGAGGGTATCGCCGATCTCGGCGGTCAGGTCGCGCAGGCGGCGTGCATAGTCGAGGCCCGCCTTGGGATCGTGGATCGAGCAGGGGCCGACGACGACGAAAAGACGGTGATCCTTGCGCTCGAGGATGCGACGCAGGACGTCGCGGCCGTGATTGACGGTTTTTCCCGCCGCGGATGACAAGGGTAGGCGGGCGTGCAACTCCTCCGGGCTGGGCATGGCATCGAAGGCACTGACGTTGACGTTTTCGAGATTGGGAGTGGTCATGGCGTGTTCTCGTTCGGAGGGGCGCTGGCGGGCCAGTCGCGGAAACTCGCGAGTTTACCCTGTCTTGCCTTCTGTTGGGACGTCGGCGCCCAGCCAGGCGTCGAGCAGGCGCTCGAGAGCCGCCTGACTGAAGGGTTTGGCCAGGGTGTCGTTCATGCCCGCCGCAAGGCACTGCGCTCTGTCTTCCTCCGAGGCCAGGGCGGTGAGGGCGATGATAGCCGTCGGCATGCGTTTCTCTTCCAGTTCCCTCTGGCGCCACAGGCGGGCGGTTTCCTGGCCGCTCAGACCGGGCATGCGGCAGTCGAGGAGGATGAGATCGAGATCTTCGGAACCGAACAGGGCCAGGGCCTCGGCGCCATCGCCCACCGCCAGGACGCGACAGCCAAGGTGTTCCAGCAGACCCCGACAGGCGGTGCGGATAGATACGTCGTCTTCGGCCAGAAGAACGTTTCCGCGGTAGCCTCTTGGCGCGAACCGCGCCGAGGGGGGGTCGCCCAGAATCGCCGCGGGGGAAACGTAGGCCAACTGCAGCGCTATGGAGGCGGCCAGGGCTTCGTGGGCCACGGGTTTGGAGAGGTAGTCATCCATGCCCGCGGCAATGCATTTCTCCCGGTCCCCGGCCATGGCGTGGGCGGTCAGTGCGATGATCGGTACCCGCTGTCCCGGAGTTTCCCCCGTACGGATGAGGCGGGTCGCTTCGTAGCCATCCAGCCCCGGCATCTGGATGTCCATGAGGATCACGTCAGGTTTGGCCTGGGAGGCGAGGCGCACAGCTTCTTCGCCGTTTTCGGCGAGAAGCGTCCGTGCCCCGAATCCTTCGAGCAACCCGGAGAGCACCTCACGGTTGGTCTCGCTGTCGTCTGCCAGAAGTACGGTAACGCCCTCGGGGAGACGTACTGGGGGGGTTGTGCCGAGTTCCGGCTCGCGGTAGCGGGGAGGCGGAACGACCTGGACGTCGAGTTCGACCCAGAAGCGGCTGCCCTGGCCTTCGACGCTGCTGACACCGATTTCGCCGCCCATGCGTTCGACCAACTGACGGGAGATGGCGAGGCCCAGGCCGCTGCCACCATAGACCCGGCCGGTCGATCCGTCGGCCTGGGTGAACTTTTCGAAAATGCGCGCCTGTTGGGCCACCGGGATGCCAATGCCGGTATCGGAGATAGTGAATCGAACGCGGCAGCGGTCGGGTTCCGATTCCGTCGCCACCACAGCCAGCCGGACCCCCCCCTGGGAAGTGAACTTCAGGGCGTTGCCCATCAGGTTGTCGAGAACTTGCCGCAGGCGCAGGCCGTCGACAACCACGAAATCGGGCAGAGCCGGGTCGATGTCGAGTTCGACCCGCAGCCCCTTGGCCTGGCCCTGAATTTCGTGGAACTGGATGATGCTCTTGGCCAGGGCGTGCAGTTCCGTCGTGACCGGACGCAGTTCTAGCTTGCCGTTTTCGATGCGCGACAGGTCGAGGATGTCGTCCACGATGGACAGAAGGTTTTTGGTACTGCGGTGGGCGAGTTCCGCATGGCGGCGCTGTTCCGGCAGGAGGCGGGATTGCAGCAGGAGTTCCAGCATGCCCAGAACGCCGGTGAAGGGCGTGCGGATTTCGTGGCTCATGTTGGCCAGGAATTCACTCTTGGCCCGGTTGGCGCCTTCTGCTTCCAGCCTGGCGTTTTCCAGCTCCTCCTCGGCGCGCTTCTTCTCGCTGACGTCTTCCAGCAGGCAGACGATGCCCCGGGCAGGGTTGGCCGGATCGATGGCCTTGGCCGACAGGGCACACCAGAAGACGCTGCCGTCGGCCCGGCGCATCAGGTGCTCGCCGCGCACGACGTCTTCGGTGGACAGGATGCGCCGCAGTTCCGAGGCTGCGGTCTGAAAGCTTCCCACGTCCGCGTAGAGCCGGGAAAGCGACATGCCCATCAACTGTTCCTGGGACAGACGCGCCATGGCCGACATCTGGCGATTGGCAGCCACGACCCGCGGTTGCGCGGCATCGGCCATATCCACGTAGATGATGCCCACTGTGGCCGCGTCCAGGGTGGTCTGCTGAATCGCTTCGGTATCCGACTTGGCCGTCAGCAGGGCCGCCTCCGCGCGACGGGTGCGCTGGAGCGAACGGGCCAGGAAAAACATGATGGCCATGAAGGCGATGATGGTTGCGGCGATGAAGAGGCGCAACTGCTCCATGCGCACGGCCAGTTCGGCATTCAGGGAGGACAGCGTGCTCCAGTGCTCGAGTTCTGCCGTGCCGAACTCTTCGCCCAGACTGCGCACCTGGGCGATGAGGACGGGCAGGCTTGCGGCGACGGCAGGGCTTGACCCGGAGACGAGCAATTGTTCGACCTGCTTATGGACGATGCGGGTACGACTGGTCAATTCCGAGCGGCGGTGTTGCGCATCGTCGCTGCCTTCCGCGCCGTAGCTGGCCGCCTGGAAGAGCGCATCGGTGGCTTGGTGCAGCAGGGCTTCGGTGTCGCTTCCCGGCTGATTGGCCCGTTCCAGCTTGCCCTGAGCCTGCTTCAGGAAGGATTGGGCCTTGAGCAGTGTGCGGGCTCCATGCACGCTGTCGAAATTGGCCGCGAGGAACTGGTTGTGGATTCCGTTGTAATGGACGAACGCCCCCAGGAGCGCCAAGCCGATGGCGGCGATGCCACACAGGAAGAAGATGGGAAAAGGTCTGCCGGAAGCCATGGCCCCTGCTGTAAACACCCCAATGTCAAAGTTCGCACATAATAGATAAAAAACGGCCCGTCACCACCGACCGGATCAATGAACGGAAAATCTCTGCGCAGTTGTCTTTGTCTTCTCGCCCTTGCGGTGATGGCCCTCGTGCAAGGGAGCGCAAGCTCGGCGCGGGCGGCGGACGAGTCCATCGCGGTGGGCCTTTTGCTCGACCTGAAGGGGAGCTATCTCCATCTGGCAGGGCCCGGGTCCGTGACCGCAGCCCGTCTGGCCATCGAGGATGCGGGGGGTATGGTCCTCGGGCGGCCGATCCGGGTGGTCTTTGCCGACCACGGCAATGACCCCGCCACAGCGGCCCGCATCGCCCGGGAATGGGCCGATGCGGGAACGGTACAGGTCATTGCCGACGTCGTGGGTTCGCCCACCGCCCTGGCGGTGCAGGATGCCCTTCGGGATCGCGATTTGTTGACCTTCTACAACGGGGTCATGACGCCTGCCATCACCGGCAAGGCCTGTGCGGCCAACGCCATCCACTGGATGTACGACGGCTACGCGTTCAATCAGGTCATTGGCGGGGAACTGACCCGCCTGGGAGCGCGGCGCTGGTATCTGGTCGTGGTCGACAATCAGTTCGGCCGCGATGTGCAGCAGTCCCTGACGGCGATCATCCAGAGCAATGGCGGGACGGTTCTGGGGAGCGTCACCCATGCCTTCGGCGAGCCCAACCTGTTCGGCAAACTGCGCCAGGCGGCCCAATCCGGCGCCGACGTCATCGGCCTGGTGAATGCCGGCAACGATCTCATCGCTTCGGTGAGGCAGGCCTACGATCTTCTCGGGGTCAGCCGGGGCAAGATCACCTTGGCGGCGGTCGCCACGACCCTCACCGACGTTCATGTGATGCAGCCGCCCCTGGCCCAGGGTCTGCGGCTCACCCACGCTTTTTACTGGAACCGGGATGAGGAATCCCGCGCCTGGTCGCGCCGCTTCTACGAACGCACCGGTGCCATGCCCACCGATCTGCAGGCTGGCGTCTATTCGGCCTTGACCCACTATTTCAAGGCTGTGGCGGCGGCGGGAACGACGGAAAGTCGTGCGGTGGTCGCCCGCCTGCGGGAAATCCCAATCCGGGATGCGGTGGTGCGCAAGGGTGTCCTGCGTCCCGACGGCCGCATGGTGCACGACGTTCATCTGCTGCAAGTGAAAAAACCGGCGGACATTTCCGAGCCTTGGGACTATCTGCGCATCCTCAAGACCATCCCGGGCGAAGCCGCGTTCCGGCCCCTAGAAGCCGGGGAGTGTCCTTTGGTTGCCGGCCGGCGGCCCTGATCGGGCTGGGCAAATTGCGTCAGAGCAAGGCTTTGAGCCCCGCGACGAGGGCTTGCCCGTCCTTGCTGTCGTTGTAGCCCTGGATGGAAACCCGCAGCAGGATCCGGCCCGACCATTCGATGATGGGAACCTCGACCCGATACTCGTCGTAGAGACGCCTCTTGAGCAGCGCAGCGTCGGTGTCCGGCGGCAGCAGGGCCGCTCCCATCTGAAGCGGGAATGCGGCGCCGGGGCGGTGGAGGGCCGGCAGGCCGGTGAAATGGGCAACCTCATCCAGCACCTCGGCCAGGAGGCGGCTGCACTGCCTGCGCACCGTCGCCCAGTCGTTCCTGGAGGCGAATTCCAGGGCCGCCGGGACCGCCAGCAGGGCGGTCGGGTCGTCGGTTCCGGCCCATTGCAGGCGGGCCGCAAGGCCGGCGGAACTTCCGTTTGCGTCTCCCCAGCTGACGATCAAAGGGTGCAGCGCTTCCTGTCTGTCGCGCCGGACGTGCAGGAAGGCGGCGCCCCGAGGCGCCATGGCCCACTTGTGCAGATTGCCGGTGAAGTAGTCGGCGCCCAGCCCATCCAGGTTCAGGGGGATCTGTCCCGGGCCATGAGCGCCGTCGACCAGGACAGCGATGCCGCGGGTTCGGGCGCGACGGCAGATTTCCTCGACCGGTAGCCGAATGGCGGTCGGCGAAGTGACGAGGCTGAGAAAAATGAGGCGCGTCCTGGGCGTCACCCCGGACCACAGGGCATCCGCCAAGACACCCTCCGCGGTGGCGGGGAAGGGCAGGGGCTGCCTGCAGTAGTGGGCGCCGCGAGCCGCGCATACCCGGGCCCAGATGAGGTCGCAGGCGCCGTACTCCTGGTCGCTGGCCAGCACTTCATCGCCGGGTTCGAGTGCCAGGGAGCGGGCGACGAGATTGACGCCATAGGTGACGTTGGGAACCAGGAGGATATCCTCGGGCTCGGCCCCGAACTCCAGGGCGAGGTCCTGGCGCACCCCGGCCAACAGCCCCTCCAGATCGCGGCTCAGGAAGCGCACCGGTTGCTGCTCCAGGCGGCGTTGCCAGCGGCGCCAGGCGGCGAAGACGGGTCGTGGGACGGCCCCGAAGGATCCGTGATTGAGGAAATGGATCTTCTGGTCCAGAAGGAAGAGCGTTTTGAGCTTCGGGTCCGGCATCGCGGCTCCACGACAAGGGCCTGCCGCAGCGTGCCTACCGGAAACGTCCGGGGCTTGGTCAGGCCTCGGGGGCAGGATACCGCAGCCGGGACCACCGCGATCGCCGAAGCCGGCCAAGCCGCCAGGGGCGCATGTCACGGCAGGCCTTGCCCCCATGCCTTGCTGTCGGGCCGCGGCTCGATTTCGGTAGTAAACTCCGCTTCTTTTCGACAAGGGAGCCACCCGCGCTCCGCTGGGCAGCATAGCGACCAGAGCGGCAGGAGCGGGCCACAGGAAATGAGCAGGGTGCGCAATGGCTTGAGCTGGCTCGTGGCAGGATGCCTGTGGCTGCTGCATTTCTTGCCTATGGGGGTGCTTGCCCAGGTGGGAAGGACCCTGGGTGGCATTCTCTATCGCTTTGGCAAGCAGCGCCGCCGCGTGGCCAGAACCAATATCGAGCTGTGCTTCCCTGAATTGAGTGCCGAGGCACGCGAAGCTCTGGTGCTCGAGCATTTCAAGCTCCTGGGTCGCAGCTTGATCGAGCGGGGTCTCTTCTGGTGGGGCAGTCCGGAACGTCTGGATCGCCTGGTACGCGCCAGCAACGCGCACCGGGTGCGGGAACTGCTCGACGCCGGCAAGCCGGTGATTCTCCTGGCGCCGCATTTTCTCGGACTCGACGCCGGCGGGATTGCGGTGAGCCGACGTTTCGACGTCATCAGCCTGTATGCGACGCAGAGCAATCCCGTCTTCGACCGCCTTCTCTACCGGGGTCGCCGGCGCTTCGGGGACCAGTTGCTCCTTTCGCGGCAGGACGGCACGCGGGCCACGGTGAAGGCCATGCGAGCCGGCCGGCCTTTCTACTATCTTCCCGACCTGAACGCGCGGCGCCGGGATGCCGTGTTCGCACCGTTCTTCGGCATTCCCGCGGCGACGGTGAGCGGGTTGCCCCGCCTGGCACGTCTGGCCGGGGCTACCATTGTTCCCTGTCTGACCCGTCTGCTCCCGGGAGGTCAGGGCTACGAAGTCAGTTTCGAGGAGGCCTGGGCCGACTATCCCAGCGAGGATCCCGACGCCGACACGGCGCGCATGAACGCCTGGATCGAAGCCGCTGTGCGTACCATGCCGGCCCAGTACTACTGGGTGCACCGCCGTTTCAAGACCCGCCCGCAAGGCGAACCCCGCATTTACTAGGAAAAGGCCATGCCCAGCACGATCGACGCTCCGGTCGCCGACCTGCCGCAGTCCTTCGAGGCGTGGTGGGCCGTTCCGGGGGCCTGGGTCGAGGAACCCAATCGGCGTCGCGGGGGCTGGAGCGGCATGCTGCGGGCGACGCTGGCGGGGCGGCTCTACTATGTGAAAAAGCAATGCAACCACCTGCATCGCTCCCTGGCGAGTCCCCGGGGTGAGCCGACAACGGAGAGGGAGTATCGCAACATCGTCCGTCTGGCGGGCCTGGGCATAAGGGTGCCTCAGCCTGTTTTCCGGGGAAGCGGGCGTACTGCGGAGGGTTACGCGGGAATTCTGGTGACCGAGGCCCTGGAGGGCTTTGTGTCCCTCGATGCCCTTCAGACCGACGCCGCGACAGATCGCCGCGCACTAGCGCAGAAGGTCGGGACGGTCATCGGCACCCTGCATCGCGCCCGTTTGCAGCACAGTTGCCTTTACGACAAACACATCATGGTGCGGGGGCAGGGTGCTGCGGCGGAAGTCGCCCTCATCGATCTGGAGAAATTGCGCCGTCCCTTGCTCCCCTGGCGGGCGGCTGCCCATGACCTGGACCAGCTCTCCCGGCATCAGGCCCTGTGGGACGACGGGGACTGGCGCGCCCTGCTGGCCGCCCACGCCGTTGCCCTGCGCGGGTCCGGCCAGCCGGCCTGAGCGGGAAAACAGTATACTTGCGGCCTCTGCCGCCGCCAGGAATCCGGCGGCGCTCCCCGAACCCCTCGTTAGGAAACCACTTTGGCATTGATCCTGGAAACCTCGCCTGACCACTCGTCGATCCCCGGAATATCCTGTGCCTTCGACCTCGGCGCCACTCCGGATCGCTTGCCCGTCGGAAGGCATTGCTCCCAGCCCGCTGGCGCATCCGGAGGGGCCGTTTGTTCTGTTGCGCCTCCTTGCAGGCATCGGCCCGTCGCGCCGTCGCTTCGCGCCAGGCCGCTGCCCAGACGCCCCATCGGGATCGTCCAACCGAGGTTCCCAGCTTGAAGGTTCTTGGACTCTCCGGTGCGCTGACCCACGACCCGTCAGCCGCCCTCTACATCGATGGTCGCCTGGTCGCGGCGGCAGAAGAGGAGCGCTTCGTCCGCGACAAGCATGCCAAGAACCGCATGCCCTACGAAGCGGCCAAGTTCTGCCTCGAATTCGCCGGCCTTAAGCCGAAGGACGTCGGCGTGGTGGCCATTCCTTACGCGCCCATTCCGCTCTCGGACAAGGCCCGCTGGCACTATGCCCGCCGCTACTGGTACGCGCCGGATCGCGCACTGGACGCGATCTTCGCCGGCAACCGCCGCTATGCCCGCTATCGCAAGCGCATCGAGTGGTGCCTGACACAACTGGGTTTCGATCTCAAGCAGACCGAAATCATCCCGGTGGAACACCACCTCAGTCACGCGGCCAGCGCTTACCACTGCTCCGGCTTCCGGGAAAAGACCGCCATCCTGGGTATAGACGGCAAGGGTGAGTATGCGACGACCTTTTTTGGCTACGGCGAGCACGGCCGCATCCACAAGATCAAGGAATTTTACGATCCGGACTCCCTGGGAGGGCTCTACGGCGCCCTGACCGAGTACCTTGGTTTCGAGATGCTCGACGGTGAGTACAAGGTCATGGGCATGGCGCCCTATGGCAATCCGGACAAGTACGACTTCTCACGCCTGGCCAGTTTCGAGAACGGCGAACTGGTGGTCAATACCGATTACGCCAACGTGATCGGCTTCCGGCGCTACAAGGAAAAGGGCAAGGGCTATTACTTTTCCCCCAAGTTGATCGATTGGCTGGGCCCCATGCGGCATGGCGACATCGCCGACGATCCCTACATCCATTACGCGGCCAGCATGCAGAAGCTCTTCGAGGATCTGTCGCTCAAGATGATGGACCACTACCTGGGGGACATTCTGCGCGAGACGGGCCGTCTGGCCTTCGCCGGGGGCGGCGCGCTCAACGTGAAGCTCAACCAGAAAATCATTGCCCGGCCGGAGTTGAAGGAACTCTTCGTCCAGCCGGCTTCCGGTGATGCCGGGACCGCCATCGGCGCCGCCGCCTACGTGTCGGTGCAGCGGGGCGTTCCGGTGGAGACGATGGAGCACGTCTACCTGGGACCCGCCTTCAGCAACGAGGATGTCATTGCCGCCTGCGTCCGCCACCCGTCGGCCCCCCGTTGGGAGCGCATCGCCGACGGCGACCGGGAAGTCCCCAGGCGCATCGCCCGACTCCTGGCTGACGGCGATCCGGTAGCCTGGTTCCAGGGCCGCATGGAATTCGGTCCCCGGGCCCTGGGGGGGCGTTCGATCGTGGGCTGTCCCAGCGTTCCCGGTGTGGCTGACCGCATCAACGAGCAGATCAAGTTCCGCGAGCGCTGGCGTCCGTTCTGTCCCAGCATGCTCGATCGGGTGGGACCGCAAATGCTGGGCAGCGACCATCCCGCGCCCTTCATGACCTTCACCTTCGAAGTGGCCGAGGAATGGAAAAACCGCGTGCCGGAAGTGGTGCACGAGGATGGCACGTCCCGCGCCCAGGTGCTCAAGCGCGAATACAACCCGCGCTACTACGACCTGATGGTCGAACTGGAACGCCTCACCGGCAACGGCGTGGTCCTCAACACCTCCCTCAACCGCCGCGGCGAACCCATGATCTGCTCGCCCACCGATGCGCTGAACATGTTCTTCGGCTCGGATCTGCGGGTGTTGATCATGGAGGACGTTCTGGTGATGAAGTCGTGATGCTGCCGAGCCGCGGACCCTGCCGGTGGAGCGTTATCAGGGTTTCGTACGGAGCATGCGGTCACTGTATTTATGCCGGAGGCACTTCCGGCCACCGGTGGTCATGAGCGGACGCTGGATTCTCCAGTTCTGCCACGGCTATTCGGGCCCCTTTGCCGACGTGACGCGGCAATACGCCGCACTCTTTCGCGGTTCGCCCTACAAGGTTCTGACGGTATACCTCACCGGTGCGCCGTCCAAGGATGTCGTACTCAGAGCGGAATCGGACGAAGTTGCGTTCCTGGGGTATTCGGCCAGGGAGGTCGCCGGGTTGAAGCTGGGTGCGATCCGTGCATTGCGCCGTTTGCTCGTCGGTCGCGACATTGCCTTGGTCATTGCCCACCGCGCCAAGCCGATCTACGTCGCCTGCCTGGCTACGCGACTCCCGGTGATCGGTGTGCACCACGCATTTGGAGACTACAAGCGGGCCTCCCGGCGGTGTTTTGCCAATGTCTTTCGTCGGCGTCTCGCGTTGCTTGCCGTGTCGGATGCGGTCCGCGACGACATTCGACGCTGCCTGCCTGCCTGGCCGCAGGATCGCATCGAGACCCTGCACAATCGACTGGATGTCGAGGCAGCGCGCCGGGCGCTGCTTCCCAGGGCTGAGGCCCGGCTGCGACTGGGCCTGCCCGAGGGGGTCCCGGTTATCGGCACTGTGGGGCGCCTGCACCCGGACAAGGATCAGGCGACCCTCGTTGCAGGTTTCGCAGCCGCCCTGCCGGCACTTCCCGCCGGAACCCTGCTGGCCATTGCCGGCAGCGGTCCATTGGAGGGGAAACTCAAAGCGCAGGCAGAAGCCCTTGGCATCGCGCCGTCGGTCCGCTTTCTCGGCCAGATTCCGGAGGCCCGCCGTTGCTTCAAGGCGTTCGATCTGTTTGTGCTGAGTTCCGACCATGAGCCCTTCGGGATGGTGCTGCTGGAGGCCATGGCCGCCGATGTCCCGGTAATGGCCACGGCCTGCGGCGGCGCGCCCGAGGTGGTCGACGACCCCGCATGCCTTTTCCCCCTGGGGGACAGTCGCGCGCTTGCGGGAATGTTGATTCGTTTTTTCGCGGCGCCCGTGGCGGGAACCCATGGCCCCACGCTGGAGGAAAAGTTTTCAGACCACGCCGCGCGAACGCGTTTCTTCGCTTTGCCCCTGGTACGGGAGGTATTGTCGTGTTGAGTCTCCCATCGGCTGCGGGTGAATACGCCTACCTGGAGGGAGGCGGAGCGGGTCTGCCGGGCGCCGGATGCGGAAAGGCAAGCATCGCGCTGCTTGCCTACAACTCTCTCGGTGACGGGCTGATCTACCTCATGATGGCGGAGAATCTGCTCCGCAACGGCTTTGCTGTCACCTATTTTGGCGATGTCGGGCATCAGTTGCGGCACTGGGTTCCACAACTCGAAACGCGGCCCTCTCTGCATTCAGATTCCTTGCCCCACGCGTTGGAAGGCTTCGATCTGGTCATCATGAGCCCGCCTCCCCAGGTCCGTACCGCAATGAATCCCGAAGTGACCGATAAAATGCGGCGCCAATGGCTTCTGGTGTGCCAGAAGGCCCCCATCGACTGGCGCTACGACCTCACCGAGACCAAGCGCCAGGTACTTCCCGAAGACAGATTCGCTGCCCTGCGCGGACTCCTCGATTGCGGAGGGTCGATTCGGGACCGCCCCCTGGGGGACGAGAGTGTGGTCGATATAACCTTGGACTACATGCGGAGGCGGATGGGTCTGGAGCACCTGAGCCGCTCGGTGCCTCTGTCTCCGCCATCGGGGCTGGTCCTGAGAGCGTATCCCAGGCGTATTGTCGTGAGTCCTGATTCGGCCGGCCCGGAGAAGAAGGAATGGGCTCCTGAATCGTTTCTTCGCCTGTGTCAGAGACTGTGCGGCCTTGGGTACGATCCGAAAATCGTCGTCGCACCGTCCAGGTACGACGAGTGGCGTGCACGCGTCGGGAATCGGTTTGAAATGCCTCGCTTCAAGGATATCGGTGAACTTGGCGCCTACCTCTACGAATCCGGAGCAGTGATCGCAAACGACTCGGGGAACGGGCATTTGGCCTCATTTCTGGGCGTTCCGGTAGTCACCATCTACCGCAAGAGGAATGCGCGCTTTCACTGGCGTCCCGACTGGCTGCCGGCGAAGGTCGTTTGCCCGCGCTTTACGCTTCCCGGCCCGCGGGGGGCGATCTGGCGGCCTTTCATTTCCGAAAACGACATCGTTTCTGCTCTGCCGCCGCCATGAGTGCCGTCGAAAAACTCCTTCTCCTCGACGGCATTGCCGGGATACCCCTCGGCCGCGAAGTGTGCGAAACCCTGGTTGACCTCGGCGTGCCATGCATCCACTTCGACTGTCTTCGAGGGCGTCACAGGGCTTTCCACGGACTTCGCTCGGCGTGGTCAAAGCTCATCAAGGGGTCGAGGGGCGGGCAGGCGTTCCATTGTTCGCCTCGCCTGGTCGAGGAAGACTTGCAGAGCTTGATCCGCGAGGAGCGGCCAACCCACATTCTGGTCGTTGGATTCATCTACAAATTTTTCGATCCCGCACGTCTGAGGGTCCTGGCGGATCAGGCCGGTGCCCACCTCGTTCTCTACGATACCGATTCCTGCAACCTTTATGCGCGCAAGCGCGAGTTCATTTATTTCATCGAGAAGGAATTGCCGGCCTACCACCGCATCCTTTCCTGTTCCGCCGTGGCGGTGCGCCTTTTCCGGGAGACCCGTGGCCTCGACGCCCACATCGTGCCCTTCGGCGCACAGCCCCTCGGCGTGGCCCGGCAGGGGGTGTCCATCGACGTCCTGTTCGTCGGCTCCGCCGACTTGCGGCGGATATTGCTCCTTGAGGGCATTCGTGACCGGCTGACCGTGCGGGGCAACCGCTGGCGGAGGAACCATGCGCTCATTTCGGAGGCCCTGCGCGCACGTATCGAAGACCGTCCGGTCTGGGGAGAGGAATTACACCGCCTGCTTACCCAGTCCAGAATCGTTCTCAATATCACCCGCAGTGACTTCTACGGTGCCGAGACCGGCATCAACCTGCGTATCTTCGAAGCGGTGGCGGCAGGATGTTTCCTCCTGACGGAACATACGGACGAAATCTGCGCACTGTTCCGTCCCGGGGAGGAAATCGCAACCTACCGTTCGAGCAGGGAGCTGGCCGAGAAGGTCGAATACTTTCTCGGCCACGAGGAAGAGCGGCAGGCCATTGCCAGACGCGGACACCAGCGCTTTCTCGCCGATCATACGTGGAAGGTCCGTCTTGCCCGGCAGATGCTGCCCCTGATGGAGCAGTGATGGCAGACGCACCCAGGATCCGCATCCTCATCATTCAGCCGGAGTGCCATGATCGTTCGCACGATTCCAACGATCTCGTGGAGCAGATCATTCGAGGCTTCCCCAAGGATCGCTATGAGGTGACCTCCTTGTTTTTTCAGGGGGCGCCGGATTCACGCCATCCACCAAGCGCTGCCGACAAGGTTGTTTATTTCGAGTTGCCCGACAGCGCGCTCAAGGGAATGCGCCTTCGGCTCAGGCGCCAGTTGCTGGATTATTGCCGGTCAAGGGCGTTTCATGCGGTGATCTGCAATCGCTACAAGCCGGTCAGTCTCGTGATGCAAAGCAATCGCTGGCTGGGTATTCCCCTTTGCATCGGCATTTCGCACGGCATCGGTGAGTACAAGGGATTCTGGCGTCGGCGGCTGGCCCGCTGGTTCATCGATCCCCGTTGGCGCTTCGTCGGCGTCTCCTCGGCCGTCAGTGACTATCTGCTCGGGCTCGATTGCGGCTTTACGGCGGCGAACACCCGCCCCATCAACAACGCCCTGGACATCGACGCCACGCAGGCGGCCTTTCTGTCACCCGACGTGGCGCGCGACGAATTGGGGCTGGCCCGGGCCGATTTCGTCATTGGTTCGATTGGGCGCCTGGTGCGCGTCAAGGGCCATGTCTTCCTGCTGCGTGCCTTCGCGCGCCTCCATCGGGACTTTCCCGCAGCGCGGCTGTTGATCATCGGCGACGGCAAGGAGGAGGACGGACTCAGGCAGGAGGCCGAACAACTCGGCATCGCGGACAAATTGATCCTGCCCGGATTTCGAAGCCAGGCAGCTCGTTATGCCAGAGCCTTCGACCTCTGGGTGATGCCATCTCTGAGCGAAGGACTGCCCAGGGCACTCCTCGAAGGCATGTGCGCCGGATTACCGGTGGTCGCCACCGCCATTCCTGCGCTCAAGCCCATCGTCGAGGGCGCTGGCGGTATCGCGGTGCCTGCGGGGAATGTGGATGCGTTGAGCGAGGGCCTGCGCCACTATCTTGAAATGCCGGCTGCGGGCAGGCAGGCTGCGGGCCGCAAGGCCTATTCCTACCTGCGCGGGCACTTCGACCTGGAGGCCTACCAGCAAGGCTACCGCCGTCTGGTGGAGGAAAACCTGCCTTCGGCCGTGCAGGGGAGAGAGGAATGAGCTTCCCCCTGGTGACGGTAGTGGTCGCGTGCTACAACCACGGCCCCTACATCGAGGAGTGTCTGACCAGCATCCTTGCTCAGACTTACCCCCGGGTCGAACTCCTGGTCATCGACGACGGTTCCTCGGATGACAGTGCGGAACGTATCCGCCGCCTGCAGGCGGCACACGGCTTTGATTTTCTCGTTCAGGACAACCGGGGGCTGACCGCAACCCTCAATGCAGCCTTCGCTCGTGCGCGCGGGGAATTCCTCGTGCCCTTCGGTTCTGACGATGTCATGCTTCCCGAGCGCCTCCGCATTCAGATGGATTACATGGCCGTCCACCCGGAAGTCGGAATCTGTGGCGGCAATATGGAACTCATGCGCAGCGACGGGACTTTGTTTCCCGACCGCGAGCAGAGCCGGGATATTCCCTTCCGCAGGCTGAACTTCGACGACATCTTTCTCGAGCGCAAACCCTGCGTTCCCGCGCCGACTCTGCTCATCCGGCGCCAGGCCTTCGAGGCGGTTGGCGGTTTCGATCCAGGTATTCGCCTGGAGGATCTCTATATCCAGCTCAAGATCGCGCGGTCGGGATATGCCGTGGACGCCTTGAATGCGGTACTCGCCCGCTATCGCAAGCACCCGTCCAACAGCTACAGGAACATCCGTTTCATGACCGAAGCGATCCTGCGCATTTACGCGGATTACCGCGAACACCCCGAGTACCGGAAGGTATGCGACAGGCTCGTCAATTCCATGTTCGTCAAGGCTGCGAATCGCGATAAGGCTTTCGCTGCCGACCTCCTGGCCCGCCTGCCCATGAGGCGTTGGAACCGGCGGACCCTCAAGGGTCTCCTGCGTTACTGGTTTTCTCCGGAGCGCCGCTGATCGCGCTGGGCCGCATAGGCAAGAAAGTCCCCGATTCGGTCGCTGCACAACAAGGGGGTGATCTGGCGCAGTTCGGCCTCGGGCCAGGACCACCAGCGTGTCTGGAGCAACCGCTCCCTGGTGCCTGCGTCGAAGCGCCAGCCGATGTTGCGGGCCGGATTCCCGGCCACGATCTCGTAAGGGGCGACATCGCGCGATACCACGCTATAGGCTGCCACGACTGCGCCGTCGCCCACGGTGACTCCGGAAAGAATCGCGCAGCCCGTGGCCAGCCAGACATCATTGCCGATGGTGACATCACCGCGGCTGCCTCCGTAGCCGGAGATCGAGCGCGCTTCTTCGACGAATGCTGGAAAGGGAAAGCTGGATACCCAGTCGGTACGGTGATGGCCGCCGAGAAAGATATGCACCTGATCGGCAATGGACGTGAAGGCGCCGATGCGCAGAGTCGTGCCTTCGGCCCAATCGTGAATGATCGGCATACCGTAGCTGCCGAGGCCGAATTCGTATTGCGGATGGCGTTCCCGGAACTTCGCCTGGGCACGCAAAAGTTTGGGGGGCTTCTTGTGCCGTGCAAAACGGCGCCGCAGGGAGTCAAGGAAGCCGAACAAGGCGCGTGCTCCGGTCAATGGCAGCGATCAGGATGGCCAGGGGAATCCAGATGAGGAACCAGTGCTCCTTGGGGCGGGGAAACAGGGCGCCGCCTTCGGTCATCCCAGCGACCAGTCCGTAAACCACCGCAGCCGAAGCCACGACCACGAAGCGGTCCTGACGGTGCCGCAAGGCACCGACGAGAGCCACGGTGTAGAGCGCGACCCACAGCCCGACCCCCGCAACACCACCGCGGTAGAACACCGAAAGGGTCATATTGTGGGGGTCACGGAAAGCGTAGGAGATATCTGGCAACTGGATGGTCAATGGTGCCCCCAGCCCGTGCCCGAACCACGGTTTCTCCAGGCCCTGGGCCAGGGCGTTGGCCCAGATTTCCGGACGGTAGGACAGGCCCCGGGCGAGCACCAGATCCTGGAAAAGGACGACGATCGCTCCACCGCCGACAATGAACCCGATCAGAAGCAGGGCCGCGCGCCGCCCGCCGATGGCCACTGCCAGCCAGAGACCCGTGACCAGGGTCGCCAGCAGGGGCGTGCGGGAGCCCGTGAAGACGAGCAACAGCAGGATGGGGACGAGTGCGGTGATCCTGGACAGACGGGAGCTTCCCGCAGAGTCGGTCAGAAGCCAGCCCAGCCACAGCGCCCCGAAAAAGCCGTAGATATGCGAAATGAGCAGGGGGTTGCCCAGGGCTCCCTCGCTCGCCAGCCGTGCACTGGCACCCACCAGCAGGAAGCGGCCGACCTCATAGACAGCCGCAAGGGAGGCCAGTCCTGCCGCCAGCGTCAACGCCCCGCGCAAGCGCTCGAAGTTGGCGCGGGCGAGCAGGAAAACGAGTGCGCACCAGAGCACGATCTGTGTCTGACGCATGATGAGTGCCTGAGGTGCCTCGTCGCTGTCCGTCCACGCCAGGGTGAGGGCGAAATAGCCGGCGAACACGGCGAGGACCGTACCGACCGGCTGGCGAGCCCAGTCGAGCATCGCCTTGGGGTGGCAGGCCACGAGGATGATTGCACTCAGGACCGCCGGGTAGACTAGTTTCGGAAACAGGCCCCGCTCCGGAAGCCACAGCAGCGCGGTACAGACGAGAAAAACACTCAAGGGTCCGATCCAGTCTGAGATCAAACGCTCGGTTCGGGGCAGGATGGCGGCTGCGAAGGCTTTCATCAGGGTTCTCGTCGCGCTTTGCTCGGGGAAACGGCAGTCAAATACGCGCTGGCCGCCTCGCGCGCGCGCAGGGTGAGTCGGGAGCATTCCAGGTATCGCTGCGCGAAGAGCGAATTGCTCAGCAGCCAGGCCCACTCGTCCGGGTAGCGGCCCAGGTGGTCGAAATTGCGCAGGATGGCGCGCTCAGGGAGGGGGCCGCGCCGGATGCCCATGTCACCGACGTCGATCAGTCCCAGGCAAGCCGTGGGCGTGAGGACCACGTTTCCCAGGTGCAGCGAGCGGAACAGAATACCGCTGCCGTGCAAACGGGCAACGAACTGCCCCAGGTCGCTCCGCAACGCGTCCTCCTGTCCCGGGGCGAGGCCTTCACGGATCAACTGCCTCACCGTGTTCCCCGGGAGAGGGCTGTAATGGACGACGTCACGTTCGATGGGGCCAACCCGATACAGGGCCAGGACGGTAGGACTGGGGATACCCAGCTCGGCGAGGCGGCGGCAGTTGTCCGCAAAGCGGCGGGCGTAGGGGAACAACAGGGCCGAAGACAGCATGCGCTTGCGGCGAAAAAGCTTGAGCATGGTCCCGTCCGGGCGCAGGAGCACCTTGGGGCCGAACCCGTCGGCCTCGATGATCTCGCATCCCCGGGCGAGATCTCCGTACTGAGGGGCGGAAAGGGAAATCAACCGACCTCCGGAACGCCAGACGGGGAGTGTTTCGGCGGGGGCGCCGGATGGCTTTGCTCCCCCGGCCGACCGTAGCAGGTGGCATCGACGGGCAGGAAGGGGAAGGTAAGGGCAATCACCGGGTCGAGCGGGGCAAGCAGGGAATCCAATCGGCGGGCTGTGTTTCAAACCGCCGGATTCTCTCACAAGGCACGCGATTTTCCCTTGTTGTCCCGTACGCCTGTCGCGGCCTATGGACGGGGGAAGGCGTAGAATGCGCGGGCAGCGACACAGGCCTTCTTTGTCCAGTTCATACCGGCATGACATCCAGCACGACTGAATCCAGTTCCCTGAAAATTTACCTGCGGCTCGTCGCCTATCTCAAGCCGTTTCTTGCCCCTTTTGGGGTCAGCATCATCGGGTATCTCATTTTCGCCTCGTCGCAGCCGATGTTGGCGTGGATCATGAAGTACTTCGTCGATGGACTGACGCTGCCCGCTGCGACCACGATACGCAACATCCCTCTCATTGGCTCGGCCGAGTTGATGGTCGCCGTGCCGCTCCTGGTGGTCGTCATCAGCGCCTGGCAGGGCCTGGGCTCCTTCCTGGGCAACTACTATCTCGCCAAGGTTTCCCTCGGCCTGATCGACGATCTGCGCAGGGCGCTGTTCGACAGCCTGCTGTGCCTGCCCAACGCCTATTTCGACAACCACAATTCCGGACACCTCATCTCCCGCATTACCTACAACGTGACCATGGTCACCGGTGCGGCTACGGACGCCATCAAGGTCATCATCCGGGAGGGGCTGACCATCGTTTTCCTCTTTTCGTACCTCATCTGGCTGAACTGGAAGCTCACCCTGGTCATGGTCCTGACCCTGCCCATCATCGGCCTCATGGTGAGCAATGCCAGCCGCAAGTTCCGCAAGCAGAGCAAGAAAATTCAGGCGGCCATGGGCGATGTGACCCATGTGGCATCGGAAATGATCCAGGGCTACCGGGTAGTGCGCAGTTTTGGCGGCGAACCCTATGAATCGGAGCGATTCCGCGTGGCCAGCGCCCACAATACCGCGCGTCAGTTGCGCATGGTCAAGACCTCGGCGACTTTTACCCCCAGCCTGCAACTGGTCACTTTTTCCACCATGGCGGTGGTTCTATTCCTGGTGCTCTATCTGCGCGGCGACTCGACAGCCGGTGATCTGGTCGCCTATCTGACCGCCGCGGGCATGCTCCCCAAGCCTATTCGCCAGCTTTCCGAAGTCAGCGGCACCATCCAGAAAGGCCTGGCCGGGGCCGAAAGCATTTTCGAGCAGCTCGACCAGACGCCCGAGGTCGATCAAGGGACCGTGGAACGCGATCGGGTGGCGGGACGCCTGGAGGTGCGCGGCCTCAGCTTCCGCTATCCCGGCACCGAGGTCGAAGTCCTGCGCGGCATCGATGTGGTGGTCGAGCCGGGTCAGATGGTCGCCCTGGTCGGCCGTTCCGGAAGCGGCAAATCAACCCTTGCCAACCTGGTTCCCCGTTTTTATCACCACGGCGCAGGCCAGATCCTGATCGACGGTGTCGACGTCGAGGAGTACCGCTTGCGCAATCTGCGCCGGCATATCGCCCTGGTGACCCAGCAGGTGACCTTGTTCAACGATACGGTGGCGGCCAACATCGCCTATGGGGACCTCGCAGGCACACCACGGGAGCGCATCGTCGCAGCAGCGCGGGCTGCCTACGCGGACGAGTTCGTCGCGCGGCTCCCGCAAGGCTACGACACCCTGGTGGGCGAGAACGGGGTGCTGCTCTCGGGCGGCCAACGCCAGCGACTGGCCATCGCCCGTGCGATTCTGAAGGACGCCCCCATCCTGATCCTGGACGAGGCGACCTCGGCCCTCGATACGGAATCCGAGCGCCACATCCAGGCCGCCCTGGAAAGCGCTTCCCGCAACCGGACCACGCTGGTCATCGCCCATCGCCTGTCGACCATCGAGCGAGCCGATCTCATCCTGGTACTCGAGCAGGGGGAGATCGTCGAGCGTGGCACCCACGCCGAACTGCTGGCCCTGGGGGGGCAATACGCCCGGCTGCACGCCCTGCAGTTCAGCGAATCGGAGCCGGCGCCGGCTGCCCTCTAGCCAGTACTCCCCGCAGGGGCAATCCCGGCTACTCCCGCGGCAGCGCGTCGTCCAGCCAGGTATGGAGCGGCGAGCCGGCCGGCCAGTTGGCCAGGAGGCGGGCCCGGTCCCGCTGCCAGGCGCGGCGGTAGCGCCACTCCGACCGGTGCTGGCAGGTGGCGTCGAGGTCGATGAGTTCGACGCGACCGTCGGCGATGAGAAAATTGCTGGCCTTCAGATCGCCGTGGCCGATACGGAAGCGACGCAGCGCGGCGAGCAGGGCGAGGAGGGCGGTCCTTTCATCCTCCGGGGGAAGAACGTCTGCCGACCAGGCATCCAGGAGGCTCCTGCCTTCCGATGCCACCGTGACCAGGTAGGCGCGGCCCCGCAGCGGCCCGAAGCGCCTTTCCACCACCGCCAGGGGCCGGGGCGTCGGGATGCCGTAGTAGGACAGGCGCTGGGCCTCGATCCAGCTCTGCCAGGCGCGGCTGGGACGCCAGGCGCGGGACAGGGCGTGGCGCGTATTCTTCAGGTTGTAACGCTTCACCGCCACCGGCAGGCCCTCGAGGTCGATGCGCACCACGGTACAGGTGCCGCCGTCCTTGAGCATGATGCCGCCGGCCAGGGCGGCGTCGGGATCAGCGAGCAATCCGGCCAACCGCGCCGCCCTGTCGCGACGGACCACGGTGACGCCTTCCCAATTTCGGCTGACGCAAAATTCGCTGCATTCCCTCACCGTCTTGGCGAGAAAGGCGGACAGGCGCCGCGCCTCGGCCCGGGCGATACGCCGCGCCAGATCGTCCGTTGCAACGGGGCTTCCGTAGGCGGCCAGGGCCCTCTCGGCGAGGTCCGGCCAGCGGGCCGGCATCTGGGCCGCCAGCAGGGCCAGATTGTCCAGGCGCTCGTTCTCCCCGGCGGGCACGATGCCGTCACCGTCGATGAGCCAGAACTGGCCGCCCGATTTCAGCACATTGCCCAGGTGGGCGTCCCGGTGGATGAGTCCCGCCCGATGCAGGCGACCGAAGAGGGCGAAGGTAGCCAGCAGGTCCGCATCGCAAGCGCCCTCGTCCAGGGGAAGCGCGTCGGGCAGGTGGGCGGTGACGACGGCGTAGCCCCCGCAAGACCAGGGTTCGGCATGGATCAAGGCCGGGCTGGGAAGGCCGGCCGCCAGCAGGGCCTGGATGCCGCGCTTCTCCCGTACACCGTGGCGGGCCGCGCCGGACGAGAAATAGAGTTTGGCAAACACTTGCCCGTCGCCCAGCAGCGCGGGACCTGCCAGACGCTTGCCTGGCAAAAGGCGCAGGACCGGCCCCACAGTCAGGGATGCGCCGTCGCCTAGCTCGACGGCCAATTGCGCCGGAAGGTCGCGCCCCGCGGCGCTCAGTTCGGCCGGGGTCAAAGGCGCGGCGGCGCTCACTCGCGGCCCTCGAAGTAGGCGAGCACCTTGCGCACCTGTTCCTTGTCCGCCGGCGTCAGGCATTCATGCTGGCGGTAATCCAGGTAAAAGCGGAGGCGCTGGGCGCGGCTCAGATGCTCTCTGGCCACCTTGTCCAGGCAGGCGAGGTCCTTGATGATGCGGTGACGCAGGAAGGGGCCGCGCCAGAAAGCGCCGTTGGGACAGTCGATGAAATGGAGCCGGGGCGGCTCCTGGCGATCGACCAGGACATTGCGCCACTTGAGGTCGTTGTGGGCGAACCCGGCCCGATGCAGGGTGCGCGTGGCGGCGGCCAACTGGCGCGAAACCTCGGCCACCCAGGCCCGGTCCTTCAGCCTTGCATCCCCCGTGAGCGCCAGGGAGCCCAGATCCTGGGTATGGGGGATTTCCTCCGTCACCAGGGCGCCGCGCACGAAGCGGCCATTGCGGCGCTCGAGGCCATAGGCCAGCAGGCGGGGCGTGGGCAGGCCCCAACTGGCGAAGGCCTGCAGATTCTTCCACTCCTGCTCGACCCGCAGGGGAGCGATCAGGGTGCGCAGGCCGAACCAACTGCGACGCGGATCGGCGCGGTCGCCGACGTAGCGCTTCACGTAGCACACCCGTCCGTCCAGGCTGAGGCGATGGACGTAGCTCAGGGGGGACCAGGTCAGTTGCTCGCCGTGGAGCGCGAATACGGTGTCCAGAGAGTGCAGCGCATCCCCTGCCGGAGTTCCGGCCAGGGAGGGATCGGACCACCAGCGGATCATCCTGGCAATCTCGATGCGTCGCGATGCCACCCGCGGGATGAAGTACTCCGGGGGGCACGGAGGTCCGGGGCACAGGGCATTGCGGACACTGACGAGGGATAGACAGAGGCTTCCAGGATCATCGGTTCTCCGGGGCAAACTTGCGCTGATAGCGCACCCGCAGGCGCTCCCCCTCCCGCTCCAGGTGCCTGAGCAAGGGGGCCTCCGCCGCGAGGATGTCGCGCAGGGGACGCCCGAAGTAGCTGCGCAGGAAGCGGCAGCGGTCGCCGCGGGTGAGGCCGATGTCGAGGGCGGAAAAATAAAGGCTGGCCAGATCCTTGTCGCGCCAGCGGCGGGGCACCTGGTCGCGGCACTGGGCGCGGTGCAGGTCGATGAGCGAGAGGCGCAGACTGTCCGGACTGGGGGCCGGGTCCAGATGGAGGAGGAAGTGGCAGAGGTAGAAATCGCGGTGATTGACGCCGGCGCCGTGCAGGGCCGCCGCCATTTCCGCCACGCGGCGAATCAGGGACCGCTTCCAGCGCAGGGGAGGTGGCGTCTCGCGCCAGGGGCGGGTATGGTCTTCCAGACTTTCGGTCGGCGCGAGTTCCCGGGTGACGATGAAGGAGTGGCGCCGGGCCGGGTTGCAGCCCCGCTCGCCGTAGGCCAGGGGTTCCATGGTGGGAAACCCCCGAGCGCGCAGACGCTGCAAGGCCTGCCACTCGTCGCCGGCGCCCAGGATGGGGCGGCGGCCGTAGAGCCAGTTCTTGAGGATTTCTCCCCAGCCTACGCCCCGGTGAATCTTGACGAAGACCGAAACGCCGGCGCAGGTGGTCTGCAAGGTCCGGCGGCCGGCCAGCTCCCGAAACACCTGTCCCCGCAGGCCTTCGACCTCGACGAAGGGATCCTTGCCGGCCCACAGGGCATCGAAGGGGGGCAGCAGGCTGAGGGTGTTCATGCGAGGATCAGGTCCGCGGCGTGCTCGGCATTGCCATAGATGTCCGCCGTCTCGGCGAAGCGAAGGCCGTTGCGGGCCCAGGCACGGCGGGCCTCGCCGTCTTCCAGCATGCTGAGGAGGGCGGCGTCGGCATCGGCCTGGGCGTAAGGTTCCGGGAGGACACAGCCCGCGCCGGCCTCGACGATGTAGGGGGCGTAGCCGCACACCCCGGTGGTCAAGACCGGCAGTCCGGCGACGACCGCCTCCAGGAGCACGGTGCCGGTGTTTTCCTGGTAGGCGGGGTGAATGAGGAGATCCCCGGCCAGCAGCACCCGAGGAATGTCACCCCGGCCCTTCAGGATGGAGACACGGTCGGCGATGCCCAGGGCCTTGGCCTGGCGCAGGAAAGGCGCTGGCGCGTCGTCGCCGATGGCGAAGAGGCGGGTCCGTCCGCGCAGCGCCGGAGGCAAATGAGCCAGGGCGAGAAGGCTGCGGTCGAGGCCCTTGGTCTTGAAGCCGGAGCCGATCTGGAGCACGAGCCGTTCTTCGTCCGCAACACCCAGTTCCGCCCGGCATTCCGCCCGGCGCTGCGCGGCATCCGGCGGGGCGCGGCGGTCCCGCGCGATGCCGGGGGGAAGCAGGTGGAAGCGCTCGGTCGGCGTGCCGTAGTGACGCTGAAAAATGGCGGTCTGGGGTGCGGCGATCATGAGGATGCGCGTCCGCGCCGCGACTGCGAACACGGCTTCCTCGTAGGCGTGGAAGTGGCGATAGCGCGCCCCCAGGCGGTAGAGCGGGTTGCGCAGGGTGCGGGCCTTTTCGGCGTAGCAGGCATCGGCGGCGTAATAGACGTCCAGGCCGGGCATCTTGTTGAAGCCCACCACCCGGTCCGCCGGCCGCCGCCGCAGATCGGCTCCCACCCAGGCGACGAATTTCTCGTAGCGGGCGATGTTGCTGAAGGCCCGTACCGGCACCACGACCACCTCGAAGCCCGGAGGCTGCTCACCGCGCCACTCCAGGGTATAGACCCGGATGGCGTTTCCCCGGGCCTGACAGGCCAGGGCAATGCGCAGGAAATCCCGTTGCAGGCCCCCGAACGGGAAGTACTTGAACAGGCAGAAGGCAAGCTGCATCGTCGGGCAAAGGGGAAGGGGTGGCCGATGATACGACAATCCCGCAGCCTTGTTGCTGGCGGGCCGGCGGGGCCTCGGCGAGCCTCGGCCGTGGCGATCAGGCCAGCAGCCTGAACATCTCCTTCGCCGCCCCCACCTTATCCCCTAGTGTCGGGCAATGCCGCACATAAACCAGCCGATCCTGCCCCGCCAGCCGGAAGTTCCGGTTCTTCTGGATGAGCTTGATGATGGTGATGGGCTCGATGGGCGGGTTGGGGCCGAACTGCACGACCATCTGGTCCGCCGTGGCGTCCAGCTTCTGCACGCCCAGGGGCCGCGCCATCAGGCGCACCCGGTGGCTGGCGAGCAGGGATTGCCCCTGGGCAGGCAGTTCGCCGAAGCGGTCGATGAGTTCTTCCTGCAGAGCGTCGATGTCCTCGGCACTTTCGCAGTTGGCCAGGCGCTTGTAGAGGGTCAGGCGTTCATGCACGTCCGGGCAGTAAGCGTTGGGCAGCAGGGCGGGGACGTGCAGGTTGATCTCGGTGGCGATGCCCAGGGGCTGGGTCAGATCAGGCTCCTTGCCCTGCTTCAGCGCCGCCACGGCCCGGTTGAGCATGTCGGTGAAGAGGTTGAAGCCCACTTCCTGCATCTCGCCGGACTGGTTTTCCCCCAGCACCTCGCCGGCACCGCGGATTTCCAGGTCGTGCATGGCAAGGAAGAAGCCGGAGCCCAGCTCCTCCATCATCTGGATCGCTTCCAGGCGCTGGCGGGCCTGCTTGGTCATGGCCTTGGCGTCCTGCACCAGCAGATAGGCGTAGGCCTGGTGGTGGGAGCGGCCGACACGGCCGCGCAACTGGTGGAGCTGGGCGAGGCCGAACTTCTCGGAGCGGTTGATGAGGATGGTATTGGCGTGGGGATTGTCGATGCCGGTTTCGATGATGGTGGTGCAGAGCAGCAGATTGGCCCGCTGCTGGGTGAAGTCGCGCATCACCCGTTCCAGCTCGCGCTCGTTCATCTGGCCGTGGCCGACGACGATGCGCGCCTCGGGCACCAGCTTTTCCAGCTTTTCCCGCATGTTGTCGATGGTATCGACCTCGTTGTGCAGGAAATACACCTGGCCGCCGCGCTTGAGCTCCCGCAGCACGGCTTCGCGGATGATGCCGTCGGAGAAGTTGCTGACGAAGGTCTTGATGGCCAGCCGCTTCTGGGGCGCCGTGGCGATGACCGAGAAGTCGCGCAGGCCTTCCATGCTCATGGCGAGGGTGCGCGGGATGGGCGTGGCGGTCAGCGTCAGCACATCCACCTCGGCGCGGAGCGACTTCAGCGCCTCCTTCTGCCGCACGCCGAAACGGTGCTCCTCGTCGATGATGACGAGACCGAGACGGGCGAATTCCACATCCTTGCCGATCAGCTTGTGGGTGCCGATGATGACGTCGATTTTGCCCTCGGCCAGTTCCTTCAGGGCCTGGGCCGATTCCTTGGCCGTCTTGAAACGCGAGAGCTCGGCGATCTTCACCGGCCAATCGGCAAAGCGGTCAACGAAGGTCTGGTAATGCTGCTCGCAGAGGAGGGTAGTGGGGCACAGCACGGCCACCTGCTTGCCCCCGGCCACGGCACAGAAGGCAGCGCGCAGGGCCACCTCGGTCTTGCCGAAGCCCACGTCGCCGCACACCAGGCGGTCCATGGGCTTCCCGGCACGCATATCCTCGATGACGGCGGCGATGGCGCTGGCCTGATCGGCGGTCTCTTCGAAGCCGAAACCGTCGGCGAAGGCCTCGTAGTCGTGTTCCTTGAAGGCGAAGGCGTGACCCTGGCGGGCGGCGCGGGCGGCGTAGAGGGCGAGCAGCTCGGCGGCGGTGTCGCGGGCCTGGAGGGCGGCCTTCTTCTTGGCCTTTTCCCACTGGCCGGAGCCCAGGGTGTGGACCGGCGCCGCTTCCGGATCGGCGCCGGAATAGCGGGAAATCACGTGCAGCTGCGACACCGGCACGAAGAGCTTGGCGGCGTTGGCGTAGTGCAGCTCCAGGAATTCCGTCGCCCCTTCGCCCAGGTCCAGGCTCACCAGGCCCTGGTAACGGCCGATGCCGTGGTTCTCGTGCACCACCGGGTCGCCCACCTTGAGTTCGGTGAGATCCTTCAGCCAGTTGTCGAAACTGGCCTTCTTCTGGGCCTCGCGGCGGGTGCGGCGGGGGGCGCCGGCGAAGAGCTCGGTTTCGGTGACGAAAGCGAGGCCAGGGAGGGCGAAGCCGGCCTGGAGCGGGCCGACGGTGAGGGCCAGAGGCTGGGCGCCATCGAGAAAGTCGGTGAGCGACGCACAGGCCGCCGGCACCACGCCGTGCTCGTCCAGCATGGCCCCCAGGGTTTCCCGCCGCCCGGCGGATTCGGCCAGCAGCAGCACGCGGCCGGCGAAGGCGCCGGCAAAGGCTCTCAGTGCGGAGAGCGGGTCTTCCGCCCGGCGCTCCACCGCCACCTTGGGGACGGCGCTGGCTTCGCCCGCCCCACCGCCGCCGAGGTGCAGGCGGGGCAGAGGTTTGGCCAGGGTGAAAAAGGCTTCGTCGCTGAGGAAGAGATCGGCCGGCGGCAGCAGCGGCCGCGACTTGTCGCCCTGGAGCAGGGTGTAGCGAGACTGCGTATCGGCCCAGAAGCCGGTGATGGCCCCGGCAGCGTCGCCGTGGGTAACCAGCACGCTGTCCTTGGGCAGGTAATCGAACAGCGTCGCCGTCTCCTCGAAGAAGAGGGGCAGGTAATACTCGATGCCGGCAGAAGCAATACCGCTGGAAACGTCCTTGTAAACGCCCGACTTGGCGGGGTCGCCCTCGAACACCTCGCGGAAGCGCTGGCGAAAGCCGGTGCGCGCCTTGTCGTCCAGGGGGAATTCCCGGGCCGGCAGCAGGCAGATTTCCGGCACCGGGTAGAGGGTGCGCTGGGTGTCGATGTCGAAGGTGCGGATGGTCTCGATCTCGTCGTCGAAGAGGTCGAGACGGAAGGGCAAGGCCGAGCCCATGGGGAAGAGGTCGATCAGCCCGCCACGGATGGAGTATTCCCCCGGCGACACCACCTGGGTGACGTGGGTGTAGCCGGCCAGAGTCACCTGGCCGCGGAATTTTTCGGCATCCAGCGTCTCGCCCTTCTTGAAGGCAAAGGTATAGGCGGCGAGGAAGGACGTCGGGGCCAGCCGCACCACCGCCGTCGTCGCCGGCACCAGCAGCACGTCGATGGCGCCGCCCAGGGTCGCCCACAGGGTGGCCAGGCGCTCGGAAACCAGGTCGTGGTGGGGAGAGAAATGGTCGTAGGGCAGGGTCTCCCAGTCCGGCAGCAGACGCACCCGCAGGTCCGGTGCGAACCAGGGGATTTCCTCCAGCAGCCGCTGGGCATCGCCAGCGCTCGCGGTAACCACCACCAGGGGCTGCTTGCCGGCCAGACGGGCCAGAGCCAGGGCATCGGCAGAGCCGGGGAGGGCAGGGAGATCGAGCCGCTGGCCGGGTTTGGGGAGCGACGGGAGGGTGGGAAGCAGGGGGGTGTGAGGCATGGGGCGGGGATTATACCGCCGGGCGGCTTGCCCTACAGGGGATGGGAGGAGGGCACCAGACGAGCCGCTGGCGGCTGTTCTTCGTTCGTGGTGAGCTTGTCGAACCATGAGCGGATGCGACCAGTCCTGCGTGCTGCCGGGGAGTTTTCTCCGTCGCCCTGCCCGGAACTGGCATTTTGATGATGAAAAACCTTCCCGCGACAAAGGCGCGCTACGCCTTTTGTCAGTCTCGACAGGGGGCGGCAATGGCCGTATCGTGCCGCCATCGGGGAGAAAAATGACTTGCAGTTTTTTCGCTACGCGCGGTTTCCTGGCCGTGGCCTGGGCGGCGCTGCTGGCCGGTGGGCCGGTTTCGGCGCGTGAGGCCAGCTTGCGGGTATGCGCGGCGGATTGGCCGCCCTTCACGGTTGCGGGGGAGCCGGGCGGCCCTGTTGCGGGGACCCTGGCGGACAAGGTCCGCGCGCTGTTTTCCGCCGCGGGTTACGACGTGGTGATCCACGTCGTCGCCTGGGAGCGCTGCCTCAAGGATCTCTCCGAGGGCTACTACGCGGCGGCCTACCCGGCGGCGTACCGCCGGGAGCGGGAGGCCTTCGCCCTCTACCCCAAGTCACGCCTGGAAACGCTGGCCTACGTGGCCGTGGTGCGTCAGGGTGACGCGCCCGGCTGGCGGGCCGCCCACGGTGTCGCAGCGCTGCCGCAGCCGGTCGGGGTTCCCCGGGGATGGGCTCTGGCTCAGGATCTGGCCGGAACCGCCGGCCTTACGCTGGACCAGAATTCGGAAACCATGGAACAGAACCTGCGCAAGCTCAAGGCTGGGCGCATCGGCACGGCTCTGCTCGAAGTGCGTACCGCCGCGCTCCTGCTGCCGCGCGTCGATCCGGAGGGTTCCCTCGCCGTATTGCCGGATACCGTGGTCAGCGACCGGGCGGGGTATCTGGTACTGAGCCGGGCGGCCCTGGGTAATCGAGGGGGCCGCCAGCTTGCCGAACGCCTAGACGGCGCCATGAAATCCGCTCCCGGCGGCCGGCGATGACGCTGGGGAGTCTGTCCCGGCTGTGGCGCAGCAGTTTGCGCTTCCGCTTTTCCGTTCTGGCCGTCGGCTCGGTCTGGCTCGTCTTCAGTGCCTTTTCCACCCTGGCCATATTCCTCCGCTACGAGGGCCTAAAGGACGGCCTGAGCGAGCAGGCGGAACGTCTTGCCGTCGTGGTGGCGGAATCCCTGGCACGACCGCTCTTCGATCTCAATGCGGTGGCCGTCGGCAGCGCTGCACGGGCCCTGGGAGGGCTTCCGGACGTGGCCGCGGTGCGGGTACTCGACGCCGAAGGGGCCGTCGTCACCCGAGTGGGTGACGGCGCTTCCCTCGCGGGGGATGCGGTGGCGGCAAGTCGCTTGGTGATCTTTTCCGATCCGCAACGTACCCTCACCGTCGGACGGGTGGAAATCGTCCTGTCCAGGGCCCGGCTGAAAAGCGCGTTGACCAAGTTCATTCTCGAGGCCCTGGTCCTCAACGGGGTGCTGACCGGGGCCCTGGTCTTTGGCGTGTTCGCCGCCTTCCGGGGGGCCAATACCCCTTTCGACAGCGTGCTGGCGGCCCTGGAAAAGCTGGCGGGCGACGATTTGCGCATCGAGGTGCGCGGTGTAGAGCGCGAAGATGAACTCGGCCGCATGGCCCGGGCGGTGCTGCGTTTCCGCGACGCCCTGCAGCGGCGGCGGGAGGCGGAAGCCGCATCCCGCCATCTGGTGGCGGAAATGAACGCCGTGCTGGACAACGCCCTGGTGGGGATCGCGGTCACCCATGAAGGCGTGCTGGTATCGTGCAATCGCCGGCTGGAAGAGATTTTTGGCTACGCCGCGGGGGATATGCACGGCCGGGCGGTGGAAACTCTGTTCGCCGGCCCGGGAGAATTCCAGCGGGTGTGGAGCGAGGCGGCGACCACGCTGCAGGACGGACACAGTCTCTCCCGCGAGGTCCACCTGCGGCGTCACAATGGCGAGGCCTTCTGGGGGGCGCTCACCGGGCGGGCCAACGATCCCGCGCGGCCCATGGGTGTCCGGACCTGGATCGTGGCCGACATCACCGAACGACGGCGGGCGGAAAGCGAACTGAACAGCTACAAGAACCGCCTGGAGGCTCTGGTTGCCGAGCGGACCCGGGAACTCGAGGAGGCACGTTCCGAAGCCGATGCGGCCAACGCCGCCAAAGGACGTTTCCTGGCGACCATGAGCCACGAAATCCGTACGCCGATGAACGCCATCATCGGCATGGCCAGCCGGGCGCTCAGAACCCAGCTCGATGCGCGCCAGGCCGACTACGTGCAGAAGATCCGCGACTCGGCGCGCATTCTGCTCGGGCTCATCAACGACATTCTGGACTTCTCCAAGATCGAAGCGGGCCGTCTGCAACTCGAGGACACGGCCTTCAGTCTCGACCGGGTCGTCGCCCAGGTGGGCGTATTCGCCCACTCCCTGGCGGCGGAAAAGGCACTCGACTACGGCGTCGAGCTGGACTCGGCGGCGCCGCGCTTCCTGGTGGGGGATGCCCTGCGGCTCACCCAGGTCCTGACCAACCTGGTGGGCAATGCCCTCAAATTCACCGAGCGGGGCAGCGTCACCCTGGGCTGTCGCTGCGAATACCGCGACGAGCACGCCGCCACGCTGACGTTCCGGGTGCGGGATACGGGCATCGGCCTCGATGCCGAGCAGCAGACGCGCCTGTTCCAAGCCTTCAGTCAGGCCGACGCAGCGACCAGCCGCAAGTACGGCGGCACGGGCCTGGGCTTGGCCATTTGTCGCCAGTTGGTCAGCCTCATGGGGGGGCAGATCGGCGTGGACAGCGTCCCCGGGGAGGGCAGTGTATTCTGGTTCCGCCTTTCCTTCCGGCTGGCAGACGCCGAAGATCGCGCCCGGCTTGCAGCGTCGGAAGAACCCGCCGCGGCGGCCGCGCAAGGCGATCTTGCCCTGCCGGCGGGTTTTCGGGTGCTCCTGGCCGAGGACAATCGCTTCAATCAGCAGATCGCCCTGGAAATCCTGGCCGATGTCGGCATCGCAGCCGATGTGGCCGAAAACGGCAGCGAGGCCCTGGAGTGTCTGACCGCCCGGCGCTACAGCCTGATTCTCATGGACGTGATGATGCCCGAGATGGATGGGCTGGAGGCCACCCGCCGCATTCGTCTGAACCCGGCCTGGCAGGATGTGCGCATCGTCGCCCTGACCGCCAACGCGACGAGCGGGGATCGGCGCGCCTGTCTCGATGCCGGCATGGACGAGGTCGTCACCAAACCCTTCGAAGCCGCCGATATCCTGCGGGTCCTGCAATCCTTCGTGCCGGGTCGGACCAAGCCTGAAGAGGCCTCGCCCGAGGCTGCGGCTGCGGCACCGGAGGCGACGTCCACGGCAGTCCCGGATGCCACGGGCTTTCCCGGCATCGACCTCGCACAACTCTCGGCTCGCCTGCAGGGCAGGACCGCAGTGGTGATGCGCCTGCTGGGCCTGTTCCGCGATCAGTCCGCGCCCCTGGTGGGGCAACTGAAGGCGGCGCTGGAAGCGGGCAGGCGCGACGAGGCGGTGCGCATCGCCCATACCCTCAAGGGCAGCGCGGCCAACGTGGCGGCCGAGGAACTGAGCCGCCGCGCCGCCACGGTGGAAAGCCAGTTGAAGGCCGGGAGCGAGCCCGAACTGACGGCCCTCACCGAGGAACTGGAGCGGGTTCTGGCCGGCCTCAAGGGCCTGTAGCCGGCGTCCCGGCCGAGACGGCGAGGTGGCGCGCCATCCATTCCAGAACCTGCCCGTCGGGCCCATGTCCGGCCGGAAGCACACGCAGTTCCGACGGACCTCCCAACAAGGCTTGCACCCTGGAGAAGCGCGATACCGACACTTCATCCGACGCATCCGTCAGCATGAGCAGGGGTGCGCGCAGCCATTCGAGATACTGCCGACCGGCGCCGTCGGGCAGGCCGCCGTGACAGACCAGGCACTGCACCTGACGGTCCCGGCTGGCGGCGACGCGGATGGCCGCCGGTGTGACGGCGGCTTCGGCCAGCAGCGCGAGGGGAAGCCCGGCGGTATCGGCGTCCCGGGCCAGCCAGTCCAGGGCGGCCAACAGGCGGTCGGCGAGAAGCGGCGTGTTGTGGGCGCTGTCGGCGAAACCGGCCTCCTGGGTGGTCAGAAGGCGCAGGGCAACGCCAGCGAAGCCCAGGGCAGTCGCAGCGGCGACGACCGACCCGGGACCGAAGGCAGCGTGCAGGGAGGCCCACAGGATCACGCCCCGGGGCGCTTCGGGAATTTCCAGGGCCGCATCCAGATGGCCATGGGGGAGGGAAAGGCGGAATTCTCGCTTCATGAGGGCGACAGCCTGACCGGGATGCGGCGCGGACCGAAGGCCCCGTGACCCGCTTCCAGACCGCGCCCGAAGCGGCCCGGGATGAGGTGGCCGCAGACCGGGCAGGCGCCGTCGATGCCCACCCGGTCCAGTCGGATGGCGTACCAGTCCCGCACGATGAGGGGCGCGCGGCAGGAGGGACAAGAGGTCGTGCCCCCTTCCTCGTCATGGACATTGCCGGTGTAGACGTAGGCCAGACCCTGGTCGAGGGCGATGCGGCGCGCCCGGGCGAGGGTGGCGGGAGGCGTGGCGGGGGTATCGCTCATTTTCCAATCCGGGTGAAAGGCGGTGAAGTGGAGGGGAACCTCGCTGCCCAGTTCGCGCTGAATCCAGGCCGCCAGGGCGGCGATTTCGCCATCCGAATCGTTATGGCCGGGGATGAGCAGGGTGGTGATTTCCAACCAGCAGTGCGTGCCGTGACGGATATGCACGAGGGTGTCGAGAACCGGCGCCAGATGGGCGCTGCACAGGCGATGGTAGAAGCCGTCGTCGAAGGCCTTGAGATCCACATTGGCGGCATCCATGGCGGCAAAAAATTCCCGCCGCGGTTCGGCATGGACGTAGCCGGCGGTGACGGCCACGTTGAGAATCCCGGCTTCCCTGCACGCGGCGGCGACGTCCAGGGCATATTCGGCAAAGATCACCGGGTCGTTGTAGGTGTAGGCGACGCTCGCTGCCCCATGGCGGCAGGCTGCCGCCGCAATGGCCTGGGGCAGGGCGGTTTCGCCCAGGCGGTCCGTCTGGCGGGTCTTGGAGATATCCCAGTTCTGGCAGAAGCGACAGGCCAGATTGCAGCCCGCGGTCCCGAAGGACAGGATGGCCGATCCCGGGTGGAAGTGATTGAGGGGCTTCTTCTCCACCGGGTCGATGCAAAAGCCGGACGAGCGGCCCCAGGTGGTCAGGACCATGGCGCCCCCCTCCATGCGCCGCACGAAGCACGCGCCGCGCTGCCCCTCGTGCAGGCGGCAGTCCCGCGGGCACAGGTCGCACTGCACGCGGCCATCGTCCAGGACGTGCCACCAGCGGGCCGGATGGGTGCTTTCCGGGACGCTCATCCTGCGCTCTCCTTCCACTTCTGCACGCGATAGCGTTCCAGCCGCCAGTCGGCGTTCCACGCTGCCGCGCCCAGCCCGGCCTTGCTGCGCAGGCGGGCCAGGAATTCGGCGGGGTCGGGGAGTTGCTCCCACACCTGGGGAAGAAAGGTCGCCCGCTGGGGTCCGGCCATGAGCACGACCCCATCGACCCCGGGTGCAAGCGCGGCGATGGCCTCGCGCTCACTGCTCACCGCCAGCGGCTCCCGCGGCCCCAGGAGCGAGACCTCGATACGTACGGAGGGCCATTCCCGGGACGACAGCGGTGAGAAGCGCGGGTCGCGAAAGGCCGCCGCCAGGGCATTTTCCCGCACATCCTCCGCCAGGGGACGGTGGGCTTCGAGACTGCCGATGCACCCCCGCAGGGCGCCCTCGCGGGTCAGGGTGACGAAGCTCGCCCCGGGCTCGCGCAGGAAAGGGCTGTCCGCCACGGGGGCCATCGGCTCCCCGAAACGGGTGGCGATGGCCCCCCGGGCGAGCGCCAGGAGCAGGGGTCCGCAATCAGGCGGGCAGGGCTTCATGGTCGGCCTGGAGGGCAAAGGCGGCGTATCCCACGACGCGGTCACGGTCGCCGGCGGTATCCCCGGAATTGCGGCAGTCCAGGAGCGAGATGCCGAGGCCGTGGCACCCGGCCGCGAGCAGCAAGCCGTTCAGGGCATGGGCGCCGCAGGCTTCCTGAGGTCCGAGATCGGTGCCGCCGGCGAGGATGCGCCGGCAACTCGCGCCGTCGATCTCCCGGGCTTCCCGGTAGGGGTGATAGTGGGACAGGTCGGAACTCACCACGATGAGGGTCTCCGGCCCACCCCAGAGCCGTTGCAGCACTTCGGCCACCGCCTGCGGCGACGCGGACCCCACGGCGAAGGGGGCCAGACTGAAGTCGCCCAGGACCGCCTGCAGGAAGGGCAACTGGACTTCCAGGGAGTGCTCCGCCCGGTGGGCGGCGTCGCTGACGACGACCTGGGGCAGGTCGGCCACCGCGGCCAGGGCTTCGTGATCGACGCAAACCGCGCCCAGGGGCGTGGCGAAGGAGGTGGTGGAAGGCACCGCCAATCCGGCTAGCGCGACGCGATGGCACGGTCCCAGGAGGACGACCCGCCGAATGCGCCGCCCCCCGGAGCGGAGAAGGCGGTAGGCCGACGCCGCCACGGCGCCGGAATAGACGTAGCCCGCGTGGGGGACGATGAGCGCCTTGGGCCAAGGGCCGCTTACCGGGGGCGAGGCGAGAAAGCCTTCCACCTCGGCCCGCAGACGGCTCGGCTCGGCAGGGTAGAAAGCGCCGGCAACGGCGGGGGGGCGAATCGTGCCTGGGACCATGGCCCACTCCGGTGATGGGATGCGGATTTGCCGCAGAAAGCGGCCTCTCCCAGTAAAATTAAGCCATGGCTCGTCATTTCGCAATCGTCCCCGCCGCCGGAAGCGGTTCCCGCTTCGGCGCCCAAACGCCCAAGCAATACCTGCCTCTACTGGGCCTTCCCCTCATTCATCACAGTCTGGCGGCGCTGTGCGCCAGCCCTGCCATAGACCGTGTCTGGGTGGTCCTGGCTCCCGACGACGAGGGATGGGGCCACCGGGACTGGTCCGCCCTGGGGCCCAAGCTGGAAACCCTGCGCGCCGGGGGCGCGACGCGGGCGGAAAGCGTCGCCAATGGGCTCCGGGCCGCCGCCACGGTGGCCGACGACGACGACTGGATCCTGGTCCACGACGCCGCGCGCCCCTGCCTGCGACCCGCGGACGTGGCGCAGCTGGTATCCACCCTGGCCGACGATCCCGTCGGCGGCCTGCTCGCGGTGCCCGTCGCCGATACCCTCAAGCGGGCCGACGGCCAGGGGAGGGTGGCGGCGACCGAGCCCCGGGAGGGCCTGTGGCAGGCACAGACGCCGCAGATGTTCCGTTACGGGCTGCTGCGGCGAGCCCTGGCAGCGACCGCTTCGGTGACCGACGAAGCAGGGGCCATCGAAGCCCTGGGGGAGCGGCCCCGTCTGGTGCCCGGCGAGGGCAGCAATCTCAAGGTGACCTACCCGGCCGATCTTGCCATCGCCGAGGCCATTCTCAGGGGAAGACGATGAATTTCCGTATCGGACAGGGTTATGACGTGCATCGCCTGGTACCGGGGCGCAAGCTCATTCTGGGCGGGGTAGAGATTCCTCACGACAAGGGGCTGCTCGGCCATTCCGACGCCGATGCGCTGCTCCACGCGCTGACCGACGCGCTCCTGGGTGCTGCCGGCCTGGGGGACATCGGCCGCCATTTTCCGGATACCGATCCCCGCTTTCACGGGGCCGACAGCCGGGACTTGCTGCGCGAGGCGCGGCGCCGTGTTCTGGCTGCCGGATGGCGGCCGGTCAACGCCGACGCCACGGTCATCGCCCAGGCGCCCCGCCTGGCCGGCCACATCCCGGCCATGGTCGCTCTCATCGCCGCCGACCTGGAACTGCCGGCGCAGGCCGTCAACGTCAAGGGCAAGACCAACGAGACCCTGGGTTACCTGGGCCGCGGCGAGGCCATCGAGGCTCAGGCCGTGGTCCTGGTGGAGCATGTCGGGTGAAGGCCCTCGCGGGCAGCGCTGCTTTTTCGCGCTGTGGCCCGATGCCGGTCTCCGGGGTGAGCTTGCCGCCGCCCTGAAGGCGCTTCCCGGGGGGCGACCGAGCCGACCGGAGACCCTGCATCTCACCTTGGAATTCCTGGGCGAGCTTTCCCCTGCCGCAATCGAAGCGGCAGGCCGGGCCGCGGCGACGGTGCACGCGCAGGCCTTCTCCTGGACCCTCGACCACTTTGGCTACTGGCGGCACAACCGCATTTTGTGGGCTGGCGGCACCTCACCGCCCGAACTCGATCAACTGGTGAGGGGGCTGCGGCACGAACTGGGCTCGGCGGGCATCCGCAGCGCCGATGCCGACCGCCGCTTCTTTCCCCATGTGACGCTGGCCCGCAAGTTTCCCCCTCCCGCGGCGCTCCCTGTCCTGGAGCGGCTACCCTGGTTCTGCGGGGACTTCGTTCTGGCGCGCTCCCGGCTGCTTCCCGGCGGCCCGTCCTACGACCTCATCGGCCGCTGGCCTCTGCGCAGGCCAGACTGAGTCTTGCCCGCAGGCCTCCGCCTTCCCGGGGCAGCAGATCGAGCCGTCCGCCATGCAGGCGGGCGGTGCGGTCCACGATGGCCAGCCCCAGACCGGTGCCGGTGACGTTGCTGCGGGCGGTATCACGGCGGGCGAAGGGGCGCTTGAGCCCCTCGGCTTCTTGCGGCGGAATGCCGACACCCCGGTCGCAGACGTCGATGAAAAGCGTGCCCCCTTCGCTTCCCGCGCTCACCTCCACCGGCATGGCGCCATACTTGAAGGCGTTGTCGATGAGATTGGTGACTGCCCGGCCCAAGGCCCGCTGACGTCCCAGGCAGGGCGGCAGGGGGTCGATGATGCGGCAGCCGACATCGCGCCCCAGGGCCCGCTGCCGCCCGACCACGTCTTCGAGCAGGGCGTCGACCCGGACCGGGGCGGGGATCTCGCCCCCGTCGCCGCGGGCGTAGTCCATGAACTGGGCAATGACTGCCTCCATCTGATCGATATCGGCCGCGACCGCGTCCCGGGCACTTTCCGAGGCAATGCTCAGCTCCGCCTCCAGGCGCAGGCGGGTGAGGGGGGTGCGCAGGTCGTGGGAAATCCCGGCCAGAACCTCGGCCCGGTCGCGATCGTGCCGCGCGAGGTCGGCGGCCATGAGGTTGAAGGCAGCCGCCAGACGGCGCAGTTCGTCCGCTCCCGTCTCCGGCAGCGTCGCGGGCGTCTGGCCGCGCCCGACCGATGCCGCGGCCGCCCCCAGCGCCTTGAGGGGACGGGTGATGCGCGAAGCGATGAACCAGGCGACGGCGAGCGCGAGCCCCAGGGCGAGGAGGCCCCAGGCCAGCCAGTGCCATCCGAAGGTGCGCAGGGCGCGTTCCTGGGGCAGGATGAGCCAGTATTCGTCTTCGTCCTGATCATCCAGGCGGAAACTGACCCAAAATCCGGCGACATCATTGACCGCCAAGGACATGCGGGTGTGATCCCCCAGCAGGGCGCGGGTGCGGGTCCGCACCAGGTCGATGTAACGGTCGTCGGGCAGGGGTTCGAGGACGTCGCCTGGTTCGACGGGAAGCAGGCGGATGCCCTCACGGGTCATGAGTTCGACGAAGAGATCGGGGCGTCGCTCGGGGGCCGAGGCGAGCAGGGCGGCCCGGATGAGATTGACCGTGCTGGCGGCGAGCTGGGCGGCCTCCCGTGCCCGGGGTTCCGCTTCCGCCCTTTCGAAAAGCGTCAGCCAGGCGGCGGTGGTCAGAAGGACCAGGGTGGCAATGAGAAAGAAGGTGCGCGCCAGCAGCGAACGGGGGAGTTTCATCGCCACGGCTGGGCCCGATTCATTCGCGGTTCTTGCCGTCCGGCACAAAGACGTAACCAAAGCCCCAGACCGTCTGGAGATAGCGCGGTTGCGCCGGATCCACCTCGACCAGTTTGCGCAGGCGGGAAATCTGCACGTCGATGGCCCGGTCGAAGGGCCCCTGTTCGCGGCCCCGCGCCAGGGTCATCAGTTTGTCCCGGGACAACGGCTCCCGCGGGTGCTGCAACAGCACCTTGAGTACCGCAAATTCCCCGGTGGTAAGGGCGATGATCTCTCCCCCCCGCTTCAGGGTCCGCGCCGCCATATCGACCTCGACCTGGCCGAAGGAAATCGACTCCACCTCGGCTTCTGGCGCCCCGGGGGGCGTGCTGCCGCGCCGGCGCAGGACGGCGTGGATGCGGGCCAGCAATTCCCGCGGGTTGAAAGGCTTGGGCAGATAGTCGTCGGCCCCCATTTCCAGGCCGACGATACGGTCGATGTCCTCGCCCTTGGCGGTGAGCATGATGATGGCCGTCGTGTCCCCCGTTCCCCGCAGACGGCGGCAGATGGTCAGGCCATCTTCGCCGGGGAGCATGAGGTCCAGCACGATGAGATCGAAGTGTTCGCGGGTGCGAGCGCGGTCCATCTGGGGTGCGTCGGCGACGGCGCGAACTTCGAAGCCCTGTTCTCCCAGGTAGCGCGACAGGAGATCCCGGAGGCGGATGTCGTCGTCGACGACGAGAATGCGGTGTTGGCGTTCGGTCATGGCAGCAAGGATAATGGCGGCATTGAAAAAGGCAGCGGCGGCGATGGGCTTGAATGGTAACAAGCTTTTTACCCCTTCCGCGGCGGCAACAGGTGCTTACACCTTGCGCACCGCCGCAGAACCCCTGATTGGCGTTTCGGGGCGAAAATGCTTCAGCGGTCCGATCCGGCCCGTTTCGGAGTCGAGGATGAAATACAAGTTCGCGTTCGCCTGTACCACACTGGTGGCAAGCCTTACGGCTGCCGGCCAGGCTTGCGCCGACGTTCCGGACGACACGCGCGGACTTCGCCTGGAAATGCACGTCCTCGCGCTGCGGGAGCGGAGCGCTTCCGAGACGCCGGCGCAGATCCTCGAACTCGCCCGCCTGCCCCAGGAACAGCGACAGCAAATGCGCCAGCAGATGCGCGAGCAATGGCAGCAGAATCCCCCGGACAACTGGGATGGCCGCCGCCAGCCCATGCCCGCGACCCCAATTTCCCAGGAGGAACGCCATCGCCTGCGGGAAGAAATGCGCGGCCAGCAAGAGCCGCGCGGCGAAGGACGCGGCCGGCGCGGGGGCTGGCACTGAACGACTACCGCGCAGCCGCCTTCAAGGCATGCCGTTCACCACCCCGGCCTTGTCGCAGCGAATCGAACGCACGACAACGGGATTGCCGCCTCTTCTTCCTTGTGGCACCGTAGCGCCTTTCTGACTCCACGGGGGAAAACCATGTCCACGCTGCGTTTCCTGGCGGTCGCCGCCGCTGTCGCTCTTGCCGCACCTGCCGTTTCGGCCGATACCCTGGGTCGAATCAAGGCCAAGAAGAGCATTTCCCTGGGCTATCGCACCGCGTCGGTGCCGTTCTCCTACGTGGGTGACGATGGCAAGCCCACCGGATACTCGATCGAGCTGTGCACCAAGGTGGTCCAAGCCATCCAGGCCCAGTTGAACCTGCCCCGCCTGGATATCAAGTGGGTGGCCGTGGAGCCCGCCAACCGGGTAGCTCGGCTGCGTAAAGGGGAAATCGACCTCGAGTGCGGTTCGACCACCGCCAATCTCAGTCGGAGGCGGGACGTGGATTTCAGCCTGCTCACCTTTGCCGACGGCGGCAGCTACATCACGGCCAAGGGGTCGGGAGTCTTCGCCCTGGCCGACCTCAAGGGCCGGCGCACCGGCGTCGCCACGGGAACCACCACGGAGGCGACGCTGCAAAAAGCCATCGCGAAGGGTCGCTTCGCCACCGAATTGGTTTCGGTCAAGGATCACGGTGACGGCCTGCGTCTCCTCAACGAAGGCAAGATCGACGCCTACGCCTCGGACCGCGGCCTGCTCGCCGGTCTCATCCTGGCGGCCGGCAAGCAGGAGGCCTGGGAACTGGGCAGCGAGTTGTATTCCTACGAGCCCTACGCCCTCATGATGCGGCGCAACGATGCCGATTTCCGCCTGGCGGTGGATACCGAACTGGCACGCATCTATCGTACCGGCGAACTGTTCGCCACCTACGACCGCTGGTTCGGTGCCATTTCCAAACCCGGTCCCCTGCTCGACTCGATGGTCTTCCTGCTCGGGCTCCCGGAATAGGGCTCCTGTACAATGGCGGGCGATGAAATTCCTCGCCCTGGAAACCTCGACTGAAGCGGGTTCCTGCGCCCTTTACCTGGATGGCACCGTCCTGGAACGGCGCTGTCCCGACGGTCGTCCCCACAGTGAAACCCTGCTGCCCCTGGTAGGCACATTGCTGGCGGAGGGCGGGCTTGCTCTGGGCAATCTGGATGCCATCGCCTTTGGCCAGGGGCCCGGAGCCTTTACCGGACTGCGCGTGGCCTGTGGCGTGGCCCAGGGGCTGGCAGCGGGCGCCGGGCTTCGGCTCATTGGCATCGGCAGTCTGGACGCCCTGGCCTGGAACGCGGGCGGTGGGTCTGTGCTGGCCTTGCTCGACGCGCGCATGGGCGAGATCTATTGCGCCGCTTTTCTCCGCCGGGAGCGCGACGTATGCGCCGCCGACGCGGTCCGGGTCCTGGCCCCCGCCGATCTGAACCTGCCTGAAGGCCCCTGGCTGGCAGCCGGAAATGCGCTTTCCGCCTACCCGGAACTTGCGGCGAGGGTGCGGGCGGCTGGTATTTCCTGCCAGCCGGAGGCCATGCCTACGGCCGCCGCGGTGGCGCAGCTTGCCTCCGGGCGTTGGCTGCGGGAAGGGGGCCTGGACGCGGCCGACGCCACGCCCTTCTACGTGCGGGACAAGGTCGCCCGGACCACCGCGGAGCGGTTGGCCGAAGGAGGGCGGGCGTGAGCGTTCCGGCCGCCTGGACCCCCACGCTGGAACTGGAACCGCTCCGGGAAGACCAGATCGACGCGATCACGGCCCTGGAGGGGGGGCTGCAGGCCTTTCCCTGGAGCCGGGGCAATTTTCTCGATTCCCACCAGGCCGGCCATAGCGTCTGGGTCGCGCGCCTGGGCGGCGTCCTGGTCGGATTCTCGGTGGTGATGAGTGTCATCGACGAAGCGCATCTGCTCAATCTGGGCGTCGCGGCCGGTCAGCAGCGTCAGGGCATAGGCTCCCGCCTGTTGCGTTGTGCCATGGAGACGGCCCGCAGCGCCGGCGCTCGGCGCTTTCTGCTCGAGGTTCGTCCATCGAATGGGAGGGCACTCGATTTATATCGCCATTTCGGCTTTTCCCGCGTGGGCCTGCGCCGGGCGTACTACCCGGCACCCGGAGGGCGGGAAGACGCCATCGTCATGGCAAGGGAATTGTGACCGATCGCCGCACACTCCTCGCCGAGATGGGCATCGCCCCGCTTTGGCGCTTGCGCAGCACCGGAGCCGCGGAGGGCGGGCCTTCGCCCAGCCGCCTGGATAGCGGCCTGGCCAGCGGAACGGTCGGGCAAGCGCCGGTGCCCGGGACCGCAGCGGGGGATTGGGACGAACTGGACCGCCAGGTCGCCGCCTGCCAGGCCTGCGTCCTATGTCGCCAGCGCAAACAGGCCGTCCTCGGCGTCGGGGACCGGGAAGCGGACTGGCTGTTCATCGGTGAAGGCCCCGGAGCCGAGGAAGACGCCCAGGGCGAGCCCTTTGTCGGGCAGGCGGGCAAACTGCTCGACGCCATGCTGGCCGGAATCGACCTGCGGCGAGGCGAGGGGGTCTATATTGCCAACGCGGTCAAATGCCGGCCCCCGGGCAACCGCACGCCGGAAGCCGAGGAAATGAACGCCTGCCGGCCCTTCCTGGAACGGCAGATCGAACTCCTGCGTCCCCGCATCATCGTCCTCCTGGGCCGATCCGCGGCATGCACCCTCCTGGGCGCCGACCGCGCCCTGGCGTCCCTGCGCGGGCGCAGTCACGATTACCGGGGGATTCCCGTGATCGTCACCTATCACCCGGCCTATCTGCTCCGCAACCTGCCGGAAAAGGCCAAGGCCTGGGAAGATTTGCTTCTTGCCCGCCGCGTGGCGCGGGAAGCTGCCGCCGAGGGCCAGCTCCCTCTCTGAACCGCGCCTTCAGTGGTCGCGGGTATCGTCCAGATGCGCGACGTCGTCGTAGCGCCGCTGGTTCGCCTCGTGCAACCGTTTCACGAGATACATGGCCGCCGACACGAAAATGCCGAAAAGCGTCAGAACCACGTAAATGGAGAGATTCGCCCGGATCATGGCGTAATACAGGCCGGTCATCATCAGGATCGAGAGGTTCTCGTTGAAGTTCTGCACGGCGATGGAGTGGCCCGCCCCCATCAGAATGTGGCCCCGGTGCTGCAAGAGCGCATTCATCGGCACGACGAAGAAGCCGGACAGGCCCCCGATGAGGATGAGCAGCGGAATGGCCAGTTCGATGTCGCGGACGAAATTCATGACCAGGACGATGAGGCCCATGGCGATGCCGAGGGGGATCACCTTCACGGAGCGGCGCAGGGTGATGAAGCGCGCCGCACAGGCCGCGCCCACGGCGACGCCCACGGCCACGACCCCCTGGAGCATCGAGGATTTGGACAGATCGAGCTGCAGGGAGACCTCGGCCCATTTGATGACGATGAACTGAAGTGTCGCTCCGGCGCCCCAGAACAGGGTCGTCACCGCCAGGGAGACCTGGCCCAGCTTGTCCCGCCAGAGCAGCAAGAAGCAATGGTTGAATTCGTGGATCAGGTACCAGGGATTGCGCTTCAGGGGCTTGTGGTCCACCGAAGTCTCGGGCACATAGAGATTGAAGACGGCGGCGAGGACGTAGAGTATGCCGATGATGGTGATGGCCATCTCTCCCGCCGTATCGATGCCGGTACTGACGATGGGAACGTCGAGGGCAAGCAGGGTGCTGGCGATCTCGGGCTTGATGAGGGTTCCGCCGATGACCACGCCGAGAATGATGGCGCCGACGGTGAGTCCTTCGATCCAGCCGTTGGCGACCACCAGTTGGCGCGCGGGCAGATATTCGGTCAGGATGCCGTACTTGGCCGGCGAGTAGGCCGCCGCCCCCAGGCCGACCACCGCGTAGGCGGCGAGGGGATGAACCGCGAAGAACATCATGCCGCAGCCGACGATCTTCACCGTGTTGCTGACGAACATGACCCGCCACTTGGGCATCGAGTCGGCAAAGGCGCCGACAAACGCGGCGAGCACTACGTAGGAAAGGGTGAAGAAGGTCTTGAGGAGTGGTTCGTATTCGGCCGGGGCGTGCATGTCCCGCAGGGCCGCGATGGCGACGATGAGCAGGGCGTTGTCGGCCAGGGCAGAAAAAAACTGCGCGGCCATGATGATGTAGAAGCCGAAGGGCACGGAAGCGGTCTCGGTCTTGGTTTTCGTTGTCGGCGAGGGTTATAACACGGTTTCGCCGCAGGCTTGATTTCAGCCCTTTTCCGGCCTCAGGCGCTCGTCATGGCCTCTCAGGCGGCGCAGCGTTTGCAGGGCCGCCTGAAAGTCATAACCGGCGATCTGCCGGTCCAGCACTTCGCTGTCGCTTCCCAGGGCGGCGCGCAGATTGGCCGCGCTCTCGCGGAAGAGCGTGGCCGAACGGATATCATCCTGGGCCAGCAGGGTTTCCAGGGCATCCAGGGTGCCGCGTGCGCCCGCCCAGTCCGTAGGTTGATCCACCGGGGTCTGATCGAAGGGCAGGGCCGTAATCGCGCTGACCAGCCGGCCCAGTTCCATCCCCATCGCCAGCCGGGCAGGTTCCGCGGCGTCGTGTCCGTCGGCCAACGCTTTTTCGAGGGCGGCGGCCAGTTCCATCAGGCGGGGCGCCCCGACGGCTCCGGCGGCCCCTTTGAGGGAGTGGGCCTGTCTCCGGGCATCGGCACCGCGACCCTCGACGAGCAACTGGCGGATCGACTCGGCGTCGCCCGCGTGCTCGGAGGCAAACATCTCCACCACCCGCACATAGGTACGCACCTTGCCCCTCAGGCGGCGCAGCCCGATGTCGGCGCCCAGGCCGGGAATGGCCCGCAATTTCTCCAGAATCCCGCCTGGATCGGGCTCCGCAGCACTCACCGGAGACGCAGGGAGCGGGGAAACAGGGTGTGTGGCGGGCAACCAGCGGGACAAAGTGGCGTAGAGCAGGGCCGGGTCCACCGGTTTGGGGATATGGTCGTTCATGCCGGCCGCGATGCAGAGTTGGCGATCGGCCTCGAAGGCGTTGGCGGTGAGGGCGACGATGGGAACCTGGCCGTACCCCGGCAGGTTGCGAATGGCTCGGGTCGCTTCCAGACCGGACAATTTCGGCATCTGGACGTCCATCAGGATGATGCGATAGTCCTTCTTGCCGGCCAGGCTCAGCGCGGCTTCGCCGTCTTCGGCCAGATCGGTCTGGAATCCCAGACCGGCGAGGAGTTCGAACATGACCTCGCGGCTGACCGGGGTATCCTCGGCCAGCAGGAGCGGGCATCCCGCTGCGCGGGCCGCCAGTTCCCGTTCGATCTGGTCGGTGTTCGCCAGAGGCGGGGGAGGCTCCTCGCCATGCCCGAGGGGGGCTCGGGGAAAGGCCGCTTCGAACCAGAAAAGGCTTCCCTCTCCGGGCACGCTGTCGCAGCCCACAGTGCCCCCCATCAACTGGGCCAACAGGCGGCAGATGGCGAGGCCCAGGCCCGTTCCCCCGTAGCGGCGGGTGGTGGATGAATCGGCCTGCTCGAACTCGTTGAACAGGCGCTCCCGCGCCTCGGGATCGATGCCGACGCCGGTATCCTCGACCTCCAGGCGCAGGCGGACAACGGCGGAATCGGCATCCACCGCCCGCGCCCTCAGGGTGATGGTGCCGCTCTCGGTGAATTTGATCGCATTGGCGGCGTAATTGATGACGATCTGTCCGATGCGGGTCGGGTCACCCCGCAGGAGCACGGCGGCGGCGGAATCCACGTCCTTGGTCAGAACGAGACCCTTCTGGGCGCTGCGCTCGGTCAGCATGGAGATGGCGTTGTCGAAAATGCCGACGGCGGAGAAGTCACCGACGTCGAGGTCCACCTTGCCGGCTTCGATCTTGGAGATGTCGAGGACGTCGTTGATGATGGAAAGCAGATGCTGGGCCGAATCGCCGATCTTCTTCAACTGGTCGGCCTGCTTGGGGCTCTCGATCTGACGCAGGAGGAGATGCGTAAGGCCGATGATGGCGTTCATCGGGGTGCGAATCTCGTGGCTCATGTTGGCCAGGAAGGCGGTCTTGGCCCGGCTGGCGGCCTTGGCGGCGTCGCTCGTCCGGGCCAGGGCGATCTCGGCCCGGCGGCGCATCACGATGCGCCACAGGTCGTTGGCCACTGCACCCAGTTCGCTGCATTCGGCATCGCTGTAGGCGGGGTCGCGGCCTGAAACCCCGAACACCGCGCGCACGCGGTCGGACTCCACCACAGGGGCCGCGATCTGGCTGCCGCGGGGTACGGCGGCGGAAGCATCCCCGATGCCCGGGACATCGCAGGCCAGCGGCTTGCGCACCTCGCAACAACACCGGGCCAGGGCCTGCAGCGCACCGCAGTCGGGACAACTCATCCAGTCGGCGCAATGGAAACGCCGGTCGCGGTCATACCCTTCGACGGCGAGAATCGTGCCATCCTCGTCGTAGGTCACCAGCCAGGCCAGGCGGCTGCCGAAGAGGCGGGCCGCCTCGGCCAGGCAGAGCCCCACCAGGGTCTGTTCGTCGAGTCCCTCGGCCTGCCGCGAAATGCCGTAGAGCGCCTGATGCCGATGGTCGCTGGCCTGCAGCCGCAGGTTCGCCGCCTCCAGCTCGCCGGTGCGTTGGCGCACCAGGTCTTCCAGGTGCTGCCGGTGCTGCTCGAGTTCCAGGCTGGTTTCCTTGCTTTCGGTGATGTCGATGCAGTGCCCGATAAAACCCAGAAACTCCCCCCGCCGGTCGTAGCGTGGCCTGCCCTCGTCCATGATCCAGCGGTACTCGCCATCGTGGCGGCGCAGGCGAAAGACCAGGCCGAAGGCCTCCCGGGACGCGATGGCCTGGCGGTAGGCTTCCTCACAGGCGGTCCGGTCTTCGGGGTGGAGGCCCTCGACCCAGCCATCGCCGACCTCTTCCTCCAGGCTTCGTCCCCGGAATTCCAGCCAGGGTCGATTGAAATAATTGCCCCGGCCCGCGCCGTCCGAGGTCCAGATGAGCGCTGATCCCGAATCGGCGAGGAGACGGTACTGGAACTGGATTTCCTCCAGAGGCGTCAGATCCACCTCGATGAAGTAGACCTCCGGGGCCCCTTCGCCCCCCCTTTGCAGGACCGGGCTGGAAAAAACGGTGACCGGCGCGCCGTCCCTGCGGACCAGGGGATACTCCCCCGCTTCCAGGGGTGGGCCGCCGGCGACCCAGGCGCGGAAGGCCGCCTCCAGGGCATCGCGACGCTCGGGCGGCCAGAGGAATTCACCGAAACCCAGGGCTCCCGCCGCGGTGACCGAATAGCCGTAGAGGCGTTCGCAGGCCTGATTCCAGAGCACCACGCGCCCCAGCGCATCGTAGCCCCGCACCGCAATGCCGGCGATTCCTTCGAACAGGGCGCGGAAACGCTTCTCGCTGGCGCGCAGGGCAGCCTCGGCATCGCGGCGGTCGGTGACGTCGGTCCACAGGGCGGAGAGAAAGGTCTGCCCGCCCACGCCGACCACCCGGTAGCTGCTGCGCACATGGCGGATCGATCCGTCCCAATGCACGTGATCCAGGTCGAAATCCATGCCGCCGGCGGCGAGAATGTCCTTCACCCGGGCCTGAACCTCGCCCCTGGAGAGCCCGGCGGTCACGTTCCACAGGTGCAGGCGGGAAAACTCCTCGCGGCTGTAGCCCAGGCTGCGGCAGGCCGCATCGTTGAATTCGACGAATCCGAGGCTGCCCGTGTCGATGAGCACGATGCCGTCGCGGGCCTGACTGACGATGGCGCGAAACACCTGTTCCCGGGCGACAAGAGCCGCCTCGGCGGCCTTGCGCTCGCTGATGTCGGCCAGGGTGCCCACGGTACGGGCCAGGCGGCCGTCCTTGTCGCGGGCGGCGACCCGGGCGCGGTAGCGGATCCAGAAGTGGCTGCCGTCGGGCCGGCACAGGCGGCATTCGGCATCGAAAATACGGTCCTCGCGGTAGCAGCGCCGCGCCGTATCCAGGAAGGCCACCCGGTCGGCCCCGTGGATGATGGCGTGCAAATCCCGGGCGGATACGGGCAATTGCGCATGGTCGCAACCCAGCAGCACCGCCATGGTCGGGCTCCAGGTGAAGCGATCGGCGGCGAAGTCGTATTCCCAGACGGCAATGCCCGTGCTTTCGAGCACCAGGGCGAGACGGTCCTCGAAGTCGTGTTTGACCGATTCCAGCACCTCGTGCTGTTCCCAGGCCTCCTCGATGATTTCCATGCCCAGGCGTTCGAGCAGCCGGTGCTGGCTGACCATGCCCACCACGCGGCCCGCCCCGTCCACCACCGCCATGTGGCGGAACTTGCCGGCGTCCATGGCTTCCAGGGCGTTGATCACCGTGGCGCCGGGCCCGACGGCATGGACCGGGGCCGTCATGGCCTCGGCCACCGGCATGTGGTCCAGGTCGCGGCCGACCGTCAGGAGGCGCGGCATGTCGCGTTCGGTCAGGATGCCCATGGGGGCGCCGTTCTCGCTGACCAGGACGTAATCCCACTCTTCCCGCAACATCAGGGTGAGCGCTTCGGAAACCGGCGCCTGGGGGAGGAGCACCGGCATGTTGCGGTCCATCAGGGCGCCCAGGTCGGCACTGTGGCGGAAAACCTCGTGGCCCAGGTGGGTGCGGAAGTCAGTTTCGGTGGCGATGCCGATGGTTTCACCCAGGACGTCGGTCGCGACCAGATGGCGGACGCCATCGCGACGCATGGTCTCGTAGGCCCTGCGAAAATCCAGGGAAGCGGCCACCGCGACCACCGGGGTGCTCATCACGCTGGCAACGGTGAGATCGGCCTGGGTGTGGTCGGCCAGGAGACGCAGCACATCGCGCTCAGTCAGGATGCCCACCGGGCGGCGGTTGGTCTGGATCACCAGGCTGGAAATACGCGCCCGGCTCATGGCGCGGGCCGCTTCGCCCAGGGTGCAGTCGGCCGCGACCCCGATGGCGCCCGGGGTCATGATGTCGGCGAGGGTCAGATCAGCCAGGTGGCGGACCGTCATCCTGATAACGCTCCGCAATGCCGCAGAATTGCTCGAAAGCCGCTTCGAAGGCAGTCGCTACGGCGGGGTCGAAATGACTTCCGCTGCCGCTCACGATGATCTCGCGCGCCTCCTGGTAGGGCATGGGTGGTTTGTAGACCCGCCGGCTGATGAGGGCGTCGAACACGTCCGCCAGGGCCATCAGGCGGGCGGAGAGGGGAATCGCTTCCCCGCGCAGGCCCTCGGGATAACCGCTGCCGTCCCACTTTTCGTGATGGTAGTGGGCAATTTCCTTGGCCACGGCCAGGAACTCGACCGACTCGGCGGCGTCCCGCTCGGCCTGGGCAATGGCCTCGGAGCCCAGGGCGGCGTGGGTTTTCATGATCTCCCACTCCTGGGGCGTCAGCTTGCCCGGCTTCAACAGGATGTGATCGGGGATGCCCACCTTGCCGATATCGTGCAGGGGCGCCGAACGCGCCAGGGTTTCGATGGCCCGGTCGCCCAGAGCCTCGGCGTGGCGCCCGCCGGCGCGCAGTTCCCGGGCCAGGCAGCGCACGTATTCCTGGGTGCGGCGCAGGTGATTGCCGGTTTCGGGATCCCGGGTTTCCGCCAAACGGGCGAGGGCGTGGATGCTGACCTCCTGGATGAGCTGGTTTTCGCTCATGCGGCGGCTGACTTCCGCTTCCAGGTAGGTGTTCTGGTCCCGCAACCAGTCGCGGGCCAGCTTGAGTTCGAGCTGGGTGCGCACCCGGGCGAGGACGATGGCGGGACGCAGGGGCTTGGTGATGTAGTCCACCGCGCCGCCGTCGAGACCGCGCTCTTCCGCTTCGGTGCTGTCCATGGCGGTCACGAAAACCACCGGGATGTCGCGCGTACGCGGTTTGGCGCGTAATTGGGCCAGGACTTCGTAGCCGTCCATTTCCGGCATCATCACATCCAGCAGGATGAGGTCCGGGGTGGGGTCGCCGGCGGCGATCTGCAGCGCCCGCCGCCCGGAGTTGGCGGCGCGTACCCGATAGGTTGGCTGCAGGAGCTCCCCAAGGACCGTCAGGTTTTCCGGCGTGTCGTCAACGATCAGGATGGTGGCCTGGCGCGTTTCCATGGGAGCCTCGGTTGCCCGGGGTGCAGGGGATTGATCTTGGCCGGCATTATGGCGCCCCGCGACGGCCTTTGTCACCCTTGCCACGGCGGTTTCGCGGCCGAGGCAAACGTGTTTGAATAGCGCCTTTGGGTTTTCGGGGGGCAGGATGGGCGACCGGCGCTTGCAGGTGTTTTACGCCCTGGCGCAGCACCGCAGCTTCTTGCGTGCAGCGCAAGCCCTGTTCATGAGCCAGTCGGCGGTTCATTTCCAGATCCGGCAACTGGAAGCGGAATTGAACACGCGCCTTCTGGAGCGGGGCAAGGGGGTCCTCGACCTGACGCCCTCCGGTCGCATCGCCTTCGATTACGCCGAGCGCATCCTGGCCCTGAGCCGCGAGATGGAGACCCGCCTGGCGGAAGTGACCGACGACATGCGCGGCGCGCTGCGCCTGGGGACGCCTTCGGGCATCGGCGACCAGCTTCTGCCAGCCCTGCTGGCCGAATTCAGCGCGCTCTACCCGCAGGTGACGGTGCACCTGGACATCGTCAATTCGGCCGCCGTGGCCGAAGGGGTTGCCGCAGGAAAGTGGGACATGGGCCTCGTCGCCCTGCCGGGGCCGTTGCCGGGGCTGGATTGCGAATCCTGCGGCCAGGCCGAATTGCGCTTCGTATGCACCCCTGATCACCCTTTGGCCCGCAGCCGGAGCGTCAGCGGCCGGGCCCTCAAGGATTTCGAAGCCATCGTGCGGGAGCCGGGTTCCGGATGTCGCCAGGCGGCGGAAGGCTTTCTGGCGGCAGCCGGCACTGCGCCCGACGCCCTGAAGGTCGTCCTGCAGGCGGGCAGTACCGAGGCCCTCAAGGCTGCCGCGGCAACGGGCCTGGGCTACGCCATCGTCTTCGCCCAGGCGGTCGAGCGGGAGGTGGGCGCGGGGAGCCTGGTGTCCCTTCCCCTCAAACCCCGACTGGAGCAGGGCATCTGCCTGGTTTACCGGCAAGGGCAGTATCGTTCCCGCGTGGTCGCCACCTGCGGGGAATTCCTGCGCCGGCGACTGCAGGAAACCCTGCTATGAACCTGGCCCGCCCGATCCGCGCCAGCATCGATGGGGAGGCCCTGGCCGCCAATTACCGCTTGGCAAGGCGGCTGGCCGCCGGAACCGGGGCATGGGCCGTGCTCAAGGCCGACGCCTACGGCCACGGCCTGTGGCGGGCATTGGATGCCCTGGGCGACGCGGATGGCTACGCCGTCCTGGAGGCCGAGACCGGCGCAGCGCTGCGCGAGGCCGGTGTGCGGCAGCCCATCCTTCTGCTGGAAGGCGTTTTTTCCGCCCGGGATGCCCGCCTGGCCAAGGAACTCGACCTCGCTTGCGTGGTGCATTGCCGCGACCAGTTTGCGCTGCTGCACGGCGGGGGAGCCTTGCCACCGCTCTACGTGAAGATCAATACAGGCATGAACCGCCTGGGCTTCTCGGCCGCGGAAATCCCCTGGCTGCGGGAGCGTCTGAACGAACTCGACCCCGGCCGAACCACCCTGATGACCCACTTTGCCTCGGCCGACGGCCCCGAGGGCGTCGCCCCCCAGATGGCACGCCTCAAGGCCCTGCTGCCCGAATGGCGGGGGCCCGTCAGCCTGGCCAATTCCGCCGCACTCCTGCGCTACCCGGAAACGCGCGTGGGCTGGGTGCGGCCGGGAATCATGCTTTACGGCTCCAGTCCCTTCGCCGAGGTCAGCGCCGCGAGCCTCGGCCTGCGGCCGGTGATGAGCCTCTGCTCGCAGATCATCGCGGTGCAGGACGTCGCCGCGGGCGAGGCGGTAGGTTACGGCGGCAGCTTCGTCGCCCCCCGGCGCCTGCGGGTGGGGGTCGTGGCCTGCGGCTACGCCGACGGCTATCCCCGCCACGCCGGCACGGGGACGCCCCTTGCGGTGCATGGCGGACTGACCCGAACCCTGGGACGGGTATCCATGGACATGCTGGCCTGCGATCTTTCGGACCTGCCCCAGGCCGGTCCGGGCTCCCCGGTCACCCTTTGGGGGCGTGGCCCCGGCGGAGAAGTCCCTGCCGACGACGTGGCTGCCGCGGCCGGAACCATTGCCTACGAGTTGTACTGCGCCCTGGCGGCCCGGGTGCCGGTGGAGATGCTGCGTGGCCGATAGTCGCCAGCCCCTGCGCCGCTACCTCGAACGACGCCTGGGCGGTGCCGGCTGGCTGCGCACCCAGACCTTCCTGGTCCTGGCAGCATGCTTTCTGGTGGGCGGACTGGCGAGTCACCTGCTCCTGCGCCTTGGGCTGAGCGATCTGCGCCTGCGGCTGCCCCTGGTGGTCATCGTGGCCTACGGGGCCTTTCTGGGTCTGGTCGGGGTCTGGTTGCGGGCCACCGGCCTCGATGCCCTGAAAGTGCGGCTGGACCCGCAGCACGTCGAACCCCCCGCCGACGGCAAGGATTCCGGTGCCGCGTCCCGCCTCGCCGACCGGGTGGAGACGGTGGGCGATGGCGTTTCCGGCATCGCCGAACTGGCCTCGGTGGACGCCGAGGGCTGCCTGCCGGCGGTAGGCATTGCCGTAGCCGCCGCGGTCATCGGCCTGGTCGCCCTGGTGCTGTGGTGGATCATTGGCGGTTTTCTGGGGGCCGCCTCGGCGGCGCTCCTCGAAGCCGGCGTGGAAGCGGTGCTTGCCGTAGGCATGGCCCGGGCGGCAGGGGGCGGGGCGGCCTCCTGGGTCGAGGGCGCCCTGCGGGCCAGTTGGCTGTTCTGGCTTCTGCTGGTGGGCGCGGCTTTCGGGCTGGCTGTCCTGCTGCGCGCTGTCGATCCCACGGCGGTGACCGTATTTCAGGCGCTCGCAGCGTTTCTTAGTTGATCTGGATAAAATTGCCCCCCATGATGAACGGTCCCGCGCCCCTCCCGGCTTTCGCTCCCTCACCCGCGGGAGATCACCGAGACGCTCACGCTGACGCGGCACCTTCGACGCGCTGACCCCATGGCCAAGGCAAAATCCCTCTACCTGTGCAACGAGTGTGGCGCCAGCAGCCCCAAGTGGCAGGGCCAGTGCCCCGGCTGCGGGGAGTGGAACACCCTGGTGGAGTCGGTGGTCCAGGAAACTGCCGCCGGGCGGTTTCAGCCCATCGCGCCGGGGGCTCGTCTGCGCGTGCTGTCCTCCATCGAGGCGCGGGAGACCGAGCGCCTGTCGACGGGCGTGGGCGAGTTCGACCGCGCTCTGGGCGGGGGTTTGGTGGCGGGGGGCGTGGTGCTCATCGGCGGCGACCCGGGCATCGGCAAGAGCACCCTCCTGCTGCAGGCCCTGGCGGCCCTGGCGGCCAGCGAAGCGGTGCTCTACGTCAGTGGCGAGGAATCCGGTGAGCAAGTGGCCCTGCGGGCCCGCCGCCTGGGCCTGGAGACCGGTAATTTGCCGCTGCTGGCCGAAATCAATCTGGAAGCCATCCTCGCCGTCCTGAAGGCGGAAAAGCCCCGCGTGGCGGTCATCGACTCGATCCAGACCCTGTGGTCGGATGCCCTGTCGAGCGCCCCCGGATCGGTGGCCCAGGTGCGCGAGTGCGCGGCCCAACTCACCCGGGTGGCCAAGCAACTTGGCGTCACGGTCATCCTGGTGGGTCACGTCACCAAGGAGGGCTCCCTGGCGGGGCCCCGGGTACTGGAGCACATCGTCGATACGGTGCTGTACTTCGAGGGCGACACCCATTCGAGCTTCCGCCTGGTGCGCTCCTGCAAGAACCGCTTCGGGGCGGTCAATGAACTGGGCGTCTTCGCCATGACCGACCGGGGCCTCAAGGGGGTGAGCAACCCCTCGGCCCTGTTCCTCTCCCGCCACGGCCACGACGTGGCGGGCTCCTGCGTCATGGTGACCCAGGAGGGCACCCGTCCCTTGCTGGTGGAAATCCAGGCCCTGGTGGATAGCGCCCACGGCAACCCCCGTCGCCTCACGGTGGGCCTGGAGCCTCAGCGCCTGGCCATGCTGCTGGCTGTCCTGCACCGCCACGCCGGGGTGGCCTGCTACGATCAGGATGTCTTCGTGAATGCCGTCGGCGGGGTGCGCATCAGCGAGCCAGCGGCCGATCTTGCCGTGGTTCTCGCGATCGTTTCTTCTCTTAGAAACAAGCCTTTGCCGTCTAAACTTGTCGTATTTGGTGAAGTTGGCCTGGCCGGGGAAATCCGACCTGCGCCGCGGGGCCAGGAGCGCCTCAAGGAGGCGGCCAAGCTGGGGTTCACCCGGGCCCTGGTGCCGGAAGCCAATCGGCCCCGGCAGGCCATCGCCGGGCTGGAGGTGGTGGCGGTGTCCCGGGTCGAGGACGCTGTATCGCGTCTTGCCGAACTGGTGGAGTGATGTTCAACCTTTCCCGCTACTTCTCCACCCTCAGCTTCATCCTGATCGTCCTGGCGGCGGGGGCCCTGGGCCCGCTCTACCGCGACCTGTCGGAGCGCCAGATGACGACCCTGGCGGCGGACCGCAACGGGGCCTTCGCCCGGGTCTTCCGCAACGCCCTGTGGGACGCTTACGCCGAAGAAGTGCGCCATTCCTACGGTCGCGATTCCGCCGCCCTGCGGGCTGCACCGGCCGGGGAAGCCCTGCGCCCCCGCCTGGAGGCGCTGCTCAAGGATACCGGCGTCGTCAGTCTGCGCGTTCACAACCGCCTCGGGGTCGCGGTTTTCGCCAGTGACGCCGAGCAGGTGGGGACGGCCGCCGCTCTGGCATCAGGCTTTCAGGCAGCCCTGGGGGGCAAGGAAAACAGCGCCCTGATGGCCGGCACCGCGCCGGGCGGGCAGGGGAGGGACATCCTCACCACCTACGTCCCCTTCCGGGATGCCGAAGGCGCCGTGGAGGCCGTGGTGGAAATCGCCCAGGACGTCAGCCCCTTCACCGCCGAGGTCGGACGAACGCTGTGGTGGGTGACGGCGGGGGTGGTGGCGGTCTTTGCCCTCCTTTATCTGCTCCAGTTCCTGGTGGTACGTCGGGCGCAGCAGATTCTGCGCATCCAGGACACCAAGCTGGAGACCGCCCGCGCAACTCTGGAAATCCAGGTGGAGCAACGGACGGCCGACTTGCGGCGGGCCAATCAAATGCTGGAGGGCGAGGTGTCCGAAAGACGCCAGGCCGAGAGCAAGCTCAACTACTTGGCCTACCACGATCCCCTCACCGGGCTTCCCAATCGTCGCCGCTTCATCGAGCGTCTGCACGAGAGCGCAGCGGAGGCCCTCGAGCGCAACGAGCGCCTGGCGGTCCTGTTCATCGATCTCGATCAATTCAAGCAGGTGAATGACTCACTCGGGCATACGGTAGGTGACGATCTGCTGGTCGCCGTGGCCACCCGCCTGGCCGACCGGGTGCGCCTCATCGACATGCTGGCCCGCCTGGGCGGCGACGAATTCATCTGCCTCATGGAAGCCATCCCGGGCCACGCCCCGGCCGCGGCGCTGGCCGCCGAGATCATCGCCGCCTTCGAGCAGCCTTTTGCGGTGGCCGGCCACGAGCTCTACCTCTCCGCCTCGGTGGGCATCAGCGTTTTCCCCGACGACGGCGACGACCCCGGCGCCCTCATGCGCAACGCCGATTCCGCCATGTATCGGGCCAAATCCGTCGGTCGGGGGCATTTCCACTTCTATTCGCCCGACATGACGGATCGCGTCAAGGAGCGCGTGCGCATCGAAAACCTCCTGCGCCGGGCCCAGGAGAATGGAGAACTCGAAGTCTTCCTGCAGCAGCAGGTCGACTCCGAGAGCGGGAGCCTCACCGGCGCCGAGGCCCTGGTGCGCTGGCACAGCCCGGAACTGGGCGAAGTGCCGCCTGCCCGCTTCATCGCCGTGGCCGAAGAAACCGGCCTCATCGTGGGCCTGGGTAACTGGGTGCTGCGGGAGACCTGCCGTCTGGTCATGGCCTGGCGGGAGGAGGGCTTCGACCTGCCCCAGGTTTCGGTGAACCTCTCGGTCAAACAACTGGAAAGACCCGAATTCATCGCCAGCCTGATGGCCATCCTGGAGGAAACCGGGCTGGAACCCGACCGCCTCAAGCTGGAAATCACCGAATCCGTGGTCATGCAGGTCGACGACGCCATCGGCCTCCTGGAGCGTCTGCGCAAGCTGGGAATCTGCCTTGCCATCGACGACTTCGGCACCGGCTACTCCTCCCTCAGCTACCTGCGGCGCCTGCCCATCCAGCAGCTCAAGATCGACCGCTCCTTCATCGCCGGCATCGGCCGCAATACCGGCGACGAGGCCATCGTCACCACGGTCATGACGCTCGCCCGCAACCTGGGCCTGGAAGTGGTGGCCGAAGGGGTCGAAACGGCCGAGCAGGCCGCCTTCCTGCGCGATCATGGTTGCCGCCAATTGCAGGGCTTCCTGCACGGCAAACCCGCCGACGCCCGGGAATTCGAGGCCCGCTGGGGCGCGGCGTGAGCCTGGCGGCGCGCCTTTTCCGGCGCGAACTACGCACGGGGGAATTGCGCCTTCTTCTGGCCGTGACGGTTCTGGCGGTCGCTGCGGTGACCGCCGTGGGCTTCCTCAGCGACCGGGTGCGCCTCGCCCTGGAGCGGGAAGCGCGCCGTCTCCTGGGGGCCGACCTGCTTCTGGTGGCCGACCACCCCTGGTCCCCGGCCCCGGCGGCGGAAGCGGCCCGGCGCGGCCTGGCTCTGGCCGAAACCCGCGTCTTCCCCAGCATGGTGCGGGCGGCCGGGGGACCGCAACTGGCGGAAATCAAGGCCGTGAGCGCGACCTACCCGCTGCGCGGGCGCCTCGGCCTCAGCGACGGCCAGAGCGGCGTTCCGCCCCCGGCTCCCGGCAGCGTCTGGGTCGATGAGCGTCTGGCCGGCGCCCTGGGGGTTGGCCCCGGCGACACGGTCGAGGTGGGGGAAATCCGCCTCCGGGTAGCGGCAATCCTGGCCCAGGAGCCGGACCGGGGCGCCAATTTCTTCGCCTTCGCCCCCCGCCTGCTCATGTCCCTGGCCGATCTCCCCGCCAGCGGCCTGGAGCAACCGGGCGCCCGCATCACCTACCGCCTGCTGCTGGCCGGCGAAGACGCTGCCGTGGCAGCCTTCAGAACCTGGGCAACGCCGCGCCTGGAGCGGGGAGAAAGAATCGAGGATAGCGAAAACGCGCGCCCGGAAATCCGCAATACCCTGGACCGGGCGCGGCGCTTCCTCGGCCTCGCGGCCATGGCGACGGTCATCCTCGCCGCCGCTGCCGTGGCGCTGGCCGCCCGCCGCTACGGCGAGCGCCATGTGGATGGCAGCGCCGTCCTGCGATGCCTGGGGGCCACCCAGGCCACCCTGCTGCGCCTGACCCTGGGCCAGTTCGCGCTGCTCACGCTCCTGGCCACGGCCTTCGGCAGCGCCCTGGGCTACGGCATCCAGTTTGCCCTGCACGCCCTGGTGGCGAGCCTTCTGGGGGACGGTCTGCCCTTGCCCTCGCTGCTGCCTGCCTTCCAGGGCGCCGCCGTGGCAGCGGTACTGCTGCTGGGCTTCGGTCTCCCCCCGCTGCTCCGCCTGCGCAAGGTGCCCACTCTGCGGGTTCTGCGCCGCGACCTGGATCCCCCCGAGGCCTCCTGGCTGGCCGCCTGGGGCCTGGGGCTTGCCGCGCTGGCCGTCCTCATCGTCTGGATCGCCGGGGATCTGCGCCTGGGACTTCTTGCGGCAGGGGGCTTCGCCGCCGCGGCAGCGGTCTTCGCCGGGGCCGCCCGGCTCGCCATCGCCCTGCTCGGGCGCTGGCCAGCGGGAAGCCGCTACGGCTGGCGCCAGGGGGCCACAGGCCTCCGCCGCCGCCCCGGCCCGGTCACCCTGCAAGTGGTCGCCCTGGCCCTGGGAGCCATGGCTCTCCTGGTGGTGTCGGCCACCCGGGGCCAGCTTCTGGATGCCTGGCAGCGGGCGACTCCCGCCGATGCGCCCAACCGCTTTATCGTCAACATCCAGCCGGAGCAGCGCGAGGCCCTTGCCGCCCGCCTGCGGGAAGGTGGCATCGACGCCGAACTGGCGCCCATGGTGCGGGGGCGCCTCGCCACCCTCGGCGGCCGGCCGGTGGCTGCCACCGACTACCCTGACGACGACCGGGCGCAACGCCTGGTGGAGCGGGAGTTCAACCTTTCCTGGCGCGGGGCCCTGCCTCCGGGCAACGAAGTCACCACCGGCCGCTGGTTCGCCCCGGAAGACACGGGAAAGCGCGTCGCCTCGGTGGAGGAGGACCTGGCGCGCACCCTGGGCATCAAGGTGGGCGACAGGCTTGAATTTCGCATCGCCGGGCAGAGCATCGACCTGGAGGTGGTAGGGCTGCGCCGCCTCGACTGGAACTCGATGCGGGTCAATTTCTTCGTCCTCACCCCCCCCGGAGTCCTGGAAGATCAACCCGCCAGCTACATCACCAGTTTCCACCTGCCTTCGCCGCAATTGGCCCTGGGCCGGGATCTGGTGGCGCGCTTCCCCAACCTGACCCTCATCGACCTGGGGGTTCTGATCGGCCAGTTCCGGGACGTCATCGGCCAGGTGGCCAGCGCGGTTGAACTGATTTTCTCCCTGACCCTCGGGGCCGGGCTGGCCGTCCTCTACGCCGCCCTGGTGGCGGGCTTCGCCGAACGGCGACAGGAATTTGCCGTGCTGCGCGCCCTGGGTGCCCGGCGCCGCCAGCTCGCCGCAGCCCTGCTGGCCGAACTCGCCGCCACCGGAGCCCTGGCCGGCCTCTGCGCCGCCGCGGGCGCGGCCTTGCTGGGCCAGGTCGTCGCCCGCCGGGTGTTCGACATGAGCCTGGACTTCCCCCTCCTCACCTTCCCCCTGACCGCCCTGGCCACCGGCCTGCTGGCCGCCGCCGTCGGCTGGGCCGCCCTGGGCCGCCTGCTGGCCGTCCCGCCCCTGGAGACGCTGCGGGGGTGACAGCCGGATGGCAACGGTCGATGCGGGCGCTGAAGCGTCGACTTCCCCTGCCGAATTCGGCAACATGGTCACATTCGAACCCCTTTCCATGACGGAGATGCGGGATATGACCGAGATACTGGACGGCTTCGCGCAGCGGCTCAAGGAACTGCGCAAGCAGAAGAACCTGTCGCAGACCGACCTGGGGCAGTTGGCCGGGCTGCATTACACCCACGTCGGCCCCTTCGAGCGCGGCACCTCGCACCCCTCGGGCGATACCTTGAAACGCCTGGCCGACGCCCTGGGCGTGACCAGCGACTATCTGCTTGATGGCGCCGCCGATGAGGCGGCCAAGGCCCGCTTCGAGGATCGGAAGTTGCTCAAGCAGTTCCAGGAGGTGGAGCAACCGCCTGACGACGACAAGAACGTGGTCAAGAAGCTGCTCGATGCCTTCCTGACCAAGAAGCACTTGCAGGCGCTGGCGCGCTGACGGCAACGGAGGTGTAACGATGAATGCGACCGTGGAAGAGGCTTTGATCTCGAAGCTGAGGATGCTCTCCCCGCAGCAGGTGGCGGAGGTGGAGGACTTTGTGGAATTCCTCGCCGGCAAGGCGAGGAAGCGCGCGGCATGGGATCGGCTTCTAGCCATCGCGCCGGCGCTGGAGGCGGCCGGCGTGGCACCGATGACGGAAGAGGAAATCGAGGCCGAGGTGAAGGCGGCGCGGGCGGAACGGCGGGCACGGGAACAGGCGAAGGCGTCGGGTGCGGATCGTTCTTGATACCAATGTGGTGTTGTCGGCGCTGCTGTGGCGCGGCACGCCGCATCGCTTGCTCGATGTAATCCGCAGCCGCGGCGATGCCAGGCTCTTCACCAGCCCGGCGCTGCTCGATGAACTGGCCGACGTGCTGACGCGGCCTTCGGCGACCAAGCGGCTGGCCCTCATCGGCAGGACGGTGCGCGAGGTGCTGGCAGATTATGTCGAGGCGGTGGAAGTCGTCGAGCCGGAACAGGTGCCGCGCGTGGTGCCCACAGATGTCGACGACGATCAGGTGATCGCCGCCGCAATCGCGGCCGGCGCCGACTGGATCGTGTCGGGCGACGCCGATCTGCTGTCAATGGAAAGCCACGAAGGCATCCCGATCATCACCGCCGCTCAGGCGGCACAGCAGATCGCCGGATAGACGAAGGGCCGCAAGCAGCCATTTACTCTTAGCCGCTATCCGCCGAAAGGCGGGTCAGGCGGGGCTTTACGGGTTATCGTGGTCTGTCCCCAATGCCGTTCCCAATGCCGTTCGACACGCGACAGGACAGTGGGAACCTTGACCCGTTCCTTGGGCCGGACCAAGTCCGTCAGCCAGGGCAGATCGGTTTCCAGAACTTCACGGTAAAGGAAGAGAATCGCCGACAGGGCCTGCTTGTGAGTCGAAGGTGCCACGTTGCGCTCTGCGGCAAGCCAGGAAAGAAACGCTCCGACTTCCGCACCGCCCAGATCCCGTGGATGGCGAAGCCCATGAAAACGGATGAAGGCACGCACCCAATAGACATATGCATCTTCGGTACGTATGCTGTAGTGCCTGTAGCGGATGCGCTCGCGAAGCTGATCCAGAAGCTTCACGGAGCGCAAAGGCTGGCGCGCAGAGGCATCGCCGGGTTTGGGGGCCGATTTAATGCTGTACATAACACCAGTATAGTGCCCATGGGGCAGAATGCAAGGGGGTTCGACGGTGACGTCTCGACCAGGTTACGCAGCGCGGGGGAAGGACAACCCTGCAAATATGCTATTCACTTCACGTTGGGCGGCAGTTTCCGCCGTGCATCGTCAGCATGCTTTTCAAAGTCAGCGTGTCGGGTCGAGTACAGCGCATCTTTGCCCTTTGCCCACTTTTCGTGGATCGAGACGCATACCTCCCATGCAATCGCGGCCTCCTTCCACCCATCTTGTTCGCTCTTGCGCAACGAAATTAAGTCCTCTGCGCAGCACTGGTGCTCTTCGGTTTTGATGCGTAGCGCAATCGTAAGGCGCTTTATCTCTGCCTCGCATTCCATCCAGTTATTGTAGGCAACGCCTTCGTCCATATCGGTCTCCAAAAACCAGCCCAACTCAACGGTCAACAAGACCGCCGCAATGAGCGTTGTTCGTCAAATAGCCACCAGTCGCGGCGGCTTGTTACCTAAGCGTTGGGCGTCACAATCACATGCCGCGTTGATTCACATTCAGATCTAAAGGAGAAGAAAATGAAGAACGGAACAATGATGCTAGCAACAGCTATTGCGGTGTTTCTTCCAACGTGCGGAAACGCTCAGGAATTACGCTGCCTGGACATTGCATCAGCTCTGAAAGAATTCTCAATCCATTCCAGTTCGGTCAGCTACACGAACTCAGTCTTGACAGGTACTTTGGAGCAAATGGCTCAGTCAAACAGTCCTCTGGTTCGGTTGGGCTTGAGGCTGTTGTAAAGTCGATTCCTTTCAAATTCACGGCGGGCGCAACGACAAACGAGGAAAAAATTAGCAATTTCTGCCGTACCTACGCATCATCGGCATCTCTGCAAGAGCGTTCGAATCTGTATGAGGAAAGAATTGCAGGGCAAGTCTCTTGCCGCGGTAACTACGTGCCTGAGCCTTCAAGCTCAAGGAGTCACAATCACCCATCGCATCAACAATAGAAAGCAGGCCGATTTTTTTCTGAAATCGAGTGTTGATATCAAACTTCAGATTAACGGGGTTTCGCTGGACGGCCCAGTAACGTGTTCAGGTAACGTGGCCGGAGCTAAGCGCCAATTCAACGAAAACACCGCTCTCGTAATTCAAGTCAACTCACAAAGTTTCCATTCCCCGCCCCCTCGCGCAGTAGCCAATAACCCAGCCGTTTACGACGAAGCAGTAGTTACAGTTGCCACCCAAAAGGGCAATTACAGCTTAGTGTGGCCGCCGACGAACGGCTACCTGAGAATATGGCTGTGACTGTAGGCCGAGACGTTGAAGCAACAAAGGGTGCGCTGGCAAGCCTCTCTAAAACAGTTGAAGATCAGCGTCGTCAAATTGATGCACTAGCCGCTACTTCGTCCACTACTTCCAGCGCGATCGGTAACATGGCTATGGTTCGCTGGAAAACTGGTAACAATGGCACAGCATCATGCGACGAGTTCTGTGGAGGAACACAATGGGGTGGCTATTCTGCACGTTGCGTCGCAGCCCTTATTGGTAGCGCACCCAATTATGTCGAAAGAAGCTGTAGCTATATCCACGCAAAATCTACCGGAGCTCAGATCAACACCAGTTGCCTGTGTGTCGCACCGCCGTCAACCTCCGGTGCTCGCGCTAAGGCGGTGCCAATGACGCCCAACCCTGCGGTCCCCCCGGACGCTGCGCGATAAAGCCGCGCAGCTCCGGTGACCTCCACGTTAGCCGAAAGGAGCACAGTTATGCGAGCACGTATTTTCTTTGTTTTTGTCTGGTGTTTCACTTGCAGCCGAAGCAGGCTGCCCTGCTGGCTCACACCCTTGGGTAGATCAATGGGGCAATTCAGATATGGGGCAAGCGATTTGATTCGGAGCAAACCACAACCATTCAAGGCGCACCAGGAAAACTGTCCAGCTGGCACCCATCCATGGTGTGAACTGGGGGCAATCGAATCTGCAAAAGTTTTGACGGAGACAAGCAGTACTACCGACAAAAAGGTTGCCCCGGGAACCATCCGTGGGTTGATAATTGGGGTAACCGCATTTGCAGAGTTTCTGAGAAAACCACTATGGCATTGGATATTGAGCAACTTCTGAACCTTGATCTCGGCTTTCGGGCATATCCTTCGGTATGAATCGTGGGCATTGGAAAGTTACTTAAATGTCCTTGAAGAACAGATATCGCATGCACAAGCACAATACCGACTACGCGCCGAGCGCGGGCTGGAACCAATGCAGCCTCGAATATCATGAATATGGGCAAGGGCTTTCCGAGATTGACGAAGCTGTAGATCGTCAAATTCCACGCTTCTTTCGTATTGGTGCGCTTGTGCCAATCTGGGGTTATTTGAGTCCTTTCTCACAGATTTCGCCATCTACGTCGGCAAGCGTGAAAATATTGGCCTCGCATTCCAATATTTCGAGCCAATAATTTCGGAGAAGTATTTTGAAGTGGGTGGTTCGATTCAGCCTGGTCTGAAGGGGCAAGGCCGGCGCGCACGCCTCGGTCAACTCAGAACTGCGTAATTTCAATTGCCGCACCGAAAATGGTCGCCTAATGGATCTTCCCGGGGGAAAATCAAAACACTCGTCGCAGACATGCCGGGGAGTGGAGTCGAAGACAGCACAATCGTTGTTTCACCGGACTACATCAGTGAGCAGCAAAACTTGTTTTTGCGCTGGATCGTTCGACTCAGTCCACTCGCACTGATCGCTATGGTGGCAAACCAATTTGTCCCAAAAGGCCCAACGCGGACAATTCAGTACCACAAAACACAACGCGGGCTTCGCCCGCTTCCCGTATGAACCTATCCCGGGCGTAGACAATTGGGCTGTAACCCCAAACCGCCCGCCCAGTCCTGCAAATCCACAATGTCAACGCATTCGTGAGGCGAATGGCGCGATTCAAGCCGGTACATAGGGCTGGGACTGGCTTGCCGGTCATTTCGACCAGCAACTCGTTCGGCACCTTCGAGCATCCCTGAACTACTGGTGGACACGAGTTACCTGTCTCTCGCTCGCAGCCCGGCTACCGCAATGGACCAGCAGGGCGCCAGCGCCTATGCGACCCCAAGGTCGTACTCTCCCTACAACCGGGTCGTGCATCGTCGCCTCCCGGCCGGCCAGAGTCGACGCCCCCAAGCGCCTGCCGGGAGACGTCGTGTTCATGGCGCTATCGGTGATTCCCACCCCCATTTCGCCACCCTGGCCCGCCTTCGTCCGCCAATCTGGGCGACATGGCCGTCACTCTTCGCCCGGGTGCTGACCGTCTGCCCGATCGCCAGGGACTCATCGGTCGGGAGATGTTCGCCATCGATGGGGTGAAGCTCCCCAGCAACGCGAAGAGCAAGACGACAGCTATTGCGGTGTTTCTTCCAACGTGCGGAAACGCTCAGGAATTACGCTGCCTGGACATTGCATCAGCTCTGAAAGAATTCTCAATCCATTCCAGTTCGGTCAGCTACACGAACTCAGTCTTTGACAGTTACTGTGAAGCAAATGGCTCAGTCAAACAGTCCTCTGGTTCGGTTGGGCTTGAGGCTGTTGTAAAGTCGATTCCTTTCAAATTCACGGCGGGCGCAACGACAAACGAGGAAAAAATTAGCAATTTCTGCCGTACCTACGCATCATCGGCATCTCTGCAAGAGCGTTCGAATCTGTATGAGGAAAGAATTGCAGGCAAGTCTCTTGACGCGGTAACTACGTGCCTGAGCCTTCAAGCTCAAGGAGTCACAATCACCCATCGCATCAACAATAGAAAGCAGGCCGATTTTTTTCTGAAATCGAGTGTTGATATCAAACTTCAGATTAACGGGGTTTCGCTGGACGGCCCAGTAACGTGTTCAGGTAACGTGGCCGGAGCTAAGCGCCAATTCAACGAAAACACCGCTCTCGTAATTCAAAACTCACAAAGTTTCACGTGCACCCGCACCCCTCGCGCAGTAGCCAATAACCCAGCCGTTTACGACGAAGCAGTAGTTACAGTTGCCACCCAAAAGGGCAATTACAGCTTAGTGTGGCCGCGCGACGAACGGCTACCTGAGAATATGGCTGTGACTGTAGGCCGAGACGTTGAAGCAACAAAGGGTGCGCTGGCAAGCCTCTCTAAAACAGTTGAAGATCAGCGTCGTCAAATTGATGCACTAGCCGCTACTTCGTCCACTACTTCGAGCGCGATCGGTAACATGGCTATGGTTCGCTGGAAAACTGGTAACAATGGCACAGCATCATGCGACGAGTTCTGTGGAGGAACACAATGGGGTGGCTATTCTGCACGTTGCGTCGCAGCCCTTATTGGTAGCGCACCCAATTATGTCGAAAGAAGCTGTAGCTATATCCACGCAAAATCTACCGGAGCTCAGATCAACACCAGTTGCCTGTGTGTTGCCCAACCTTAGCAACCTCCGGTGCTCGCGCTAAAGCGGTGCCAATGACGCCCAACCCTGCGGTCCACCGGACGCTGCGCGATAAAGCCGCGCAGCGCCGGTGACCTCCACGTTAGGCCGAAAGGAGCACAGTTATGCGAGCACGTATTTTCATTGGATTTTTTGTTTTCGCTGTATCACTTGCAGCAGAAGCAGGCTGCCCTGCTGGCTCACATCCCTGGGTAGATCAATGGGGCAATCAGATATGCAAGCGATTTGATTCGGAGCAAACCACAACCATTCAAGGCAGCACGGAAAACTGTCCAGCTGGCACCCATCCATGGGTTGACGGTTGGGGCAATCGAATCTGCAAAAGTTTTGACGGAGACAAGCAGTACTACGACACGTCAAAAGGTTGCCCCGCAGGAACACATCCGTGGGTTGATAATTGGGGTAACCGCATTTGCAAGAGTTTCTGAGAAAACCACTATGGCATTGGATATTGAGCAACTTCTGAACCTTGATCTCGGCTTTCCGGGCATATCCTTCGGGTATGAATCGTGGGCATTGGAAAGTTACTTAAATGTCCTTGAAGAACAGATATCGCATGCACAAGCACAATACCGACTACGCGCCGAGCGCGGGCTTGAGAACGAGAAATGCAGCCTCGAATATCATGAATATGGGGCAAGGCTTTCCGAGATTGACGAAGCTGTAGATCGTCAAATTCCACGCTTCTTTCGTATTGGTGCGCTTGTGCCAATCTGGGGGTTATTTGAGTCCTTTCTCACAGATTTCGCCATCTACGTCGGCAAGCGTGAAAATATTGGCCTCGCATTCCGAGATGTTCGAGCCAATAATTTCCGAAACCAAATAGAGAAGTATTTTGAAGGGGTGCTTCGGATTCAATTGCCATGGTCTGAACAAGAGCGCGAACGCCTCGGTCAACTCCAAGAACTGCGTAATTTCATTGCGCACCGAAATGGTCGCCTAATGGATCTTCCCGCCGGGAAAGAAAAGGAAATCAAAACACTCGTCGCAAAGATACCGGGAGTGGAGATCGAAGACAGCACAATCGTTGTTTCACCGGACTACATCAGTGAGGCAGCAAAACTTGTTTTTGCGCTTGTAGGTCGGTTCAGTCAGCAGCTCGCAGATCGCTATGGTGGCCCAATTGTCCCAAAAACGGCCTAACACTGCGGTCAACAGGGACTGGCTTACAGCGGGCTTCGCCCGCTTCCAGCCAGCCCGTTACCTTGAACGTTGAGGCTGTAGAAAAACCCCAAACCGCTGCCAGTCCTGGCAAAATCACACAATGTCGAATGCATTTCGTGGAGGCGGGAATGGCGCGATTCAAGCCGGTGCATAAGGGGCTGAAACTGTTGCCGGTCGATTTCGACCAGCAACTCGTTCCCGGCACCTTCGAGCATGCCCTGAACTACCTGGTGGATCACGAGCTTGACCTCTCGGCCCTGGAAGCCCGCTACCGCAATGACCAGCAGGGCGCCAGCGCCTATGCCCCAGCGGTACTCCTCAAGGTCGTGCTGCTCGCCTACAGCCGGGGCATCGTCGGCTCCCGTCGGATCGAAGCGGCCTGCCGGGAGAACGTCGTGTTCATGGCGCTATCCGGTGATTCCCAACCCCATTTCACCACCCTGGCCGCCTTCGTCGCCAATCTGGGCGACCTGGCCGCCCAACTCTTCGCCCAGGTGCTGACCATCTGCGATCGCCAGGGACTCATCGGTCGGGAGATGTTCGCCATCGATGGGGTGAAGCTCCCCAGCAACGCGAGCAAGACGAGGAGCGGCACCCGGGCGGATTTCCTGCGCCGGGCCGAGAAGATGGAGGCCGCGGCGAAGAAGATGCTGGATCGCCACCGCGAGGCCGATGCCGGCGGCAACGGCGGACCTTCCGACCGGGAGGCTCGGCAACTGGCCCGGCTGCAGGCGGAGGCCAAGAAGAACCGGGAATGGCTCACTGCCCACCCCAAGGATCGCACCGGCGCCAAGGGCGCCGTGCGGCTCTCCAACCAAACCGACAACGAGTCCGCCAAGATGGCCACCAGCAAGGGGTCATCCAGGGTTATACCGGGGTGGCGGCGGTGGATGCGCAGGCCCAGGTCATCGTCGATGCTCAGGCCCACGGCACCGGTTCCGAGCAGGAATTGCTGCTGCCGGTGGTGGAGGCGACCCGATCACTGCGTACGCCGGAGACGCTCATCACCGCCGATGCCGGCTATCACAGCGAGGCCAATCTGAAGGCCTTGGCCGAGGCCGCCGTCCCGGCCCTCATCGCCGATGCCGGCATGCGCCAGCGGGACGAGCGCTTTCAGGACCAGGGCCGCCACCGGGCCAAGCCTGATCCGCTCTACGACAAGGGCAAGCCGCCGAAAGCAGCCAAGCGCTTCCGGCCGGCCGATTTCGACTACGACCCCGAGGCGGGCACCTGCCTCTGCCCGGCGGGCAAGGCCCTTTACCAGAACGGGTCGAACTGCATCCACAACGGCCACCTGGCCACCAAGTTCTCGGCGCCCAGCGGGACTGTGTGCCCTGCGAACTGCGGGCGCGATGCCTGAGAACCCCGGAGAAGACCCTGGTCCGACAGGTCTGTTTCTTCCGGGGCAAGGCGCCCGGCGCCACGGAGAGCCATACCGACCGGATGAAGCAGGCCATCGACAGCGAGGAAGGCCGGCGCCGCTATGGCCGGCGTTTCGCCACCGTGGAGCCGGTGTTCGGCAACGTGCGGGGCAACAAGCGGATGGATCGTTTTACCCTGCGGGGGCGCGCCAAGGTGGATGGACAGTGGAAGCTCTACTGCGTGGTCCACAACATCGAAAAGCTGGCCCACCATGGGTACGCCGGATGAGGATCAGCCGATGAACGGCCCGCGTGACTTCTCCCCAATCTCCCAAGCACCGCCTTCCGGCCCCCGCCGCTGGCTCGCGATCAGCATTTCCACCGCTTCACCCCGGATTCCAACCGGCCGCCACCCGCCTGCAAAAAATCCTGCCAATGCGGGGCAGGGGTTGGAAAAATGGGTTTTTCTACAGCCTCGTTAGGCCGAAAGGAGCACAGTTATGCGAGCACGTATTTTCATTGGATTTTTTGTTTTCGCTGTATCACTTGCAGCAGAAGCAGGCTGCCCTGCTGGCTCACATCCCTGGGTAGATCAATGGGGCAATCAGATATGCAAGCGATTTGATTCGGAGCAAACCACAACCATTCAAGGCAGCACGGAAAACTGTCCAGCTGGCACCCATCCATGGGTTGACGGTTGGGGCAATCGAATCTGCAAAAGTTTTGACGGAGACAAGCAGTACTACGACACGTCAAAAGGTTGCCCCGCAGGAACACATCCGTGGGTTGATAATTGGGGTAACCGCATTTGCAAGAGTTTCTGAGAAAACCACTATGGCATTGGATATTGAGCAACTTCTGAACCTTGATCTCGGCTTTCCGGGCATATCCTTCGGGTATGAATCGTGGGCATTGGAAAGTTACTTAAATGTCCTTGAAGAACAGATATCGCATGCACAAGCACAATACCGACTACGCGCCGAGCGCGGGCTTGAGAACGAGAAATGCAGCCTCGAATATCATGAATATGGGGCAAGGCTTTCCGAGATTGACGAAGCTGTAGATCGTCAAATTCCACGCTTCTTTCGTATTGGTGCGCTTGTGCCAATCTGGGGGTTATTTGAGTCCTTTCTCACAGATTTCGCCATCTACGTCGGCAAGCGTGAAAATATTGGCCTCGCATTCCGAGATGTTCGAGCCAATAATTTCCGAAACCAAATAGAGAAGTATTTTGAAGGGGTGCTTCGGATTCAATTGCCATGGTCTGAACAAGAGCGCGAACGCCTCGGTCAACTCCAAGAACTGCGTAATTTCATTGCGCACCGAAATGGTCGCCTAATGGATCTTCCCGCCGGGAAAGAAAAGGAAATCAAAACACTCGTCGCAAAGATACCGGGAGTGGAGATCGAAGACAGCACAATCGTTGTTTCACCGGACTACATCAGTGAGGCAGCAAAACTTGTTTTTGCGCTTGTAGGTCGGTTCAGTCAGCAGCTCGCAGATCGCTATGGTGGCCCAATTGTCCCAAAAACGGCCTAACACTGCGGTCAACAGGGACTGGCTTACAGCGGGCTTCGCCCGCTTCCAGCCAGCCCGTTACCTTGAACGTTGAGGCTGTAGAAAAACCCCAAACCGCTGCCAGTCCTGGCAAAATCACACAATGTCGAATGCATTTCGTGGAGGCGGGAATGGCGCGATTCAAGCCGGTGCATAAGGGGCTGAAACTGTTGCCGGTCGATTTCGACCAGCAACTCGTTCCCGGCACCTTCGAGCATGCCCTGAACTACCTGGTGGATCACGAGCTTGACCTCTCGGCCCTGGAAGCCCGCTACCGCAATGACCAGCAGGGCGCCAGCGCCTATGCCCCAGCGGTACTCCTCAAGGTCGTGCTGCTCGCCTACAGCCGGGGCATCGTCGGCTCCCGTCGGATCGAAGCGGCCTGCCGGGGAGAACGTCGTGTTCATGGCGCTATCCGGTGATTCCCAACCCCATTTCACCACCCTGGCCGCCTTCGTCGCCAATCTGGGCGACCTGGCCGCCCAACTCTTCGCCCAGGTGCTGACCATCTGCGATCGCCAGGGACTCATCGGTCGGGAGATGTTCGCCATCGATGGGGTGAAGCTCCCCAGCAACGCGAGCAAGACGAGGAGCGGCACCCGGGCGGATTTCCTGCGCCGGGCCGAGAAGATGGAGGCCGCGGCGAAGAAGATGCTGGATCGCCACCGCGAGGCCGATGCCGGCGGCAACGGCGGACCTTCCGACCGGGAGGCTCGGCAACTGGCCCGGCTGCAGGCGGAGGCCAAGAAGAACCGGGAATGGCTCACTGCCCACCCCAAGGATCGCACCGGCGCCAAGGGCGCCGTGCGGCTCTCAACCAAACCGACAACGAGTCCGCCAAGATGGCCACCAGCAAGGGGTCATCCAGGGTTATACCGGGGTGGCGGCGGTGGATGCGCAGGCCCAGGTCATCGTCGATGCTCAGGCCCACGGCACCGGTTCCGAGCAGGAATTGCTGCTGCCGGTGGTGGAGGCGACCCGATCACTGCGTACGCCGGAGACGCTCATCACCGCCGATGCCGGCTATCACAGCGAGGCCAATCTGAAGGCCTTGGCCGAGGCCGCCGTCCCGGCCCTCATCGCCGATGCCGGCATGCGCCAGCGGGACGAGCGCTTTCAGGACCAGGGCCGCCACCGGGCCAAGCCTGATCCGCTCTACGACAAGGGCAAGCCGCCGAAAGCAGCCAAGCGCTTCCGGCCGGCCGATTTCGACTACGACCCCGAGGCGGGCACCTGCCTCTGCCCGGCGGGCAAGGCCCTTTACCAGAACGGGTCGAACTGCATCCACAACGGCCACCTGGCCACCAAGTTCACCGGCGCCCAGCGGGACTGTGTGCCCTGCGAACTGCGGGCGCGATGCCTGAGAACCCCGGAGAAGACCCTGGTCCGACAGGTCTGTTTCTTCCGGGGCAAGGCGCCCGGCGCCACGGAGAGCCATACCGACCGGATGAAGCAGGCCATCGACAGCGAGGAAGGCCGGCGCCGCTATGGCCGGCGTTTCGCCACCGTGGAGCCGGTGTTCGGCAACGTGCGGGGCAACGAGCGGATGGAGCGTTGTACAGTGCGGGGGCGGGACAGGGTGGAGGGACGGTGGTAGCTCTAGTGCGTGGTCCTAAACATCGAAAAGCTGGCCCACCATGGGTACGCCGGATGAGGATCAGCCGATGAACGGCCCGCGTGACTTCTCCCCAATCTCCCAAGCACCGCCTTCCGGCCCCCGCCGCTGGCTCGCGATCAGCATTTCCACCGCTTCACCCCGGATTCCAACCGGCCGCCACCCGCCTGCAAAAAATCCTGCCAATGCGGGGCAGGGGTTGGAAAAATGGGTTTTTCTACAGCCTCGTTAGGCCGAAAGGAGCACAGTTATGCGAGCACGTATTTTCATTGGATTTTTTGTTTTCGCTGTATCACTTGCAGCAGAAGCAGGCTGCCCTGCTGGCTCACATCCCTGGGTAGATCAATGGGGCAATCAGATATGCAAGCGATTTGATTCGGAGCAAACCACAACCATTCAAGGCAGCACGGAAAACTGTCCAGCTGGCACCCATCCATGGGTTGACGGTTGGGGCAATCGAATCTGCAAAAGTTTTGACGGAGACAAGCAGTACTACGACACGTCAAAAGGTTGCCCCGCAGGAACACATCCGTGGGTTGATAATTGGGGTAACCGCATTTGCAAGAGTTTCTGAGAAAACCACTATGGCATTGGATATTGAGCAACTTCTGAACCTTGATCTCGGCTTTCCGGGCATATCCTTCGGGTATGAATCGTGGGCATTGGAAAGTTACTTAAATGTCCTTGAAGAACAGATATCGCATGCACAAGCACAATACCGACTACGCGCCGAGCGCGGGCTTGAGAACGAGAAATGCAGCCTCGAATATCATGAATATGGGGCAAGGCTTTCCGAGATTGACGAAGCTGTAGATCGTCAAATTCCACGCTTCTTTCGTATTGGTGCGCTTGTGCCAATCTGGGGGTTATTTGAGTCCTTTCTCACAGATTTCGCCATCTACGTCGGCAAGCGTGAAAATATTGGCCTCGCATTCCGAGATGTTCGAGCCAATAATTTCCGAAACCAAATAGAGAAGTATTTTGAAGGGGTGCTTCGGATTCAATTGCCATGGTCTGAACAAGAGCGCGAACGCCTCGGTCAACTCCAAGAACTGCGTAATTTCATTGCGCACCGAAATGGTCGCCTAATGGATCTTCCCGCCGGGAAAGAAAAGGAAATCAAAACACTCGTCGCAAAGATACCGGGAGTGGAGATCGAAGACAGCACAATCGTTGTTTCACCGGACTACATCAGTGAGGCAGCAAAACTTGTTTTTGCGCTTGTAGGTCGGTTCAGTCAGCAGCTCGCAGATCGCTATGGTGGCCCAATTGTCCCAAAAACGGCCTAACACTGCGGTCAACAGGGACTGGCTTACAGCGGGCTTCGCCCGCTTCCAGCCAGCCCGTTACCTTGAACGTTGAGGCTGTAGAAAAACCCCCAAACCGCTGCCAGTCCTGGCAAAATCACACAATGTCGAATGCATTTCGTGGAGGCGGGAATGGCGCGATTCAAGCCGGTGCATAAGGGGCTGAAACTGTTGCCGGTCGATTTCGACCAGCAACTCGTTCCCGGCACCTTCGAGCATGCCCTGAACTACCTGGTGGATCACGAGCTTGACCTCTCGGCCCTGGAAGCCCGCTACCGCAATGACCAGCAGGGCGCCAGCGCCTATGCCCCAGCGGTACTCCTCAAGGTCGTGCTGCTCGCCTACAGCCGGGGCATCGTCGGCTCCCGTCGGATCGAAGCGGCCTGCCGGGGAGAACGTCGTGTTCATGGCGCTATCCGGTGATTCCCAACCCCATTTCACCACCCTGGCCGCCTTCGTCGCCAATCTGGGCGACCTGGCCGCCCAACTCTTCGCCCAGGTGCTGACCATCTGCGATCGCCAGGGACTCATCGGTCGGGAGATGTTCGCCATCGATGGGGTGAAGCTCCCCAGCAACGCGAGCAAGACGAGGAGCGGCACCCGGGCGGATTTCCTGCGCCGGGCCGAGAAGATGGAGGCCGCGGCGAAGAAGATGCTGGATCGCCACCGCGAGGCCGATGCCGGCGGCAACGGCGGACCTTCCGACCGGGAGGCTCGGCAACTGGCCCGGCTGCAGGCGGAGGCCAAGAAGAACCGGGAATGGCTCACTGCCCACCCCAAGGATCGCACCGGCGCCAAGGGCGCCGTGCGGCTCTCCAACCAAACCGACAACGAGTCCGCCAAGATGGCCACCAGCAAGGGGTCATCCAGGGTTATACCGGGGTGGCGGCGGTGGATGCGCAGGCCCAGGTCATCGTCGATGCTCAGGCCCACGGCACCGGTTCCGAGCAGGAATTGCTGCTGCCGGTGGTGGAGGCGACCCGATCACTGCGTACGCCGGAGACGCTCATCACCGCCGATGCCGGCTATCACAGCGAGGCCAATCTGAAGGCCTTGGCCGAGGCCGCCGTCCCGGCCCTCATCGCCGATGCCGGCATGCGCCAGCGGGACGAGCGCTTTCAGGACCAGGGCCGCCACCGGGCCAAGCCTGATCCGCTCTACGACAAGGGCAAGCCGCCGAAAGCAGCCAAGCGCTTCCGGCCGGCCGATTTCGACTACGACCCCGAGGCGGGCACCTGCCTCTGCCCGGCGGGCAAGGCCCTTTACCAGAACGGGTCGAACTGCATCCACAACGGCCACCTGGCCACCAAGTTCTCGGCGCCCAGCGGGACTGTGTGCCCTGCGAACTGCGGGCGCGATGCCTGAGAACCCCGGAGAAGACCCTGGTCCGACAGGTCTGTTTCTTCCGGGGCAAGGCGCCCGGCGCCACGGAGAGCCATACCGACCGGATGAAGCAGGCCATCGACAGCGAGGAAGGCCGACGCCGCTATGGCCGGCGTTTCGCCACCGTGGAGCCGGTGTTCGGCAACGTGCGGGGCAACAAGCGGATGGATCGTTTTACCCTGCGGGGGCGCGCCAAGGTGGATGGACAGTGGAAGCTCTACTGCGTGGTCCACAACATCGAAAAGCTGGCCCACCATGGGTACGCCGGATGAGGATCAGCCGATGAACGGCCCGCGTGACTTCTCCCCAATCTCCCAAGCACCGCCTTCCGGCCCCCGCCGCTGGCTCGCGATCAGCATTTCCACCGCTTCACCCCGGATTCCAACCGGCCGCCACCCGCCTGCAAAAAATCCTGCCAATGCGGGGCAGGGGTTGGAAAAATGGGTTTTTCTACAGCCTCGTTATGCGACAAGACAATGAGCACTGATTGGTTTCGCAATACGACATGGAACGAGGACATCGAACGAGCCTTCGATCATAGGCTCCGCCGCGCCCGAAGAAAGGAGCAGTATCTCCGTATCCAAAGTTGCACACTTGCACGCTCCCATCCAGAAGCCGCCCTGAAGCTACTTGATCGCTATTTCGAGTTGCAAGACGATTTCGATCATGCTCAGGCTTATGTTGATCGAGCCACGGCATTCCTGACGCTTGGGCGTATTGAGGAAGCAATAGCTGCCTACGAAGAATCCCTGGCAAGGGAATCTGTGTTCCCAAATCTCCTAACACAAGCGTACATCGAGCTTCCGTACCTTGTAGCCACTCGCTGTATTCGGGAGCACTACGAGCGCGCGAAAGAACTGCTTGACCTCCACGAGCCTCGCTTAATGTTTCCCGTAGATCACTTCCGTTGGCATGCCGCACAAGCACTGATCGCAGGTGCTGCTGGAGAATCTGAAACTGCCAGCAGCCATGCTAAAAGTGCGCTTGGGGCCGCAAGTCACGAGCATTCCGGTTTCCGCTACCACCCATCCATCGGACTTGTTACGTCCCAGTACGACGAAATCATCAAAAAACTGGAGGCGCTATGTGCCGCATAACATCCCGCTCCAGCGGACCGTCGGCCAGCTTCGCTGCCCGCCGTCCGCTGAGCTAGCACGTTCGGCGTCAAAATCATGAGCGACCATTGGGAGCAGTTCCCCTGCACGATTGGAGACCATTCGGCCTTCATTGCCTATGACCACGGCGTGAGGGCTGATCTCGAATCGTTGTCATTCGAATTCTTTGCGCGTTTCAACGTGGCCTTGCTCGCCCCAGATGATCGCGGCCTGCCGCACGGAGATGAGTTTTTACACTTGAACGCAGTCGAGGACTTTCTTTCCGACCAATTCCAGCCGAGCGACGGACTTCAGGTTGGCCGCGTCACAACGAATGGCTATAGGTATTTTTGCTTCTACACGTCGCTAAGCGCGCCAGCTTGCATGGCTCTGGCGAAGACTGCTGGTTCTCTTCATGGTCATCGGATTGAGCTATTTCACGAGCTAGACCCCCAGCGGTCGCATTACTGGAACGACCTGTTCCCGACAGATGACGACTGGCAAGTTGTTCTGGACTTACGCGTTCAGAACGCACTGGTGAAGGAAGGTGATTCTCTTCAAACACCACGTCCTATCGAGCACTGGGCTTACTTCAAAACTGAACCCCAACGCGCTGCATTCATCGCTAGCGTCAAGGATGTTACTAACTTTTCAGAAAGCATTGTCACAAACATGATAAAATATGCTAATGAAATGCAAAAGAACTACCGACGGTCGTAAGCACGGCCGAGCCGCCCTGCCGGTGATGCGGCAACAGGCGATCAAGGCCATCCGTGAGGGGCAGGACGTGAACAGCGTTGCCGCCGCCTACGGCGTCAATGTGCGCAGTGTCTTTCGCTGGCTGGCCGATTTTGCCAACGGTGGGCAGAACGCGCTGTTGTCCAAGCCGATTCCGGGGCGCCCGCCGAAGGTAAGCGCGGATGAAATGCGCTGGCTGGCCCAGGCGGTGAAAGACCATACCCCGCTGCAATTCAAGTTTGCCTTTGGTCTGTGGACGCTGTCGCTGATCGCCGCGCTGATCGAACGCGAATTCGGCAAGAAGCTCTCGCTGGCCTCGGTCAGCCGCATCATGAAGCTGTTGGGCTTCTCGGCCCAGAAGCCGCTCTACCAAGCATGGCAGCAGGATGCGACCCTGGTGCGGGCCTGGGAAGCGGAAATCTACCCGGCGATCCGTGCCGAAGCCAAGGCCGCCGGAGCGACGATCTACTTTGCCGATGAATCGGGCATCCGTTCCGACTACCACACGGGGACGACCTGGGCGCCGGTAGGCGAGACCCCGGTGGTGGAAGTGACCGGGCGCCGCTTCTCCCTGAACATGATCTCGGCCGTCAGTCCGCAAGGCGAATTCCGCTTCATGCTGCACGACGGCACGGTCAATGCCGAAGTCTTCCGGGAATTCCTCAAGCGCCTGCTGATCGGGGCTGAAAAGCCGGTGTTCCTGATCGTAGATGGTCATCCGATCCACAAGGCGAAACTGATCAAGACCTTCGTCGAGGCCCAGAACGGCAGGCTCAAGCTGTTCTACCTGCCGCCGTACTCGCCCCAGATCAATCCTGACGAGCAGGTCTGGGCACACGTGAAACGCCAGGTCGCCCGGCAACTGGTGCAGTCCAAAGACGAGATGAAGCGGTTGGCCCTCGGGGCCCTGCGCCGAATCCAGAAGTTGCCCGGGTTGGTGAAATCCTTCTTTCGCCAGCCCGAGTGCCAATATGCCGCTGAATGACATTGTTTATGCAAAGGTTAGTATCGAAAGCATTGAGCTCTATGAAACACCCGATGCGAAGGGTGGCCCATTCACCGCCAAACTTAGTCACGTTGGCCTGCCAGACTACCGCTCAATGAATAGAACTACGCTTCAGCTTAGCCGCGCCGCTCGTGAGAATGGCGGAGAGTACGACGGTTGGGAAACTCAAGTGTGCAAGCAATGACGCCGAACATTCCAATCCACCGGACCTCCGGCAAGCTGCGCTTGCCTGCGTCCGGTGATTTTCAACGTTGGGCCTCATGAAACACGCTATCCGCATCGACTCTTACTTCTCTCTGCCAACCGACTTGGCAGCGGAATTTGGAAGTTATCCTGAGTTTCGTGGTGGTGTCGGCTACAGCGTCGACCTACAGTCGGAACATGAAACCGTTACTGTCCGTCTTCGTCCCGCTGAAGACGACGACTGTCAACATGTGGTTGTCGCAGGCGAAGGTGAAGGTCGACTGTTCAACGCCGTTCTTGGCGGCGTCGTTCGCGCCTTGTCAATCCACAGTGACAACGTCCAAGTCTGCAATTGGAGCGCCGATTGAGGCCCAACCCATCCGTCGAGAGGGACCGCCGGCAAGCTGCGCTTGCCGGTACCCTCCGCGGCTTCGCCGCTCCGGCGGCCCCTCACGTCAGACGTTGAGGCTGTAGAAAAACCCCCAAACCGCTGCCAGTCCTGGCAAAATCACACAATGTCGAATGCATTTCGTGGAGGCGGGAATGGCGCGATTCAAGCCGGTGCATAAGGGGCTGAAACTGTTGCCGGTCGATTTCGACCAGCAACTCGTTCCCGGCACCTTCGAGCATGCCCTGAACTACCTGGTGGATCACGAGCTTGACCTCTCGGCCCTGGAAGCCCGCTACCGCAATGACCAGCAGGGCGCCAGCGCCTATGCCCCAGCGGTACTCCTCAAGGTCGTGCTGCTCGCCTACAGCCGGGGCATCGTCGGCTCCCGTCGGATCGAAGCGGCCTGCCGGGAGAACGTCGTGTTCATGGCGCTATCCGGTGATTCCCAACCCCATTTCACCACCCTGGCCGCCTTCGTCGCCAATCTGGGCGACCTGGCCGCCCAACTCTTCGCCCAGGTGCTGACCATCTGCGATCGCCAGGGACTCATCGGTCGGGAGATGTTCGCCATCGATGGGGTGAAGCTCCCCAGCAACGCGAGCAAGACGAGGAGCGGCACCCGGGCGGATTTCCTGCGCCGGGCCGAGAAGATGGAGGCCGCGGCGAAGAAGATGCTGGATCGCCACCGCGAGGCCGATGCCGGCGGCAACGGCGGACCTTCCGACCGGGAGGCTCGGCAACTGGCCCGGCTGCAGGCGGAGGCCAAGAAGAACCGGGAATGGCTCACTGCCCACCCCAAGGATCGCACCGGCGCCAAGGGCGCCGTGCGGCTCTCCAACCAAACCGACAACGAGTCCGCCAAGATGGCCACCAGCAAGGGGTCATCCAGGGTTATACCGGGGTGGCGGCGGTGGATGCGCAGGCCCAGGTCATCGTCGATGCTCAGGCCCACGGCACCGGTTCCGAGCAGGAATTGCTGCTGCCGGTGGTGGAGGCGACCCGATCACTGCGTACGCCGGAGACGCTCATCACCGCCGATGCCGGCTATCACAGCGAGGCCAATCTGAAGGCCTTGGCCGAGGCCGCCGTCCCGGCCCTCATCGCCGATGCCGGCATGCGCCAGCGGGACGAGCGCTTTCAGGACCAGGGCCGCCACCGGGCCAAGCCTGATCCGCTCTACGACAAGGGCAAGCCGCCGAAAGCAGCCAAGCGCTTCCGGCCGGCCGATTTCGACTACGACCCCGAGGCGGGCACCTGCCTCTGCCCGGCGGGCAAGGCCCTTTACCAGAACGGGTCGAACTGCATCCACAACGGCCACCTGGCCCACCAAGTTCTCGGCGCCCAGCGGGACTGTGTGCCCTGCGAACTGCGGGCGCGATGCCTGAGAACCCCGGAGAAGACCCTGGTCCGACAGGTCTGTTTCTTCCGGGGCAAGGCGCCCGGCGCCACGGAGAGCCATACCGACCGGATGAAGCAGGCCATCGACAGCGAGGAAGGCCGACGCCGCTATGGCCGGCGTTTCGCCACCGTGGAGCCGGTGTTCGGCAACGTGCGGGGCAACAAGCGGATGGATCGTTTTGCCCTGCGGGGGCGCGCCAAGGTGGATGGACAGTGGAAGCTCTACTGCGTGGTCCACAACATCGAAAAGCTGGCCCACCATGGGTACGCCGGATGAGGATCAGCCGATGAACGGCCCGCGTGACTTCTCCCCAATCTCCCAAGCACCGCCTTCCGGCCCCCGCCGCTGGCTCGCGATCAGCATTTCCACCGCTTCACCCCGGATTCCAACCGGCCGCCACCCGCCTGCAAAAAATCCTGCCAATGCGGGGCAGGGGTTGGAAAAATGGGTTTTTCTACAGCCTCGTTAGGCGTCGCACATGCCCTCTTCCGCTTCCCATCAAGCAGATCCGCCAAGCCGACGTAGCTTTCTACAGACGTTCGCCGGGTCGGTCACACTAGCCGCGACGACCCCGCTCGCTGCAGTAGCTGTTGTCGGGGACCTGTACGTCAATCACCGCGTTGGCTTGGCCTTCCGTAGACCCGCCGGTTGGAAGTATGAACACCTCCAGACCTTCGCCGACATCCGCAACGAGTACGAGTACGCCACGGCAGACCCAGAACTTCTGACACTGCTGAAGCAGGGGCCACTGCCTGCTGTCGTGGTGTCACAGACCTCTGTTCTTCGGTCGCTGGGCAGTTCAATCACGGTATACATGGAGGAGAACCCGCTTGAGCCGAGCGAGACTCTGGCGTCAATTTCGCATGAACTCATTCGGGGCGTTAGTGGCTTTGTCAAAGACTTCCGGCTGCTTGGCAAACCTGCTATTGGACGAGTGTCTGGCCGTGAGGCGTTGGAGTACTACTTCACCTTCCAGTACCAAGATCGCCTTGGAAACAGCGGGCCTGTCCGGCACCGCACGCTCTCGATACTTGGACAGTCGCTGCTGTACTCGTTCAATATGCTGGACATCCCCGCTGATCGGATTGACTCGCAGGCGGAGTTCGACTCGGTCCGCCAGTCCATCGTGCTTGCGTGAGAGCGACGCCTAACCCCTCGTTCAACCGGACCCGCTACGGCAAGCGCCGTAAGCCTGGTCCGCGGCACATGGTGCATCATCGCGTACCAGGCTTACGGCGCTTGCCTCCGCGGGCCGGTTAACTCGAACGTTGAGGCTGTAGAAAAACCCCCAAACCGCTGCCAGTCCTGGCAAAATCACACAATGTCGAATGCATTTCGTGGAGGCGGGAATGGCGCGATTCAAGCCGGTGCATAAGGGGCTGAAACTGTTGCCGGTCGATTTCGACCAGCAACTCGTTCCCGGCACCTTCGAGCATGCCCTGAACTACCTGGTGGATCACGAGCTTGACCTCTCGGCCCTGGAAGCCCGCTATTGCAACGACGAAGTCGGCGCCAGCGCCTATGCGCCAGCGGTACTCCTCAAGGTCGTGCTGCTCGCCTACAGCCGGGGCATCGTCGGCTCCCGTCGGATCGAAGCGGCCTGCCGGGAGAACGTCGTGTTCATGGCGCTATCCGGTGATTCCCAACCCCATTTCACCACCCTGGCCGCCTTCGTCGCCAATCTGGGCGACCTGGCCGGCCAACTCTTCGCCCAGGTGCTGACCATCTGCGATCGCCAGGGACTCATCGGTCGGGAGATGTTCGCCATCGATGGGGTGAAGCTCCCCAGCAACGCGAGCAAGACGAGGAGCGGCACCCGGGCGGATTTCCTGCGCCGGGCCGAGAAGATGGAGGCCGCGGCGAAGAAGATGCTGGATCGCCACCGCGAGGCCGATGCCGGCGGCAACGGCGGACCTTCCGACCGGGAGGCTCGGCAACTGGCCCGGCTGCAGGCGGAGGCCAAGAAGAACCGGGAATGGCTCACTGCCCACCCCAAGGATCGCACCGGCGCCAAGGGCGCCGTGCGGCTCTCCAACCAAACCGACAACGAGTCCGCCAAGATGGCCACCAGCAAGGGGGTCATCCAGGGTTATACCGGGGTGGCGGCGGTGGATGCGCAGGCCCAGGTCATCGTCGATGCTCAGGCCCACGGCACCGGTTCCGAGCAGGAATTGCTGCTGCCGGTGGTGGAGGCGACCCGATCACTGCGTACGCCGGAGACGCTCATCACCGCCGATGCCGGCTATCACAGCGAGGCCAATCTGAAGGCCTTGGCCGAGGCCGCCGTCCCGGCCCTCATCGCCGATGCCGGCATGCGCCAGCGGGACGAGCGCTTTCAGGACCAGGGCCGCCACCGGGCCAAGCCTGATCCGCTCTACGACAAGGGCAAGCCGCCGAAAGCAGCCAAGCGCTTCCGGCCGGCCGATTTCGACTACGACCCCGAGGCGGGCACCTGCCTCTGCCCGGCGGGCAAGGCCCTTTACCAGAACGGGTCGAACTGCATCCACAACGGCCACCTGGCCACCAAGTTCACCGGCGCCCAGCGGGACTGTGTGCCCTGCGAACTGCGGGCGCGATGCCTGAGAACCCCGGAGAAGACCCTGGTCCGACAGGTCTGTTTCTTCCGGGGCAAGGCGCCCGGCGCCACGGAGAGCCATACCGACCGGATGAAGCAGGCCATCGACAGCGAGGAAGGCCGACGCCGCTATGGCCGGCGTTTCGCCACCGTGGAGCCGGTGTTCGGCAACGTGCGGGGCAACAAGCGGATGGATCGTTTTACCCTGCGGGGGCGCGCCAAGGTGGATGGACAGTGGAAGCTCTACTGCGTGGTCCACAACATCGAAAAGCTGGCCCACCATGGGTACGCCGGATGAGGATCAGCCGATGAACGGCCCGCGTGACTTCTCCCCAATCTCCCAAGCACCGCCTTCCGGCCCCCGCCGCTGGCTCGCGATCAGCATTTCCACCGCTTCACCCCGGATTCCAACCGGCCGCCACCCGCCTGCAAAAAATCCTGCCAATGCGGGGCAGGGGTTGGAAAAATGGGTTTTTCTACAGCCTCGTTAGGGGCAAACCATGCGTACTCACCATGCCACGCTAGTTGCAATTTCTTTGACGCTGTTCGGCACCACGACGGTTTGGGCCGATGACACCCACATCAACAGAGATTGTGATAACGGCGCCCCTATGCTTGAAGTCAATCATTGTGCCAGCTTCAAGTTTGCCGAAGCGGACGCTGAAATGAACGAGCTATACAAAGAAAAATTGGCAAGCGCCAAATCACCCGCTAGTAAGAAGCGCTTCCGCGACGCTCAACGCGCATGGCTCACGTTCAGAGATAAGGTTTGTCTATATGAAGCCGGCCTAGATAATGAATCCGGCTCTATATGGCCATTTCATCAATTTGGTTGCATGGAGTTCTATACAAAGAGACGCATTGATGACTTTAAGGTATATCTCAAGTGCACAACGGATGACTGCCCCTAACGAATTAGGTTAGATCGTGATCGCGAAGCGAGCCACGATCTGAACCGGTTGTTGAACAAGCCCGGATCGTTTCCCTGGAAATACCTTGTTGTTCCCCTGGCCGGAGATGGGTGGGGTGGCCTGCCCTGGGGGCTGGGCTTTCCGGAGGCTTACGTGTCAATCAAGGCGCCGCCGGCAGCACGATCTGATCGCTGCGCTCCGCGCCGGCGGTGAGGGAGCGGCACAGGGCGACGAATTCCTTCGCCGCGGCGCTTTGCCGTTTCTGGCGGTGCCACACGAAGTGGAAGCCTCTGCGGAGGTCGAGTTGCGGGCATTCCAGAGGGACCAGGCTGCCGCGCCGGAAGGCGTCGCGCAGGGCGAGGCGGGAGATGCAGCCGACGCCCAGGCCGGCTTCCACGGCGCGCTTGATGGCTTCTGTGTGTTCCAGTTCCATGCGCACGGTCAGGGCGGAAAAGCGTTCCCGCAGGGCCTGTTCCACCGCCTGGCGGGTGCCGGAGCCGGCTTCGCGCAGGATCCAGGGTTGGCGCAGGAGCGCGTCCAGGGGGATGGCGCCCTGGCCCGCGAGGGGATGGTCGGGGCGGGCGAAGACGACCAGTTCGTCGTCCACCCAGGGTTCGGTGAGGACCGCTCCATCATTGCACTGGCCTTCGATGAGGCCCAGATCGAGGTCCAGGTTGGCGACGTCGTGCACGATGGTGGCTGTGTTGCGTACTTCCAGATGGACCCGGCTGTCCGGGTGGCGGGCCAGGAATTCCGCCACCACGAGCACGGCGAGGTAATTGCCGATGGTCAGGGTGGCGCCGACCCGAAGGCGACCGAAACCGGCGCCGCCGGCCAGGAGGTCTTCCAGTTCCCCGGCCTGATCCAGGATGGCCACCGCCCGGGGCAGAAGTTGGGTGCCCAGGGCATTGAGGCGCAGGGATTTGCCGATGCGGTCGAAGAGCAGGGCGCCGAATTGCCGCTCCAGTTCGCCCAGGGCGGTGCTGGCGGCGGACTGGGAGAGGGCGATGGCCTGGGCGGCGCGGGAGAGACTGCCTTCCCGGGCGGTGGCGACGAAGACTTCGAGTTGACGGTAGCTATGGTGCATATCGATTTTGTGGATTATTTGTATCGATATTATCCGATTGTCCGATCGATTGCGAAGTCCTAGAGTGGGGGCGTTTTCCATCCTCTCCTGGAGCCTGCCATGGCCCCCTACGGCATCGAAGAAGTCCTCGGCGTCCATCACTGGAACGACGGCCTGTTCAGTTTCCGCACCACCCGTTCCCCCGGGTTGCGCTTCGAGAACGGCCAGTTCCTCATGCTGGGGCTGGATGTCGGCGGCCGGCCGGTGACGCGGGCCTACAGCGTGGCCAGCCCCAATTACGCGGACTACCTGGAGTTCTTCAGTATCAAGGTACCCGACGGCACTTTCACCACCCACCTGCAGAACGTGCAGCCGGGGGACCCCATCCTGGTGGGGCGGCGGCCGACGGGAACCCTGGTGCTGCGGGATATCCTGCCCGGCCGCCGTCTCTTTCTCTTTGCCACGGGAACCGGTCTGGCGCCCTTCCTGAGCGTGATCCGCGATCCGGAAATCTACGAGCGTTTCGAAACCGTCGTCCTGGTCCATGGCGCTCGCACGGTGGCTGAACTCGCCTACCGGCATTTTCTCAACGAGAGCCTGCCGCAGCAGGACTTCATCGGCGAGGCGGTGCGGGAGAAGCTGATCTACTACCCCACGGTGACGCGGGAGTCCTTCCCCAACCAGGGGCGCATCACCGAGCTGCTGGAAAGCGGCAAGCTCTTCTCGGACATCGGCCAGCCTGCCCTGAACCCGGTGGAGGACCGCGCCATGCTCTGCGGCAGCCCCGCCATGCTGGCCGATTGCCGCGCCTTGCTCGACGGGCGCGGATTCCGCATGTCCCGCCACATCGGCGATGCGGGCGACTACGTCATCGAGCGGGCCTTCGTCGAGAAATAGGGCGGGGCGCCAGTCGGCCGCTCATAGGCTGTGAAATTTTCGGGCGCGCCCGAGCGGTGTGCGCAAGTGTGCGCGATCAAGGCGCAAAGCACCGCCATAGCTCGGGCTATGGCGAGCATTTGCAACGCCGAGCGGGCGCAGTTGCGCATGACGAGCGGGGGTGAACGAAATTTTCACAGCCTCTCAGAGAAGGAACTCGATCTCGGTCTCATTGGCGCCCGCCACCCGCCGGTAGCGGAAGGCATGGGCCATGGTGCGCAGGACGTTGAGGCCGTAGCCGCCGACCCGCAGTTCGTCCGGCACCTGGGGCCGGGTAAGGCTGGTGTCGAAGGGGGGGGCCGCGTCACGGTAACGCAGGGTCAGCCTGCTGCCTTCCATCGAAAGGGCGAGGCTGACTCGGCTATCGTTCTCGGCGCCGAAGCCGTGCTCCAGGGTATTGGTGAACAACTCTTCCAGAGCGAGTTGCAGGCGTTGCACGGGAAGCCCCGCGAAGCCCGCCGCGGCGGCCCAGGCGTCCGTCGCAGCGACCAGGCGCGGGAACTCTGTCCAGCGCGCAGGAACCGAAATTTCCGTAGAATGGCTGCCCATGCCTCGTGTATTCCGGGAGAGAGCCATGATTAAAACACATTGCCTGGTAGCCGTGCTTTTTGCCCTGCCGGCCTTTTCGCTCCAGGCCGGCGAATACGCCGGCCGCATCAAGACCAGCCGGGGCGACGTCACCGTCGAACGGGGCGGCGTGCGCATGCCGGCTCCGGCGGGGACGGCGGTAGAAGTCAATGACCGCCTGCGCACCGGCCGGGACGGCGTGATGGGCCTGACCCTGCGCGACAACACCCAGTTGTCGGCGGGCCCCAACGCCTTCTTGGTTCTCGACCGCTACGTCTTCGACAGCACGACCCACGCCGGCGAGCTGGAAGCGACCGTCCAGAAGGGCAAGGTCGCCGTGGTCTCCGGCAAGCTGGCCAAGGAATCGCCCCAGTCCGTGCGTTTCCGCACGCCGACCTCGATCCTTGGCGTGCGGGGAACCGAATTCATCATCGACGTGAGCGGGTCCGCGGAGGAGTCGCCATGATGCACGGCCGGATGGCTTTGACCGCAGCGGCCCTGGCCCTGGCCGGCTGCGCCAGCGAGCGCGTGGTGCTCCTGCCTTCCTCCGACGGGCGCCCCAGCGAAGTGGTGGTGACCTGGAACGGGGTGGAACAGCGTCTCGACCGTCCCTACGCCGCCACGGTGCGCCGTCCCTTCGTGCTCTCCCGCGCCGAGTCTTCCGCTGGCGAGGTGGGCGAATCCTATGGCGCCACCCTGGCGGCCCTGCCGGAACGGCCGGTGAGCTTCCTGGTGTATTTCCTGGAGGGGTCGGACACCCTCACGCCGGAATCCCTGGCCAGTTTCGAGCGCGTCAAGGCGCAGATCGCCGGCCGCGCCGCACCGGACGTGCAGATCATCGGCCACGCCGACCGGGTCGGCAACCTGGCCGATAACGACGCCCTCTCGCGCAAGCGGGCAGAAGCGGTGCGTGAAGCCCTGGTGGCCGCCGGGGTGAAGGAAGAACTCATCGCAGTGGCCGGCCGCGGCGAGCGCGATCCCCTGGTGCCCACCGCCGACGAAGTGCCCGAACCGCGCAATCGGCGGGTCGAAATCAGCGTTTACTGAAAACCGCTTCCGGGGCCGTTCCAGCGCAGGGCCAGGAGGGTGAGGTCATCGGCGGCGGGGCGCCCCGCCTCGAAGCGGCGCACGTCGTCGCGGATGGCGGCGACGGCGGTGGCCGGATCGGCATCCGCCGCAAGGCGGGAGACGGCAGCCAGCAGCCGGAAGCTCCCGTAGAAACGTTGCCCGTCCTGGGCTTCGGTCACCCCGTCGGTGAATAGGCAGACCAGATCGCCCGGCTCCAGGCTGCGGCGTGCGGCGACGAAGGGGTAGTTGCCGCAGGCGCCCACGGGCGGGCCGCAATCCTCGCCCAGGTCGAGGCGCAGGAGTTCATGACCACGCTTGAGGATGGGCGCATCGTGGCCGGCGCAGACGCAGGCGAGTTCTCCGGTTTGCAGATCGAGGACGGCGACGAAGGCGGTGACGAAAAGCATTTCCGGATTGTGGCGGGAGAGCTCGACCTCCGCCTGGCGCAGGGCGTCGCCGAGATCCGGCACCCGGCGCACCATGGCTCCCGTGAGGGTCTTGGCGATGGTCATGAACAGGCTGGCAGGCACCCCCTTGCCGGTCACGTCGCCGATGGCGATACAGGCGTGGCGGGAATCCATGGCGAAACATTCGTAGTAGTCGCCGCCCACGGCCCGGGCCGGTTCGAGCAGGGCCGCGACGGTGAGGCGGGAATCCCCCGCAAAGACCGTCGCCGGATCGGGCAGGAGCCCCATCTGGATGCGCCGGGCGGCGTCGAGTTCGCCGGCCACCCGGGCGGCGGATTCGCGACTGGCGTTGAGTTCCGCCTCGGCCTGGCGACGTCTCTGGTCGGCTTCGACCAGGCTGTTGCCGATCAGGGTGATGAAGATGGGGTTGAGCAGGGTGACGATGGTGGCGGAATCGAACAACCAGTTGCCCCAGCGGAAGGCCACGAAGCCCGCCAGGGTGAGCAGGGTGGCGGCGAGGGCGCCGAGTCCCGCGGCGTAGGCGGGGCGCAGGACGGGGACAGCCAGGATGAGGCCGATGCCAAAGGCCACCAGGGCGGCGAGTTCCAGGCGCGCCATCCACCAGGGGCGGCGCAGGGAATCTCCGGTGAGCAGGCTTTCGATGACCTGGATATGCACGTCGACGCCGGGGGTCTTCTCTCCCAGGGGATTGACGACGTTGTCGAGCAGGCCGAGGCCGGTGAAGCCGACGATCACGTACTTGTCGTGCAGCATTTCCAGGTCGGCGTCGCCCGCGAGCAGCGCGGCTGCCGAGACGTGGCGGTCGTGCGCCGGCCGCCCGAAATGCAGCGCCAGATCGCCATTGGGGAGGGTTTCGAGGCTATGCCCCTTGACGCGGATTGCCGTGATTCCGTGGCTATCCGTTCTGACGTCCAGAATGGGCGAGCCGGTGCCGAGACGCACCAGCTCCACGCCCAGGGTGGCGAGGCGCGATGGCCCTACTTCGGCCACCAGGGGCACCCGACGCAGGACGCCGCGCTCCACCTCCCGCCCGGACTGATCCGGCGGCGCGTTGATGAGGGCCAGACCACCTGCCGCCTGCTCCAGCAGGTCGATGCTGCCTATGGCGGCGGGGAAGGCCGGCAGGGCGACGCCCGCGTCGAAGCCCCGCAGCACGAGACTCCTCGCCGGGACGTGGGTTCCGGGCCCCGCATCCGACTCGCCGCTGAGGGCCAGAACCGTTCTGCCACGGCCCAGGGCTTCGGCCAGGGCAAGGTCGGGATCGGGCAGGGAGCCCAGAACCCGGGCCGGCAACTGGGGGTAGCGGCGGGCCAGGGCCTCCGGCCCGAGACGGTCGGGCTCGGCGAAGAGGATGTCGAAGCCCACCGCCTTGGGCTGGGCCTCCAGAATGCGATCCAGGAGTGTCGCCATGAGATCCCGCGGCCAGGGCCACTGGCCATGGCGGGCGAGGCTTGCCTCGTCGATATCCACCAGGATCGCCACCGGATCGGGGCGTTCGCGGGGAAAGACCCGCTGATAGCTGTCGAATAGAAGGTGGCGCAGGGGCAGGAGCGGGGCCTGGTCGGCCTGCACCACCAGCAGGACGGCTACCCCGAGGAAGGCGGCGGCGAGGCTGCGGCCCCGTTGAGCAAGGAAAAAGCGTGCGAGGGCGCCCGCCGTCACAGCTCCACCGTCAGCCCATCGTAGGCGGACAGCACTTCCAGGGGCCGGCGGTCTTCCCGGGTGATTTCCTCGAAACGCCGGGTCTCGGCCAGGAGTTTCTGCAGACGGGTGTCGTCGTGGATCGGCTCGTGGTGGAAGAGGGCGAGGCGGCGGACGCCGGCCGCGAGACAGAGCTCCACCCCGACCACGTTGCTCGAATGCCCCCAGTCGGCCTTGACCGAGGCGGCCTCGGCCAGGGAATACATGGCGTCAAAGACCACCAGATCGGCCCCGCGGAAGAAATCGACGAACCCCTGGCGTTCCGCGGCGTCTTCCAGTTTGTGCTCGGAATCGGTCGAATACACCACGGCCTGGCCGAAACGCTCGAAGCGGTAGCCATAGGAATCGCCGCCGTGGAGCTGGCGCTTGGGGGTCACGTTGAAGCCGGCGATCTGGTGCGCCTGGTCGGGAAGCAGGGTGTCGAATTCGATGGTGGCGCCCAGGGTCTCGAATCCGACCGGGAAACAGGGCTGGGCGAACTGCAGGCGCACCGCTTCCTCCATTTCCGCATGGCAGCCGTGGATGACGATGCGGTTGCCCGGAATGTAGGCCGGGGCGAAGAAGGGAAAGCCCATCAGGTGATCCCAGTGCAGGTGGGACAGGAAGATGTGGTAGAGCTGAGGCCGCGCTGCACCATAGGTGGCCATTTTGGACTGACCCAGGGGCCGGACGCCGCTGCCCAGGTCGCAGACGATGTGCTCGGCGCCCCCGCCCACGATTTCGACGCAGGACGAGTGGCCGCCAAAGGTGCCGGCGGTGGCGAAGGGCAGGCTATCGACGAAGGCTGAAACCGCGGCCGTATCCGGCAGATCGCGACCCCGGGCGGCGATGAGTGCGGCGATGATCTTGGCCCGCAGGTCGGCGGCGGTGAGTGCGACGGGCATGGAGCCCCGTGTCCCCCAGAAGACGACCCGCATCATGCGCTCAATTGGGCGCAGCCCGTGTCGACGTCCAGGTAGCAGGGCATCATCAGGTTGAGGCGGGCGATGGAGAAGACTTCCTGCACCAGGGGCTGCAAGGCGGCCACGGCAAACTTTCCCCCCTGGGCATTGGCCGTGCGGGAAGCGACCACCAGGACCCGCAGCCCCATACTGCTGATGTACTCGACTCCGGAAAGATCGAGCAGCAGGGGCGGCCCCCCCGCCCGGCAGCCCTTGAGGAGCGGTTCCAGGCTGGCGTCGAGGCGCGGCGCGCTGGCGTGGTCGATACGCCCCTGGGGCGAGGCGACCGTGACGCCGGCCACGACGCGGACGGGCAGCAGGGCAATCCTGGCCTCGCTCATGGCCGATCGCTCGGGAAAGTTCGCCACGACAGGCGGGAATACGGGTGCAGGAGCATGGGGGCTGGCCAAAAGAAGGTTGGCCGATTATGCCAAGGGGCCCGCCGGGCGGAAAGGGGGCGGACGTGCGAAAATGGCGCCCCGCAACGCCGAGTCGTCGGTCCATGCCATTCCCCGCACCGCTTTTCTCCTACCGCAAATTCTGGGCGCACCGCTTCGGTCCGGCGCCCTTCCTGCCCATGAGCCGGGCGGAAATGGAGGCTTTGGGCTGGGATTCCTGCGACGTCATCCTGGTGACCGGCGATGCCTATATCGACCATCCCAGCTTCGGCATGGCCCTGGTGGGGCGGCTGCTGGAGGCTCAAGGCTTCCGGGTGGGCATCATCAGCCAGCCGGACTGGCACTCGGCGGCGGATTTCAAGCGCCTGGGCAAGCCCAATCTGTTCTTCGGGGTGACCGCCGGCAATATGGATTCCATGGTCAATCGCTACACCTCCGACCGCAAGATCCGCACCGACGACGCCTACACCCCCAACGCCGAGGCCAACAAGCGCCCCGACCGGGCGGTGACGGTCTATGCCCAGCGCTGCCGCGAGGCCTTTTACGGCACGCCGGTGGTGATCGGCTCCATCGAGGCCAGCCTGCGCCGCATCGCCCACTACGACTACTGGTCGGACAAGGTGCGCCGTTCCGTGCTGCCGGACGCCAAGGCCGACCTGCTGCTGTTCGGCAATGCCGAGCGGGCGCTGGTGGAGGTGGCCCATCGTCTGGCCAAGGGCGAGGCCATCGAACAGTTACGCGACATCCGCGGCACGGCCTTCATGGTGCGGCCGGGCTGGCGGCCTTGCGACGAATGGGAGGAACTGGACTCCACGGCGGTCGACGCGCCGGGACCGGTGGGCCATCACCCCGACCCCTACGCCATGACGCCCGCCACGTCAGCTCCGGCGGATGCCGGACAAGCCCAGGTGGTGCGGCTCATGAGCCGCGACCAGCGCCTGGCCGCCCGCCGCGACCGCCGTGCCCATACGGTCGTGCGCCTGCCGTCCTACGAGGCGGTGAAAGACGACCCCGTCCTCTACGCCCACGCCTCCCGCACCTTCCATCTGGAATCCAACCCCGGCAACGCCCGGGCCCTGGTGCAGGCCCACGGGGAGCGGGATGTCTGGCTCAATCCACCCCCAATCCCGCTGACCACCGAGGAACTGGACCGGGTGTACGAGCTGCCCTACGCCCGCCGCCCCCATCCGGCCTACGGCGAGGCCAAGATTCCAGCCTGGGAGATGATCCGCTTTTCGGTCAATATCATGCGCGGCTGCTTCGGAGGCTGCACCTTCTGCTCCATCACCGAACACGAGGGGCGCATCATCCAGAGCCGTTCGGAAGCGTCCGTGCTGCGCGAAATCGAGGAAATGCGGGACAAGACGCCGGGTTTCACCGGCATCGTCTCCGACCTGGGCGGCCCTACGGCCAACATGTACCACCTGAAGTGCAAGGACGAGAAGATCGAGGCCGCCTGCCGCCGGCTCTCCTGCGTCTACCCCGACATCTGCGAGAACATGGGGACCGACCACGATCCCTTGATATCGCTCTACCGCAAGGCCCGCAGCCTGCCGGGGGTGAAGAAGGTACTGATCGGCTCCGGCCTGCGTTACGACCTGGCCGTGCGCTCGCCGGAGTACATCCGGGAGCTGGTCACCCACCACGTGGGCGGCTATCTCAAGATCGCGCCGGAGCACACCGAGGCCGGGCCCCTGTCCAAGATGATGAAGCCGGGCATCGGCGCCTACGACCGCTTCAAGCAGCTTTTCGAGCGTTTCTCGCGGGAGGCGGGCAAGGAACAGTACCTGATCCCCTATTTCATCGCCGCCCACCCGGGAACCACCGACGAGGACATGCTCAACCTGGCGCTATGGTTGAAGCGCAACAACTTCCGCCTGGACCAGGTGCAGACCTTCCTGCCCACGCCCATGGCGCTGGCCACCACCATGTACCACACCGAGCGCAACCCGCTGAAAAAGCTGCAGCGCCAGGGCGGGGAAAGCGTCGGCGCCGTGCGCAACGCCCGCCAAAGGAAGCTGCACAAGGCCTTCCTGCGCTACCACGATGCGGAAAACTGGCCCCTCCTGCGTGACGCCCTCAAGGCCATGGGGCGGGCCGACCTCATCGGCAACGGCAAGAAGCACTTGATCCCGGCCTGGCAGCCGGCAGGGACGGGCCTGCCCGCAGGCCGCACGACGCCCGTCAGGCCTCAGCGGGGCGCAGGATCGACGCGCTCCAGGGCACCCGCGAAATAGTTGAGGAGCAGGCCGCCCAGCAGCCCGGCGGGAACCATCAGCCACAGCACGTAGAGGGGCCGCAGGGCGGCCAGGAGTCCCGTCCCGTCCACGAAAATTCCGAGCAAGGAAAACACGCCCAGCCCGAGAAGCGCCGCCGCCGCGATACGCAGCGCTTCGACCCGGCCGCTGCCGGAGGCGTAGAGCGGCAGCCCGAAGGCCAGGCAGACCGTAAAGAGGAGGCCCATCACGAGCGGATCGGCTTCGACGGCGGCGACGAAGGGCAGGGCGACCAGCAGTGCGCCGGACAGGACGCCGATCAGGAAGACGAGCAAACCGATGAGTCGGGCGGCGGTCATGGCAATCTCCGGGGGTGGCGGTGCAGGGCAATCTAGCACCCAGCGCGGGACGCGGTAAACTCCCCCGACCCCCAGCCCTGGATTTTTCCTGATGACCACTCCCCGTACCACCACCTACGACCTGATCGGCGGCGAAGCCGGCGTCGCGCGCCTCACCGAGCGTTTTTACCAATTGATGGAATCCGTTCCCCAGTTCCGGGAATTGCGCGCCCTGCATCCTGACGACCTGACGTCGTCCCGGGACAAGCTGTTCATGTTCCTTTCCGGCTGGATGGGCGGACCGAACCTCTTCGTGGAAAAATTCGGCCATCCCCGCCTGCGGGCACGCCATACACCTTTCGCCATCGGCAGCAAGGAACGCGACCAGTGGGTGGCATGCATGGTCCTGGCCATGGAGGAGGTCGGCATCGAGGAAGGCTTGCGCCAGAAACTCCTGCAGAATTTCTTCCAGACCGCTGATTTCATGCGCAATAAGCCGGATTGAACGGACGGGAGTCGCTGGCTTGCCAGAGCCGCCCGGCTCCGCTTAGAATAGGTACACAATCGTACATACACGGAGCCCCAATGGATCCCCTTACGACGCGCGTTTTCATGAACGGCAACAGTCAAGCCGTTCGTATCCCTGCTGAGTTGCGCCTCGACACGGACCGGGTGCATATCTTTCGCAACGAGCAAGGCGACCTGGTGCTCCACCCCCTGCGGGCCGAACGGGGCACGGCGTTACTGCAAGCGCTGCGGGGCTTCGACGCTGACTTCGTCGCGGCTCTGGAGGCCGAGCAGCAGACTCCTCAGGCCATGCAGGACAGGGAATCCCTGTGAATTACCTGCTTGACACCAATATCCTGATCTACCTGATCAAGCACAGGCCACCGGAAATTGCCCAGCGCGTGGATACGCTGGCTGACGACGACACGCTGCACATGTCCTTCGTGACCTGGGCCGAATTGCTCAAGGGGGCCGAACGCAGCAGCCGCAAGCCCGAAGTGCACCGCCGCCTGGATGTCCTGGCTCGACAAGTTCCAGTGCTCTACCCGGCGGGGCCGGCCATCTGCCGTCATTACGCCGAGCAATTCACCCGCCTCAAGGACGCCGGCACGCCAATCGGCGCCAACGATCTGTGGATCGCCTGCCATGCCCTGGCAGAGGACGCCACACTGGTGACGCACAACACGCGCGAATTCGAGCGGGTCGCCGGCCTGCGCTTGGTGGACTGGGTGGGGTGAGGGGATGGCGGTCTAGAGTGCAGAAACGGGGGCCGGACGGCAGAAATGGGCGGTGCCATTGCCTTGCTGGCGCTGCTTGAGCTCAAAGCCGCCACAGGCTTGCAGCAGCTTGATGAAATTGGCGGCCCCATGGCTGCGCGGGTCGAAATCGCTGTGATTGGCGCGCAAGTAGACGGCGATGCGGGAAACAAGCGCCCAGCCATCTTCGTCGGCAACATTGGTGTAGGCGCGCTGTAGCAGTTTTCTTAGCACAGGCAACTCAGGGGCTGGGGCCTCGGTTGCGGGAGGATGGGTTTTTGCACCAGGCGATGAGCCCTTTTTGGGGTTCTGGAGTGCGTCAGATGGCGGAATGGCAGCTTCCTCTGCAGCGGATTTCACTTCTGGGATGAAGCTCAAATTCTCGACGTAGATATAGCGCTCGCAGGCGCTGACGAATGATTTCGGTGCATGCGTGCGGCCGCAGCCTATGACGGTGAGGCCATCTTCGCGAATACGGGTGGCGAGGCGGGTGAAATCGCCGTCGCTACTGACCAGGCAGAATCCGTCCAGTCGCCGGCCATGCAGCAGATCCATCGCATCGATGATCAATGCGCTGTCGCTCGCGTTCTTGCCGACGGTATTGCGGAATTGCTGGATCGGGTGGATGCCGTGACGGGAGAGACTTTCGCGCCACTTCGCGAGCTGTGGCGTGGTGAAGTCACCGTAGACGCGGCGTACCGATAGGCGCGCGTCGCGCGTGATTTCCTCAATGATCGGGGCGACGATGTTCGGTGTGTCGTTGTCGGCATCGATCAGCAAGGCAAAGTTAGGCAGGTCGGTTTTCATTTTGAAGTGGTATGCCTCCAGGATGGCCAGGCGAATTGTGCCCCAATTGACAGTCTCGCATCATGGCCGTTCCTCGGGGCGGTGTCTTCCTGGAAAAACGCCACCGATCTGTCCTCCATTCGGATTCACCCTGCTGCGCTGCAACACCACATGGTAGAATCGCAGGTTTTGAATTTTCAGGCCCCGCCCATGCCCGCCCGCCCTATCCGCAATATCGCCATCATCGCCCACGTCGACCACGGCAAGACCACCCTGGTCGACCAGCTTCTCCGCCAATCCGGCACTTTTGCCGCCCACCAGCAGGTGGATGAGCGGGTCATGGACTCCAATGACCTGGAAAAGGAGCGGGGCATCACCATCCTGGCCAAGAATACGGCGGTGGATTACGAAGGCATCCACATCAACATCGTCGACACCCCGGGTCACGCCGACTTCGGCGGTGAGGTGGAGCGCGTGCTGGGCATGGTCGACGGCGTGGTGCTGCTGGTGGATGCGGTGGAAGGCCCCATGCCGCAAACCCGCTTCGTCACCAAGAAGGCGCTGGCCCTGGGGCTGCGGCCCATCGTCCTGGTGAACAAGGTGGACCGCGACGGTGCCGATCCGGACAACGCCGTCAATCTGACCTTCGACCTCTTCGACAAGCTGGGCGCCACCGACGAGCAACTCGACTTCCCCATCGTCTACGCCTCCGGTCTCAACGGCTGGGCGGCCATGGAACTGGACCAGCCCCGGGTCGACATGAAGCCCCTGTTCGAAACCGTGCTGTCCCATGTGCCTGCCCCCGACGCCGACGTCGACGCGCCCCTCCAGGTGCAGATTTCCGCTCTGGATTATTCCTCCTACGTCGGCCGCATCGGTGTCGGCCGCATCAAGCGCGGCCGGGTCAAGACCGGCCAGCAGGTCCTGGTCATGTACGGCACCGAGGAAGAGGCGCTCGAGCACGAGCGCACCCCGGTCAAGGCCAAGATCGGTCAGGTGTTCGGCTTCAAGGGCCTCAACAAGGTGGAGCTCGATGAAGGCCTGGCCGGTGACATCGTGCAGATCACCGGCATCGAGGACCTGGTCCTGGGCTGCACCGTCACCGACCCTGAGCAGCCGGAAACCTTGCCGCTTCTGAAGATCGACGAGCCGACGCTGTCCATGCAGTTCATGGTCAATACCAGCCCGCTGGCTGGAACCGAGGGCAAATTCGTCACCAGCCGCCAGGTCCGCGACCGGCTGCACAAGGAACTCCTGACCAACATGGCCCTGCGGGTCCATGACACCGCCAACGGCGATGTCTTCGACGTGGCAGGCCGTGGCGAACTGCATCTGGGCATCCTGCTGGAAAACATGCGCCGCGAAGGCTACGAACTGGCCGTGGGCCGTCCCCGGGTGGTGAAGAAGGTCATCGACGGCGTCGAGTGCGAGCCCTACGAGTTCCTCACCGTAGACGTGGAAGAGGAGCACCAGGGCGGGGTGATGGAAAGCCTGGGCCTGAGAAGGGGCGACATGCAGGACATGGTGCCCGATGGCCGAGGCCGCGTACGCATCGAGTACCGCATTCCGGCCCGGGGACTCATCGGCTTCCAGGGCGAATTCATGAACCTGACCCGGGGTACGGGCCTCATCAGCCACGTCTTCGACGAGTACGCCCCGGTCAAGGATGGCGGCGTCGCCGAGCGGCGCAACGGCGTGCTCATCTCCCAGGACAATGGCGACGCTGTCGCCTACGCTCTGTGGAAGTTGCAGGATCGGGGCCGCATGTTCGTGAGCCCGGGCGAAAAGCTTTACGAGGGCATGATCATCGGCATCCACAGCCGGGAGAACGACCTGGTGGTCAATCCCATCAAGGGCAAGCAATTGACCAATGTGCGCGCCTCCGGCACCGACGAAGCAGTGCGTCTGGTTCCCCCCATCCAGTTGAGCCTGGAAGCGGCGGTGGAATTCATTGCCGACGACGAACTGGTGGAACTGACCCCCAAGTCCATCCGCATCCGCAAGCGCTATCTGACCGAGATCGAGCGCAAGCGCGCTTCCCGCGAAGGGGTCTGACCTTCGCGGGGCACGTTCTGCCAGTCTGCCGTGAAAGCCGTGCAGGGCGCTTTAGCAGCTGAAACGGTTCATTCAGGCCTCCCAAAGGCCTGATTCTTGCTTTTTCGCCACCATCTCGGCGAAGGGGCAAGCGATGAAGCGCGGAATGTGGATCATCCGGTACGGCTTGGTGCTGGCCTGCTCGGCCTTGGCAACCGCCGCCCAAAGCCAGGCAGGTGACGAATCCCGCAAACTGGTGGAACAGAAGATGCGCCTGCTGGAAATGCTGCTTGCGTCGCCCTCGGCCAAAGCGGACACCGGCGGCATGGCAGAGCGCGGGGGCAAGGCTCTGACGAGCGCCCGCGAGGCGCTGGCGGCCAATCGCCCTGACGACGCCGCCCGCACCCTGGATGAAGTCTTACGTTCATCTGCCGCGGCTCGCCGGCCAGTTGCGGAGACCTCGCTTCCCGACAGCGCTCTGGCCCTCGCCCACCAAAATCTGGTGGAGCAGGTGGCCACGTATCGGGCTTCCATCGAGGACCTGCTGGCCGATCCCAAGCTGGCGGCGGCGGCCCGGGGCCTCCTCGCACGGATCGACGCCCACGCGGCGGAAGCGCGCCGCGAAGCCGGGGCCGCCCGCCTTTCCGAGGCCAACCGTATCCTTGGCGAAGCGTACAAGCTGGCCGTCGGCGAACTCGCCCGCTTACGCGCCGGCCAGGAAGTGGTGATGGCCCTGCGCTTTGCCAGTCCGGTCGAGGAATACGCCTACGAACAGAAACGCTTCGAGAGCAGCCAGATGATGGTGGGTATGCTGGCCGGCGAGGGCAGGGCGGAAGGCGACCGTCGCGCCCTGGTGGACGGCTTTTCCGCCGAAGCGCGACGCTTACGCTCCGAAGCCGAAGCTCACGCTCAGGCGGGGCGTCACCGGGACGCCGTTTCCCTGATGGAGAAGGCTTCCGCCCAACTGAATCGGGCCCTGCAAACGATGGGAGTCCCGGTGTTCTGACCGGGAATTGGCTGGACTGCCGACGGTGCCTGCACCGCCGCAAGGGAAACCGACTTCAACCGCCGGTCATGGACATGAAACGGACGACCTTGGGGGCATCCATCTGGGCCGTGAAATCGTGCCCCAGAGGCTTGATTCCCATGCAATCGACGATGGCCTGACGCACCCCTTCGTCCCCCACGGCGGGGTCGCGCAGCAGCGGCATCAGGTTGATGGCATCGTTCTGGCCCAGGCAGGGGTACAACTCGGCCTTGGCCGTGATACGGACCCGATTGCAGGTATCACAGAAGTTGTGGCTGTGGGGCGAGATGAAGCCCAGCCGCGTTTCGCTGCCGGGGATGCGCCAATAGCGCGCCGGACCGCCACTGCTTTCGGTCGAAGGCACCAACTGGAAACGCCGCCCCAGACGTTCCAGGGCTTCGTCCGAACTGATGTAGACCTTGCTGCGGCCCTCGATATCGCCCAGGGGCATTTCCTCGATGAAGGAAATATCGAGGCCCCGCTCCAGGGCGAATTCCACCAGATCGGGAAACTCGTCGTCGTTCACGCCCCGCATCATGACCGCATTGAGCTTGGTGCGGCTAAAACCTGCCGTCCGCGCCGCTTCGATGCCCCGCAACACCTTGTGCAGTTCGCCGATGCGGGTGATGGCACGAAAGCGCTCCGGCTTCAGGGTGTCCAGACTGATATTGATGCGCCGCACGCCGGCAGCCTTGAGTGGCCCAGCAAAGCGGTCGAGTTGGGAGCCATTGGTGGTGATGACCAGATTGTCCAGGCCGGGCAGGGCGCCCAGGCGCTCGATCAGCCACAGGACATCCTTGCGCACCAGGGGCTCTCCCCCGGTGATGCGCAGCTTGCTGACCCCCAGGCCGGCAAAAATACCGGCCAGGCGCAGGCATTCCTCCAGGCTCATGACCTCCGCCCGCGGCAGGAAAGTCATTTCCTCAGCCATGCAGTAGGTGCAGCGGAAATCGCAGCGGTCGGTGATGGAGAGGCGCACGTAGGTGATCCGCCGCCCATACTTATCCACCAGGGTGCCCTGGGGATGGATCGACGTCGCCCGGGTTGAAGTCGGCGCGAAGCGCGCCAGATCGACGGGGACAGATTCCGGATTTAGGGTTTCGTTGTGCATGGGGTGCGGAAGCCGTGGAAAAGGCGCTGAACGGTTGAGATTCGCCGCTGTCGATGGTTGACGCGGCTGGCGATTATCGGTTCCCGGCCAACGATCCCACAATAGGAGAAATCAAGAAATGATGCGACCACTCAACGTCGTGCCGCTCCTTGCGGCAACCCTGCTCACCGCCTGTGCCACGAGCGGCGGCTCCTCGCCGACGGCGGGCGCGTCCCTGGCCGCGACGCGGGGCAACACGGTGGCCGGAACGGTCAGTTTTGTCGAAAGCAATGGGGAGGTCCGGGTGACGGCGGAAGTATCCGGTCTATCACCTGGGCCCCACGGCTTCCACGTGCACGAAAAAGGCGATTGCAGCGCTCCTGATGGCACCAGTGCCGGCGGTCACTTCAACCCGGGCGGCAAGGCCCATGGTCATCCGGGTCACGGCGAGCACCATGCGGGGGACCTTCCCCAATTGATGGCGGACGCCTCCGGCGTGGCTCGCCTGAGCGCCACCACCACGGCCCTCAGCGTCTCCTCCGGTGACGCCAGCGTCGTCGGCAGATCGGTCATCGTCCATGCCGGTCCCGACGATTTCAAGAGCCAGCCGGCGGGCAACTCCGGACCGCGGGTGGCTTGCGGGGTCATCGCCGCGCGCTGAGAGCCGGTGAAAATTCGGTTTCCCTCCGCCCACCGCGCTCAACCGCTCCCGCTCGGGGTAGCCCAAGTTCGCCCTGGCGCCGGCTGTGGCTGTGCTTTGCGCCTTGATCGTGCTCGCCTGTGCGCGGCGACGGGGTGCGCTCGAAAAACGCACAGGCGCTGATCCCGACTGGAAGCTCAGGAAAGCATGACGCCCCCAGGGCGGGGCGGTAGAATTCGCCGTCCCCACCACGCCTGCGGGCCTTGACCCCCATGTTCGGCTTCCTTCGCCCCGCTGAATCCGCTATGTCCAACCGCCTGGGCCGTTCAGCCCTCTTCGCCGGCCTGAGTCTGGGCGAATTGAAAATCGTGGAAGGCTTCATGCACGATCGGCGCTACCTGGCCGGGGAAGTCGTTTTCGATGAGCGCGAGGAGGGGCAGGCGCTTTATGTCATCGCCAGCGGCAGCGTTCTCATCTGCCGCCAGGGGCAGGCCGACCGGCCGATCGCCCGCCTGGGCAGCGGCGATTTCTTTGGCGAACTGGCTTTGCTGGACGATTCTCCCCGCTCGGCCCAGGCCCGGGCGGCGGACACAACCGAAATCGCCGTGCTCTTCCGGGGCGATTTCGAGCGTCTGCTGCAATCCCACGCCCACATCGCGAGCCATATCGCCATAGCCCTGGCGCGCCACCTCGGCCAGCGCCTGCGCCTGATGGTGGCGGGCAACGGGGCGACCGGGTGATTCCCGAGGCGGACGAATATCGCTCCGGCCCCATCGTCTGGGTCGGCGTCATCGCGTCCACCTGCGCGGTGCTCTTCTTCTTCCAGAAAATCCTCTGGCTGGTCGTCCCCTTCATCCTCGCCCTGATCATCTACTACCTGCTGTTGCCCCTGAAACACCGTCTGCTCATGGCCGGTGTTTCTCATGATGGCGCGGCGGGCCTGGTGGCGGGATCGGCCTTTCTTGCCCTGGCACTGGGCTTCGTCCTTCTGCTTCCCGGCGTTGCCGCCCACGCCGTAACCTGGCAGGAATCGTCCCTGCGCTATCTCGAAGGTGGCCTCAGCCTGGTGACCGCGACCTTGCAACAACTCGAAGGACGTATCGCCATCCTGGCCCAGGCGCGGGTCAGCGAGGAACTGGCGCGTCAGGTTTCCGAACATTCGGACAAGTTCGCCCAGAAGTATCTCGGGGAATTCGCCCTCGGTCTGGCGGCTTGGGCACCGTCACTGCTCCTGGCGCCTTTCCTGGCCTTCTTCATGTTACGCGACGGCTGGCGCTTCAAGCGCTTCCTCGGCCGCGCCGTCCCCAACGCCTTTTTCGAGCGTACGCTCTACCTTCTCGATCAGGTGGACCGCACCGCAAGACTGTATTTCGTCGGACTCATGCAGCTCACCCTGCTCGATGCCGCCTGCCTCGCTATCGGCCTGTGGGTGATCGGCATCTCGGGGGCGCTCTTGCTCGGCCTGGCGACCGCTGTGCTCGCCTGGATCCCCTACATTGGTTCTATCCTGGGTTGTGTCCTGGTCGTCCTGGTCGCAGCCACCGATTTCCCCGGGCGGCCCGAGGTGGCCTACGCGGCGGTCGGGCTCTTCATTGTCGTGCGCCTGCTGGACGACTTCGTCTTCATGCCCATGACCGTGGGCAAGAGCCTCAACATGCATCCGCTTCTGACCGTCCTGATGATCTTCGTGGGGGGCGCCGTCGCCGGCGTTCCAGGGCTGATGCTGGTGCTGCCCGTCCTGGGGGTGGCCATGGTGTTCGGCGAAACCCTGGGTCTGGTGCTGACCGATCCCCGTCTGCGGGCGCGCCATCGCCACGCAAAGCAGCTTCGCCAGGCTTCGGTCACCACGGACCTGCGGGCTTGACCGATACTGCCCGCGACTGTCAAGACTTGACTTATACACAAATTCGCGACCTGCCCGGCAAATCAGCCCAGGCCGTTTCTTTATCTAAAGTAGAACATCACATAAGTTGCGCAATATTTTGATTATAAATATATTTAAATGAATTTGCTGCGACGCATTGCGGAATTTGCCGGAATTGACAGAGCGTATTGATACCCGCCGTCAAGTAGAAATCCACAAAATTATCCACAGGCCGGACAGGCCCGAATTTACGCCAACGAAGACGGAAATCCCTGCAACCATCTGGATTGAAACGGATTTGATGGAGAAGATCATGGCAGGAAGGGCATTTCCGTCGTGCAGCTCCCAAGCAGTTCCTTTATCGCTGGCAGAAAATGACAGAGAGGGAGCTGTTGCAATGCAAGAGACCGTTTCCGCCACGCCTTCGACGGCCCGAAGCGGCGTGCCCGACGACCTGGCCTTCATGCGCCAGGCCCTCGTTCTCGCGCAAACCGCGGAGGAACAGGGAGAGGTGCCGGTCGGTGCCCTGGTGGTTCGGGACGGCCTGATCGTCGGACGGGGGTACAACGCCCCCATCGGCGGCAAAGACCCCACCGCCCATGCAGAGATCGCGGCCCTGCGCGATGCCGCGCAGCAACTCGGCAACTACCGGCTGCCGGGGTGCACCTTGTACGTCACGCTGGAGCCCTGTGCCATGTGCGCCGGAGCCATCATGCACGCCCGCATCGCCCGCGTGGTCTATGGTGCCCGGGATCCAAAGACGGGCGTCCATGGCAGCGTGATCGACCTCTTTGCCGTCGAACGCCTCAATCACCACACCGAAGTCGAAGGAGGCGTGCTGGCCGAGGAATGCGCGGCCCTGCTTTCGGGCTTCTTTGCCGCACGTCGCAACAAGGCGCCATGAGAATCTTCATTTCCGTCGCGCAACAAAGCCTCTGCCTGATCGATGCCCAGGGCAAGCTCATCCGCCGCTATGAGGTGTCCACGGCCAAAGCCGGGGTAGGGGAGACGCCCGGCAGCTACCGCACTCCGCGGGGTCGGCACCTGATCCGGGCCAAGATTGGCGATGGCTGCCCGGAAAACACGGTATTCGTGCGCCGCCGGCCGACGGGGGAGTTGTGGAGCGCCGATCTGGCCGCCGCCTACCCGGACCGCGACTGGATTCTCACCCGTATTCTGTGGCTTTCCGGCTGCGAACCCGGCCGCAATCGGCTGGGCTCCTGCGACACCATGCGCCGCTACATCTATATCCACGGCAGCCCGGACAGCGCCGAGATGGGCCGGCCAGGCTCCCACGGCTGTATCCGCATGCGCAATGCCGACGTGGTCGATCTGTTCGACCGGGTGCCCGTCTATACGCCGGTCGAGATCAGCGAAGACTGAAGCAGCTGGCCGCTGCAATCGAAACTGCGCTCTTCCAGGAGGGCGCTTCCCGAGCGGGTCACCATGCCCACCGTCGAGGCCCGCGTGCCGTAGGTGGGCGACAGGACGAAGATGGCCGACAGCAGGCGCTCCCATTCGAGGGATACCCCGGTGGCGGGCAAGTACCGGTCAGAAACGATTTCCCGATCCGCCAGAAGTGCAAAGAACCGCTCGCGATCGGGCAAATTCGCCAGGGCTGCCGCAAAAGCGGCCTTGGCCGCTGTGAGCTTGGGCCAGGGCGTGTCGAGGAGGTGATTGGATACGCCGTAAATGCCCGGCGCCAGTTTTCGTGCCGGACCGTCGCGGTTGGAGCAATACACGAGATCGCGGAAATCGCAGACCAGCAGATTGAATCCGGAAGTTTCGCGCCCCGCCGCGGTCTGGCCGTAAGTCCAGGCCCCTTCAGCGCCCAGCAGGAAGTCCCGGGGCAGCCAGCCACGGGAATAGGGGCCGCGTGGGCGTCCAGGTTCGCGCACATTGGTGACGGCCGCAAAGCGTCCTCCGCTCGAAAACCCAAGCCAACTGCCTCCGGCTTCAAGATCCCGGCCGCCGATGACGCTCTGCCCCTCGGGCCAGGCCGCCGCGGCAGCGGTCGGCCGGGCGTGGAACTCATCCCGGTTGGCCGCAACCACCAGGGGAAAATCCGGGTGCTGCTGCCAGGCGACAAGGATGAGGCACATGCAGAGCGCGCCAATCCCTCAGGAATTGACGGCGACGGCCTCGACGGGAATACCTTCCAGGGAACCCAGGCGGAGATTGCTGCTGAAATTGGATTGCACCACGGCCAGGGCTTCGTAGCCACCGTCAGGGGAGGGCGCCGCCAGCACGATCTTGCCGCTGGCCTGATCGGGATTGTCCGGTGAATGCAGGTCGCCCCCGGCCACCAGCGGTGCAGCGCAGGACACCCTGTAGAGATGGCGTTTGACTTTGCCCAGATACTGGGTCCGCGCGACGACTTCCTGCCCCGGATAGCAGCCCTTGTGGAAGCTTACCCCGCCGATCTTCTCGAAATCGGCCATCTGGGGCACGAATTCCTCCCGCGTGGCCCCGGTGACCAGGGGAAGTCCTGCGCGGACATCCAGCCAGCGCCACGCGCTGGTTCCGGCCGCCCGGGCGATGGCGGCGAGGGCGGCCCACACTGCCGCTGCCTGCGGTTCGGGAACCGCCACCACGAAACGATCCGCGTCCAGATGCAGCACCCGTGCTTCGCCGCCTGCGGCCACCCCCAGAACGCCCTCAGGCTGAGGCAATCCGGCAGCCCTCAAGGCTTCTGCTGCTTTGGGACCGCTCAGGCCGATGAGCAGCGTCGTCCCGGACAGGTCGGTCACGCCGGCCTTGGCCCGCAGGATGTACATGCGGAAGCGCTTGGCCAGGTCGCTCACCAGTTCGGCGGCCATGGCCAGACAGTAGCCCTCGCCCTGGCGCCAGACGAGAAAGCTCGCCAGCATGCGCCCCTTGGCGGTGCACCAGGCGGAATGCTGGGCGCCGGCCTCGCCCAGATGGTTGATGTCGCTGGTCAACTGGTTGTGGAGGAAGGACTTGGCGTCGTCGCCCTCGATGCCGATGACGCCAAGATGCAGGAGGGGAACGACGACCGTTGCATCCCGGGCGGCGGCGCTTTCCGCGGCAGCGTCGCCAAAGTGGTCGATCTCGTTCGAGTCCGGGCCGCAGACGGCACCGGCGGTTTCCAGAATGGGGCGCCAGGGGGAATTCATGGTGGTTCGGGGTCTCGCGGTGGGGTGGAGGGGATGGGCTATTATATCGCCCGTCGCCGCCGACTCGGCCCCAGAGCCCCTCTTTGCGCCACCTTCAATTCCTCCTCGTTCTTGCCCTCATCGCATTGGCGGTGATCGCCGGAAGCCTCTATCGCTGGGCGACTCACCCCGTCGCCACGGCCGAGACGGCCGCGGACTTCCGTATTCCCGCCGGGACGGGGCTGCGCAGTGCGCTCGGCCTCATCAACGACGCCGGCGTCAGGATCAACCCGAACCTGATGGTGCTTCTGGCCAAGGTCATGCGGGCTGAAACGACGATCAAGGCCGGGAGCTATTCCATCCAGCGCGGCGCTACCCCCTGGGAAATCCTCGCCAAACTGACCCGGGGCCAGTTCACCCAGGGCGAACTCACCCTGGTCGAGGGCCTCACCCTGCGCCAGTGGAGGGAGAAACTCGCCGCCCATCCGGACCTCGCCCAGGAATCCCAGGGACTGAGCGAAGCCGAACTGCTGTCCCGTCTGGGCATAGACGCGCGCCGTGGAGAGGGTCTGTTTCTTGCGGATACCTACCTCTTCGACAAGCAGTCCTCGGACCTCGACCTTTTGGCCCGAGCGTACCGCGCCATGCATCGCCGCCTGGCCGCCGAATGGGAGCAACGGGCCCCCGGCCTGCCCCTCAAATCGCCCTACGAGGCCCTCATCCTCGCTTCCATCGTGGAAAAGGAGACCGGACGCCTCGCCGATAGACCGCTCATCGCTGCGGTTTTCATCAATCGCCTGCGTTCCGGCATGCTGCTGCAGACTGATCCCACGGTTATCTACGGCCTGGGCGATCGCTTCGACGGCAATTTGCGCAAGAAAGACCTTCTTGCCGACAGCCCCTATAACACCTATGTCCGGCCCGGGCTGCCGCCCACGCCCATCGCCATGCCCAGCCTGGCCTCGCTCCAGGCCACTCTGCATCCTGCGGCCAGCGACGCGCTCTACTTCGTGGCCCGCGGCGACGGCAGCAGTCAGTTTTCCAGAACCCTGGAGGAGCATAACCGGGCCGTCAATCGCTACCAGCGGGGAGGCAAGTGAAAGGCAAATTCATCACCTTCGAGGGCATCGACGGCGCCGGAAAGAGCAGCCACGTGGAATGGCTGGCCGAGCAGCTGCGCCACCGGGGCAAATCCGTTCGCGTGACCCGGGAGCCGGGGGGAACCCCTCTCGGCGAGCGCCTGCGGGAACTGTTGCTGGGGCAGGCCATGCACCTGGAGACGGAAACCCTGCTCATGTTTGCCGCCCGCCGGGAGCACCTGGCGCAGGTCATCGAACCGGCGCTGGCAGCGGGGGAGTGGGTGGTCTGCGACCGCTTCACCGACGCAACCCACGCCTATCAGGGGGGCGGCCGCGGCCTCGACCGGGCCCGCATCCAGATCCTGGAAAACTGGGTGCACGGAACATTGCAGCCCGATCTCACCCTGCTTTTCGATCTCCCGCTGGAGGTGGCGCGGGAGCGCATCGCCCTGACCAGTCGCAGCCTCGACCGCTTCGAGCAGGAGAAGGCGGATTTCCACCGTCGGGTGCGTCAAGCCTACCTCGATCGGGCCGCTGCACACCCGGGGCGGATACGCGTCATCGACGCCAACCGCCCCCGAGACGAAATTGTGAACGTACTTGAGGATATCGTTGCATCAATATGTTTATGAACGCAATTGATATTCTATTTCCTGTCTGGTGTCGCCTCCTCGCCCGGCGCGATCGCTTGCCCCACGCCCTGCTTCTGGCCGGTCCCCGGGGCCTGGGAAAACTGGCGCTCGCCCAGTCCTTCGCCGCCAGCCTGCTGTGCGAGAGCCCCCGGCAGGACGGCCTGGCCTGCGGTCAATGTCTGGCTTGCGGCTGGATGGCCCAGGGCAACCACCCGGATTTCCGCCTCTTGCAACCCGAAGCCCTGGCTCTTGGCGACGACGAGAGCGAAGGGAAGGCCGAAAAAAAGAAACCCAGCCAGCAAATCACCATCGACCAGGTCCGGGGCTTGGAGGAATTCCTCGCCGTCGGGGCCCACCGGGCAGGGGCTCGCATCGTCCTCGTCCATCCCGCCGAGGCCATGAACCGCAATACCGCCAACGCCCTCTTGAAATCCCTGGAGGAACCGGGTGCAGGAACGCTCTTCCTGCTGGTCAGCCACGAACCCACCCGCCTCCTGCCCACCATCCGCAGCCGTTGCCAGCTTGAAAACGTGCCGCGCCCTGATCCCGGCGCCGCCCTGAACGCCCTGGGAAAATCCGGAGTTTCCGATCCCGGGCGCTGGCTTGCCCTGGCAGGGGGGGCACCTTTTCTCGCCCGGGAACTCGCGGCAAAGGGGCAGGGGGACTGGATCGGCGTGCTGGCAGACCGCCTGGCGGCACCCGATGGTGAACCCCTGGGGGCCGCCGCCGACCTGGATCGCCTATTGAAGGATGGCAAGGGCAGCCCAGGCCTGCGCGACGTGGTCGAATTTGCCCAGAAGTGGATCGTGGATCTCACACTGGCCGCCAGTGGCTTGCCGGCGAGATATTTCGTCCTGCATCAGGCTACAATGGCGTCCATGGTCGAGCGGCTCTCCCTGCACGGGCTGGTCGGCTTCCATCGGCGCCTGGTCGAGTCCCGACGCCAGGTGGAGCAGCCCCTGAACAGTCGCCTCTTTCTCGAAAACCTGTTCCTCGAATACCACGGTCTTTTCGCCAACCCTCCAAGACGATGAGCGAAGCCAAGCCGATTCCGCAGCGCCCGAGCGTCCTGTCGCTCAACATCAACTCCAAGTCGGCCCTCTACGCCGCCTTCATGCCCCATTTGCGCAATGGCGGCATCTTCATTCCCACGACCCGCAACTACAACCTGGGCGACGAGGTATTCATGCTCCTCTCCCTCATGGACGACCCGGCCAAACTACCGATCGCCGGTACCGTCGTCTGGGTGACTCCTGCCGGGGCGCAGAACGGCCGTGCCCAGGGAATTGGCGTTCATTTCAATAGCGACGAAAGTGGCGTCGAAGCGCGGCGCAAAATCGAAGGTCTTCTGGGTGGGGTCATGCAGTCCTCCCGCCCGACCCACACCCTCTGATCCGCCCGGTGCTGGTCGATTCCCACTGCCATCTCGATTTTCCCGGCTTGCGCGAGCGTCTGCCCGAGGTGCTCACGGCCATGGCGGCCGCCGAAGTGCGGTGCGCGGTATGCATCGGGGTCAATCTCGAGGATTTGCCCGGCGTCCTGGAAGTCGCCGAGTCCAGCCCCGCACTATGGGCCACGGTGGGCGTCCACCCGGAATACACCGATGTGCACGAGCCTTCCATCGCCGAACTGGTTCGTCTGGCCGCACACCCCAAAGTCATCGCCATCGGCGAAACCGGCCTGGACTATTACTGGCAGAAGGATAGGCCGGAGTGGCAACGGGAACGCTTCCGCTGCCATATCCGCGCCGCACGGGATTGCGGCAAGCCCCTGGTCATCCACATGCGGGAATCGGCGCAGGACACGCTCTCCATCCTGCGGGAGGAGGGCGCCGCCGAGGTCGGGGGCGTCATGCACTGCTTCTCGGAAGATTGGTCGGTCGCCGAAGAGGCATTGGGGCTGGGCATGTACCTCTCGTTCTCCGGCATCGTCACGTTCAAGAACGCGGCTGCAGTCAAGGAGGTGGCGCGCCGGGCACCTTTGGACCGCATTCTGGTCGAAACCGATTCGCCCTACCTCGCCCCGGTGCCGTACCGTGGGAAACCCAATCAGCCTGCTTATGTGCGCCATGTGGCGGAGGAGATCGCGCAATTGAGGGGAGAGTCCTTTTCCCGCATCGCCGAAGCTACCAGCGCCAATTTCTACCGACTCTTTATCGCCGCCAAACCCTGAAGCCATGCGTATCAAGATGCGTATCAAGACCCTTGTTGCCACCCTGTTCCTGCTCGGTCTGACTGGCGCCGCCTCGGCCGGCACCTACGATGACCTCATCGCTGCCGCGAGGAGCGGCGACGCGGATGCGGTTGCAGCGCTGATCAAGCGAGGGGCCGACGTGGATACGACCGACCCGGAAGGCAATAGCCTGCTCATGCTCGCGGTTCGCGACGGCCACGGACGCCTCGTCGATACCCTGCTGGCCCAGCGCCCCAAGGTAAATATGCGCAACAGCGCCGGGGATTCTCCCCTGCGACTCGCCGCGCTTCGGGGCGATGTCGCCATCGCAGAGAAACTGATCGCCGCGGGAGCCCACGTCAATACCCCGGACTGGACACCCCTGATCTATGCGGCTTTCAACGGGCATCTGGCGGTCACTCACACCCTCCTCAAGGCCAGGGCCGACGTCAATGCGGCCAGCGACAACGGCACGACGGCCCTGATGGCGGCGGCACGAGGGGGTTTTGCAGAGGTGGTCGACGCCCTCCTGCGTGCCGGCGCCAATCCCAACCGGACCAACGAGAACGGGGATTCCGCCATCGACATCGCCCTGCGCTACAACCACACCGATATCGCCGGCGCGCTGCGCAAGGCGGGGGGTAGATCGGGCAAATCGGTCACGCTTGAAGTGAAATAGCGGGGCCGACCATGGACAAACGTTACATCGAATACGCCGAGTGGTCTCCCAGCCTCGAAGTTGGTTTGCCCCTGATCGACGATCAGCATCGCCGCCTTTTTGAGCTTGCAGCGAGCTTCGAAGGGGACGGCGATCAGATTCGGGTCATGAAGACCCTCGCCACCTTGATGGACTACATCAAGACGCACCTGCGGGAAGAAGAGGAATTGATGGCCGCCTGTGGCTACCCCAAGCTCGCGGAGCACCGGCAAACCCACGCCGAATTCCGGCGTATGCTTCTGAATCTTCTGGAAAACGCCAGGACTCTTTCCCTGGACGCCATTGCCGAAGAAGTCCGGTTTCTCATCAATGGCTGGTTCTTCCGTCACATCCGGGTGGTCGACCAGGATTACGTCCCCTATGTCCGCGCCTACCAAGCCCAGAGCGCCGCGGCACAGCACGAAGCCAAACCGGCCCCGGAGCCCTGGGGACGCGATGACTACTGAAGCGCGGCTTTGATCAGGCGGGGAGGGGAATCCACTCGTCCAGGGTGGACCCCGTGGCCGCAAACTGATTGCAGCGGGTCATGAAGTCCCGGGTCGACTTGGGCATGGGGACACGGGCTCGGGTGATGTGGAAAATGAGGTCGCGACCATTCCAGATCAGCTTGTGGGCACAATCCGCCATGCGGAGCTCGGGATCGCCGGGGGTTGCAGTCATCTCCGGCTTGGACCCGACGAGACGCTCGGCCGCGGCGGCAAAATTGGCCCAGGCATCGAAAATGTCAGGATCCGTGCGCAGGGTCTCACACTTGATCTTGGCCGCCAGCGCAAACTCCCGGATGATCGGGCCAATGTCGGGAAACATCCGCAGCCGCGCAAAGGTGTTCACCATCACGTCAGCAATGCGGTCAATGTCGCGCTTGGCCTGGCCGATCTTGATATAGCGGCTCTCGTAAAACTCCTCGAGGGGGATGCTGAAAGCCCGGAAGGGCTCACCCCAGAGTTCATCGATACTTTCCTCGCCGCTTCGATGCAGGACCAGACGGCAGAGGGTATAGGCCTCCTGCAGACAACGCCCGCACTCCCGCATCAACTCGTAACTCGGAAGGATTTCGACCCCCGCTTCCTGCAATTCGACCAGGTTGCGGAAAATATCGGTCGCCCGGTTGAACATAGCCCCCGCGTACATCGCCCCCTTGACCCTTCGCTTGGCCGAATCCGCCTCGCATTCGTAAGCCAGTCGCGCCTCGTTGAGGCGGCTCCCGGGAATGTTGAGCCCATGCTCCGTATGGTTGAACAGGCGTCGGGTCAGGGCCTCGATCAGCCTTTTCTTGTGAGCCAGGGTATTCTCGGGCACCGGATAGGTTTTCATCCAGTATCCCTCGTAGTAGACGCGAGTTTGCCCGTTGACGAGCTTGCGGGTGCCGGGATCGATGCTGGATTCCATGGAACCTACCGAATACTGAACTGAGTCTGTCCATGCTACGGACAGAGCGGGGGGCGGGAATTGTATTATCGCGCAAAGGTAGCCCGTCTAGGGGTTCAACTTGCGCCTTTGGTTATACCCAAAATTCCTTCCGGACTCCCTGGATTTTTTCACGGCTCCTGCTAGCCTTAGATCGTGTTCGCCCCGCGGCAAGGCGGACGCCCCTGACGTAAGCCGCACTTCATGGGGGAGTCCCGACGGCATTGGAGAAGGAAATCCTTTGAAAAATCCGTGTTACGACCTGAACGGCGTATAGCCGAAATACCCCGAACCCAGTGATCGGGGTCGCAGCAAAAGAAGCCCATGCCCGACAAGCGTGGGCTTTTTTCTGGCCTAAGGCCTGGTCTTCCCGAATAGAAAAACCCGCATAATTTGTATTATGTAAACTTGAAGCTAGCCGCCAGCGCTATCTGAGTGACGCCCCTGGGTCTGGAGTGTGCCCCCTCGCCACCCGCTTGCAGGCACCGCAGGTCATCGCCCGCCGTGGGGCGCATGTTCCTGGAGCTAACAAGGCCAACTCCACGCCCCAATCAGGTCTTCTGAAAGCGAAACACCCCGTGCTCGCAGCGCACCCGCACCGTATCCTTGGCCGCGAACTGCCCTTCCAGAATGGCCCGGGACAGCGGGTTCTCGATGTGCTGCTGGATGGCACGCTTCAAGGGCCGGGCGCCGAAGACCGGGTCGAAGCCTGCCGCGGCCAGTTCGTTCAGGGCGCTGTCTTCGACCGCCAGGCCCATTTCGAGCTGGGCCAGGCGCTTTTCCAGGTAGGCGAGCTGGATCTTGGCGATGCCGGCGATGTGCTTTTCGTCGAGGGCGTGGAATACCACCACTTCGTCGATGCGATTGACGAATTCCGGCCGGAAATAGGTCTTCACCTCGGCCATCACCGCCATCTTGATCACGCCGTAGTCGTCGCCGGCCATCTGCTGAATCATCTGGCTGCCCAGGTTGGAGGTCATGACCACCACGGTATTCTTGAAATCGACAGTGCGGCCCTGGCCGTCGGTCATGCGACCGTCGTCGAGCACCTGCAGGAGGACGTTGAAGACATCCGGATGGGCCTTCTCGACCTCGTCCAGCAGGATGACGCTGTAGGGCTTGCGGCGTACCGCCTCGGTCAGGTAGCCGCCCTCTTCGTAGCCGACATAGCCCGGCGGGGCGCCGATCAGGCGGGCCACTGAGTGTTTTTCCATGAATTCGCTCATGTCGATGCGGATGAGGTGTTCCTCCGAATCGAACAGGAATTCTGCCAGGGCCTTGCACAGCTCCGTCTTGCCGACGCCGGTGGGGCCGAGGAAGAGAAAGGAGCCGTAAGGCCGGTTGGGGTCCGAGAGACCGGCCCGGGAGCGGCGGATGGCGTCGGCCACCAGGCGCACGGCCTCGTCCTGGCCGACCACCCGCTTGTGCAGGCGCTCTTCCATCTTCAGCAGTTTGTCGCGCTCGCCCTGCATCATCTTGCTCACCGGGATGCCGGTGGCGCGGCTGACCACCTCGGCGATTTCCTCGGCACCGACCTGGGTGCGCAAGAGCCTGTTCTTCTGCCCTGCCCCGTCGCCGGTCACCTCGGCCGCCTTCAGCTGCGCCTCAAGTTGCGGCAGCTTGCCGTACTGCAACTCGGCCAGCTTGTCGTACTGGCCTTTGCGCTGCAACTCCGCCATCTGGGCCTTGATCTTGTCGATCTCTTCCTTGATGTGGGCGGAACCGTGGACCTGGGCCTTCTCGGCTTTCCAGATTTCCTCCAGATCGGAGTATTCCTTCTCCAGCTTGGCGATTTCGCTCTCGATGAGGCCGAAACGCTTGATGGAGGCCTCGTCCTTCTCCTTCCTCACCGCTTCGCGCTCGATCTTGAGCTGAATGAGGCGGCGGTCCAGCTTGTCCATGGCTTCCGGCTTGGAGTCGATTTCCATCTTGATCCGCGCCGCCGCCTCGTCGATGAGATCGATGGCCTTGTCGGGCAGGAAGCGGTCGGTGATGTAACGATGAGAGAGCTCCGCCGCGGCGACGATGGCCGGGTCGGTGATGTCGACGCCATGGTGTAGCTCGTAGCGCTCCTGCAGGCCGCGCAGGATGGCGATGGTGGATTCGACGGAAGGCTCCTCCACCAGCACTTTCTGGAAACGCCGCTCCAGGGCCGCGTCCTTCTCGATGTACTTGCGGTACTCGTCCAGGGTGGTGGCGCCGATGCAGTGCAACTCGCCCCGGGCGAGCGCGGGCTTCAGCATGTTGCCGGCGTCGATGGCGCCCTCGGCCTTGCCAGCGCCAACCATGGTGTGGATCTCGTCGATGAAGAGGATGATGCGGCCCTCGTCCTTGGCGATGTCCTTGAGCACGGCCTTCAGCCGCTCCTCGAACTCGCCCCGGTACTTGGCGCCAGCCAGCAGGCCCGCCATGTCCAGCACCAAGACCTTCTTGCCCTTCAGGGTCTCCGGCACCTCGCCGTTGACGATGCGCTGGGCCAGGCCCTCGACGATGGCCGTCTTGCCGACGCCGGGTTCGCCGATCAGCACCGGGTTGTTCTTGGTGCGCCGCTGCAGGATCTGGATGGCGCGGCGGATCTCGTCGTCGCGGCCGATCACCGGATCGAGCTTGCCCTGGGCAGCGCGTTCGGTAAGGTCGATGCAATATTTGGCGAGAGCCTCGCGCTGGCCTTCCGCCTCCTGGGAATCGACCCCCTGGCCACCACGCACGGCGTCGATGGCAGCCTCCAGGGCCTTGCGGTTGAGGCCGTGTTGTTTGGCCATGCGGCCGGTCTCGTTCTTGTCGTCACACAGGGCGAGAAGGAACATCTCGCTGGCGATGAACTGGTCGCCCCGCTTCTGGGCTTCCTTGTCGGTGAGATTCAGGAGATTACCCAGGTCGCGGCCGACAGAAACGTCACCGCCGTGGCCTTCCACCTTGGGCAGGCGCACCATGGCGCCTTCCAGCTCCCGCTTGAGGGCCGGTACATTAACGCCGGCCCGGGCCAGCAGGGAAGCGGTGCCGCCATCTTCCTGACCGAGCAGGGCGAGCAGCAGGTGCTGCGGTTCGATGAATTGCTGATCGTTGCCCAGGGCCAGGCTCTGGGCGTCGCCCAGGGCTTGCTGGAACTTTGTGGTGAACTTGTCGAGGCGCATGGTGGGCTCCCTGAATGGTGTATTGCCGATGCTCCCCAGATTGGGGGGCTTGCGAAAATTTCAATGGCCCTCCCGGGCTTTCCCGGCTGGCATAGAATGAGTCTCCTTCCCAAAACGAGGCCGTCCCATGAAAGCCCTTCGCATCGCCGCCTATGCCACCATCGCCGTGCTTGCCCTCCTCGTCGGTGCTGTCGGGCTGTTATACGCCCTCTTCGACGAGGCCCGCATCAAGGAAGAACTCAGCCAGCAGGTGCTGGCCAAGACGCAACGCAAACTGGTCATCGATGGCCCCCTCAAGCTCTCCGTCTGGCCAGATGTGGGGGTGCAGATCGGCCACCTGACGCTTTCCGAGAAAGGCGGCCATGGCCAGTTCGTCGCCCTCGACTCTGCGCGGCTAGCGGTGGCCGTGATGCCGCTCCTGTCCAAGCGCGTGGAAGTGCGCCGGGTCGAGGCCGATGGCCTGGCCCTCACCCTGGCCAAGCACAAGGACGGCAGCCTGAATATCGATGACCTTGGCGGCGGCGAAAAGGCGGCCAAGGATGACAAAAAGCCGGCTGCGGAAAACACTCCGGCAACGCCCCTGCACTTCGACATCGCCGGCGTAGACCTGCGCAACGCCAAACTGGAATATCGGGACGAGGCAGCCGGCAAGACCACCCGTCTCACCGACCTCAATCTCGCCACCGGCCGCCTGCAGGGCGACACGGGCGCTGGCCGCTTCCACGTGGAAAAGCTGGCCCTGTCCGCCAAGGGCGCCAGCGGTGCCGACCGCTTCGAGCTGATCCTTGCGGCACCGTTCCTGGACCTCGACGGCGCTTCTGCCAAGGGCGAAACCCTCACCCTGGCGGCCAATCTCGCCAGCCCGGGCAAGTCCCTGGCCGCCAAGGCGGCGGTGGCCGGCATCGAGGGCTCGGCCAAGGCCCTGCGCATCGGCAATTTCAGCCTGGATCTGGATGCCAAGTCCGGCGATGCCACCGTCAAGGGCCAGCTCGCCTCACCGGTGGCCTACGACGGCGCCACCCAGACCGTCGCCCTCGCCAAGCTCGCCGGCACCCTCGACGTGGCCAGCCCGGCGCTGCCCATGAAGAAGCTGCACCTGCCCCTCGACGGCAAGGTCCAGGCCAATCTGGAGAAGAAGACCGCCGACCTTGCTCTCCATACCGCCCTCGACGAGTCGAAGATCGCCCTGCGCCTCGGCGTACGGCAGTTCGACCCCCTCGCCCTCGGCTTCTCCCTGGATATCGACAAGCTCGACGTGGACCGCTACCTGCCCCCCGCGCCGGCCGGCACGGCCGTGCCGGCGGGTTCTTCCGGCGGCAGCGGCGGGGCCCCTGCCGGCCAGGACAAGATCGATCTTTCCGCTCTGAAACCCCTCAATCTCGACGGCACGGTAAAGATCGGCCAGCTTCAGGCCCACCGCATCAAGGTTTCCCAGCTCGATGCCCGTATCGCCGCCCGCGGTGGGCGTCTCGACGTGGCCCCGTTCAACGCGGCCCTCTACGGCGGCACCCTGGCCGGCAGCATCGGGGTCAATGCCAACAATAACGAGTTCGCCATCAAGCAGGCCCTGAACAACGTGGCCATCGAGCCCCTGCTCAAGGACGCCTTGCAAAAGGATCCGCTGGAGGGCCGGGGCACCGTCAATGTCGACGTCACCACCCGGGGCGACACGGTACCGGCCCTCAAGAAGGCCCTGGCCGGTTCGGCCAACCTGGTCCTCAAGGACGGCGCCGTCAAGGGCATCAACCTGGCCAAGACCCTGCGCGACCTCAAGGGCAAGCTGGGGGCCAAAGAAAGCGCCACGGCCGACGCCGACGGCCGGGAAAAGACCGATTTCTCCGAGCTGACCGCCAGTTTCCGCATCGCCAACGGCGTCGCCCACAACGAGGATCTCGACATGAAGTCGCCTTTCCTGCGCCTGGGCGGCAAGGGCGACATCGATATCGGCAACGACCGCCTGGATTACCTGGCCAAGGTGAGCGTGGTGGCTTCGAGCAAGGGTCAGGAAGGCAAGGATCTGGACCATCTCAAGGGCCTGACCGTGCCCGTGCGACTCCACGGCCCTTTCGACAAGCTCGCCTACAAACTCGAATTCGGCGACCTGATCGGCGCGGCCGCCAAGGCCAAGGTGGAGGCGGCCAAAGAAGAGGTCAAGAGCAAGGCTACGGACAAACTCAAAGGCGGACTCAAGGGCTTCTTTGGCAAGTAGGACTCCGTTGGCCCCTGCTTCCCCGGTGGGAAAGCGTCGAGTGTCGACCCGCCCGCTGCGCCGCGGATCAGCCCTTCGTCCAGCGTGCCGCCGCCGAATCGTCCTTATCCCGCGCATCCACCCAACGGGCGCCTTCGGGGGTAGCTTCCCGCTTCCAGAAGGGCGCGCGGGTCTTCAGGTAGTCCATGATGAATTCGCAGGCGGCGAAGGCCTCGCCCCGATGGGCGCTGGTCACCGCCACGAGGACGATCTGATCGCAGGGTTTCAAGGGCCCCACCCGGTGGATCACCAGGGCGTCGTAGATGTCCCAGCGGCCCTTGGCTTCGGTGACGATGGCCTCCAGCGCCTTGTCGGTCATGCCGGGATAGTGTTCAAGGGTCATCTGCGAGACGCTGCTGCCGTCATTCACATCCCGCACCAGGCCGATGAAGCTGGCCAGGGCGCCGACCCGGGCGTCACCAGCACGCAGGGCGGCAAGTTCGGCGCCGACGTCGAAATCGGCTTCCTGGACGCGGATGCTCATCTCAGCCCCCCGTCACCGGCGGGAAGAAGGCCACTTCGTCGCCGGCCTTGACGGCCGCCTCGGGCCCCACCATTTCCTGATTCACGGCGCAGCGCAGGTTCCGGGCGCTGGCCAGCGCTCCCCGGCCCTGCCCCGCCAGCCAGTCCTTGAGGCCGCCCACGGTGGCGACACCGGCCGGCAGGTCGATCTTCTCCCCGGCGCAGCCGAGGGCTTCCCTGAGGCCGGCGAAATACAGCACTTGCACGCTCATCACAGCAATTCCGTAAAAGGCACGAAACGCACCGGATCACCCTTGGCGACCGGCTGTCCCGGCGGGTTGAGGACCAGGCCGTCGCCCCAGCAGAGCGAGGTGACGACGCCGGCCCCCTGATTGGGATAGAGTTCGACGCCGCCGCCTTCGTTCCTGCGCCCGCGCAGGAATTCGGCCCGGGCGTCGGGCTTCTTCCAGTCGAAGTCGGCACGCAGGGTGAAGGCCCGGGGCGTCACGTCGCGGATGCCTTGCAGGCGCAGGACGAAGGGCCGCACCATGATCATGAAGGTGACGATGGCCGACACCGGGTTGCCCGGCAGGCCGATGAACCAGGCCTTGCCATCGTCCTTGCGAACTTCGCCGAAGGCCAGGGGCTTGCCCGGCTTGATGGCGATCTTCCACATGTCGAGGCGGCCTTCCGCCTCCACCGCCGGTTTGACGTGGTCTTCCTCGCCTACCGAGACGCCGCCGCTGGTGACGATGAGATCGTTGTCGGCGGCCGCCCGGCGCAGGGCGTCCTTGGTGGCGTCCAGCGTGTCCGGCACCTGGCCGAGGTCGCGCACCTCGCAGCCCAGACCTTCCAGCAAGGCACGCAGGGCGTAGCGGTTGGAGTTGTAGATGGCCCCGGGGGGCAGCGGCTCGCCGGGCTGCACCAGCTCGTCGCCGGTAAAGAAAACGCCGACCCGCAGGCGCCGATAGACGGGCAACTCGGGCAGGCCGGCGGAAGCGGCCAGGGCGATGTCCTGGGGCCGCAACTTGATGCTGGCGGCGAGGATTTCGGCGCCGACGGCGATGTCCTCGCCGGCGCAACGGATGTTCTGGCCCGGCGTCGGCACCTGGTTGATGACCACGCCGTCGTCACCGGCCTCGCACAGCTCCTGCATGATCACCGCGTCTGCCCCGGCGGGGATCGGTGCGCCGGTGAAGATGCGGGCGGCGGTGCCCGGCTGCAAGGGCATCCCGACGGAGCCGGCGGGAATGCGCTGGCTCACCGGCAGGCGGGTGCCGGCAACGGGAATGTCGGCACTCTTCACCGCGTAGCCATCCATGCCGGAATTGTCCAGGGGCGGCGCGGCGACGGTGGAAAACTGGGGTGCCGCCAGCACCCGCCCGGCGGCGGCGGTAAGGGGCAGGCTACGGGTCTCGGTGACCGGCTGAGCGGCGGCAAGCAGCTTGCCGAGGGCATCTTCGAAGGTGAGCATGGGCTTTATCGTGGAAGACGCGAAGCGTCTCGGTGACCTCCCCTCGCCCGCATCGCGGGAGAGGGGCCGGGGGTGAGGGAAACGGGCAGGGCAGCGTCTTGCATCACTCGGGACAGTCTCTGCGCATGCCCGTCAGAGCTTGAGGTAAGCGACGATGAAGGCGGCCACCGCCTCCGGGTCATTGATGGGAAGCTGGGGCAAGGGGGTATCCAGCGGGACTTCGGTGGCGACGGCAACGACGTCGGGCCATTCCGGGTAGAGGGGCGGCTTGCCGTTGGCGGGGCGGTACACCTCCAGCTTGGGGATGGGCTCGCGCTTGAAGCCCTCCACCAGCACCAGGTCGCAGGGCTCCAGGCGGGCCAGCAGATCGTCCAGGCAGGGTTCTGGGCCATCCCGCAGTTCCTTCATCAGGGCCCAGCGCACGCCGCAGGCGATCATCACCTCATGGGCCCCCGCTTCCCGGTGGCGGTAGGAATCCTTGCCCGGGCGGTCGATGTCGAAGCCGTGGTGGGTGTGCTTGATGACGGAAACCTTCAACCCGCGGCCGGTCAGGCAGGGAATGACTTTTTCCAGGAGGGTGGTCTTGCCGGAACCCGAGTAGCCGGCGATGGCGAATACTTTCATGGCGCGATTGTACTGTGGCCGGGAACCGGAACCACCGCCGCAAAACCCCCGCCCGGCGTGCGGAAATTCGTGGTCTGTCCTTGATAAAGACGGGCCGCCACCAGCTGCACCTGGCCGGCGTAGGCGTAGCAGCGCAGGTCGAGTTTGAGGTCCTGCGGGGCGGCATCGACATGCACCCGGCGCTCCGAGGGCGGGACGATGGCCTGGGCGATGTAGTCGCCGGCCAGGATTTGCTCGAAGACCCGGCGGGTGAGTTTGTCGCCGCGGTAGGCGGCGCGGCTGCCGAATCCCGCGGCGGGCTTGAAGAACCAGCGGCGCCGCTCGCTCCAGAAGCGCTCCGCACCCTCGGCCGTCACGGCCACGGTGAGGGGAACCGTGGCCAGAAGGATGTCCCGCGTCGCCGCCGCAACGCCCATTGCTTCCAGGGCGCCGGCATCCGACAGGAGGACGAGATTGCGCTTGTCGGCGTAGAGCGCATGGGCCCGCGGATGGGGGGTGAGCACCACGGCGTCGGCCAGGTAGGCTTGCCGCAGGGCGGCCTGGGCCGGTTCGTCGAGGTCGAAGTCGGTGAGCCGGTTATAGACCAGATCGATCCCCTCGCCCTGGCAGCGCAGCCGCTGGCCGTCCCAGCTCAGATCCCCAGGATCGGCCACCACGGCAGCGATTCCGGCTTCCTGGAAGAGGCGGCGGAAAAGCTCGAATTCCGGGGCCAGGTATTGCTCCGCCGGGGATTCGTCCACGATGGCGATGCGTTGCAAGGGGGCTGCTCCCCGCTGGACCTGCCATTCGGCACGGAACATGGCGAGGAAGGCGGCTTCGACGGCTGCGGGGTCGGGCAAGCGGGGGGCGATGGGGCCGCAGCAGGTGCGCTGGGCGCCGGCCAGATGGGCGTTGAGCAGGCCGCCGCCGGCGTTGGTGTTGATTTCGATGAGGCGCGGGCCGTCGTCGTCCAGGTGGAAGTCGTACCCGAGGAAAACTCCGGGGTGCGCCACCCCGTGGCTGGCGATGGCCGGCGAGCGGGAAAGCACCCGCGCCTGCCACGCGGGCAGCGCCACCACGCGCTCCACCGCCGCCACCAGATCGGCCATGCGGCGCAGACTTTTCTCGCCCACGAAGACCACGGTGTCGGAAAAGAGATGGGGACGACTTTCCGCCAGGGCGGCAGCGTCGATGCCGCCCGCCGCCAGCGCCGCCGCCAGGGCTTGCCGATCCACGGAAAGGCAGGCGCAGTCGCGGTTGAGCGCTGCCGCCGCCGCGTGGCAGTCGGCGGGAAGATCGGCCCGCAGCGTTGGAATTTCGCTCATGGCGCGGCGAAAAAGGCCAGCACTTCGGACAGTTCCCGGCTGCGCTTCATGGGGGGAAGGCTCTGCCACACCCGCCGCCCGTAGGGCTTGGCGATGAGCCGTGGGTCGCAGATCATCAGCACGCCCCGGTCGCTTTCGTCCCGGATCAGGCGGCCGGCCCCCTGCTTTACGTTGATGACCGCTTTGGGCAGTTGATATTCCATGAAGGCGTTGCGCCCCTGACGCTTCAGCTGGTCGATGCGGGCGGCCAGCACCGGATCGTCGGGGGGCGCGAAGGGCAGCTTGTCGATGACCACCAGGGAAAGCGCCTCGCCCCGCACGTCCACGCCCTCCCAGAAGCTCTGGCTGCCCACCAGGACAGCGTTGCCGGCGCGGCGGAAGCGCTCCAGGAGATCGTTCTTGCTCCCCTCCCCCTGCAGCAGCAGCGGAAAATCCAGGCCCTCGTCCTCCAGCCGCCCCTTGAGCAACTCGTGCACGCGGCGCATGGCCCGCAGGCTGGTGCAGAGAAAGAAGGCTCGTCCACCGGCGGCCCGCAGCACGGGAAAGGCCGCGTCCACCACCCCTTCCGTAAACCGGGGCGCGTTGGGGTCCGGCAGGCCGAGGGGCGCGTAGAGAACCGCCTGCCGGCCGAAATCGAAGGGGCTGTGCCAGCAGCCGGTATCCGGTTCGCCCAGCCCCAGTTCGCCGCAGTAATGGGCGAAATTGCCCTGCACGGCAAGGGTGGCGGAAGTGAATATCCAGGCCCGCGGGTGGCCCCCCATCTGCTTCTTGAAAATATCCGCCACGTCCAGGGGGGTCAGGTTCAGTTGCAGGGACTGGCTGAAGGCCTCGGCCCAGCGCACCGTGCCCCCCTCCCCCGGCTTGCGCCAGGCCTCCAGCCGGGCGGTGAGTTCCAGGGACCGCAGCCAGCAGTTTTCCAGGCCTTCCGCGCGTTCCGCCTGGCTCTGCAACAGGGCGGAAAATTGTTCCAGTTCGGTCAGAAGTGCAGCCAGGGCAGGAGCGAATTCCGCCCTCTCCTCCAGTTGCGGTGCGGCAAAGCGACCCGTCTCGACACCCACCGCAAGGCGCAAGTCCTTGGCCGCCTTTTCCAGGCGACGGCTGGCCTCAGGCAGGTCGAGGCAGTCGCGGGCATGGAGCAACCCCTCCGAACGCGTGTCCCGGGCCAGATCGAGAACCTGCGCCGAGGAAACCGTGGTGCCGAAGAACAGGGTCGCCACCTCGGGCAACTGGTGGGCCTCGTCGAAAATGACCGTGTTGCAGGCCGGCAGCAGTTCGGCCGTGCCCTCGTCGCGAAGCATCACATCGGCGAAGAAAAGGTGGTGATTGACCACCACCAGATCGGCGGCCAGGGCCTCCCGCCGCGCCTGGAGGACGAAGCAGCCCTTGACCTCGGGACATTCCTGCCCGAGACAGTTTTCCCGGGTCGAGGTCGCTGCGTTCCAAACCGGCGAATTTTCCGACACATCGTGGCATTCCGCCTTGTCGCCGCTACGGGTGAACTTGGCGAAGGCGGATATGCGGCGGGCATCGGCGGCATCCTGGCGGCTGAGAAAGCGGCCTTCGGCCAGGGCGTGCTGCAAATGATAGGGACACACATAATTGGCCCGCCCCTTGAGCAGGGCCACCCGCAGCGGGGCGCCCAGGGCCTCGCGCACCGTCGGGATGTCCTTGGTGAACAGTTGGTCCTGCAGGGTCTTGGTCCCGGTGGATACGATGACCTTGCCTCCCGACTGCAAAGCCGGCACCAGATAGGCAAAGGTCTTTCCCGTGCCGGTCCCCGCCTCGGCGACGAAGACCGCATGCTGCTCGATGGCGGCAGCGATGCGCTCGGCCATTTCCACCTGCTGCCCGCGCACGCGATAGCCGGGAATGGCCGCTGCCAGCGGGCCATCGGGAGCGAAGAAGGGAGCGAGGGAGGACAAGGGGCGGCGCGAGAACTGAGGGGCAGAATGGTAGCAGATCGCACCGTCGCTCCGGGCCGCGCCCGTTGCGCCCCGGGATCCCGACCGGCTTTGAGCGCCCGCAAGGCAACAAAAAACCCGCAGTGCCCTGGGCCCCGCGGGTTGATGTCGTTCTCGAACTGGTGGGCGGCACAGGGTTCGAACCTGTGACCCCTGCCGTGTGAAGGCAGTGCTCTACCGCTGAGCTAGCCGCCCGCACGAGAGGCGCGCATTTAACCACAAGAGCCGGGGGCGGTCAAACCGGGGCTCGGCTAGAATAGGCGCCTTTTCCCCGCTCTCCACGGCCTTTTCCCATGTCGCAAGTCCGCACCCGCTTCGCCCCCAGCCCCACCGGTTTTCTGCACATCGGCGGTGCCCGCACCGCACTCTTCTCCTGGGCCTACGCCCGCCGCCATGGCGGACAATTCATCCTGCGTATCGAGGATACCGATGTCGCCCGCTCCACCCCCGAGGCCGTTCAGGCCATCCTCGATGGCATGCAGTGGCTTGGCTTGGCCCATGACGAAGGCCCCTTCTACCAGATGCAGCGCATGGACCGGTACAAGGAAGTAATCCAGCAGATGCTCGATGCTGGCACCGCCTATTACTGCCATACAACCCGCGAGGAACTGGACGTTTTGCGCGCCGAGCAGGAGGCCAGGAAGGAAAAACCCCGCTACGACGGCCGCTGGCGACCGGAGCCCGGCAAGACCCTTCCCACCCCGCCCCCTGGCGTACCCCCGGTCGTGCGCTTCAGGAACCCCAAGGAAGGCCTCGTCGCCTGGGAGGACCAGGTGAAGGGACGCATCGAGTTCGCCAATGCGGAACTCGACGACCTCATCATCGCCCGCGCCGACGGCACCCCCACCTACAACTTCTGCGTCTGCGTGGACGACTGGGACATGGGCATTACCCACGTCATCCGCGGTGACGACCATGTCAACAACACCCCCCGCCAGATCAACATCCTCGCCGCCCTGGGCGCCACCGTGCCCCAGTACGCCCACCTGTCCATGATCCTGGGTGACGACGGGACCAAGCTTTCCAAGCGCCATGGCGCTGTGTCGGTCATGCAGTACGCCGATGACGGCTACCTGCCGGAGGCCGTCATCAACTACCTGGCGCGCCTGGGCTGGTCCCATGGTGACGACGAAATTTTTTCCCGCGAGCAATTGGTGCAGTGGTTCGACCTGGACCATATCACCGCCTCCGCCGCCCAGTTCAATACCGAAAAGCTCCTGTGGCTGAACCAGCACTACCTCAAGCAAGCCCCTGCGGCCGAGCTGGCGCTTCAGGTAGAAACCCGCCTGACCGCCCGAGGCATTGCCACGGCAGGCGGCCCGGACCTCGTCCGGGCGGTGGCTCTCTACCAGGATCGTTGCAATACCCTGAACGCCCTCGCTGACGCGGTCGAAGTGTTCTACACCCCGATCAGCCCCGCGCCGGAACTGCTTGCACAACACCTGGGCGACGAGGCGCGGCCGGCCCTGGCGGATTTCGCCACGGGCATTGCCGCCGTGGCCTGGGAGGTACCAGCCATTGCGGCGCTCATCAAGGAGACCGTCGCCAAGCACGGGCTCAAGATGCCCAAGCTGGCCATGCCGCTCCGCATCCTCCTCACCGGCCAGGCTCAAACGCCGTCCGTGGATGCTGTCTTGCACCTCGTCGGACGGGAAAAAGTGCTCGCCGCACTGCACCGGAATTCCTGAGCCGCAGCGGCGGAAAAGGTGTTTACAAGCCCGTTTCGAGTCCCTATAATGCGCGCTCTTTCACGGCAACGGGGGTATAGCTCAGCTGGGAGAGCGCTTGCATGGCATGCAAGAGGTCAGCGGTTCGATCCCGCTTACCTCCACCAAGCAACGTGAAAGAAATGGCAGTTTTGTCCGGGTCCCCATCGTCTAGAGGCCTAGGACACCGCCCTTTCACGGCGGTAACCGGGGTTCGAATCCCCGTGGGGACGCCAAGGTTTAATGCGGAGTGGTAGTTCAGTTGGTTAGAATACCGGCCTGTCACGCCGGGGGTCGCGGGTTCGAGTCCCGTCCACTCCGCCAATTGAAGTCGAGGGCCGATGGAGCGATCCATCGGCCCTTCTGCTTTTGCTCCCCCAGCTGTTTACCGTGCCCTTCCCAGCCATGGGACGGATTTTCCCGGAAGTGGAAAAGCAGGGCGCCGCCAGCGTGAAATATTCCCCATTCGCGTAACCCTCCCGCGGATTTCCGCTGCGGGCACGGGGTTTGCGGTAGTGAAGGCATCCCAGACTTCCGCTGCCGCCAGACCCGCGCCATGCCCACCAAGTTCCAGGCTTCATCCCGATCCCTCCCCCGCGACACCGTCGCAGCGGCATGCCCCTCAGGGAATTCGGCCCGTGCGGGAGCGGCGGCTGTGAGGACACACCCGGGCCATTGCTGCGCGCTCAGCGCCGTCTGGCCCGTTTTCCTTTTACCCACCCCCTTTCCGGGAGGAAAGTCATGACTTTCAGTCCGTCCGACGTTTCCCACCACTTTGCTGCCGACGCCGGTAGCACGCCGTTGACGCCACCTTTTCCGGAAATCCTGCCCGACGCCGCAACCCTGTGGCCGCCGCGTCAAGCCGAGCCGTCCGTGGCTCCCGCAGGCGTTCGCATCGCGCACCTGGAACATCTGCCCCACCTGACGGAAAAGCTCACGGCGCTCTGGCGCACCCGGGAACTCAACACATTCATCCATCGCCTCATCCTTGATTCCCGGGACGGCGAACGACGCGGCCTGCCGGTCGAGGTGGCCGACGAACTCCTTTTCATCGCCGAGATCAATCGCCTGGTTCGTGCCCAGGACGCGGCGCCCCTCCTGGAGGTCGGCCTGGCCGACGCCCTCGAACTCATCGATCGGGGCGACCGCGCTGCCGCGCAGCATGCCACCCGCACGGAGGATCCCTGGGGCGGCGCCAAGCACCAGCGCCGGCGGGGCAGCCAAGCCTCCGTCCCGCCAGCCGATGCCACGCTCCCTGCCCGCCCTCGTGTCGAACGCGCGTCGCATCCGACTTTCCGTCTCCTGGAAGCGCCCCCGCTGCCGGAGTCCGTGCGGATCGATGTCGGCACCTTGCGCCCCTTGCGCAGCGACGGCCCCGGGGATGCCTGCTGGCACATGGATTGGGGGTTATTCCGCTGCTTGGCGCGCGAAGTCGCCACCCTGGGCATCCGCAATCTGGAAATCGCCGATTTCGGCGCCGATCAGCCCTGGCCTCACCTCGGCGCCGCGCTGCGCTTCTGCCGCCAGCAATGTCGCCTGGCGAAAATCTCCGTGTATACGGACCCGCTGACGGCGGACATCGGTGTCCTCGCCAAGGCCATGGATGAGGGGGCCGACCGCATCGTGGTCGAGTTCAACATGGCCAGTGGACGTTGGCGCAGCCGCGCGCTCGACGTGCTGGCCCTGGCCCCGGATTTTTTCCGGGATGCCCTGGCCCGCCTCGTCGAATATCGTGACCAGGCAAGCCTGGGCGGCCGGCCCTGTACCATCGCCCTTGCCCGCTCGGGACGGCACCACAGCGTCCTGCTGCAAAAGGCGTACCGCGACTGTGAGGCCCTGGCCGGCGTCGTGCGCTACAGCCCGTCTCACCCCGGTACCGCGAGCGCCGGCCATGCCGGAGTCCCCTCCAGCCTGCACTGCTGGGCGCCCTTCAGCATGGCGCACATTCGGACCAACGGCCATCTGGTCGCGTGCGCCCAGGATCACTCCGGCTACTCTTTCATGGCCGACCTCAAGCAGGAGAAGCTCGCCGAGGCCTGGTCCGGGCAGGCTTTTCGCCAGACGAGGAAGCGGGTTCTGTGCGGTGAGCGCCCCGGGCGCCAGTGCGACATCTGCAGCCACCGCGCCCATAGAAACGGAAGGCACGAAAAGGGGGCCGCATGACCCGCTGCCGCGGAGCCTCGGAAGGAACCGATCTCTCTCGCGGCGCCGGTTCGGACTTGGCATCCCAGCCCGACTCGGCGTGCCGCGAGACGGCAGGCCGCGAATCTCCACGCCCCCTTGACCTTCTGGATGCCCACCTGACGGCCCTCGCCATGGCGGGGGGCGCGCACGCCGCCAGAAAGCGCCCGCGGCCCTGAGTGCCCGTCACGTCGCTGGCTGGGGATGCGAGGGGCGCCCAGGCCGCAAGTCCTGGACCGCCACCCCTATCGCCCGCTACTTCAAGGGGCGCAGGTGGGCGACGCCTCCGTAGCTGCCGATCCAGCGGTCGCCGTCCGGCGTGGTCGCCATGGCGAAGACGTTATTGGCAAACAGGCCGTCGGCGGTGGTCAGGGCCTTGGTGAACCTGCCCTCCTGCCATTGGGCCAATCCATTGTTGGTCCCGATCCACAGTGCGCCGCGCTCATCCAGGTGCAGCATGAATACGTGGTTGCCGGGCAGGCCCTCCGCCGTGGTGTAGGTGGTCCAACGCTTGCCATCGAAGCGGGAAAGCCCTCCACCCCAGGTGCCGGCCCAAACGCTGCCATTGCGATCCACCTCCAGGGACACGACGTAGTTCGGGTTGTAGGCCACATCGACCGCGCCCAAACCCATTTCCTGCTTCTGTTTGGCGTGGTGCAGGGACTGTTTTCCGGGATCGTTCTTGAAGGCGATGTCCTTCTTGACCTTTTCGTAGGGGGCTCCCAGACCTCGGGCATGATTCCAGTTTTCCCAGCGCCCCTGGGCAAAGCGCGCCATGCCCCCCTCGGTGGCGAGCCAGATGTCGCCGTTCTTGCCCTCGGCCAGGCCGTAGATCCAGTCGTTGGGGACGCCACCCTTGGTATTTTCGACGGTGTAGAGATCCCACTTGCTGCGGTCGTCCAGATCGCCACCCCGCACGCGATTGACGCCGGACCAGGTCGCAATCCAGATATCGCCGTTGCGAGCGGTGATGACGTCGTAAACGAAGGCGTCGCCAAGCCCATCCGGGATGTTGTAGGTCTTCCACTTGCCGCTCTTTTCGTCGAGCAGGGAGAGCCCGCCGCCGTAGGTTCCCACAGCGATCTGCCCCTTGACCCGCCCGACGAAGAACATGCCATTCGACAGGAGCCCGTTGCGGGCGTCGAAGAGCTTGAAGCTGTCGTCGCGCGTGTCGTAGCGCACAACACCGCCGGAGGTGCCCACCCACACCACCTTGCCGTCGGCGTAGATCGACTTGACGTTCTTGTTGCCCACCCGGAAGTGGGTGAATTTCGCGCTGGCGTCCACCGCCACCTTGCCCTCCCGCTCCTGCGCTTGTGGCGCGACAGGAGGATGCTGAGGCATGCCGGCGACGGGAGGATGGACCGGGGCCGTCTGGGCGAGGGCCCCCGGCGGCAGGGCGCCGCCGCAAGCAAGAAGAACTGCCGCCAGGGCCGGCTTGATGAGTTTCATGGGCATTCGTACCTTCCGGGAGTCATTGAGGGGCGATGCGCACCACACCACGCTTGGTACCCGCCCAGATATCGCCGCTGGGGGCGATGGCCAGGGCATAGACGTGCTGGTCAAAGAGACCATCCGCCGGGCCCAGGGTCTTCCAGGTCTTGCCGTCGTAGCGCGAAACGCCCTTGTCGGTTCCAAACCAGAACACACCGCGATCGTCGCGCACCATGGAATAGACGATATTCCCGGCCAGGCCATCCCGGGTGCTCAGGCTGTTCCAGCGCTTGCCGTCGAAACGGCTCACGCCCCCGCCCCAGGTGCCGGCCCAGATCACGCCATCAGGGGCGGCGAGGATGGAAAACACATAATTCGGGTTGTAGGTGGGCATGCCGGCCGCCTGGACCGTGAGGTCATGCCGCGAACGGGTACCGAGACCGGTATTGGCGCTGGCTTCGAGCTTCTCGGGGTTATCGCCGCCCAGACCGTCCTTGTGGGTCCAGGACTTCCAGCGCCGCCCGTCGTACATGCTGACGCCGCCTTCGGTTCCGAACCAGACACGCCCATCGCCATCCAGGGCGAGCCCATAGACCCACTCGTTGATGAGCTCCTTCACGTAGGTCTTGAATTTTCCGGTCTTGACGTTGAAGTGATTCACCCCCGCCCAGGTGCCGATCCACAGATTGCCGTCACGATCGTTCTGAAAGGAATAGATCCAGTAGTCCGCCAGGCCATGCATCGGAAAATAGGTTTTCCACTTGCCGTCCTTGTAGCGGGAGGCACCGCCCGCATTGGTGCCGAACCACTTATACCCCTGGCTGTCGATGCCAATGGCAAAGACATATTCGTTGGCCAGTCCCTCCTGCCGGGTAAAGGTGTTGCGGGGTTTTGAGCTGGCGAGGTCCACTTCGATCGCCCCTACGGAGGTTCCGACCCACAGGGTTCCCGTCGCCTTCTCGACCGTGAGGGCGCGAACGTAGACGTTGCTGCCCACCTCGAAGGAATCGATCACCCTCGGCCCGGTCTTGTCTGCGCCCCAGGCGGTCGCAACGGCCCACAACCCCAAGAGCAAGGGCGCAATACGCTTGAGGAAAATCATCGCAAAGTTCTCACGTAGGCCAGGATTTCGAGGATCTCCGGATCCTTGAGGATGCCGAAGAAGGGAGGCATGGTCTTCTTGCCCGTGCGAACCGACTGCATGAGCATGCCATCCGGCTGATCCAGGCGCTCACCCAGGCGGAATTTTGGCGCCTCGGGGGCTACGCCCTCGCCACGCATGCCGTGGCAGGCCGCACAGTGCATGTGGTAGAGCTGCTGCCCCCGGCCCGGGGCAGCATGGACAGCAAAGGCCTGAAGTGCCAGAACGGCTGCCAGCACGGAATGGCGGGTGTTCATCATTTCTCCTCGATCAAGGGGACGACCCGGCGCCCCTTTTTCTTCGCCCGGGCGGGATCGATGCCGCGCAGGCGGTCGGACTGCGCCTGGTACTGCCCCGCCAGACGGGGGTTGGCCTCAAGACCCAGGCTCCCACCGCCGCGATAGGCCAGGGCAAGGGCGTCCACGGCAGGCAGGTAGTCGAGTTTGGCGGCCATCTCGATCCAGCGCAGCGCGGCCGGCGACTGCTGTTCACCGGCAGTGACCCCGAGTTCGCCGCGCAAATGCGCCTGGGCCATGACTCCGATGGCCTGACGGTGGCCCAGCTCGGCGGCCTTTTCGAACCAGCCCCGGGCCTGGACGGGATCCTTCTGCTTCAGGCCCTCGCCGGCGGCGAGCATGGTCGCGTAGCCGAACATCCCATCCGCATCCCCCTTGCCCGCCGCTTCGCGGTAGAGCACGACAGCTTCCTCGTCGAACTCGGAACGATCGAGGATTTCCGCCAGGAGAACCTGGGCCTTCGTGTGCCCCGTCGCCGCCGCTCTGCGCAAGCCGGGCATGGCACCCACGACGTCACCGTCCTGAAAGCTCTTCAGCGCGGCAGCGTAGTCGTCGTCGGCCCCCGCAAGGGCAGCGGGTGAAAACCCCACGACCAGGGCCAGGAGAAAGATCAGGCGCAGGTGCTTCACCCCGGGAACCTCAGTTGGTTGCCTCTGGATGCCCGCAATGCCTTGTGCCCTGGACCTCCGCACCCCAATGAATCGCTCACCCCCAGGGTGGCGGCGCCAGGCGCCCGCTCGGCGACACCCATGCTCGCCCTAGCCCAGGCTCGGGCCGTGCTCTGCGCCTTGATCGTGCACACCCGTGCAGGCCGCTCGGGCGCGCCAGAAAAAATCACAGGCTCTGAGGTTTCCAGCTTCAATCCGGGCTCCCATTCAGGGTTCGCTCCGCGCCATACCCAGGGCTTCGAATTCTTCAAGCTTGCGGTAGAGGCTGGAGAGACCGATTTCCAGTTTCTGCGCCGCACTGCGCCGGTCTCCCCCACATTCCCGCAGGGTGCGGACGATGATGTCCGCTTCGACCCGGCGCAGTTGCTCGCGCAGGCCACCGCAACCAGCAACATCCATGCCACTCCGGTCTCGCAGAGGGGTCTGGCGGGCGATGTCGGGGGGCAGGTCGGCCAGGGAAATGCGCCCGCCGTCGGCCAGGATATTGGCCCGGTTGATCACGTTCTCCAGTTCGCGCACATTGCCCGGCCAGGCATAATCGACCAGGATTTCCTCCGCCATGGGGTCGAGTTCCATCGGCTTCTTGCCATTGCCGGCGAGGCTGGCGAGGACGAAGCGAATGAGGCGGGAAATGTCGTCCCGCCGGGCGCGCAGCGGCGGGATGTGGATGTGGAACACCGACAGGCGGAAAAAGAGGTCTTCGCGAAAGCGGCCTTCCTTGACCATGTCGGCCAGGTTCCGGTTGGTGGCTGCGACGATGCGCACGTCGACCCGGCGAGCCTGCTCGCCGCCCAGGGGGCGGACCTCCTTGTCCTCGATGACGTGCAGCAGCTTGGTCTGCATGTGGAGGGGCAGTTCGCCAATCTCGTCCAGGAACAGCGTTCCCCGGTCCGCCTGGGAGAAGAGACCCTTGCGCGCCCGATCCGCTCCCGTGAACGCCCCTTTGGCATGGCCGAAAAACTCGCTCTCCAGCAGATTTTCCGGGATGGCCCCGCAATTGACCGGGATGAAAGGGAAGTCGCCCCGGGGGCTCATCTCGTGGATGGCGCGCGCCGTCACCCCCTTGCCGGTCCCGCTCTCACCGGTCACCAGGACCGTGGAGTCGGTAACCGCCACCTTCGATACCAGGCGCTCCATCTCGATCATGGAGGACGAACTGAAGTGGAACACCCCTTTCTCGCCCGCCACGATCTGCCGCAGGGCCTGATTTTCCGCCTTCAGCCCCCGCATGGCAGCGATCTGCTCCAGGCGATGCAGCAGTTCCTCGCTGCGCACGGGCTTGACGATGTAGTCGGTCGCGCCGGCCCGCAGAGCCTCCACCGCAGTTTCCATGGACGCGAAGGCCGTGACCATGACGAAATGGGTATCGATGCCCGAGCCCTTGAAACTGCGCACCAGTTCGACACCGTTGCCGTCCGGCATCTTGATGTCGCAAAGCGCCACGTCCACGTCGCCGCGGACGAGCTTGGAAGATGCCGCGCGGACGCTGTCCGCCGTATCCACCGAGTGCCCGGCCCGACTGACCGTCGCCGCAAGAATCTGCCGGATGGCCGCTTCGTCGTCGATTACCAGCACATGCATGTCTCAACCCCTTTCCCTGGCGGATGCGTCTTCGCTCCCCATTGTCGTAACCGGAAGCCTGACAGTCACGATCGTGCCCGCCCCGGGGGCCGACGCAATGCTGATCTCGCCGCCGGCCTCCCGGATGAGCGACCGGCATAGTGCCAGACCCAGCCCGCTACCGTGGCCCGCCCCTTTGGTGGTGAAGTGCTCCTCGAAGACGCGCTCCAGATGCTCCGGCGGGATACCGCAGCCGTTGTCGCGGAATTCGATGCGCACGGCCCTACCCTCCTCCCGGGTCATGACCTCCAGGCGCGGCGCCGGATCGGTCTGATCCTGTACCGCGTCGGCAGCATTGATAAGCAAGTTCATTGCCACCTGCACCAGATGATCCGCCGTGCCGACCACGGCCGGGAGATTGACGTCCAGGTTGAGTCCCACCTCCAGCAAGCGGAAGCGGCTGTCGAATTTGAGGAAATTGCAGGTGCTGCGCAGCAGGCCGTTGATGTCGAGCAATTCGGGGCGCTGGGACTGGGGAACCGAAAACTCGCTGATGCGCCGGGTGATCTGCTGCACCCGGGTCGCCTGCTCCAGGATCATGTTGGGATGGCAGGCGGTGCCGTAGCGTTCGCAGCTTTCCCCCTGACACTCCATATCCATGGATTGGGCGATGCCGACGATGGCAGCCATGGGATTGTTGATTTCATGGGCCACGGCAGCAGCGAGGGAACCGACAGCCGCCATTTTTTCCTTGTGGAACTGCTGCTGCCGCCCCAGTTCGATGTGGGCCTCCCGCTGCCGCAGTTCCTGCTGCATCTCATTCACCGCATCCATGAGGGCGCCCAGCTCGTCTTCCCGCGAATGGGAAAGGGGACTGCCGCGATAGCCGCGCACGATGGCGCCGCCCCGCTCCCGCACCCGATCGATGTCGCGGGCCAGGCGACGGAAAAAGGTCAGGATCAGCCCCCCCATGACCGCGATGCCCACCACCCCGAACAAGGCCCACTCCAGCGTGACCCGGTTGAAGGTGGCGCGATAACGCTCCAGGGTGCGCTGCTTGAGGGCATGGACGTCGGCCGTGATGACGTCGAGTTCGACCACCATGCGATGCACCGTGCTGCGCAGATCGGCAATCGTTGCCCGGGTCGGGGCCGCGGCCAGTTCGGCGATGGAGTGATCCAGAGAGGCGATCTCCGGCTCCAGGATGGTGTAGTGGGTCTGAAGCCGCCGCAGGCCGGGCAGGATGGCTTCCACTTCCAGGATGAGAACCTTGGCCGCGTCGGCGATTTCCGGCGAAAAATAATTCTCGTTGATGGCCAGGATCGTGCGCGACACCGCGACGTTGATGGCGATGAGCCGCTCCTCCCGCTCGTTCACCTCCTGCAACTGGGCGACGGACTCGATCATGATGTTGCGTTCCAGGGTGATGATCGTCGTCACCAGGACGAAATAGAGGCTGAGCACCACCACCGTCCAGAATCCCTTGCGCCGCAGACTGGCGCGGGCACGATAGGGCCTCGCGGGCGCCCCCTCGGCCAGATCGACGGGAATGCGCGGCTCAGTCACGGCGCACCCCGGCCCGGGCGTGCGGCGGACAAGGCCTGAAATTTGCTATCGAGGAATCCACGGACTCCATCATAACGCTCCCGGAGCCGCAAGACAGGACCACGCCCCGGCTTGTCGGCCCCTGCCTTGTCTGACCGGAAGCCCATTACACCAACAGGTTATCGCCATGGCTCCTCGCTCGATCATCGCAGTCTTCCTCCTGTCAGCGGCATCGGCGCTCGCGGCTCCAGACCCGCTGGGCGACGCCTTGCGCGCCCTCGAAGCCGGGCGTCACGGCCAGGCCGTCCAACTGCTCACGCCCCTCGCCACCGCTGGAAACTCTTTGGCCCAGTACCGCCTGGGAATGATGTACTACCACGGCAACGGTGTTCCCGAAGACGAGAAGCAGGCGATTTTCTGGTGGAAGAAAGCTGCGGCCCAGGGTTACGCCGAAGCCATGTTTCAGCTTGGCTCGGCCTTTCTCTTCGGTTCCCAGACCGCAAGATTCGTACCCGATCCGGATAGGGAAGCCGCCACCTGGTACTTCCAGGCCGCCAGCGCCGGCCACGCAGAAGCCCAGTACCACCTGGGACTCCTCTTCCTGGCCGGCAAGGGCGTCATCGACAATCGGGAAGAAGCGGCGCGCTGGCTGCGCAAGGCGGCCACCCAGGGCCATCCGGAGGCCAAGAAGGCACTGGCCTCGGTGGAGTCCCGCTGATCCTGGAAAAGCAGCGTTCCGCCGCCTTCAAGAGCGATCCGGACCCCGCAGCGCCTCGACCCAATCCCGGGCCGGCGAATCGTTCCAGCGCTGCTCACCGCTCACCACCCGGCGGATGCGCCCGTCGCCGGCGACCAGGTAGGTCGCCGGAATGCCGGCGACGGCAAGCGCCTCCCGACAGGCCCGCAGGCCGGGATCGCTCCAGATGTCGAAGCCGATGCGGTACTGCAGGACGAATTCACGCACCAGGTTGAGGTCATCGTCCACCGCGACGCCGAGCACCCTTATGCCCGCCGGACTCCGTGCCAGAAGGTCCAGATCGGGCATTTCCGCCCGGCAGGGCGGGCACCAGGTGGCCCAGAGGTTGAGCAGCAGAGGCTGGCCGGTCGCCAGGCCCAGGGTCCGACCGGCGCCGTTCAGGTCGCGCAGCGCCACCCTCGGTAGCGCGCTTCCCTCCAGAGGGTGAGCTGGATGGTCCGAACGGCCGCAGGCGGCCAAAAGGCCGCAGGCCAGCGCCCCGCCCAGCAGGCGACGGCGGCCCGTCCCGGGTTCAGAGAGCCTTCTTGATGGAAACGGCACCCCGAATCTGCCCCACTTCGAAATCCACCGCCCGGTCGTGGGGGTATTCGCTGGTAATCTGTGCCCGCACCGCGTCCGACATGCCTGCCGTGGGTCCGTGGCAGGCCATGCAGGGCTGCCCCATGGGAATGGCTTTGGCATAACGGAACATGCGTCCCGCGGGTTCGCTGACGATCTCCGCCACTTCGAGGGATTCCGCTTTCTCACCCTTGGCAACACGCTTCTCGAAATCGAGAAGGGCCTGCTGCTCCCAGGGATCCGCCTCACCCAGCGCCCGGTTGCGAACCCGCAGCGCCACGCGGGTGACCCGCATGCCGGTCTGCCTCGACAGGTTGGAGGTGATTTCCGGCGCGCTGTACTTGCATACCACGACGGCCCGGATGGGCCCCGTGCGCTCCATCTCCTTGGTGACTTCCCCACGGATCTGGGAGAGCAGTTGTCCCGAAGCCCGGCGGGCGTCCTCGGTCAGGCGGCGCAATTCCTCCTCGGCCCGGGCGGGGCCGGCCGCGAGCAGCGCCGCCCCCAGCACAAGCGTCGCAAGGCCCCGCAAGGGCACCGCAAAACAAGCGTTCGACAGTGGCACCATAGCCGCTCCCACAAGGAGGTTGGGGAAACACCGACCCATCCCGTTCACCCTGGGCTCCGACGAAGCGCACCCCCTGGGCAAACTGGGGTTTCGCCAGGTCGTTTCTGCGCCCCTGCGAAGGGCTCAGCCACAACGGTCATCCATGAGTCAGTCGTTTCCTGGAACTTCAATTTACTGCCGCATCGATCACCAGTCTAACATCGCCGCCGCCGGGAACCGCCGCCGCGGGGGCCGCCTGCCAGTCCCCGGGCCGGGGCTGCGCGTCACCGGAACGGGAAATGCGGGCGCCGACCAGCACCCGGGCCTGCTGGGACAGGCGCAGGTTGGGCGACAAGGCCTGGCTGTCGTCGAGGACAAAGTCCAGCGGCAGGTCCGCCACGGTCTTGCGCACGATGGCAAGAGGCATCTTGGGCCCCTGCTCGGCCCGGGCGAAGATGAATACCGTGTCGCCGGGCGCCACCTTGTCCCGCAGCGCCGGATCCAGCGTCACCCGCCCCCTCAGCGAGACTGCGGGCGCCGGGGCTGGGGTGCCGCCACCCGCAGCGAGGCGGTTTTCGGCGTCGCGGATGCTGCCCTGGATACCCTGGGCGACATTGGAGTCGCCGGGAACCAGGGCAAGGATCTTCTGCCACTCGCTGATCGCCCCCGGGTAGTCTCCCTTCTCGAAGCGAATCGTGCCCAGGAGCGCCAGGGCCTTCAGATTGCGGCCATCCACCTCCAGCGCCTGCCGCACCAGGCGCTCGGGCTCACCTTGCAGCTTGCGGCCCTGGGCCATGGCGACGGTGTCGGCAAAATCGGCCAGCGTCTGGGCATTGGGTGGCAGCAATCCGACCGCCCGACCGTAGGCCGCGGCGGATTCAGGGAAGCGCCCAAGGACGGAATAGGAGCGGGCCAGCATGAGCCAGCCCTCGCCGTCGTTGGGATTGGATTGCAGCTTCTCCGACAACCTCTCGACCATGGCGACGATCTGCTCCGGTCCCAGGGCGTGGCCCCCGTCGCCGCTGCCCGGCTTGCCTGCCGCACCATGGAAGGCTTCCGGCGTGCCCACGAGCAGGTACAGGCCGGCCACCGCCGCCGGCAGCGAGAGGCCCAGCACGAGCGCCAGCCGCGGACGCGGGGCGGAAGCAGCGCCGTGCCGCGCCGTGGGAACCCCATCCTCCAGGGCCCGCCGCTCGAGCTCTTCCCGGGCCGAGTGATAGCTGGCTTCGTCCAGCGTACCGGCCGCCCGTTCACGCTCGAGCAGCGCCCCCTCCTCGCGGAAAATGGCGAGATTGACCTCGGGGGCCGAATTGCCCTCACCCGCAGCCACCTGGCGCCGCACCAACGGCAGGATCAGGAACGAGGCAAGAACACCGATCAGGAGCGCGGCCAGAGCGGCAAACACCATCATGCGCGCTCTCCTTCGTCGTCGCCCAGGAGCCTGCGCGCAGCGGCGCGCTCCTTCTCGCTCAGGGCGGCGACATCCCGGCGGCGGCGAAGCCTGGCTGCCAGGACCGAAAGCGCTACAGCCAGGAGCGCAAACGGCCCCGCCCAGAGCAGCCAGGTCGTCGCCTTGACCGGCGGCCGGTAGAGGACGAAGTCTCCGTAGCGCTGCACCAGGTAATCGATGATTTCCCGGTCGGACAGCCCTTTTTGCACCATTTCCCGCACTTGGCTTTTCAAATCCTCGGCGAGGTCGGCGTGGGAGTCGGCCAGATTCTGATTCTGGCAGACCAGGCAACGCAACTGTTCCGCCAGCTTCTGGACCCGCGCCTCCGCCACCGGGTCGGCCGCCACCGGCACAGCCTCGCGGGCGAGGCCCCCTCCCAGCCAGAAACCGAGGACGACCAGAGTGAGCCATTTACACACCGTTGAGCTCCTTCACCAGGGGAATGATCTTTTCATTGACGATGGCCTCGGTCAGGGGGCCGACGTGCTTGAAGCGCACGACGCCGGCCCGGTCGATGAGGAAGGTTTCCGGCACGCCATAGACGCCATAGTCGATCCCTACCCGGCCGTCGCCATCCCAGGCCGAGAGGAGATAGGGATCACCGTTGCGGGCCAGCCAGTCGCGGCCGGCTTCCCGGTCGTCCTTGTAGTCGAGCCCGATGAGCGGCACTGCCTTGCGCCGCGCCAGTTCGAGCAGCACCGGGTGCTCGGCCCGGCAGGACACGCACCAGGAAGCCCAGACGTTGAGGAGCCACACTTCGCCCCGCAAGTCCTCCGGGGCGATGCTGCGCTCCGGCGCATGGAGCTGGCTGAGTTTGAAAGGGGGGGCAGGCTTGCCGATGAAGGGCGACGGCACTTCCCGCGGATTGAGCCGCAGGCCGACACCCAGGAAGACGACCAGAACGAGGAATACGCCCAGGGGGAGCAGGAAGCGACGCATGAATGCTCAAGCCTCCTGCAGCGTCGTCGCCCGGGCCTGGCGGGCAGCCAGACGATAGCGCCGGTCGCTGGCCGCCAGGGCACCACCCAGGGCCATGAGAACGCAACCCCACCAGATCCAGTTCACCAGGGGTTTGTGCTGCACGCGGACGATCCAGGTGTCGCGATCGACGGGCTCGCCCAGGGAGACGTAAAGGTCGCGCAGGATGGCGGAATCGATGGCCGCTTCGGTCATGGGCATGCGCTGCACGGCATAGATGCGTTTCTCGGGTTCGAGAATACCCAGGGCACGGCCGTCCCGGCTCACCTCGACGATCGCCCGGGCGGCCATGTAATTGGGCCCCTTGACTTCGCCGATGGACTTGAAGCTGAAGGTATAGCCCCCCACCGTGGTGGTGTCGCCGGGGGCCATGCGCACGTCCGCCGTGGTTTCGTAGGCCTTGACCAGGGTGACGCCGAGGATGAAGACACCGACCCCCGCATGGGCCAGGAGCATGCCCCAATGGGCCCGTGGCACGCCCCCCAGGCGGGTCGCGAACCCCGCCGAGGTTCCCGCCACGCGCTGCCAGACCTGCACCAGGCTGGAGACGACACACCACACCCCCAGGGCGATCCCGACCACGACCAGCAGGCTCCAGCGGCCCAGAAGAAGGGGGAGAACCAAGGCGATCGCCAGGGCGAAAAGGCCCGCCAGACGGGGAAGGCGGCCAAAATCCGAGACGCTGGCCGCCTTCCAGCGGGCAAAGGGTCCGATGCCCGCCAGGATGACCAAAGGGATCATCAGGGGCGTGAAGACCGCCTCGAAGTACGGCGGACCGACTGAAATCTTGCCCAGGTCGAGGGCGTCGAGAAACAGCGGATACAGGGTGCCGAGCAGCACTGCTCCGGCCGCCGTGGTGAGCAGGACGTTATTGAGCAGAAGCAGGGACTCCCGCGACAGGGCGGCGAAACTTCCCCCCAGGCCGACCTTGGGCGCACGCCAGGCGAAGAGGGTCAGCGAAGCCCCGACGACGATGGTGAGGAAGGCCAGGACGAAGATGCCGCGCCGGGGATCGGTGGCGAAGGCATGCACGGAGGTCAGCACGCCGGAGCGCACCAGGAAGGTTCCCAGCAGCGACAGCGAAAAGGCCAGGATGGCGAGAATCACCGTCCAGTTCTTGAAGGCGCCCCGCTTTTCCGTCACTGCCAGGCTGTGGATGAGGGCCGTCCCCACCAGCCAGGGCATGAAGGAAGCGTTTTCCACCGGATCCCAGAACCACCAGCCGCCCCAGCCCAACTCGTAATACGCCCAGTACGAGCCCAGGGCGATGCCCAGGGTCAGGAAGACCCAGGCCACCGTGGTCCAGGGACGCGACCAGCGGGCCCAGGCGGCGTCCAGACGCCCGGCGATCAGGGCCGCGATGGCGAAGGCAAAGGCCACCGAAAAGCCGACATAGCCCATGTAGAGCAGGGGAGGATGGAAGACCATGCCTGGATCCTGCAACAGCGGGTTGAGGTCGCGCCCGTCGGGCGGGCCGGGAAGAAGGCGCTCGAAGGGATTCGAGGCGAAGAGCAGGAAGGCCAGGAAGCCGATGGATACCAGGCCCATGACGGCGAGGACCGTGGTCACCGTCTCTTCCGGCAGGCGGCGACTGAAGAGCGACACGGCCAGGGTCCACAGGTTGAGGATGAAGACCCACAGGAGCATGGAGCCCTCGTGGCCGCCCCACAGCGCGGCAAACTTGTAGAAGGCCGGCAACTGGCTGTTGGAATGCTCGGCCACGTAGCGCAGCGAAAAATCGTCGGCCAGGAAGGCCTGCGCCAGGCAGGCGAAGGCCAGCGCAACGGCGACGAACTGAGCCCGGGCCGACGGGCGCGCCAGGCTCATCAGGCGGCGATCGCCCCGGAGCCCCCCCGCCAGGGGGACGACGCCCTGAATGACGGCCACGGCAAAGGCCAGGATCAGGCTGAGGTGTCCGAATTCCGCAATCATCGAGAAACTCCGCAGGGTAATGCGGCAAGCGGTAGCAAGATCGGTTCCAAGCGCCGCGACCCGATTGCGCTAGGCCCGCCGACGCCTGGGCTTGCCCGCTTCTTCTCAGTCCCGGGAAGCACTTCCCGTAACTGGGAATAAACCGGGAGATTTCCCAATCCTTGTGCTGCTCGCATGACGTTCCGGGGCGAAGGGGACTTTCGCAGGCACTCAGCCCTTGCGCTCCGACTCCAGGCGGGCGCGCCATTCCCACACCGCCGCCTCGGCTTTGCGGCGGTAGGGGTCGCCGGCCGGCGCCCGGTGCAGGTAGCTCTCCATGGCCTGCATCGCGCCGAAGACGTCGCCCGTTCCCTCCAGGGCCAGGGCCAAACCATAGTAGGCGTTGATCTGGTCCCGTCGCAGGGACGTCGCCGCGTCAAAAAAATCCCTGGCCGCGGCGGACTTCCCCAGGCCCAGCAGGGCAAACCCCGCGTTCACGTGGGCTTCCGGCATCTCCGGCGCCAATTCCAGGACGCGATGGAATGCAGCCAGGGCGTGCTCGTATTCCCGCGTGTGCAGCATCACGACCCCCTGGGCAAAACGCTGGTCGATCTCGAGTCGGCGCTTTTCCGCCACGTGGCCGTCGGCTCTCAGGGGAACCGTGGGGGAAAGGCCCGGCAGGAAGCTCAGTCCCGCACCGCCGGCCACGACGGCGGCCAGCGTGACGCCGGCCGCCCGCAGGCGCACGTCCCGCCTCGGCGCCTGCGCATTCCGCGCGCCGCGCAGGCCGGCGCGCAGCAATCGCGCGCTGAGCACCAATACCGCCGCCAGGGCCACGAAGCCCCCCAGGCCGGCCAGGCCCATGGCCGTGAGATAGGCGCTGCCCTGATCCAGAAGTTCGGCGTGGGTCGCCTTGCGCGGAATTCCGAGCAGGCCGGACCAGCCGAGTCCTGCCGCCAGGATCGCGATGCCGCCTCCGTACACCAGAGGCAAGCGGAAAGCCGACGCTGCCGCTGGCGAGGTCTGACGCAGGGCGAGAGCCAGGTAGGCCAGGGTGACGGCGCCGACGGTACCGTGGTAGTGGGCAGGCACGGCCGTGGTGGCGTTGCCCGTGATGGTGGCGCCGATCAGGCAGCCGAAGGCGTACAGGGCCACAGAGGCCAGGAGGCAGCGCTCACCGCCGTCGAAGCCCTGCCCCCTGTGCCGCCAGGCGCCCAGCAGCAGGCCCGCCGCCAGCAGGGTCGGTCCCGGCCATAGCCCCCAGCGCATGAGGTCGGTGTAGCCGCCGCGCTGTTCGCCGCTGCCCACATCCCAATGCAGGGAGAGGTAGACGCCCCCGAGGGAAAAGAGCGCCGTCGCGGCGGGCGCCCATCCCGCCGGGGCCGCGAAGCGCGGAACGGCGTCCAGGAAGCGGCGGCCCAGCAACGCCCAGGCTGCCATCATGAGCAGGGTGTGCACAAACTGAAGGAGGTGCCCTGCCCCCCACAGCTGATCGTCCAGGGTGACCGGCAATACGAGGCGCGAGGCCGGCGCCCGCCCGCGGTCGATGAGGAAAACCGCCAGGGCGGCCGTCATGGCAACGGCAGCCCAGCGCACGGCCTGGACCGGCAGGGGTGACACCGCCCCCCAGCCGCCGGTGGCCGACAACACCCCGGCCAGCACGGCGGCAGCGAGGAAGAGTCCCAGCCCCCAGAGAAACACCGGGCTGTCGAGGACCGGCAGGTAATTGGCCAGGACCGGGGGCGGACCGCCCAGAAAGGGAGCCAGGCCGATCAGCGCGACTCCCAGCACGGCCAGGGCAAAGGCCGCCCAGCCGGCAGCGTCCTGCCGGCCGCGGACCAGCGTCCAGGCCCCGGCGGCGGCGGCGAGAAACCAGACCACCACCGCCAGGTTGACGTGCAGCACCAGGGCGGTACGAAAAAAACCGCCGCCCAGACCGAGGAAGGGGGTACGCGCCGCCACCAGGACGACGGCCAGCAGGGCGGAAACCCCCAGGGCCGCGAGGGCCAGGCCGAACCAGGCTCGCGCGAGGAGGCTGGGTTCCGGTTTCACACGGCCCCCTTGTGCGGTGCGGTAGACACGAAGGGCACGCCGAAGAAGGTCAGGAAAGCGATGGCAAAGACGGCCATGACCAGCAGCGAACTGCGTTCCGGCCCGAGGCGGTAGGTGTGGCGGGCGTGCAGGGCAAAGCCCAGGGTGAGCCAGGTGACGAAGGCCCAGGTCTCCAGCGGATCCCAGGCCCAGTAGCGACCCCAGGCGTCCTGGGCCCAGATGGCTCCGGCGATGAGCATCAGGGTTTCGAAAATGAAACCGATGGCCAGGCAGCGGTAGCCCAGTTCATCGAGGTGATCGCTGGCCGCCAGGCGGGCAAAGCGCCCGTCTCCCCAGGCCGTGCGACGCAGGAGGATGACCCCGGCGAGGCCCACCGCCACCAGGACCGCACCGAGAAAGACCTTGCCGAAGCCGATGTGGATGTACAGCCAGAGGGTATGGTAGGTGGGCGGGAAGTGCCCGGCCTTGGGGCTGGTCATCATGAGCCAGCCCATCATGAGGAAGAGAATGGGCATGACCACGGCGGCGCTCGCACGCAGGGCGGGGATGCGCCAGTACGCAAGGGTGAAGGCCAGCATCAGGCTCCACACGTTGCTGGACAGGATTTCGAACAGGGTCACGAAGGGACCGTGACCCAGGGTGGCCCAGCGCACGGCGAGGGAGGCGGTATGGGCCAGCAGTCCCAGGACCATCCCGGCCAGAATGGAACGCTCCCAGCGCTTGTGCAGAAGCAGGGCGAAAATGGCGGCCGACCCTGCGCCGACGTAGGCCAGCAGGGCAAACCACAGCAGTTGGACTTCCAGCATGAGGCTCCTTGCTCAAACGTTCCAGGGCCGCTCGGCGAACTTCTCCCGATAGTGCGCGGCCAGCGCCAGCACTGCCGCCACGGCAGCCGCCAACAGCCAGGGCAGGGTCGGGTCGTAATGCACCGTGTAGCCCATCCACGCCCGCAGCCCCAGGTAGCGCAGTTTTCCGCCCGGCAGGGCAAGTTCCGCCCCCGGGCCGACTTCCCAGCGTCCTTCGCCTGCGCGCACCACGACCCCATGCCGGGCTGGCATGCGGAATTCGCCGGCCCGGTCGGGATCGAGGGGGTTCTCCTCGAAAACGAGCTGAACCCACACTTCCTGCCCCGATCCGGGCAAGGTCCAACTCTGGGCCTGGCGATACTCATGCAAGGGATATGCCGGCAAATGGACCGATCCGACGATGGCCTCGGCGCCGCCCGCCGGAAGCCAGGCGAAGGTGGGAGCAAAGCCCTTGTTGTGGCTGGTGTAGAAACGGTAGCCGGCCATGACCAGGGGGGTCTGGTCGCCGATGACGGCCTCGCGGGGCCTGCCCTCCCCGTCCACATAGCTCACGGCGTTGCGCGTCGGCCCCCGCCGCAAGCCCGCTTCGTAGGCGATGGAAAATCCCCTATTGGCGAAGCGCAAGCGGCGGTAGCCGTCCCCGTGCCAGGGGCCGGCCTCGAAGGCGGTCAAGTTGCCCTCGAACCAGGTTCCCTCCGTGACTTCGGTGCTGCCCTTGAGATAGGTCAGGCGTCCGGCCAGGACCAGGAGGATGAGCGCGAGCAGGCAGAGATGAAAGACCAGCAGGGGCAGGCGGCGGCGGAAGACCCCATTGCTGGTGATGGCGGCCGCCAGGTTGAGCGCCGCCGCCGCCAGCGGCAGGATCACCACCCAGGCGGGCCTGGCTTCGCTCAGGTAGGTGACGACCACGGTAATCCCGAGGAGCGCAAGAATGGCCAGCGTAAGCTTGAGGGATCCCAGCGCGGAGACCCAGCCCCCCGGCGACAGCCGCTTTCTGGCCAGCACCTCAGGGAGGGTTGGCGCAATTTTCATTGGAGTCCTTCATCCAGTTGCGCCCGCTCTGACCGTTGCCCGGTGCCCCCCGCGAGCCACAATCGGTATCGGACCAGTTGCCGCTGGTCTTGAAGTTGCGCACCTTGAGCAGGGCATTCATGTAATAGGGCTCCTGGTTGTAGCCCGCCGTGGTGTTGTTGCGCACCTGGGTATTGGCGGCCAGACCGGCTTCCGGCCCCACGTCGTTGAGATTGACCAGGAGGGCCTTGTTCTTCCATCCGTGGGGAACGGCCACGTGGCACCAGCTGCAGCGCATGCGGCCGATCTTGTCGGCGTGGTAGGAGTGCAGATTGGTGTCCTTGCTGCCCCCGAAGCCGCTGGTGCCGTTGCCTCGGGTGGCATAGAGCGTGTAGCTGTGACACTTGAAGCACAGGCCGTCGTTCTGCTGCCCGGTGCCGGTGCTGCTGTTCCACTGGCCCTTGAGAAGGAAGTTGTTGTTCGAACCATGGGGCCCCCAGGGGCTGCCGTTCTCGCCCCCGGTAGGAATGACCGACGCCGACCCGGAAGCGACGCCTGAGCCGTGGCAGTCCGTGCAGTACATGGTCTGGGTGCCCACGGCGTTGCGCCAGGGGAAGTTCCAGTTGTTGGCGTTGGCCGCCCGGATGGCCGGGGTGCGGCCGGTGTTGTCCATGACCGGATGCCAGGAGCGGTGATTGGCGGTGCTGTAGGTGCTGGAAGCGCCGCTGTCGGTCGTCGTCACTTCGCCCTTGTGGGTCAGGGGGGCCTGGAACTCCCGGGCCTGGTTGGTGTATTGGGTCAGGTTGTTGGTCCCGCTCGGCGTGCCGCCGGTAAAACTGCCCAGGGTGGGCCGGTTGCCGGCCGGATGACTGTTGTTGTCCGAATAGCCGTAGTCCGAATGGCACTTGAGGCAGATCTGGTACTCCCGCGTCACATGGTTGGCGCTGGCGCTGGAATCCGTGCTGTTGCCTGGATCGCCGCGCTTGACCAGATAGCTGGTGGGCAGGCTGTTGAAACTTGCCGAGCCATACACCGGCTCCACCCCCCAGGCGCCGCGCAGGACGCCGGAGGCGATATTGCTGTGGACGGTATTGACGTCGTCGGTATGACGATGCGTACCCGCCGCGTCGGGCGTTCCCGTCAGACTGCCGGAGCCGGCGGCGCCGCGGAAATCGCGGAACTTCACCACCCGGTGGGGGTTGTGGCAGTCGGTACACTCGGCATGGCGGTTGCTCAGGTTGCTAACCCCCAGGGTAGCCCGGCTTTCCAGGAAATCCTTGCCGCAGCGGCTGGTGGCCAGGGTGCAGTCGATGAAGATTCCGTCGTTGAAATTGGCGTTGATGTCGTGCCGCTCGCTTCCCCCGGCCTGATCCGACGAGCGGATGGGCATGCGACGCGCCAGGGTGGTGAAGTCATCCTTGATATTGGGCACCGTCGTGGTCGGGGTGATGACAGCCTGACCCGCGGAGGCATGGCACTGGTAGCAGGTCTCCTCGATGGCCGGATTGCCCCCCGACTTGGGCGTCGTGGCGCTGTCGGTGCCTTCCCGCAGCAGGCGCCGCGATCCTGCCACGGTATGGGTGTCGTGGCAGTTGAGGCAGGCCGCCTTCCAGACCGGCATGGCGGCGGGAAACTCCCGCTGCGTCGCAGCCGCGGAGAGGTAGGTCTGGGTGGCCACCAGGGGATTGGCGTGGGCTGAATAGGCCCAGGCGCCGTTGCTGCCGTTCTTGTCGTGACAGGCCAGGCAGATGATGTCGCCGGAGTTGTCGGTGCTGTCGAAGCCGGTGGGGCTGGGAGGATTCTTTTCCTGGAAACGGTTGAGGCGCAGGAATTTCTGGTTGCCCACCGTGGCTTCGTTCTGCTCGCGGATGTGGGGGTCATGGCAACTGGCGCACTGGATTTGCGGCTGGTTGCCCGCCTCGGCGATGCTTTCCAGGGGCAGTTTCGGGCGCACGCTGGGGGTCCGCTGGCCAACCAGAATGTTGTCCGGCGTGCGCAGTTCGCCGTCGCGGCTGGCCAGAGTGGCGTCGAAGGTGACCGATATGGGATGGTCGTTGGCGAGGTCGGTCCCCAGATTGCGGGTAAAACCGGTGGCGGCTCCGGCGCCGCCCGGCATGGGGTGCTGGGCGCCCGGCGTGTCGGCGACCCCGCCGGAGGTCATGGTGACGACCTGGGTGCCCGGCGTCGAGGCGCTGCCCTGACCGTTGAGGACATTGACGCTGCCGATGGCCATGGTGCCGTCGTGGCAGGACAGGCAGAGCTTGGAACTGCCCCCGGGCTGATTCAGGGCGCCCTGGATCTGCTTCGCGTCCAGGCTGGACGAGTCGTACATGACATAGTTCTGGGTATAGCCCTGCCCGGCCACCTTGCGATTCCACAGCGGGGGCGTCGAGGCGGTCGCCCCGTGGGGGGTATGGCAGAAGACGCAGACCTGGGTTTCGCTGGCCGCCTTCAGGGTGCGGGTGGTGACGCTTCCACTGCTGCCATCGCCCCGGGTATAGGCGCTCCCGTCCGCGGCGGCGGAAAGATTGTGCTTGGTCCCGCGGATATCGGAAATGCGTGCCGCGCGGGCCGGGTCGGCCGCCAGCCAGACGACGGCGAGACACAGGAGCGTCGCGGCACAGGCCCCGAGACGGCGCCATGGACGGGTTTCATTCACTTTCGGCACCTCCGCCCAGGAATTGAAAAATGACGACGCGGCCGTTGAAGGTATCGGCGACGAAGACGCGGTTGCGGGCGTCCACCCACACGCCCCCCGGCAGGTAAAACCGTCCGACCTCCTTGCCGGTGCCGCCGATGGGCAGCAGGAAGCGGCCACGCCGGTCGAAGATGAGCAAGTGATCGTGGTAGGACTCCACGGCGTAGAGATTGTCCTCGCCGTCGACGGCAACCCCCTTGGGCCGCACGAAATCCCCCACCCGGGTGCCGCGCCGGCCGAACACCAGGGGAGGCCCGCCTTCCTCCAGGGGCAGCACCTGAATACGGGCGTTCATGGTGTCCGACACCACCAGGCCGTCCCGTGCCAGCGCGAGGGAGGTGGGGTAGTTGAATTCGCCCGGCCCTTCCCCCCGTCTCCCCAGGGTGCGCACCAGCCGTCCGGTGAGGTCGAAGACCTTGATCTGGTGAGCCTCGGTATCGGCGACGTAGAGCAGGCTGGCGGCCGCGTCCCAGGCCAGTCCCGTGGGCCGCTGCAACTGGTCGGGGCCGACGATCCCGCTTCCCTTTCCTTCCCGGTCCAGGAGCACCACCCGCCTCAGGTCGGCATCGGCCACGAAGACGCGGCCTTCGGGGCCCAGGGCGATGCCGGAGGGAGACACGAAGCGGCGGAATCCCTGGGCAAATTCCCACAGGTCGAGTTGTCCTGCCTTTTCATCGAAGACAAACACGGCACCGCGGCTCACATCGGTGACCAGGATGCGTCCGTCCTCGTCGACCACGCCGGACTGAGGCCTTTGCAGCACGGTGCGCTCCGGGTTTTCGAAGAAGCCTGCGATGGCCTTGCCCAGCACCGTCAGGAAGCCGTCCCGGTGCCCTTCGGCGGGGACGAAATTCTGCTCGCCCAGCAGCTCACCGGCATAGACGTAGCGCGGCACTTCGCTGTCGGCCTCGGGCGGAAAGTGGATGCGCCTTGTCGCTTCGGGCGCCAGGTTGAGGCGCAGGACCAGGGGTTCCGAGGCGCAACCGGCCAAGAGCAGCATCAGACCGGCAAGGAGCGGTAGCGGGCGCCAGACGAAGCTCATGGGCGCAACCTGAAGGTGGCGATGCGACGCGCGCCCGCATCGGCCACGTAGAGCGTCCCGTTGGCCAGGGCCATCCCCTGCGGATTGACCAGCTGCAGATCGCTGTGGTGCCGCTCCACCCGCAAAAGGCCATCGCGGTAGAGGCGCAGCAGCCTCTCGCTGCCCTCGTTGATGGCCAGCCAGCCCCCACCGGCGGCCAGGGCGATCACCTGGGGCAGCGCCTCGGCGACGACTTCCTTGCTGCGGCTCCCGAACAGGTCGATGGCCTCGACACAGGCGCAGACGCGTCCGGCGGCGTAGAGCCGCCTGTCGTCCATGGCCAGGGCAACCGGCAGATCGGGCAGGAGTCCCGGCGGCAGGACCACGCCGCCGCGTCCCTGGGGCATGGTCTCCTCCAGGCGACCCTGCACCCGGTCCAGACCGTAGAACCGCCCGCTGGACGGATCGGCGACGATGTCGTCGTAAGGGGCCGACCCCAGTTGCGGGTCTACGGTCTGAATCTGGCGCCCGCCCCGGGCAAAGCGCTGCACCGGAAGCGCACCGCCGTTGGCCAGGGCAACCGAGCCATCCGGCAGCGCGGCGATGCGGGACTGGGGACTCACCCGGGCCCCCCGCACCGGCGCCATGGCGTCCAGGGCCGGGTCATAGCGCAGGAGCGCCCCCAGGCCGGGGTCGACGATGTAGAGGTCGAAGGGAGTCGCCGCCACCGCGGTGGGGAAGACGAACAGGGTCATCGGCCCGAAGGTGTCGGGACGCGCTTCCGGCATGCCGGTGGGCGACACCCTTTGCAGGAGGCGCGCACCGACATGCACCGGCCCGGGAATCAATACGGCAGGAGATCCCGCCCGGAGCGCGGGGCTCAGGCCCGCCAGCGCCCCCGCCAGAAGCAGGCGTCGGCGCCGGGCATCGAGGGGCCTACCAGCGGCCGGGGCCGGAAGTTTCGTGTCCACCGTAGATTCCCGTGGGAAGCCCGGGCTTGCCCGAATGGCACAGCTCACAGCGCTCAGGCGCCCAGGCGATGTCGTTGTTGTGGCAGGCGCCGCAGTAGCGCCCGTCGATGATGTCGGTCATGGTAATGGGATTGCCGCCGGCCTTCATCTTGAATCCCAGTTCGGCGTGGCAAACCTTGCAGCGGAAGCGGATGCGGTGGAACCAGTGGGGGAAGATCACCGGCCGCATGCCATTGCGCTCCGACTGCCGATTGATGACCACATCGGCGTACTCGGCGGCCGCGAGGGGCGTATAGCCCGCCAGGCACAGGAATGCGAGGGCAAGGACGCCGCCCATGGAGGCAATCCTGGTCATGACCCCGGGCGTCCCGGCTGATGGGTGGCGGGATCGGCTCCCGGGGGCAACTGCGGCGCCTTGCCCGCTTCCTTGGGGATGCTGTGGCAACGCATGCACTCGGTCAGGGGAAAGGCGACGGCCCCATGGCACACGCCGCACTGCTCCCCTTGCAGGATCTGGAACATGGAAATCTTGGTGCCGCCGGTCTGCATGCGAAACAGGCCATCGTGGCAATTGCTGCAGTCGAGCCATTCGGTGTGCTGGCGATGGGGAAAGCGCACCGCCGGCATGCCGCCCTTGAGGTCGAGAATGATGTCCTGGTCGAGCTTGCGGATTTCCCGGGCCGGATTGAGTTTCTCCCGCGGGGCGATCTGGCCTTTTTCCAGGGCCTGAACCCAGCGGACCTGATTGCCCGCGTGGTCGGGGGCCAGTTTCCCCAGCGCGTCGGCCGGCTGTTGCAGGAGCTTGATGCCCGGCCCCTTGGGATCGTGCACGCCGTCCCGGGCCAGGGGCTGCCACTCGCCCGCCGCGGCAGCATGGAAAAAGGCGGCGAGAAACGCCGCCAAGACGAGCGCCAAGGCCCGGGCGAGGGTTCTCGTCCGGGCCCCGGCAAGTGTGGATCGGAAATCAGCCCGGAATGTAGATTCCCGCATTGCGGATGGCCTTGACCAGTTCGGCCGTCGATTCTTCCAGCAGGCGCACGGCCTGGGCATGATCCTTCTTCGCCGCCGAGGCTTCGGCGGCGCCCCGCAACTCCTTCGCCTTGGCGGTGAAGGTCTGTACCTGCTGGTCCAGTGCCGGATTCGAGGCCCGCTTTTCCTCCACCAGCACCTTGATGAGCATCTGGTGGGTGTCGTTGCGGTCGATCTCGTAGTGGTACTCCTCTTCCTTGTTGGCGAAATTGAGGGTGCGTACCAGGGTGTCGCCGCTGCGCAGGGAACTGACGCTGGCCTTGGCCACCAGGTAGGCCCGATCCAGCTCCGCCCTCCCCTCCTTGTACTTGCCGGCCTGGGCCAAAACGGCGGCGCCGGCCACCAGGCGGTCGATCTGGGCCACCGTATCGGCAATCATCTTGCCCGAGCTGCCCTTTTCGTTGGCCACGCGCCGGTAGGCGCCCAGCAGGGCATTGACGCTATCCAGCCGCGCCCGGTAGTCCGCTTCCAGCTTCTTCGCCAGCACTTCCTCCGGCGCTGCCATGCGCACGGCGTCGAAAAAGCTTGCCCGCACCTCGGACAGGAGCGCCGCCGCCCGGGACAGGTCGCCGGCCTGCAAGGCGGCCCGCGCGGCCTTGTGTAACTCCCTCGCCTTGTCGCGTCGGGCCATTGCCTCCGGCGCCTTGCTGGCCTCGATCTGCCGCGCGGCGGACGAAGATTCCAGCAGGGTAGCCACCGATTCGAGCTGGTAGGTCAATTGGTCCTTGTCCGGCTTGGTCGAGGCAAGGCGGGTCGCCGCGCTATCCGGCGCTCCCGGCTCCGCCGCCCCAAGCAGGGCCGGCAGGGTCAGGAGGGCCAGCAGGGTGGCGGCTCGATACAGCTTGGCGTTCATGGCCAGGGTCTCCGATAGGGGCCGGGCTGCCCCGGCCCGGTTGCTTACTTGGCGGCGGTCTCGGCGGTTGCGGCCTTGACCGGAAGATCCTTCTTCTTGGAGTGGCAGTTGCGGCACTCGGATACCGGGAAGGCCACCTTGCCGTGGCAGACGCCGCATTTCTCGCCCAGCAGGATGGCGGCCATGCTGATGGCGTTGGCACCCTTCTGCGGCACGAAAATGGCCGGGTGACAGTTGGAGCAGTCCAGCCATTCGGTGTGCTGCTTGTGGGGATAGACCACGTCCGGCATGGAGCCCTTCACTTCCCGCACGATGTTCAGATCCATCACCACCGGCTCGGCCCGGGGGTCGGTACGGTCGTAGCGGGGATTGATCTTCTTCTGGTTGAGGGCCTCGACCCAATTGATGCGATTGCCAGCATTGCTCTTGGGCAGGCCGCCGTAGGCCGCGAGCGGCGGCTGTAGCGCATGGGTACCGTCGTTGGCCGGGTCGTGGATGCCGTCTTCCGGCGGAGGCAGGTTGCGTTTACCGACAGGCTTCAACAGGCGATTGAAGGAATTCACGTCCCCCGGCGCACTGGCTGCCGCCGCGGCACCGGCTGCAGCGGCTTCCGTCACCGGCAGGGCCGCGGGAGCCGCCACCGGCGCCGCCGCGCTTGCCGCCTTGGGCTCATCCTTCTTTGCCTCGGCCTTCTTCGGCTCTTCCTTCTTCGGCTCTTCCTTCTTGCTTTCGGCCTTCTTGGCCTCCGGCTCGGGCTTGGCGGCCTTGAGGGCATCCTTCACCGCGGCCAGCATGTAATCCACCGCGCCTTTCACCTCGGCGTCCGCAAGCGAAGTATTGCCGCCCTTGGCCGGCATGCCCTTCGGCGTTCCCGCCAGGGCGCTCTGGTAGAGCTTGGCGGTACCCGCCTGGGCGCGAGGCGCCCAGTCGCCACCGTTGCCGTAGCGCGGCGCGCCTGCCAGGCCAGTGGAATGGCAGGTGGCGCAGACCTTGGTATAGACATCCTTGCCGCTCTGCTGGGCGTGTACCGTGGGGGAGGTCAGAGCAGTCATCAATGCGAGTGCGTAGAGCTTGTTCATGGGGACACCTTATTTCTTGGGAGCTGCCGCGGGCTGCGCCAGCTTCTGGATGGTGCTTTCGTGAACCTGGGTCGGGGTTCCAGGCTTTCCGGAGTGGCAGAGATTGCAGTTCTCCACCGACCAGGCGATATCGCCGTTGTGGCAGGCGCCGCAAAACTGGCCGTCGATGATCTTCACCATGTTGATGTCGTTGCCCCCGGCCTTGAACTTGAAGCCGAGATCCGCGTGGCAGACCTTGCAGCGGAAGCGCATGCGATGGAACCAGTGGGGAAAGACTGCGGGCCGCATGCCGGCCTTGTCGGAATAGTTGTTGATGACCACGTCGCCGTACTCGGCCTGGGCGTCGGGGATGTCCACGAACAGCCCGGCAAAGAGCGCGAGCATCAATGTCAGCGCCACGGCGCCACGCAAGCGCAGGATTTTTTTCATTGCTTGTCCTCGAAATCGTTGGGGTTGACCGGTGACCCTCTTCCGGCGGTCAGTAGGCGCCGAACTGCCGGGTCGCCTGGAAAAAGAGCAGAGCATTTTTCTTGCCACCCACGTCGTTGATCGCCAGATTGGCTCTGAAGTCGAGCATGCCGAAACGAAAATCGAGGCGATTGCTGAGGGTCCACCGCGTGCGGTCGATGACTCCGTTGGTGTCGCCGAACAGGCGGTCGTCCCGTAGCCGCGTATCGGCCGTGAATAGAAGGGTGTAGCGCAGACCCCGCACGCCGACGAAGCGCGAGTGGCTATAGGACGCCGAACCCAGGAGGCTCATGTGCTGGTCGTTGGCGCTGCTGCGGAAGCCATCGAATTGCAGGATGCTGTCCTGGTCGGTCCAGTTGAACTGAAGATTCACGTTGGCCGAAGACAGGGGCGAAAGCTGGCCCAGTCCGTAGAAACCCAGGGACAGCATGCGAAAGTGCTGGGCGTTGTCGCCGGTCGTGAGGGTGTCGGAGAGGGTGCCCGTGGCGTTGCCGGTGAAGCGCTCTCCCCAACGCAGGCCGTAGCTGGCCGCCGCGCTATGGGACAGGGACAGGGAATTGCCCGTCACCTGGTTCTGGGCCAGGCTGGCCGTCTGGGAGAGCGAGAGCGATACGGTGTCGGCGTCGGACAGGGCGAAGAAGCGGCTCACCGAGTGTCCGGCCTGGGCGCCGAAAAAGGCGTTGGCCGGAATGTCCCCCGCCCCGCTCTGCCAGTTGGCGCTGGCCCCGGTGTTCCAGTTGTAGGAATATTTCCCGAAAGTGAGAGGGTCGCCCACGTAATTCACGTTGGCCCCCAGGGTGGTGAGCAGGAGCGCGGCACCGGCACCGCTGGCCACCTGATTGACCCCGGCGTTGGCGCCGCCAGTGAGGTTGGGGGAAAAGCGGTACAGGCCGTTGACGTTGGCCCCGAAACTGCGGGAATCCACCGTCTGCCCGCCAAACTCGGCCTGGAGAACGCTGTAGCGCACGCTGCCGCTCAGGGTCAGGGGCAGGTCTTCCCGCTCGTCGAATTCCGGCATCCAGGTGGCGAAGGCACCGCCCTGCATGAAGCGGGTGCGCGCATCGCTCTGGAGACCGGTTGCCCCGCCTTGCAAGGTGTTGTCGACAAAGTCGAAATTGCCAGAAACGTTGAGGTTGTCCTCCAGCGTCGCGCTGTGGGAAGTGTTGAACCCCATCAGGCGCGCCTTCTCCCCCGTCTGCTGACGCTCTCCCAGGGAGTAGCGCCCGCTCACGCTGTTGCGCACGATGCCGATGTCGGTGGCGAAACTGCCCGAAAGGGCCGTCACCAGGTCGCGGCCGCTGCGTACGGAGTCAACCACGCTGCGGTCGAGCTGGAATCCGGCGCTGGTGGTGCCCTCGGCGGCACGATAGCTCTGCCGTATGCCGTAGCGGTCGTTGACGTAGTCGCTGGAAACCAGATTCCCGCTGGCCCGGCTGTCCGAACGGTCGAAGTACGCCTGGAAGGGAAAGCGGCTGGCGGGAAAGACATTGAGGTCGCCTCCCCCGACGACGGTATTGCTGCGATTGCTGGAAGACTGACCGCCGGAGGCAGCGCCACTGTCGCTCCAGCCGGTGGTCATGCCGATGCGTCCGGTGACCGTCGCAGCCCAGGGGGCGTAGATGTAGCTGGCCGCGCTGAGGTTGGAGAACATGGCCTGGGAAACGGATGTTGCGCCCCCGCTGGACGAGCTGCGCTGCAGGGAGTAGCCGCTCGATCCGCCCCAGCGGATGGGAGGAATCGTCCAGCGGACTGCGCCTTCCTCCTTCGCGGCTTCCGGGGCGGAACTCGCCGGGCCCGGCCCCGCGCTGGCCGCCGCGCTTCCCGATTTCGGGAAGCCGTTTCCATTTACGGGAAGCCCCGCTTCATCGAGTCGGGGCTCCGACCCCGGGGGAGCGGAGGGAAGAAACTGCCGTGACGGCCGCAGGAGAAGACCGGCATCGGTCCCGGCGGCCGGTGCACGCCGGGACGCCCCTGCCGGAGGGGCAATCAGCACCTGGCTCAGTCGCAGTTCAGGCGCCGGCGCGGATTCGCCCGCCGCTTCCATCGGCGTATAGGCCTGCTCGACCGCCCAGGCTCCTGCCGAAAGGCAGAACCAGGTGAGCCCGGTTATTCCAGCGGCGGAACGCCGGAGTGTGCTGCGGGGGAGGATCTGAGCTTGTTTTCCCAACGTCTGCGCCACTGAAGGCGCGGATCAGGGCTTGGCGCCTTCCTTGTTTTGATCGATGGCCGGTCCCTGGAAGAACTTGACGTCGGCAGCGGCCACCAGGCCCTGTACCAGCGCCTTCCAGGCCTGATCCTGTCGATCTCGCAGTAGCAATTCCCGTGCGCGTTGGGCGACGTCGGCGAATTCGCGCTTCTGCGGAGTGATGCGGTCGTCGACGCGCAGGATGGCGACGCCTTCGAGGGTATCCACCGGGTCGTTGATCTGGCCCAGGACGTATTGGTCGACCCGGTCCTGCAGAGCTTCCGGCAGCATGCCGCGGTGCAGGTAGCCCATGTCGCCGCCGCTCTCGGCGTAGGCGCCAGAGTGCATGCGGGCCGTTTCGGAAAAATCGGCGCCGCCCAGCAGACGTTTGTGGATGGCCTTCGCCTCCTCCCGCGTGGCATCCCAGGCGGTGGCCGGGGATGACGGATCCACCATGAGCATGATGATCGACAGGCGAACCTTTTCCGGCTCGGTGAACAGTTCCGGCCGGGCCTCGAAGAAGGCCTTCACGTCGGCGTCGCCAGGCTCATCGACCTTCTTCACCAGGGATTCGAGCTGGGTGACGAGGCTTTGCTCCTCGAGTTGCTGCTTCAATCCCGGCAAAAGCTTTTCCCGGCTCTCGCGCCAGGCGGCGGAGGAGGCGTAACGGGTGTCGTAGGCGGCCAGGGTCTCGCCCACCTGGCGCTGGTCGGGAACGATCCCCCTCCGCGCCGCTTCCTCCAGGAGGACGATGCGTTGCACCAGCCGGGTTCTGACCTCTTCCCGGGCGGCGGCAATCTCCTTTTCGGGAACCTGCCCGTGGTAGAACTTCTGCCGCACCAGGCTGGCGAAGGCATTTTCGTACTCCTGGGAGGGAACCTCACGCCCATTGACCACCGCGAAAATGCGCGAGTGGCCCTCGGCGTGGGCAGCGCTCGGTTCTGCGGCGCCCAGCCCCAGGCTGGGCAAGCCGGCCAGGGCCATGGCCAGGAGTGCGTTGAGAATCCGGGGAGAGAGCTTCGATCTAGACATGGGGTTCACCTTGGATGGAAAAAACGGGCCGGACCTTTCGGCCCGGCCCGCTCTGGGTTGCACGCTACCGGCCTGGGCTTACTTGTTGTGGCAGGTCAGGCAGACCGCGCTACCGGTGTTGCTCACGCGCAGGAAAGTCGGGTTGGTGCTGGTGTGAGGATCGTGGCAGCTCGCGCACTCGACGAAGGGCTGGAAGAAGCCGGAAGTGGCATCACCGGCCAGGGTCGGCGCCCGGGCGTAGAGGATCATGTCGGTCTTTTCCCGCGTGTTGGTCGTACCGCCCGCGGAGTCCACCCACCAGACCCGCGTATTGGCGACCAGGCCGTTGGCGGCAGCGAAGAAGTCGCCGTCGCGGCAGGCTCCGGTGCTGGCCGCCGAAGTCGAGGCGCTGCCCGTACTGATACCGCCACCGCAGTACTGGATGCCGACCGGGTGATCGTTGGTCAGGTCGGTTCCCAGGTTGGTGACGCCGGCAGCCAGAATGCCGGTGGCGGCGCCGACGCTGGAGCCCGTCCAGGTGGCGCCGGTGAGGCGGGCGCCGGAGGCGTTGTAGCCGCCGGATCCGGGGGCATTGATCATGGTGTCCATGGCCTGGGTGCCGTCGTGGCAGGACAGACAGGCCAGCGAAATACCGGTCATGTCCACCGAACCATTGATGGTCGAGGAAGTCGCCGTGGTATAGGTGGTATAGGAACCCCCGTTGGTCGGCTTGTTCCACAGGGGCGCCCTCACCGCGGTATTGGAGGCGTGGGGCGTGTGGCAGAACACGCAGATTTCGCCCGTACCCGCGGTCAGGTGGTTGTTGCCGGCGGCGCCGGTGGTGCCCAGGTTGTGCTTGGTCGCCGAAATGCCGGCGTGGGCCGCCGGAACCGCCAGGGTACCGGCCACCAGGGCGGCCAGCCCCAGCAGCTTCGCCAGGGTGCTGGCGAACCCCTTATTGCTGGATTGTCGTTCCATGAATTACTCCCGATCCCTCAAGGTTGAAAATGTTCAGGCGTGACGCCCTGCCCACCCTGACAGCATCATTCGTGCCAAGGCCAATAGATCACGCTAATAATCTGTTTTTACACAATTTTTTTCGTTCCAATCAAGGAATACCCCTACTTATGCAGCAGGATTTCCCAGCATCAGGAAGGCGGGCTTCCCGGCTTCGGGAAGGCTTCAGCGGGCGGCCACAGGCTTGGGTCGCTGGCCCAGGAATCCACCGTCGGACGCCAAGCCATAGGGACGAAAAACGTCGACCTTGCGGAACCACTGGTCGACCATATAGATGCGTCCGTCCTCGTCCACATAGATGCCTGAGGGCAGCATGTAGCGTGCGGCACCGTCCTTTTCGGAACGCTCGCCGATATACATGAGCAGATCGCCGTCGGCGTTGAAGATCTGGAAGTTGCCGAAGGCCGCGTCGACCACGTAGACATTGCCTTCGCGGTCGGCGGCGATTTCCTTGGGGCGGGCGAAATTGCCCAGTTGCTTGCCCACCGAACCGAAGCTCTGCACGTATTTGCCGTCGCGGTCGAAGATCTGTACGCGGAAATTGCCCCCGTCGACCACGTAGATCTGGCCGTTGCGGCCGATGGCGGCGTCCCGCGGCAGGTTGAATTCTCCGGCGCCCACGCCGCGCCGGCCGATGTCGAACAGGTGCGTGCCGCTCAGGGCATCGAAGACCCGAACCTTGTGCTGATCTGAATTGACGCCACCGATATCGACCACCAGGAGGCGCTGCCCGGCAGGATCGACGGTCACGCTCGACAGGCGCTCGAACTGCTTGGCGCTGCCGATCTTGCGCAGGAACTTGCCGTCGCGGCTGTAGACCATGATCGCCTTGAGGGTGGCGTCGGCCACGTAGAGATTGCCCGCGCCGTCCACGTCGATGCCCAGCGGTTTGACCAGGGTGCCCTGCTCGTCTTCGCCGATCTTGAAATAGCGCCCCTCGGGGACGTCGAAGACCTTGACGAAGCGCTCCGCCGAGTCGCTGACGAAGATGCGGCCCCGATGCACCGCCACGGCGTAGGGCTTTGCCAATCCCTCGGAGCGGTCACCGTCCAGCCCCGTGACCAGGCGCTTGAAGGCGCTGCCGTCCGCCTGGGGAATCACGTCGGCGCTGCCGTAGAGCGTCCGCTCGTAGACGAAGCGGGGTTCGTCCGGCGGCTCGGGATAGACGAGCGTTTCCCGCCGCGCATCGCCCTTCTGCTCCTGGATAGGAGCGCAGGCCGCCAGGACGATCACGGCCAGGGCGGCCAGCGAGCGATACACGGGGGAGGAAGGCTTGGAGCGAGGCATGGCAGGAATCCTCATGGGGAAACATCATTTGTCATGACAGGTGAGGCAGAGACGGCTCCCCTCGTTGCTGACGCGCAGGAAAAGTCGGTTTGCCGAGTGGGGATCGTGGCAACTGCTGCACTCCACGTAGGGGATTTCCCCGCCGGGGGCGGCGCGGGCATAGAGCGGCAGGTCACCCCGAGTACGCAGCGCGCTTGGCCCCGCGGAGGAGACCCACCACACGCTGCGGTTATCCACCATTCCCCGGCTAGGCAGGCGGAACTCATCCAGGGACTTGAGGTGACGCGCCGCCCGGGAAGGGGCCTCGTCTTCCTTGCCTTCTTCTTCCCCTCGCCGTTCCCGCCCGCGGGAAAATCCCCGGTAGGGAATACCGAAAGGGTGGTCGGAGTCTGCCGCCATCACGGAAAAGGCCTGATTGGCGTCGTGGCAGGACAGGCAGGCGATGGATTGGGAACCCACTGCGACCTTGTCGCCGAACTGGAGCCGTCCGATGTCGTCATACATGACAAAAGCGTGATTGCCGGGCAGGGAAGGCTGCCAGGCCGGCTGGGCCACCCCCGCGCTACGCTCCACCGAAGGCCCCACGGGGATTTGAGGCGTATGGCAGAAGACGCAGACCTCTTCGGCATTGACCGCCTCGCGGGCACGGGTCAGATTGTGGGGGGTTCCCCTGATGTCGGCGGCAAACCCCCAGGGTGCTGCCATGAGCACACATCCCAGGAGGGCGACGACCGCCGAGATTCTTCGCAAGCTCATCATGGCTACCCAGGCCAAGGACACCCTGGCGGCGAAAGAAGAAAAATCCCGCGGTCCGGAAACCCGGACCGCGGGGAAAAAGACTTCCGGTCAATACGAGGGGAGAGGTGGTGAGATTCACCTGTCCGGAAGTCCGTCGGAAATCAGCGATCCCGGACGCCAAGCCGGCCCGGGGGGGCGTCCAGCATGTAATTCAGGGCAGCACTCGCCTCGGCGGTGCTCAGGGAGGCATTTCCCCCTTTCGGAGGCATGGCTCCCTTGCCCCGCAACACCGCAAGGAGCAACTCGGCCCGCCCATTGGCACTGCCGCCACGGGAATGGCGCAACTCCTCCAGCCGCGGCGCCCCCCCGTTGCCCGTCGAATGGCACATGGCGCAACTCTGGGCATAGACCTCGGCTCCGGTCAGGGGATTGGCTCCTGCTACGGCGAAAGGCCAGGCCGCGGGGGGAGCGAGGACGAGAAAAAACACTCTGAGTACTCTGTTGATCATTGTGGACGGCCTGTCTCCTGGCGCCGAACGTTGCTGTCGGGGTCTTTGGCTGCAGGCCCGCTCTTGGTCCGAGGCTTCTAGCAATCGGCATGCCACTTCCCGAATCCGGGAAACTGGTCCGCTTCTTGCAGGCGTCGCCCCATCCCGTTCGCGGCAGCGAACTCCCTTGTTCGAGGATCGGCTCATGCCCTTCACCCCTTTTGCGCTTCGGCCATTTCGCCGCACAGCGCATCTCGCGGCCCTGCTCCTGCTCGGCTTCTCGGCCGGCACCTTCGGTGCCGAGCGTTTCCCCGGGGGCGGCGCCGGCCGGCCCGAAGTGCTGTACCACAACTACTGCTCTGTCTGCCACGGCGACCGCGGCGATGGCAACAGCCGCGCCCGCAACAGCCTTGTCCCCCCGCCGCGGGACTTCACCCGGGCTTCCGAACTCACCCGGGACACCATGCTCACCATCGTCACCCACGGCAAACCCGGCACGGCCATGACGAGTTGGAAAACCCAGCTCAACGAGGCCGAGATCGCGGCCGTGGTGGACTACATCCGCAAGACCTTCATGCAGGTCGCCCTCGATGCCCGCCTGCAGCGGGGACGCAGTCTCTACGCCCAGAACTGCATGGTGTGCCACGGTGATCGCGGACAGGGAGCCAGCGGCCAGGCAGGGCTGAACCCTCCGCGGGATTTCACCACGCCGCAGGCTCGCGCCGAACTCACCCGGGAGCGCATGCTGGCGTCGGTCACCCACGGACGGGCCAACACGGCCATGGCGGCGTTTGCCGGCCGGCTGCCCGCCGCCGACATCGAGGCGGTGGTGGATTACGTTCGTGCCGGCCTGATGCTGCCCTCTTCATCCGAAGCCATCTCCGGGACCAACGCCCACGCGGGGCGCGCCCGGTCGGGTCCGGAAAATCCCATGGCCCTGCCCTTCCCCAATGGCCTGCGCGGCGTGGCCGGCCGGGGCGAGAAGACCTACGCCGCCAACTGCGTCACGTGCCATGGCGCCAAGGGGGACGGCAAGGGGCCCCGGGCCTACTTCATCAATCCCAAGCCCCGCAATTTTCTGGATCCCGCCTTCCGCGGCACCTTCAACCGTCCGGCCCTCTACACCGCCGTGGCCGACGGACGCCTGGGCGCCGAAATGCCGGCCTGGAGCAAGGTGCTCAACGAGCAGGAAATCGCCGACGTGAGCGAATACGTCTTCCTGCACTTCCTGGGGGGGCGACCGCTTTGAACCTGGAATCCTCAGCGCACCGCCTGCCAACGCCCGGAAACCCTTGCGCCCTGGACCGCCGCTCCGCTCCTGAACGCTCACCCCTGCGCCGGCAGCGCTGCGCGCCTGCGGGACGGCCTTCCCGGGACGCGGAAAGCCTTCGCCCCGTTTTGGGCCGGCGCTGAAGCGAGAGTTCCACCGTGAAATGCTGGCTGGTGGCCCTGCTGGTGGTGGCCTCCTCCCTGGCGGAGGCGGCTGGTGATCGCCTGGAAGCGGGGCGCGCGGTCTATAACTACCGCTGTTACTTCTGCCATGGCTATTCCGGCGACGCCAAGACCCTGGCGGCGAGCTTTCTCGACCCCCGCCCCACCGCCTTCGTGGCCGTCGACCCGGGCCGCCTGAACGAAGGCCTCGTCCTGGAGACCTTGCGCCAGGGCCGCTCGGGGACGGCGATGAAATCCTTCTCCGGCATTCTGGACGACCAGGAGATGACCGCCGTGGCCGCCTTCGTCGTGGACGAATTCGTGCGGCGCAAGGCAGCCAACACCCGCTACCACACGGCGGAGAACGGCTGGCCGGACCACGAGCGCTACCGCCCCGCCTTTCCCTTTGCCCGGGGCGAAATCCCCCTTTCCCGCCCCTGGGAAGCCCTCTCGCCGGAGGAACAGGGGGGCAAGCGCCTCTATCTGGCCAGTTGCGTCACCTGCCACGACCGGGGCGCCCCCCAGGCCGACGACGTCGTCTGGGATGCCCGTCCGCTTTCCTACCCCCGCAACCACTTCTCCCTCGCGGCACCACCGGTCGACGCCATGGCCAGCGCCAGCCCCTACGCGCTGCACGACAGGGTTCCCAAGCCCGGCCGGCTCAGCGGGGCGGAAAGGCGCGGCGAGCGACTCTTCCAGGCCAACTGCGCCTTCTGCCATGGCGCAGACGGCACGGGCAGGAACTGGATCGGCCAGTTTCTCGAACCTCACCCGCGCAACCTGACGGACCCCAGCTTCATGGCCGGCGCCAGCCGCCGCACCATCGCCCACGCCATCCGCGAGGGACTCCCCGGCACCTCGATGCCGGCCTGGAAGTCCGTCCTCGGCGAGGCCCAGATCGCCGATCTGGTGGCCTACATCTCCCGGGTCTTCCACCCCTTGCCCGCTGAAAGGCGATAGCAGGCAAACGGGCCGGTGCCAAGCCGGAGGCGCGCCTCCGCGCCCCGATCGCGCAGCGAAGTGCGGCCTGGCGAGCCACCGGGGCATGAGCGACGCGCAGGAAGGCGGGGCCGCCCGCCTTTCCTCGTAACCGGGCGCACACTGGCACCGAACTTGCGTTTTGCTGCGGATCGGCCCGATTCGACGGGCCGCCCTGGGGGAAAATGCGCGCGCTCGACTTGGCCAAGCACTGGAGAAACGCCCTGCAAGGGGCTGGGGTATGCGAGCACTTTCTGGCCGCGGCAGCCGCCTTGGTGCTCTGGCTTCCCCTCGCCGTCGTCCTGACCGTCAGCCACCGCCAGTTGGGCGAGAGCCTGGCCGCCGAGGCCGTCTCGAGGGCTGACCTGCACGGGCGCCTGATGGCGGCTGCGGTGGATCGCGTCGTCGCCTCGGTCCAGCTTCTGCCGCTTGCCCTGGGTGGCCGGGACGCGGAAGAAGTGCGGCGCCTGCTGGGACGGCTCTCCAGACTGGGCAATCCGGGCAGCCGTTACGAACTGATGCTTCCCGGGGGCGAGAAAACCGTTCTCCATTCCGGCAATCCGGAACCCGCATCGGGCCGCAATCCCCTGCCCCTGCCCAGCGCCGAGCTGAACCCCCTGGGCGACCTGGCGTGGAGCCTGAGAGCCGGAGACATCATGGTCAGCCAGGCGCTCTTCCAGCCCGTTCCGGAAGGCAACCCCCGCTTCTGGGGCTATGCCAGCGCCACCCTTCCCTTCGCCGATCTCGTCCGGGCGATCCAGCTCGAGCCCCTTGCCGCCGAAGGCCTGGGCGTCTCCCTGCGCCATCACTCCGCCGGGCAGGAAGCCCCGGTCACGCTTTACTCCGCCCCCAACGGCGAGACGACCGCGAGTGCCGTGCGCAGCGTGGCCCTGCCCCGTAGCGGAACGCTGCAACTGGAAATTCACCCACGCCCCGGCCCCGCGCCCATCCTGGCGGCCCTGGGGTGGCTGGCGGCAGGGCTCATTCTCTTCCCTCTGCACGGGGCGCTCCTCGTTCTCATCTGCCGGCGGCGGGAGCAGGCGAGCGGCGGCCCCGACCCCGTCGAGCGCCAGCAGTCCCTGGAGCGCGAGATTGCACAGCGCATCCTTGCCGAGCGCCTCCTGGAGCGCTCGCACCAGATGCTGGACGCCATTTTCGAGCACCTGCCGGGCATGGTGATGGTCAAGCGGGCCGACGACCTCCGGGTGTCCCGCGTCAACCGCGGCGGCGAGGCGCTCCTGCAGCGCCAGCGGGATCTCATCATCGGCCGCGCCAACGAGGAACTGTACGAACCCACTCTGGCCGCCCGGCTGACGGCCAGCGATCACCAGGTGATGAACGAGCGCACCGTGGTCGAACTGCCGCTCACCAAGCTTTCCCTCCCCGGCCAGCCCGATCGCTGGGTGCGCATTCGCAAGATCGCCCTGTGCGACCGTGCCGGCTTGCCCGAGTACGTTCTGGAATTCGGCGAGGATGAAACCGAACGCCAGAATCTCGACCTGCGCCTGCGCGAACACCTCAACTTCCTCGAGCAACTGCTGGAAGCGATACCGGCCCCGCTCTTCTTCAAGGACTCGCGCGGGCGTTACATCAGCGTCAATTCCGCCTTCGAGCGTTTGATGGGGCGCAGCCGGGCCGAGTTGGCGGGCAAGACGGTCTTCGACATCGCGCCCCCCTCCCTCGCCTTCACCTATCACCGGGCCGACATCGAACTCCTGCAGGCCGGCGGAACGCAAATGTACGAAACCGCCGTCGAAACCGCCGATGCAGGCACCCGTGCGGTCATGTTCCACAAGGCGGTCTTCCGCTCCACGACGGGTAGTGCCGGCGGCATCGTCGGCGTTGTCCTCGACATCAGCGAACGCAAGGAAGCGGAAGGCCGCATCCGCCGTCTCAATCGCATCCTCACCGTGCTGAGCGAAACGAGCCAGGCCATCGTGCGCATCACGGACCGGGAGGTGCTGCTGACCACGGTCAGCGATCTGATCCGCGAGAAGGGCGAATTCCCCGCGGCCTGGGTCTATCTGTGTGGAGGAGGCCGCGAATGCCGTGTCGTCACCGGCCAGCCCGAACTGAGCGATCTGGCGCGGGAAGTCACGCGCAATCATGGCATCTGCCACTGCGGGGAAAAGGCCGCAGAAGAACGCGATGCCGGCACCTGGTACGCGGCGAGCCTCCCCCGCCAGGTTCCCGGCGGGCTCGATTCCTATATCGACCTTCCCCTGCGCCTGAGGGGCCGTCCCGTTGGCGGTATCGGCATTCTCGGCCAGGGCCTGGACGAGCTGCCGCCAGAAGAAAGGCGCATGCTCGCCGGGCTCGCCGACAACGTGGCCTTCGCCCTGGAGGCGCTGGAGGAAGCCGAGGCGCGACGGGCAGTGGAAACCCGGCTGCACCTGTCGGCGCGGGTCTTCGACACCAGCGCCGAAGGGATCGTGGTCACCGATGCCAGCAATCACATCCTCCTGGTCAACAAGGCCTTTTCCGCCATGACGGGCTACGCCCCGGAGGAAGTGATCGGGCGCAATCCCCGGCTGCTCAACTCGGGGCGCCAGACACAGGAGTTCTACTCCCGCATGTGGGAATCTCTTCTCGAACATGGGGAATGGCGCGGCGAAATCGAGAATCGCCGACGCAGTGGAGAAATCTTCCCGGAGTGGCTGACCATCAGCGTGGTGCGGGACGCTGGCGGCGCCGTCACCAATTTCGTCGCCGTCTTTTCCGACCTCACCCGCCACAAGGAAATCGAGGCGCGCCTCGACTTCCTGGCCTTTTACGACAGCCTGACCGGACTGCCGAACCGCAGCCTCTTTGCCGATCGCGTGCAGCAGGCCCTGGCCCGCGCCGCCAGCGGGCCCGCCCACAAGGCGGTGCTCCTCCTGGACATCGACCGTTTCAAGGTCATCAACGATTCCGTCGGACAAAGCGCCGGCGACCGGGTGCTTCTGGCCATCGCCGAACGCCTGCAAGCCTGTGTCCCCGAGGGTTCCTGCCTGGCCCGCCTGGGCGGGGACAATTTCGCCATTCTGCTGGAAGGGGTCGACGGGCCCGACGGCGCCGCCGCCCTGGCGCGATCGGTCCAGCGCCGGCTGCGCAAACCCCTCGCCGCCGGGGACACGGAAATCCATCTGGCAGTCAGCATCGGCATCAGCGTTTCCCCGGAAGACGGCACCACGGCAGAAAGCCTCATTGCCGCAGCCGACACCGCCCTCTATGCGGCCAGCGGTTCGGGCGGCAACGGCTACCGCTTCTTCGGCCAGGACATGAACCGCCACGCCTCCGAGCGCATGAGGATGGAAAGCCGCCTGCACACGGCCCTGGAACGGCACGAGTTCCGCCTGCACTACCAGCCGCTGGTGGACGCCGAAAGCGGGCGCATCATCGGCGCCGAAGCGCTGTTGCGCTGGTTCAACGAGGATTTCGGCGGCGAGGTGAGCCCGGCGGTCTTCGTGCCGGTGCTGGAAGAGACCGGCTTGATCGTTCCGGTCGGGGAGTGGGTGCTGCATACCGCCTGTGAAGAAAATGCCCGCTGGCGCACCGGCCTGGACCGCGATCTGTCGGTGGCCGTCAATCTGTCGGTCATTCAATTGACCGACGAGCAACTGCCGCACAAGATCGCCAACCTGCTGGCCCGCCTGGGCGTTCCGCCCGAACGACTGGAAATCGAACTGACCGAAAGCGCCGTCATGCGCGACGCGACGGCCGGACTGGCCGCACTGCGCAGCCTCAAGCGCCTGGGTGTGCGCCTTTCTGTGGACGACTTCGGCACCGGCTATTCCAGCCTGGCCTACCTCAAGCAGTTTCCCCTGGACATTCTCAAGATCGACCGCTCTTTCGTCACCGATGCGCCTTATCTGCCGGAAGCGGCGTCCATCGTGCGCGCCATCGCTGCCCTGGGCCACGCCCTGCAACTGGAGATCATCGCCGAGGGCGTCGAGGACAGCGAGCAACTGGAGTTCCTGCGTGACGCGCGCATCGAGGTGCTGCAGGGTTACTACTTCTCCCGCCCCTTGCCCGCCGAACAGTTTCGCCGCCTGGTGAGCGATCTGGGCAGTTTCCCCTTACCCAGCGCCCCGCGGCCCCCGGCGGTGATCACGCCCCTCCATCCCCTCAAGGCCCGCGGCCCGGGTTGAGCGCCGGCCGGCACTCCTGACCCGCGCGTCAGGGGCTGGCATAGCGCCGCAGCAACAGCGCCTGGAGACCGGACAGCAGCCCCCCCAGCCCCAGGGCGCCCGCCCCGAAGACCAGCCAGTCCTGGAGGCGCAGCCACCCTTGCAGCGGCGCCAGGGACAGTACCCATTTCCCATTGGGCACATCCACATCCACCGTCACCGGATCGTCGAGAACCGCGGTGCCCTCCCGCGCGAAGGGCACGCAGGCCTCCTTCTCGTCGCCCAAAGGGTGACGGCAGAGGCTGTAGCTCATGCCCGCCGTCCTGAGGTGCAGGAAGCCGGCGGCGGAAAGCAGTTCTGGAACGCGGATGAGCACGATGGAGAACCCCCAGAATTCCGTCCGCCCGTCCGCCTGACGGCGGAATACGGGATAGCGCCCCACCGCTCCCAGACCGCCCTGCATGAGTTCGAACGGTCCGGCCAGGGTGAGCTGCTTGCGGGAAATGGCCAGATGAGCCTCCCGATTGCGGGCCTTGTCCTTGATCAGGTCGTGCCCCAGGACTTTCTCGTTGCCGGGCAGCGGATAGACCTGGGAGATCACGCCCATGGGGGCAAGCTGAACCGCCCTGGCCATGGGAAACTGGGTCATGATCTCGACGGCGACGGCCTCGAAGTTGTCCACTTTGCCGTTCCCCTGCTGTACCAGCGAAGCCAGCATGTAGGCCGGCCCCAGGCTTTCCTGCAAGCGCTGCGACAGGCGCTGGGCTTGCGCGTAGGCCAGGGCGCGGACCTCGGCCCGTTTGAGGGTCCGCTGGGAATCGAGGTAGGCAAATCCGGCGCCCGCCCCCAGGGCGGTGCCGACGAGGCCGGCCAGCATGACGAAGTTTCGGGTCCTATCGGGCGACATGGTCATCAGTTCTCCTGGTCCGTGCCTCCTGGCACAGGCCGTGCATGGTTTGCGCTTCGGCGGCCGGGTTCATGCCGGCCTTTTCCAATGCGCTTGCGCCGGTTTGGCAACGATTGCGATCCATGCTCTTCAGCAAGCCACGTGCCCGCTCCTTTCTACTCGCCACGGCAGCGACCCTGGCCCTGGGCTTCGCCTGCCTGGACGCGTCGGCTTTCCTCCGGGCGGTCCCCGCGGCCGCCGGGGCCGAAGCCCCCGCCCCCGCCGACCCCCAGCCTGCCGAGCAGAACCAGGCCCGACGCGCCATCGACGGCAAGGCCATCCACGACCCTGCCAACCCGGAGGCCCGGCGGCTTCAGACCATCGAAGAGGCGACCCGGCACCTGCCCTACGACGCCAACGGGTTCCCCGACTGGATGCGGGCGCTCCAGGAAGGCAAAATTTCTCCCCGCAGCGACCTGAGCGGCAAGGCCGGCATGGAAGTCCTCGACCTCGACATCGTGATGAAAAACACGCGGGAGATGCCCCACGTCAGATTCCCGCACCGCTCCCACACGCTCTGGCTGGCCTGCTCCAACTGCCACCCGGCGCCCTTCGAAGCCCGCGCCGGCAGCACGCAGATCCGCATGGCCGACATCTTCCGCGGGCAATACTGCGGCCAGTGCCACGATCGCGTGGCGTTCATCACGTTTTTCTCGTGCCAGCGCTGCCACAGCGTCCCCCAGGGGGGCGCGAGCCGCTGAAAGGCAAAAGCGCGCAAGACCCGCCCTCACCCGGGCCGCATCCTTGCCCGAAGCACGAAAACTCCAGGGGGATTCAGGGACTCGGGAAGGGCGCTTGCACTTCGGCGGGAGCGATGGCCTTGCCCGGGGAGACGACGACCCGTAGCCGCAGCGCCCGGGCGAGCCCCAGGAAGGCCGCCAGCACCGACGATCCTCCGGGACGACGGCGCTCTTCGCCCACCAGGGCTGCATCCAGGCGCAGGGCAGCCAGGGGAAGATCCCGCAACAGCACGAGGCTGGAGCCGCACATCCCGTAGTCGGTGAGCGCCAGATCCACGCCGAGTTCGGCAAGGTTGGTCAGGACGGCGCGGCTTTCTTCCGGGTTGCGCATCACGACACTTTCCGGAAACCCGATTTCCAGTTGCCGGGCAGGCCATCCGGTGCGCTCCAGGATGAGGGCGACCCGCTCGGCCAGGTCCGCGCGGCCGAAGGCGGCGGCGCCGAGACCCACGGCCAGATGCGTGGCCGTCCCCGCGCCAAGCACCAAGGCTTCGCGACAGGCGTTTTCCAGCAACCATTCCCCAAGCGCCGGGGCGAGGCCCAGGTCTTCCGCCGCCCCGAGAAACTCCTCGCAGTCGAGCAGGGTGCCGTCGGGCTGCGCCCAGGTGAGGCGGGCTTCCAATCCACAGGGCTGGCCCTGGTCCAGGAGGGTGGCTGCCTGGAAGGCGACCCGGAACTCGTTGCCCTCGAAGGCATTGACCAGGCGCTCCTCCATGGCGCTGCGCCGCGTGGGCCGACCCAGCAGATCGCTGTTGAAAAAGCAGAAGGACGCCCGCCCGCTGCCCTTGACGGCATACATGGCGGCGTCGGCGTGCTTCATCAGCGTTTCGGCGTCCCGTCCGTCCTGCGGGAATAGGCTGATGCCGATGCTGGTGGTGACCACCCGGCTCGCGCTTCCGAGAACGATGGGTTCGCCCATGGCCTGCAGGATTTTCTCGGCCACCGCCCGGGCCTCGCCCTCCTCCTCCGCCTCGGGAAGCAGGACGGTGAATTCGTCCCCGGCAATGCGCGCCACGGTGTCCGAGGCACGCACACAGTGACGCAGCCGATTGGCCACTTCCTTCAGCAGGGTATCCCCCGCCTCGTGTCCCAGGGTATCGTTGATCTGCTTGAAGCGGTCGAGATCGAGGAACATGAGGGCGGGCCTGCGGGCCTTGTTGCGCCGCGCCTGGGCGAGGGCGAGGTCGAGCCGGTCACGGAACAGCAGGCGGTTGGGCAGGCCGGTGAGGGCGTCGTGGAAAGCCTGGTAGGTGATGCGTTCCTCGTGCTCCTTGCGCTCGGTGATGTCGCTGAAAATGGCGATGTAGTGCTCGATGCGTCCGTGGTGGTCGCGCACCGCGCTGACATTGAGCCACTCGGGATACACGGTCCCGTTCTTGCGCCGATTCCAGATTTCGCCCCGCCATTCGCCCCGTTCCCGCAGGATGTTCCAGAAGTCGCGATAGAAGGCTTCGCCCTGCTTGCCGGACTTGAGCATGGCCGGAGTCTTGCCCAGAGCCTCTTCGGCGCTATAGCCCGTGGTGTCGGTGAAGGCCTTGTTCACCATCACGATGCGGGAGTGGGCATCGGTGACGGTAATGCCCTCCAGGGAATTTTCGAAGACGATGCGTGCCAGGCGCTGCTCCCGCAGGAGTTCCGCGGCCTTGCCCAGAACCCGGTTGAAGGCGGCTACCGCCCGTCCCACCTCATCCTCCCGCCGCACGGGCAGTTCGACCGCCGCGTCGATGTCTCCCGCCGCGATGTCCTCCAGACCGTCCGCCATGCGGGCCAGGGGCCGCGACACCAGGCGGGAGATGAAATACCAGATGAATCCCCCCAGGGGAAAACAGAGGGCCGCCGCCGCAAGGACGGCATGGCGGGTAAAACGCCGCGTGCTTTCGCTGGCGGAAGCCAGGGATATTTCCATGCTGACCGCGCCCAGCACGGTCCCCACGGGAACGTTGTGGCAGTTGGTGCAGGTCTTGCCCAGGTAGTTTTCCAGCGCCCGGGCCGGAATCACCGCCCGCAGGCGCTCCACACCGTCACTGCCGGATTCGACGGCATAGTAGGCCTCCCGGCCGTCCAGGACGGCGCGCTCGACGGGGTCCGCGTCGGTCTCGCCCTCCAACCCGGGGCCAAATTGCCCCACCACGGCATCCCCCCGGATCACCTTGAGACTCTCGATCTGATGCATGGCCTTGATCTGGTCGAGAAAGAGCGCACGCAGGGGGACAGTCCCGGTAATCATCATTCCCGTCAGCCCGGCGAGGGTCATCTGGTGGATGCTGTCGGCGAATTCCCGCGCCTGGTCGGCGGCGATGCGCTGCTGCTCGAGGGAAGCCCAGTAGATCAGCCCCGACCCGGAGGCGATCACGGCCAGCAGGATCGACAGGACCAGGCGTTGCCAGATTTTCATCGTTGTTGTCCCCCGGGGGCGGCTTGGGAAGGCGGCGAGGATCGCGGGCCTGTTCTCAAATTCAAGAAAGCAACAATCGTACCCAACCCACCCTGAGCCGCGACCCAGCCGCGCAGCAGGCACCGGAAGGCAGCCCCGGGGCTACCTTCCGGTATAATTTCACGTTTTAGTCGACCCCGTTCCGAGCCAGGAGGATCCCTCATGCCGCTGCGTAACGTTCTGTCGCGGTCCTTTGCGCAAGTCCTGGGCCCCGCGGCCCTTCTCGTTCTGACCGCCTTTTCCGGGCCGCTTCACGCCCAGTTGCCCGGAACCTTCGCCGAGCCTTCCCCGGAAACGACATCCGGTGCCGGCTTCTCGCTCCTGGCCTTCTTCGCTCCCCGGGAAATCTCGCCGGCCCTGCCCCCGGAGGCCCTGGTGACGCACGAAGTCGCCGCGCCCCTCGGCGTCAGCGCGCCCATCGACCTCACAGCCCCCACGGACGATCTCTGGGTCCGCGTGCGCAACGGCTTTGCCATGCCCAACCTCAACGACGAGGTGGTGCTCCATCATCAACAGTGGTACATGAACCGGCCCGACATGCTGCGCCGCATGGTCGAACGCAGCCGCCGCTACATGCACCATATCGTCGAGGAGCTGGAGCGGCGTGGCATGCCCACCGAACTCGCGCTCCTGCCCATGGTGGAAAGCTCCTTCAATCCCATGGCCTATTCCCGCGCCCGGGCCTCGGGCCTGTGGCAGTTCATTCCCGCCACCGGCAAACGTTACAACCTGGCCCAGGATTGGTGGCAGGACCAGCGCCGCGACATCCTCGCCTCCACCGCCGCAGCCCTCGATTATCTGCAGACCATCTACGAGATGAACGGCGACTGGCATCTGGCCCTGGCCTCCTACAACTGGGGCGAAAACGCGGTCAAGCGGGCGGTGGACAAGAATCTTGCCCGGGGGCTGCCCACCGACTTCTCCAGCCTCAGCATGCCCGCCGAGACCCGCAACTACGTCCCCAAGCTGCAGGCGCTCAAGAACATTTTCGGCAACCCGCGCCTGATGGCGGAACTGGGCCTGCCCGCCCTGGAAAACCAGCCCTATTTCGCTACGGTGGACCCGGGAAAGCCCATCGACATCAAGACCGCCGCCCGCCTGGCGGGGATGCCGGTCAATGAATTCCTCGCCCTCAATCCGGCCCACAATCGGCCGGTCATCACCCCCGACAGCCAGGTCGTGATCCCCGCCGACAAGCTCGAAACCTTCCAAGCCAACCTGGAAAGCCACGCCGCCCCCCTCAGCCGTTGGCAGGCCTACACGGTCAAGCCCGGCGAGCGGCTGGAAAAACTTGCCCCCCGCTTCGGTATCTCGGCGGCCGAATTGCGCGAAGCGAATGGCTTGGGCGGCCGGACCAGGCCCGCAGCGGGGTCGATGCTGCTGGTTCCCGCCGGGCGGGACGGGGTGGACATCGACGCACTGTCGCCCCAGGCACGCCTGCCCCGCATCGAGGCGGACGAAGCGCCGAGCCGGGTCAGCAAGGGCAAGAAGGGCGAGGACCGGCGCGAGGCGCGCGCCCAGCTTGCCCGTTCCGGCAAGGCGCCGGCGGTACGGACCCTGGCCAAGGCTCCTTCCCGGAACAAAACGAGCACTGCCCGGGTCGCAGCAGCCAAGCCCAAGGCGACTGCCCGCGCCGCGGCCAAGGCTCCGCCCAGGAGTTCCCAGGTCGCCCGGGCGGGCAACGGCCGCCGCGGCTGAGCGCCTCGATTCACAGGCTCTGGGTTTCACCCGCAAGCCGCCGCCAAGCCGGCAGCCCACCCACCCCCGCCGATCTACGCCGGTCTTTCCTCCGACGCGGGGCCGTACAGGTGGCAGGCGACGGCGTGCTCCGGGCCCACCTCGACCGCCCCCGGATAGGCCTGGCGGCAGGCTTCGCTGGCCTGGGTGCAGCGCGGGTGGAAGTGACAGCCCCGGGGTGGACTGGCGGGCGAAGGCGCCTCACCGGGGAGCCGGATGCGCTCTTCCCCCCCGCCGGGATGCACGGCCGGAACGGCCGAGAGCAGCGCCCGGGTGTAAGGGTGGCGGGGATGGCCCAGCACCTGGGCGGCGCTCCCCCATTCGACGATGCGCCCCAGGTACATTACCGCCACTTCGTGGGCCAGATACTCGACCACGGCGAAATTGTGGGTGATGAACAGATAGGCCACCCCCAGCGATTCCTGCAGATTCTTGAGCAGATTCAGGATTTGCGCCTGGACCGAGACGTCCAGGGCCGAGGTCGGCTCGTCGCAGATGAGGATTTCCGGCTGTACGGCGAGGGCCCGCGCGATGGCGATGCGCTGACGCTGACCGCCGGAGAACTCATGGGGATAGCGCAGCGCGGCCTCGGGCGGCAGACCCACCTGGGCGAGCAGGGCCGCGACGGCGGCGGCCGGGTCGCCACCTCCCCCAACGCGCAGCGCCGCCATGCCTTCCGCGATGATCTCGCCCACCCGCAGACGGGGGTTCAGGGAGGCGAAGGGATCCTGGAAAACCATCTGCATGTGTCGGCGCACGGCCCGCAGGCGGCGCCGCGGCATGCCCACCAGTTGCGAGGCACCCAGACGCACGCTGCCCCCGCTGGGCGCCACCAGTTGCAGGATGGCCTTGCCGACGGTGGTCTTGCCGCAGCCCGATTCCCCCACCAGGGCCAGGGTACGGCCCGGGGTGAGGGCGAGGGAAACGCCGTCCACGGCGCGCACGTGGCCTACGGTGCGCTGCAGGAAGCCCCGCCGGATGGGGAAATGCACCTTGAGGTCGCTGACTTCCAGTACCGCGCGGTCGGGGGACTGGAGTTCGCCGCGGCGGACGATCTCGCCCAAGTCGCCGCCGCTCCCCCCACCGCCATCCCAATGGCAGCGCAGGCGATGGCCGGGGGCCAGCTCGCGCCAGGGGGGCGACACCGCGCGGCAGACCGCCATGGCGTGGGGACAGCGCTCGGCAAAGCGGCAGCCCGGCGGCATGGCGCCCAGGGCCGGCACCTGGCCCGGGATGGTGGTGAGCGGCCGGCCGCGACGGGAAACCTCGGGCAGGGCCGCAAACAGGGCCTGGGTATAGGGGTGGCCGGGGCTGGCGAAGAAGCTGGCCCGGTCGGCTTCCTCGACCAACTCGCCGGCGTACATCACGCCGACGCGGTGGGCCATGCGAGCCACCACCCCCAGGTCGTGGGTGATGAGCAGCATGCCCATGCCCCGCTCCGCCTGGAGCCCTGCCAGGAGGTCGAGGATCTGCGCCTGGACGGTGACATCAAGGGCCGTGGTCGGCTCGTCGGCGATGAGAAGGTCCGGCGCCCCCGCCAGGGCGATGGCGATCATCACCCGCTGCTTCATGCCGCCGGACAACTGGAAGGGGTATTCGTCCAGGCGCCGTTCCGGATCGGCGATGCCCACCTGACGCAGCAATTCGGCCATGGTCGCGCGGGCCGCGGTGCCCCGCTGCCCCCGGTGCAGTTGCAGCACCTCGCCGATCTGCCGCCCCACGGTGAGCACCGGATTGAGGCTGGTGGCCGGCTCCTGGAAAATCATCGCCATGCGGCCGCCGCGCAGGCCGCGCATGGCAGCTTCCGGCAGGGCCAGAAGTTCTTCGCCGCCCAGGCGCACGGTGCCGCCGACGATGCGCCCGGCCGCCGGCAGCAGCCGCATCACCCCCTGGGCGGTAGCCGACTTGCCGCAGCCGGATTCCCCCAGGAGGGCAAAGGTCTCCCCCGCGCCGATGCGGAAGGAAACACCCTCCACGGCCAGAACGGTGCTCCCCGCGGCCGCAAAGCCCAGGCGCAGATCGGTGACTTCCAGCAGCGCTGCACTCATGCGGCCCTCGGATCGAAAGCGTCCCGTACCGCGTCGGCAAACAGGTTGGCGGCCAGGACCAGAACAAACATGGCGGCGAAGGCCGCCATCAGGGACCACCACACCACCGGCTCACGCCCCAGTTCCAGGCGGGCGTTGTTGATCATGGTGCCGAAGCTGACCATGGAGGGATCGACGCCGATACCCACGTAGGACAGCACCGCCTCGGCCAGCACCAGCCCGGAAAAATCCATCACCAGGGCGATGATGACGATGTGCATGAGATTGGGCAGGATGTGGCGGCCGATGATGCGGGCACTGGAAACGCCGAAGGCCTGCGCCGCCTGGATGTATTCCAGTTCGCGCAGCTTGAGGGTTTCGCCCCGCAGCAGGCGGCACAGGCCGGTCCAGCTGGTCATGCCCAGGATGAAGCACAGCGCCAGGAGCCGCAGGTCGGCCCGCTCGGCGGCGGTGGAAAACCACTGCGGGTGGGTATCGATCACCACCTGCATCATGAGCACCGCGGCGGCGATGAGCAGCACGCCGGGAATCGAGTTGAGCACGGTATAGACGTACTGGATCAGGTCATCGACCCAGCCCCGGAAATACCCGGCGACGATGCCCAGGACCACGGCCAGGGGCAGCGTCACCAGGGTGGTGACGAGGCCGATGATGAGCCCTGTGCGCACGCTCTTCAAAACTTGGTACAACACATCCTGACCCACCTTGTCGGTGCCGAAGACGTGGTAACTGCCCGCGAGCTGGAGGAGCGGCACGCCGATCAGGGCCAGGAGCAGGGCCGTGCCCAGGACGGCGTCCCAGGCGAAGGCCGTCCTGCCCCGCAGGATGCGACCGGCCGCGGCGGCGTGGGGGATGCCGGCCCGGCGGGCGATCCCGCCGCTGACGCCGGCAGCCAGCACCAGCCAGCCGAGAAACCCCAGCACCGCGCCCCGAAAGGCGGTCAGGGCCACGTCGGCGGCCAGGGAATCCTCGGCATCCCCCAGGTGGACGCCACCGAACTTGAGGCGCGGATACTCGCGCCCCTGGCCGCCACCGGGCAGCTCGACGGTTTCCTTGGCGTAGAGGCGGGTGGCGAAAGGCTCGGAATAGGTCTTTTCGTTGCGCGTGCGTAGCGGCGCGCCCAGGGCGTCGAGGAGCGAGAGGACTTCCACGCCATAGCTCGCCTTCTGGCCCGGCGCAGCCTCCAACTTGGGGCGAAAATGCACCGAGTCCAGAAGTCCCACCGCGACGAAAGCCGCCAGCACCGTCGCCGCCGCCATTCCGGCCCGGCTGGCGCCAACCCGCACCCAGGCCGCAACGAGTGGGGGACTGCCGGCCGCGTAGCGGGCAAAACCGGCCAGACCGGCGACCAGAAGCCATACCAGCCCATCCGACCACAGGAGCACCGGCTGGAAATCGATCACCCGGGAACCCTCCCTTGACCACCGACAAACGGCTCATCCTTCGACAGGCCTGCCCTGAGCCCAGTCGAAGGGCTCAGGGCGAGCGAATCTTCGTGTGCGCGCGCACTGGGCGAGGCGCCCGTCCCTGAACAGTCCGCGCAGCGCCCGTGTCGAAGGGCCCCACGCCTTCCAGGCGAGGAAACGAGGATCATTCGAAGCGTATCCGCGGATCGACCAGGGTGTAGGAAATGTCGGTCAGGATGAGCCCCGCGATATAGAGCACCGAACCGATGAAGACCATGGATCGCACGATGGCGAAGTCCTGGGCGTTGATGGCGTCTATGGTGTAGCTGCCCAGCCCGGGAATGCCAAAAAAGGATTCCGTCAGGAGCGAGCCCATGAAGAGCAGCGGAATGACCACCACCACCCCGGTCAGAATGGGAATGAGGGCGTTGCGCAGGATGTGGCGGAAAAAGACCAGGGTCTCCGACAGGCCTTTGGCCCTTGCGGTACGCACATAGTCCTTGCCGACCTCCTCCAGGAAGATGGTGCGGTACCAGCGCGTGGATGAACCAATCCCCGACACCACCCCGATCACCACCGGCAGAATCAGGAAGCGCCAGGCATCCAGGCCCTCGCCGAAGCCGGAAATGGGCACCAGGCGCCAGATCTTGCTCACCAGATACTGCCCCCCGATGATGTAGAACAGACCCGAGATGGACATCATTGCCACGCACAGCACCACGCCCCACAGGTCGAAGGCGCTGGCCCGGAAGAAGGCCAGGATCAGGGCGAAACTCACCGTGACGAACAGCCCCAGGACGAAAGTCGGCAGCGCGATGGCCAGGGAGGGCCCCATACGGTTGCCGATCTCGCGCGCAATGTCGCGGCCGTCCTCGGCGCGGCCGAAGTCGCCCACGAACATGGCCGCCGAGCGGGTAAAGAAAATGGTGTCGGAAAGGGCCGCCAGGCCGGGGGCATCGGCGTTGTAGAAGAGCGGTTTGTCGTAACCCCGCTCCGCTTTCCAGCGCACGATGGCCTCCGGCGTCACCCGCTTGACGCCCAACTGCATGCGGGCCATGTCATCCGGAGTGTTGACGACGAAGAACAGGGCGAAAGTAACGAGATTCACCCCGATGAGAATGGGGATGGCGTAGAGAAGCCGGCGGACGATGTAGGCGAGCATCGCGGGGGATTATGCCACTGCCTGCGGCGAAGCGAAGACCCGGCGGCTAGAAGGCCCGCCGGCTCTTGACCGGCGGCGCCGGAAGTCGGTAAGGTGCGGACCTCATCCCACATCACGAGCGCCATCGGCCCTGCACGACATGGAATACATCAAACCCGCCATGATCGTCCTGGGCTTTCTGGCCATCGCCTTCGGTCTGTTTACCCGGTTGCGCAACCGCGGCCTGCAGAACTGGCCCTCGGTCAGCGGTACCATCATCCGCTCCGACCTGCAAACCACCGCCGACGGCAAGACCCGCCTGGCGGCGTCCTTCCGCTACCAGATCGACGACCGCGTCATCGACAGCCGCATGATCATCCTGACCATCGAGGATGTCCGTCCGGCCGTGGTTTACCGCATCCTGCAACGCCTCGCCACGGGCAGTCGGGTCAAGGTTTATTACGACCCCAAGGATCCCGCTTCGGCCACCGTCGACCACACGCCCCGGGGGAATTGGCTGGAGGCCGTCCTGGCCGGCATGGCCCTCGTCGCCTACGCCGCCTTCGGGCTTTAGTGGGGCAGCAGGCCGGCGTCGCGCGTGCTTGCCCTCGCCCCCACCGCGGGAGAGGGGCCGGGGAAGACGGACAGGACGCCGACCGGCACCGATCGGCAGGCCTTTGGCCCGCGCGCCTCGGGGCGGCGCCGGCCCGCTCCGGCCTTGCCGGAGTGCTCTGCGCTGCCCTGTGCCTGCTGCCCGGCGGCGCCAGCGCCCTGCCCTCCTTCGCCGAAGTTCGCGCCGCCCACGCCGAGTCCGACGCCTGGCTCCTGGCCCGGGACGGTCGCCCCCTGCAGCGGCTGCGCCTCGATCCGACCGTGCAGCGCCTGCCCTGGACGCCCCTGGAGGGCGTTTCCCCCACCCTGCTGCGGGCGGTGCTCCATTCCGAGGATCGCCGCTTCCACGAACACTCGGGCATAGACTGGAACGCGGTGGCGGCCAGCGCCTGGCGCAATCTGTGGAACACCCGCACCCGGGGCGCCAGCACCCTCACCATGCAACTCGCCGGCCTGCTGGCGGAGCAACGCCCGACGGGCAGGCGCAACGCCTTCCAGAAGCTGGGCCAGGCCGCTGCCGCCCTGGCGCTGGAACGGCACTGGAAAAAGGACGAAATCCTCGAGGCCTATCTGAACCTGGCCGGCTTCCGCGGCGAAGTGGTCGGCGTGGCGGCCATGAGCCGTCGGCTCTTCGGCAAGGACCCCGACGGCCTGGACAGTCGCGAGGCCGCGCTGGCCGCTGCGCTCCTGCGCGCCCCCGGCGCAGCGCCCGAGACCGTGGCGGAACGGGCCTGCGGCCTCTTGCGAGCCCAGCGCCAGCCCGGCGACTGCGCGGGGCTGGACACCCTGGCCCGCCTGGCTTTTTCCGGCGCCCTGCGCCCCGCGATGCCTCCGTCCGACGCTGGCGAAAATCTTGCCCCCCACCTGGCCAGAAAGCTCCTGCAACGTCCAGGCGAGCGCCTGGGCAGCACCCTGGATGCCGACCTGCAGCGCTTTGCCGCCGCCGCCCTGGAGCGCCATCTGCGGGAACTGGCCCGGCGCAACGTCGAGGACGGTGCCGTGCTGGTCCTGGACAATCGGAGCGGTGAAGTTCTGGCCTGGATCGGCTCTTCCGCCTCCCTTTCCGGAGCACCCCACGTGGATGGGACCGCCGCCCTGCGTCAGGCGGGATCCACCCTGAAACCCTTCCTCTATGCACTGGCCCTGGAGCGCCGCCAGCTTAGCGCGGCGGCCCTGGTCGAGGATTCTCCCGCCGCCCTCAGCACCGCCGCGGGACTCTACGTGCCCCAGAATTACGTCCCCGAGTACCGGGGCTGGGTCAGCGTCCGCCGGGCCCTGGCCGAGTCCCTCAACGTCCCGGCGGTGCGCACCCTGGTCCGCCTGGGGCCGGACGCCTTCCACGCCCGTCTGCGGCGACTGGGCTTACTCAGCCTCAAGGAGGACGGAGACTATTACGGTTACAGCCTCGCCCTGGGCTCCGCCGACGTTTCGCTGCTCATGCTGGCCAATGCCTACCGCAGCCTGGCCAACGGCGGCACCTGGTCCCCCCTGCGGGCCACCCGGGACGGCCGCCGCCCTCCCTGTGCCGAGGGGGGCTGCGCCGGCGTTTTTTCCGGCGTGACGCGGCCGGCGGGCGATGCCGCAGCGAGTTTCATCGTGGCCGACATCCTGGCCGACCGCGCGGCCAGGGCCGGCACCTTCGGGCTGGACTCCTGGCTGGCGACGTCCTATTGGTCCGCCGCCAAGACAGGCACCAGCAAGGACATGCGTGACAATTGGTGCCTGGGCTTCTCCCGCCGCTACACCGTGGCGGTCTGGGTGGGTAATGCGGGGGGCGGCCCCATGCACGATGTTTCCGGTACCAGCGGCGCCGCACCGGTCTGGCGGGAAGTCATGGACTGGCTGCATCGCGGCGACCCGGAGCACTCCCGCCGCGCCGCAGCCAGTCTGCCGCCCGCGCCGCCCCCCGGCGTGCTACGGCGTCCGGTGCGCTTCGACCCCCCGCGGGAGCCGCCCCGCCAGGAATGGTTTCTGCAGGGCACGGAAATGCGCGTCGTGCGCGAGGCAGGCGCCACGCGCCTGGCCCGTATCGCCTATCCCGGTGAGGGCAGCATCCTCGCCCTGGACCCGGACATTCCCCCACCCCGCCAGCGCATCGCCCTCCAGCTCAGCGGCCCGGCGGCCGCCGGCTGGCGCTGGCAGGTGGATGGCGAGAAAGCGCAGCGGGCCGACCGCCCCGCCCTGTGGCGCCCCAGCCCGGGCCCGCACCGCGTGCTGCTGCTGGACGAGGCCGGCCGCGAGATCGACCGGGTGAGCTTTTCCGTGCGGGCCCTGCGGGCCGGACGCGGCGAGCCCCGCAGCCCCTGAGGGGCCTGGCCCCTCCGCCCCTGGCCGCTGGGCATCTGCCCTACCTGGGACGGACCGTCCTGAACCCCTCAAAGGGCCTGTCCTGAGCCCAGTCGAAGGGCCTGTCCTGAGCCCAGTCGAAGGGCCTGTCCTGAGCCCAGTCGAAGGGCCTGTCCTGAGCGCGGTCGAAGGGCCTGTCTTGATCTCCAGCGACGCGCTTGCCCCGTCGAAGGCCTCGCCGGGGAGCTGCGGCGCGCCTTCCCTTTACCGGCGGCCGCGGCTTGCGGCAGGGCGCGGGGCAGGCTTGCCCTCGCGGGAAGTCGGGGCGCCGCGTCCTGCGGGTCTCGCAGCGCGCGGGACAGGTTTGTCGCCGCGGGGCGAGAGCTTTTCGCCCCCCGGGGCCGGCTTTGGGCCGCGAGACGAGGTTTTCTCGCCCCGCAGTACCGGCTTCGGACCCGCCTGGGCCGATCTCTCGGCCCGGGGCGACGGTTTCTCGGCGCGCAAGAACGACTTCTCACCGCGGGGCGAAGGTTTCTCGCCGCGAGGCTGCGGCTTGGCCGCCCGCGGCGTCGGCCGCGGGTCGGCAAGCGTGTCGGGCTCCCCCGGGGCCGCAGGCGATTCTCCGCCGGCCAGAAGTTTTTCCAGGCGCCGCACTTCGGTCTCGCTCAATTCCTGACAGCGTCCGCGCTTGAGACGGGGGGGCAGGACGAAGGGGCCGTAGCGCACGCGGATGAGGCGGCTCACGGTGCAGCCCACGGCCTCGAAAAGACGGCGCACCTCTCGGTTGCGCCCTTCGAAGAGGGTGACGTGAACCCAGCGATTGGCCCCCTCGCCGCCGGCGTCCACCAGACTGTCGAAAGACGCGGGGCCATCTTCCAGGGGCACACCCTCGAGCAGACGGCGACGCGCGTCGTCAGTCAGTTCACCCAGCACCCGGACGGCGTATTCCCGTATCAGTTGGGTGCCAGGATGCATGAGGCGGTTGGCGAGTTCGCCCGAGGTGGTGAAGAGCAGCAGGCCCGAGGTGTTGAAGTCCAGCCGCCCGACCGTGATCCAGCGGCTGCCGCGCAGGCGCGGCAAGGCGTTGAAGACGGAGGGACGGCCATCGGGATCGTCACGGGAGACGATCTCGCCTTCCGGCTTGTGATAGAGCAGCACGCGGGCCGCCCGACCGGCCGAGGCGCGCAGATTGACGAGACGCCCATTGACCTTGACCCGGTCGGTGGGCAGGACGAGCTGGCCGATCTGGGCCACCTCGCCGTTGACGCTCACCCGCCCGGCGGCGATCCATTCCTCCATGTCGCGGCGGGATCCGACGCCGGCCTGGGCCAGCACCTTGTGCAGGCGCTCGGGTTTGGCGCCCATCCCGGCAGGGCGGGCAGCGCTGCGCATCGGCTTCCCGCCGGCCCGGCCTGCCCCACGCCGGGGGGGCCGGGCCGGGGACTCGGCTCCCGCAGACTCGGGGGTGATTTCGTCACCCTCCGTGCGACGGCGACGGGGGGCGTCCCCCATGCCCGGCTCTGCTTTGCCGGCTTGGCGGAAGGGGGTGCGTTTAGGCTTCATGGTCGAATTCCAAAGTCTGGCCAATCTGTTCGAGGGGCGGCAGCTCGCTCAGGCTGCGCAAGCCCAGGTCGTCGAGGAAGCGCCGTGTGGTGGCGAAGAGTGCGGGGCGGCCGGGGGTTTCGCGATGACCGACCACATCGATCCAGCCCCGTTCTTCCAGGGCTTTGATGACGTTTGCGTTGACGGCGACACCGCGGATTTCCTCGATGTCGCCCCGGGTCACCGGCTGACGGTAGGCGATGATGGCCAGGGTTTCGAGGACGGCACGGGAGTAGCGTGGCGGTTTCTCGGGATTGAGGCGGTCCAGGTAGGGGAGATACTCGGCCCGGGTACGGAAACGCCAGCCCGAAGCCAGTTGCACCAGCTCCGCCCCCCGGTCCTGCCAGTCCTCACGCAGTTCGTCCAGCAGCTTGCGCAGGGTCTCGGTCGACACCTCGTCGGTGAACAGACTGCGCAGTTCTCCTGCGCTGAGCGGCTCCCGGGCGGCCAGGAGGGCGGCTTCAAGCACTTTCTTGGCTGTCGTCGGTTCCACCGTCGTGCACCTTTACGTAGATGGGGGCGAAGGCCTCGGTCTGGGTGATACGGATCAGCTTTTCCCGGGCGAGTTCAAGCAGGGCGAGGAAGTGAACCACCAGGCCGGGCACGCCCATGGCGGGATCGAAAAGGGCCTCGAAGCGCACATAGCCACCCTCGCTCTGGAGGTGGCGCAGGATGATGCCCATGTGCTCCCGCACGGAAAGCTCCTCCCGCCCGATGCGGTGGTGGCGGTGCAGGGTCGCCTGGCGCAGGATGGCCTGCCAGGCGGCTTTCAGGTCGTCCAGATCGACTTCGGGGTAACGCACCAGAAGGGATTTTTCCACCAGGGTCTCGACCCAGAAGAACTCCCGCTCCGCCTGAGGCAACGCATTCAGGTTCTGGCCGGCGACCTTCATCTGCTCGTATTCCATGAGCCGGCGGACCAGTTCGGCGCGGGGATCCTCGGCCTCTTCGTCGCCGCCGGACTTGGGCCGCGGCAGCAGCATGCGGGACTTGATCTCGATGAGCATGGCCGCCATGACCAGGTAGTCCGCCGCCAGCTCCAGGTTGTGAGCCCGCATGGATTCGATGTAATCGAGGTACTGGCGGGTGAGCGGCGCCATGGGGATGTCGAGGATATCGACGTTGGCGCGGCGGATCAGGTAGAGCAGGAGGTCCAGGGGCCCTTCGAAGGCATCCAGCATCACCGCCAGGGCGTCCGGCGGGATGTAGAGATCCGCCGGCAACTCGGTCAGGGGCTCGCCGTAGATGCGGGCGAGGGGCTCGTCCAGCGCCGTGTCGAGGCCGACTTCGAGCACTGCCTCGCTCACCGGCGGGCCTCGCCGGACGTGATGGAGGCGGCGATGGCGCTCCCGCGGGGCGTCATCAGTTGTACCCGAGGCCCATGGCTTCGCGCACGTCGCGCATGGTGTCGCGGGCGAGTTCGCGGGCCTTGTCGCAGCCGTCGGCGATGATGTTGCGCACCAGGCTGGGGTCTTCCAGATAAAGGGCGGCCCGCTCGCGCATGGGCGCCTGTTCCCGCAGAATGCCGTCGATGACCGGCTGTTTGCAGTCCAGGCAGCCGATGCCGGCGCTGCGGCACCCTTCCTGCACCCAGGCCCGGCAATCGGCGTCGGAATAGACCTGATGCAGTTGCCAGACCGGGCACTTGGCCGGGTCGCCGGGATCGGTGCGCCGCACCCGGGCGGGGTCCGTGGGCATGCCGCGCACCTTCTTGCTCACCGACTCGGCGGACTCGCGCAGGGTGATGGTGTTGTTATAGGACTTGGACATCTTCTGTCCATCCAGGCCGGGCATGCGCGACGCTTCGGTGAGCAGGGCGCCGGGCTCGGCGAGGATCATCTTGCCCGTCCCTTCCAGATAGCCGAAGAGGCGCTCCCGGTCGATCACCGACAGGTGCTGCACCTCGTCGAGCAGGGCGTGGGCCTGCTCGATGGCGTCCTTTTCGCCCTTCTGCTGAAAGCGGGTGCGCAGTTCTTCATAGAGCCGCGCCTTCTTGCCCCCCAGCTTCTTGACCGCTTCCCGCGCCTTGTCCTCGAAACCCGGCTCGCGCCCGTAGAGGTGGTTGAAGCGGCGGGCGATCTCCCGCGAAAACTCGATATGGGGCACCTGATCCTCGCCCACCGGAACCTTGTCGGCGCGGTAGATGAGGATGTCGGCGGATTGCAGCAGCGGATAGCCCAGGAAGCCGTAGGTGGAGAGATCCTTGTTTTCCAGCTTTTCCTGCTGGTCCTTGTAGGTGGGAACCCGCTCCAGCCAGCCCAGGGGGGTCATCATGGAGAGCAGCAGGTGGAGTTCGGCGTGCTCCGGCACCCGGGACTGGATGAACAGGGTGGCCTGGTTGGGATCGACCCCGGCGGCCAGCCAGTCCACCACCATGTCCCAGGCCGCCTGCTCGATACCCTGGGGATTGTCGTAGTGGGTGGTCAGCGCGTGCCAGTCGGCAACGAAGAAAAGGCAGGGGTATTCATGCTGGAGGGTGACCCAGTTCTTGAGGACGCCGTGGTAATGGCCTAGATGGAGCGACCCGGTGGGGCGCATGCCGGAAAGAACACGTTCTGCGTACATGGCGAATCAGTACAGTCCAAAAAAAGCTTCGACAAGGAGGGCGAGCCCCCGCACGAAAGGATACATGACGGCACTCAGGATGCCGGTGAAGAGCAGGACCAGGAGGATGGGGAAGCCCCAGGGTTCGATGCGGGAGAATTTCCACGCCAGCCGGCCGGGCAGCAGGCTGACGGCGATGCGCCCACCGTCCAGGGGCGGCAGCGGCAACAGATTGAGCACCATCAGGACGCAATTGACGACGATGCCGATCTTGCCCATTTCGGTCATGGGCACGGTAAAAACGTTGGTAGGCAGCAGCCAGGCGAGCTTGACCAGGAATCCCCAGGCGAAGGCCATGGCGAGGTTGGCGAGGGGCCCGGCGGCGGCAACCCAGAGCATGTCCTGCTTGGGTTTGCGCAGGCGGCCGAAATCCACCGGCACGGGCTTGGCGTAGCCGAAAAGCATACCGCCACCGGAAAACAACAGGATGACCGCCGGAATGACGATGGTGCCCAGAGGATCGATGTGGCGCAAGGGGTTGAGGCTGATGCGCCCCGCCAGCCAGGCCGTGGGGTCGCCAAAATGCCGCGCTGCGTAACCGTGCGCCGCCTCGTGCAGCGTGATGGCAAAGATGACCGGCAGAGCGGCGATGGCGAGGGTCTGTATCAGGCCTTCCATCATGCGCTGAACCCAAAGGCGGCGATGGAACCCCGGCCTGCGCGCACCAGGACCGGCGCCGTCCCCGTGAGGTCGATGACGGTGGTCGGTGACGTGCCGCAGTGGCCACCGTCGAGGATCAGATCGACGGTACCGTCGAGGCGGTCGCGGATTTCCCAGCCTTCGGTCATGGGTTCCTCGTCTCCCGGCAGCAGGAGCGTGGACGTGAGCAGCGGTTCGTCGAGTTCCTGCAGCAGCGCCAGGGCGACGGGATGATCGGGCACCCGCAGGCCGATGGTCTTGCGCTTGGGGTGCAATACCCGCCGCGGCAACTCCTTGGTGCCTTCCAGGATGAAGGTGTAGCTCCCCGGCGTCGTGGCCTTGAGCAGGCGGTACTGGACGTTATCCACCCGGGCGTATTGGGCGATTTCCGAGAGGTCACGCACCATCAGGGTCAGATGATGGCGATCGTCCACCGCGCGGATTTCGCGGATGCGATCCACCGCCGCCTTGTCCCCCAGATGGCAGCCCAGGGCGTAGCAGGAATCGGTGGGTATGACCACCAGCCCCCCGTCACGCACGATCTCCGCCGCCCGGGCCAGAAGGCGCGGCTGAGGGTTTTCCGGGTGGATCGCCAGATATTGCGTCATGGCCTCGGATTCAGCGGAGCAGGCGCCATACCGGCTTCAGATCCTCCGGCAGCCCCGGGAGGCGCCCCAGATCGACGTAGCTTTCCTGAGGCCCGTGGAAATCGGAACCCCGCGAGGCATGGAAGCCAAAATGCCGCGCCAGCCGCGCAAAGTGCAGGACGTGGTCCGGAGTATGGCTGCCGCACACCACCTCGATCCCCTGGCCGCCGTGCTCGCGGAACTCACCGAGGAAGCGGCGCAGGACCGGCGCGGAAACCTTGTAGCGACCGGGATGAGCGACGACGGCGATGCCGCCGGCGGCGCCAATCCAGCCGATCGCCTCGTCCAGGGTCGCCCAGCGGTGATCCACGTACCCCGGTTTTCCGGGAACCAGATAGTGCTGAAACACGCCCTGCACATCCCGGGCCGCCCCCGCTTCAACCAGGAAGCGGGCAAAATGGGCCCGGGAAATGAGCCCCGGATTGGCCGCATAGCGCAAGGCCCCCTCGAAGGCGCCGGAGATGCCGCTGGCCGCAAGGGCCTCGCCCATGCGCCGCGCCCGGGCGATGCGCCCTTCGCGCAAGCCCTCCAGGCCCGCTACCAGGGCGGGGGCCTGGGGGTCGAATCCCAAACCGACGACGTGGATGGGGGTGCCGCTCCATTCGATAGAAATTTCGACCCCGGAAACGAAGGCCATGCCCAGTTCAGCCGCAACCGTGGCGGCTTCGGCCATACCGCCGATGTCGTCGTGATCCGTGAGCGCCCAGAGGTCGACCCCGTTGGCCGACGCCCGTCGCGCCAGTTCCGTCGGCGCCAGAAGGCCGTCGGAGACGAGGGAATGGCAATGCAGATCGAAATTGACGGGCGACATGGGCGAGTTCCGGCGAATCGAACAGTCTACCATGGCAGCGCGACGCGCCCGGACCCCAGGCGTCGCTTCTCTGCAAGCCCGCCCTAGCCGCCTTCTTGCCAGCCCAGCAGGCATGGGCTAGAGTTCGCCCGTTCCGTGGGAGAGCGCAGATCCATCTGCCGCCGAAGGCGCAAACCACCCGCAAACGCTCAGGCCAAAGGACCACGGAATCAAGCCCATGAGAAGTCTCGTCGGGCTTGAACTCTGGAGAGTGGCGCCCGCCTGGCGAGGCGCCCACCGATGGGGCAAATCTCTCAGGTATCGAGGACAGAGGGGTGAAACGTTCACTCGTTTCACCCCTTTTCCGTTTCTCGAAGCGGCTTTAACTAAAGCCAGCAAAGGATTGATATGCTGAAGAAAACAGTGCTCAACGAAACCCATCGCGCAATGGGCGCCCGCATGGTGGATTTCGGCGGCTGGGACATGCCCGTCAATTACGGCTCCCAGATCGAGGAGCACCACGCCGTGCGCCGCGATTGCGGCATGTTCGACGTCTGCCACATGTGCCCCGTCGATCTGGTCGGCCCCGACGTCCGCCCCTTCCTGTCCAAACTGGTCGCCAACGACGTGGCCAAGCTCGGGATTTCCGGCAAGGCGCTCTATTCCTGCATGCTCAACGACGTAGGCGGCGTAGTGGACGACCTCATCATCTACTTCCTGACCGACGAGCGCTTCCGCCTCGTGGTCAACGCCGGCACCGCCGACAAGGACATCGCCTGGATGCAGGCCCGCTTGGCCGACTGGGGCATGAAGCTGACCATCACCCCCCGCCGGGATCTGGCCATGATCGCCGTCCAGGGCCCCAACGCCCGCGCCAAAGTGTGGCAGGTGCTGCCACCGACCCAGGCCGCCAGCGAAGGCCTGAAGCCCTTCTTCGCCGCCGAGGCCGGCGAATACTTCGTCGCCCGCACCGGCTACACCGGCGAGGACGGCTTCGAGATCATGCTGCCGGCCGGCGAAGCCGCCACCGCGTGGAACGCGCTGGCTTCCGCGGGTGTCGCCCCCTGCGGCCTCGGTGCCCGCGACACCCTGCGCCTGGAAGCCGGCATGAACCTCTACGGCCAGGACATGGACGAGAACGTTTCCCCCCTCGACGCCGGCCTGGCCTGGACCGTCGCCCTCGACGACGACCGCGACTTCGTCGGCAAGGCGGCGCTGACCATCAACGGCAGCCGCGCCCAGTTCCTGGGGCTCGTCCTGCTCGACAAGGGCGTCCTGCGCAGCCACCAGAAGGTGTTCACCGACTACGGCAGCGGCGAGATCACCAGCGGCAGTTTCTCCCCCACCCTGCAGCAGTCCATTGCCCTGGCCCGCCTTCCCCTGGGCGTGCCCGTGGGCGAGATCGTGGAGGTCGAAATCCGCGACAAGCGCCTCAAGGCCAAGGTCGTCAAACCCCCCTTCGCCCGCAACGGCAAGGGCCTGCTCTGAGATCAGAAATGTCCATTTATTACGTCTATACTGGACACAATAAATGGACATCACGGAGCCGACCATGAACTGGAACGTCGCCCAAGCCAAGCAGCACCTCTCCGAGGTCATCCGCGCCGCGGCCAACGAGCCGCAGGTCATCTACAAGCACAACCAGCCGGTGGCGGCGGTGATCGCAGCCGGGGAGCTGGCGGCGTATCGGGCGTGGAAGGCCAAGAACCAGCCCCGCCAGACCCTCTTCGACGCCTTCGCGGAACTGCGCCAGATCATGGCGGAAGAAGGCCTCGACGGCCTTGAAATTCCGCCCCGGACCACCCGCCCCAACGCCTTCGTGCAGATGCTCGAAGAGGAGGGGCTGCTCTCCCGCCCGGATGAGAACCCATGATCCGTTTTCTGCTCGACACCAACGTGGTGAGCGAACTGGCCCGCCCCCGTCCCAATCCGGGGCTGAGCGCCTGGCTGGTCGAGGAGGACGAATGCGGGATCTCGGCCGTTACGGTCGAAGAAATTCGCTACGGACTGACCCGCGGGCCGCACCTCCGCGTCATCAGCTTCATGGAAAGCTATCTGGCCTCCGCCACCACACTGCCGGTCACAGAGCAAATTGCCCATCGTTCGGGCACCCTGCGCGGCGAATTCGCCCGACGCGGCATCGTTCGCGCCCAGCCCGACATGTTCATCGCCGCCACCGCCCAGGCCCACGGACTCACCCTGGTTACCCGCAACACCCGCGATTTCGAGGGCTGCGGCATCGCCCTTCTCAACCCCTTTACCGAATGACTGTCCCCGGAGAACCCCCCATGTCCAACGTCCCCGCCAACCTCAAGTACACCAATTCCCATGAATGGCTGCGCCTGGAAGCCGATGGCACCGTCACCGTCGGCATCACCGACCACGCCCAGGAAGCCCTCGGTGACCTGGTCTTTGTCGAGTTGCCGGAAGTTGGCACCCATTACGACGCCGAAAAGGAACTGGCCGTGGTCGAATCCGTCAAGGCCGCCGCCGACGTCTATGCCCCCATCGCCGGCACCATCACCGCCGTGAACCAGGACGCCGTCGACGCCCCGGAAAGCGTCAACCAGAACGCCTACGCCGCCTGGCTGTTCCGGATGACGCCGGACAATGCCGCCGACCTGGAAAAGCTCCTCGACGCCGCCGCCTATCAGGCCGTGGCCGACGCCGCCTGAGCGAGCCCTGCCCATGCCCTACAGCCAGCCCCTTTCCGCCCTGGAGCAGAGAGATGAATTCATCGGCCGCCACATCGGCCCCTGCGCCGCTGAAATGGCCGCCATGCTGGGCGACCTGGGCGTCGAACATCTGGATGCCTTGATCGAACAGACCGTCCCCGCAGTCATTCGCCTGCCCGCCGACCTCCGCCTTCCGGCGCCGCAACGGGAACACGAGGCTCTCGCCGCCCTCAAGGCCATTGCGCGCCGCAACCGGGTAAACCGTTCCCTGATCGGCATGGGCTACTACGACACCCTGACGCCCAAGGTCATCCTGCGCAACGTCCTCGAGAACCCGGGCTGGTACACCGCTTACACGCCCTATCAGGCCGAAATCGCCCAGGGCCGGCTGGAGGCGCTGCTCAACTTCCAGCAGATGGTCGTGGACCTCACCGGCCTGGAACTGGCCAACGCGTCTCTCCTCGACGAAGCCACCGCCGCCGCCGAAGCCATGACCATGGCCCGGCGCGTCTCCAGGAGCCAGTCCAACCGCTTCTTCGTCGATGCCGACTGTTTCCCCCAGACCATCGACGTGGTCAAGACCCGCGCCACCTACTTCGGCTTCGAGCTGGTCATCAAGCCGGCCGCCGACGCCGCCGAGGAAGAGTGCTTCGGCGCCCTGCTCCAGTACCCCAACGAAAAGGGTGAAGTCAGCGATCTGACGCCCCTGGTCGCCGCCCTCAAGGCCAGGGGAGCCACCGTGGCCGTGGCCAGCGACCTCATGGCCCTGGTGTTGCTCAAATCGCCCGGTTCCCTGGGTGCCGACATTGCCTTCGGCTCCAGTCAGCGCTTCGGCGTGCCCATGGGCTTCGGCGGACCCCACGCCGCCTTTTTCGCCACCCGGGCGGCCAATGTGCGCGCCATGCCTGGCCGCATCATCGGCGTTTCCAAGGACGCCCGCGGCAAGACCGCCCTGCGCATGACCCTGCAAACCCGCGAGCAACACATTCGCCGCGAAAAGGCCAATTCCAACATCTGCACCTCGCAAGTCCTGCTGGCCAACATGGCTGGCCTGTACGCCGTGTATCACGGCCCGGAAGGACTCAAGACCATCGCCAGCCGCATCCACCGTCTGGCGGCCATCTTTGCCGAAGGCATACGCCGCGCCGGACTGCCGGTCCTGACGCGATATTTCTTCGACACCCTGCACCTCGAACTGGGCGCCCGGGCCGAAACCATCTGCCGCAATGCCCAGGCGGCCGGCTACAACCTGCGCCGGGTATCCACCGGCGTCCTCGGCGTCTCCTTTGACGAAACGACGACGCGCGAGGACGTGGCTGCCCTGTTCAAGGTCATCTGTCAGGTAACCCTGGATATCGAGGCCCTCGACGCCCAAATGGCGGGGAGCGACCCCAGCCTGCCACCCACGCTGTTGCGCCAGGACTCCATCCTGCGGCACCCCGTGTTCAACACCCACCATACCGAGCACGAGATGCTGCGCTATCTCAAGTCCCTGCAGAACCGGGACTTGGCCCTGGACCACTCGATGATCTCCCTGGGCTCATGCACCATGAAGCTCAACGCCACCAGCGAGATGATCCCGGTGACCTGGCGGGAATTCGCCAACCTGCACCCCTTTGCCCCGCTCGACCAGGCCCAGGGTTACCTGCAAATGATCCGCGGCCTGGAGGACTGGCTGCGCACGCTCACCGGCTTCGACGCCATCTGCATGCAGCCCAACTCCGGCGCCCAGGGCGAGTATGCCGGCCTGGTGGCCATTGCCCGCTACCACGCCAGCCGCGGCGAGGGACACCGCAACATCTGTCTCATCCCCAAATCGGCCCACGGCACCAACCCGGCCACGGCCCAGATGTGCAATATGCAGGTGGTGGTGGTCGAGTGCGACGACAAGGGCAACGTGGACATCATCGACCTGCAGAACAAGGCCCAGCAGCATGCCGCCAAGCTGGCCTGCCTGATGATCACCTACCCGTCCACCCACGGGGTGTTCGAGGAAGACATCCGCGACATCTGCGCCCTGGTGCATTACCACGGCGGCCAGGTGTACATGGACGGCGCCAACCTCAATGCCCAGGTGGGGCTCACCGCCCCGGGCTATATCGGTGCCGACGTCAGCCACATGAACCTGCACAAGACCTTCGCCATTCCCCACGGAGGCGGCGGTCCCGGCATGGGGCCCATCGGACTCAAGGCCCATCTGGCGCCCTTCATGGCCAATCACGTCGTGCAACCGGTGGAGGGCCCCCAGGTTGGCCAGGGCGCAGTCAGCGCGGCCCCCTTCGGGTCGGCCTCCATCCTGCCCATTTCCTGGATGTACATCGCCATGCTGGGGGGAGAAGGACTCAAGAAGGCGACCCAGGTTGCCATCCTCAATGCCAATTACGTCGCGGAAAAACTCAAGGCCCACTACCCCGTGCTCTACGTCGGCAAGAACGGCCGTGTGGCCCACGAGTGCATCCTGGACATCCGTCCGATCAAGGCTGCCACGGGCATCGCCGAGATCGACATCGCCAAGCGCCTGATGGACTACGGTTTCCACGCACCCACCGTGAGCTTCCCCGTACCCGGAACCATCATGGTCGAACCGACCGAGTCGGAGTCCAAGGCGGAACTGGACCGCTTCATCGCCGCCCTGGTTGCCATCCGCGATGAGATTCGGCATATCGAGGCAGGCACCTGGCCGGCCGACGACAACCCGCTCAAGAACGCCCCGCACACGCAGGCCGACGTGGTCGATAGCGACTGGACGCACCCCTACAGCCGCCAGGAGGCCGTCTTTCCCCTACCCTGGGTGAAGGCCAACAAATTCTGGCCCAGCGTGAATCGCATCGACGATGTCTACGGCGACCGCAATCTCAACTGCGCCTGCCCGCCGCCGGCCGACTACGCCTGAGCAAGTACGCCCCATGATGCGCACCGCCCTCGCCGCCCTGATCCTGACGACGACCCTCGCCGTTGCAGCCCTCGCCGCTCCCGAGCAACTACCTTCCGGATCTCAGTATCTGGGGGAGGTACGCCGCGGCCCGGATGGGAAACTCCTTTCGGTTCCCAAACCCGCGGCCGAACCCGCCGCAGAAGGCGGGCCTGCGCCGGCGGCGTCGGCACCTGCCCGCGTGCTCCGGGTCGCGCCCGGAACCGCCCTGGCAACCATTCCCCAGGCCGCTCAGGCCGCCCAGGATGGCGATATCATCGAAATCCAGGCGGGCACCTACCGCGGCCAACCGGTCGTCTGGACCCAGAAGAAGCTCACCATCCGCGGCGTGGGCGGCCGGCCGGTGATGCTCGCCGATGGCACTCACGCCGAAGGCAAGGCTGCCTGGGTCATCCGCAACGGCGACATCGAAATCGAGAATATCGAATTCCGTGGAAACCGGGTTCCCGACGGCAACGGCGCCGGAATCCGCTTCGAGCGGGGACGACTGCGTCTGCGGGCCTGTGCGTTCTTCGACAACGAAATGGGGCTACTGACGACCAACCATCCGGAGGCCGTGCTGGAGATCTCCGATAGCGAATTTGGTGCCGCGCCTCGTCATGGAACTGTCCTGCACCACCTTCTCTACGTTGGAGGCATCGCCCGCTTTACCCTGACCGGCAGCCGGTTATCCGGGGGCTACCGCGGGCATCTCGTCAAGTCACGGGCCCGGGAAAACCATGTGAGCTACAACCTTCTGGTGGACGGCCCCGAGGGGCAAGCCTCCTACGAACTCGAATTCCCCAATGGCGGGGTCGCCTACGTCGTCGGCAACCTTATCGGACAGAGTGCCGGGACTGACAACATGACCCTCGTCGCCTATGGTGCCGAAGGCCCCCGCTGGCAGGACAATGCCCTCTATCTTGCCCACAATACACTGGTGAACGACCATCCCAACGCACGCTTCCTCCACGTCTGGACCGACAAGATCGGTGCGTCGACAGAGGTCTGGGTGCTCAACAACCTGACCGCCGGGACAGGCACCCTGGAACCTTTCGGCAGCGGACGCTTCGAGGGAAATGTCAGCGTTCCTCGGTCCAGCCTGATTCCTCTGGATGGCATCCCGGCCCGCTTGCCCGTTTCCTCCCCCCTGCGCGGAACCGTGCGTCCTCCGGGTGACGTCCGCGGACAGTCGCTCCTCCCCAGCGCCGAATTCAACCTTCCGGTCGGTTCGAAAGCGATTTCCCTCCCGGCGCGCCTGGCGCCGGGGGCGTTTCAGCAGTAGAGGCCGGCTGTGCAAATTCCAAGCAGGGTGTAAAGTAGAAGCGTCGCTTTCCCCAGGAGAACATCATGGCTGTCGATCGAGTCGCATCGTCCTCCGCTGCGGAACAAGCCTTCGCGCAGCGGGTTTCGGAAAACCAGCAGCTCCGCGCCGCCGAGCGGGAGGAAAAAGCCGCCGCACCCCGGGAACCGGAGGAGGACACTTCCCGCCCGGTCGTCAATGCCGAAGGTCAGACCACCGGGACGGTCATCAACGTCACGGCCTGAACGTTCTTCTGGACGAGACGCCCATGGCAGTCAGTCCTCTTTCTGGCCGGGCCAGCGCGACGAGCGACGCCTTCCAGCAGTTGCAGTCACAACAGGCAAGGCGCACCGCGGATCAGGCTGAGCAAGCCGCTCAGGAACTTCGGCGTCGCGCCGCAGGCGCGCAGCGGGTCGCCGACCAGGCCAATGAAAACGCCCGCAGTCTCCAGGTCCAATCCGATCAGGCAGACGGTGCCGCCGAAGTCGCCCGGCGGGGCCTGGCGGGCCAGGAGGTGTTTTCCCGCACCGCCGACCATCTCGCGGGAGTCTATGATCGCGTGGTCGAAGCCACCCGGGATTCCGCCGGGGCAAGTACCGTGGTCGTGACGACCGGTTCTGCCTCAACCCCCGGTACGCTGGTCGACACCACTGCCTGACAGGCGCCGCTGCCAGGCTGCAATCTCGGGCAGACACTCGGACAGCCGGACATCCAGGCCAGCCTGGGCCCTGGCGAGCAGGCTGCGCTGGGCGGAGGGAATTTCTTGCGGCACCACCGGCTCGAGGGTAACGACGAGGTCGCCGGCTGCCATACCAGGGCGCCCAGGGTAGCCCTTGCCGGAGAGAATGATCTGCCTTTCTTCGATTCCGCCCGCATCGACGCGCAGCGTCACTTGATCGTGCGGCAACGGGAGTGCGATGTCCCCACCCGCCAAAAGGGTGAGAATGCTCACCGGCAGCCGCAGGGAAAGGTTGCGCCCCACCAGTTCCAGCCAGGGGTGAGGGGTGATGCGAAGGCAAAGAAAGAGATCCCCCGGAGCAAGGCCTTCGCTTCCCGGCTCCCCCTGCCCGGCCAGCCTGAGTTCATCGTCGGGCAGCAGGCCTGGCGGTACCTGAACCTCCAGACGGACATCGGCGGTGTCCCGACCGCTTCCTTCGCAATCAGGGCAAATACGCTCGCTGAAGAATCCCCGCCCCTGGCATTGGCCACAGCGCTCCAGACCGCCCTTGCGGTTACGGACGCGGCCGCTGCCATGACAGGCCTCACAAAGGCGAGAGCGACTGATTCCCGCTTCGCCGCTCCCGTCACAGGTCGGACAGGGGTGCCCCCGGCGAACCAGGACTGCCTTTCTGCAGCCTGCCATACCCTCGGCGAGGCCAACTTCGAGCACCATGCGGATATCCGGCGCCCGCGGCATTTCAGGCGGGGCGGGCTCTGCCTGCTCCGGGGCAGGGTCGCCAGCACTCTCCTCATCGGTCGTTTCGGCTTCTGCCTGAAGTTCCTGGAGATCGTCGTAGGCGGCGCGAATGGCCTTGAAACGTTCCGTGGCTTCGGGCGCCGTATTGCGATCCGGATGCCAGGCCATGGCCAAGCGCCGATAGGCACGCTTGATTTCCTGCGGCGAGGCACCGGGGCTGAGTCCGAGAACGGTAAGGGAATCCATCAGGGCGGAAAGGGCAGAAGGGGGCCTATTTTACCCTGAGGCGACGGGCCTTCGCCGCCCGGAACGCCGCGCACGAACAGCTTCAGGAAAGCTTGCGCTTGCCGACGATGGGCAGACGGATAAGTTCTATGCCCTCGTCCCGCAAGGCATCGAATTCCTCATCCGTGGCACTGCCTCGGATACCCCGCTCCGGGGCTTCGCGGTAATGGATCTTGCGCGCTTCTTCGGCAAAGGCCGTGCCGACATCTTCTGTGGAAGCCATCAACGCACCCACCAATTGCCGGTAGAGCCCCATCGCCTGGGAATCCGCCGGCAGTGCTGCAACGCTCGTCATGGCGGCAGGCTCGGCCCGGGTCCCGGACGCCAACGCAACCGCGGACGGAACGCGCCGAACGGCCGGCGTATCGCAATGCGGGCAGCGGATCAGACCCTGATCCAGTTGGAAATCATAATCCTCGGGTCCGGAGAACCACCCTTCCATTCGGTGGTCGTTTTCACACAGCAAGTCGTAAATGATCATCGTGCATCAGACTGGTGCCCGGGAACGGACTTGAACCGTCAAGGATTGCTCCGGCGGATTTTAAGTCCGCTGTGTTTACCAATTTCACCACCCGGGCGGCGGGCGGATTATAGGTCCGGGGATATGAAAAAGGGAAAGCGGCCAGCGCTTTCCCTTCGTACTGGAGCGGCAGAAGAGTCTCGAACTCTCGACCTCAACCTTGGCAAGGTTGCGCTCTACCAACTGAGCTACTGCCGCGTATTCCTGGAGGCGCGAGCCGGAGTCGAACCGACCTACACGGATTTGCAATCCGGTGCATAACCGCTTTGCTATCGCGCCGTGTCGAAAAACTGTATCAGGTGCAACTAAAAGGGGAAAGCCATGCTTTCCCCGAAATTCTTGGAGCGGCAGAAGAGTCTCGAACTCTCGACCTCAACCTTGGCAAGGTTGCGCTCTACCAACTGAGCTACTGCCGCGTTGAACAGAGCCGGCATTATAGGCGCTGGCAGTGCGATGTCAAGGGAGGTCGCCGGCCCTGCTCGCAATCTCCGGCCAGGCTCGCCGCAGGTAGTAACCCATGGACCAGAGCGTCAACAGGGCGGCGACCCAGATCAACCAGGTGCCGAAGCGGTGAATATCGATGCCGTCGATCGGGGCGTGATACAGAAGCATGGGGATGGCAATCATTTGAGCCGTGGTCTTGATCTTGCCGATCATCGAGACCGCGACGCTCTTGCGTGCCCCGATGCTGGCCATCCATTCCCGCAGGGCAGAAATGGTGATCTCGCGGCCGATGATGATGCCGGCAACGATGGCGTCGGTCCGGTCAAGCTGCACCAGGATGATGAGGGCCGCCGCCACCATGAGCTTGTCCGCCACCGGATCCAGAAAAGCGCCAAAGGCCGAGGTCTGGTTGAGCTTGCGGGCGAGGTAGCCGTCCGCCCAGTCGGTCAGCGCCGCCGAAATGAAGATCAGGGTGGCGGCCAGGTTGCGTTCCTGCAGGGTCGCCCAGTCGACAGGCAGATAGTAGATCCCGATCAGCAGGGGAATGGCGACGATACGCAGCCAGGTTAGAAAGATGGGTAGGTTGAATGGCATGCGTCAGTGTAATGCAGCGTAGATTTTATCCGCCAGTTCCCGGCTGATTCCCGGCACTGCCGCCAACTGCTCGGGGCTGGCGGCGAGCACCCCTGGAAGCCCACCGAACTGCGCCACCAGGGCCTTGCGCCGGGCCGGCCCAATGCCGGGCAGGCTTTCCAGCTTGGAGGTATTGCGCGCCTTGCCCCTCCGGGCACGATGGCCGGTGATGGCAAAGCGGTGAGCTTCGTCGCGGATTTCCTGGATCAGATGCAGAGCCGGGTGTTCGGGCGGCAATTGTAGCGGCTCGCGGCCGTCCGGGAAAATCAGGGATTCCAGACCTGGCTTCCTACCCTCCCCCTTGGCCACGCCTATCATGGGCAGGTCGCCCAGCCCCAGGTCGGTCAGGGCTTCGTAGGCGACGCCCACCTGGCCCTTGCCGCCGTCGATGAGGATGAGGTCCGGTGCCGTCCCTTCCCCGGCCGCCACGCTGTCGTAGCGCCGGCTCACCGCCTGGCGCATGGCCGCGTAGTCGTCACCCGGCTGGATGTCGCGGATATTGAAGCGCCGGTAGTCGGCCTTCTTCATGCCGTTGCCCTGATAAACCACGCAGGAGGCCACGGTGGCCTCACCTTGGGTGTGACTGATGTCGAAGCATTCAATGCGGGCAACGGCCTCGGTGAGCCCCAGCGCCTCCTGCAGGGCAGCGAGGCGCTGCTCCTGCTGGGCCGCCGCCTGGTTGCGGGCGACGATGGCGAGCCGGGCGTTCTGCAGGGCCATGTCGACCCAGGTGCGATGGACCACCGACCGGGGTTCCAGCACGGGTACGGCCCGCCCGGCCAGTTCCGCCAGCACGGCTGCGGCGTCACTTCCCTCCTCCTCCGTCGGCGGTGGCGAGACGAAAACCCGCGCCGGCGCCGGATGGACGGCGTAATGCTGTTGCAGGAAGGCAGCTACCGCGTCCGCCGGGGTCGAATCCCCGGCGTTGGTCGGGAATTGCGGCCGGTCGCCCAGATGGCGTCCCCCGCGCACCATGGCCAGGTTGACGCACAACTGCCCGGCCTCCCGCAGGGCGACGACGATATCGACGTCCTCGCCCTTGGCGCTGGAGACGAACTGCTTTTCCTGCACCTGCCGCAGGGACTGAATCTGGTCCCGGTAGAGGGCAGCCATCTCGAAGGCCAACCGGGCCGACGCCTCCTCCATGGACTTGCTCAGTCGCTTGATGACCTCCTGCTGGCGGCCATGGAGGAACATGGCGGCCAGTTGCACGTCCCGAGCGTAGTCCTCGGCCGTGACATGACCGACGCAGGGCCCGCTGCAGCGGCGGATCTGAAAGAGAAGACAGGGCCGCGAGCGATTGGCGAAAACGCTGTCCTCGCAGGTGCGCAGGCGAAACATTTTCTGCAGGGTCTGCATGCCGTCGCGCACCGCCCAGGCCGACGGGTACGGCCCGAAATACTCGGCCTTGCGATCCGGGTTGCCGCGAAAGAAGCCCAGCCGAGGGAATTCGTCCCGGGTGAGGATGATGTAGGGGTAGGACTTGTCGTCGCGAAAAAGGATGTTGTAGCGCGGGTTCAGCGACTTGATGAGGTTGTTTTCCAGCAGCAGCGCTTCGGCCTCGGAACGGGTGGCCGTCGTCTCGACCTGGGCGATCTGGCTCACCATGTGGGCGATGCGCGGACTCGGCAGGTTTTCCCGGAAGTAGGACGACACCCGCTTTTTCAGGTTCTTGGCCTTGCCCACGTAGAGGACGTGGCCGCCGGCGTCGAGCATGCGGTAGACGCCCGGCAGTTCGGTCAGGCTGGACAGGAAGGCCTTGGCGTCGAAGGCGCTCGCCGGCTTGTCCGAACTCATGTGTCAAGGTAGCGGCGCACCCCGTCGAACACCGCCTCGAAGCTTTCCCGGGAAAGACGCCCGGTGCGCCAGTTGTAGCCGCTGCAATGGTAGCTGTCGAAAAGCCGCGGCCCACCCGACAGATCGTGCTGGACGTTGTGGGCGAAGACCCGCTCCCGGACTTTGAGTCCGTAGGCCCACAACACCGCCTGATGGGCGATGGCACCCAGGGCAACGATGGCCTTGAGCCGAGGCATGGCCGCCAGTTCGGCCTTGAGGTGGCCATTGCACTGGCGGATCTCCGGCGTCGTCGGCTTGTTGGCCGGCGGCAGGCAGCGCACGGCATTGGTGATGCGGCAGTCGGCGAGCGCCATGGCCGGATTGGCCCAGCCATGGGCACCCAGGGGCTCACCGACGCTGGCAAAGCCGAAGCGGTGCAGGGCCGGGTACAGCAATTCCCCGGCCACGTCGCCGGTAAACGGCCGGCCTGTGCGGTTGGCTCCCTTCTCCCCCGGCGCCAGGCCCACCACCAGCAGACGGGCGGAGAGCGCGCCGAAGGCCGGCACGGGCAGGCAATGCCATGCAGGGTCCCGCTGTCGCAGGATTTGCAGATGCCCGGCAAGGCGCGGACAGGCGGTACAGTCGCCAGGAGAGATGAATTCGGGCATGGCCAGGATGTTAACATGGCGCCCATGCAGGCTCCTTGGGACATCTTCTGCCGCGTCATCGATAACTACGGCGACATCGGAGTTTGCTGGCGGCTGGCCCGGCAGCTGGCGGCGGAGCACGCCCTGCCGGTGCGACTGTGGGTGGACGATCTTGCCGCCCTGGTGCCGCTACAGCCCGGAGTGGTCGTCAACCACGACGAGCAGCGCGTTGCCGGGGTCGATATTCGTCGATGGCCCGCCAGGTTTCCCGGCGTAGCGCCAGCGTCCGTCGTCATCGAGGCCTTCGCCTGCGAACTTCCCGCCAATTACCAGCGCGCCATGGCCTCCTGCAACCCTGCCCCGCGCTGGCTCAACCTGGAGTACCTGTCGGCGGAACCCTGGGTGGAATCCTGCCACGGCCTTTCCTCGCCTCACCCCGCCCTGCGCCTGGTCAAGCACTTCTTTCTTCCCGGATTTACCGCCGGGACGGGCGGGCTATTGCGCGAACGGAATCTCTTGGCCGCAAGAGATGTCTTCCTTGCTACCCAGCCCGCCCGCCAGGCACTGGAGGTCAGCCTGTTCTGCTACGACACTGCCCCGGTGGCGGAATTGCTCGACGCCTGGGCCGCGGGGAACCGCCCCGTGACCTGCCATGTGCCGCCAGGCAAGCCCGTCGCGGCCGTTGCGCGCCATCTCGGGGGCAATGGCCCCTGGCGCTGCGGCCCACTTACGGTACGGCCGATTCCTTTCCTGCCCCAGCCGGAATACGATCGCCTGCTCTGGAGCTGCGATCTCAATTTCGTCCGCGGCGAAGACTCTTTCGTACGTGCCCAATGGGCCGCACGGCCCTTCGTCTGGCAAATCTACCCTCAGGACGATGCCGCCCACCTGGCGAAGCTGGACGCTTTTCTGGACCGCTATCGCCATGGCCTTCCCAAAACAGCCAGTGAAGCGGTCGAAGGCTTCTTTCACGCCTGGAACCAAGGCGCCAACGTAGGCCCCCGCTGGCCCGCCTTCCTCACCCATCTGCCGGCCATCGCCGCCCACAATCGTCGCTGGGCCAGCAGCCTGGCTGCCCAGCCGGATTTAGCCGCAAATCTCGTCAATTTTTGTGCCAAAGAGTTATAATTTAACGTTTCCCATTTCCCGTCCCACCGATTTTCGGAATTTCCAGTATGAAGACCGCTCAAGAACTCCGCTCCGGCAACGTCATCATGGTCGGCAACGATCCGCTCGTGGTGCAGAAGGCCGAATACAACAAGTCCGGCCGCAACGCCGCCGTCGTCAAGATGAAGCTCAAGAACCTGCTCACCGGCGCCCCGTCGGAATCGGTCTACAAGGCCGACGACAAGTTCGAGCAAGTCATCCTCGACAAAAAGGAAGTGACCTACTCCTACTTCGCCGACCCCATGTACGTGTTCATGGACGCTGAATACAACCAGTTCGAGGTGGAAGCCGAGAACATGGTCGACGCCCTCAAGTACCTGGAAGACGGCCTGCCCTGCGAAGTCGTCTTCTACGACGGCAAGGCCATCTCCGTCGAACTGCCCAACAGCGTCGTGCGCGAGGTCGTATACACCGAACCCGCCGTCAAGGGTGATACCTCCGGCAAGGTCATGAAGCCCGCCCGCCTGGCCACCGGCTTCGAACTGCCGGTACCGGCCTTCGTCGAAATCGGCGACAAGATTGAAATCGACACTCGCACCGACGAATATCGCAGCCGTACCAAGTAAGGTGCGGGCTCGCGCCAGCGTCGTTGCACACGGCTTGTCGTAGCGGGGCTACTGTCTGCGCGGAGTGCGCCCTTCGACAGGCTCAGGGCAGGCCTAGCTGGCGCTTCGCTTTGCCGTTTCAGGAAATTTTTCGGGCAGCTTCGGCTGCCCGATTGCTTTTCAGCTGGCCAAACTGGCAATGGCGGCCTGTGCCGCAAGATAGGTCGGGTCGGTCGCCAAGGCATCGCAGGAACGCGCCGGCACCGTAGGCAGCAGCTTTTCGATCCTTTGCCCGGCAGCTGGATCGACCGTGGGCTGCCATTGGGCAAGGACCTCGCCTACCGCCTCCGGCGCGTTGCACACCAACAACATGTCGCATCCAGCGGCGTGAGCGGCTTCGACGCGCTTGACCATGTTGCCCACCACGCCGGCGCCGGCCATGGACAGATCGTCCGTAAAAACCACCCCGTTAAACTTAACGTCGTTTCTCAAATAACTTATCCATTTATTTGAAAATACTGCCGTATTGCAATCCGTGCACTGGTAGATCACGTGGGCGGCCATGACGCCGTCCAGAGGGAGGAGGCGGTAGGGTTCGAGGTCTTCGGCCATGGCTTCCAGGGGGCGATCGTCCACCGGCAGTTCGACGTGGGAATCCGGGATGACGTAGCCGTGCCCGGGGTAGTGCTTGCCGCAACTGCCCATGCCCGCTTGGCGGAGCCCGGCGATGAGGGCGCCGGCCAGGTCGATGACGGCTTCCGGGCGGCGATGGAAGGCGCGGTCGCCAATGACCCGGGAGGGGCCGTAATCCAGGTCGAGGACCGGGGTGAAGGAATAATCGACGCCACAGGCCCGCAATTCGGCGGCCAGGACGTAGCCGACGGCCTGGGTGGCCTGCCACGCTGCGGCGGGATTATCGTCCCACAGGCGGCCGAGGGCGGCCATGGGTGGCAGGCGCGTGAAGCCTTCGCGGAAGCGCTGCACCCGGCCCCCTTCATGATCCACCGCGATAAGCAGGCGCGCTTCCCTCAAGGCATGGATTTCCGTGGTCAGGCGCTGCAACTGTTCGACGTCGGCGTAGTTACGGGTGAACAGGATGATGCCGCCGACGAGGGGGTGGCAGAGGCGCTCCCGATCCAGGTCGGTGAGTTCCGTGCCGGCGATGTCAATCATCAGCGGGCCGAGGGACAGGTTGTTCATGGCTTTTCGAGGATGACGTAGGCGACAGCGTAGTCCGCTTCATCGCTGATGGAAAGATGGGCGACCAGTCCCTTGTCGGCCAACAAGGCCGCCAGTGCTTCGCCAGGGGCGAACAGCGGTTTGCCCAGATCGTCGTGGGTGACGCCGATGGCGGTGAGGGTCGCCGGCGCCCGTACGCCCGTCCCCAGGGCTTTGGCGAAGGCTTCCTTGGCGGCGAAGCGCTTGGCGAGGAAGCGTCCCTTGTCGGGGGCTCGGGCGAACCCCTCCCGCTCGCAGGGAGCGAGGAACTTGTCGGCAATGCGCTCGCCGTGGCGTTCCCACATGCCCTTCAAGCGGGCGACGGCGACGATGTCGGTGCCGATGCCGTGGATCATCCTAGAAACCTCAGTTGACCGCTTGTCTTGATCCGGAAAGCCCAACGCTTCTGACCATCCCTTCTCTCGGAACCACAAATCCAGCCGGTGAGTACGCTACGAGCCCGCTGGCGCATCCGGACGGGCGCCTGGTTTTGTCGCTCCTCCTTGCAGGCATCAGCCTGCCGCGTCGTCGCTTCGCACCAGACACCCGCCCGAACGCACCAACGGGTTCGTCCAACTGAGGTTTCTAGGATCATTCGCCCCGGTCCGCCGCCTCGCGCATGAGTTGCTTCATTTCCCGCACCGCCTCGCGCAGGCCGACGAAGGTGGCGCGGCTGACGATGGCGTGGCCGATGTGCAGTTCCCGTACCCCGGCAAGGCGCGCCACCGGCTGGACGTTGTAATAGTTGAGGGCGTGGCCGGCGTTGAAGCGCATGCCCAGGGCGCGAATGGCCTGGCCGGCACTGCGGACCTTGTCCAGTTCGGCCAGCACCGCCGGCGCTTCGGCATCCCGGCCTTTGTCGTAAAAGGCATGGGCGTAGGGACCGGTGTGGATTTCGCAGACGCGGGCGCCGATGCGGGCCGCCGCCTCGACCTGAGGCAATTCGGCGTCGATGAAGACGCTGGTGACGATGCCGGCATCGGCCAGGCGGCTCACCACGTCCTTCAGCCGGACTTCCTGGCCGGCCACGTCGAGACCGCCCTCGGTGGTGACCTCGTGGCGACCTTCCGGCACCAGCATGGCCATTTCCGGCTTGAGGGCACAGGCGATGCCCACCATCTCGTCGGTGGCAGCCATTTCCAGGTTGAGCTTGATCTGGGTGAGATCCCGCAGGCGTCGCACGTCGTCGTCCTGGATGTGGCGGCGGTCCTCCCGCAGATGGACGGTGATGCCGTCGGCCCCGCCCAGATGGGCCTCAACCGCCGCCCAGACCGGGTCCGGCTCGTAGGTGCGGCGCGCCTGGCGCAGAGTGGCGACGTGGTCGATGTTGACGCCCAGCTCAATCATAAATCCTGTAACTCCTTGAATATTTTGCGCGTTTCCAGCTCCTTGCCGGAGAGATAATACGCCATCAGGGTGCGCATCAATTGCTTGGCTTCCGCCCGGCTGCGGGGATCAGCGAAATGATCAGCCGCCAGGTCCAGCAGCGTCCGACCCAATACCGCGTCCTCGGCCGCTTCACCGTGGTCCAGGCGTACCGGCCCCTGCTCCATGCGGTAATGGTAAGGGGACTCTGCGGCAATGGGGCGACCTTCGCTGTCGTGGTCCAGGGTGAGGCCATAGCCAAGTGCCCCCAGCAGCGCCTTCTCGAAGCTGCGCAGGTCGGCCTCCCGCACCTTGCCGGCGGGGTCGGCCGCCAGATGGCCGAGGATTTCACGATAGCGTTCGAAAAGCCGCTCGTGGGCATCCTCCCGGGGCAGAAGGTGCATGAGCAATTCGTTCAGGTAGTAGCCGCAGAAGAGCGCCTCGCCGTGCAGGAGCGGCAATCCGCCCTGCCACTCGGCCTTCATCAGGGTGAGCACCTCGCCCTTTCCAGCCCAGCCAAGTTCCAGGGGCTGGAAGGCCATGAGCAGGCCGCGCAGGGCAGAGCGCGGGCGGCGAGCGCCCCGGGCCAGGAGAGCGATGCGGCCGAAATCCCGGGTGAAGGCCTCGATGATGAGGCTGGTTTCCCGAAACGGGTAACTGTGCAGGACGAAAGCGGGTTGCCCGTCGACCTTTTGCCGCTGCATGGGGCTATTCGTAGCCTAGGCTCTTGAGGAGACGCTCGTCGTCGGTCCAGCCGGACTTCACTTTCACCCACACCTCGAGATAAACCTTGCCGTCGAACAGGCGTTCCATGTCCTGGCGCGCTTCGGTGGCGATGCGCTTCAAGGACTCGCCCCCCTTGCCGATGACGATGGCCTTGTGGCTGTCGCGGTCCACGACGATGGCCGCGTAGATGCGGCGCAATGCCCCTTCCGCCTCGAATTTCTCGATTTCCACCGTGGTGGCGTAGGGAAGCTCGTCACCCAGGAGTCGGAAGAGCTTTTCGCGAATGTATTCGGCAGCCAGGAAGCGTTCCGACTTGTCGGTCAGTTCGTCCTCGGCGAAGAGCAGGCCTTCGTTGGGGAGGTGCTTCCTGACTTCACCCAGCAACTGCTCGGTCTGCCTTCCCTTGGCCGCGCTGATCGGCACCACGGCGGCGAAATCCCGCTCCTGACCAAGCTGCGCCAGGAAAGGCAGGAGCGCCGCCTTGTCCTTCAGGCGGTCGGTCTTGTTGATGGCCAGAATCACCGGCCGGTCGGCAGGCAGGAGCTTCATCACGGCCTTGTCCTTGGCGTCGAAGCGCCCGGCCTCGATAACGAAGACGACGACGTCGACGTCGGCCAGGGTTTGGGTGACGCCCCGGTTCATGGCCCGGTTGAGGGCATTGGAAAACTTGGTCTGGAAGCCGGGGGTATCGACGAAGACGTACTGGGCGTCCGCATCGGTGCGGATGCCGGTGATGCGGTGCCGCGTCGTCTGGGCCTTGCGCGAGACGATACTGATCTTCTCCCCCACCAAATGGTTGAGGAGCGTGGATTTGCCAACATTGGGCCGGCCTACGATGGCGACGTAGCCGGAACGTATGGGTTTCATGCGTTGAGGGCCTTCAGGGCATTTTCGGCGGCGGCCTGCTCGGCAAGCCTGCGACTGCTGCCTGCCCCCACCGTCTCCACCCCCAGGCGCTCCAGGACACAACTGACCTCGAAACGCTGGTTATGCGCCGCTCCCGTTGTCGCCAGGGTGGCATACTTCGGCAAGGGCTGCTTGCGCCCCTGGAGCCACTCCTGCAATCGGGTTTTGGCATCCTTGCACGACTCGCCCGGGTTGAGTTCATCCAGCAGGCGTTCGAACAAGCGCTTGACCATGCTCTCCGCTGACTCGAATCCCGCGTCGAGAAAAACAGCCCCGATCACCGCTTCCAGGGCATCCGCTAGAATCGACGGCCGCTCGCCCCCCCCGCTGCGCAATTCGCCTTCCCCAAGCCGAAGCTGCGACCCCAGGCTAAGGCGCCGAGCCACTAGGTGCAGCGTTTCCTGCCGCACGAGATTGGCCCGCAGACGCGAGAGATCCCCTTCCGGCAGGTGTTCAAAACGCCGGAACAGTTCAGCAGCCACCAGGAAATTCAGTACGCTATCACCCAGAAATTCCAGGCGCTCGTTATGGCACGCCGAAAAACTCCGGTGCGTCAATGCCGTCTGCAATAGTTCCCGGTTGCGGAAGCGATGCCCAATGGCATCTTCAAGGGCGGTAAGGGGCATCGGGGGGTCTGTTGCGCGGATTTTGCCCGCGGCCCCTGGGGATCGCCCAGGAACCGGGCCAGCGACTAGTCGGCAGATGATCCGCTGGTCGTCCCGCGGTAATTGATCAGCAGGCTGACGTTGAACCCCAGGGGAATCTTCTTTTCGTAGTCGAAGGAAATCACGATCTGGTTTCCCTCCTTGGAAATATCCAGATCCTGGGCGCTGAATTCCGTGATGTGATCGACTTCGGCATATTTGGCAAAGGCCTGCCGCACCTCGGGGACGGTCGCCCCCGGAGCCACGCTGGCCACCGTGGCCTTGGCGTCCTTGAGAATCTTGTAGTACTCGATCGCCGACGGGGCCACCTTGATACCCAGCATGGCGACCAGGGCGATGAGAATCCCCCAGAACATCACACCGGAAAGGGTCACTCCACGCTGATATTTCATCCTTCGTCTCCCCTACTTGAACGATCCGATACGGCTGAAATCGATTCCCTTGGGCGGAATGAACGATTCCACATGCATCCAGATGAAAAAGGCCTTGCCGACGATGTTTTCCTCAGGCACGAAGCCCCAGTAACGACTGTCCCTGCTGTTGTCGCGGTTGTCACCTACCATGAAGTAGTGCCCGGGGGGGACGGTACACACGACGCCGGAGGCATTGTAGAGGCAATTTTCGCGATTGGGGAAGCTGGCCACGCCGGGAATGTAGGCCGGTGCGTCGGTGTCGTTCAGCATGCGATGTTCGACGCCATCCATGTTTTCGACATACTGTTCGGAGTAGTAAACCCGTTCCGGATGAAGATAATCGGCAAGCTTCTTCACCTCCACGGGTTTTCCGTTGATGGTCAAGCGCTTGTTCTGATACTCGACCTTGTCCCCCGGAACCCCCACGACACGCTTGATGTAGTCCAGGGAAGGTTCTTCGGGGTAACGAAAGACCATGACGTCTCCGCGCTGCGGGAGGTTGATGTCGACGATCTTCTTGTTGATGACCGGCAGGCGTATCCCGTAAGTGAATTTATTCACGAGAATGAAATCGCCGACCAATAGAGTCGGAATCATTGATCCCGAGGGAATCTTGAACGGTTCGACAATGAAGGAGCGGAGCACGAAAACAATGAGGATGACGGGGAAAAAACTTGCCCCCCATTCCACCCACAGCGGCTCCCCTGCATCCTTGGCCCGCAACTTGCGGAACCTGAGGACGTCCAGGGCGTAAAGCGCTCCGGTGACCAGGGTCAGAACAAAAAGGATCAGGGCAAAATTCATCGTATTCCTAAGTCAGTTATCCACGCGCAGCACGGCGAGGAAGGCTTCCTGCGGGATCTCCACGCTGCCCACCTGCTTCATGCGCTTCTTGCCGGCCTTCTGCTTCTCGAGCAGTTTCTTCTTGCGGGTGATGTCGCCGCCGTAGCACTTGGCCAGCACGTCCTTGCGCAGGGCCTTGACGTTTTCCCGCGCGATGATGTGGGAGCCGATGGCGGCCTGGATGGCCACGTCGTACATTTGGCGGGGAATCAGCTCGCGCATCTTGGAGGCCAGTTCGCGCCCGCGATACTGGGAATTGGCCCGGTGCACGATCAGCGACAGGGCATCCACCCGGTCGCCGTTGATCAGCACGTCGAGCTTGACCACATCCGCCGCCCGATACTCCTTGAAGTCGTAGTCCAGGGACGCATAACCCCGGGAACAGGATTTCAGCTTGTCGAAAAAATCCATCACCACCTCGGCCATGGGCATTTCGTAGACCAGCTTCACCTGGCGCCCATGGTAGTGCATGTCAACCTGGTTGCCGCGCTTCTGGTTGCACAGGGTGATGACGGCGCCCAGGTAATCCTGGGGCACGAAGATCGTCGCGGTGATGATGGGCTCGCGGATCTCCTCGATCTTGCCGATCTCGGGCAGCTTGGAGGGGTTCTCCACCTGGATCTGGGTACCGTCCCGCTGCACCACTTCATAGACCACGGTGGGCGCCGTGGTGATGAGGTCCTGGTCGAATTCCCGCTCCAGGCGCTCCTGGACGATCTCCATGTGGAGCAAGCCGAGGAAACCGCAGCGGAAGCCGAAGCCCAGGGCCTGGGACACTTCCGGCTCGTACTGGAGCGAGGCGTCGTTGAGCTTCAACTTTTCCAGGGACTCCCGCAGGGAGTCGTACTGGTTGGCTTCGACCGGGTAGAGACCGGCGAACACCTGGGGTTTGATTTCCTTGAAACCGGGCAGTGGCGCCGCGGCCTTGCGGTCGCTGTGGGTGATGGTGTCGCCCACCATGGCGGCCTTGAGTTCCTTGATGCCGGCAATGACGAAACCCACTTCGCCCGCCCGCAGCACGTCGCGCTGCAGAGACTTGGGCGTAAATACGCCCACTTGCTCGCACAACTGGTTGGCCCCGGTGGCCATGAAATGGAGCTTGTCCTTGGGGAAAATCTCGCCATCGACCACGCGGACCAACATGACCACGCCCACGTAGTTGTCGAACCAGGAGTCGATGATCAGGGCCTTCAACGGCGCGCCGGTGTCGCCCTTGGGGGGCGGCACCTTGGCAATCACGGCCTCCAGGATGTCCTGCACGCCCAGGCCGGTCTTTGCCGAGGCCAACACGGCTTCGGAAGCGTCGATGCCGATCACGTCCTCGATTTCGCTGCGGGCGTTGTCAGGATCGGCAGAAGGCAGGTCGATCTTGTTGAGCACCGGCACCACCTCGACACCCAACTCGATGGCGGTATAGCAGTTGGCCACAGTCTGGGCCTCGACGCCCTGGGAGGCATCCACCACCAGCAACGCCCCTTCGCAAGCGGAGAGTGAGCGGGAGACTTCGTAGGAAAAATCCACGTGCCCCGGCGTGTCGATCAGGTTGAGGTTATAGACCTTGCCGTCCCTGGCCTTGTACTCCAGGGCCGCGGTCTGGGCCTTGATGGTGATGCCCCGCTCGCGCTCGATGTCCATGGAATCGAGCACCTGCTCCTCCATCTCCCGGTCCGACAGACCCCCGCACAGATGAATGATGCGGTCGGCCAGGGTCGACTTGCCATGATCAATATGGGCAATGATGGAAAAGTTGCGGATATGGTCCATGCGGCTCGAAAAAAAGGGCGCTGGCAGGCGCCCTGGGCGAATTCCGGAAACCCGCGATTTTAGCGGATTCCGGCCAAATACTCACGGACTTTGAGTCCGTCCAGGAAGTAGTGGCACAGCTCATTCCCCCGGTGGAGCAGGACAGGAACGAGTTCATCATAGCGGGCCTCGAGTTCGGCGTCGGCGTCCACATCCAATACGTGCAGCCCGATGCCGAATTCAAGCGCCAGAGGCGCCACAGCCGCTTCCATGTCCTGACACAGGTGGCAGTAGCTTCGGCTCACCAGCACGAGGGGTTCCGCTGTGTCACCCGTTGCCACCGGGACCTCCACCACTGCCGTTGGTGGCCTTGATGGTCACGAAAGTCTGGCTCTCGCCCCGCTTGATGAGCAGCGTGATGTTCGAGTTGCGGTCGAATTGGCCAAGCAGCTTGTTGAACTGATCGACGGTTCGCACCTCGGTTGTCGCCCCCTTGGCGATGAGGGCGAGGATGATGTCCCCCGGGCGCAGGTCCGCACGGGCGGTGCTGCCCTTGATGTCCTCGATGAGCAGTCCGCCGGATATCTTCTGCTCCTTGCGCTTTTCCTCCGAGAGTTCGCTGACTACCAGCCCCAGCCGATTGGCGGCCTGCTCGGCCGGTTTTGGACCGCTCCCAACCCTGGGCCGGCCCCCCTCTTCGACGAATTCGCCCACCGTGATGGCGATGTCCCGCGTCACGCCCTTGCGCCATACCTGTACAACCGACTTCGTTCCAGGCTTGGTTGCGGCGACGACCCTTGGCAAATCCGCCGACATATTGATTGGGCGACCGTCGAACTTCAGGATGACGTCCCCCGCCTCCAGGCCGGCCTTTTCTGCGGGACCGCCTTTTTCCACCGCATTCACGATGGCCCCCATGGGTTTGGCAAGCCCCAGGGACTCGGCGAGTTCCTTGCTGACCTCCTGGATCACGACCCCCAATCGACCGCGGCTGACCTTACCCTGGCTGCGCAGTTGCCCCTGAATTTCCATCGCCACATCGATGGGGATGGCAAAGGAAAGCCCCATATATCCCCCACTGCGGCTGTATATCTGGGAGTTGATGCCGATAACCTCTCCCTTCAGATTGAACAGCGGCCCTCCGGAATTGCCCGGATTGATGGCGACGTCAGTCTGAATGAAAGGCACATAGTTCTCCTGGGGCAATGAACGCCCTTTGGCGGAAACGATACCGGCGGTCACCGAATTGTCGAACCCGAAGGGCGAACCGATGGCGACAACCCACTCGCCGACCCGCGTCTGAGCAGGGTCGCCCAGCCGCACCGTGGGCAGGCCCGACGCCTCGATGCGAATAAGCGCCACGTCGGTCCGCTTGTCGGCGCCGATGACCTTGGCTTTGAATTCCCGCTTGTCGGTCAGGCGCACCGTAATTTCGTCGGCGGTCTCGACGACATGCGCATTGGTCAGGATGTATCCGTCGGCGCTGATGATGAAACCCGAGCCCAGGGACTTGCTCTCGAATTCCCGCTGGGGCGCGCCTCCCGGCTGCCGGGGAATGAAACGCCGGAAGAATTCGAACATGGGATCGTTCTCGTCCAGCGGTACCCCGAACGGGGTGCGCCCCCGGACGACCTGGGTGGTGCTGATATTGACCACGGATGGCCCCTGTTTTTCCGCCAGATCGGCAAAGTCCGGCAGAACCCGCCCTGGTGCAACTTCCGCAAGAGCGAAGGCGCAATAAAAGAACAGGCAAGCATGGACCAATAGACGCTTCATGACAAAAAACTCCGAAACAGACGAAGAAACCAGGCAGATTCCCGTGAGCGGAATCGCGACCGCTAGTGGCCACCGCCTTCAAGCGGGAAAAGCATGGAACTCAGGGCGAGAGATCACTGCAAACGCTCGATGATGGTCGGCTGCACCTGGGTGCGCACAAACCGGCGGAGCACGATCCAGGCCCCGCCAAGACCGATCAGGGAACCGAGCATGGCCGCCGTATCGCCGCCCATCCAGGATCCGACCAGGGCCCCGCCGACCAATCCCAAAAGTGGAAGCCCATAAGCCAGATTCGCGCCCCGGCGCACCGCGCCATCCGCTATTCCGACTTCGACACGCTCGCCAACTACGGCCCCCCGGGGGTTGGCAACGCGATAAACCCGGGGCGTCGAACACAGCATGCGCGCGAGATTCCGTCCGCCGCAACCGCCACTCTCGTGGCAGCGCCCACACCCTGCCTGAGTCACTTCGACCAGGGCCTCGCCCCCCTGCAGCTCGCGCACGACGGCTGCTACGACGGTGGTCGAGTCGTCCATCACCAACGCCGATCTGGAGCCGTATCCAGCAGAGGGCGCAGTTTGGCCGCCACGGCCTCCCGAGCCCGAAAAATCCGCGAACGGACGGTCCCGATGGGGCAATTCATGATCTGGGCGATTTCCTCGTAGGACATGCCTTCGATCTCCCGCAGCACAATGGCCGTGCGCAGTTCGTCCGGCAAGGCTTCGACGGCACTATTGACGGTTTCGCCAATCTGTTTGGAAAGCAGGACGCTCTCGGGCGTGTTGATATCCCTGAGCTGGTCGCCATCCTCGAAGGTTTCGGCCTCTTCGCTATCGAATTCGGTCGTGGTGGGAGCACGCCGCCCCTGGGAAACCAGGTAATTCTTGGCCGTATTGATGCCAATGCGGTAGAGCCAGGTATAGAAAGCGCTCTCACCACGGAAGGCCGGCAAGGCACGGTAGGCCTTGATGAACGCTTCCTGAGCCACATCCTCGACCTCGGCGGCATCCCGGATATAACGCGACAGCAAACGGCCCAACTTGCGCTGGTATTTGCTCACCAAGAGGTCAAAGGCGTGCCGCTCGCCACCTTGGGCTCGCTCGACCAAGGCCTGATCAATCTCGCGCTCACTCATCGCTTGCCGCGTTCCCTGAGGGTCTAATGCTTGTTGTGGGGGGAGTATAGCGCGAAGTATTCGCGCCAAACCCCAGGGACCATCCCGGTTTGTGACCGTGTGTAACCATTGGACATGGTATAGTCCCCGGCCGAATCTACCCCTCCCCTCGCAAACCGCGTGAATTCCTTCGACGTCCTTATCATTGGTAGCGGCCTCGCCGGACAATCTGCCGCCCTGCGCCTTGCCGACCGCTGCCGCGTGGCATTGGTCAGCAAACGTGCGCTCGAAGACAGTGCCTCGGGCTGGGCCCAGGGCGGCATTGCAGCCGTCCTCGACAGTCAGGATTCCATAGACGCCCATATCCGGGATACCTTCATTGCCGGTGCGTGGCTGAACGACCCGGGTGCGACACGGTTCGTGGTCGAGAACGGCCGCCGCGCCATCGAATGGCTGATCGACCAGGGAGTCCCCTTCACCCAGGACGACTCCGGCTACCATCTGACCCGGGAAGGCGGTCACAGTGCCCGCCGCGTGATCCATGTCGCCGATGCCACCGGCCAGGCAGTGCAGGAGACCCTGACCCGCAGGGTTCGGGCCCACCCGAACATCACGGTGCTGGAAGATCACATTGCTGTCGATCTGATCACGGCAGCCAAGCTGGGCAGCAGCGAAGACCGTTGTCATGGCGCCTACGTGCTCGACACCCGCATGGACCGTGTCGTCACCCTGGGAGCACCACATACCTTGATTGCGACAGGGGGAGCGGGCAAGGTCTATCTCTACACGACCAACCCAGACACCTCCACCGGAGACGGCATTGCCATGGCCTGGCGAGCAGGGTGCCGCGTCTCCAACATGGAGTTCATCCAGTTCCATCCAACCTGCCTGTATCACCCCCAGGCCAAGTCCTTTCTCATCTCTGAAGCGGTGCGCGGCGAAGGGGGTCTGCTACGGCTCCCGGATGGCACCCGCTTCATGCCCGAACACGATCCGCGGGCCGAACTCGCCCCCCGCGACGTGGTCGCCCGCGCCATCGACTTCGAGATGAAGAAGCGCGGCCTGGATTGCGTCTTCCTGGACATCGCCCACAAAGGTGAAGATTTCATCCGCGGGCACTTTCCCAATATTCACGCCCGCTGCCTGGAACTGGGCATCGACATCACCCGCGATCCCATCCCGGTCGTACCGGCGGCCCACTACACCTGCGGAGGCATCGTCTGCGACCTGCAGGGGCGAACCGATCTTGCGGGTCTCTACGTGGCCGGTGAGGCCTCTTGCACCGGCTTGCACGGCGCCAATCGCCTTGCCTCGAACTCACTCCTGGAATGCCTCGTCTTCGCCGAAGCGGCGGTGGTCGACATCCTCGCCTCGTCTCCGGCGGCCGTCCCAGCCCTGCCTGCCTGGGACGAAAGCCGGGTGACTGATGCCGACGAAGAAGTGGTCATTTCTCACAACTGGGACGAGTTGCGCCGCTTCATGTGGGATTATGTCGGCATCGTGCGGACTACCAAGCGCCTGAAACGGGCCTCGCACCGCATTCGTTTGCTCAAGCGGGAAATCGATGAGTTCTATGCCAATTTCCGGGTCAGTCACGACCTGATAGAACTGCGCAATCTTGTCGAGACGGCAGATCTGATCGTGCGCTGTGCCATGAAGCGTCGGGAAAGCCGAGGGCTTCACTCGTCACGGGACTATCCGGAGACCCGAAAAGTCCCACGCAGTACGGTTCTCAAGCGACGCGGAAAGCGCTAGTACCAGGCGACTCCTGAACCTTTCCGGCACGACGTACCGCGGACATTCCGAGATGAAGCGGCGCTCAGCCGGACACAGTTTCCGGACCGAGCCTCAGGTCCGTGCCGGGCCGCCGTCGCCAAGCAAGCCACAGCCTCAAGCGACGAAAATCTTCACACGCGAGACTGTCCGGCGCGATGGCAAGTACATGGGCCGAATCCTCGCTCCGAACGCGCAGGACCGTCAGCCAGGGGTGAATGCGTAGCGGGGGAATCACCTCGGCCGAGCGCCATTCGTCCAGGGAGGCGGCGATCTCGATTCGCCCATCGGCAAGCAACTTGAGGCCGACGATGCTCGGCCGCCCTGCCCTCCAGGCCAAGAGGGCACCCAAGACGACCAAAGCCAACGCAGCGATGCCCCCCAGGCCCAGGTCCAGCCCCAGAAGAGCCGAGGCCGCTACCCCGTGGGCAAGAAGCCCTGCACCGCGCAGGAAAAAAGATGGGCGCAGCCCGATGACGACCGGAAACCGCACCCCATTCTCCTCTCGCGGATCAGATACGCCGGAAAGCCACCGTCCCGTTGGTTCCGCCAAACCCGAAGGAATTGGAAATGGCCGCTTCGATCTTCATCTTGCGTGCCTGATTCGCACAGTAGTCCAGGTCACAGCGCTCATCCTGGTTGAAGATGTTGATCGTCGGAGGCGAAATCTGATGGTGAATCGCCAGGGCGGTGAATACGGCTTCTATTCCCCCTGCGGCACCCAAGAGATGCCCCGTCATGGATTTGGTTGAATTCATGACCAGGTTCTTGGTAGCCTCGCCAAAAGCGCGCTTGACTGCCTGGGTTTCCGCAACATCCCCCAGGGGAGTCGAGGTTCCGTGAGCATTGATGTACTGGATGTCACCCGGTGCCAGATCGGCATTGCGGAGCGCAGCCAACATGCAGCGCCGTGCTCCGTCCCCGTCTTCCGCAGGCTGCGTCATGTGGAAGGCATCGGCGCTCATGCCATAGCCTGCCACCTCCGCGTAGATCTTTGCGCCACGGGCCTTGGCATGCTCGTACTCCTCAAGGACCATCACCCCGGCACCTTCGCCAAGCACGAAGCCGTCGCGATCCCGGTCCCAGGGGCGGCTGGCGGTGGCCGGATCGTCATTGCGTGTGGACAGTGCGCGGGCTGCACAGAATCCGCCCAAGCCCAAAGGGGATACCGTCGCCTCGGCACCACCCGCGACCATCACGTCGGCATCGCCATACTCGATGATGCGCGCGGCCTCACCCACGGAGTGAGTTCCGGTGGTACAGGCCGTGACCAACGCGATATTGGGGCCCTTGAATCCGAACATGATCGAGAGGTTGCCGGAAATCATGTTGATGATGGAACCGGGGACAAAAAACGGCGAAATCTTGCGGGGACCGCCAGCCAGATAGTCATCCTTGGTCGCCTCGATCAGAGGCAGACCGCCGATCCCTGAACCAATGGCAACCCCGATCCGCTCAGGGTCGGCCGCATTCTCGGCGAGCCCCGCATCGCGCACGGCCTGAATGGCGGCCGCCATCCCGAAGTGGATGAAGGTATCCATGCGCCGGGATTCCTTCGGGGCCAGATAGGCCCCGATGTCGAAACCCTTCACTTCTCCAGCGATATGCGCGGAAAAGGCTGAGGCATCGAATTTGGTGATCGTGGCGATCCCACTCCGCCCGGCGATGAGGTTCGACCAACCCTCGTCCACGGTATTGCCGACCGGGCTAACCAAACCCAGGCCTGTGATGACGACTCTGCGACGTGCCAAGGTGTGCACTCCGTATTTGAATGCGTAAAGGCCGGCCCGCGGGCCGGCCTCTGCCGCCGAAACCAGGATGGATTACTTCTTGTTGGCGAGGACGTAGTCGACCGCCTGCTGAACGGTAGTGATCTTTTCGGCTTCCTCGTCGGGGATTTCGCACTCGAATTCCTCTTCCAGGGCCATGACCAATTCGACGGTATCCAGCGAATCCGCGCCGAGATCGTCAACGAACGAAGACTCGTTTTTGATGTCGGCTTCGTTCACGCCGAGTTGCTCGGCGACGATCTTCTTGACGCGCTCTACGATGTTATCCATTGAAAGAACTCCTTCCCCCTGGGGGTGTAATAAACGCTGCGAGTTTACCAAAAGCCGGCCTTGCCGGAAATCAATCCATGAACATGCCACCGTTGACGTGAATCGTCGTTCCGGTGACGTAGCCGGCGGCCGGCGACACGAGAAAAGCGACGGCCGCAGCGACATCTTCGGGAGTCCCCGCACGTCCCAAGGGAATCGCGGCCAGCATGGCCTCTTTGTGCTTCTCGTCGAGATCATGGGTCATGTCGGTGGCGATAAATCCTGGCGCCACGCAATTGACCGTGATATTGCGGCTACCGAGTTCCCGCGCCAGGGAACGCGTCATGCCGGCAACACCGGCCTTCGCTGCGCAGTAATTGGCTTGTCCCGGATTGCCCGAGTGACCCACCACCGAGGTGATATTGACGATGCGGCCCCTGCGGGATTTCATCATCCCTCGCATGACCGCCTTGGACAGGCGGAACACCGCCTTGAGGTTGGTGTCGATCACCGCATCCCATTCGTCCTCCTTCATGCGCATGGCCAGGTTATCTCTCGTGATGCCGGCGTTGTTCACCAGGATGGCGATGGTCCCGAACTCGGCTTCGATCGCCGCGATGGCAGCGTCTACCTGGGCTGCGTCCCGCACTTCGAGCACACCGCCCCTCCCGCCCAAGCCAGCTTCGGTGAGGTAGGCGGAGATGACCCCTGCCCCAGCTTCGCTGGTTGCGGTACCCACTACCGTGGCCCCCCGACGCCCGAGTTCGAGGGCGATGGCCCGCCCGATCCCCCGGGTTGCGCCGGTCACCAAGGCTACCTGTCCAGTCAACATGCTCATCACTCCAGCCCGAGATTGGCTTCGATGGCCGCTGCATCGGCCAGGGCGATGCCATTGACCCCGTCTGCACAGCGCTTGGTGAGCCCAGCCAGCACCTTTCCGGGGCCGCACTCGGCCACCGTGCTCACCCCCATAGCCGCCATCTTCTGAATGGTCTCGACCCAGCGCACCGGGCTGTAAGCCTGTCGCACGAGGGCATCCTTGATGCGCACGACATCGCTCTCGACCGCCACATCGACGTTATTGACAACCGGAATGCGGGGAGGCAGAAGATCCAACTCGGCGAGGCGGGCAGCAAGCTTGTCTGCCGCCGGACGAATGAGCGAGGAATGAAAGGGGGCCGAGACCGGCAGGGCGACGGCACGCTTCGCGCCGCGGGCCTTGCAGGCTTCCATGGCTCGCTCCACGGCAGCTTTGTGTCCGGCAATCACCGTTTGCCCCGCGGCATTGAAATTGACCGGTTCGGCAACCTCGCCCTGGGCCGCTTCGGCGCAGGCCGCACGAATACCCTCGTCATCGAGCCCCAGAACAGCCGCCATGGCGCCGGTCCCGAGGGGAACAGCCTCCTGCATCGCAGCCGCGCGCAGGCGAACCAGGGGCACCGCATCCTTCAGATCGATAACCCCCGACGCCACCAGCGCTGAATATTCACCCAGGCTATGGCCGGCCAGCACGGCGGGTTGGCGCCCCCCCTTGTCCAGCCACAAGCGCCAGGCAGCAATGGCGGCCGTCAACATGACGGGCTGAGTATTGACGGTCTGCGCCAGCAATTCGGCCGGGCCGTCCGCCACCATCTGCCAGAGGTCATCCCCGAGCGCCTGCGAGGCTTCATCAAAGGTGGAACGCACCACAGTGGCGTCCCCGTAGGCCGCCATCATGCCAACGCTCTGGGACCCCTGCCCCGGAAAGACAAATGCAAACATCGCCTGCTCCTATCGGGTGAGGAAACGTAAATACGCCGACGCCGGAAATCCCGCCGTACAGCGGCTACCCATCAAAGTTGCATCAAGACGGCGCCCCAGGTGAAGCCGCCGCCGACACCTTCTACCAGAACCTTCTGTCCGGGGCGGATACGCCCATCCCGGACCGCTTCGTCGAGCGCCAGGGGGATGGACGCCGCCGAGGTATTGCCATGGTGGTCCACCGTCACCACCACCCGCTCGCGGGCAACACCAAGTTTCTTGCCCGTCGCTTCAATGATGCGGATATTGGCCTGATGAGGGATAAGCCAGTCCAGGGCGGCAGGCTCGAGGCCAGAGTTGGAACAGACCTCCTCTGCAACTTCGGCGAGGACGCGCACCGCAAATTTGAACACCGCCTGACCATCCATGCGCAGGAAGGGGTCACCGCTGACCTGCCCTCCGCAAATCTGGCCAGGAACGCTCAAGAGGCCGCTTTGGCTGCCATCCGCGTGCAGCGCGGTGGCAAGAATACCCGGCTCATCCGAGGCCTCGAGCACCACGGCGCCGGCACCGTCACCAAACAGCACACAGGTTCCCCGGTCCTGCCAATCCAGAATGCGCGAGAACACCTCGGCACCAATCACCAAGGCTCTGCGATGGCTACCGGAGGTGATGAATTTGTCGGCCACCGACAGCGCATAGGCGAAGCCAGCGCACACCGCCTGGACATCGAAGGCCGTCGCCCCTCGATTGCCAAGCCGCCCCTGGATAAGACAGGCTGTACTGGGAAAAACGAAATCCGGCGTGGAGGTGGCAACGATGATGAGATCGAGGTCAGCCGCCACAACTCCGGCCATTTCCAGCGCTTTGTGTGCTGCCTCGAGCCCCAGGTCGCTTGCCGTGACGCCGGGAGCGGCGAGATGACGTTGCCGGATGCCTGTGCGGGTGACGATCCACTCGTCGTCGCTATCGATGCCCCGTGCTGCAAGATCGGCGTTGGTCACGGGAGCGCCCGGGAGCGAGCTGCCAGTTCCGATGACCCGCGAATAAATCATGCCGCTTCCTCGCGAGTCCCTTGCCCCGCAATACCGGCAAAGCGTTCTGCAATACGTTCGAGCACTCCGTTTTCGGCCGCATCCCATGCCCGGGCAATTGCGTTGGCGAAGGCAAAGGAGTCCGCCGAGCCGTGACTCTTTACCGATATCCCCTTGAGCCCCAGGAGAATGGCGCCGTTGTAGCGCCGATGATCGACACGTTTCTTGAAGCGACTGAGCACCGGCAGGGCAACCAGGGCTGCAAGCCGCGTGAGCAGATTGCGCTTGAATTCCTGTCTCAGGAAGGAGGCAAGCATCTGGGCAAGTCCCTCCGAAGTCTTCAAGGCGACGTTGCCGACAAAGCCGTCACAGACCACGATGTCCGCGTCACCCTTGTAGATGCCGTCACCTTCGACGTTGCCCACAAAATTCAGCCCGGACTGCCTGAGCAACTCTCCCGCTCTCTTGACCACTTCGTTGCCTTTGATGTCCTCCTCGCCGATGTTGAGCAGACCCACGGTGGGTCGATCGACATGCTCCAGGGCCGAGACCAGTGAGGCTCCCATGAGGCCGAACTGCAGCAGATGCTCCGGCGTGCAATCGATGTTCGCCCCCAGGTCGAGAACATGCGTGTGACCTCGCAGGGTGGGCAGCGGCGCACATATGGCGGGGCGATCGATACCCGGCAACATCTTCAGGACAAAGCGGGAAATAGCCATGAGCGCCCCGGTATTGCCGGCCGAAACACAGGCCTGGGCCTGGCCATCCTTCACCAGGTTGATCGCCACCCGCATGGAAGAGTCTTTCTTGTTGCGTAGTGCAAGCGCCGGGGACTCATCCATCTCGACGACTTCAGACGCACTGACGAGCCGCAGTCGCGCATCTCCGGCGGCATTCCCGAGATGGGGACGGATAGCCTCCTCCCGTCCGACCAGCATCAGGCTGGCGCCCGGATGGTCAGCCAGGAAACGCAGGGCCGCGGGAACCGTCACTGACGGCCCGTGGTCGCCCCCCATGCAATCGATGGCGATGCAACTGGTCATGGCAAAAAGAAAGGCAGGCAGTCCGAACCGAACTGCCTGCCCCTCGTGGTGCGGTTACTCGCCCTTGCCCTTCAAGACCTTCTTGCCGCGATAAAACCCGGTGGGGGAAATATGGTGGCGCAGGTGCACCTCGCCCGTGGTGGGCTCGAGTGCCAGAGGGGGATTGGTCAGAAAGTCGTGGGCACGGTGCATGCCACGCTTGGACGGGGACTTCTTGTTCTGTTGAACGGCCATTTCATCACTCCAAAAAAATCAGTTCGGCCTCCCCTTCATTCCCGCGAGCCCCGCAAACGGCATCATCCGTTCACCGGCCTCGGAAACTCCGGGCAGACTGCATTTTTCGTGCCGCGGCGACACAGGAAGCGCAAGGAGGACTTCGTCCTCGACCAGATCGGCCACTTCAAGCTCACCCGCCACAGGCAGAAAATCTCGACTATCGTCCTCCAGCTCATCCTGCGACAGGTCTTCGCCCTCGGGGACCAGCTCCAGGAGGCTGTCAACCTCCAGGCGAAATTCGACGACCCCAAGACAGCGCTGACAAGCGAGCGGCAGGCTTCCCGACAAGAGCAGCCTCAACTGAGACTGCCCCCGCTCACCCCTGACCCCTTCAAGCCGATACCGGACTTCGCCGGAAACCTCGGCCAGAAGGTCGTGCAGTCTCGTAAGCGCAGAAACATCGAAAGTCCCTTCGAGGACCCGCCTGTCCCTGGCAAAAGCCATACCGTCGATCGCGAGCTGTTGCGACATAAACGGTGGATGATATTATTTTTGCCCCCTTAAGTCAAAACTCGGCAAGACTTCAATTTCCCCGTGCAAGCACTTGTCCCCGTTCGGATTTCACCCCTATGACCCGCCCCATCGTGCTGGCGTCGACATCTCCCTTTCGGCGCGAACTTCTCGGTCGCCTGCAATTGCCCTTTTCTGTCGACGACCCCGGCACCGACGAGACCCCCGTCCATGGTGAATTCCCCGAGGAAACAGCGCTGCGCCTCGCGCAAGCGAAGGCCCGGGCCGTTGCACCCCGCCACCCGGATGCTCTGATCATTGGCAGCGATCAGATCGCCGTGTGCGAGGGGCGCGTCTATGGCAAACCTGGCAATCACGAGGGCGCGGTCCGGCAACTGACCGAGCTGTCCGGCCGAATGGTCAATTTCTTCACCGGGGTCAGCCTTCTCGACGCCCACTCGGGCCGCTGTCAGGTCCGAGGGATCCCTACCCTGGTTCGCTTCAGACACTTGGAACTGCCTGAAATCGAGCGCTACCTGGGGCGCGAACAAGCGTACAACTGTGCAGGTTCGGCCAAATCCGAAGGTTTGGGGATATCCCTCCTCTCCACGCTTGAAGGCAGTGACCCGACGGCCCTAATAGGGCTGCCATTGATTGCCCTTTGCGACATGCTGCGGCAGGAGGGCCTGGCACTGCCCTGACGCTCACCCCAAAATCCTTCACGGCGTGCGAGCGAGCGGGGACTTCTGCCTTTCGCCCCATCTCCACCCCCCTGTCTTGCGCTCGCGGGGACAATCGATCACTGTCTGCACCTGCCCATCATGCCCGGAATCCTCTATCTCATCCCCGTCCCTCTGGGGACCTCGGCACCGGAGACGGTGCTTCCATCACCCGTCCTCGACATCGTTCGCTCCCTGCGTCACTTTGTGGCAGAAAACGCCAAATCGGCGCGGGCATTTCTGAAGGCGGCGGCCATTCCCGTTCCCTTGCAGGAGATCTCCATCACCGAACTCAACGAGCACACCCGCGAGGCGGACGCGGAAGCCCTGCTCGCGCCCTTGCTTGCCGGACACGACGTTGGATTGGTTTCGGAAGCGGGCTGCCCGGCCGTCGCCGATCCCGGATCTGCACTGGTTGCCGCGGCACAGCGCAGCGAGCTCGTGGTTCGCCCGCTGGTCGGGCCTTCCTCGCTGCTCCTGGCTCTGATGGCCTCGGGCCTCGAAGGGCAACGCTTTGCATTTCATGGCTATCTGGCCGCCAAGGAGGTCGAACGAACCCGAGAATTGCGCGAATTGGAAGCGGAGTCACGACGGCGTCGCCAAACCCAGCTATTCATCGAAACACCCTATCGCAACCGCGCACTGTTCGACGCGATTCTGAGAACCTGCCAGCCTGCAACCCGGCTGGCGGTGGCCACTGACCTCACACTGAGCGGGGAAATGATCCGCTCCCGCCCCATCGCGGAATGGAAACGCTTGCCCGCCCCGGAGTTCGAGCGGCGTCCGACCGTTTTTTTGCTCTTGGCCTGAGCGCCGACTGGGCCACCCCGACCGGCAATCGCCCGCCCCGCCCGACCGGGCATTGCGCCCTGAAGCGATACCCCATCTGCCGTGCGGTCCCGGCGACCGGAGTTCATTCGCATTACGAGAAAGCGCTCAGGCGATGACGAAAACGCCACGCATCGAACGACGCCGTACAACTCGATCTACACCCTTCAGCGCCAGCGCGGGCTCGCGGCCTCGGTGAACAGGCCGTTCCAGAACCCGGAAACCGCTCCCGCCCCCAAACGCTTTGCGACGCGCTCGGCAATGTTGTCCTTGACCGTGTATTCGAGAAGTTTTTCGGCCTTGATGACGTCACGGGCCACCGACTCGACCGAGCCAAAATCGTCCGCCAACCCGAGCTCCACGCTTTGAGCCCCCGTCCACACCAAGCCGGAGAACATGTCGGGCGTCTCCTTTAGGCGCTTGCCCCGCCCGCTACGCACCACTTCGATGAACTGTTTGTGTATGTCATCCAGAAGACCCTGGGCATGGGCCTTGTGCGCGGGATCCTGGGGCGAAAAAGGATCGAGGAATCCTTTGTTGGCGCCTGCCGTGAGCATGCGGCGCTCGACACCGACCTTGTCCATCACGCTCGTGAAGCCAAAGCCTTCCATGATGACGCCGATCGACCCGACGACGCTGGCCTTGTCGACATAGATGCTGTCCGCCGCGGCAGCCACGTAATAGCCACCGGAAGCGCAGAGATCCTCCACAACCGCGTACAAGGGCTTGTCGGGATGCTTTGCCCTCAGGCGGCGAATCTCGTCGTTGACCATGCCGGCCTGGACCGGGCTTCCCCCTGGGCTGTTGATGCGCAAGACCACGCCTGCGACATTCTTTTCGTCGAAGGCACTCTGCAGTGCCGCGATGAGCCTTTCGGCACTGGCCTCTCCCTTGGGCTCGATGACCCCGTTGAGGTGAACGAGGGCCGTATGCCTTTCCTGGTGGGCAGCATCCTCGCCCCAGTCAACGAAGGCGACCAGCGCGACAACAAGGTAAATGAACCCCAGTGTCTTGAAAAAAATACCCCAACGCCGACGAGTCTTCTGCTCTTCAAGGGCGGCGAAAGCCAATTTCTCGAGCGTTTGCCGCTCCCAATGCGGGTGATCGTTTCCTGGGGAATTATCCATCGGGGTTATCCTGGAGCAAATAGATGGCGCCGTCCCGCTCTGTGACCTGGAGCGGCTTTAGGCCCGCTCCCTGGCAGCGGCCCCCCAGGCATTCCCCCGTATCGGGGGCGTAGAGAGCCCCATGGATGGAGCAGATCAAGTATAGCTTGGAAAAGTCGAAAAACTCGCCAGGTTGCCAGTCCAGTTCTGCGGGGACATGGCCACACTCATTGCGATAGGCATACACCCGCTTGCGGAAACGAACCACAAAGCCCGGCACCTCGCGCCCCTCGATGCGGACCGCGAAACGCAGGCCTGTCCCGCCATCGATCACGGCCTCCGAGGAACAGATCAGGCGTTCTGTTGCAACCATAGACTCAGCTCAGCCACCGTATCCACACACGCCACCGGCCCATGCTGCAGCAAGAACTGGCCGGTGTGGGCTCCGTAGGCCACCGCCAGTCCGTCAACACCGGCGTTACGGGCCATCAGGAGATCATGGCTGGTGTCGCCGATCATCAGGGTCCGCTCGGCGGGGACCCCCAATTCGGCCATCAGTTCCTCCAGCATCTGCGGATGAGGTTTTGAGAAACACTCGTCGGCACAGCGCGAAGCGACAAAGTAAATTTCCAGGCCCGAATGCCGGAGCGCCCGATCCAGCCCGATACGGCTCTTGCCCGTCGCGACCGCCAGGACCTTCCCGGCCGAACGAAGACGGGCGAGCAATTCAGCAATACCTTCGAACAAATCAAGTTCGTGGTCTGCCGACAGGTAGTGGCAGCGATAGCGCTCCATCATCGCCGAATAACGCTCGGGAGGCAGGGAGGGAACGGCCTGACGCAGAGCCTCACCGAGGCCAAGACCGATCACATGTCGGGCGGCAGCCTCGTCTGGCACCGGAAGATCGAGGTCACGGCAGGCCGCCTGGATGGCCATGACGATGGCGCCAGCGGAATCCAGCACCGTGCCATCCCAGTCAAATACGATGAGGTCGTACCGGTTCATGGGCGTTCAGAGCGCCCCGACGAGAATTTGTTCCAGTTCCGGCACGGCAAACTCGGGGACCTTGAGGGCCAAGTGCCTCGCAACAAAAGTGGCTATCGATTCCGGCAGGGGCGCGACCAACGCCATGGGTATGGCGGTCAAAGGATGGCGAAAATCGATATGCCAGGCGTGCAGGGCCATGCGGCGCAGCCCTGACTTGGGCAAACTCTTGTTGAGCGCGAAATCGCCGTATTTCTCGTCGCCCAGGATGGGAAATCCAAGATGGGCGAGGTGAACGCGAATCTGGTGGGTGCGCCCCGTCTTCAACTGGGCCTCCAGAAGGCTGAAATCCCGCCAGCGCGCCAGCAGCCTAAATACGGTATGAGCCGACTTACCCTCTGGCTCCACACGCACTCTCCGGTCGCCTTGTTCAGTCAGGTACTTGTGCAGCGGAAAACGCGCATGCTGGGCAAGGTTCATCCAAGGCCCACGCACCAGGGCCAAATAGCGCTTATCGGCCCCCTGGCCATGCTCGCGGAACATATCGTGCAGCGCCGTGAGGGCGATGCGTTTCTTCCCTACCAGAAGAATTCCCGAGGTTTCACGGTCCAAACGATGGGCGAGTTCGAGAAAACGAGCCTCGGGACGCTGGCGGCGCAACGCCTCGATCACCCCGAAGCTCACGCCGCTGCCCCCATGGACCGCAACCCCGGCTGGTTTGTCGACGGCAAGCAGGGCGTCATCTTCAAAGATCACCGGCAGTTCGACCCGAACCTTGGCAGCATCCTCGATTTCCGAGCTTTTCCGCTGGGCGAGCCGAAGAGGCGGCAGCCGGACGACATCGCCGGACACCAGCCGGTAGGCCGCCTCGGTGCGGCGGCTGTTCACCCGCACTTCGCCACTGCGCAGGATGCGATAGACATGACTCTTGGGCACACCCTTGCAGCGGGCGATCAAGAAGTTATCCAGGCGCTGGCCTTCCGCCTCTTCGCCGATGAGCAGATGGCTGACGGCCGAATTGTTCCCTGCTGCGGGCATTTTGCAATATACTGATTAAGATTCGTGTCCCGGTTTGCAAGAAGAACAGCACCGTCAGACCCTCGGCTTCCAAGCGTCGCTTTCACGTCGTTCTGGGGCCTCCCGGCAGGTTACCTGTTTTTCACCTGCGCGACCTGCGCAGGCCAAGCCAACGCGGATCGACTGGTTAAGTTCGCTCACCAAAAGTAGCGATGTTAATGGATTAGCCCACGTAAAGCACCCCGGAAGCACCCCGTAGCAGGACAAAAAGAGCCGCCTTGTCATAACAAATACGCGGCAACCACACACCAGCGAAAACCCGTACAACCCTCGTTGCCACTGAATCGACTCATGACGCAACCCGACCACTGAACGTATCGCTGCCTGCCCGGGCGCTTCCATCTCGCGTGTTTGCGTGCGCTGGAGCCCCAAGCTGATGAAACGCATGCTCTTCAATGCGACACAGGCGGAAGAACTCCGTGTCGCCATTGTCGATGGTCAGAAACTCATAGACCTCGACATTGAGTCCGCCGCCAAGGAACAACGCAAAAGCAACATTTACAAGGGTGTCATCACCCGCATCGAGCCTTCTCTCGAGGCTTGTTTCGTCGATTACGGCGCCGAGCGGCACGGATTCCTTCCCTTCAAGGAAATTTCCCGCGCGTACTTCCAGCCGGGCGTCGAGCCGGGCCGCGCCAAGATCAACGAGGCCCTTAAAGAAGGCCAGGAACTCATCGTCCAGGTGGATAAGGACGAACGCGGCAACAAGGGAGCTGCGCTCACGACCTACGTCTCCCTGGCCGGCCGTTATCTGGTCCTGATGCCGAACAACCCCCGGGGCGGCGGCGTTTCCCGCCGGGTCGACGGTGACGAGCGTACCGAGTTGCGGGAAGTCATGGACCAGTTGCAGGTTCCCCAGGGCATGAGCCTCATCGCCCGCACCGCCGCCATCGGGCGCCAGGCCGAAGAACTCCAGTGGGACCTGAATTACCTCCTGCAACTGTGGACGGCCATCGAGGGCGCCGCCCAGCAGCAGTCCGGGGCGTTCCTGATCTATCTCGAAGGCAGTCTGGTCATTCGCGCCATCCGCGACTACTTCCAGCCGGACATCGGTGAAATCCTCATCGACACCGACGAAGTTTTCGATCAAGCCCGAGCCTTCATGGGCACGGTCATGCCGGGCAACGTCAATCGGGTGAAGCGCTATCGGGATGATGTCCCCCTCTTCTCCCGCTTCCAGATCGAACACCAGATCGAGACGGCCTTCGCCCGCCAGGTCAACTTGCCCTCCGGCGGCGCCATCGTCATCGACCATACCGAGGCCCTGGTGGCCGTGGACGTCAACTCCGGCCGCGCCACCAAGGGGGCGGATATCGAAGAGACGGCCCTGAAGACCAATCAGGAAGCCGCCGACGAACTCGCCCGTCAGTTGCGTCTGCGCGACCTGGGCGGCCTGATCGTCATCGATTTCATAGACATGGAAAACCAGCGCAATCAACGCGAGGTGGAAAACCGCTTGCGGGATGCCCTGCGCTTCGACCGTGCGCGGGTCCAGATGGGCAAGATCAGCCGTTTCGGCCTAATGGAACTGTCCCGCCAGCGCCTGCGCCCGGCCCTGGCCGAAACCAGCTACATCCCCTGCCCACGCTGTACCGGAACCGGTCATATCCGCTCCACCGAGTCTGCCGCCCTGCACATTCTGCGCATCCTCGAAGAGGAGGCGATGAAGGACAACACCGCTGCCGTCCACGTCCAGGTCCCCGTGGACGTGGCAACTTTCCTGCTCAACGAAAAGCGCCCCGACATTCAGGCCATCGAGTTGCGCCACAAGGTCACCATTCTCCTGATTCCCAACGTTCATCTGGAGACGCCGGCCCACAGCGTGATCCGCTTGCGCCACGACGACCTCAACCAGGAAGACCTCAAGGAACCTTCCTACCGCATGGTCGACGTTCCCGCGGAGGACGGCAGCCGTCCGGGTACCGCCGACCGCGAGGCGAGCAAACCTCGCCAGGAAGCGGCAATCAAGGGCATTACGCCCGAACAGCCTGCCCCAGTGGTTCCGGAGAAATCACCGGAACCTGTAGCGGCCCCGACCCCGGAAGCCAAGCCTGCGGCGGGCATCTTGTCCCGCTTGTTCTCCTGGTTCCGCGCCAGTCCTGAGCCCGTGGCTGCCTCGCCGGCTCCGGCCACCTCCGAACCCGAAGCAACCCGCAAGCCCCGTGAGGGGCGGCGCGAGCGCGGCGAGGGCCGCGGTGACAATCGGCGCGGTGGGCGCGGCAGCGGACGCCGCGACGAAGAACGCGGCGAGCGACCTTCCCGGGAAGGTCGAACCGAGCGTGGGGAACGCGGCGAACGCGCTCCCCGCGACGAGGTGGCCGCTGCCTCCGGTGAGCGGCAGGAGCGTCGCCCGCGCAACGAGCGCAAGGAGCGCCGCGAGCGCCCTGCAACGACGACCCCGCTCACCGAGAGCACCGAGCAGGCGCCAACGGCACAGGAGAACGCCGCCTTGACGGCCGTAGCCCCCCAAGTTGGTGAGGGAAGTCAGGGCGAAGAGGCTGGCGGCCGTCGCCGCGGACGCCGCGGTGGCCGCGGTCGCGGACGGGGCGAAGGAAATGGCGACAGCAATCCCTCACCAGCGAGCGACGTCCTGTCTTCGCCCGAAAGCACCGGCAGCGACGCAATGCCAATGGCCCAACCCACCTTCCCTGCCGAAAGCTCTGTCGCCCACTCCTCTGAGCCCATCCCGCCGGCGATGCCAACGGAAGCCGAACCGCTTATCGCAGCAGCGATTCAGCCGGATCTGACTCCCGCCGTACCAGTTCTTGAAGCCACCTCGGCGCCGGCACTGGAGTCCGTGGCATCAGCCGAACCTGTGATGGCAGAAGGTCAGCCGGTCACGCAGCCGCTTGTTGCGCCGGAAGCGGCCAACGGGGATACCGCTTCTCCCGCCGCAGTCTTGGCGCCGGTAGCCCCGGCCCCACTGGCATCGACGCAGCCGATCCAATTGGACACCATCCTGGCCGATAGCGGCCTTGAAATGGTTCAGACCGTGTCGGCGGGCACCTGGGTGCCGGAGGTGCCAACGGCGAAGCTCGGTCGCCCAAGGCGGCAACGGTCCGTCGACGCGGCAACCGACGCCGAACCCATGGTCATGGTGGAAACACAAAAATAAACGCATCCGGACCGGCACGACGGGGCGCTTCGGCGCCCCGTTTTCGTTGCCACATCCATTCTACAAAGGCGGCACCCATGGCTTTTGCCACTGCCACCAGCCCGATCCGGCGGTTATTTACGGCCGAGCTTTTTCTTCAGATCACCTACCAGCCCCTGGGCAGCGTCTTCCACCATGTCCAGGACCAGGTCGAAGCCATGGCCCAGGCCGTAGTAGGGATCGGGAACCTCATCGTCGTCGAAGCCCCGCGAATAGTCCATGAACAAGCGGATACGATCCTTCTGCCCGGCCGAAGCCATGCGCCTGAGGTTGTCGAGATTGGCCTTGTCCATGGCCAGGATCAGATCGAAATAGTCCAGATCCTGGGGCGCCACCTTGCGGGCACGCTGCTGGGAGAGGTCGTAGCCGCGCACCGCTGCCGCGCGCTGGGTTCTCTGATCCGGCGCTTCGCCGACGTGGTAGCCGTGCGTACCCGCAGAATCGACTTCAACAACATCGCCCAACCCATTGTTTGTTACCAATTTTCTAAGAACACCTTCTGCCGTGGGTGAGCGACAGATATTGCCCATGCAGACCATCAGGACACGGAAGGGCTTCACGCCACACCCTCTCCGTCCCGGTCGTGGGGCGCGGCACCGAAAACCTGCTCCTTGATACGGAACAACTCATCGCGGGCGGAAGCCGCCGCTTCGAATTCGAGATTTCTGGCGTATTCGAGCATCTGTTTCTCGAGGCGCTTGATTTCCTTGGCCAAAGCCTTCTCATCCATTGTTTCGTAGGCCGCCCGCTGCTCGGCGACCCGCTGTTCACTGCGGGCTGTCTCGGGGTCATAGACACCGTCGATGATGTCCTTGATACGCTTGGAAATGCCCCTGGGGACGATACCGTGGGCCGCATTGAAGCCAAGCTGCCTTTCCCGGCGCCGCTGGGTCTCGGCGATGGCCCGCCGCATCGACTCCGTAATCCTATCAGCGTAGAGGATCGCTGTGCCATGGATATGACGCGCAGCCCGGCCCACCGTCTGGATCAGCGAGCGCTCGGAGCGCAGGAAGCCCTCCTTGTCGGCATCCAGGATGGCGACCAGCGACACTTCGGGGATATCCAGGCCCTCGCGCAAAAGATTGATGCCCACCAGAACGTCGAATTCCCCCAGGCGCAGATCGCGAATGATTTCCACCCGCTCGACGGTATCGATGTCCGAATGCAGGTAGCGCACCCGCACACCGTTGTCGCCCAGGAAGTCGGTGAGATCTTCCGCCATGCGCTTGGTCAGGGTCGTCACCAGAACCCGCTCACCCACCTCCACCCGCTTGCGGATCTCGGCCAGCAGATCGTCCACCTGGGTGGATGCAGGACGCACGATCAAATCCGGATCGACGAGGCCCGTAGGTCGCACCACCTGCTCCACGACTTGCCCGGCATGCGCCTTTTCGTAATCCGCCGGCGTCGCGGAGACGAAAACCGTCTGCCGCAGGTGGCTCTCGAACTCCTCGAAGCGCAAGGGTCGATTGTCCAGGGCTGAAGGCAGACGAAAGCCATAATCCACCAGGTTCTCCTTGCGCGACCTGTCCCCCTTGTACATCCCCCCCACCTGGCCGATGGAGACGTGGGATTCGTCGATGAACATCAGCGCGTCGGCCGGCAGGTAGTCGATCAGCGTCGGCGGTGGTTCACCGGGCTGGCGGCCCGACAGGTGACGGGAGTAGTTCTCGATACCCTTGCAGAAGCCGATCTGATCGAGGAGTTCCAGGTCGAAGCGCGTACGCTGCTCGATGCGCTGGGCCTCGACCAGCTTCTGCTGCTGATTGAAGAAAGCCACGCGCTCGCGCAGTTCCGTCTTGATGGCCTCGATAGCACGCAGCACGGTGGCCCGCGGCGTCACGTAATGGGAAGCCGGAAAGACGGTAAAGCGCAGGGCCTTTTGCATCAACTGGCCCGTGAGGGGATCGAAAAATTGCAGGCCGTCGATCTCGTCGTCGAAGAGCGAAATACGCAGCGCATGCTCGGCGTGCTCGGCGGGAAAGACATCGATGATGTCGCCCCGCACACGAAAAGTGCCGCGGTGGAAATCCACGTCGTTGCGCTGGTACTGCATGTCGGTCAGACGCTTGACGATGGCCCGCTGGTCCAGCTTGTCCCCCACCCGCATGGTGAGAATCATGTCGTGGTACTCGTCCCGGTCGCCGATGCCGTAGATGCACGATACCGTGGCCACGATCACCACGTCCCGCCGCTCTATGAGGCTCTTGGTGGCGGAAAGCCGCATCTGCTCGATGTGGTCGTTTACCGCGCTGTCCTTCTCGATGTACAGGTCGCGGGAGGGAACGTAGGCTTCGGGCTGGTAGTAGTCGTAGTAGGAGACGAAATACTCGACGGCGTTTTCCGGAAAAAACTCGCGAAACTCGGAATAGAGCTGGGCCGCCAGGGTCTTGTTGGGCGCCAGTACCAAAGCCGGCCGCCCGGTACGGGCGATGACGTTGGCCATGGTGTAGGTCTTGCCGGAGCCGGTCACCCCCAGCAGGGTCTGGAAGGACAGACCATCCGCCAGTCCATCGACCAGAAGATCGATCGCCTGGGGCTGATCCCCGGCGGGCGGAAAGGGCTGGTGCAGGCGGAAGGGACTGTCGGGAAAGGTGACGACGGGCGTGTCGAGGGGGGTGTCGCTCATGCTAGAATCGCGCGGTTTCAAGGCCAGCGGCAGCGCCCGGGCCATCGGTAATTACAGCATAACATCCCATGGAGTTTCTATGACCTCGTCGATCTTTGCCGCGGTGGAGATGGCCCCGCGTGACCCCATCCTCGGCCTGAACGAAGCCTTCAATGCCGATTCCCGCAGCACCAAGGTCAACCTTGGCGTCGGCGTCTATTTCGACGACAACGGCAAGATCCCCCTCCTCGCCGCCGTCAAGGCTGCCGAAGACGCCCGCGTCAAGGCCGCCCTGCCCCGCGGCTACCAGGGCATCGAAGGCAATCCGGCCTACAACCAGGCCGTGCAGAACCTGCTCCTGGGCAAGGAATCCCCCCTCGTCGCCAACGGCCAGGTGGTCACCGCCCAGGCCCTGGGCGGCACTGGCGCCCTCAAGATCGGCGCCGACTACCTGAAGCGCCTGAACCCGGACGCCAAGGTCTATATCAGCGACCCCTCCTGGGAAAACCATCGCGCCCTGTTCGAATCCGCCGGCTTCACGGTCGAAAACTACCCCTACTACGATGCCGCCACCCGCGGCGTTAACTTCGCCGGCATGAAGGCCTGCCTGAATGGCCTGCCCGCCGGCTCCATCATCGTGCTGCATGCCTGCTGCCACAACCCCACCGGCGCCGACCTGTCCGACACCCAGTGGGCGGAAGTCGTCGGCCTGTGCAAAGAGCGTGGCCTGGTGCCTTTCCTCGACATGGCCTACCAGGGCTTCGCCGACGGCATCGACGCCGACGCCGTCGCCGTCCGCGCCTTTTCCGCGTCCGGCCTGCAGTTCTTTGCTTCAAGCTCCTTTTCCAAGAATTTCTCCCTGTACGGCGAGCGGGTGGGTGCCCTGTCCATCGTCACCGCCAGCAAGGAAGAAGCCGGCCGCGTCATGTCCCAGTTGAAGCGCGTCATTCGCACCAACTACTCCAACCCGCCCATCCATGGCGGCGCCCTGGTGGCGGCCGTGCTCGGGTCCGCCGAGCTGCGCGCCCAGTGGGAAGCCGAACTGGCGGGCATGCGTGACCGCATCCGCGCCATGCGTACCGGCCTGGTCGACGCCATCAAGGCCCAGGGCGTCGCACAGGACTTCTCCTTCGTGGTCAAGCAGCGCGGCATGTTCTCCTATACCGGGCTGACGGCTCCCCAGGTCGACCGCATGCGGGAGGAGTTCGGCATCTACGCCGTATCCACCGGCCGCATCTGCCTGGCCGCACTGAACAGCAAGAACGTGGATTACGTCGCCAAGGCCATCGCCACTGTCATCGAGGGCTGATGCCCTCCCGGGCCGGGGGTACGCCCCCGGCCTTCCCCCCTGGTGGGCGCCGTTCAGCGCCCCGCAGCAGCCGTCAGATCGGGCAGTTCCCCCGATATCCGCACCGGCACGCGAACCGTCGACACGGTACTCTGGATCGCCACGGTCGTAGCCCCCGTGACCTTGCCGCCAGCGCCCACGGTAAATTGCCCCTCGGCAGACATCAGTCCCGCCGTCAGCTTGAAGTCGCTGCCGCTGACCTGACCGCCACCGAAACGCAGGAAACCCTTCAGCGTATCGAACTTGGTCTGGCCGCTGCGCGTCGAACGCCCGGCGCCACGCCGGGCGGCCTCGCCCAGATCGAGGCCCTGCAGGGCGCCCCGGCTCAGTTCGATGTCCATCGTCCCTTCCAGAACGCCTCCCAGGCCGGCCCAATCCTGAGCCACCCCGCGCAGTTTCGCATTGCCCCCCAGATCACCGGCGATCTTGAGAGGAGGCCCGAAAAGCTCCGCCGCACGGCCTGCATTGAGACGCTGGAGGGCAAGGTCCGCCGCCACCGCCAGGCCGCTGGACCAGTCCAGCAGTACGTTGCCCCGCATCAGGCCACCGAGGAAGGCCGTGTCGACATCCTGCAGAACGAGCTTGCCCTTCCGGAGCAAACCCTTGGCCTGCAGGGACTCGAAGACGTAGGGCTTCTCCGGCAGAGGCTTCCATCCATGGGCCTCGACGGAAAGGGCCAACCCGAGCGCCGATGGAAGCCCCTCGACGGTCAGGCTGCGATCCTCGCTGCGCAGGCTCAGTTTTTCGAGCCCCCCCTGCTTGCAGCACCTCGCCGCCCAAACCTTCCAGGCCGCCTCCGGCGACCACCAGCGCCGCATGCTTGAGGGTCGCGTGGGTGAGGATCAGACCGGAAGCGGCACCCGAAGGAGCCGCGACCAAGGCGGCGAGTTGATCGGCGGAAAAACGCAGCCCGACCATCTCGACCCCGGCCAAGGTCTTGGGGCCGCTGCCGAAAAGGGCGAAGGGCGAGGACAGGCGGATTTCCGCGATGCGTGATTCCCCCTGGGATCCCACGCTCACCCCCTGGATGGCGAGTCCGGGGGACGGCGACAGGCTGAAGCCGATGTTGTCGACCTTGACGGGCGCGACGAAAGCCCGAGCCAGCGCCGCTTCGACATCCTGCCGATAGCTGTTGTAGGGAAACAGGAACAGCGCCAGGAAAGCGGCCACCAGCAGCCCCACAATGCCTGCCACCACCATGCCCGGCTTGATGCGAAGAGGGGGCGAGCAGGTTCGACCGCGCTTTCGCTGATGGTCAGGGCACCGGACAGTTTGGCGATCAGGCTGCGCTCTTCTTCATCTTCGTCCGAAGTCTCGGAAGGCACGGCCGAACGCCCGAATGTGGAAAAGACACTGGGAATCGAGCCACTGTCGCTGGCCTGGGGCTGCGACTGCGGGCCAGCCCCTTCGCGCGGGCCGAAGGTGGAAAACTGCGAAGCAGGCGCAAGCGCCGCCCGCTCGGCGATCTTGCGCTTGGCTTCTTCCCACACCGAAGCCGCTTCCAGCACCGGAGCGATGAACCCCCCCTCCTCCAACTCGCTCAGGGACTGCTCTACCATCTTCGGATTGCCGATCTTGGTGGCCAACTCGCCCACGGTCAGTTTGCCGTCGACCTGGACGAGCACCATGCGCAAATTGCGCTGCACCACCCGCGTACTCTGGCGAACGGCTTCGTCGCCACTGGGGGTCTTGGCGTAAATGAGGTTCTGATCCATCGTGTCCCTATAAACCCTGCTTTTTTCTCGTGTTTGCTTGACTGGCGTGGTCCCAGCGACTACTATGCGCGCCTCGATTCCCCGATAGCTCAGTCGGTAGAGCGCCGGACTGTTAATCCGTAGGTCCCTGGTTCGAGCCCAGGTCGGGGAGCCAAGTTTTTCAAGCACTTAGCCCGTGAACTTCACGGGCTTTTTTGCTTTCGGCCGATTATAACTGCATTTACCCGTCCCGCCGTGCAAGGGGGGCCGCGGAAGCCCCTGCTATTGTGTCGCCAGCGACACAATAGCCCTTCCCGGCCAGAGCACGGGGGCCGGCTTCAGCCCCCTTCAGGTTCCGCAAAAAGTCTGGTAGGTGGAGTTAAATGCCTGGGGCGCGGGCTGTGCATAGATCGTGTCCCCACACCGTTCCTCCCAGGGCTGCGCGAGAACGCCCTCCAGGCGCCGGAACGGTTTCAGATCGCCGCGCTCCACGGCAGCCTCCAGCACTTCCTCGACCTGCTGATTGCGCGGGATGTAGCAGGGGTTCGCCCGCTGCATCTCCGCCAGGGACGCCCCCCCTTGCCCGCCCCGCCGCCGTTGCCAGCCAAGTTTCCAGGCCTGGACTGCGACGGCCGGGCCAAGCCGGGCCTCGAGGGCGCCCGACCCGCCGCGAACCTCCTCGCAGAGCGCCCGGAAACCCAGGGTGAAGTCGCAGCGTGCCCCCTTGAGAAGATCGAGGAAATCCCGCACCAGCCGGCGGTCGTCGTCGACATCCCCGGCAGGGTCGAGGCCGAGCTTGGCGCGGAAGACGGCCAGCCACCGCTCCTCCAGCCACCCCGGAAAAGCCTCCAGGATGCGATTGGCGGCCTCCACCGCGCGATCCTCGTCGGCATCGAGAAGCGGGAGCAGGGCCTCCGCCAGCCGGGTCAGGTTCCAGCGGGCGATACCACCCTGCCGACCATAGGCATAGCGCCCCTCGCTGTCGATGGAACTGAAGACGGTATCCGGATGGTAGGCCTCCATAAAAGCGCAGGGACCGTAGTCGATGGTCTCACCGGATATGCTCATATTGTCCGTATTCATCACGCCATGGATGAAGCCGACCCCCAGCCAGCGCGCCACCAGATCGGCCTGCCGACGGGCGACGCCTTCGAGGAAGGCGACGTAAGGCGATTCCCCGCCCCGGATGGCGGGATAGTGACGGGCGATGGCGTAGTCCGCCAGTTGCCGCACCGCCTCGGGGCCGCGATGGGCCGCGAAGAATTCGAAGGTGCCGATTCGCAGGTGGCTGGCGGCCACCCGGGTCAGAACCGCCCCGGCAGGGGGCCTGTCCCGCCGGACAGTCTCGCCGGTAGCCACCACGGCGAGCGTCTGCGTCGTAGGAATACCGAGGACGGCCATGGCCTGCCCGACCAGATATTCGCGCAGGGCCGGCCCAAGGGCGCACTTGCCATCGCCACGGCGCGAAAAGGGCGTGCGGCCCGAGCCTTTCAGCGCGATGTCCCGGCGCTGGCCATGGCGATCCAGGACTTCCCCAGGAGCAGCGCGCGACCGTCCCCCAACTGGGGCGAAAAATGGCCGAATTGATGCCCCGCATAGGCCTGAGCCAGGGGCGCCGCACCGGCCGGAACGGTGTTCCCCGCCAGAATGGCCAGGCCTTCCGGCGTCCCGAACCAGGCGGGATCCAGCCCCAGTTCCTGCGCCAGGGCCTCGTTGAGGATGAGCAGATGCGGTGCAGGCACCGCCGTCGGCTGCCAGGGTGCGTAAAACCCCTGCAGATCCCGGGCGTAGGTGTTGTCGAAGGCGAACAGCCCGGACAAGGAAGGGGCAAGAGGTGAATTCACGGCGTTCCCGCATTTTGGCGCGCCGGTTCGACTTCATCGCCCTGCCGATGGTTCCACCGCAGGCGGCAATCGAAGACAATAGCGCCCTCGCCCTGCCGCCGCCCCCCTGGCGCGCCGAACCCTTCCCAGCCGCCATGCCCCCCTCGCCTCCCGACGCCGCCGACAGCGCCTTCGCCCAGCACACCCCGATGATGCGCCAATACCTGGCGCTCAAGGCGCAGCATCCCGGAACCTTGTTGTTCTACCGCATGGGGGATTTCTACGAACTGTTTTTTGACGATGCGGAGAAGGCCGCGCGGCTCCTCGACATCACCCTCACCACCCGCGGCCAGAGCGCCGGGCAGCCGATCAAGATGGCGGGCGTCCCCTTCCACGCCCTGGAACCCTATCTCGCCAAACTGGTCCGCCTGGGTGAATCGGCGGTGATCTGCGAGCAGATCGGCGATCCCGCGACCAGCAAGGGCCCCGTGGAGCGGGCCGTCTCGCGCATCGTCACTCCGGGAACCCTGACCGAAGCAGCGCTGCTGGACGACAAGCGGGACAACTGGCTGCTGGCGCTCACCCAGCAGCGCCAGACCATGGGGCTTGCCCGCCTCAACCTGGCCAGTGGCGACTTCCTGCTCACCGAAGTCCCTGCCGACCAGCTCACTGCCAGCCTGGAGCGCATCCGTCCGGCGGAAATCCTGCTGCCCGAGAGTCTGGACCTTCGCCTGCTGCCGGAAGGCGTTGCCCTGACCCGGCAGGCGGATTGGCATTTTGACGCCGACTCGGCCCGCCGCGAGCTGTGCAGCCATTTTCAGGTGGCGTCCCTGGCCGGTTTCGGCGCCGACGGTCTGCGGCCGGCGGTGGCCGCCGCGGGGGCCCTTCTGCACTACGCCCGGGCCACCCAGGCCGGCGCCCTGCCCCATGTGCGCGCCCTGAGCGTGGAACTCGAGGGCGACTACCTGGGCCTGGATTCCGCCACCCGGCGCAATCTGGAACTCACCGAAACCCTGCGCGGCCAGCCCGCGCCGACGCTTTTCTCGCTTCTCGACCGCTGCGTCAGCGGCATGGGATCCCGCCTCCTGCGCCATACCCTGCACCATCCCCTGCGGGACAGAAGCGTCCCGACGGCGCGCCATCAGGCGGTGGCAGTCCTTCTGGAGGACTATGGCCGCCGGGCCGGCGAGCTGCGCCGGGAGTTGCGCGGCTTTGCCGATGTGGAGCGCATCGCGGGCCGTATCGCCCTGGGTAACGCCCGTCCCCGGGATCTTTCCGGCCTGCGCGAATCCCTGACCCGCCTGCCGGCCCTGGCGGCGCCCGTGGCCGACGCGGCAGCCCCCCTGCTGGACACCCTAGCCATGGACCTCGGCACGCCCGAGGAGGCCCTGTCCCTGCTGCTCGCCGCGCTGCTGCCCGATCCGGCAGCCCAGATCCGCGACGGCGGGGTCATCGCCACGGGTTTCGACGCCGAACTGGACGAGCTGCGCTCCCTGAACGACAACTGCGGCAGCTACCTTCTCGATCTGGAGGCCCGGGAACGAGAAAGGACGGGGATCGCGAACCTCAAGGTCGAATACAACAAGGTGCACGGCTTCTACATCGAGGTCACCCACGCCAACGCGGGCAAGGTGCCGGACGACTACCGCCGCCGCCAGACCCTCAAGAACGCCGAGCGCTACATCACCCCCGAGCTGAAAACATTCGAAGACAAGGCCCTGTCGGCCCAGGAGCGCGCCCTGGCGCGGGAAAAGCTGCTCTACGACGGGATTCTCGGCCAGCTGCAACCCATCGTCCCCCGCTTTCTGACCATCGCCCGCGCCGTGGCCCATCTCGACCTGCTGGCCACCTTTGCCGACGTCGCCCTCAAGTACGACTGGTCCTGCCCCCGCTTCGTCGCCGAAAGCCTCGTCAGGATCGAAGCCGGGCGTCACCCGGTGGTCGAAGGAGAACTGGCGGGCCGCACCGAGCCCTTCATCGCCAACGACCTCGCCTTGGCGCCGGAACGCCGCCTGCTTCTCATCACCGGCCCCAACATGGGGGGCAAGAGCACCTACATGCGCCAGGCGGCCATCATCGCCCTGCTGGCCCACATGGGTAGCTTCGTCCCCGCCAGGAGCGCGGTGCTGGGCCCCCTGGACCGCGTCTTCACGCGCATCGGCGCTTCCGACGACCTGGCCTCCGGTCGCTCGACCTTCATGGTCGAAATGACCGAGGCGGCGGCCATCCTGCACCACGCGACCCCCAACAGCCTGGTCCTCATGGACGAAATCGGCCGCGGCACCTCGACCTTCGACGGCATGGCCCTGGCCTTCGCCATCCTGCGTCATCTGATCGAGAAGAATCGCAGCCTGACCCTCTTTGCCACCCACTATTTCGAACTGACGCGGCTCTGCCACGAATACGCCGAGCTGGCCAACGTCCACCTGGGCGCCGTAGAGCACAGCGAGCGCATCGTCTTTTTGCACGCGGTCGAGGAAGGCCCGGCCAACCAGAGCTACGGCATCCAGGTTGCGGCCCTGGCCGGCATCCCGGCCCCCGTCTTGCGGACTGCCCGAAGGCAGCTGCGCGAATTCGAGCAGCGCGCCGCCATCGATCCGCTGCAACCCGACCTCTTCGCCGGCGTCGTTCCCGAAGCGGCAGAGCCCCCGCCGCCGCATCCCGCGCTGGAGCGGCTGGGGAACATCGATCCGGACCGCATGAGCCCTCGTGAAGCCCTGGACGCCCTCTACGCGCTCAAGGCCCTTCTGCCGTGAAAGCCGGCCTGGCCGTGCTGCTCCTCGCCGGGGCGCTCACGGCCCGGGCTGAACCCCTGGTCCTTCGCCGTCATCGGCGACACCCCCTATTCCGAGTACGAGGTACGCGAACTCCCCGCCCTCCTGGCTGCCGCTGCCGCATCCGGTGCCCGCTTCATCCTGCACGCGGGCGACATCAAGCGGGGCCGAGATCCTTGCGACGACGCAGTCTACGCGGACCGCCTGGCGCTCTTCCAGGCTTCCCCCATCCCCCTCGTACTGGCCCCCGGCGACAACGAATGGACCGATTGCGCCCGCATTTCCGCCGGAGCCTACGCTCCGGAAGAGCGCCTGGCCCAGCTGCGCACCCTGTTCTGGAAGGACGACTCCAGCCTGGGCAGAACGAAGCGTCGCCTGGAACGGCAAGTGCCTGATTTTCCTGAGCACAGCCGCTTTCGCGAGGGGGACGTTCTCTTCGTCAGCCTCAACGTGCCGGGGGGACAATCAGCGCGGGGTGCATCCGCTCCCGCCCGCGAATTTCTCGGTCCGCGAGGAGGCGATCCGGCGCTGGCTGCGGCAGTCCTTTGCCCTCGCCCGCCGGAATGGCTTGACTGCCGTCGTCGTCCTCATGCAGGCAGACCCCGGTCTGGGAAGCTTCAGCCGAGGCGTTCCGCGGCGCGGGTTCGCGGGCTTGCTGCGTACCCTGGGCGAGGAAACCGCGGGCTTTGCAGGCAGCGTCCTCCTGATCCACGGCGACGGGCACCGCCACCGCATCGACCGGCCCTTGAAAAACGCGGCAGGCAAGCCTCTGCTGACCCGGCTGGAAACCTACGGCTACCCGGAACTGGGTTGGGTCCGGGTCACCGTGGACCCGGGCGCCGCTGGAGGATTTCGCTTCGAATCGCGGCCCTGGAAAGAGTCGCCCAGCCCACAGCGCTGGGCATTGGGGGGATTTCTCGGCCTGCGCTGAGGCGGCTGGCCGAGGGCGGCTCCCCGGGCCGACTCAGTCACTCGTGCTCGCAATCTTCCCCGTGGTCGTGAACATGCCCGTGACCGACCTCTTCCTCGCTCGCCGCGCGGACCGCGGTCACGGTGCAGGTAAACACCAGGGCCATGCCGGCCAGGGGGTGGTTGCCGTCGAGCACCACCTTGCCGTCGGCGATCTCGGTCACGCGGTAGATGATGAAATCCTCGTCGTCGGACCCGGCGGGCGCCCCTTCGAATTGCATGCCCACTTGCAGCTCCTTGGGAAAATCGCTGCGGGGCTCCACCTGGACGAGGTCGGCATCATAATCGCCGAAGGCCTCGTCCGGTTGCAGTTTGACCTGGACGGACTCACCGATTCCCTTGCCCTGGAGGGCTTCTTCGATCTTGGGGAAAATGTCGTCGTAGCCGCCGTGGAGATAAACGATGGGCTCCCTGCCCTCATCCACCACCGCACCATCCGGGTCGGTAACGTGGTAGTCGAGGGTGACGACGGTATTGCGGGCGACCAGGGCATTCATGAATCGAGTTCCTTGACGAGACGGAGCACTTCCAGGGCGTGCCCCTTGAAATTGACGTTGTAGAGGGCGTGGCGGATGGTGCCGTCGCCATCGATGATGAAGGTCGAACGGGCGATGCAGTGGCGAACCTGGCCATCCACCTCCTTGGCCTGTAGAACACCGTACAGCGTGCAGACTTCGCCTTCCGTATCAGCCAGCAGCGATACCCCTATGCCCTCCTTGTCACGGAATTCGGCGTGTTTCAGGCAATCGTCCCGGCTGATGCCGAAGAGCACGCAATTGCGCTCGCCGAAGTCGGGTTCGTGATCGGAAAAATCCGTGGCTTCAAGCGTACAACCCGGGGTGCCATCCTTGGGGTAAAAAAACAGCACGATCCGCTTGCCTCTATAGTCCGTCAGGGAAACGGACTCCATGTCGGCATCGGGCAGGGTAAACCCCGGCGCCTGTTCTCCGGCCTTGAGCTGCATTGTGTTCTCCTTTTGCGCGCTCGTTTCTGTTGGGTCTTGATAGCCCTGTGCATTGGCCTACCTGCGGGGGATTCTAACCAAGCTCCCGACCGCTGACTACGGCCGGAAACGAACTTGCGGAAAACTATTTTTGCGCCGGATTTTCAGGAATGGCGACGAAGTTTTCGTCCTGCCGGATCATGCCCAGTTCGAAGCGGGCTCTTTCTTCAATGGCGTCATAGCCTTGCTTCAGGTCACGCACTTCGGCGTCGAGGCCCGCATTGCGGATTTCGAGCTTGCGGGTGCCCTCCTTCTGCTGACGCAACTCCTCCTCGGCCTCCCAGACCTTGAGCCACCCCCCCTTCCCCAGCCAGAGCGGGTACTGCAGCAGGACGATGAGGGCCAGCAGGCCCAGACTCAGCCAACGCATGGGATGGTGAAGGCCGAGCGGTGAAGGGTAAGGGGGAAAGCGCCCCTCGGACTCGTGCCCGGAACGGTGCCGTAACGCCTCACCCCTCCCTCCTCATCCCTCAACGCAATCCGCGCCTCAACGCAGATTGTAGAAGGTCTCGCGGCCCGGGTAGGACGCGGTGTCGCCCAGATCTTCCTCGATGCGGATGAGCTGGTTGTACTTGGCGATGCGGTCGGAACGGGAAAGGGAACCGGTCTTGATCTGGCCGGCGTTCAAGCCGACGGCGATGTCGGCAATGGTGGAATCCTCGGTCTCGCCGGAACGGTGGGAGATCACCGCGGTGTAGCCGGCGCGCTTGGCCATTTCGATGGCGGCGAAGGTCTCGGACAGGGTGCCGATCTGGTTGATCTTGATCAGGATGGAGTTGGCGATGCCCTTCTGGATGCCTTCCTTCAGGATCTTGGTGTTGGTGACGAAGAGGTCGTCGCCGACGATCTGCACTCGGTCGCCCAGGCGCTCGGTGAGGAGCTTCCAGCCATCCCAGTCGCCTTCGGCCATGCCGTCTTCGATGGAGACGATGGGGAACTGGTCGGCCAGGTTGGCCAGGTAGTCGGTGAACTGGGCGGAAGTCAGTTGCAGGCCCTCGCCTTCCAGGTGGTACTTGCCATCCTTGTGGAACTCGGAGGCGGCACAGTCGAGGGCCAGCAGCACGTCCTGGCCGGGCACGTAGCCGGCGACCTCGATGGCCTGGGTGATGACCTGCAGGGCCTCGGCGTGGCTGCCCAGGTTGGGGGCGAAACCGCCTTCATCGCCGACCGAGGTGGGCAGGCCCTTCTTGTCCAGCAGCTTCTTGAGGGCGTGGAAAATCTCGGCGCCGCAGCGCAGGGCGTCGCGGAAGGTGGTCTGACTGACCGGCATGATCATGAATTCCTGGATGTCCAGGCTGTTGTTGGCGTGGGCGCCGCCGTTGATGATGTTCATCATGGGCACCGGCATCTGCATGGGGCCGGAACCGCCGAAGTAGCGGTAGAGCGGCAGGCCGGATTCCTCGGCGGCGGCCTTGGCCACGGCCATGGAGACGGCCAGGATGGCATTGGCACCCAGGCGCGACTTGTTGTCGGTGCCGTCCAGGTCGATCATGGTCTGGTCGATGAAGGCCTGCTCCTGGGCGTCCAGCCCGATGATGGCTTCGGAAATCTCGGTGTTGATATTTTCCACGGCCTGCAGGACGCCCTTGCCCAGGTAGCGGCTGGCGTCACCGTCACGCAGCTCGATGGCCTCGCGAGAGCCGGTGGAGGCGCCCGACGGCACGGCGGCACGGCCCATGACGCCGCTTTCCAGCAGCACGTCCGCTTCGACCGTAGGGTTACCGCGGGAATCCAGAATTTCGCGGGCCACAACATCAACGATAGAACTCATGTCTCTTCCTTTTCAATAACTTAGAGATATAAATTAAAGTAAATGATGAACATCATGGATGCCATCAGCGATTTTCCTCGAACCCGGCCGCCTTGACCGCGCGGTCCAGAGCCACCAGGGTTGTGAGCAGACTTTCCATGCGCTCCAGGGGCCAACTGTTGGGGCCGTCGGACCAGGCCTTTTCCGGACAGGGGTGGGTTTCCATGAAGAGGCCGGAAATCCCCACCGCCACCGCCGCCCGGGCCAGCACGGGGACGAATTCCCGCTGTCCGCCGGAGGTGGTGCCTTGGCCACCGGGCAACTGCACCGAGTGGGTGGCGTCGAAAACCACCGGGCACCCCGTCTCGCGCATGATGGCCAGGCTGCGCATGTCGGAAACCAGGTTGTTGTAGCCGAAGGAGGCGCCGCGCTCGCAAACCATGAGATTGTCGGCGCCGCCGTTGACCTCCCGGGCCTTGGCGACCACGTTCTTCATGTCCCCCGGCGCCAGGAACTGCCCCTTCTTGATATTGACCGGCTTGCCGCAGGAGGCCACGGCGTGGATGAAATCGGTCTGGCGGCAGAGGAAGGCCGGGGTTTGCAGAACGTCGACCACCGCCGCCACCTCGGCGATCTGATCGATTTCGTGCACGTCGGTCAGCACCGGCACGCCGATCTGGCGCTGCACCTCGGCAAAAATACGCAGCCCCTCGTCCAGCCCCAGGCCACGCACGGAGGTACCGGAACTGCGATTGGCCTTGTCGTAGGAAGCCTTGAAAATATAGGGCACCCCCAGGCGGCTACAGACTTCCTTCATGGAGCCGGCGACATCCAGACACAGTTGCAGGGACTCGGCCGTGCACGGACCGCCGATGAGGAACAGGGGCTGGTCGAGTCCGGCTTCAAAGCCACAGAGTTTCATGCCAATTTCCTTGACCATGCGGGCATGCGATAGCTGCCGCAGGCCTTGATTTCACGGTGGAGCGTATCGGGAGCCAGGTCGATTTCTCCCGGCCAGGTTGGAACGCCCATTTCCAGCTCGGCCCGGGCGAAAAAGCCGGCATCCTTCAATGGCGCAAAGACGGTACCCATCAGGTCCCCGGCGAGAAAATCCGCCATATCGACGACACCGGCCGTCCCGTCCGCAAATTTCACGTCCAGCCGGAAATTGGGCAGAGCCTTCAGTTCGACGAGTCTCCAGGGGGCCATATTCATTCCAAGGGTTTGATTTTTCCAGGCTGCCGCAGTTGCTCGCTGAGATCCACGTCTTCGAGCAATTCGGCCTGATGCATCTCGGCCCGGTCGAGCACCAGCATCAAGGCCCGGCGGGGAAGCTTATCCTCAAGCACGTCCCAAGCCCGAATATCGATCAATGCTTCAAACCCCCCATAAACCGCATGGAAATGGAGAGGCGCAGGCTCGTTCCAGAACTCTGGATGAGAATGCCGTAATAGCGCTGATCGTCGGCACCTCAGTTCGCCTGCTTCCTAGCCAGCGCAGCCTTCACGTAGGCCGTGAACAGCGGGTGCCCGGTCCGGGGGTTGGAGGTGAATTCCGGGTGGTACTGGACGCCCACGAACCAGGGGTGCAGGGCTTGCGGCAGTTCCATCATCTCCGGCAGGTCCTCGGTGGGCGTGCGGGCGGAGATGACCATGCCGGCGGCTTCCAGCCTGGGCACGTAGATGTTGTTCACTTCGTAGCGGTGACGGTGGCGCTCGGTGACCTTCTTGCCGTAGATCTGCTCGGCCAGAGTGCCAGCCTTGATCGGGCAGGCCTGGGCACCCAGGCGCATGGTGCCGCCCAGGTCGGAACCGGCGTCGCGCTTCTCGACCTTGCCTTCGCGGTCCAGCCACTCGGTGATGAGCGCCACCACCGGGTGCGGCGTGTCTGAATCGAACTCGGTGCTGTTGGCCCCCTCCAGGCCGGCCACGTGGCGGGCGAACTCGATGGTGGCCAGCTGCATGCCGAGGCAGATGCCCAGGTAAGGCACCTTGTTCTCGCGGGCGTAGCGAATGGCGGCGATCTTGCCTTCCGTGCCGCGCCGCCCGAAGCCGCCGGGGACGAGGATGGCGTCCATGGCCTGCAGGGCGCCGATGCCGTCCTTCTCGATGTTCTCGGAATCGATGTAATGGATTTCGATGGCGCTGCGGGTCTGGATGCCGGCGTGCTTGATGGCCTCGATCAGCGACTTGTAGGACTCGGTCAGATCGACGTACTTGCCGACGAAGGCGATGTCGACCTTGTGCTCCGGGTGTTCCTGGGCGTAGATCAGCTTCTCCCACACCGACAGATCGGCCGCCTTGGCCAGGATGCCCAGCTTGTGGCAGACGATCTCGTCAATCATCTGCTCGTGCAGCATGCCGGGGATCTTGTAGATGGAATCGGCGTCCAGGCACTCGATGACGGCTTCCGGCATGACGTTGCAGAAAAGCGCGATCTTGCGCCGTTCCTCGGCGGGCATGGAGCGGTCGGCACGGCAGAGCAGGATGTCCGGCTGGATGCCGATCTCGCGCAGTTCCTTGACGGAGTGTTGGGTGGGCTTGGTCTTCAGCTCGCCGGCCGTGGGAATGTACGGCAGGAGCGTCAGGTGCATGTAGCAGACGTTGTTGCGGCCCTCCTCGATGCCCATCTGGCGGATGGCTTCGAGGAACGGCAGGGACTCGATGTCGCCCACCGTGCCACCGACTTCGACGATGGCGACGTCCGCCCCGGCGGCGCCGGCCTTGATCTTGCCCTTGATCTCGTCGGTGATGTGGGGGATGACCTGCACCGTCTTGCCCAGGTACTCGCCCCGCCGCTCCTTCCGCAGCACCGAGTCGTACACCTGGCCGGTGGTGAAGTTGTTGCGCTTGGACATCTTGGCGCTGGTGAAGCGCTCGTAATGGCCGAGGTCCAAATCGGTCTCGGCGCCATCCTCGGTGACGAAGACCTCTCCGTGCTGGAAGGGGCTCATCGTGCCGGGGTCGACGTTGATGTAGGGGTCGAGCTTGAGGTGGGTAACCTTGATGCCGCGGGATTCCAGTATGGCCCCCAGCGACGCGGCGGCGATGCCTTTGCCCAGAGAGGACACGACACCGCCCGTGACGAAGACGTATTTGGTCATGGAAAGACAGGCTGCGGGAAAGCCGAATGATAGCCGATATGCCCGCTCATTCCCAAATCGCCCACCGGAAGCGACTTTCCGGACACTCACCCGGGATGGGGCCTGCTGCCCTGCCATTCGGGGTGTCGTTTCGGTTGTGGCCGCGGCGAAAATCGATCGATAATGACGCCAATCCGGCGCGCCGAAAGGGACGCCGCCCGTCAGAGAGAGTTCAGTGACCACCACCGCGATCATCAGCCACCGGGACTGCCAGTTGCACGACATGGGCGTCCATCATCCCGAGTGTCCCCAGCGCCTCACCGCCATCAGCGACCATCTCATCGCCCAGGGCATCGACGCCTACTTCAGTTATTACGACGCGCCGCTGGCCACCTTCGAGCAACTCCTGCGGGTGCACCCCGCCGCCCACCTGGAACGGCTGAAGCGCGCCGCGCCGGAAATGGGCATCGTGCACCTGGACCCGGATACGGCCATGAACCCCCACACCTGGCAGGCCGCCCTGCGCGCCGCCGGGTCCGGCGTCATGGCGGTGGATCTGGTCATGAAGGGCGAAGTCGAAAACGCCTTCTGCGCCGTGCGTCCCCCGGGCCACCACGCCGAGCGGGCCAATGCCATGGGCTTCTGTTTCTTCGCCAATACCAGCATCGCGGCGCGCCACGCGCTGGCGGCCCACGGCCTGGAGCGTGTCGCCATCATCGACTTCGACGTCCACCACGGCAATGGCACCGAGGACTGCGTCTCCGGCGACGACCGCATCCTCATGTGCAGCATCTTCCAGCACCCCTTCTACCCCTACAGCGGCACCGACAAGCCGGCCGCCAACATGTGCAACGTGCCCCTCGCCGCCGGCGCCGGGGGCGAAGAATTCCGCGATGCCGTCACCCAGGTCTGGATTCCCCGCCTGAACGAATTCAAGCCCCAGCTCATCGTCATCTCGGCCGGTTTCGATGCCCACTACGAGGACGACATGGGCGGCCTGAAACTCCTGGAACGGGACTACGCCTGGTGCACCGGCGAACTCATGAAAGTCGCCGCGCGCTTCGCCGAAAAGCGCATCGTTTCCATGCTGGAAGGCGGCTACGTCATGACCTCGCTGGCCCGCAGCGTGGGGGCCCATTTGCGCGTTCTCGCGGAAATTTGAGCGGGTTTTCCCTTTGGACACATCCCCCGGGGGGTGGAGTAAAATCCGCCCCTCTTGCTTTTCCCCTCCACGTTAACCGGATACTTCCATGGCGTTGATTGTTCAGAAGTACGGCGGCACCTCGGTGGGCAACCCCGAGCGCATCAAGAACGTCGCCCAGCGTGTTGCCAAGTTCCAGGCCCAGGGGCACCAGGTGGTGGTCGTGGTTTCCGCCATGAGCGGCGAGACCAACCGCCTCATTGCCCTGGCCAAGGAAATCCAGACCCATCCCGACCCCCGCGAGCTGGACCAGGTCTGCTCCACCGGCGAGCAGGTCACCATAGGCCTCCTGGCCATGGCCCTGAAGGACATCGGCGTCCCGGCCCGAAGCTACACCGGCGGCCAGGTCAAGGTGCTGACCGACAGCACCTTCACCAAGGCCCGCATCCTTTCCATCGACGAAGCCAACATGCGCGCGGACCTCGACGCCGGCAAGGTCGTCGTTGTCGCCGGCTTCCAGGGTGTCGATGAGAACGGCAACATCACCACCCTCGGCCGCGGCGGTTCAGACACCTCCGGCGTGGCCCTCGCCGCGGCACTGACGGCCGACGAATGCCAGATCTACACCGATGTCGATGGCGTCTACACCACCGACCCCCGCGTCGTGCCGGAAGCGAAGAAACTCGACACCATCACGTTCGAGGAAATGCTGGAAATGGCCAGCCTCGGGTCAAAGGTGCTGCAGATCCGCTCCGTCGAGTTCGCCGGCAAGTACAAGGTCAAACTGCGCGTGCTGTCCAGCTTCCAGGACGAAGGGGAAGGCACGCTGATCACTGTTGAGGAAGACAAGCAAATGGAACAACCGATCATCTCCGGTATCGCCTTCAACCGCGACGAAGCCAAGCTCACCATCCTGGGCGTCCCGGACAAGCCCGGCATCGCCTACCAGGTGCTGGGCGCCATCGCCGACGCCAACATCGACGTGGACATGATCATCCAGAACGTCGGTCACGACGGCTCCACCGACCTCTCCTTCACGGTGAATCGCAGCGAATACCAGAAGGCCATGGGCATCCTGGAAGGCGTCAAGCAAAAGCTGAGCGCCCGCGAAGTCACCGGCGACAACAAGATCTGCAAGGTCTCCGCCGTCGGCGTCGGCATGCGCTCCCACCCAGGCGTCGCCAGCCAGATGTTCAAGGCTCTGGCCGATGACGGCATCAACATCCAGATGATCTCCACCTCCGAGATCAAGATTTCCGTCGTCCTGGATGAAAAGTACCTGGAACTCGCCGTCCGCGTCCTGCACCGCACCTTCGGACTGGATCAATAAGGCCGCCTGGTTTGACCCCGGGGCGTGGAGCCGCTATGATCCGCGCCTCGTTTGCCTGAACGACGGAGACGTGGCCGAGAGGTCGAAGGCACTCCCCTGCTAAGGGAGCATGCGGGCAAAACCTGCATCAAGGGTTCGAATCCCTTCGTCTCCGCCAACTATGTTGGTATCCTGCTCGCAGCGATAAGCAAATCGGCACTCCTCGGAGTGCCGTTTTGTTTTCTACCCATCGTTCCACCCATCGTTTCGGATGGTACGTAGTGAGACGGAGTGATGCTATCCCGCCGGGACTGCCTATTCTGTTGAGTTGCACGCAAAACTGACCCACTAGCCCCATAGATTTGCATCGAATTTTGACCCACGTATAGACACTGACCTGCTCGGGAACGAGCGGGGGAATCAGGAGTGATCGACGTGGCGTTATTAAGCGTAATCAGGCGCTGGCACCTGCGGGATGGCATGGCCATCCGTGAAATTGCCAGGAGAACGGGCTTGTCCCGAAACACGATCCGGAAGTATCTGAGCACCGGCATCGTCGAGCCGAAATATCCTGATCGACATAGCCCGAGCAAGCTTGATCTGTTTGCGCCGAAGTTGGCCGCATGGCTCAAGACGGAAGCGAAGAAGAATCGCAAGCAGCGGCGAAATCTGCGGCAGATCTATGCCGACCTTACCTCTCTGGGTTATGAAGGCTCCTATGACCGGGTCGCTGCCTTCGCCAGGAATTGGCGACAAGCGCAGCAGGAAGCGGCCGGAACGACCGGTCGTGGCACTTTCATTCCGCTGACCTTTGCTCCAGGCGAAGCCTTCCAGTTCGACTGGAGCGAAGACTGGGCGGTCATTGCCGGCGTGAAGACCAAACTACAGGTGGCCCAACTCAAACTCTCGTACAGCCGGGCCTTCTTCCTGCGGGCCTATCCGTTGCAGACCCATGAGATGCTGTTCGATGCCCACAACCATGCTTTCCGGGTCGTGGGTGGCGTTCCCCGGCGCGGCATCTACGACAATATGAAGACAGCGGTGGATCGAATCCGGAAAGGCAAAGCCCGAGACATCAACACCCGTTTCAAGGCCATGGTCAGCCACTTCCTGTTTGAAGCCGAGTTCTGCAATCCGGCCTCCGGCTGGGAGAAGGGGCAGATCGAGAAGAACGTCCAGGACTCCCGGCATCGCATCTGGCAAGGTGCACCCGCCTTCGAGAATCTGGATGCCCTCAATGCCTGGCTGGAACAGCGCTGCCTGACGCTGTGGCAAGAACTGCGTCACCCTGAATTGCCCGGCACTGTCGCTGAAGCCTGGATCGATGAGCAGGCCCAATTGATGGCCGTGCCAGCCCCCTTCGATGGTTTCGTCGAACATACCAAACGCGTCTCGCCGACCTGTCTGATCAACTTCGAACGTAACCGTTATAGCGTTCCTGCTTCATTTGCCAACCGGCCGGTCAGCCTGCGGGTCTATGCCGATCATCTCGTGGTGGCGGCCGAAGGCAACGTGATCGCCGAGCACCCGCGCATCATCGATCGGCGACATGACTTCAGTCGCACAATCTACGACTGGCGGCACTACCTCTCTGTCTTGCAACGCAAGCCCGGTGCATTAAGAAATGGCGCACCCTTTGCCGAATTCCCCGACGGCTTCAAGCGCCTCCAGTCAGCCCTCCTGAAACGGCCAGGGGGTGATCGGGAAATGGTCGATATACTTGCCCTGGTGCTCCATCACGATGAGCAAGCCGTACTGACAGCGGTCGAGATGGCCCTTGATGCGGGGGCTGCCTCGAAACAGCATGTACTCAATCTGCTCGGACGATTGGTGGAGTTGCCGCCACCGGCGCCAATCGATGCGCCGCAGGCGCTGGTGCTAAGGATCGAGCCACAGGCCAACGTCACGCGTTACGACAGTCTGAGGGAGGTACGTCATGTTGCCTGAGGCCATGATCACCACGCTGAAGTCGTTGAAGCTCTTCGGCATGGCACAAGCCATTGAGGAACTGGCGGCCCAGAGTTCGCCAGCCTATCTGAATGCGCAATCAATCCTGGATAGTCTGCTCAAAGCCGAACTGGCGGAACGGGAAGTTCGATCGGTCAATTACCAGATGAAGATTGCCCGCTTCCCGGCTTACCGTGATCTGTCGGGATTCGATTTTACGCAAAGCGTCGTCAATGAAGCTTTGGTTCGTCATCTGCATCGAGGAGAGTTCATGGACTCTGCCCACAATGTCGTACTGATCGGCGGGCCTGGCACCGGCAAGACCCATCTGGCCACCGCCATCAGTGTGCAGGCCATCATGCATGCCCATCAGCGGGTCCGCTTCTTCTCGACAGTCGATCTGGTCAATGCGCTGGAACAGGAGAAACTGGCCGGCAAACAAGGACAGATTGCCCATCGACTGGTGCATGCTGATCTGGTGATTCTTGATGAGTTGGGCTACCTGCCTTTCAGTCAGAACGGCGGCGCCCTGCTATTCCATCTGATGAGCAAACTCTACGAGAAGACCAGCCTGATCATCACGACAAACCTGAGTTTCTCAGAATGGGCCAACATATTCGGCGACCCGAAGATGACCACTGCGCTACTCGATCGGCTGACCCATCACTGCCATATCGTCGAAACCGGCAACGAAAGTTACCGCTTCAAGAACAGTTCAACCAAGGCTAGCAAGGAGGTGAAGACTAGAAATCCAGCAATGACCTGAGCCATACTTCGGCTCATTCGGGTGGGTCAGATTTCAGTGCAAATCCCGGGTCAGTTTTGCGTGCAACTCAACACATCTGCTCAGTGTTTGCAGTATTCCCGGAATGAGCCGATACAGTTTCCCGGCGCTCCCGTCACCCTTAGGGTGGGATGGCAACGGGAAGGGGAATGAGCGAACGGGGTATCTGGTAACCGGATTTCCCGTTGTTCCCGCTACCCCTAAAGGGGAAGCGCGACGGGGACTGGAGGTGGGGTGAGCCCGTATGTCACTCCCTCCAATCCGGAGTTGGCGAAATTGGTGGAGAGTCTCCCCCAATGGGCGAGGGAGTATTTCGAGGAGAGAGCCGGAATCCTTGAGTACGAAGCCAACTACCCCCGCCCCCAAGCTGAGGAGTTGGCATGGAGGGAGGTACAGAGCTTGATAGATCGGCACTCCCCCAAGCCGAAGTGACCTTCTCCCTTCCCGTTGCCTCCCCCTCCCTAGGGGGAGCGGGGGCGGCGGGAACTTGGGTCAGAGGACGTGGAACAGATTGTTCTGCTTGCGGAAGCGGGTGAAGAAATCGGCCAGCTTCTTCGGATCGAACCACGATTTCTCATTCAGGTGTGCCACCCAATCCACCAACGCCTCTGGCGACTTGCTGAGGCTGGCGACTGCTACCGAGTAGTCGCTCGACTGTTCTGGCGCGTCTGCTGCGATAAATGCCCATTCCCCTGTTCCCGGGGCTGCCACATAGGCGCCCTCCGATAACGGGATAAGCCTGCCGGTACGCTCGCATTTTGCCTTCGTATTGCTCATGAATTTTCTCCTGTAGTCAGGCTCCTCCCGTCCTCCCCAATCCCTAGTGGTAACGGGAGCAACGGTAAATAGCCGCCCCCAAACCCGAGGGCTACGTCTGCTCAATCTCGGTCAAAGCGTCGTAGCGCTCAAGGGCGTTCGCGATCATTTCCGGTAGCGGCTTCCCCAATGCCTCTGCCAAAAGCTGCATGCTTGTCAGGGTGGGCTGGTTTTCGCCAAGTTCGAGTTTGGCGACGTAGGTTCGATTGACCTTGGCCCTATAGGCCAGCTCCTCTTGCGATAGGCGCGCAGCTTTCCGGAGCGAACTCAGCTCCAATCCGAAAGCTTTCATCAGTGTCTTGTCCCCGCCGCGCATGCGGGGCAATTTGACCGGTTAGCCGCATTTACGCACCTGCATATATGGTACAGAATCGCCTGCTCCAATATATGCGAGGTTGCTATGCCAAGTGTTGCAGATGAGATCGAGGCCAATTCAGTCCGCTCTTACCATTTTGAGCGAGGGCGAAAAAGGGAGGTTGCTATTGTTCTGTCTTGCCCGGGTAGCAGGGAGGAGAAAAGCATGAGGCCCGCGTCAGGTACGACAGGTAAAAATCTCGACTTGCTACTGGCAAAACTGGGGCCTCTGATCGGAATTGCCGATTTGGCCCGGAGCGATGTTACGGTCACCAATGCCTTTACCGGGGTCGAGTACAAAGCTAGCACAGGGCGCACTGAAGCAAGCGTCGCGGAGGTTAGGCAAGACGACAATATCAGCCGATTGAACGTCGAACTCGCCGATATATCCGATCTAGTCATATTTTGCGGGGAGAGGGCCGGCGTAGTTGCCGAGCGCGTAACTCTGCATGCAGGGGCAAGATCGGTGCGAATCACCCATCTCGGCATGCAAGGCGTAAACCAAATTACGCATGACATAGATGGTGCACCTATTCTCTCGGTTGCCGATTCAAAGATTGGCGGAGATAAGCGTTCGGCCAAAATGATTGGCCGGGCTAATACATCAAGGCGTATTGACGTATTGGTGCAACGTGTCCTTGATCAGATGAAATGAGGTCACTCGATAATGCCGACATCGAATCATCAGCGATGTCGGCATTACCCGGGTTTAATGCAGAACTTGATATACCAAATGATTGTTCGACTTACGTCCATCAGGTTTAATGGCCTTCAGGCGTCCAGCGGAAATTGCCCGCCGAAACTGCTTGCCGTATTCATAGGGGCAATCGATACTCAACCAGTCATCAGCAAGAATATCCGAGAGTTCGTAGCGACCAGTCGGAAGTCGATTGATTTTGGATTGCACGAATTGCAATGCAGCGGAATTCAGAGCTTTCATGGTGATTCCTTGAGATGTTGTAAGAGGTAGCGGTTACATGGAATTATTCGGGCATCGGCAGCGTGATGTAGTCGCCGTCAACAGCGAGGAAACCCATCTCGCACAGCCGCCTTAGGGCCTGCCGAGCGCGGTCCTTCCGATGCGACTGCGGGACGTTATGCAGCCTGTCCCAGACCAAGTTCAGCAGATCATTAAACGGCATCCCCACGAAAGAGGCATCCGGAAAATCGACGTTGAAGCGCTCAACGCGATGCTGGATCAAGAATTCACGGGCAGCATCCAAGATTACCTGCTGATGGGCGCCCGCCGGGCGCGACGCGGGTTTGGTCGAAACGTAGCCCTCAACCGATTCCACCACACAGGATTTGCGAGGTTTGCCGCTGCTGCTGACACCGAATTCGACCGTCTTCAGCTTGAACCCATGGCTGATACCGTTTTCGCCATCCTTGGATTTCGCGAGCCGCCAGCGAATCACTTCGCCGTCCTCATCAACTTCGACAACAGTGTCCAATGCGGCATGCAAACTGGAATGGCCACGGAGGCCCCGGGTTGCATCTTTTCCGGGGTGATGAATCAGCAGAACAGCGGCCTCGGTAGTCATTTTGAGCATCGTCGCGCCGGCAATAATGCCGTTCATGTCGGCGCACGAATTTTCATCGGAGCCCGGGGCGGCACGATTCAAGGTGTCAATGATCACCAAAACGGGATCACAATAATCGCCCGATCCATTGCCATGCAGAATTTTGAGGCCAAGCTGCCGGGGTTCCTGAAGTTCGTTGATAAAGAAATCATCGAATACGAAGCGCACCCCCGAGGGAAAAGGCCGACCGTGATAGGTCTCCCAAGCTTTGACACGCAGGCGCAAACCGGCTTGCCCTTCCAGCGCAACATACACGACGTCGCCCTGTTGAGTGGGGTGACCAAACCAATCGACACCTTCGGCGACAGCGGCTGCCAAGTCCAGGCACAAGAACGATTTGCCGACACCGCTGGAGCCATACATGCACAGCAGCCCCTGCTCGGGGAAAATGTCTTCCACCAACCACAGCATTTCGGGCAGATCGGGAAAATCGCTGGCGCGGTACAACTGGAATTCCTTCTCCTTCGCGACGACACTGAGGCGAAGCGGGTCACGGGTAGTCATTATTTACCCTCCTGCTGCTTCAGCCATTCATAGACTTCGGCCTTGTTCCACGCAGTAATGCGGGCTGAAAGCTTCACCGGTTGGACAAACGTACCCGCTTTGACTTTGCGCCAAAGCGTTGCGGGGGAGAAGGGAAGGATCGTCAGCAGGTCTTTCTGACGAATGTAGCCGTAGGGCTGACCTGAAATACTCTCGGACATGGAATGTCACCTCGATGCAAAAGCAAGGTAAGGACGAGAGTATTTAGTAAATTGCTACGAGGCCGGAGCCGCATGCAAAGTAAGGCGGATTATAGCGATGACGCCTGATATTGCAACACCCGGCGAGGGCCTGTGGGCTTACGGCGCATGACATTGACAATGAAGATCGGCCCCCGATGCTGGTTTGTTGCCGCGCCTCGGGGGTGTAGCAATTTGGCGGGTTAATTCGGCATCAAAGCTGCGTACAGCCGCCGAATGAGGGGGTTATGGGTATAAGGGGACAGTTTTCCCCTGATACCATCAAGCTCCTCCTCAGTCAGTTTAGGCTGCTGCCTCCTATAATTCGTGGAGGAGCCACTGCTCGTATGGCGCTTGGATTTCTGGATCGGATTGCGTTTCTTGCTCATGGCAATTTTCCTTACGGGTTGAAAATCTTTATCGGCTCAATAGCGGTATCGCTATGAGCCACGATGCGACGAGGCATACTGCTCCCAGTCGTGCATTAGTTGCTTGCGCTTCTCGAATAGGTCGCCACGGCGATAGGCCGCTTCCACCTTGTTGCTGATCGCGTGGGCCAATGCCATTTCGGCGACCTCGTTCGGGTAGTCGGTCTGTTCGGCGCACCAATCCCGGAAGGTAGAGCGGAAACCATGCGGGACAGCCGGAACGTCCATGCGGCGCAGGACGGCGGCCAAGGTCATATCGGAGAGAGAGGCACCTTTGGTGCTCCCCATTTTCGGCTGGTGCGAACTGGGGAAGACAAACTCGCAAAAGGCTACCTTCTCCAAGTCCGTAACGATCTGCAATGCTCTCGGCGAAAGCGGAACCCGGTGTTCCTTCTTGGCTTTCATGCGATTGGCAGGAATTGTCCAAGTGGCACTCTGCAGATCGAATTCGTCCCAAGTCGCACCGCGTACCTCGCCGGAACGACAGGCGGTCAGGACGGCAAATTCCAATGCCCGAGCCCCCATGCCTTGCTGCTCCGCAAGTTTCAGCATGAAGGCTGGCAAATCCGAATATGGCAAAGCGCGATGATGATCGACCTTGGCGATTTTCCCGGGGGCGGGAAGAATCTTGTCCAGCAATCCCTTCCAGCGTGCAGGGTTCGATCCAGTCCGATACCCTCGCGCCGCCGCCCAATCCAGAATTGACTCAATCCGGCCACGCAAGCGAGAGGCCGTTTCGGTTTTGCTACGCCAGATCGGTTCGAGTACGGCCAGAACGTCAGTTAGGGCAACGTCCCCCACCGCCAGAGCACCGATTTTCGGGACGGCGTAGGTGTCGATGGTGTTTCGCCATTGCTGGACGTGCTTGCTGTTCTTCCAGATTGGCTCTTGGCTGTCGATGTAGCGTTTCGCTGCTTCCTTGAAGCTGATCGCGGCGGCAAGGTCGGCAATCATCTTCCTGCGTGCGGCACGATTCTCCTCAATCGGGTCGATGCCCTGAGACAGCTTGATCCGGGCAGCCCGGGCCAATTCCTTTGCTTGGGCAAGGGTTACGTCGGGATACCCTCCAAGTCCCATGTCCTTGCGGATGCCGGCGACCTGATAACGCAAAACCCAGCTACGGGAGCCGGTCTGCGTGACGTTGAGGCCGAGGCCGGCGACGCCCCCGACAAAATTGATACCCCTGCGCTTGATCTGCGAGACGGCGAGAGCGCCAAGTTCTTTTCTGCTATTGCTACCCATCGAATCACCCACCACGAAATACGAGATTGAAATTTTTCCGTGGTGAGGCGAAGGCGGCCTCGCTCTGCAAACCTAGCCGCGAGAGTTCTTGTCACGCCACGGAATCTCGACGGGCTCTTGTCATCGCTACACTCTCTTGCGTGTGCTTGGAGAGCATTGGATTTCGGTCACCCGTATACTAGTAATACGGATGAGGAGGCCTCTACAACGCCCTCGCTGTGAAAATTTTCTTTCCGCAGGTGGCGTGTACCCGACCTAAGATGGGCTACCCATCGCCACCCCCATCATTGGGAGTGAGACGTTCTGAGATGGCTTGGGTCGGGCTGATAGCTTGGATTTTTGGGGGGTGATAAGCTCCGGCCTGAATTGAAATCAGGTGAGACAGTGTGATCGGCTATCTGAGTGGTCTTCGTCTCCGCCAGTAATGGCACTGAAACCCGCACTGCTACAGGCTTTGCGGGTTTTTAGTTTCCGCCTACCCACATTTTACCCACGCCACCCTGAGGTCGCTTGCAGGTCGCGCTCAAACCGGAGTTATCACCCCCGCAATGCGCTGTTTCGGAGGTCGAGGGCTGGATTCTGGGGGTTGGCTGAAAGTCGGCGCTGGCGCGGCGGCGTCACAAATGACAACGGCCACTCAAAGGTGGCCGCTGGGCTGCTCGGCCGATGTTCTGACCCGGCAGGTTGTGTCGCCAGAGTTGCCTCCGTTCGACGGCCGGCTTGGGCCGGAAGCGGGGTAACTTTAGCTGACGAGGCGCTTTCTCCACGAAGGTTTCCAGGTAATACCCAATACGGTATACTTCAGCCATGAGTTCTTCTCCCCGAAAAGAGCGCCCACTGCATTGGGTCGGTTCCGCCAAGCGAGATCTGCTGGATTTTCCCGGCGACGTGGTTGATGAATTCGGCTACGGCCTTGGCGTCGTTCAGTTGGGTGGCCAGCCGCCCGCAGCAAAGCCCTGGAAGGGCGAGGGGCCGGGGGTGTTCGAGTTGGTCGAGGATTACCGGGGCGATACATACCGGTGGCCTACACGGTGCGGTTCGCGAAGGCGGTGTATGTGCTGCACTGTTTTCAGAAAAAATCGCCTTCCGGCATCCGCACCGCGAGGACGAATGTCGACATGATTCACGAGCGATTGAAAGTGGCTCGCAATGACTACGAGGTGCGCTATGGCAAAGAAGACTGAACCGGTGGATGTGGGCACGGGCGATGTGTTCAAGGACCTCGGTTTTGCCGATGCCGACGAACGCAAGCTGCGCACGCAACTGGCGATGCGCCTCAACGATCTGATCAAGGAACGCAAGCTCACCCAGACGGCCGCTGCCGGAATTTTCGGCGTTCCGCAGCCGCACGTCTCCGAGCTGCGGCATTACAAACTCAGCCGGTTTTCGTCCGAGCGCCTGCTGCACTTCATTACCCAACTCGACCGGGACGTGGAGATCGTGATTCGCCAGAAGGCGGCGAATCATGTGACTGGCTTGGTGTCGGTGCTGGTGGCGGCCTGATCTTTTCCGCGCGAATCTTTATGCCGTAGCCGGCTTGCCCGCCTTGCGCTTGCTCCCGATGGGCGTGACGCTGGCGGTGTCCGCCGGCTTGGCGCAGTAGTCGGCCCATGCCTTCATCAGTTGGATGCGCTTTTCCAGCAGGTCGCCGCGCCGGTAGGCGGCTTCTACTTTGTCGGGCAGGCTGTGCGCCAGCGCGTGTTCGCAGACCTCGCGCGGGAAGTTGCTCGATTCCGCGCACCAGTCGCGGAAGGTGGAGCGAAAACCATGCACGGTGATGTCGCTGCGCTTCATCCGCCGCCGGACGGCGGTCAGGCTCATGTCCGACAGCGCCGAATTTTCCTTGGCGCGGGGGAACACCAGATCGCCCTCGCGCGGCATCCAACTTCTGGAAAAACTCCTCACTGGAAGCCCCCCCCTTGCTACCGACGCTGAGCCCCTCACGGTCAAGATCAATCAAGTATTCCATGCGGTTGGCGGACATTTCGGCAATGTCAGCGGAGGCTTCCTCTTGTTGAGGATAAAGGCACCGGCCCATTCCGTTTCAGAGAAAAACACATCGGCCGACCACTCCGGGTGGATGCGTCCCATTCGGATCAATCTTGCCAAGCGCCAGGAAACGACCAGATAGACCGCCAGGGCCGGGTGTTGCGCCATGCGCCCGGTACAGCAGTCCATGTGCGGCTGAAGAATCGATTGCCAGTTCAATCCGCGTTTGCCCGCACTGGCCTGATCGAAGAAACGGTACGCCGCCTGGGTCTCCGCCCAATCCCCGCAGGCCCCCGGGATGCTCGCCATCGGCCGCTCAGAAAAGCGTGTCGCCAGTTTGATCAGCCTTGCGTTCAACCGCCCATCTCCCAAGTTCGCCCCGCCAAATTCGTCTCCAGCCCAGTTTGCCATTGCGCACTCCTCGTGAAAATGGCAATGGGCAAGCAAGGGGTATACCCGACGAATATTGTCAACTACTCGGATGGCTGCCATCGGGCAGTCAGACTACGCGGAGTGAGTTGTGTATAACGGGATGCCTGGGCTACCGGGAGATGATCGCCCGTTTTGGTCAGTTCGGCGCCAGCCAGACGTCCACGCAAGCCGGGGCCGATCTGGTGGGCGGAGCAATGGACGATACCCTGGTGGCCAGCGGCGGGGGGAGCACCCTGCGGGGCGGGCGGGGGGACGACGTGCTGATCGGCAATGGGGGCAACAACACCTATGCCTTCGAATGGGGCGACGGGCGGGATCGTCTGGTGGACACGAGTCCCAGGAGCGATGCCACCGGAACGCCCCTGCCCAATACCTTGCGCTTCGATGCTGTCTGGTTGGTGGCCAGAGCCGCCAATCAGGGAAGCGATCACAGCGCGCAGATGACGATGCGCGCATGAATCTTGACAATAACTCCAATGGCAACAAGGGTGATCTGGACAAGGCAGAAGGACTTCAACATGCCACGCCCACCGGTAGACACAGGCGCCCCCGCTCTCCGCGCCTGTACCTCGTGGCATCCATTTTCAGTGCATTTGTTGCCGGTCTCTACTCCACGAAATCGAACAGGGCACGAGCGGAGAGGGCGACGACGAGCTGGTTATCTAATGTGGCTGGCATGGGTCAGATGGTAATCCAGCCTATTGAGCCGCGCCAAATATTGCGTGGTAACGCCCGAAAAGCCTTGAAGGAAGCGGCTTCAGTCGGGGCTCCGCAACATTCTCAGCGAAACGCCGAGATGAATGCGAACGCGATATTGATATATCACGTTCTGCCTATATACAGCGTGATGACAAAACGCTAGATTCGGCCAGAATTCGGAATATCGGAATCTGCGCGAGACCTCCCCCATGACCGAAGCGACACCACCCGTTCCCCGCCGGAGCAGCTGGCGGCCCTTTGCTGGCCTGGGCCTTGCCGTCGCAGGCCTCGTCCTCTTCCACGCCTTCTTCGATCTTCCGGGATTCTTCTATGAGGAGCAGGGCTGGGACATCCCCAGCGATCCGGTGGAAAAGGCCGCCTACGACTACGCCCATGCCCTGAAACTCCCCGACGACGTCCCCAAACCCGTTCCCTTCCGCTTCTGGACAGCCCGCCTTCGCGCCCTGATCCCCGGCCAGCCAAACGTCTCGGAGCAGTATTTCCAGCACCTGTGCCAAACCGAGGCCGGGGATTTCGTCTTTCGGCACGTCGAGAATGTCGAGGGGGTGCTTCAGATGCGGCCGCGGCGGAGCATCTACGGCACGCCAATCGACTACGACCGTTACCGATTGGAGGAGCCAACTGGCGTTGGCTCCGGAGATACCGGAACCCTCGGCTGGAGGGCACCGGCCGAGCTGGTCCAACCCCCCTCCGGGAAATACGCCTATCTCGAGCAGCCTGCGGATCCCCCGGGATCCGTCATCCGCTACTTCCGCGGTCGCAACGACCACCCACCCGACGGCTATAAGAACGGTGTCGACGCCGGTGATCGCAATGGAAAAATGGCCATCCTCCCCTTTATCGTTGCCAAGGAGCACCACGAGCAGCGCCGCGCCCGTTACGGCTTCACCTGGCGCGGGATCAAGCGGCCTCATGACCGGCGCTATTCCATCGGCGCCGGCGAGTACCTGATCGTCGATCTGGAGACACACGAGGTGCTCGCCGTCAAGCGGGCCTTCAAACTGAGCGGCCGGGACGAGAACACCCCATCCCGAATCTGGTGGGGAAACGCCCGCTGGTGCAAGGGCAAGGAATGGGAATACCGATATTTGGTACGCGAGGTCCTTCAGCCAGTCCCGGACCTCAACGAACGCTTCTTTCAGGCAAATCCGCCGGTTGAATTCAAAGACTTGTCCAAGTGGGGGAAATAATGGAAACGACAGTCAAGGCGTGGCTCGACAATGCCATTCTGCAATCCGTGTGCGAAAGCTATCTCGATCGTTGGGATGCCTGGGCCTCTGCTGGAGATCCTGGCAGTCAGGCTGCCCCCGGATCCACAGTGTATTCGTTGAAGACGATACTCAGCAGCGGTGTGAATCACCCGGAGCACAACCCCAACGGCCAAGGCGCCACCCGCCTGACGAGCGCTCAATTTGAGTGGTTCACGACCAATTACGAATTGGTGACCCACTACGCCAACGACGCCAGCGGCTTTTCCGCCACGCTCTTCCGCAACTGCAACAATCCCGACGAATACACCCTCTCCTTCCGCAGTACGGAATACCAGGACCGGAGCAAAGGGGGGGACTGGGAACGCGACGGGGCGGGAGCGGCGGATGGTGATGTCAACAGCGCCGGCTTCGCCCTGGCCCAGTTGTCCAGCATGGAAACCTTCTACAACGAACTGAAGGCCGGACGCACCTACAACAACGCCAGCGGGCAATTCGAAACCAGCACCAGCGCCGCGGTACTTGATTTCGCCCAGGCACCCCATACCCTGAATGTCACCGGCTATAGCCTGGGCGCGCAGCTTTCGGCGGCGTTCACGCTGCTCCACGGCCCTGAAATCGCTCACACCTACCACTACAACGCAGCCGGGCTGGGCGGCATCAATGCAGACGGTGGAAGACCGCCGACCGGTGGCGACATTGCATTCCTCATCGCCCTCTATGAAGACATGATGGCCTGGGACGGAACAGGCACGCCAGACTGGTGGTTTGGGTTGCCGGAGAGCGTGCGCAACACATTGCGGGACGAAGCATCGGCCAACCCCACCGGCTTGCTGGGCGCCAATCTGTACGAGCGTCCCAAGCATAAAGCTGCCATGGCCGCCATCGGCACCCTGACCCTCGGTGCCGGCGTTGGTGATGCCCAGGATGGATATCGAGGCATCGGCACCCAGCGCCTGATCGATGCCACCACAAACTGGCTTTCCAGTACGGGCAACGGTTCTCTGGGGCGGGATCCGAATGCCTTCAGCAGCAGCCTTTTCGAGTTTGCCCTGGCCAACACGACTCAACTCTACGGGCACGGCGAATTCTGGGATCCGGAAATGGTCGCCAATGGCGGCTACCACGTCACCCCGACGAGGATTTGGGTCGAAGACCTGCCCGCTTCGCGAGGGCTCGGCATCATGGAGATGGCTGTGCCCACGTCGGCTCGAGCGTTCTTTGGCGACTTCGGGGAAACGCACAGCATCACACCGCTCATCGATTCGCTCACGCTGGCCAACCTGCTGCAGGCCCTCGACCCACAGCTTGGCCTGCAGGCTTTTACCGCGATCATGAAGGCCAGCGCGGACCGGGACGACAGCCTGCCCTATTCCTCAGCCGACTGGGTTGGCACCACGGCCACTGCCATTGTCGCCAGCCGCATTCCGGGTTCTGGCCCGCTGATTGCCTCAGGGATCACAGCCCAGGCTGCGACAGGAAATCATCTTTACGATGCCGACGCCCTCGAGAACATGGCGAACACGCTGGCCAAACTGTTTCTCGGAAGCTCTCCCGATCTTGCCCCGGTGATCTCCGCTACCGGCTACGCAGATCTGAGCGCGAGAGACGCGTTGCACGATGCGATCAAGGCCATTCAGGACAGCACGACCTATCGCGGAGCGATGGGCAGTGTGCGGATCGAGTCCCTGGTTGATATCGGGGTAGATACCCTGGTTGAACGGGCCCGGACCGACATCGCCTACCGATACGCGCTGGTCGAGGCCAATCCCTTCGTGATCACAGGCGCAGACGGGCTGTACGACGCTGAGGCCCTGAGCCGCTACGACGACGCAAGCGATACGGGTGAACTGAGCGATCTCTACCTTCAGGATCGAGCGGCGTTTTTGACCTGGAAACTCAAGTACGCGAGCGGTCAGCGCGACGACAACGACCTGCCGATCTCTGCGGGCGACAAACCGTACACCGACCCATGGGATAGCGATACGGTTGAAGGCAATTGGGATTTTATCGATCTCTCGCACCGACTCGCGGGGGGATCGCCATTAACCCTGCAAATCGACGGCAACGGCCTGAGCCTCCACGATCATCAGATTGTTTTTGGCGCCGTATCCGCCGATCAACTTGAGGGGAGCGGGGATTCCGACCACCTCTACGGCGCCTCCGGCGACGACACCCTCTCCGGTGCCCAGGGCAACGACTGGCTGGAAGGCCAATCCGGTGCCGACACCCTGCTCGGCGGCGAAGGCCGTGACACCCTCCTGGGCGGTGCCGGGGACGATCTCCTTGAAGGCGGTTCCGAAGCAGACCTGCTCCGGGGCGGCGCCGGCGATGACACCCTGAGGGGGGGCGGGGGCAGCGACACCCTGGCGGGCGGTCTGGGGGACGACACCTACACCCTCATCGCCGGCGATGGCATGGACTGGATCGAAGATGCCGACGGCGGGGGCCGCATCCGTCTGGGCGATGTCGTGATCGGCGATGCCGCCGGGGCCATCGCCTACGTCGGGCCCCGCGTCTGGCGCCAGACCGTCGGCAACGTGGTCGTCAACTACGTCCTCTCCACCGCCGTGGATTCCAATGGGGCGACACGGGATTTCCTGACCCTCCAGAGTTCGGCGGGCATCGGCGCTTATCTCACCCAATGGACCTCCGGCGCCCTCGGCATCACCCTCCCCGGCGCCCCGGTCCTGGTCGATCCGCTGCCCGATACCGTGCCGCAGGAAACCGTGCACCGCACCCTGACCGGCATTCCCGATGTGGTCTATACCGGCTACATCCTGGCCGAGGGCAACCAGGAGGTCCGCGCCGGTGCCGATCCCATCTTTACCGATCCCTGGCGCAATCCGCAGGGGGTCTCGGGCAACAACTTCATCTCCGGCAGTACGGGCAACGACATCCTGGGCAGCGGGCATGGCAACAGCGTCCTGATCGGCCATGGGGGGCAGGATCTCTTCTTCGTCCTCGACGGCAACAGCCGTCTTTACGCCGGGGAGGAAGCCGATCTCGCCACCGCCCTGGAGCAGGCCCGCAGCGCCTCTGCCACCGGCCGGCCCGGTTCCGTGTTTCTGACCGGCAATGGCAACAGCACCCTGGTCGGGAGTCCCGGCAACGATCTCCTGTTGCTGGGCAACGGCGACCATGTGGCGGTCCTGGGGCCGGGCAACAACCTTCTCGTCTCCGGGGTGGAGGCCTTCGTCCCCAATGACGTCACGGCCCTGGGGTGGTCGGTGACGGCTTCCTCTGTCAATCCTCTGGACATCACCATCGACTGGGGCCGGGTGATGCTCGATGGCCGCGGTCCCCTCCTCTCCGAGAATTACGACGGGAATGTGGCTTATCAGCAGGCGGTGGGATCGGCCGGGGAGGTGCGCATCCATGTGCCCGGCTCCGGCCACAACGTCATCTATGCCGGAACCGGCCAGGACACGATCCTGCTCGGCAACGGCAGCAATCTGGTCATCGGCGGTGCCGGCCGCACGACGGTTTTTGGGGGGACGGGGGCGGATACGGTCTATGGCGGCACCGGGGATCTGGCCGCTGCCGGGCGCGGCGGGGACGATTCCCTCATTGGCGGGACGGGCAACGACCTCCTCCTGGGCTGCGGCGGGGCGGACACCCTCTTCGGGGGGGGCGGCAACGACAGGCTCGAGGGCGATGGCGCCCTGACGCCTGCGGGGCAGTCCGGGGACGATGTCCTCGACGGCGGGGCGGGGGACGATGGGCTTTTTGGGGGGGAGGGTCAGGATGTCCTCGCCGGGGGGTCGGGGGAGGATCGCCTGTTCGGGGGCGAAGGCAACGATACCTTGAGCGGCGGCAGCGGCGCCGATGTGCTGCGGGGCGAGGCGGGGGACGATGTGTATGTCTTCCTGCGCGGCGACAGCCGGCCCAACGCCCTGGGGGTGACCGATACGGTGGACGATGCCCTGGGGAGGAACCGCGTCGTTCTGGAGGGGGTGGGGTCGGGATCGGGAACCGGAAGCGGGGATTTGCTCATCACCCGGGAGGGCGAGGCCCTCCTTCTCAGCCAGGGGCAGGATCGCGTCCTGGTGCTGGGGGGATTCGCGGGGGCGGTGGCGTCCTACGGCTTCGCTGACGGCTCCAGCCTGGGCTACCGGGAGATGATCGCCCGTTTTGGTCAGTTCGACGCCAGCCAGACTTCTCCCCAGGCCGGGGCCGATCTGGTGGGCGGAGCAATGGACGATACCCTGGTGGCCAGCGGCGGGGGGAGCACCCTGCGGGGCGGGCGGGGGGACGACGTGCTGGTCGGCAATGGGGGCAACAACACCTATGCCTTCGAATGGGGCGACGGGCGGGATCGTCTGGTGGACACGAGTCCCCGCACCGATGCCGCCGGTTCGGCCCTGCCCAATACCCTGCGCTTCGGCGCGGGCATCGCCGCCGCCGACCTGCGGGTGCGACTGGAAGGCAATGCGCTGGTGGTCGCCCTGGGGGACGACGGGGCGGGGGGTGAGGTGTGGATCGAGGGGGTCTCGCCCGAGAATCCTTTGGCGGCGCCCATCGAGCGTTTTATGTTTGCCGATGGTTCGGTCCTCGGCCTGGCGGAACTGCTGGGGGACGGCTACGCCGGGACGGAGGCTGATGAGGTGCTGTGGGGCACGCCGGCTTCCGACCGTCTGGAGGGGGGCGGCGGCAGGGATACGATCCTGGCCGGCGAGGGGGACGACACCCTGATCGGCGGCGCCGGGGACGATGTCCTGGCCGGGGGGGCGGGGCAGGACAGTTTCGTGATCGACGGCCTGGGCGATGACACGGTGCAGGATTTCATGGCCGGGGACCGGATGGTCTTCGGGGAAGGCCTCTGGCCCGAGGGGATCACCGCCCGGGCGACCTCCGGCAGCGACGGGCGCCCGGCGCTCTTCCTCGAGGTGGGGGAAGGCAGCGTGCTGCTGGAGGGAGGTTTCGCCGCCCCCGCCGGGACGTTTGCCTTCGCCGACGGGCAGAACATTTCCCTCACCGAGCTCCTGCAGCGCGGGACGGCCCAGCGCACCACCCTCGTGCGCAGCGGGGGGAACTTCGTGTTCAGCGCCACGGCCGCGGATACCCTGTCCGCCAGCGGCGGCGACGATACCCTGTCCGCCTGGGGGGTGGGCGCCGTCCTCCTGGGAGGGAGTGGCGATGCCCTCCTGGAAGCCCATGGGGCGGGGAGTACTTTGGTGGGGGGCAGCGGGCACGACACCCTGTCCGCCTGGGGCGACGATTGCGTCCTGGTGAGCGGCCCGGGCGTGGTCGAGATGAGGTCCGCGGGGCAGGACACGCGCTATGTGTTGACCCCGGGGACTTCCGCCACCCTGCAGGGGGCCGGAGGCGGTTCGGCGACGCTCTGGCTGCCGGAAACCTTGGCGCTGGCGGATTTCTCCGTCACCCGGGCGGGGAACGATCTGCTGCTGGCGGCGCGCTCGGGGGACACCCTGGCCACCCTGGCGGGGTACTTCTCCGCCCCGGCCGAAGAACGCGGCTGGGTCGTGCTGGGCGGCGACGGCAGCGCCCGCCTGCTGGATGACTGGGTGGGGTCGGAACTCGCGGCGGGCGATTACGCAGCCGACGTGGCGGCGGCGGAGGCGGCCTTCGCGGCGGGTCTGGCAGCCGATCTCCAGACCCGGGGGCGCCGGGGTACGGCTGTAGGCGGTCTGGCGGGCCTCGACGCCGGCGAGGGGGTGGAGGTTCCCAGTCTGGGGTATTCCGTCCCCGTGGGCAGCTACCGCTTTGGCGGGCTTACCCAGGACAGCGCTGCCCTCGCCGCCGGCGAGACGCGCCTCTCGCCTTCGCTGGAGGATGACGTCGCAGTGACCACGGTGCGCCAGACGGTGACTTATCCCATCCCGGGCTACACGTTGAGCAGAACCCTCCCCGGCGAATCCAGGATCGTCTCCCTCCCCCTGGGCTCGCTGCCGCCCGTGGCCTCCGGGGCGACGGTGAGCTTCCTGGGCCACGTGGGGGTCGCGGGCGGGCAGACCCTCTATTTCCAGCCCGGCGATCACCCGGAACTCGACCCGCGTTTCCAGGGGGGCGCCGGGGTCTCTTCCCGCTATCTGGTCCGCTACCCCGGCAGCCAGGAGACCCTCACGGTCGCGTCTTCTTCCGGCACCCGGACGGTCGAGGTGCAACAGGCCCTGGTGGAACGGAACATCACCCTGCATCGCCTGACGGGGGACGACGCCGACCACACGGTCCTCGCCGAAAGCCCCTTCTTCGGCACCCTGCGCCTGGGAGCCGGCGACGACGACGTCAACCTGGGGTCCAGCGCCGCCGAGGCGGGGGACTGGCTCTCGGGCGGGGGGTGGATGCCCTCCTTCGCCGCCCTGCGCGCCCAGGGCATGGGCGCCTTCGTCAGCGCCGGGGGCGGCAACGACCACATCGTGGGAACCGACGGCAACGACGTGCTGGCCGCCGGCAGCGGTCATGACTTTCTGGATGGCGGCCGGGGGGCAGACACCTATTACGCGCCCCTGGACGGCGAGTCCCTCACCGTCATCCACGATTCGGGCGACCCGGCCCCCAACGCGGATTTCATGATGTACGGCGGCTTTCCCCTCGACACCCTGGTGCTTCCCGATGGGGTGCGTCCCGAGGATTTGAGCGTCGCAGTGTTCGACGATCCGGAAAACCCCGGCCTGCAACTGCTGCAGATCCGCTACCAACAGGGCAACATCCTGGTGGCCTTCGCGCCTCCGCCGCCGCCAGGCTGGACGGGTCTGAGCAGCGAGGCGGGGATCGGGGTGGAGCGCTTCCGTTTTGCGGACGGAACGGTGCTCTCGCGGGACGCCCTGATCGCCCGCGCGACCGCGCGCACCAACGCTTTCACCCCCGCGGTGGCGCTGGCCGGGCGCGACGTGCAGGCGGGCGAGACCATTGCCGTGGCCGGCCTGCTCACGGCGGCCGACGCGGATGGCGACGGCCTGGCCCGCTTCCAGGTCCGGCTGGAGGGGTCTGGCGATGGCGTCCTGCTCCTCGACGGGGTGGTGCAGGAAGCCGGTGCGCTTCTCGACATCGCCGCCGCCGACCTGAACGTCCTGAGCTACCGCGGCGGCGGCGCGGGCAGCGAGAACCGGTTTTCACTGCGGGCCTTCGACGGGGGGCGCTGGAGCGACTGGACGAGCAGCCGGCTGGCCGCCCGCACGGGCGCCACGGTGCTGGCCCCCGCGCAGGAAACGGCGGCGAATTTCATCCCGGTCCTGCTGGCCCGGTATTTCAGCGCCCAGTCTCCGGTGGGCGCAGCCATTCAGCGCTTCGAGTTTCTCGATCGGCGCGACGGCGAAGGGCGGGTGCTGCTCGATGGCCTCATCCCGGACGAGAGCCGCTTCGTCGTGGCGGCGGAAGACCTCGAGCGGGTGCGCTTCCTGGCCATGGTGGCGGGGGAAGCCGATACGGTGATGATTCGCGCCGACGACGGGGCCGGCTGGGGGGCCTGGACGTCACTGGCCCTCGCCGGCGAGGACGAGGGCGTGGTGCGCCGGGCGATGACCGCGGGGGAAAGGGTCCAGGGCGGCAGCGAGGAAGGCATCCTGGTCGCCCGCGCCAACAATACCCTGGCCTCCGGCAGCGGGCGGCAGACCTTCTATCTGGGGCTGGGCAGCGGCACCAGCCACCTGTACACCTCGGCCCGGGCCGACCCGGACATGATCCGCTTCGGCGCCGGGGTAAGCCTCGATTCCATCCATGCCCGGGTCAGCGGGAACGATCTGGTGCTCGAATTCGGCACCCAGGGCGACCAGGCCATCGTCCACAACTTCCAGGGGGGCATCGCCGGCGGCGCCTGTCTCATCGGGAGTTTCGACACCTGCGACGGGAATTACGCCACCTTTTCCCGTAGCGCGCTGGGCGAAACCCATTGGCGAAGTTTCGATGCCGAGGGCCGCCCCCTTGCAGACGCCTGGACCCGGAGCAACGGCACTGCGGGCCAGGAGCGTTACTTCGAGGACGGCAGCCGCGAGCGTACCCTGAGCTACTCCGCCGGGACGGTGCGCTACGAGTCGGTGGAGATGCGTACGGCGGATGGTTCCTACCACAGCGTGCGGCAGGGCAGCGACGGAAGCCAGCAGATCGAAGACTTCGACGCCCGCAGCGGGGCCACTCACTCCACCGGGTTCGTGGTCCGCTCGGATTCCCGCATGAGTTACGACAAGTCGGATTCCGGAGCGGGTGAGGGGGCGTCCCTGATCACCACCACTTACACCAATGGTTCCTCCACCGCCTACAGCAACGCTTACAGCGCTGACCGAACGAACCGCAGCGGATGGCGGCTTGCGGACGGTTCAGCCGGCTACGACGTGCGCGACCGCGAGGGGCGACAGATCGCGGCCGGCACGGTGAGCGCCGACGGCCGCGCCACCCTGCGCACCGGGGGAAACAGCCTCCAAACCGGCAGCGCGGCAGCCGACACGCTGACCGGCGGGGCCGGCAACGACTTCCTGGCCGGGGGCCGGGGCGACGATCGCCTCTCCCTGGGGGCGGGCCACGATCTGGTGGCCTTCAACACCGGGGACGGCCACGACCGGATCGTCCTGGGCAGCGATGGCGGCGACAGCGTCAGCCTGGGCGGCGTGTCCTTCGATTCGGACCTCTGGTTCTCGCGCTCCGGCAACGATCTGGTCCTGGGCGTCGGCGAAGAGGACAGCCTCACCTTCGAGGACTGGTACGCCGCCGGCAGCCGCCGGGGCATCACCTCCTTGCAGATCATCGCCCCGGCCCTCATGGCGGCGGCGAACTGGCCCGAATCCGCGCCCGTCACCCGCTTCGACTTCCAGAATCTGGTCGACCATTTCGACGCGGCCCAGCTCGAATCCCCCGGCCTCCAGGCCTGGAGCTTCCCCCGCTCCCTGCTGGAAGCTGGGGCGGAAGGGAGCGCGGAAAACGCCTTGGGCGGCGGGCTGGCCTTCCATTTCGGCCGGCACGGAAACTTCGGGGGCATCAGCATGGCCTCGGCGCAATCGGTGGTCTCCTGGTCGGAATTCCTCTCTACCGGCCAGGGCGTCGGCGGTCTGGTGCCCTTCTCCAACGAAGCGGCCTACCTGCGTTGAGGCCCCCTTGGGCCGCATCCTGTTCGCCTGGGAACTCGGGCTCAACCGGGGGCATGCGGCCCGCATCGCCCCGCTGGCGGCGGCCCTCGCGCAGGCGGGGCATGAGGTCCGCATCGCCGCCCGGGATCCCTCTGCCTTCGAGAATATCGCTTTTCCCGCCGCGCTCCCCTGCGCCGCAGCGCCGGGCCCCCCACCCTGCGCCGGCACCACGCGCTGCAGCCGGGTACGCGGGCATTCTCCTTGCCCAGGGCTGGCATGAGCCCGCCTGTCTGGGTTCACTCGTCGCTGCCTGGCAGGGGGTTTTCAGATCCTGCGACTGCGACCTCGTCATCCTGGACCACGCGCCGACCGCGGGCGTGGCGGCGCGTCTGCTGGGGCTGCCCACTCTTTCCCTGGGCAACGGCTTCGAACTGCCGCCCTGGCCGTTGCCGCCGTTTCCCGGGGCGACGCCCGACGCCGCCCGGCAGGAAGAAGCCAGCGCCCTGGCGGCCCTGCGGGGGGCCGCTGGGCAGCGGCTCGCAGGTCTGCCGCAAAGCCTCGGCGGATTGCTCGCCACCGGCCCCGCGTCCTGCTGACCTTCGCCGAGCTGGACCATTACGGTCCGCGCGGCACCGCGCCTTATTTCGGCCCCCTCTTCGATCCCTCGCCCCGTCCGCGGGCAGACTGGCTGCCGGGCCCCGGGCCGCGGATATTCGCGGTTGTGCAGCCTGAGCTGCCTGGCGTCGACGCCATTCTCGCGGGTCTGGCAGCGAGCGGCTTGAACGTGCTGGCCTACGCCCCGGGGCTGGGTGCAGGCGACGCCGGCCGCGTCCGCCGGGTGGACAGACTGATCGATCTGGCGCCGCTGCTGGGCGAAGCAGACCTGTTGTTCAGCTACGGTGCGGAGGCGACGACGCTGCGTTTTCTGCTGGCGGGGATTCCCGCCCTGACCCTGCCCTTCCACCAGGAGGCGGCCATGGCGGCCCAGCGCCAGGAGGCTCTGGGGGTCACCGTGAGCCTGCGCGGCAACCCCGGCTCACGGGGCCTTGCGGCCGCCCTGCGTCAGGCGGTGGCCATGCCCGAATTGCGGCGGGCCGCCCAGGCGTTCGCGGCGCGCCACGCGGACTGGTCGGTGGAGGCAAACATTCGCGCCGTCCTGGCACGGGTCACGGAACTTCTGTGATCCCCGGGTGCTTGCGACCCAGCCGCCGGACTACAGCGCCAGAATCCAGCTCACCAGGAGGCGGGTTTCGCCTTCCGTGATGGCGACGGCGTTGGGCGGCATGGCAATGCCGCTCACCTTGCCGCGCCAGTGGCTGCTGTAGGGGTTGGAGCCTTCCAGGACCACACGGGTGAGGAACTGGGAGGCCGCCGGCTTGCCGCGGTACTGGGCGGCGACGTCGCTCCAGGCGGGGCCGATGGGTTTTGCCCGTCGGGACCGGGCTTGCCGGATTCGATGGAATGGCAGGTCAGGCAGCCGGCCGTGCTGGCGAGCTTGAGCATGGCGGGGTCTTTGCGGACTTCGTCGGCGGCCTGGGCGGAAAAACTGGCAAGAAGCACCGCCAGCGCGGCGGCATGAAGAGGGGAATGTGTCACGGGCTGTCTCCTGTTTCCGGGTTGGTTTGCGTTGAATGTGGGGCGTCGATATCGCCTGGCCGGGAAGGGCGCACGTTCCCCAGCCGATCAACGCGAGTTATAGCAAAGCCAATCCCGCCACCATATCGGCAGAAGCGGCTAACGCGGCCGCCATCGGTCGGACCCCGTCCCTTCCGGTTGGACTAGTCCCTTCGATGCGGCGCCCGCCAGGCCGGCGGGGCGATTGCCCACGATGATTCCATATTGCATAATGCCGTCCCCCCGAATCCCTATGGAGCCTCGATGAATCTCCCCCGCCCTTGCCGAATCCTCGCGGTCCTCTTTGGCCTGGCCTTCCTGGGCCTTGCCGGCGCAAGCCCTGCCGAACCCCTCGTCATCGGGCAGTGCGCCCCGCTCAGCGGCAGCCTCGCCGGGACTGGCAAGGAGATGGTGCTGGGCGTACGCCTGGCCATCGAATCCGCCAACGCCGCCGGGGGGGTGAATGGCAGACCCCTGAAACATGTGGTGAAGGACGACGGCTACCGCACGGCGGAGACCCTGCGCCTCACCGAGGAACTGGTCGAGCGCGACAAGGCGGTGGCCCTGGTGGGCTACGCGGGGACCGGCAATATCGCGGAACTCCTGAAGAACGGCATTCTCGCCCGCAGCAATGTTCCCCTGGTGGCGCCCTATACCGGCGGCGAGCCCTGCGCACCCCTTCAATCCGTAGATCTATCACATCCGGGCCGGCTACGGCGACGAGACGGAGGCCATGGTGGAACAACTGGTGAATAGCGGTATCCAGCGCATCGCCGTCTTCCACCAGAACGACGCCTTCGGCGAAGCGGGTCTGGCCGGGGTGGAAAAGGCCCTGGCCCAGCACAAGCTCAAGATCGTGAGCAAGGGCAGCTACGAAAAGAACACCGAAGCCGTGGCGGATGCCGTCGCGCACATCGCCCGGGGGGCGCCCCAGGCGGTGATTCTGGTCGGCATCGTGCGGCCTGTGGGCGCCTTCATCAAGGCCTATCTGGCGGGCTATCCGGGCACCCAGATGTTCAGCCTCTCGGTAGTCAGTGCCGCCGAGTTGAGCCAGGTCGCCGGAGACAGCGCCCGGGGGGTGGGGATCACCCAGGTCATGCCGTCCCCCTTCAACGACCACCTGCGCGTGGTGAAGGAGTACCAGGGGGCCCTGGCGCGCTTCGCACCGGGGACGGCACCCACTTACACCAGCTTCGAGGAATACGTGGGGACGCGCGCCCTCATCGAGGCCCTGCGCAACGCCGGCCCCAATCCGGGCCCGGCCGCCCTGCACAAGGCCCTCGCCGCCCTGGACACGGACCTGGGCGGCTTCAAGCTGCGCTTTGCCGCCGACAAGCGCGTGGGCTCCCGCTTCAGGACATCACCTTCATCGGGCGGGACGGCAAGGTTCTCCGCTGAACGGGGCGCCCCGGTTGCGCGGCGGTCCCCCCGCAGGCAATTTGCCCCGATTTCCCTCATGACCTTCCCCTTGCCGCCCAATTGCCTAAAATTCTCCCTGTCCCCTGCCCGCCCGAGCGGGAATGGGGAAAATCCCGAAGCCGCCCAACGGCTCACCCGCACCAGAATCGGAGACACCCATGCTTCTTGAACGCCGCCATTTCCTCACCGCCCTTGCCGCCCTCGTCCTCGCAGCCCCCTGCCGACCCTGGCAGACGAACAGTACGATGCGATCCGCAAGCGCGGCCGCCTGTCCGTTGCCGTCTACAACAATTTCGCCCCCTATTCCGATGCCGAGAAAGGTATCGACGTGGAAATCGGCAAGGCCCTGGCCGCCAAGCTCGGTCTGACCCCCGCCATCGTCGGCTTCAACGCCGATGAGGACATGAACGACGACCTGCGCAACATGGTGTGGAAGGGCCACTACCTGCGCGGAGACCCGGCCGACCTGATGCTGCACGTCCCGGTGGACAAGCGCCTCTCCGACGCCAACGACAAGGTGAAGATTTTCGGCCCCTACCACATGGAAACCGTGGCCATGGCCCGAGTCGCTTCCCGGGTTCCGGTGCCGACCGGCTCCGCCGCCGTGGCCCTGGAAGTCTTCACCCGGGAAAAGATCGCGGTCGAAACCGAGAGCATGGCCGACTCTTTTCTCATGACCGTGCTGCGCGGCCGCCTGCGGGACAACGTCGTGCATTTCAAGACGGTGAAGGAAGGCGTCAAGGCCCTGGGGGATGGCGCCGTGGCGGCGGTCCTGGCCAACCGGGCCGAGCTCGAAGGTGCCCTGGCCGGCGACACCCGCTTTGCCCTGGATCTGGCGGCGCTGCCGGAAATGACCATTTCGCGCTGGCCTCTGGGCATGGCAGTCAAGGCCGAAGCCCCGGACCTCGCCACCGCCCTGGAAGGCGCCATGGCGGAACTGGTCCGGGACGGCACCATCGCCGCCATCTTCAAACGCTTCGGGGCCACCCACCTGGCCCCCTGAAGCAAACGGGAATCGGGGATTACCCCGACCCTCCTTGCGAGCACCCCCCGGACTCCAGGGCATTAAATGCCATTGCCATTGAACGAGGGCTGGTAAAATGGCCTTTCCCCAGGTTTCCGGCGCCTTCCAGCGCCGGGTCTGCTCCAGGACTGGCCATGCTTTCGATCACCGACATCAAGGATTTCATCGACCTCGACCGGGAGACGGTTTTCATCGTCACCGGCGCCACCGGGCTGAGCCCCGAGGAATCCACCCTCCTCGCGCGTCAGTTGCTCGCTTCGGAGCAGGGTCTGGCCATCCTGCACCACATGTTTCTCGACCAGATCGCCGCTGCGGCCGACGATTTTCTGCCCGCCCGGGCCGAATCCCTGCGGGCGGCCTACGTCTACTTCGCCCGCAAGTATCCCCTGCCGAACCTGCCGCGGCAGGCATGAACGCTCCGCGCCGGGTCAATCCGGCCCAGGACGAGCGGCTTCCGGCCGTGCCCCGCGGGAGTCTGGCCTGAAAGCCCGGAATCCCGGGTAAAATACTCGCTTTATCAATAACTTGGAACATTCAACGGGCGCCTGCGGCGGTTTTGCGGTATAGTGCGGCCCGCAAGCGCCTCAGCCCGGTTTCGCGATCGATGCCCCGCATCGACCCGCCCGCCGCAAACCCCACCGCGCATCACCCCCGCCAGCGCCCTCAGAGGCGCGGCCCCATCGACGGGCCGGCGGGCCCCGCAGCATCTGCCGCCCTCCCCTGGCGGCGCCCTCGCAAAGGAATTTCCATGGCCACCGCCGACAGTTTCGCCGATCTCGGCCTTTCCACCCCCGTTCTCGAAACCCTGGCGGCCATCGGTTACGAGACCCCTTCCCCCATCCAGGCCCAGTGCATTCCGGTGCTGCTGGATGGTCACGACCTTCTGGGCCAGGCCCAGACCGGCACGGGCAAAACCGCCGCCTTCGCCCTCCCCATCCTGGAATCCATCGACGTCAAGCGGGCCGAACCCCAGGCCCTGGTGCTGTGCCCCACCCGGGAACTGGCCATCCAGGTGGCGGAAGCCTTCCAGAGCTACGCTCACAACATCCCGGGCTTCCATGTGCTGCCCATCTACGGCGGCCAGAGCTACACCATCCAGTTGAAGCAGCTTTCCCGCGGCGCCCAGGTCATCGTCGGCACGCCGGGCCGCATCATGGACCATCTGGAACGCAAGACCCTCAACCTCGGCGCCCTCAAGACCCTGGTGCTGGACGAGGCCGACGAAATGTTGCGCATGGGTTTCATCGATGACGTGGAATGGATCCTCGACCACACCCCCCGAGGCGCACCAGACGGCCCTCTTCTCCGCCACCATGCCGGAGCCCATCCGTCGCGTGGCGCAAAAGTATCTGGTCGATCCGCGGGAAATCAAGATCAAGACCGCCACCGCCACCGTGGCCGCCATTCGCCAGGTCTATTGGCAGGTCAGCGGCCTGCACAAACTCGATGCCCTGACCCGCATCCTGGAGGTGGAGGAAGCGTTCGACGCGGCCATCATCTTCGTGCGCACCAAGACCGCCACCGTGGAACTGGCCGACAAGCTGGCCGCCCGCGGCTACGCCGCCGCCGCCCTGAACGGCGACCTCAACCAGCAGATGCGGGAAAGGGTCATCGAACAACTGAAGTCCGGTGCGCTGGACATCGTCATCGCCACCGACGTGGCGGCCCGGGGCATCGACGTGCCGCGCATCAGCCACGTCGTCAATTACGACATCCCCTACGATACCGAGGCCTACGTGCACCGCATTGGCCGCACGGGTCGCGCCGGCCGCACGGGCAACGCCATCCTCTTCGTCGCCCCGCGGGAAATCCGCATGCTGCGCACCATCGAGCGCGCCACGCGGCAGCCCATCGCCCCGCTGACCCTGCCTTCGCGGCAGGACGTGACCAATCGCCGGGTCGCCGCCTTCAAGGAGAAGGTGGCCGAAGTGCTCGGCGCCGAGGATCTCGCCTTTTTCGCCGACATCGTCGCCCAGATCGAGGAGGAGCAGAACGTCGGCCCCCATGAAGTCGCCGCCGCCCTGGCCCGTCTGGCGCAGGAGGGCCGCCCCCTGCAGGTGGCGGGGGAAGACCCGCCCGCCCGTCCCGTGCCCCAGGAGCGCCCCCGCAGCGACCGCTGGGGGGACGAGCGGCCGCCGCGCCAGGAGCGGGAATTCTCTCCCCGCCCCGCGGCGCGGGAAGAGCGCCGCCCCGCCTTCCCCCGCGGGGAGCGTCCACAGGGGCCGGCGGCGGAAGGCGCTCCACCGTTCCGCGATGAACGCCCCCCTCGCCCCCGCCCCGTGGCCCGGGAGGGGGAAAGCGCCCTGGTGCGCTACCGCATCGACGTCGGCCGTGAGCACGGCGCCCAGGTCCGAGACATCGTCGGCGCCATCGCCAACGAAGCCGGCATCGAGAGCCGCTTCATCGGCCGCATCGCCTTGTACGAGGAAAGCAGCACCGTGGAACTGCCGGCCGGCATGCCCAAGGAGGTTGCCAATCTCCTGAAGCGCACCCGCATCAAGGGCGTTCCCATCAATCTGCGGCCCGACAGCGGGCGGGAAGACGGCGGCGAGGGCGGCTGGAACCGGCCGTCCTACAAGGCCGCCAAACCCTTTGCCGAACGGGGCGCCTCCGCCGCCAAGCCGCGCCGGCCCAAGTCGGAGTGATCCCTTAGGATGACGCCTGGTCCCCTGGCCCGCTGCCTGCGCATGGCGGCCTTGATCGCGGCCCTGGCGCTGGGCGGCGTCGCCGCCCTGGTCGGCTGGGGTCTCTACGCCAACCAGCGGGCCGCAGACGCCGCCCGGGACTTCTGCGCCCTCAGCCCCGTGGGTTCCGCCGCCGCGGAGGCCATCGCCCGGGCCGACGCCGCCGGCTTGCGTCAGGTCCCCACCCGGGAACCGGAAGGACGAGACGTCTACTTCCAGGGCTGGGTCTTCAACGCCGCCGTCTGCCATATCGACATCCAGAAGGGTCGGGTAGCGGCCACCGCCACCCGCATGGAAGGCGACTGAACCCGCCGCTGGGCCCTAGTTGTCAGTCAGATAGGTTTGCGTCGATGCCGAGGCGCGCATCCGCGCCCCGATCGCACGAAGCGAACCGCAGCCATAGCCGAAGCTATGGCGAGGATGAGCGACGAAGCGAGCGGGGATGCGGGGCGTGCCGAACAGTGCTGAACCTATCTGACTGACTACTAGACCTGGACAGTCTCGACCGCGCGCCCCATCCGGCCCTTCGTGCAGACCGCTCTCGAACTCCTCCCGGCCATCGTCCTCCTGGTCGCCATCGCCGCCGTCGTGCTGCTGGGCGTCGCCGTCGGCATGCACCATGTCCTGAAGCTGCGGCGGGAGCGGGGCACCGTCCCGCTCACCCCCCGGGCCGGCCATGGACGCCCTGCCCGCCTCGGGCAAGCCTCCCCCCGACACTCCGTTGCAACTGCGTCTCGGCCACCGCGCCGGGTGGCACCCCACCTCGTGGGCCATCGGACTCGGCGTGGGCGCGTGGCTGCTGGCGACCGATCCGGAGACCCTGTGGACAGCCTGGTTGTCCTGGCCCGCCGCCCTGATGATGGCGCTGGCCACGCCGCTCTTCGTGCGCGCCGCCTTCTGCGCCTGGCGCGCCCGCCTGGTGGTTTCCGGGCAGGGCGTCGTCCTGCACCGCTGCGGCCGCGAGACGTCCATCGCCTGGAAGCAGGTGGGTGGCCTGCTGCTCCTGACCACCTGGCGCAAGGGCAAGGAATCCCTGGCCACCGGCTCCCGCACGGTGAGCTACGTCGAGCGTCGCACCCTGCGCATCACCGATCGCCAGGGCCGCCTGCTGCTGGAAGTGGACGCCCCCCTGCGCCCGCCAGATCGCTACGCCGCCCTGCTCGACGCCCTGCCCGCCTGGAGCGGCGTCCCGGTGCGCCTGCACGATTGAGCCTGAAAGTCCCGCTGGACCGCGCAAATCCGCACATCCTTCGACAGGCTCAGGACGAGCGGATTTTCGTGGATGTATGGTCTGCTCGCGCTGAGCAGTCCGGCCGCCAAAACGCGGCGGTGGCCTGCGAACGGCCCGATTTCCAGGCGTTCGCGGCGCCGCGGGGCCTCAATAGACGTTGAGGGTGCCGTTCAGATAGCGCACCCGGTCGCCCTGGCGCCAGTAGGGCTGGCCTTCCTGGGCGAAGACCCGCACGTTGCCGTCCTCGAAGCGCACCGTGGTCTCGTAGACCACGCGGCTCCTTTGTGATTTTTCGATCTGGTGGCCCGCCACGGCACCGCCCAGGACGCCGATGACCGTGGCAGCGGTCTTGCCCCGGCCCTTGCCCACCTGATTGCCAAGAACACCGCCCACCACGCCGCCGGCCACGGCACCCACACCGGAACCTTCTCCCTGCTGGCTCACCTGGCGCACGGCCTGCACGATGCCGCACTCGCGGCACAGCCCCGGCGGCGACCCCGGAATGGGCTGCGGCGTGCCGTAACCATAGGCGGGGTTTTGCTGATAGCGCTGCGCCTGCTGGCGCTCGTAGGATTCCTGGCGCTGCCTTTCCTGCTCCTGAGCCCGCTCGCGCTCCCGTTCCCGGGCCCGCTGGCGTTCCTGCCGCCGCTCCTCTTCGGCCTGGCGGCGCTCGTCTTCCAGCCGGGTCTGCAATTCCCGTTCGCGGGCCTCGGCCTGGGCCTTCTCTTCCGCGAGTCGGCGGGCCTCTTCCTCGGCCCGCTGCTTTTCTTCCCGCAGGCGGCGCTCGTTCTCCCTCGCCTCGTCGTCGGCACGACGCTGCTGCTCCAGGGCGATGCGCTGCTGCTCCGCCACCTGCCGTTCCCGTTCCTGATACTGCCAGGCCCCCACACCGCCCAGGGCAAGCACCAAAACCGCCGCCCCGGCGCCCAGGCCCCATTTGAGGGCTCCACCACCGGCCGCCGCCGCGGCGCCCGGCAGGGCCATCGCCGCCACCCCGGCACCGGCGGGGAGCACCTCCGCCAGGGGCCGCCATTCGGCCATGCCGTCCTGCCAGGCCAGGTCGCCGGGACCGACACGGCCCGCTGACAGCATGGCGCGAATTTCGTCCTGGGTATGGGGGCCGGTCTGTTGGCCGTCGCGGGCCACAAAGAATCGTGCAGTCATGATGGGAAACGCCAAGGGAGGAGGCCGCCATTTTAGCGCGTGGCGGCCGGGAACCATTTTGCGTCGCCACCCTCTGTTTTAGGGAACGCTAAAATACCCCTCGTTTCCAGGAGACCCCCATGATCCGCCGCCCCCTCGCCGTCTTAGCCAGCCTCATTGCCACCCTCGCCGCCCCTCTGCCTGCCCTGGCCTGGGACCTGAGCGGCACCCGCCAGATCGTGCTGCACACCCGGGAGGGGCAGGCCATCCCCCTGGGGACGGTCAAGTTCCACGCCCGCCGGCCAGGAGACCGCGTTCGAACTCCACCTGGACCACGCCCGCTTCAAGGATTACTTCCTCTCCATGAAGGAATTCAAGTGCCTGGAGGGCAACAACGAACTCCAGTGCCATGTGCCCTACCCCTACCCCCACGCGGGCAAGGTCAGCACCGGCGACCTGCGCTGGCTGGAGCATGCGCTGCTCTTCCTCTACAAATCGCCCAAGGATTTCGGCGCCAAGCTGTGGAACGGTCTCTACTACCGCATGCAGATCACCGACAAGGGCATCGTCGGCACGCCCCAGGCGGTGGACCTCAACGCCATCGGCGCCCCTCCCGCCGACCCCTCGATTCCGCCCTACGGCCCCGGGGAGCGTACCGACATCGTTCCCGAAACCCGTTGGTTCTCGAAGCTGACCATCGAATAGGCGCCGCCGCGCTTCAGGCCCGTGCCGAGAGCAGCAGGTTACGCGGGGTGACGGCCCGGAGGCAGAATTCGTGCACCGCCACGCGGTAGCCCTTTTCCTCCAGCGCAGCGGCAAGGTCTCCCACCAGCCAGATCTCCAGGGCCCTGCGCAAGGCGTGGCGCAGGATGGAGAGCCGCAGCACTTCCCGCTGCCGCCGCCAGCCGGCGGCCTCGCAGGCAGCGGCATCCCCGGCGCCAGGGGCGGGAGGCCCTCGCGCCGCGACAGATGGGCGCAACATTCGGCAAAGGATAGGCGCAGCCAGGTGGCGGGCAGCGAGCGGAAGGGGCGGTAGGTATCGCCTTCCACGCCGCGGCGCCAGGCGTCGAAGCCCAGCTTCCAGGCCATGGCGCGGTCTCGCTGCCGGGCGAGACGGGGCGACGCGGTGACGGTCTCGGTCACCGCCAGGCGCACATCGTCCCGGGTCAGGGCCAGTGCGGAGGCGGCAGCCAGGGGCCGGTAATGGGCGAGCACGCCACGGTGGTAGCAGCAGGGGGCAAGGTCGAAAGCGGCCACCCCCTTGTCCGACCCGACCCGCAGGGCATGGCGGTGCAGGTCGCCGCAGGCGTGCAGGGCCACCACATGCTGATCGGGGCCCAGGCGGTCCTCGGCCTGCAGGGCATCGGCGGTGACGAAGCGCTGCGTCGCGCCGGAGCGCCGGGCCAGGGCTTCCCCTTCGGCGCACAGGGTGGCGTCCCGATCCAGGCTGGTGGCGGGTACCTGCCAGTGCAAGGCCAGGAGCCGCCCCAGGTGGCCCTTGCCGCCGCACCAGTCGAGGAGCGGACGGCCGCTGTGCCGCGCAGCGGCGGCGAAGGCGACGATCTGGCTGCGTTTGCGCCCGGGGATTTCCCAGTCCCAGAAGCGGCCCGGGTCCGGGGCCGGGGCCGGCGGTGCGGAGACCAGCGTCAGCAGCGCGTCGAAGGCCGCGACCTGCGGCAGATGGCGGGCGACCAGGCTCCGGGCGGCGGCGCCGTCCCCATTGAGATGCTCGGCGGCGCCATCGTCCAGGGCCAGCAGTTCCGCGGCCAGGGCAGGATGAGCCTCGCTCCAGGCCGGCCGGATCTCGCGGAAGGGCTGGGCATGCCACAGGGGCCGGCAGGCCGCCAGGGCCTCGCCCAGGGTGCCCTGCCGCAGGGCCCAGTTCATCGGGCGGCGCGGCGCTCCCGCCGCCGGTAGGCCAGGAGGGCGGGAACCGCGGCAGCCAGCAGGACGGCGACGACGACCAGCAGGGGAGCGGCCACCGGCCGGTTCCATTCCTGCCGCAGGCGGGCGCGCAGCCCGGCGTCGATACGCTGGTACTTGAGGGTGTTGTTGCCCACGTCGTTGGGCTTGCGGTTCTTCAACCAGGAGTGGCTCAGGGTGTAGCTCTTGGGGTGCAGGCCGAAGACCCAGGGCGCGTCCCGCTGCAGGATGCGGTTCATGCGGCGGATGATTTCCAGGCGCTCCGGCGTGTTGTCCATGGCCTTCATGCGGCCGAACAGGGCGTCGAACTCCGGGGTTCCTGTAATTGGAGGCGTTCTCTCCCCCCACCGCCACCTTGCCTTCGGCACCGTTCAAGAGAAAGAAGAAATTCTCCGGGTCGGGGTAGTCCGCGTTCCAGCCCAGGTAGTACAGCTGGACAGCACCCTTTTTCAGCTTGTCCTGGAAGCGGTTGAAGTCGGTGGCGCGCACCACGAGCTGCACGTCGATCTTGGCGAACTGGCGGGTCAGCCAGTCGAGGCGCGATTTTTCGCCCACGCCGCCGCCGGTGGTATCCAGGTTGAGGACCAGGGGTTCGCCGGTCGCGGCGTCGCGGCCATTGGGATAACCCGCTTCAGCCAGGAGTTTCTTGGCAGCTTCGACGGGTTTGCGCCGGGGTTTGCCGTCTCAGTCATAGACCACGGTATCAAGCCCTTCCTCCCCCGCCTCGTAGCCAAAAATGCCCGGCGGCAAGGGGCTTTGCGCCGCGACGCCGCGACCGTTCTGGAAAATGGAAATGTATTCCTCCTGGTCGATGGCGATGGAAAGCGCCTGGCGCAACCGGGTTCCCCGTTCCCCCAGGCCGCCGACCACCGGGTCGAGCAGGTTGAAGCCCATGTAGAAGGTCGAGGCCTTGACCGAAGTCAGGAGGCGGATGCCCTTTTCGCGCATTTCGTCGCTCAGCGCCACGTCTCCGCCCACATTCACCCGCACCGCCTGGTCGAAGCTGTCGGAGGAAATGCCCGAGGCGTCGTAATAGCCCTGCAGGAACTTGTTCCAGTAGGGTATGGCTTCCTTTTCCCGCGTGAAGACGGCGGCGTCGATGAAGGGCAGCGGCTGGCCGCAATCCTCCAGGAGTCCTGCCGGACCGTCGGCGGGCTCGCCATCGCAGGGGTAGGTCTGGCCGTGGTAGTTGGGGTTGCGGGCCAGGACCATGCGCCGGTTGGGGTCGTTCTCGGCCAGGACGTAGGGCCCGGTGCCTACCGGCCACCAGTCCAGGGTGAGGTTTTTGGCCGCCATGCCGGGCTGGGCGAAGAAGCGGTCCGCCTCCCGCGGCACCGGCGCGAAGAAGGGCATGGCCAGCCAGTAGAGGAACTGGGGATATTTCCCGCGGATGCGGATGCGCCAGGTGTGGGCATCGACCCGCTCGACGCCGCTCAGGGGGTAGGCGTCCAGGTCGATCCAGGCGTCGGGCGGCTGCTTTTTGGCCGCCTGTTGCAGGGATTCCCCCAGTTCCTTCAGGCCGACGATGCGCTCGGCCATCATGCCGAAGATGGGCGAATGCAGGCGGGGATGGGCAAGGCGCTTGATCTGGTAGATGTAGTCGTCGGCCGTGAGCTCCCGCGTGCCGGTGCGGGGAAAATCGGCGACGGCGCGCCGCCCGTCGGCACTCCCCGCCCCCAGGTAGACCGGCGCCCCGGCCTCGTCCAGCGCAAAGGCGGGATGGGGCTGGAAGCGGATGCCGGGCTTCAGCTTCAGTTCATAGACGCTCTCGGCCACGGCCTCTGCCGGGGCGGTCGCGGCCAGTTCCTTGCCCTTCCCATCGTAGAAGCGCGGCACGGGCACCGCCTCCACCGTGGTGGGGATGAGGGTATAGGGCCGTTTGAGGTAGTGGTATTGCAGCGCCGGTTCGTAAATCTGGGCGGTGAAGGTGATTTCGTCCTCGGTGTAGGACTGGGCCGGGTCCAGGTGCTTGGGCCGGTCGGTGAAGGCGGTGTAGAGGATGTTGCGGCCCGACTCGTCGACGGGATAGGGGTCGTTCCACACCGGCCCGCAGCCGGCCAGAAAAGCAGCAAAGGCCGCGATGGCGACAATGGGACGGCGCGCGCCGGCGAGGCGACCGGCAATTCGGCCCACCAGAAGGCTGAAAGGGAGTGGGAATCCGGGGCGCCAGGCCCGGGCGGCAGTCGGGAAATGCAGCATGGGCGAAGTGTAGCAGCCCCGGCCCGGGGCGGAGACGAGGCCCGGGTCGGCTTCCGGGCGCCCCGGCCCCGGGCATGCCGCCCCGAAGCGTTTTCGGGGATAATCCGGCTTTCGCGTTTTTGCCCCTCCGCCGTGAACCCCCATCTCGCCCGCCTGCAGCCCTACCCTTTCGAGAAACTGCGCCAGCTTTTCGCGGGCGTGAGCCCCAATGCGGCCTACCGGGAAATCAAGCTGTCCATCGGCGAGCCCCAGCACGCGACGCCGGCCTTCATCCGCGAGGCGCTCACCGCCGGCCTCGCCGGCCTGGCCAATTACCCCACCACCCAGGGCACTCCGGCCCTGCGCCAGGCCATCGCCCGCTGGTGCAAGCGCCGCTACGACCTGGACCTCGACGCGGAAAGCGAAATCCTGCCGGTGAATGGCTCCCGCGAGGCGCTTTTTCCTTCGCCCAGACCGTCATCGGCCCCGCTCGCGGCGGCACACCCCTGGTGGTGAGCCCCAACCCCTTCTACCAAATCTACGAAGGCGCCGCCTACCTCGCCGGGGCCGAGCCACGCTTCCTCAACACCCTGCCCGACGACGACTACGCCTTCGACCTGGACGCCCTCAGCGCCGAGGAATGGTCCCGGGTGCAGCTTTTCTACGTCTGCTCCCCCGCTAATCCCACCGGCAAGGTGCTGGGGCTGGAAGACTGGAAGCGCCTCTTCGCCCTGGCCGATCGCTACGGCTTCATCATCGCTTCCGACGAGTGCTATTCGGAAATCTTTTTCGACGAGGCCAACCCGCCCCTGGGCGGCCTCCAGGCAGCCCGTCTCCTGGGCCGCGGTTCGGAGCGCCTGGTGATGTTCTCCAGCCTCTCCAAGCGCTCCAACGTGCCGGGCATGCGCTCCGGCTTCGTCGCCGGCGACGCCAAACTCCTGAAGGCCTTCCTCCTGTACCGCACCTACCACGGCTGTGCCCTCTCCCCCCCCGTCCAGGCCGCCTCCGCCGCCGCCTGGGACGACGAGGCCCACGTTCTGGAGAACCGCCGCCTGTATCGGGAGAAATTCGCCGCCGTCACGCCCCGGGTGTCCGAGGTCCTGGGCACGGCCCGCCCGGATGCCGGCTTCTACCTGTGGGCCCGCACCCCGGGGGCCGATACGGACTTCGCCCGCGCGCTTTTCGCCGCCTATAATGTCATCGTTTTGCCCGGCAGCTTCCTCGCCCGGGAGGCCCGGGGTGTCAATCCCGGCGCCGGCTTCGTCCGCATCGCCCTGGTCGCTTCCCTGGACGAATGCCTGGATGCCGCCGACCGCCTTTGCCAGTTCGCACAACAACGCTGAGAGAGAACCCTCCATGAGCCACCCCCTGCAATCCACCATCGACGAACTCTGGGAACGCCGCACCGAGCTGACCCCCGCCTCCGACGCCGCCCAGGTGGCCGCCATCAATCAGGTCATCGAGCAGCTCGACAGCGGCGCCCTGCGCGTGGCCGAGAAGATCGACGGCGACTGGGTCACCCACCAGTGGATCAAGAAAGCCGTGCTGCTCTCCTTCCGGGTGCGCGACAACCGCGTGCAGCAGGCCGGTGACATCCGCTATTTCGACAAGGTGGACACCAAGTTCGAAGGCTGGAGCGAGGAACGTTTCCGCCAGGGCGGCTTCCGCGTGGTGCCGGGCACCATCGTGCGCAAGGGCGCCTTCGTCGCCCGCAACGCCGTGCTCATGCCCTCCTTCGTCAATATCGGCGGCTACGTCGATGAAGCCACCATGGTCGACACCTGGGTCACCGTGGGCTCCTGCGCCCAGATCGGCAAGAACGTGCATCTCTCCGGCGGCGTCGGCATCGGCGGCGTCCTGGAACCGCTTCAGGCCAACCCCACCATCATCGAGGACAACTGCTTCATCGGCGCCCGCTCCGAAGTGGTCGAGGGCGTCATCGTGGGCGAGAATTCCGTGGTCTCCATGGGCGTCTATATCGGCCAGAGCACCCCCATCTACGACCGCGAGACGGGGCAGGTGAGCTACGGCCGCATCCCGCCCGGTTCGGTGGTCATCAGCGGCTCCCTGCCCAAGGCCGGCGGCGCCTACAGCCTCTACGCGGCGATCATCGTCAAGAAAGTGGACGCCCAGACCCGCTCCAAGACCAGCATCAACGAACTGCTGCGCGACTAGTAGTCAGGCAGATACGTTCAGCCATGTTCGGCACGCCCCACATCCCCGCTCGCTCTGTCACTCGTCCTCGCCATAGCTTGGGCTATGGCTGCGGTTCGCTTCGCGCGGCCAGGGCGCGGGGGCGCTGCTCGGCATCGACGCAAACCTGTCTGACTGACTACTAAAAAATCTTTGGGGGAGGCCCATGATCCTCGACAAGCTCTTCCAACTGATGTCCGAAAAGCAGGCTTCGGACATCTTCATCACCGCCGGTGCGCCGATCCATATCAAGATCCAGGGCAACACCGTGCCGGTGAACCAGCAGGTCATGCTGCCCGACATGATCGAGAAGATCGCCTTCGAGCTCATGTCGCCGGATCAGATCAAGACCTTCGAGGCCACCATGGAGATGAACCTCTCCTTCGGCATCCCCCAGGTCGGCAATTTCCGCGTCAATGTCTTCCGCCAGCGGGGCTCCATCGGCATGGTGGTGCGCTTCATCATGGGCAACATTCCGGCCCTGGACTCCCTGGGCCTGCCGGAGATTCTCTCCGAGCTCATCATGGAGAAGCGCGGCCTCATCCTCATCGTCGGCGCCACCGGATCGGGCAAATCCACCACCATCGCCTCGATGCTGGATTACCGCAACGCCAATCGTTCCGGCCACATCCTCACCGTCGAGGACCCCATCGAGTTCCTGTTCAAACACAAGAAATCGATCATCAACCAACGCGAAATCGGCATGGACACCGCCGACTGGCACGCCGCCCTGAAGAACGCCATGCGCCAGGCGCCGGACTGCATCCTGATCGGCGAAATCCGCGACCGGGAGACCATGCAGGCGGCCATTTCCTACGCCCAGACCGGCCACCTCTGCCTGGCCACCCTGCACGCCAACAACAGCTATCACGCCCTGAACCGCATCATCAGCTTCTTCCCCCTGGAAAACCGCCCGGCGCTCTACCTCGACCTCTCGGTGAGCCTGCGCGCCATCGTTTCCCAGCGCCTGGTCAAGAAGCCCGACGGCAAGCGCGCGCCGACCGCCGAAGTGCTGCTCAACACCCGCCACGTGCAGGAACTGATCGAGAAGGGCGAAGTGCAGGCCATCAAGGACGCCATGGAGCAGAGCCTCGCCCCCGGATCGCAAACCTTCGAACAGGATCTCTTCCGCCTCTATCGGGACGGGGTCATCACCCTGGACGAGGCCCTGCTCAATGCGGACTCCCCGACCAACCTGTCCTGGCTCATCAACAACTCCGAAATGGGCGGCCCCGGACCGAAGGAGGAAAAACGCCCCGACGTGGCCCTGGAATTCGATTCCACCAACGAAGGCGGCACCTCCTTCAAGGAATTTACCCTCAGCCTCGACGAACCCGAGGAAGACCAGGCGTGAGCGACCCGACTCTGGCCCTGGCGACCGCCTTGCTCGCCAGGCCTTCCGTCACGCCCGCCGACGGGGGCTGCATGGATCTCATCGCCGAACGCCTCGCGCCCCTGGGTTTCAGCACCGAATTCATCGCGCGCGGCGGCGTCACCAATCTGTGGGCGCGGCGCGGCACCGCCAAGCCCCTCTTCTGCTTCGCCGGCCATACCGACGTGGTGCCCACCGGCCCCCTGGAGGCCTGGACCTCGCCCCCCTTCGCACCGGAAATCCGTGACGGCCTGCTGTACGGTCGCGGCGCCGCCGACATGAAATCCTCCCTCGCCGCCTCGGTCACCGCGGTGGAAGCCTTCGTCGCCGCCCATCCGCAGCACTCCGGCTCCATCGCCTTCCTGCTCACCTCGGACGAGGAAGGCGACGCCGTCGACGGCACCGTCGCCGTGGTCGAGGCCCTGAAGGCCCGGGGCGAGACTCTGGACTACTGCATCATCGGCGAGCCCACTTCGGTCAATACCCTGGGGGACATGGTCAAGAACGGGCGCCGCGGCTCCCTCTCCGGCACCCTCACGGTCAAGGGCGTCCAATGCCACATCGCCTACCCCCATCTGGGCCGCAACCCCATCCACGAGGCGGCGCCGGTCCTGGCCGAACTGGCCGCCACCGAGTGGGACCGGGGCAACGAATATTTCCCCCCCACCACCTGGCAGGTCTCCAACATCCACGGCGGCACCGGCGCCACCAACGTGGTCCCGGGCCACGTCGAAATCAAGTTCAATTTCCGCTTTTCCACCGCCAGCACGCCGGAATCGCTGCAGGAGCGCCTCACGGCCATCCTCGACCGCCACGGCCTCGCCTACGACCTGGCCTGGACCCTGGGCGCCCGCCCCTTCCTCACCGGCCGCGGCCCCCTGGCGGAGGCCGCCATGGCCGCCATCCGCGCCGAATGCGGTATCGCGACCGAACTGTCCACCACCGGCGGCACCTCCGACGGCCGCTTCATCGCCGACATCTGCCCGCAGCTTCTGGAAATCGGCCCGGTGAATGCGACCAGCCACAAGATCGACGAGCACGTCGAGGTCGCCGCCTTGCACCGCCTTTCGGCCCTTTACCGGCGCATCCTGGAAAGCCTGCTCCTGCCGCGATGAGCGCCGACCCCGCCCGCCACGAACTGCACACCCTGCGGGACTTCCTGCGCCTGGCCGTGAGCCGCTTCAACGCCGCCGGCCTCTTTTTCGGCCACGGCAGCGACAACGCCTGGGACGAGGCGGCCTATCTCTGCCTGCACACCCTGCACCTGCCCCTGGACCGGCTGGAGCCCTTTCTCGACGCCCGCCTGCTGGACGACGAAAAATACAAATTGCTCAAGATTCTCCAGCGCCGCATCGACGAACGCCTGCCCGCCGCCTACCTCACTGGCGAAGCCTGGCTGGCGGGCCACCGTTTTACGGTGGACGAGCGGGTCATCGTCCCCCGCTCCTTCATCGCCGAACTGCTGCAGGAGCAACTCACCCCCTGGGTCGAGGACCCCGACGCCGTGGGCGCGATTCTCGACCTGTGCACCGGCTCCGGCTGCCTCGCCATCCTCGCCGCCCTGGCCTTTCCCGCCGCCCGGGTGGACGCCGCCGACATTTCCCCCGACGCCCTGGCAGTGGCCCGGCGCAACGTCGCCGACTACGGTCTGGCCGACCGGATCGAACCCTTGCGCTCGGACGCCTTCGCCGCCCTGGCCGGCCGGCGCTACGACCTCATCGTGTCCAATCCCCCCTACGTGGACGCCCCCTCGGTGGCCGCCCTGCCGCCGGAATACCGCCACGAGCCCGCCATCGCCCTGGGCTCCGGTGAGGATGGCCTCGACTTCACCCACGTCCTGCTGGCCGAGGCCCGCCAACACCTGAACCCCGGCGGGCTCCTGGTGGTGGAAATCGGCCACAACCGGGACGCCCTGGAAGCGGCCTACCCCGCCCTGCCCTTCACCTGGCTCGACACCCGGGGAGGCGACCAGTACGTCTTCCTGCTGCGGCAAGAGGAACTGCCGGACTGACCAGCCGCGGGCCGGCGGCAAGGCCGGAAAACGCGGAAAAACTGTCGGAGGGTTTTACACCCCTGACGAAGGTCATAGCAGCACCGAACCCCAAGCGCTTGATTTATTGCAATATTCAATCCATGGCACGGGACGTGCTTAATAGGCTCCGTCACTTACTTGAACCCGTTTTTCGGAGCCCACCATGAAAAAACTCGTCAAATCCGCTCTCGCCGCCGCCCTCCTGGCCTCCGGCTTCGCCGCCAACGCCGCCGTGCTGTCCACCACCAACAGCACCTACGGCATTTTTGATAGCAGCTCGGGTTCCCGCACCCTGACCCTGGGCGCCGGCGCCATCGCCGACGTCAATATCGCCATCACCTTCTCCAAGTGCGACGACCCGGGCGTCAGCGGCGGAACGGCCTGCGTCAATCCCGGCGGATCCTTCGACCGTGAAATCGTCTTCCGCCTGACCAGCCCTGGCGGCACCGTGGTCAACCTGGTGAACCAGGATACCTACCCCGGCCACTCCAGCGCCGGCGTCGTCACCATCAGCTTCGACGACGAGGCTGCCAGCACCGTTGGCGGTGGCGCTGTTACCGGCGGCAGCTTCCGCCCCGTGGGCAGCCTGGCCTCTTTCGACGGCCAAGACGCTTTCGGCGACTGGACCCTGTTCATCCAGGACACCGTCGGTGCCGACCCCCTGGAGTATTTCTCCGCCACCCTGACCGTCACCACCCGTGGCGGCAACGTGCCCGAACCCGGTTCCCTGGCGCTTCTGGGCCTGGGCTTCGCCGGTCTGGCCGCTGCCCGTCGCCGCAAGACGGCCTGATCGCGGTCCGTCCTGCCCCGAGAGCCCCCGCCCTGCGGGGGCTTTTTCTTTGGGCGCTCGGTCCGGGGCGGCCCTTGCTATACTGGTCCGCATCTCTCGGGAGCCGCACCATGAGCCACAAGTATCTCCACCTCCTGCAGGCCATCTATCACGATCCGGTGAGCGCCAACATCCACTGGCGCGAAGTCGAGTCGCTCCTCACCCACCTGGGCGCCACGGTGGAATCCGGCCACGGGGCGCGTTTCCGGGTGCTGCTCAACCGCCAGGAGTTCTTCCTGCACCATCCCCACAACAGCACCACCTGCTCCAAGCAGGACATCAAGCATCTGCGGGAATGCCTGGCCCGGGCCGGGGTCACCCTGTCGGCCTACGAGCAGGGCGGCGGCTGAGGAAGTGCCGCCCTTCGCCCTGCACGGACTGAAGGGCGCATCCCTTCGCAACGCGAGCTTCTGCAGGCCGGCCCTGAGCCCGGACGACGGCTTCAGCCCAACCAGCGGCGGGCGTTCCGGAACATGCGCATCCAGGGGGAATCCTCGCCCCAGCCGTCGGGATGCCAGGACATCTGCACGCTGCGGAAGACCCGCTCGGGGTGGGGCATCATGATGGTGAAGCGCCCGTCCGCCGTGGTCACCGCCGTGAGGCCGCCGGGGGAGCCGTTGGGGTTGTAGGGATAGACCTCGCTGGGTTGGCCCCGGTTGTCGATGTAGCGCAGGGCGCCGAGCACCTTGCCGGCGTCCGCCGCCGCGTCGAAGACGGCCCGGCCCTCGCCGTGGGAAACGACGATGGGCAGGCGCGAGCCAGCCATCCCGGCAAAGAAGAGCGAGGGCGAATCGAGCACTTCGCTCATCACGAAGCGGGCCTCGAACTGTTCCACCGTGTTGCGCCGGAAGGCGGGCCAGGCTTCGGCCCCGGGCACCAGGGACTTCAGGGCGCTCATCATCTGGCAGCCGTTGCACACCCCCAGGGCGAAGGTATCGCGACGGGCGAAGAAGGCGGCGAATTCGTCGCGGCAGCCGGCGTGCATGAGGATGGTCCTGGCCCAGCCCTGGCCGGCCCCCAGGACGTCACCGTAGGAAAAGCCGCCGCAGGCCACCAGGCCCTTGAAATCCTTCAAACTGACACGGCCGGCCAGGAGGTCGCTCATATGGACGTCCACCGCCTTGAAGCCGGCCCGGTCGAAGGCGGCGGCCATTTCGTAATGGCTGTTCACGCCCTGTTCCCGCAGGATGGCCAGGGGCGGCCGGTGGCCGATGGCAATGTAGGCGGCCGAAATGTCCTCCGCCGGGTTGAAGCTCAGGCGCGGTGTGAGACCGGGGTCGCCGGCATCGAGGATGCGGTCGTATTCCTCCTGGGCACAGGCCGGATTGTCGCGCCGCGCCTGCAGGTGGAAGCTGGTCTCGGACCAGGCCCGCTGCAGCTCGACGCGGGATTCCCGCAACACCTTGCGGGCATTGCGCACGATACGGATTTCGTCGCCCTCGTTGGGGTGGCCGACAAAATGGTAGGGCACGCCGCAGGCCCGCAGCACCGGGGTGATCTTCTCCCGGTCGGCGCGCCGGGTCTGGATGAGGGCGCCGAGTTCCTCGTTGAACAGGGCTCGCACCAGGAGTTCGAAGGAGCGGCCGCCCAGCAGGTCGGGCTTCTTTTCGTTGCCGTCCACGTCGTGGAGCAGCGGGTCGTAGCACAGGCCGTCCAGATCCAGGGTCACGCCGCAGTGGCCGGCGAAAGCCATTTCGCAGGCGGCGGCAAAAAGGCCGCCGTCGGAGCGGTCGTGGTAGGCCAGCAGCAGCCCCTCGCCATTGAGGCGCTGGACGGCGTCGAAGAGGCCCTTGAGGCGGGCCGGGTCGTCGAGATCCGGCGCGTCGCTGCCGGTGGCGCCATAGACCTGGGCCAGGGCCGATCCCCCCAGGCGATTGGCCCCCAGGTCGAGGAGGATGAGTTCGCTTTCGCCCTGATCGGTACGCAACTGGGGCGTCAGGGTGCGGCGCACGTCGTCCACCGGCGCGAAGGCCGTGACGATGAGGGAAAGGGGCGACACCACCTGCTTCTTCTCACCGCCCTCTTCCCAGGCGGTGCGCATGGACAGGGAATCCTTGCCCACCGGAATCGAGACTCCGAGACGCTTGCACAGGGCAGAGACGGCCTCCACGGTGGCGTAGAGCCGGGCGTCCTCGCCGGGAACGCCGCAGGGGGCCATCCAGTTGGCCGAGAGTTTGACCCGGCCCAACTCGCCCACCGCCGCAGCCGCCAGGTTGGTGATGGCTTCGCCCACCGCCATGCGGCCCGAAGCCGGGGCGTCCAGCACCGCCACCGGGGGTCGCTCGCCCAGGGCGAAGGCTTCGCCCAGATAGCCCTGGTAGGCCATGGTCGTGACAGCCACGTCGGCCACTGGCACCTGCCAGGGGCCGACCATCTGGTCCCGGGCGGTCATGCCGCCCACCGAGCGGTCGCCGATGGAAATCAGGAAGGTCTTGTCGGCCACCGCAGGCAGGCGCAGGACACGGTAGGCGGCGTCCTTCAGTTCCAGGGCGGCGGCGTCGAAGGGGACGAAGGACGGCGGCAGGCTGGCCACGTCCCGGGTCATGCGAGGCGGCTTGCCCAGCAGGGCTTCCATTTCCATATCGACGGGATTGACGCCGAAATGGGCGTCGCTGACCGTCAGGTGGCCGTCGGCGGTGGCCTCGCCGACCACCGCGAAGGGGCAGCGCTCCCGGGCGCACAGGGCCTGGAATTCGCCGATGCGCCCCGGCGGAATGGCGAGGACGTAGCGCTCCTGGGATTCGTTGGACCAGATTTCCGCCGGCGACATGCCCGGCTCCTCGATGGGCACCCGGCGCAGCTCGAAGCGGGCACCGACGCCGCCGGAATGGGCCAGTTCCGGCAGGGCGTTGGACACCCCTCCGGCGCCCACGTCGTGGATCGAGAGGATGGGATTGCCGTCCCCCGGCGCCTGGCCGTCGCCCTTGGGAAGGCCCATCTGCCAGCAACGGTCGATGACTTCCTGGGCGCGGCGCTGGATTTCCGGATTGCCCCGCTGCACCGAGGCAAAGTCCAGATCCTCGCTATTGACCCCGGCGCTCATGGACGAAGCGGCGCCGCCCCCCAGGCCGATGAGCATGCCCGGCCCGCCCAGTTGCACGAACAGGGTGCCCGGCGGGAAGGTCTCGGCCTTGAAGGACTGCCCGGCTTCGATGTTGCCGATGCCGCCGGCGATCATGATGGGCTTGTGGTAGCCCCGCACCGTGTCGCCCACCGCCTGCGCGTAGGTGCGGAAATAGCCGGCCAGGTTGGGGCGGCCGAATTCGTTGTTGAAGGCAGCGGCGCCGATGGGCCCCTCGAGCATGATGTCCAGGGCCGAGGCGATGCGGGCCGGCCGGCCGTAGGGCTGCTCCCAGGGCCGTGGAGCCTCGGGCAGATCGAGATTGGAAACGGAAAAGCCACACAGGCCGGCCTTGGGCTTGGAGCCCCGGCCGGTGGCCCCCTCGTCGCGGATTTCGCCGCCGGAGCCGGTGGAAGCGCCGGGGAAGGGCGAAATGGCCGTCGGGTGATTATGGGTTTCCACCTTGGTCAGGATGTGGGTCAGTTCCTGGCGGTAGCCGTAGGTGCCGTCGGGACCGGGGTAGAAGCGCGGAATCTCGGCCCCCTCGATGATCGAGGCGTTGTCCGCATAGGCCATCACGGTGCCCTGGGGATGGGCGGCGTGGGTCTCGCGGATCATGCCGAAGAGCGTTTTGTCCCTGGTCTGGCCATCGACGATCCAGGAAGCATTGAAGATCTTGTGCCGGCAATGTTCGGAATTGGCCTGGGCGAACATCATCAGTTCCACGTCCGTGGGATTGCGCCCCGCGGCGACGAAGAGTTCGAGCAGATAATCGAGCTCGTCCTCGGAAAGGGCGAGTCCCAGGCTGCCGTTGGCCTCCACCAGGGCCGGCCGGCCGCCGCCCAGGACATCGACCCTCGCCAGGGGCCGCGGCTCGAAGTGGCGGAACAGTTCGCCCGCCGCCGCGAAGGCGTCCAGCACCGTCTCGGTCATGCGATCGTGCAGCAGGGCGGCCACGGCGCGGCGCTCGTCGCCGCCCAGGGCGCGGCCGCCTTCCGGCACCAGCCGGAAGGCGATGCCGCGCTCGATGCGCTCCACCGCCTCCAGGCCACAGTTCCAGGCGATGTCGGTGGCCTTGGACGACCAGGGCGAAATGGTGCCGATGCGCGGCACCACCAGGAAGAGTTCGCCGTCCTCGCCCCCCGCCGGACGCTCCTCCAGAAGGGTCGCCAGACGCTGCCTCTCGTCGTCGTCCAGGGGCCGCCTGAGGGCTGCCACATGCCAATAATCCGCTTCCACCCGGGAGACTCCGGGCAGCGCCGCCCGGAGACGATCATGCAGGCGTTGCAGGCGAAAGGCGGAAAAGGCGGAATCGCCCTTGAGGCAAAGGATGGCGGCCATGGTATGCGGCTTGGGGGGATCGGGGGGAAGGGCGGCATTATACCCCAGGGCACCCCCTCTCCCGGGCGCCGGCACCCCCGCCCGGGCGGGGGCGGAACTACCGGAGCGCGCGCTCCAACCGCTCCTAACCAGTCCTGCCTCCCGGGCGAAGTCCGCCCCGCCCATGCGACAATCGCCCCATGCAGCCCCTCGCCTTCGTCGACCTGGAAACCACCGGCGCCACCGCCACCCAGGACCGCATCACCGAAATCGGCATCGTCGCCGTCGACGCCGACGGACGCGTCGAGGAGTGGCAGCAACTGGTCAATCCCGGCACCCGCATCCCCCCCTTCATCGAGCAGCTCACCGGCATTTCCAACGCCCTCGTGGCCGATGCCCCACCCTTCTCGGCGGTGGCCGAGGAAGTGCTGCGCCGCCTGGCCGGGCGGCTGTTCATCGCCCACAACGCCCGCTTCGACTACGGCTTCCTCAAGAACGAATTCCGTCGCCTGGGCCTGCCCTTCCGGGCGCCGGTGCTGTGCACGGTCAAGCTTTCCCGCAGCCTCTTTCCGGAGCACAAGCGGCACAACCTGGACAGCGTGGCCGAACGCCATGGTCTGGTCGTGAACGGCCGTCACCGGGCCCTGGCCGACGCCCGGCTGATCCACCAGTTCTGGCAGAAGCTCCAGGCCAGCCCGGGGCCCGAGGCCCTGGCCGCGGTGGTGGCGAAGCTCGATGCCCGCCCCAGCCTGCCGCCGGGACTCGACCCCACCGCAGTGGACGACCTGCCCAATACGCCCGGCGTCTATCTCTTCCACGGCGAAAACGATCTGCCGCTCTACGTGGGCAAGGCCAAGGACCTGCGCCGCCGGGTGCTCTCGCACTTTGCCGCCGACCACAGCGCGGCCCGGGAGATGGCCCTGGCCCGCCAGGTGACGCGCATCGAGATCATCGAGACCGCCGGGGAGATCGGTGCTCTCCTGTTGGAGGCCAGCCTGGTCAAGCGCCTGCGCCCCTCCCACAACCGCCAGTTGCGCAAGAACGAGGAGGTCTGCACCTGGACCCTGAACGATGAGGGCGAAGGCTGGCTGCGCCCCCGCCTGCTCGCGGCGGCGGACCTGGATTTCCGTCATCCCCTGGCCTGTTACGGACTGTTCAAACACGCGCGGGAGGCCCAGGCAGCCCTGCGCGCCCTGGCCGATGCCCATCAGCTCTGCCTCAAGCTCACCGGTCTGGAGCCCGCCGCCCCTGACAAACCCTGCTTCGCCCACCAAGTGCGCCACTGCAAGGGGGCCTGTGTGGGCAAGGAGTCCCTCGCCCGCCATACGGTGCGCCTGGTGAGCGCCCTGGCCGGCCTGAAACTGGTTTCCTGGCCCCATCCCGGCCCTGCCCTCCTGCGCGAGGGGGAAACGGCCCACGTCATCGACGCCTGGCGCCACCTGGGCAGCGTGCGGGAAGAGGACGACATCCACGCCCTCCTCGCCGCCCCGCCGCCGGCCTTCGACCGGGACATCTACCGCATTCTCGCCAAACACGCCGGGCAGTTGCTTCCCCTGTCCGCCCCTTTCCGGAGAGCCCCATGAAGCTTCCTGCGCGCCACCCCGCCCCCCTGCGCCACCTGGCCGCCCCCCTGCTCGCCCTCGCCTGCGCGGGACCGGCCGGCGCCGAGGAGGTGGGCTGCGTCACCACCACCTGGAAACTCATCGGCGCCAATCACCGCGTGTGCATTTACGCCTTCGACGACCCCAAGGTGCCGGGGGTCACCTGCCATGTGAGCCAGGCCCGCACGGGGGGCGTCTCCGGCACCTTCGGCCTCGCCGAAGACCCCTCCCAGTTCTCCCTGGCCTGCCGCCAGATCGGGCCCATCACCCTGCCGCCCAGGCTGCCCAAGGACGAGGTCGTGTTCTCCGACGACACCTCGATCCTGTTCAAGGAAACCAAGATCACCCGCTTCGTCGATACCCGGCGCAATGTCCTCGTCTATCTGGCCATCAGCCGCAAGATCATCGAGGGCGCTCCGGCCAACGCCATCTCGACTGTGCCGGTCCAGCCCTGGGGCGGGAAATGAGCGTGCTCACCCGACGCGACGCCATCGCCTCCTACACCACCCTGGATGGCTCCGCTATTCGCGAACTGCTCCATCCCGACGCCCACCCCGTGCGCCAGCAAAGCCTGGCCGAGGCGACAGTTCCCGTGGGAGGCGCGACCCGCCTCCATCGCCACCGGACGACAGAAGAGATTTACCACCTCACCCGCGGCCGTGGCCGCATGGTCCTCGGGGAAGAATCCTTCCCGGTCGCGACAGGGGACACGATCCTCATTCCGCCGGGCATGCCGCATTGCATCGAAAACCTGGGCGAAGAGCCCCTGACCATACTTTGCTGCTGTGCGCCAGCCTATACCCACAGCGACACCGAATTGCTCTGATATCAAGACCCTTCAATTGGCCAAATGGCCTGTGGAATCGTGGCTTACCCCCATTGCCATTGACCTGGATCAAGACTTTGGTGCGATGCACAAAAAGTGCTTGACAAGCGCCCTCCCGTGAATAAAATTGTCTCCATGGTGCGGCGCAACAATATCGCCGCAGACTTTAAACCTCTTTTTCAACCTTAGTCACTGGAGATCACCATGTCCGTCAAGCCCCAAGAACTCGCCCAATCCGGTATCGATTCCGCCGTCCTGCTGGCCAACACCACCCTGGACAGCGTCGAGCGCCTCGCCGCCCTCAACCTGAACGCCGCCCGTTCCCTGGTCGAAACCTCCTTCGCCAACGTGAACGCCCTCCTCGGCGCCAAGGACGTCCAGTCCCTGGTCGCTCTGCAACAGAGCCTGGCCGCTCCCGCCCTGGAAAAGGGTCTGGAGTACTCCCGCGGTGTCTACGCCATCGCCACCGAAGCCAAGGAAAAGATCGCCAAGGAAGTCGAAGCCCAGGTCGCTGAAGCCAGCGCCAAGGTGAACGGTCTGGTCGAGAAGGCCCTGGCCAACGCCCCCGCCGGTTCCGAAGCTGCCGTCGCCGTCGTCAAGTCTGCCGTCGCCGCCGCCAACGATGCCTACGAGAACCTTTCCAAGGCCTCCAAGCAAGCCGTCGAAGCCGCCGAAGCCAGCGTTGCCGCCGCCACCGAAGCGACCCTGAAGGCCGCCAAGGTCTCCGCTCCCAAGGGCAAGAAGGCCGCCTAAGTCGCCGACACCCCAACAGAGCCGAAAAGCCGGAGCCCCGCTCCGGCTTTTGTTTTTTGTGCGGCCCCGCAGCGCGCCCCTTCCCCACCGTGCTGCACCGTGTGAGGCCTTCAGGATGGCTGCATCGACGCATTCATCCCGATCGGCAGCGGGCCCTCAATTCAGCCGATTGGGCCGTCCGCAGCACTGCTTGAACTTTTTGCCGCTGCCGCAGGGGCAGGGATCGTTGCGGCCCACCTTGGGCGCTTCATGCCGCACGGCGGTAAAGCCCGCCTTGCTCTGCCAGAAGTCGTAGAGGGCCTGGACGATGTCGGGCAAGTCGTCGGCTGCCTCGCCCATCACCCGGGCTTCTTCCTGGGGCGAGAACCAGCGCTCACCGGCGGCTTCGACATCTTCCCGCAGGCCGCCGTTGAGGAGAAAGAGGGGCTCCAGGAGTTCGGCCAGGTCGTCGGCGTGGCGTCCGGCGTGCTCGAACCAGTCGCCGGCGAGGCCGCAGCCATGGATATAGGCGTCGGCCCAGGAGCCGTAGTCGTCCTCATCGCTCGTCTCGTCGAGGGGGTAGAGGATGAGCACCAGGCCGTCGCGCTGGGCGAGGCTGGCGCCGATCTCGTCGTGCAGGCGGCCCAGGAGGCCTTCCAGCTCCACCCGTTCCGGGCTGGCTTCGCCCCCCGGGCCAAGGATTTCCGCCAGCCAGTCTTCCCGGGCCACCGCCGTCGGCGCGCTGACCACGGCGCAGAGGAAGGCCTGGATTTCATCCAGCCGCAGGGTACCTTCGGTGAATATGGGGCTGTCGAGCAGGGCTTCGAGACGATCGAAGTCCTCCGTGGAGAGGGCGTTTCGGGTCATGGCGCGGGGACTTTTCCAGGGGTGTGGGTAACACGGTACAGGGCTCCCGCCAGGTCGTCGGAAACCAGGAGAGAGCCGTCGGGAAGTTCGAGCAGGTCCACAGGCCGGCCCCAGGGCCGTTCGCCCTCCAGCCAGCCGGTGATGAAAGGTTCATATTCCACCGCACGACTTCCCTCCAGGCGGACCCGGGTGACACGGTAGCCCGCCTTGCGGCTGCGGTTCCAGGAACCATGCTCGGCGATGAATATCTGGCCGCGATACTCCGGCGGGAAGGCATTGCCGCGGTAAAAGCGCAGGCCCAGGGGGGCGACGTGGGCGCCCAGCTTTTGTGCCGGCGGCGCGAAGGCGCTACAGGCACGCTGGGCTCCGAATTCCAGGTCGGGTAGGGTGCCGGCATGGCAGTAGGGGTAGCCGAAATGCTGCCCGGGCCGCTCCAGGCGATTGAGTTCGTCGGCGGGCGCATCGTCCCCCAGCCCATCGCGGCCGTTGTCGGTGAACCAGAGCTCCCCGGTGGCCGGATGCCAGTCGAACCCCACGCTGTTGCGCACGCCCCGGGCCACCGGTTCCAGATTGGAGCCGTCGGTTCCCAGGCGAAAGATTCCCGCGTAGTTCTCCCCTGGCTCGCAGATGTTGCACGGGGCGCCCACCGGCAGGTAAAGGCTGCCATCGGGTCCGAAGGCGATGAATTTCCAGCCGTGGCTCCTTTCCCGCGGCAGACGATCGAAAACCACCTGGGGACGGGGGGGCTGGTCGAGACGCCGGTCGATGTCGTCCATACGCAGAATGCGATCCACGGCAGAGATATAGAGCTGGCCCTGGCGCCACGCCACCCCCACCGGCATTTCCAGGCCGGAAGCGATGACCTTGACCCGTCCGTTGCGCCAGCCCGCGTCGAACTGCACGGCGTAGACCCGCCCCGCATCGCGGGAACCGACGTAGACCGTTCGCCCTGCACCCAGGGCCATGGCCCGGGCGTCAGGAACGCGGGCCACCGTTTCAACCGCAAACCCCGGGGGCAGACGCAGGCGCTCGACAGGAGGGGCGGCGGCGACCGGCGGGCCGAAGGCGAGAGCGGCCAGAAAAGCGGCAACAACGGCCCAGGCGCGGGAGAAGCGGGGATGACGATCCATACTGGCATTCAAGCACAATCCCGGCCGAGGAGAGAACTTTGTCGGCTTGCGCGGTCGAACCCAGGCCCGCCGGTCCCGCGCCCCGCCGAGTTCCACGCCCAGAATGCGCCGCGATCCGGCTCGGCAAGCGACCAAGGAACGCGGCCCTTAAACGCCGCAGCAGCGCCGCTTCCCATCCTCCGACGGATGCGCCCCCCACCAGGAGAAACACTCGTGAAGCTCTACTACAGCCCCGGAACCTGCTCCCTTTCGCCCCATATCGTCCTCTGCGAACTGGGCCTGCCCCATGACCTGGAACGGGTCGACCTCAAGACCCACACCCTTGTCTCCAATGGGGACGACTACTACGCCGTCAACCCCAAGGGTTACGTTCCTGCCCTGGAACTGGACGACGGCCAGATACTCACTGAAGGCCCTGCCATCGTGCAGCACCTGGCGGACCAGAAGCCGGCGGCGGGGCTGCTGCCCCCCGCCGGTACCCTGGAACGGGCCCGGGTGCAGGAATGGCTGACCTTCATCGGCACCGAGATCCACAAAAATTTCAGCCCCCTCTTCAAACCCGACGCCTCGGCCGACTGGAAGGCGGCGGCCCGGGCCAACCTCGCGCGCCGGCTGGCTTTCGTCGACGCCGCCCTGGCCGGCCGCGACTATCTCCTGGGAGCCCCGTTCACGGTGGCCGATGCCTACCTCTACACGGTGAGCCGTTGGGCCAAGCCCTTGGCGGTGGAGACCTCCGCCTTTGCCGCGCTGCTGGCCTTCCAGGCGCGCATGGCCGCCCGCCCCGCCGTCCAGGCCGCCCTGGCGGCAGAAGGACTCAAATAGGCGCTCCCTCCCGCCCGGCACTGGTCGCTTCCGGCGGATGTACCGCCCCCGCGGGCGGCAGCCCGGCTTCCCAATAAGGCCGGCTGCCGATGCGTTCCGCCAGATAGTCGATCAGCACCCGCACCGGGCGGGGCACGTAGCGATTGCCGGGCAGGAGGGCGTAGATGCCGAGTTCCGGCATGGGATAGGCGGTGAGGATGGGCCGTACCCAACCCGCCTCGATGGCGGTGGCGGCCAGAAAGCTGGGCTGGACCGAAATGCCCAGGCCGCGCCGATTGGCCTCCAGAAGCGCATCGCCGTTGTTGGCGCGGAATCTTCCCCCCACGAGGTAGGTGCGCATCTCCCCCTCCACCAGGTAGGACCAGCCCGCCTGCTGCACAGGCAGGTAGATCAGGCACTCCCGATCGAGCAGTTCGGAGGGATGCAAGGGTTCGCCGTGGCGGCGCAGGTACTCGGGCGAGGCCACCGTCAACAGACGGGTGCTGCCGATGCGACGAGCCACGTCGAGGGGGTCGAGGCGGGCGGTGATACGAATGGCCAGATCGAGGCCCTCCTCGATCAGTTTGACCCGCCGGTCGGTGAAATCCGTCTCCACGGCGATCTCCGGGTAGGTGACCGCGAAATCGAGCAGCAGGGGCACCAGGTGGCGCAGGCCGAAGCTGAGCGGAACGCTGAGCCGCAGCGTCCCCCGGGGCTCCGCCCCCTCCCCGGCCAGACTGCCCTCGGCCGCTTCGACCAGGTTGAGGATTTCGCGGCAGCGCTCCAGATAGGCGACGCCGGCCGATGTGAGGCTGAGACTGCGGGTGCTGCGGGCGATGAGCCGTACCCCGAGTTGTGCCTCCAGGGCGGCAACCTGGCGGGTGACCGCCGAGCGGGGCACGTCCTTCTGGCGGGCGACTGCGGCAAAACTCCCCTGCTGGGCAACCCGCACGAAGACCTCCATGGCCGCCAGACGATCCATTTGATTTACCCCATTCTTTGCAACAGTGATGTTTACATTGTCTCCTATTTGAAAGCCAATTTCAGGCCTACAGTTCGTCCATCGCATCGTTCAAGGAAATCGTCATGATCGTCGTCAGCGGCGCCAACGGCCAACTCGGCCGCTCCATCGTGGAACACCTGATCGCCCGCCAGGGCACCCCCGTCGGCCTCGCAGCGAGCGTTCGCGATCCCGGCAAGGCAGCGGACCTCGCCAGCCGGGGACTCAGCGTGCGCAGCGGCGATTTCGACCGGCCCGAAACCCTGCCCGCCGCGTTTGCTGGTGCCGCCACCCTGGTGCTGGTATCCACCGACGGCCCCCGGGAGCAGCGCATCGCCCAGCACCGGGCGGCCATTGCCGCCGCCCGTGCGGCCGGCGTCGGGCGCATCGTCTATACCAGCTTCCTGGACGTGGCGGCGGATTCGCCCGCCGAGTTCGCCGCCGTCCATCGCTGCACCGAGGCCGATCTGGCCGCTTCCGGCCTGGCCTGGACCGCCCTGCGCAATCCGCTCTACGCGGAGCTACTGCCCATGGCCGTGGCCGGCGCCGCCGAGAGCGGCGTTTTCGACCTGCCCGCCGGCGAGGGCAAAGCCAGTTTCATCAGCCGCGCAGAACTGGCCGAGGCCATCGCCGCCGCCACCCTGGCCCCCGCCCTGGCCAAGCCGGTCTACGAACTCACCGGCCAGACGACCCACGACTACCACGAAGTGGCCGCCGCCGTGGCCCGGGTGACGGGCCGCCCGCTACGTTACCAGCCGGTGAGCGAGGACGCCTGCGCCGCAGCCCTGGCCGCCCACGGCTTGCCCTCCTGGCTGGCCCGGGCGGTGGCCAATATGTACAGCGCCGTGGCCCAGGGCCGCTTCGACCGGGTCAGCGACGATTTCGCCGCCCTGGTCGGCCGTCCGCCCCGCCCGCTCCCCTGCCTGGTGCAGGAACTCTTTGGCGCGCGCTAGCCACCAAGCATCATGCCCACGTCTTCACAGCCGCTTCCCGCCCTCTTCGTTCCCCACGGCGCGCCCACCCTGGCCTTGGAACCCGGGGCGGCCGGCGCTGCCCTGACCCGTTTCGCCGCGACCCTGCCGCGGCCCCGGGCCATAGTCGTCGTCAGCGCCCACTGGCAGGCCGAACGTCCCACGGTCGGGTACGCCGAAGCGCCGGAGACCCTGCATGATTTCCACGGCTTCCCGCCCGAACTCTACCGCCTGCGCTATCCCGCCCGGGGTGACCAGGCCGTGACCTCCGCCGTCCTCCGCGCCCTGCAAGAAGCCGGCCTCCAAGCAGCCAGCGAACCCGACCGAGGGCTGGACCACGGCGCCTGGACGCCGCTCATGCTCATGTATCCGGAGGCCGACATTCCCGTCGTTCCGCTCTCCCTGCTCGGCGGCCGGGGCGCGCGGGAGCACTTGGCCCTGGGCCGGGCCCTGCGGGGACTCCTCGACCAGGGCGTGCTGATCCTGGCCTCGGGCAACCTGACCCACAACCTGGCCGATTTCCGCCTGGGCGCAGCCACCGGCGGTGAGCCCCTGGCCTACGTGGACGAATTTGCCGCCTGGATACACGAATGCGTCGAGCGCGGCGACGATGCCGCTCTCGTCGACTACCGCCAGCGAGCGCCCGCCGCCCGGCGCGCCCACCCCAGCGAGGAGCACCTGCTACCCCTCTTCGTCGCCCTGGGCGCCGGCGGGCCGCACAGCCGGCGCGAGCGTTTTCACGCCGGCGTCGACCACGGCATCCTGGCCATGGACGCTTACGCCTTCCGCCCTGCCCGACTCTCCTGAGAACACCATGCCCCCCCTGCGCTACACCTCCACCGCCATCGCCCTGCACTGGATCATGGCCTTCCTGCTGCTCGGCCTCTTCGCCGTAGGGACCTACATGCACGACCTGCCCCTCTCGCCCTGGAAGCTCAAGGTCTATTCCTGGCACAAATGGGCCGGAGTCACCGCCTTTCTGCTCGTTCTCGCCCGGCTTGCCTGGCGTATCGGCCACCGGCCGCCGCCCCTGCCCGCCGCCATGCCGCGCTGGCAGCAGACCGCCGCCCATGGCCTGCACCACCTCCTGTACCTGCTGATGCTGGCGATTCCGCTATCCGGCTGGCTCATGAGTTCGGCCAAGGGCTTCCAGACCGTGTGGTTCGGCGTCCTGCCCCTGCCGGATCTGCTGGGCAAGGACGAAGCCCTGGGGGACATGCTCAAGGGCGTCCACATGGGGCTCAACGGCACCCTTTTCCTCCTCGTCCTCGCCCACATCGGCGCCGCCCTTAAGCACCATCTGATCGACAAGGACGACATCCTCGCCCGCATGCTGCCCTTTCTCGCCAAGCAACCCTGATCCGGAGAAGCCCATGACCCGCCTGCTTTCCCTCGCCACCGCCCTCGCCCTGGCGGCCCCCGCCGCCCACGCGGTCGAATACGGCGAATTCCTCGCCGACAAGAGCAGCCTCGGCTTCGTCTCGCGCCAGATGGGCGTTCCCGTGGAGGGGCGCTTCCGCAAATTCTCGGCCAGCCTGAGCTTCGACCCGGCCAGACCCGCCGCCGCCAGCGCCCGCTTCGAACTCGACCTGGCCAGCGTGGATGCGGGATCCAGGGACGCCAACGACGAAGTGGTAGGCAAGGCCTGGTTCAACCTCAAGGCCTTTCCCGGCGCAAGCTTCGTCTCCACGGCAGTGAAGCCCCTGGGGGGTGAACGCTACGAACTCGCCGGCAAGCTCACCATCAAGGGCAAGACCCAGGACATCGTCGCGCCCATGAGCTTCCGCCAGGAAGCGGGCAACGGCGTGTTCGACGGTGCCTTCACCCTGAAGCGCCTCGATTTTGCCGTCGGCGACGGCGTCTGGTCCGACGTTTCCACCGTCGCCAACGAAGTTCACATCAAGTTCCGCATCGTCGCGGCGCCCCGCAAGTAATCCCCCGCAAGTAATCCCCCGCAATCAATCCTCACAAGGAGAAACCCATGAAGAAAAGCCTCGCCCTCGCCGCCCTGACCGCCACCCTGGCCTTCCCCGCCCTTGCCGCACCGGAAACCTATGCCGTCGAAGGCACCCACACCTACCCCAGCTTCAGCTACAACCACCTGGGCTTCAGCACCCAGACCCACCGCTTCCTGAAGACCACGGGAACCATCGTTTGGGATAAGGCCGCCCGCAGCGGATCGGTAGACATCAGCATCGATGCCAGGTCCGTCGATGCCGGCTCAGCCCTGTTCGCCGAACACATCCAGGGGCCGGAACTCTTCGATACGGCCAATCACCCGACCATCACCTTCAAATCCACCCAGGTGAAGTTCGAAGGCGACAAGCCGGTCTCCATCGACGGCAACCTCACCATCAAGGGCGTCACCAAGCCGGTGACCCTGGCCGTCACCCACTTCGCCGCCCAGCCCCACCCCATGGTCAAGCGCGACGCCATCGGCGCCAACGCCGTCACCAAGATCAAGCGCAGCGATTTCAACGTCAGCAAGAGCGTGCCCTACGTCAGCGACGAGGTCACCCTGAACATCTCCCTGGAAGCGATCAAGCAGTAAGTCCAAGTCGACCGGCCCGGCTGCCGCGTGCGACCGGAGTCGAAGCTGCTGCGGGCCGGGTCGCGCCCCTGCTGGGAGGGGTCGCCCTGGCTTGCCTGAAGCTGAGCAGTGGCAGTGGCAGGAGCAGGAGCAAGTACTATGGCGTTGGTTTATCGTCCCCAGTGGCCTTCAAAGTCGAACGAAAGTTGCCGCTGATGCCTGATGGCGAGCAGGTAAATCGCGCCGCCAATCGGTGCGTAGAGCAGCAGGTAATCCTTGAGGACGTATTCGCGCAAGGCATCCGCGTCCGGTGTCAGCGCCAACAACTTTGCGCGTAGCGTCGCCAAGGCATTGGTGGTCTCGACGGAGCGCGCTTGGCGGGCCAAAAATGGCCTACCCATTCCCGGGAAGCGCTCAAGGTTGGGGATCACCGTGTCGAGCAGTTCATCCAGCAAGCCGCCGAAGGCCTGCGGTGCTTCCACTTCGGTCAGGAAAAGTTCGATGCCTTCGAGGTTGCGCTCGAAATTAGCAGTGAATTTGACGACAGGTTTTTTCGCCACAAGCTGACCCTGCCGCAAATCAGGCGCTACGGCGGCGCTTGATGGACTGGATCACGCTACGGGCATCCTTCACCTTGCCAGCGGCCACATCGTCGAGCCCCTTGGAGGCATCGTCGATCAACAGCAGGTGAATGCGCTCGCGTTCCAGTTGGTGGTAGTAGTCCAGACGGCTGGCGTCGATCAGGGCGATATAGCTCTCGCCGTTCTTGGTGATGATCTTCTCGGCACCTGCTTTAACCTCTTCGGCCAGCTCCGAGAAGTTCGCTCTGGCGTGCGAGAGGGGAATAACGTCGCTTGCGGAAATACCCATGATGGCCTCCTGAACCACACAAGATGTGCAGTATTCTGTACATCATACGCTTTGGCAGTCAGGGGCGAAAGTGAAACCTGCGCGGTGTGTTGTGATGTTTAGCGTGAAAGAGATGCCTCCGAGGGCGAGCGCAATGCTGACCGATGAGGGTCATGGAAAGGCGAGGCGCAGCAATCGGCGAAGCGATCAGGCGGTGGCTGGGGCGATGAAGCCGAACTTGGTGAGGGCCTTGATCCAGCGCGGGGCATTACGTTGGACGGAGAGCGCTTCATAGTCGGTGGCGGAATCCCGGTAATGTTCGCGCCGCTTGAGCATGAAGTAGAGGGTGCGCAGAATCTTGTGGCCAATGGCGATGATGGCTCGTTTGTAGCCGCGGCGGACGACGAGCGCCTGGAACTTCGACTTGAACACCGAGGTGGTGCGGCTGGCGGCATGGGCAAACTCGCAGAGCAGGCGACGGACGTAGAGGTTGCCCTTGCGAACATGGCCGGACTTTCGCTTGCAGGCAGACTCGTTGTTACCGGGGCAGATGCCCACCCAAGAGGCCAGACGGTCAGGGCTGCCGAAGGCGTTCATGTCGGTGCCGATTTCCACGAGTAGCATGGCCGCGCCGATCAGATCGACGCCGGGGATGGTTTGAAGCAGCGCCAGGGTATTGCGCTCGGCTTCCAGTTCGCCCAGCAGGCGGGCGTCGAAGCGGGCGATGCGGGCCTCGATCTCCTCGACATGGCCCATCAGTTCATCGAGCACAAACCGGTGACTGGCGGTCAGCTCGCCCTGCAAGGCGTCGAACAGTTCCTCACGACTGGCCTTGAGCCGACGGCTGGCGAACCGGAGGACTTCTTGAGGCGATTGCCCGGCAATGATCGCCTTGACCATGGCCCGGGCCGACTGGCCGTGCAGATCACTGACCACGACGCCGAGGCGAACGCCGCTGTCGGTGAGCACCTTGTGCAGCCGGTTCTTCTCGGAGGCCAGCTGGCCGACCAGCTTCTGCCGCTGCCGGGCAATCAGGCGCAGTTTGCGCAGTTTGGCCGGCGGCACGAACGAGCCGCGCAGCAGACCCGCGCGCGCCAGCGTTGCCAGCCAGTGGGCGTCCCCGACATCCGTCTTGCGCCCCGGGACGTTCTTGACGTGCCGCGCATTGACCACCTTCGCGCGAATGCCGACCGCCTCCAGCGCCGCATACGGACTCTTCCAGTAGATGCCGGTGCTGTCCATGACGACCTCGTCGGGTCGCAGCGAGGCGACCCATTCGGCCAGTTCCCGGCGATCCCGCTTGAACCCGCAGCAACCCGCGCAGACACGCAGGTGTAGGCGAAAAAAAACCGCCTGGATAGGCGGTTTTCTTATAATCCTGGCGGAGAGGGCGGGATTCGAACCCGCGGTGGGCTATTAACCCACACACGCTTTCCAGGCGTGCGACTTAAACCGCTCATCCACCTCTCCGCGAAGCGGCGCATTCTATCAGAACTACCTGGCAACACCAACAGCCGCCTGGGCTTGCGGGCAACGGCACACGGCCCTTCAGCCGCAGGCGATTCCGTTGGCGTCGCAGATGAGGCGGCGCAGGTAGGCGAGAAATATCCACAGCCAGAAGAGAAGGAAGAAGGCGACCACGGGAATGTGGCGGTCCAGGATGACCTTGGGCGCAAGGGCCCGCACCGCGCGGACCACCGGCCTGGTGAGGAGTTGGAAGAGACGGTAGACCGCATTGCGCTCGCGCCCTGCGCCGGCCAGAACCCAGAGGAGGCCCTGGCCGAGGAGAAAGAGCCCGGCCACTTCGACCAGGGCGCGCAACACGCTGACAATGAACAACTGGCTGGATACCATGACGCTTTCCTCAATCCCGGGTCGGTCCGCCGACCCTGTTCGACCGGAGCCTTCCCGCCCCATGAATTTCGAGCATTGGCGTTACACCACCCGCGGCTGGCTGTTTCACTTCCTGGGCCAGACCGATCTGGCCTTTGAAGCCTACGTTGCGGCGTTTCATCACGCTCCGGATGCTTCGGCAGCCCGCAATCTGGGCTACCTCGCCGCCCGGGCGAAACGCTGGCGCGAGAGCATACACTGGTTCCAGGAAGCGGTTCGTTTGCAGCCAGACGACGCGGAGACCCGCTTCAACCTGGGCTTTTCCCTCGATCAGGGCGGCGACCCGGCCGGAGCGGCCGAGGCCTTCGCCGAGGCTGTGCGTATCCGCCCGAATCTGGACCGCGCCTGGTACGGCCTCGGCATGGCCCGGGCCGCCCAGGGCCGCCACGGCGAGGCCGCCGCCGCTCTTGAAGAGGCCGCCCGGCTGCAACCCATGGCCGGCGAGGTCTGGTACCAGTTGGGCATGGCCCAGCACCACGCCCTCAATCCGGATCGGGTCAAGGGCGTCGTCGAGCACCTGCGCGCCTTCGACCCGCGACGCAGCAATCAGTTGATCCGCGACACGGAGCGCAGCGATCTGCGCCACCTGGTGCAGGACCTTCCCTTCTGAAAAAAAGCCCGCCGAAGCGGGCTTTTTACCTTGATGGGCAAGCGGCATCAGCTGCCCTGGGTATTGAGGTCACCTTCCAGGTTCGGGTAGCGGACATGGTCCACCAGTTCCTGGACTTCCCTGGACGGCGCCGGGCTGATGAGCGTCCCGACGATGATGCCGATGAAGCCGGCGGGGATGCCGAAGATGCCGGCGGAGATGGGGTTGATGTCCCACCACTTGGGGGCATTGACGCCGAAGAACGGGTAGGTGATGTACATGTAGTAGGCACAGATCCCCAGACCCGCCAGCATGCCGAGGATGGCCCCCAGCTTGTTGGCCCGCTTCCAGAACACCCCGCACACGAGGGCCGGGAAGAAGGCCGATGCCGCCAGCGAGAACGCCGCCCCGACGAGGAAGAGGATGTCCCCCGGCTTCAAGGAAGTGACATAGGCCGCAAGCAGCGCCACCACCAGGAGCAGCGCCTTGGACACCACCAGACGGCGGGTGGTCGGCGCATTGGGATCGATCATCTTGTAATACACGTCGTGGGACAGGGCGTTGGCGATGGTCAGCAGCAGACCGTCGGCGGTGGACAGCGCCGCGGCCAGGCCGCCCGCCGCCACCAGGCCGGAGATCACGTAGGGCAGCCCTGCGATCTCGGGGGTCGCCAGCACCACCAGGTCGCCGCCGATGGTGATTTCGGCCAGTTGCACGATGCCGTCCTTGTTGATGTCGGTGATCGCCATCAGCGTCTTGTCCACCGCCGCCCAGTTGGAGACCCACGCCGGCAATTGCGCGAAGGCGGTTCCCACCAGGTTGCTGTAGACCTCGTACTTGACCAGCACAGCGAGCGCCGGGGCGGTGAAGTAGAGGAGGAAGATGAAGAACAGCGACCAGAACACCGAGCGTCGCGCCTCCTGTACCGAAGGCGTGGTGTAGAAGCGCATCAGGATGTGCGGCAGTGCGGCCGTCCCCACCATGAGGCAGAACACCAGGGCGAGGAAGTTCTTCTTGGCCACGTCCCGGGCGGCGTCATCCTTGGCCGGGAAGGCCTCGGCGTGGGGCTTGACCGGAGCGGCCTTGGCCTTGGCGCCGTCGGCATCCTTCTTCCACTGTGCCTTGGCGGCGGCCACGTCAGCCGGGAAGTCCTTGACCGCCTTCTCGGCCGCCTCGATGGCCTTGGCGTCGGCGTTGGCGGCCTTGAGCTCGGCGACCTTGGCCGCGGCCTTGTCCTTTTCCGCCGCCAGGAAAGTCGGCCCGGAGGCCTCCAGTTCCTTCAGCTTGGCTTCCGCTGCGGCAGCGCGGTCGCGGAAGATCTGGCGCACGCTCTCTTCCTTGGCCCCCACCTCGCTGGTCTTGTCGTTGAGCACCTTCTCGCGCTCGGTGACCTTCTGCAGGACGTAGCCGTAAGCCACCTGCGGAACCGGCACGTTGGTGTGCTTCACCGAAAGCCAGACCACCGGGATCATGTAGGCGACGATGAGGATGATGTACTGGGCCACCTGGGTCCAGGTCACCGCCTTCATGCCCCCCAGGAAGGAGCAGACCAGGATGCCGGCGAGACCGACGAAGACGCCGATCTGGAATTCCAGGCCAGTGAAGCGTGCGGTGATGATGCCGACGCCGTAGATCTGGGCGATGACGTAGGTAAAGGAGCAGGTGACGGCCGCGACCACGCCGATGAAGCGCGGGATGTTGCCGCCGTAACGGGCCCCCAGAAAGTCGGGAATGGTGAATTGCCCGAACTTGCGCAGGTAGGGCGCCAGGAAGAGCGCCACCAGGCAGTAGCCCCCCGTCCAGCCCATGATGAAGGCCAGGCCGTCATAGCCGGAGTGGTACAGGGTGCCCGCCATGCCGATGAAGGAGGCTGCGCTCATCCAGTCTGCGCCGGTGGCCATGCCGTTGAACAGCGCCGGAACGCGCCGCCCCGCCACGTAGTACTCCCCCACGTCCGCCGTCTTGGACATGAAGCCGATGCCGGCGTAGAGCAGGATGGTGGCAAAGAGGAAGAGATAACCGAGGATCTTGTTGGGCACCCCGGCAAATTCCAGTATTCCGACCACGATCACGAAGGCGATGAAGCCGCCGGTGTAGAAGGTGTAGTAGCGGGAAAGCTGCTTGAAGAAGGCCTGATTCGAACTCATGGTCGTGTTCATCAGTCATCCCCCTCGTGCACGCCGTACTCCTTGTCGAGGTCGTTCATGTAGCGCGCGTAATACCAGATGATCGCCACATAAATGATCAAGGAACCCTGGGCTCCCATATAGAAGCCGAGGGGAAAGCCAAGAATGGTGATGGCGTTGAGATCCCGCGCGAAAAACGCGGCCACGTAGGTCACCACAAACCAGATCCCCAGCAAGAGTCCGGTGATCTTGAGATTGCGGTGCCAGTACTCCCGATGTTTCTCGGATAACTGCATGGTGCACCCTCCTTCGGTGTCAATCGTCACGGCCCCGTGGACTGCCGGACCCGAGGCCAATCCCCTCGGCCGCTCAAGCGGCGCCCGGGGCCATGGAAGCTCCCCCATTTTTAATTGACTGAGGGTAGCGGGCTTAAGCTTAGCTTAAGGAAGCTGACACCAGGCTTACAGCGGGCGTCTTGTCGCAAGGGTCGAATGGATCAGTCGTTCCGCCGCAAGTCTGGCAAAAACGCCCGTGGGACGGCGGTTTATAGGCTCTAAACACGCGCAGCCCCCGGCCCGGATGCAAAAATATTTCCCGACAAACTTACGGCCGGCTTACGGGCCGGCTAGTCATCGCGCTCCCGCCCGTACTGGTCGTCAAGGCGGTTCATGCGCCAGGCGTAGACCCCGATGATGACGATATCCACCAGGACAGCCCCCTGGGCCGCCATGTAGAAACCCAGCGGAAATCCCAGAAAACTCATGGTGTTGAGTTCCCGGGCGTAAAAGGGGGCAACGAAGGTGACCAGGAGCCAGAGCAACAGCAAGGCGAGGGTCAGGCCCACGTTGCGCCGCCAGTATTCGTCTTGCCGGTTCCCGATTCTCTTCATGGCCGAGGCTCCCGCTCCCCCGCCTCACCCTCCGCATGGGGGTAGCGCACGCTGGTCACGAAATCCTGGGTTTCCTGGGAAGGCGGACGGGTCAGGAGACTGACCGTCACCATGGCGAGGAAGCCGAGGGGCACGCCGAAGACCCCCGCGGAAATGGACTGGATGTCGAACCACGGGGCCATCGGCTCGCCCAGGGGCAGCGCCGGGAAACGAGCCGCCTCGACGCGCAGGATGTAGTAGAGGGACACGAACAATCCCACACCCATCCCCGCGATGGCGCCTTCCCGGTTGGCCCGCTTCCAGAAGACCCCCAGGACGAGGGCCGGGAAAAAGGCCGAACCGGCGATGGAAAAGGCCCAGGCCACCATATAAAGAATGGTGCCCGGCTTCTGGGCCGCCACCGAAGCAGCCAGGACGGCCACGACCAGGAGCAGGGACTTGGAGATGACCAGGCGGAACTGGGTCGAGGCCCGGGGGCGGAATATGCGGTAGTACAGATCGTGGGAGAGGGCGCTGGTGATGGTGAGCAGCAGGCCGTCGGCGGTGGAGAGGGCCGCCGCCAGGCCTCCGGCGGCGACCAGACCCGAAACCACGAAGGGCATGCCCGCAATTTCCGGGGTGGCCAGAACGATCACGTCGGGGTTGAAGGACAGTTCAGCGAGTTGCAGGATGCCGTCGCGATTGATGTCCTCGAAAGCCACCAGGCCCACCTTGGTCCATGCGGCGACCCAACCCGGCAGGCGGGCGATGGGAATTTCCGCCAGTTGCGACAGCACCTCGTATTTGGCCAGGACCGCGTAGGCGGGCGCCGTCATGTAGAGGAGAGAAATGAACACGATGGACCAGAAGACGGAAACCCGCGCGTCGCGTACCGACGGCGTGGTGTAGTAGCGCATCAGCACGTGGGGCAAGGCGGCGGTGCCGATGGTGAGACAGAACACGAGGGCCAGGAAGTTGATCTTCTGCACGGCGGCCGACGGGCCGCCGGCCACCTCGGGAAAGGCTTCGGCATGGTGGATGGGGGGCCGCGCCCTTTCTTCCGCCGCCGCCATGGCGGCCTCCCAGCGCAGACGCGCCTGTTCCTCGGTCTGGGGAAGATCCCGGCGCTGCTTCTCGGCCTGGACGATGTCGCGCATGGAGGCATCGCTGGCCTTCAACTCGGCAATGCGTTCGGTCAGGGCCAGGCGTTCCTCGCTGAGCGAATCGGGCAGGCGGGCGATTTTCTGCGCGTAGCCCTCGGCCCGCTCACGAAAGAGCTGGCGCGCCTCGACTTCGGCCGGCAATTGGAAGATCTGCCCTTCCAGGATTCCCACCTTTTGCAGCACCTGACCATAGACCACCTGAGGCAAGGGAATACCGGTGACCTTGTAGGCCAGCAAAGCCACCGGGGTGATATAGGCCACGATGACCACGACGTACTGGGCCACCTGGGTCCAGGTGACGGCGCGCATCCCGCCCAGAAAGGAGCAGACCAGAATGCCGGCCAGACCGACGAAGACACCGATCTCGAATTGCAGATTGACGAAACGGCTGGTGATGACGCCCACGCCGTAGATCTGGGCGACGACATAGACGAAGGAGGCGAGGATGGCCGCCGCCACCGCCAGGAGGCGAACGGCGATCCCCCCGTAGCGCGCCCCAAGAAAATCCGGAATGGTGTATTCGCCGAAACGCCGTAAATAGGGCGCCAGGTAGAGGGCGACCAGAACGAAGCCCCCGGTCCAGCCGACGACGAAAGCCAGCCCCTGAAAACCGGAAAGATACAGGCTGCCGGCCATGCCGATGAAGGAGGCGGCGCTCATCCAGTCGGCCCCGGTGGCCATGCCGTTGAGCATGGCGGGAACCCGCCGCCCGGCGACGTAGTATTCGGCCACGTCGGCGGTACGGCTGAAGACGCCGATCACCGCGTAGGTGACGATGGTAAAGAGGAGGAAGGCGTAGCCGATCCAGCGCGCGGGCATGCCCTGCGCTTCCAGGAAGGACAGGAGGGCCACGAAGAGCACGAAGCCCACGGTATAGATGCCGTAGTAGCGGTACAGGCGGGAAAAACCGCGGGCCATGGCGTTCAACCTCCCGGCCGGAAGAAGCGTCGTCCCGTCGCCGCGAGGCGGCGGGGCGTGTCGGCCCCCTGTTCCGTCGCCCGGGGCAGCAGCACCTGGAGCAAACGGGCCAGCCCCAGGGCGTTGGCCACCGCGTCACGCCCTGGCGGAGCATCGATACCCAGGCTGCGCAACCAGTCCTCCCGGCGCGCCGCGCCCCCGGGGGGCGCCCCGCAGTATTGCGGCAGAAGCAGCGCAAGATCGATCCACAGGGGCAAGAATTCGACGCCCAGGCGCTCGCGCAGGAGGCCCTGCACCAAGGTCTGGGTGGGGGATGCCCCGAACACGACGAGGGGACCATGACCGACGAAACCCAGAAAGGCTGCCAGGCACCGCTCGACCTCGCCGGGGGGGCGCTCGGCGGTGAAATCCAGGGCCAGCACGTCGTCGGGAAGCACGAGGCCCCCGCGCACCACGCCGACGGCGGCAAGGCCCAGCAGGGTATCGCGCGCGTCCGGCGAACCGGCCGTCACCGTATCGACGACGACGTAGCGGCAGTGGTAGTGGACTTCTTCCAGGTCGGGGACCGGGGCCCCCCGCCAGGTTTCGACAAACGCCCGCAGCTCCGCGTCGAGGTCAAGGGGAGCGCTATCGCCCCGAAAGAGAATTTTCTTGAGATCGAACATGCTTCAAACGAATGGATGCTCCGCATCCCGGGCGGCGCGTTTCTGCCGCCCGGCGGGCGGGGGGCTGGGGGATTGGACGCCAGGCCCAGGCAAGTCAGGGTGATGCATGGGCTCTACCCCACCTGGTAATCGAGTTTCAGACGGTTTTGCAGCTTGCGCGCCTGGCGGAAGGACTCCTTCAGGATACGCCGGTCCAGTTCGTTCAACTGCTCGGGGTTGACGTGATTGTCGCCCTGGCGCCCGGGCTCGCCTTCCAGGTGCTGGTGGCGCAGACGCAGCAACTGGATGAAGTGCAGGGCCTCCACCGTCGCCTCCACCTCCTCCGGCTTGACGTTGAGGCGCTGGGCGGCAAGCCGCAGGCGCTGCACTGTATTGGTGTTGCGCACCCCGGTGGCCAGGGCGTAAATGCGCCCGGCATCGACGAAGAGTCGGATACCGTATTTTTTCAGATCGATGCATCCGGGGTGATCGGCGTCCTGATCGGTGACGAAATCCCGGAAGGTGCCCAGCGGCGGACCGACGTCGAGGGCGTTGTGAGCCATGGCGCGCAGGAAGAGCGCATTGGACGTGGTCAGGGCAAGGAGGTGGCGGCGAAGCTGTTCGGCCAGAACGGCCTCGCCGTACAGGCCCCGGAAATCGAAGAAGATCGTGGCATTGAGCAGCGCCTCGGGCTGGGGCTCGCGAATCCAGCGCGAGAACTGGTCCTTCCACTCCCCCAGGGAGAGGCACCACTGGGGATTGCTCGCCATGATGTTGCCCTTGCAGAGGGGGAAACCGCAGCGATCCAGGTCCGCGTTGACCTCCCGCGCAAAGGCCAGGAAGCGCAGCTTGAGCTCCTCCCGGTCGTGGAAGTCGTCGCAGCTGTAGACGATGCCGTTATCCTGATCGGTGCTGAAGGTCTGCTCGTCCCGGCCCTCCGACCCGAAGGCCAGCCAGCACCAGGCTATCCCGGCAAAATCGTGGCGTTCCAGGTTGAGTTCGATGATGCGCCGGGTCAGCGCGTCGTTCAGGGCGGAGATGAACTGGGTGAGCTGTTCGGCGCCTATGCCCTGGGCCAGCATGTTGAACGCCAGTTGGCGCACGTCGGCGGCCGACTGGCACAGGGATTCGACCCCCCGGGCCGATTCGATGGACTGGCGGATCTGGCGCAGGCCCACCCGCTGCAGGGCGAAGAGGTCGCGCTCGGAAACCACGCCGGTCAGGCATCCCTCCCCATCCACCACCAGGACGTGCCGAATGCCGTGGGTGGCCATGGCCAGCATGGCGTCGTAGGCCGTGGCGTGCTCTTCGAGCTGGAAGGGATCGGGGGACATGGCCCGGGCGATGGGCTGGTCCTGGGCGAGGTCGGCCAGGACGACCCGGTCGAGCAGATCGGTGCGCGTAAAGATGCCGACCGGCTTCTTGCCGCCATCGACCACCACCAGTGACCCGACCTTGGCGCGGGACATGGTCTCCAGGGCCGCCCGCAAGGACACCTCCGGGGTGACGGTGACGGGGGAACGGCTGCCCACGGCAGCCAGGGGCGAATTGAGGGTCTGCTGCTCGCTGGCGCGCTGGGAAAACTGGATTTGCAGTTGCTGCCGCGATTGATTGAGGAGGCTGGCGATGTATTGGGTGCAAAACAGATTGAATTCGGGGCTTGCCGTCATCAACTCCAGAAAATCCTGCGCCGGCACGCGATAGCAGAAGGTGTCCTCCAGAGCGACGTAAGTGTTGGTGGACGGGCGCCGGGCCGTCACGGCGCCGATGGGAAAGCTCTCACCGGGACCCAGGGTGAGCACGGAATACTCGGTCACCGCGACTTCTCCAGTCTGGCGGGCCTGGACCTTGCCCGATTCGACGATGTGGAAGTAGGCCACGACGCCGCTCTCCGGCGCGAGGATGCAGGATCCCGCCGGGTAGAAGGCGACCTGGACCCGCGCGGCGACCCACTCCAGCGATGCGCGGGCCATACGGTTGAAGGGGGCGTGCTTGGCGAGGAAGAGCGCGGCGGCCCCGGCAAAACGCCGGGCGCCTGCCTCCTGGAGTTGGGCTTGGGTGTGTTCGAGCATGGTGCTTGTCATGGTGCGGGGTTGTCAGGGGATCGCGCGGCGCTCGCCTTGCGCCGGCAAAGTATAGGGGCAGGGAAACCGGGAAATGGCAAACTCAAAGGGCATAGTTCAGCTTGAGGCGCTGCTGCACGCGCCTGGCTTCCCGCAGGCATTCGCGCAGGATGGCGCGATCGACGCCGTGCAACTGCTCCGGGACGACACCGTGGTGGGGTGTCTCCCCGCGCGCGAGCGCCTGCGCCTGCCGTGCCAGCCGCAGGCGCAGCAGGTGCGACAAGGCATCCCGCCCCGCGGCGACTTCCTCTTCGGTCATTCCGGCGGCAGCCCCGGCCAGGGCAAGACGGTCCCGCGTGGCGACGGCCCCGTCCCCCTTGGCCAGGGCGAAGATTCGGGCGGCGTCGACGAAGATCCGGGCGCCGTATTTCTTCAGATCGACGACCTCGCCATGTTCGCCGGCCTCCGTGACCACGTCGCCCAGGAGACCCAGGGGGGGTTGGGCCTGCAGGGCGTTGGCCGCCATGAGGTGCAGAAAGGCGGGCGTATCCGCCGTCAGGTGCAGGACCGAGCGCTGCAGGGCTTCCCCCAGGGCAAGGTCGCCGTACAGGGGGCGCAGATCGAAAAATATGGTGGCGTGCATCAGGGCCAGAGGGTCGGGACGCCGCACCCAGTCGATGAAGCAACGCCGCCATTCGTCGAAGGACAGGCACCAGCGGGGATTTCCCGCCATGACCTCCCCCTTGCAGAAACTGAATCCGCAGCGATCCAGCCGTTCATTGACATCCCGGGCGAAGGGCAGGAAGAGTTCCCGCAGGGCGGCCGCCTCGGCGTCGTCCGCGGCACTGAAGATGAGCCCGTTGTCCTGGTCGGTGACGAAGGTCTGCTCGTGACGCCCCTCGGAGCCCAGGGCGAGCCAGCACCAGGCAACCGCAGGCAGGCGGTGCTCCGGCACGGTGATCTCGATCACCCGCCGCACGGCCCGGTCGTTGAGCGCGGAAATCAGCCCGGCCAGGAGGTGACCGCCCAACCCGCTTGCGGCATACCCGGCCACCAGACGCCCCGCCTCGCCGACGACCGCGGCGACATCCTCCGTGCTGGCCGCCGCAGCACACCGCTGCGCGAGGACATCAAGCGCCTTGCAGGGCAGACCGGGCCAGGCTTCGTCCCGCGGGGAATCAGTACTTGATGCGGGCATAGAAGGTTTTCTGGGAGGCCTCCAGGGCCTGGCGCAAGGTGAAGATGCCCTTTTCGGCCAGGAGCGGCACGAGCTTCAGGAAGACCTCCGCCGTCGCCAGGGAGTCGTCGAGGGCGTTGTGGCGCGTTTCGATGGAAATGCCCAGACGTTCCAGGATGACGTCGAGCTTGTGGGATTCCTGGTTGGGGTGGGCCACGGCGGACAGCAACAGGGTATCGAGGACGGGCTGGTCGAAGCGTATCCCGGTGGAGGCCTCCTTGAGTTGCAAGAAGCGCATGTCGAAGGCTGCGTTGTGGGCGATCAGCACGGTCTCTTCGCAAAATTCCCGGAAGGCGGGCAGGACGATGTCGATGGTGGGCTGCCCCCGCACCATGTCGTCGGTGATGCCATGGATGGGGATGGTTTCAGGACGCAGCAGGCGCTGGGGATCGACGAGCTGATTGAACACCTCCTGGCGTAGCACCCGGTTGTTCACGATGCGCACGGCACCGATCTGGATGATTTCGTCGCCGTTGGACGGTTCGAGGCCGGTGGTTTCGGTATCGAAAACCGTATAAACCAGGTCGCTGAGCTTGCGGTCCAGATCGACGCCGGCGGCGTTCTGGAACTGAAAGAGGTCGAAGTCGTAATACTCGGGCCTGCCCCGCGCCCGGGCTTCGTCGTCGAGTTCCACCGTGGCGGCCTCGGGCATGGCCAGGGGCAGGACGAAACGGAAGTAGGCCCGATGGGCGGCCTTCTCCCGCTGGTACCAGACCTCTCCCCCATGGCGGTCGATGACGTCGCGCAGGCTGAGGGGCGAGTTCTCGCCGCTGACGTGCATGGCTTCCAGTTCCCAGGTGTAAAAGGTCTCCGAAGACATGGCCTGGCCGCTCCAGATGAGGTCCAGATAGGCCAGCCGGTCCTGGTGGCTGAGACGGAAGCGCAGTTCGCGAATCTCGTAGTGTTCCTGCAGGCGCGCGGCCAGGAAGGCGATGGCGAACACCAGCGAAAAACTGTCGGCCTTGATCCACAGGGCGTCGTCGATTTCTTCGCACTTGCCCGGCAATTGCAGCAAATCCTCGATGCGCCGCTGGGCGGCGGCGATGATGTCGATGCCCAGGACGTCCTCCAGGGGCCAGCGGGTCTTGAGCGAATCCGAGAACTCGGCCATGGTGCTGTCGAGCCGCTCGCTCATGCGGGCCGCCTCTTCGTCGGCGATGCGCACGAAGCGGTCGCGCAGTTCGGGTTCCATGTCGGGGTAGTCGATGAGATTGGTCACCGCCGCCCGCAGGGTGCCGAGGGCCGCCCGGCTGCCCTCGGTGAGGGAATGCAGCACCTGGTCACGGCGGGCCTCCTGTTCCAGGCTGCGGGTGATGTTTTCCACCGTCAGCACATAGCCGCCCATGGCGGCGGCCGCGGCGTCGCCGGCCCCGGTCAGGACCGGGACCATCTGCACCCGCAGCAACTGGCCCCCCCGGGTGGTGGTGACGAAATTGGCCAGGGCCGCCTTGCCGGCCGACATGCGCTGGCGTATGACCTCCTGGGCATGATGGACCTGGTTCTTCTCCAGAATGGAAAAGATCGAGCGCCCGAGACCGATGAGCGCCCCGCCGCTCACCGACGTGGGCCCCTGGGCAAGGGCTTTGAACTGCAAGCGGGCGCGGTTGTTGTAGAGCAGGATGCGCCCGTCCAGATTGCACACGATGACGGCCTGGGCCAGTTCCGACATGAGGGCGGCCAGCCGGTTCTTCTCTTCCTCCACCGAGGCCTTGGCGCGGGCGATCTGGGCATCGACGTCGTCCAGCAGTGCGTTGCGCTGCTGAGCCAGATCGTTGGCGGCGCGGGCGAGATGCTGCACCTCCGGCGGCCCTTCCAGGGCGACGCGGAAATTGCGGTTGGCCCCCAGCATGAGTCGCAGGGTTTCCGACATGCGCAGGAGTCCATCGACGTATTGCCGGAAGAGCTTGTGCACCATGGCCATGCCGACGACGAAGCCGAAGACCGTCATCAGGGTGCCGATGGGCAGGCGGGAAAGCAGCAGTTCGAGCAGCAGGCTGCGCTCCGCCTCCTTCATGTCCAACCAGACCAGCAGGGAGGTGACGACGAAGGGCCCGGTCATCAGGAGCCCCAGGATGACGGCTGCGAGGATGAAGCGAACCTTGGCCTGCATGGAGAATCCTTGGGAAGGCGACCTTGGGAAACCTACGCGGCCAGCATGGCCTTGACCTTGGCCAGCAGTTCCTTGGTCGAGAAGGGCTTGGTCACGTAGGCGTCGGCGCCCAGGGCCAGACCCTTGGCGACCTCGGTATCGCGGCCCTTGGCGGTCAGCATGACTACCTGGATACCGGCATTGTCCGGGTTGGAACGAATGGCCTCGCAGACCTCAAAGCCCGACTTCTTGGGCATCATGACGTCGAGCAGCACCAGGTCGGGGCGGAAATTCGCCACCCGGGCGAGTCCTTCCTCGCCATCGGCGGCCACGGCGACCTCGAAGCCTTCCTTTTTCATGAGAAATTCCAGGGAAATGACGATGTTCGGTTCATCGTCCACGATCAGGATTTTCTTCGCCATGGTCACTCCTCCCTAATGCTGCTGTTTTTCCGGCGCGCGCAGCGGCAGGGTAAAGACGAAGCGCGCGCCGCGCCCGGGTTCGCTTTCGGCCCACAGGCGTCCACCAAAGTATTCCACGATCTGGCGGCTGATGGGCAAGCCCAGCCCCGTTCCCTGGGGTTTATCGGTCAAGGTGTTGCCTCCCTGGCGGAATTTTTCGAAGATGACTTCGAGCTCTTCCGGCCGCAGCCCGGGACCGTTATCCTCGACGCTGACCCTCAGCTCTTGCGGCCCCTGCCGCAGCGCGACGGCCACCTGGCCGCCACTGACCGGAACGAATTTCACCGCGTTGGACAGCAGATTGATCATGACCTGGACCAGACGGTCCCGGTCCGCCTGGATGACCGGCCCCGCCTCCGGCAGATCGACGCTGACCGCCACGCCTTTGCCACGGAAGAGCTGATCGACCGAGCCCAGGGAATCCCGGATGACTTCGGCGAGATCCACCTCGCCCGTGACCCACTCGGCCCTCCCCGACTCCAGTTTGGCCATGTCGAGAATCTGGTTGATGAGGCGGGTCAGGCGTTCGGCCTCGGTGACCATGATGCCGAAAAATCGCTTGCGCTCGGCGAGTTCGATGCAGGGATCGTCCAGCAACAGTTCCGACAGGGCACGGATCGAGGTCAGAGGCGTACGCAGTTCATGGGTGACGGTGGAGATGAAATCGTCCTTCATGCGATCGAGTTCGCGCAGGCGCTCGTTGGCCTCGCGCAACTCGGCGGTGGCCGCCTCCAGAGCCTTGGACTTGACCTCGAGTTCGCGGCTGTGGGCGCGCACCTGGGTGGCTTCGTCCAGGATGCCCAGTACTTCGTCGAGGCCCAGTTCCTCTTCCTGGACGACCGAAGCCACCATCACCCGTGCGCTGGCCGACCCGATGGCGCCGGCAAGCTGAGTCTCCGCGAAAAGGACGAAATCGGCATCCGCGGGAAGCGCCCGCCAGTCATCCGCTTTCCGCCGCCTGGCATAGGCTCCCAGTTGCTGGCGGGCCCGGGCCGGCCCCAGGAATCGCTCGAGCAGCCCCACCAGTTCCCCGGCCGACGCACTGCCCCGCCACAGACTGGCCCGGGTGGCCCCCTCTCCCCGGACCAGGGCATCGACGAAGCGCTCGGCCTGGGCCACCTCGGCGGCCCGCGGCCGGGTGGCCAGGGAGAGCGCCACGTAGAGTCCGGCGTTGACCAGCAGGCTCCAGAAGAGACAGTGGGAAATCTCGTCCAGACCGGTGAGCCCGAAAAGCGCCTGGGGCTTGAGGGCGACAATGCCGGCCGGTCCCGCGTCGAGAAATTCCCTGCCGATCCAGCCCGACTTGGCGAAGGAGGGCAGCAGCAGGGTGTACAGCCACAGGGCAAACCCCCCCAGCAGTCCGGCGACGGCGCCCGCGCGGTTGCCGGCCTTCCAGTACATGCCCCCGAACAGCGCCGGCGCAAACTGGGCCACGGCAGCGAAGGAGATGAGGCCGATGGCCACCAGGGCATAGGCCTCCCCCGCCGCGCGGAAATAGGCGTAACCCAGAAACAGGATGAGGGCGATGGCCCAGCGGCGAATCCCCAGAAGAAGGCCCGACATGTCGCGCCGCGCGCGCTGGGCGAACCAGGCGGAGCGCAGCAGCCAGGGCATGACGAGGTCGTTGCAGACCATGGTGGACAGGGCGATGGTTTCGACGATGACCATGCCGGTGGCCGCCGAGAGGCCGCCGATGAAGGCCAGGAGCGCCAGACCCGTCGCCCCCTGCGACAGGGGCAGGGTCAGGACGAAGGTATCCGCATCCCCGGCGCCGCCAAAATGCAGCATGCCCCCCAGGGCCAGGGGCAGGACGAAGATATTGATGAGCAGGAGGTAGAGCGGAAAGAGCCAGACCGCCCGCCGCAGATGGCTTTCGTCCACATTCTCCACGACGGCGATCTGGAACTGGCGGGGCAGCAACAGGATGGCAAGGCCGGAAAGAATGATGAGCGAGAGCCAATTTCCGGCCCGTGCCGGGTCGAGAGTGAGGAGCTTGACCAGCTCCGGCGACGCCGCGGCCCGCTGAAAGATGTCCCCCAGACCGTCGAAGAGGCTGTAGCTCACGAAGACCCCCACGGCCATGAAAGCGACCAGCTTGACCACGGACTCGAAGGCCACCGCGGCGACCATACCCTCGTGGCGCTCCGTGGCGTCCAGGTGGCGCGTGCCGAAGAGGATGGTGAAGACGGCCATCACCGCCGCGATGGCCAGGGTGGAGTCCGCCCAGCCTGTCGCCCCTTTGCCGATGGGGGTGGCAAAGACGATGTCGAAGCTCGCCGACACGGCTTTTAGTTGCAGTGCAATATAAGGGATAACCCCGATAACGGCGATGACGGTCACCAGACCGGCGAGAAACTGGCTCTTGCCGTAGCGCGAGGCGATGAAATCGGCGATGGAGGTAATGCGTTGGGCCTTGCCGATGCGGATCATCTTGGCGATGACCGTACCGAAGAGCAGGACCAGGGTCGGACCGAGGTAGATGGTCAGGAAGGAAAGCCCGCCGGAAGTCGCCCGGCCGACGCTGCCGTAGAAGGTCCAGGATGTGCAATAGACAGCCAGGGACAGGGCATAGACATTGGCCGTGATGATGGAACGACCCGCGTCGGCCCGGGCATCGCCAAAGCGCGCCACGGCGAAGAGCAAGCCCAGGTAGGCCACGGCAACCGCGCTGACCAGCCAGCCGGAAAGCATCAGCGTCCCCGCTTCTCGGAAACCCAGGCGGCCAGCGCAATCAAGGCGATCCAGACCCCGAAGAGGTAACAGTAGGTCGCAGGCAGGCCGGCGATTTCCCCCTCCGGCAAGGAGACCAGGGGAAAGCTGAGCAGCGGAAGCCCCACGAGGCCGATCCCCGCCAGCCGCTGACGGATGGTCGACGTTTGCCGCATTAGCGTAACCCCCAAACAAAAACGGCCAACACGCACCGCGTGTCAGCCGTTCTCCAGCGGATATCGCTCCCCGCCTTCGCGGTCACCAAGTGGGCGACCATGTCTCCTCCCTGCCTTATTTGTTTGGCGGCCCACCCAGGCAAGAGGGCGGGTCCGCTTCCTGCAACCCTGGACCGGGCCGGGTTGCCCCGGCCCGGATCCCGGTCCATCAGATCGAGTTCTTGAGTTGCTCGAGGATGGCCGGGTTTTCCAGGGTGGAGGTGTCCTGCGTGAGTTCCTCACCCTTGGCCAGACCACGCAGCAGACGACGCATGATCTTGCCCGAACGGGTCTTGGGCAGGTTGTCGCCGAAGCGGATGTCCTTGGGCTTGGCGATGGGACCGATTTCCTTGCCCACCCAGTCGGAAAGCTCCTTGGCGATCTTCTTGGCGGCATCGGCGTCGGCCGGACGGGCACCCTTCAGCACCACGAAGGCGACGATGGCTTCACCGGTCAGGTCGTCGGGACGACCCACGACGGCGGCTTCAGCCACCAGCGGGTTGGCCACCAGGGCGGATTCGATTTCCATGGTGCCCATGCGGTGACCGGAAACGTTCAGCACGTCGTCGATACGGCCGGTGATGGTGAAGTAGCCGTTGTTGGCGTCGCGGATGGCGCCGTCGCCGGCCAGGTACAGCTTGCCCTGGAAATCGGCGGGGTAGTAGGACTTGACGAAGCGGTCCGGATCGCCCCAGATGGTGCGGATCATGGACGGCCACGGCTTCTTGCACACCAGGATGCCGCCCTGGCCCCAAGGCAGTTCGGAACCGGTTTCGTCCACCACGGCGAACTGGATGCCGGGGAAAGGCAGGGTGCAGGAGCCCGGAACCAGCGGCGTGGCGCCCGGCAGCGGGGTGATCATGTGGCCGCCGGTTTCGGTCTGCCAGAAGGTATCGACGATGGGGCAGCGGCTGCCGCCGACGTTCTGGTAGTACCACTCCCAGGCCGCCGGGTTGATCGGCTCGCCGACGGAACCCAGGATGCGCAGGGTGGACAGGTTGTAGCTCTTGGGATGGACGGCCGCGTTGGCGTCGGAGGCCTTGATGAGCGAACGGATGGCGGTCGGAGCGGTGTAGAACACGGTGACGCCGTGGTCCTGGATCATCTTCCAGAAGCGGCCGGCATCCGGGTAAGTGGGAACGCCTTCGAAGACCACTTCGGTCACGCCACAGGCCAGGGGACCGTAGGTGATGTAGGTGTGGCCCGTGACCCAGCCGATGTCGGCGGTACACCAGAAGGTGTCGCTGGGCTTGATGTCGAAGGTCCACTTCATGGTCAGCACGGCGTGCAGCAGGTAGCCGCCGGTGCAATGCACGACGCCCTTGGGCTTGCCGGTGGAACCGGAGGTGTAGAGGAGGAAGAGCGGATGATCGGCCTCGACCCACTCGGGTTCGCAGGTTTCGGCCTGGCCTTCCAGACCCTCGTGCAGCCAGCTGTCGCGGCCGGCGGTCATGGCGCAGTCGCCACCCGTGCGCTTGAAGACGATGACGTTCTTGACCGATTCGCAGCCGCCCATGGTGAAGGCTTCGTCGGCGATGGGCTTCAGGGGAATGGCCTTGCCGCCGCGGAACTGGCCGTCGGAGGTAATGAGCATGACGGCGCCGGCATCGTTGATGCGATCGCGCAGGGACTGGGCGGAGAAGCCGCCGAAGACGATGGAGTGGGTGGCACCGATGCGGGCGCAGGCCTGCATGGCGACGATGCCTTCGATGGTCATGGGCAGGTAGATGACGACGCGGTCACCCTTCTTGACGCCCTTGGACTTCAGCAGGTTGGCCATCTTGCAGACCTTGACCAGCAGTTCCTTGTAGGTGACCTTGGTCACTTCACCGCTGTCGGCTTCGAAGATGATGGCGACCTTGTCGCCCAGGCCGTTCTCGACGTTGCGGTCGAGACAGTTGTAGGAGGCATTCAGCTTGCCGTCGGCAAACCACTTGTAGAAGGGAGCGTTGGACTGATCGAGCACCTGGTTGAAGGGTTGCTTCCAGGTGAGGAATTCGCGGGCGCGCTTGGCCCAGAACCCTTCGTAATCGGCCTCGGCCTCCGCGCACAGCGCCTTGTAGGCGTCCATCCCGGAAACCGCCGCGTTTTTGACGATTTCATCGGACGGGTAGTAAACCTGCACGGATTCATTGGACATCTGCTTCTCCTCTGCGAAATTAGGCCAAAAAAAAAACGTTAGAAAGACACGAGAAAACGGATTACAGGCCCCCCGGCCTGCAATGCGGGAATGCTGCGCTCGTCGCTGTGATCGGGGACCCCTGCAAGAACGCCTGTTTTTCTGGGCTGCGCGGCATTAGACGGGCAGTTTCTTACAACCGGCTTACGAAAGCACGCTGCGCCGCAGCATTAGGGCGTTCCGGCGACTCCGGCGGGCAAGGGCCGCGTGTTAAGATGCCCGCTTTTCCCCAGCTCCGCAAACCATGAAAATCGTCGCCAGACTCGAAGGGTTCATTTTTTGGAGCCGCTGGCTCCAGGCCCCCCTGTACCTCGGATTGATCGCAGCCCAGGGCGTCTACGTATATCAGTTCATGCACGAACTGATCCATTTGGTCAGCAAGGCGGGCAGTCTCTCAGAAAACGAGGTCATGCTGATCGTCCTCGGCCTCATTGACGTCGTCATGATCGCCAATCTGCTGGTGATGGTCATCGTCGGGGGCTACGAAACCTTCGTTTCCCGTCTCGACCTGGAAGGCCACCCCGATCAGCCGGAATGGCTTTCCCACGTCAATGCGGGGGTGCTCAAGGTCAAGCTGGCGACGGCCCTGATCGGCATTTCCTCCATTCACCTCCTGAAGACCTTCATCAACGCCGCCCAGATCGACGATCGGGTCATCCTCTGGCAGGCCCTCATCCACGCCCTTTTCCTGGTTTCCGCCCTCATGATCGCCCTCACCGACAAGATCATGACCCAGACGCTCACCCTGCAACACCAGTCCCACTAGTTCGGAAGCCTGCCATGACCGCCATTCGCCAGGAAGACCTGATCCAGTCCGTCGCCGATGCCTTCCAGTACATCAGCTACTACCACCCCCTCGACTACATCACGGCCCTGGGCGAGGCCTACGACCGGGAAGAATCCCCCGCCGCCAAGGACGCCATCGCCCAGATCCTGACCAATTCGCGCATGGCCGCCGAGGGCCACCGCCCCATCTGTCAGGACACCGGCATCGGCATGGTCTTCCTCAAGGTGGGCATGAAGGTCACCTGGGACGACGCCACCATGAGCGTGCAGGAGATGGTCAACGAAGGCGTGCGCCGCGCCTACGCCAACCCGGACAACCCCCTGCGCGCCTCGGTGCTGGCCGACCCCGCCGGCGCCCGCAAGAACACCAAGGACAACACCCCGGCCGTGGTGCATTTCGAAATCGTCCCCGGCGACCACGTGGAAGTGATCTGCGCCGCCAAGGGCGGCGGCTCGGAAGCCAAGTCCAAGTTCGCCATGCTCAACCCCTCCGACGACCTGGTGGACTGGGTGCTGCACAAGATCCCCGAAATGGGCGCCGGCTGGTGCCCGCCGGGCATCATCGGCATCGGCATCGGCGGCACGCCGGAGAAGGCCATGCTGCTGGCCAAGGAATCCATCATGGCGCCGGTGGATATCCATGAACTGAAGGCCCGCGGCCCCAAGAACCGCGCCGAGGAGCTGCGCCTGGAACTGTACGAGAAGGTCAATGCCCTGGGCGTCGGCGCCCAGGGCCTGGGCGGCCTGACCACGGTGCTCGACGTCAAGGTGCTCGATTACCCCTGCCACGCCGCCAACCTGCCGGTGGCCCTGGTGCCCAACTGCGCCGCCACCCGCCACTGCCACTTCCACCTGGACGGCTCCGGCCCCGCCAAGCTGGAAGTGCCCAAGCTGGAAGACTGGCCCGCCGTCACCTGGACGCCGGACTTGAAGTCCGCCACCCGCGTCAATCTCGACACCCTGACCCAGGCCGAAGTCGCTGCCTGGAAGCCCGGCCAGAAGCTGCTCCTCAACGGCAAAATGCTCACCGGCCGCGATGCCGCCCACAAGCGCATCGCCGACATGCTGGCCAAGGGCGAGAAGCTGCCGGTGGATTTCACCAACCGCGTCATCTACTACGTGGGCCCGGTGGACCCCGTGCGCGACGAAGTGGTCGGCCCCGCAGGCCCCACCACCGCCACCCGCATGGACAAATTCACCCGCATGATGCTGGAGAAGACCGGCCTCATCTCCATGATTGGCAAGTCCGAGCGCGGCCCGGTCGCCATCGAGGCGATCAAGGACAACAAGTCCGCCTACCTGATGGCCGTCGGCGGCGCCGCCTACCTGGTGGCCAAGGCCATCAAGACGGCCAAGGTGGTGGGCTTTGCCGACCTGGGCATGGAAGCCATCTACGAGTTCGACGTGCAGGACATGCCGGTCACCGTGGCCGTCGACTCCGCCGGCACCTCGGTGCACGAAACCGGGCCGAACGAGTGGCAGGTCAAGATCGGCAAGATTCCGGTCAAGGCCTGACCCAGTCCGAAAACAAAAAATGGCCGGAGCGATCCGGCCATTTTTTTGCAACCCCGGGCGAGAATCCCGGGAGCGCTGCCTATCCCATCATCCGTTCCGAGCGCGCCCGGGACCAGAGCTTGCGCTCGATCTCGTCCACCGGCAGGCTCAGGTTGAAGGCCAGGTCGATCTGCTTGAGCACCGGGACGATCTGCAGGCCCACGCTGCCCAGGCAGGGCTGCAGGGCCTGGGGCGGAACCGACGCGAGCAGTTCCTTCAGCTTGAGGATGAATTCATCCTTGCGGAAATCCTCGCCCCGCTTGGCCTCACCTGACTCGACCCGATTGCCGCCCGCCTTCAGGGCGGCTTCCATGCGGCCGTTGGCCAGGGTCAGGAAATCGTCGGCAGAGAGCGTCACGCCATCCTCGGGCATGGTGGCGATGCCCACGCTCACGGTCATATCGACCCGCTCGCCCCGGATGGAAATCTGCGCAGCGGCCAGCCCCTTGCACACCCGCTCGGCGAAACTCGCGCACAGGGCCCGGTTGGTGCCGGGAGCGACGATGGCCACGCGCCCCGGCAGGAAGGCGCCGATGCTGTCATCGGTGCGGATCTTGTTGGCCAGGAGGCGACCGAATTTCACGGCGATCTTGTCGCCCAGTTCGCTGCCGAAGCGCCCGACTACCCGGGAATAACTATCCAGCCCGAAGACCAGCACGCCGACCGCATGGTTTCCTCCGGCCGCCAGAAGCTTGGTCAGGGCCTGCTCCACTTCCGCCCGGGGCGGGAAATCCGGCGCCGGCCGCGCCACCCCCATCACGTCGCTGGCCGTGATACCGGACATACCCGCCACCCGGCCCAACTGGCCCATGATGTCGCTGATGCCCAGGTTGCTCGCCGTACCGACGGATTCCTCCTCGGCCACGGTAGCCATGGCCAGGCTGGCGCCGGCCGGATCGCCCCCCTCTGCCTCCGCAGCCAGGGGCCCGGTGGACGCGCGGATGGCGGCCACCAGCGTTCCGATCTGGGCACTGGCCATGCCCTTCTGGAGAAAATCCGTCACCCCCCGGATGCGCGCCTGCTGGCGCTCGCCTTCGCTCACCACGTCGGAAACGATCAGGTAAAAGGGCGTGGCGCGCAGGCGGGCAAGTTTGCTGCCCCGCAGGCGCTCGACCAGGCCGAAGCCATCGAGCTTGGGCATGGACGCCCCGGAAATGACCGCGACGATGGACGAATCGAGCACCAGCGTCTGCCAGGCGGACTCGCCGTTGGCTTCTTCACGGATGTCGAAAAAGGTACTGAGGTATTTGGACAGCGATGCCCGGATGACGCGGGAGGCGTCGACGATGAGCACGCGAGGCAGGTCGTTCATGTCTCTTCCAGTGCCACCCGCCGATTCCCCCTGGGCGGCACACTATTACTAAATGCTTAGTTTCTTCTTTTCCGCCACTGTATATCAAAATCAAGGAACGGTGTCGGCAGGGCGGCTATCTTTCGCGCGGCACCCGGCGACGCCCTACAATCGCCCTTTTACCCAAGCGTCCATCATGATCCGCAGCGCACTCTCCTGGCAGCCCCAGGGCGACTACTCCGACATCCGCTTCGAGGCCGCCGAAGGCATCGCCCGCATCGCCATCGACCGTCCCAAGCGGCGCAACGCCTTCCGGCCCGAAACCGTCGCCCAACTCATCGACGCCTTCCATCGCGCCCACCGCGACAACGCCATCGGCGCCATCATCCTCACCGGCACCGGACACGAAGCCTTCTGCTCCGGCGGCGACCAGAAGGTGCGGGGCGACGAAGGCTACATCGACGAAGGCGGCACCCCCCACCTCAACGTCCTCGACCTGCAGATGCAGATTCGCCGCCTGCCCAAGCCCGTGGTCGCCATGGTCGCCGGCTACGCCGTGGGCGGCGGCCACGTCCTGCACCTGGTGTGCGACCTCACCCTCGCCGCGGAAAACGCCCGTTTCGGCCAGACCGGGCCGCGGGTTGGCTCCTTCGACGCCGGTCTGGGGGCCGGCCTGCTCGCCCGCACCATCGGCATGAAGCGGGCCAAGGAAATCTGGTTCCTCTGCCGCCAGTACGACGCCGCCCAGGCCCTCGCCTGGGGCCTGGTCAACGCCGTCGTCCCGCTGGAGCGGCTGGAGGAGGAAACCGTCGCCTGGTGCCGGCAGATGCTGCAACTCTCGCCCATGGCCCTGCGCATGCTCAAGGCCGGCTTCAACGCCGACACCGACGGCCTGGCGGGAATTCAGGAACTGGCGGGCAACGCCACCGGCCTGTTCTACATGACCGAAGAGGGCCAGGAAGGCCGCAACGCCTGGCTGGATCGCCGCCCTCCCGACTTCACCCCTTTCCGCAAACGGCCTTGATTCCGGTCACCGCCCGCTGGCTGCCCTACGGCCTGCCGCTGCTGCGGCCCTGGGAAAGCTCCCGCGGCCGTCTCGATGGCCGCCGCGGGCATCTCCTGTGTCTCGAAGCCGCCGACGGGCGCATCGCCTGGGGGGACTGCGCTCCGCTGCCCGAGGCCGGCATAGACGAGGCCCTGGCCACCCGCCACGCCGAGTCCTGCGCCGCCCTCGACCTGGAGGCCCAGGCAGCCGGGGTGCCCCTCGCGGCCTGGCTGGCCGGCTGTGCCACGGCCCCCGACGTGCCCGTCAATGCCTCCCTGGGCGCCGTCCTCTCCCTGGCCCCGGGCGAACTGCGGGAAGTCTGCGCCGCCGGCTACTCGGTCCTCAAAATCAAAGTGGGCTGCGCCCCCCTGGCAGCAGAGCTCGACCACCTCACCCGCCTGGCCGCGGCGCTGCCCGCCGGAGCCGTGTTGCGCCTCGACGCCAACGGCGCCTGGAACGAAGCCACCGCCGCCGCTGCCCTCAAGGAATGCCGGCAACTGCCCGTCGAGTCCCTGGAGGAGCCCCTGGCCACCCCCGATCCCGGTCAGCTCGCCCGGCTCCAGGACAGCACGGAAATCGCCCTGGCCCTGGACGAATCCCTGCCCGGCCAGGACATGGAAGCCCTTCTCCGCCAGGCGCCCGTACGGCGCCTCATCCTCAAGCCGGCGCGCCACGGGGGCCTGCGCGCCAGCCTGGAACTCGCGCGAAGGGCCCAGCAAGCCGGCATCGCCTGCGTCGTGACCTCGGCCCTGGAAAGTGCCTGCGGCCTTCTCGCCGCCGCCCACCTCGCCGCCGCCATCGCCGCCGTCACCGGCTCGACCCTGGCCCACGGGCTGGCGACCGCAGGCTGGTTCGCGGCCGACACGGGCCGGGCGCCCGTCATCACCGCCGGCCGCCTCGTGCTGCCCCCCACCGCCGGGCTGGGATTCGTCCCCCTGCTGGCCTGAAGCACCCCTGCGACCCACGGCCACCTCTGTATAATCATCCCCTGATGAAGCCACTTCCCCACCCCGGCAGCCTCGCCCACTGGCTCCAGCAGGCCGCTGACCGGACCCCGGACAGCGTCGCCCTCATCACGGCACAACAGCGCTACAGTTTCGCCGCCCTGGTGGAAGCCGCCCGCACCCGCAGCCAGGCCATCGCCGCCGCCAGCCCCGCACCGATCCTGGCAATCGCCGGCACCGGCGCCGAACTCGCCCTCACCGCCTACGGCTGCGCCCTGGCCGGCCGCGCCTTCTGGCCCCTGGACCCGCAGACCGCGGACGCCGCCTGGCCGGCCATGCAGTTCCTGGCCGGAGACCACGCCGAGCGACTGGAACCCCTCCCTTGCGTCCAACCCGCAGTCCGCGAGATGAAGGCATGGCGCGCCTCGTCGCCATACGCCGCCCCACACGCCGCCCCACACGCCGCGCCACACGCCGCGCCACACGCCGCGCCACATCCCGCGCCACCCGCCCAGGCTGTGGCCGGCGACCTTGCCCTGGTCGTAAGCACCAGCGGCAGCAGCGGGGAGCCCAAGGCGGTCATGCTGTCCCACGGCAACCTCGATGCCGCCGCCCGCGCCGCCAATGCCCGTCTGGGCCTGGGTCCGGGGGATCTCTGGCTGGATTGCCTGGCGCTCAATCACATCGGCGGCCTGGCGATCCTCTGGCGCGCCGCCCGGGCCGGCGCCGGCGTCCTGCTGCACGATGGTTTCTCGCTGCCCGGCCTCGCCGCTGCCCTGGCTTGCGCACCAGTGACCCACATCTCCCTGGTCCCCGCCATGCTCGCGCGCCTGCTGGAGGCTGGCATCCCGGCTCCGGCGAGCCTGCGGGTGGCCCTCGTGGGCGGCGGCCCGCTGTCTCACAGCCTGTATCGCCAGGCCCGGGACGCCCGCTGGCCGGTGCATCCCACCTGGGGCATGAGCGAGACGGCGGCCCAGATCGCCACCCACTGTCCGCAGGACGAGCCCTGGCAGCCCGGCCTGGCCGGACGCCCCCTCGACGGCCTGCGCGTCGTGGCCGACCCGGACGGGCGTCTGCGCATCCGCGGGCGCCAGGTCATGCGGGGCTATCTCAACCCCGGCCTTAAGCCCGGGCTGGGCCTGGAAGACGGCTGGCTGCCCAGCGGCGATCTCGGGCGCCTGGAGGGCGGCAGCGTGTTCGTCCAGGGCCGTGCCGACGACCTTCTGGTCAGCGGCGGTCTCAAGGTCCACCCGAGCGAAGTCGAGGCGGCCCTGGCCGCCTGCCCCGGGGTGAAGGAAGCCGCCGTGGCAGGCGTGCCCGACGCCACCTGGGGCGATCTGGTGGTCGCCCTGGTGGCGGGTACCGCATCCCCCTCCACCCTGGACCACTGGTGCCGCGAGCGCCTGCGCCCGGCCGCCCGACCCCGCCGCATCGTGTGCGTCGGCACCCTGCCCCGCCTGCCCGGGGGCAAGCTGGACCGTCAGGCCCTGCGCCGCCTTGCTCAAGAGGCCCCGGCGTGATCGATGCCGCCCTGAGCTGGCTTTCCCATCCGGCCCTCGCCGCACGCCTCGCCGCCCTGGCCCGGGGGGCCTCCGCCAGCACGCCGGTGAGCCTCACCCTGCCCCTGGGCGAGGGCGAGAACGACTGGCTCGCTGCCCTGCCCGCCCAGGGCAGCGCCTTTTACCTGGCCCATCCCCGGCAGCGGCGCTGGACCCTGGGCCTGGGGGCCGCCCTCGAATTCGTCACCTCCGGCCCCGGGCGCTTCGCCGCCCTGCGCAGCGCGGCGGAAGGGGTCTATGCCGCCGGCCGCTGGGACGAAGCGCCGCGCTTGTTCTTCGGCTTTTCCTTCTCCCCCCGCGCGAGCGACGGCCCCGCCGCCCGCCTGGTACTGCCCTTGCTGGTCCTCGACTGTCGCGACGGCCACAGCAGTCTGAGCTTCAACGGCCTGGCCGGGAGCTTTCCCGCCGCACTCGCCGAAGCCAAGGCCCTCCTGGCCCAGGCCGACGGCCGGGGGCCGGTGGCCGCCCTGCGCCAGTCCCGCGCGCTGCACGACGAAGCCTGGCTGACCCGGGTGCGCAGCGCCCTGCGGGAAATCGCCAGCGGGCGCTGCGACAAGCTGGTTCTGGCCCGGGAAGCCCGCTTCATCGCAGCGCGCCCCATTCCGCCGGCCCCGCTCCTCGCCACCCTCCTCGCCCGTCAGCCCGACTGCCTCACCTACGCCGCCGGAGACGGCCGCCGGATCTTTCTGGGCGCGACGCCGGAAACCCTGGTCCGCCTCACCGACGGCCATGCCGAAGCCGACGCCCTGGCCGGGTCGGCCTGGAGCGACGGCGACTCCTCCCTCGACAGCGACAAGAACCGCCGCGAGCAGGCCCACGTGGTCGCCGCCGTGAGGGCCGCGCTGGCCCCCCTGTGCGCCGGCCCCGTGCTCGCATCAGCCGACGAGGTGGTGCAGCTCGGCCACCTGAGCCACCGCCGCACCCGGGTGTGCGGGCAGCCCCGGCCCGGCATCGGTCTCTTCGACCTGATCGACGCCCTGCACCCGACTCCGGCGGTGGGAGGCCACCCGCGCCCGGAGGCCCTGGAGTGGCTCCGCCGGCACGGCGAGGAGCGGCCCGCCTGGTACAGCGGCGGCATTGGCCAACTCGGCCCCGCCGGCCAAGGTGAAGCGGCCGTCGCCCTGCGCTGTGCCCTCCTGGAAGGCCCCGAGGCCAGGCTATGGGCGGGGGCAGGCATCGTGGCCGGATCGGACCCCCGGGCGGAGCTGGCGGAAACCGAGGCCAAATTCCATACCCTTGCCGCAGCCCTGACCCATCCGCTTCTGCCCGTCCCGGCCCGCCCCCCCCACCGCATCAGCGCCTGATGGACACCGCCAGCCTCAATCTCCTCTGGTCCCACGTTCTGGTGGGCGGATTTGCCGCCGCCGGGGTCCGCCGCGCCGTCATCTCCCCCGGCTCCCGTTCGACGCCCCTGGCCCTGGCCCTGCTGCGCCATGGGGCCATCGCCTGCCATGTCCTGGTGGACGAGCGCAGCGCGGCGTTCTTCGCCCTGGGGCTGACCAAGGCCAGCGGGCTCCCCACCCTGCTCCTCGCCACCTCGGGCAGCGCCCCCGGACACTGGCTCCCGGCCGCCATCGAAGCCGACCGCGCGGGTGTGCCTCTGCTCCTCATCAGCGCCGACCGCCCCGCCGAACTCCAGGGCTGCGGCGCCAACCAGACCATAGACCAGAGCGGCCTGTTCGCCGGCTTCCTGCGCGAGCGCGTGCTGCTCGAAGCGCCTCACCGCGATTTCGACCCCGCCTGGCTGCACCGCCTGGCCGCACGCCTGGTGGAGAAAAGCCTCGCCCCCCTGGCCGGTCCGGTTCATCTCAACCAAGCCTTCCGCGAGCCCCTGGTGCCCAGCGGGGACATCCCGCCGCCCCCGGCCCTGGCGGCGGTGGCGGTGTTCCCTCCGAGCCCGCCGTCCCCTTCCGCGGAAGCCCTGGCCGCCATCGCCACTGCCCAGGCCAGCGGGCCCGGCATCATCGTCTGCGGCCCGGCCCGCAACCCCGCCGACCCGGACTTCCCCCCCGCCGTGGGCGCCCTGGCCCGGCACCTGGACTGCCCGATCCTGGCGGAGCCCCTCTCCGGCCTGCGCTTCGGCCCCTGGGACCGCAGCCGCGTCTGCTGTCGCCAGGACCGCTGGCTGCGGCGTACGGACTTCCTCTCCGCCCACCGGCCAAGCTGGGTCCTGCGCTTTGGCGACACCCCCGTCGGCCGCCCCCTGCAGGACTACGCGGCCCGCGCGCCAAGCGTCATCCTGGTGGAACCCGGGCCACGCTGGAACGACCCGGCCCATGCCGCCAGTGCGGTGGTGCGAGCCGACCCCACCCGCCTGTGCCAGGCCCTCGCGGAGCACTTGCCCGCCCTGCCCCGGCCCGGATGGCGGGCCGCCTTCCGGGCTGCGGAAGACGAGGCGAACGCCGCCCTGGCCCGTCTGGCCCTGCCGGCCGAAGCCCGGCTGTTGGCCGCCCTCATTGCCGCGGCCCCGCCTGGTTGTCCGGTTTTCGTCGGCAACTCGCTGCCCATCCGGGATCTGGACAGCTTCTCCGGAAGCGACAGCAAAACGCTTGAATTCTTTGCCAACCGCGGTGCCAGCGGCATCGACGGCAGCCTCTCCACAGCCGCTGGAATCGCCGCGGCCCGCGGCCCCACCCTTGCCCTCCTGGGCGATCTGGCCGCCCAGCACGATATCGGAGGCCTGGCCGCCCTGCGCGGACTTCCCCTGGTGGCGGTGGTCATCAAGAATGGCGGCGGTGGCATCTTCGAGCACCTGCCCCAGGCCCGGCTGCCTGAATTCGAGGCCGCCTGGCTGACCCCCCAGGGTATCGACCTGGCAAGCACCGCGCGGGCTTTCGGCCTCAACGGCTTGACCCTGTCCGACCCGAAGGAATTTCCCCCTGTCCTCGCTCAGGCCATCGCCGCCGGCGGACCCTGCCTGATCGAAGTTCAGGTGGACCGGGATGCAAGCCGGGCAGCCCGGGAGGCCTGGTGGTCTGGGAGTGGCGTCCCCGTTTCCCCGTAATACCCGGGAAATCCTCGATCGCGCCCTTGCGGCGTAAGGAGAGGGCACGATCGAGACGCAATTCACCACCAAGGGTCGGCTCCTGGGCCACCATAGGCAAGGCAATCGGCCCCGCATCGGCTTGACGAACACGGCTGATCGGATTTTATGCACTCGGTCGATCCGAAACCGAACCTGCCATCGCGTTCCCGGTGCCCTTCCGAGAGCCCGTCATCTCCCGAGCCCCCTGCGACGCCCGGCTCCGCTCAAGGAAACCAGAAACCGCCTGCACGCTCTCACCCCTGCACCCCCATGACATTGACAGATTAACGGCATTCTGTCGCAATCATGCCCACGTCTTTTGTCGATGACGTTCAGGACGACAGTGCATGCCACCCGCCTCGCCGAACCTCCCCCTCGCCCCCTGCGCGCCGATCGATACCGCATCGGCGCTGTGGCTATTGGGCAGCCTTACCGGCTATCACCGCCGCCCTTTCGATGCCACGCTGATCCTGCGGCGCTTCGCGCCCCCGCTCGACGTTCCCGCATTGATCGAAGCCCTCGAGGTGCTGGGGCTCAAAGCTGCCCTGGTCGATTGGCCGGCAGACGACTGGTCGCACCTGCCGCCTCCCTTCGTGCTCTTCGAGACCCGGCCGGACGCAGAACCGCAATCCCAGGCCCCGCCGGTCGCGGCGCCCGAGAGCGCTGCGGATGCCCTTCAGGGCGCGGTGCTGTCCGCGACCCTGGTCGTCAAGCACAGTGCGCACGGGCTGGCCTGCGTACGCCCGGGCCAGGGCAACCCCGTACCGCTGGAGAAGGAAGCCCTCGACACCCAGTGTCTGCCACTGATCCTGCTGGTGGCCGAGGCCGAGCCGCCGATCGGCGAGTCCACCGGAGCAGTGGCGGGAGCGGCAACTCCCGCCGCGAAAAGCGAAAGGCCCTTCGGCTTCTCCTGGTTCGTTCCCGAACTCCTGCGCCACCGCACCATCTGGCGCGACGTGCTCCTCGCCAGCCTCGCCATTCAGCTCGTCGGCCTGGCCACCCCGCTCTTCACCCAGGTCATCGTGGACAAGGTCATCGCCCACCAGAGCGAGAGCACCCTCCTCGTCCTGGGCGTCGCCCTGGTGGTCTTCATGTTCTTCACCAGCGGCATGAGCTGGCTGCGCCAATACCTGATCCTGCACACCGGCGCGCGCATCGACGCCGTACTGGGCGAAAAGGTGCTGGGCCATCTGCTTCGCCTGCCCCTGCCGTACTTCGAGCTGCGCCCCACCGGCACCCTGGTCGCCCGATTGCACGGCGTGGAGCAACTGCGCGAATTCATCTCCGGCGCGGCGGTCAGCCTGGTGCTGGACCTGCCCTTCCTGGTGGTCTTTCTGGCCGTGATGTTTGCCTATAGTTGGCAGCTCACCCTCATCGCCCTGGGCATCATGGCCTTGATCGTCACCGCCAGCCTGTTCATGGTGCCCATCTTTCGCCAGCGGCTCGACACGCAGTTCCTCCTGGGTGCACGCAATCAGGCCTTTCTCACCGAGTACCTGGCCGGCATGGGCACCGTGAAATCCCTGCAACTGGAACCGGACATCGGCAAGCGCTACGCCGGCTACCTCGCCCAATACCTCGCCGCCGGATTCGCCACCAAGCAGGTCGGCAACACCTACAACGTCGTCGCCAACGGGCTGGAGCAGGTGATGACCCTGGCCATCCTCATCGTCGGCGCCTGGCTGGTGATGCAGCCCGAGGCGGGAATGACCGTCGGCATGCTGGTCGCTTTCCAGATGTTCGCCAGCCGCATGAGCCAGCCTATGTTGCGGCTGGTGGGGCTGTGGCAGGAATTCCAGCAGGCCAGCATTTCAGTGAAGCGCCTGGGGGACATTCTGGACATGCCACAGGAACCCGTCGCCCTCACCCCACAGCGCGCGGCGGGCGGCGAAGGCCGCATCACCCTCCACGACCTTGGTTTTCGTTACACCGAACAGCACCCCTGGCTTTACCGCAACCTCAACCTCACTCTCGCGGTCGGCAAGCTCACCGTACTGATGGGCCCCAGCGGCTGCGGCAAGAGCACCCTGGCCAAGCTGCTGCAAGGCTTCTACTGGCCCCAGGAAGGGCAGATCACCCTGGACGGGCGCGATATCCGCCAACTGGCGGCCAACCAGTTGCGCGCCACCTTCGGCGTCGTCCCCCAGGAAACCGTCCTCTTTTCCGGCACGGTGTACGACAACCTGGTCATGGCCCACCCCCACGCGAGCTTCGAGGAAGTCATCGCCGCGTGCCGGGCGGCAGAAATCCACGATGTGATCGAGAAACTGCCCCAGGGCTACCAGAGCGAAATCGGCGAACGCGGCACCGGGCTCTCCGGTGGTCAACGCCAGCGCATCGCCATCGCCCGTGCCTTGCTCAAACGCCCCCGGGTGCTGATTTTCGACGAAGCCATCTCCAACCTGGACCAGCAGACCGCCGAACATTTTGCGCACACGATCAACCGCCTCAAGGGCAAGGTGACGATGATTTTCATCACCCACCAGGTACCACGGGGCTTGCAGGTGGATGAGGTGGTGAATATGGGGCAAGGGGGAGTGCATATGAGTTTGGTGAAGGAGGAGCATTGATGGCGCCAACAGAAGTCCTTCGGCTCATTGCGTGGATTGCCGCGCTGTTCTGGGGCATATGGCACGCAAATGTTCAACTGGAGCGCTTGCATCGTGCGTCTTTCGAGGAGATCCGCTCCCAAGTCTCCCATCGGATCGCAACATCGTCGGGCTTTTTCCGCATCGCCGGTATCGTCATCTATTCGCCGTACGTGCGCCCTTTGAAAGCGACGCTTCTTTGGCTTTCCGTTCTGATCGCACTGATTGTCATTTAGGAGACTGTAGATGAGTTGCAGCCCAAAGAAGACTACCCAGCCTCATCAGTATGGCAAATAAATTTGTTTAGGCTGTCAATTATTCCGGGAAGATTAATCCCGATGCGGGCGCAGTAACTTGGAAATTCGCTGTTGCCATTAACTTGAACCAAGGCCGCCAAAAATGGACATTGTGATAGCAGTTGAAATCGTACTTATTGTTCTAATTATTGCCTTTGCCAGCATGAGGAAAGCAGTCACAAATAAAGCTAGCGATTTCAAGGTAATTAAGTTAATTCAATTATGGGCCGCAATAGGGCTGATCGCATGTTTCTTAATTGTTCTTATTTTCATTGAGAGGTAACCATGGGTACTACTGGACTTATTAATGCATGGTTCGCCAGCCCCGCAGGTTGGCTATTGAGACTATCACTCTACAGCCCGAATGCGGGCGACTGCACGGCTGATTTTTCCTGCGGGCCAAGTAATGTAGGAAACTACTGGTACAACGAATCTGACGGCAGGTGGTATGAGACACCCCCACGCCCTGATTACGGTGAATGGAATTGGTCGAATCCCGCTCCAGACAGGAAACAGCGAGAGCTGAACGATTACCGTCAGGAGGTCCTTGAGCGGGAGCAGAGCCGTGCCCAGAACGATCTCTACAACCGCGCCAAACGCTGGATCTACCCCCGCGACCCCCTCATCCTCGACCTCGACGGCGACGGTCTCGAAACGCTCGGCCTTTCCTCGCACATCCACTTCGACCACAACGGTGACGGCGTCCTCACCGGGACGGGCTGGGTCGGCGGGGGCGATGCCCTCCTCGTCTGGGACCGCAACGCCAATGGCCGCATTGACACCGGCGCCGAGTTGTTCGGCGACTTCACTCCGCTGCCCAACGGCACCCTGGCCCCCAACGGCTTTGCCGCCCTCGCCGCCCTGGATGCCAATGGCGATGGCGTCATCGATGCTTCCGACCCGGCCTTTGCCCAACTGAGACTGTGGCGCGATGCTTCCCCCGAGGGCGGCGCCCCCGATGGCCTGACCGGCGAGGGGGAACTGATCTCCCTGGCGGAGGCCGGCATCGTGGCCCTCGATCTGGCCCATACCCTCAGGAACCAGGGGCTGGCCAATGGCAATACGCTTTCCCGGGAGGGCAGCTTCACCCGGGCCGATGGCACCGTCTCGGGTATGGGGGAGTTCCGCCTGGCCCTGGATACTTTCGATACCGAGTTCGCCGATGCCATCACCGTCCCCGAGGCCTTGCAGGCCCTGCCCAATATGGGCGGTTCCGGGAACGTGCGGGATTTGCAGCAGGCGGCGGCCCTTTCCGGCGATCTGGCCGGGGTGCTGGCCGCCTTTCAGGGCGCCACGACCCGGGGGGCGCAGCAGGCGCTGCTGGATGCGCTGCTCACGGCCTGGGCCGGGACTTCCGGCATGGACTCCCTGGAGGAGCGGGCCGAGGGGAGGTTCCGCATCCTGTACGAGGCCTTTGGCGGGGTGCGCCGCTCCAGCCATGTCGCCAGCGCCACCCATACGGCCAGCGAGGTCGCTCTGGGGGCCGGGCTCCTGACCGATGCAGGGAACAGCAGCCTGTCGGAGGAGTATCGCGCCCTGATCGCGGCGTGGCGCCAGAAGCTTGCGGTGCTGGAGGCGTTCAACGGGCAGTATTTTTTCAACTTGCCGGGGTGAGGAGCGAGACCGCCGGGGCCAATTGGGGCCTGGCGGTGCAGGCGGGGAGCGGTGGCAGCGGGGCGGCGGCCCTGGCCATCGGCGGCTGGCCTACCCTGCGGGTGCAGTTTGCCCAGACACAGCTGGATCTCCTGCAGCAGGCCTACGACGGCTTGCGGGAATCGGTCTATGCGAGCCTGGTGCTGCAGACCCGGCTGCGGCCTTATCTGGATCGCATCGAGCTGCTCATCGACGAGACCGGCCTGCGCCTGGATGCGGCGGGGATCGATAGGGGTTGGATGGCGAAACAACGTCGACGAAGCGGCGGGCCAGCGAACGATGCAAGGAGGATGGCTGCATGAGCAGAAACCGTGGCCTGTGCGATTCCATGTCCCAAGCAGCTATTGCACCAGGAGAATTTGTGAAATTGACCTCTAAAGTTCTAGGAAGGTTTCTGAATGAACGATAAGAATACTACACATGATAATTCGCCAAGAACCACGCGTCGATTCTCGAATTTATATTTTCAGTTAATAGCCATATCAACCGCAATTCTGCCTCTTCTTTTCGGCAGCGCCGGCATGCCAATTAGAATAGCACTATTCTTTATTATATGGTGGGGATGGCTTAGTGGGGCACAGCTGATGCCAGCAATTCCAGAGTTCCAGCATGAGAAAACATGGCTACGAGAACTATGGCGTAGAGGGGGAACAATGAGGGTTGGATCTTGCATTGCAACGGTTTTATATTTTCCTATATTTCTACCTAAAATATTATATTTCTGGGCTGCCATAACGGCGGCAATTATCTACTACATAGCAATTTACTAACCTTTGCATAAACAATGTCATTCAGCGGCATATTGGCACTCGGGCTGGCGAAAGAAGGATTTCACCAACCCGGGCAACTTCTGGATTCGGCGCAGGGCCCCGAGGGCCAACCGCTTCATCTCGTCTTTGGACTGCACCAGTTGCCGGGCGACCTGGCGTTTCACGTGTGCCCAGACCTGCTCGTCAGGATTGATCTGGGGCGAGTACGGCGGCAGGTAGAACAGCTTGAGCCTGCCGTTCTGGGCCTCGACGAAGGTCTTGATCAGTTTCGCCTTGTGGATCGGATGACCATCTACGATCAGGAACACCGGCTTTTCAGCCCCGATCAGCAGGCGCTTGAGGAATTCCCGGAAGACTTCGGCATTGACCGTGCCGTCGTGCAGCATGAAGCGGAATTCGCCTTGCGGACTGACGGCCGAGATCATGTTCAGGGAGAAGCGGCGCCCGGTCACTTCCACCACCGGGGTCTCGCCTACCGGCGCCCAGGTCGTCCCCGTGTGGTAGTCGGAACGGATGCCCGATTCATCGGCAAAGTAGATCGTCGCTCCGGCGGCCTTGGCTTCGGCACGGATCGCCGGGTAGATTTCCGCTTCCCAGGCCCGCACCAGGGTCGCATCCTGCTGCCATGCTTGGTAGAGCGGCTTCTGGGCCGAGAAGCCCAACAGCTTCATGATGCGGCTGACCGAGGCCAGCGAGAGCTTCTTGCCGAATTCGCGTTCGATCAGCGCGGCGATCAGCGACAGCGTCCACAGACCAAAGGCAAACTTGAATTGCAGCGGGGTATGGTCTTTCACCGCCTGGGCCAGCCAGCGCATTTCATCCGCGCTTACCTTCGGCGGGCGCCCCGGAATCGGCTTGGACAACAGCGCGTTCTGCCCACCGTTGGCAAAATCGGCCAGCCAGCGAAAGACACTGCGCACATTGACGCCGTAGGCGGCGGCAACGCTGTTCACGTCCTGCCCCTCACGGATGGCCTTGATCGCCTGTTGCCGCATCACCGGCAGGGCGGCTCGGCCGTGCTTACGACCGTCGGTAGTTCTTTTGCATTTCATTAGCATATTTTATCATGTTTGTGACAATGCTTTCTGAAAAGTTAGTATTTCGAGTAGAAAAGTGCTTCACGTCATTCAAAAAGGATCGATATGAAGAACGGGAAGAGCCGGCATATTATTTATTTAGCTTTATTTTCAATTATCTCAATCTCAATTTACGCGACAATTGAATTATTAAGTATCGCAGATATCTGGGTGCGCATTTCAGATGGAACGCGAATTGTTTCAATTGAAATAAACAATGAAGAAATATTATATTCAAGGGATGGACGGGATGCAGATTTTTTCATTAGCTGCAACCCGAAGCATGGGTTAAATAAATTAAAAGCAAAGCTTTCTACAGTAGCCGAAAGCAAAGAGGTAATTCGAGAGTGCAGCTTCAGAAAGAATTCCCATCGGTGTTCCATGACAATTTACGTAAGCAACGAAAACCTAGTGTGCAGTGACTGCAACCATTTACGATAGGTGAGATATGGCAAAACAACCAAATATCGCAGAACAGGTATTTCTCGACGCGTTTGAGGCTCAGCGGTTAGCGATAAACGAAGCAGGCCAGTCCAATCTTCCAGGACAAGAAAACGGCCCGTACGATGCCTATAGGCATCTCCTCCCGTTCTCTTGCCCACCAGGCGATTTCTTCCACCGTGTCACAGTCGGAGAGCACCGCAGCGATCGCCATCACCAGAATCTCCTGGAAGTCATGCAGCTTCCCGTTGCTCGGTCGCCGCGGGTCCTCAATTTCCTTCAGGCAGTCCAACAGTGTCACCCCCTTCTTCGCAGCCATGGCGTCCATCCAAAAGACGAGAGTAGACGCGATTTCCAAGGGGTTCACAAGATGTATGCATAAGGCGCTGATCGTGAACGAAATTCTTCATGGGGAAATGACAGAGGGAATTGCGGGCCGAGTGCGGAAGCCCTGGGGGATGGAGAGACCAATCTATGGGTCAGTTGTTGCGCGAACGAAGAAACGTGGAGGAGGGCGGGGTGAACATCAATAAGATCGGTTTCTTCGTCTTTGCGCTCTTGATTATTAGCATCCTTATCTTAATTTTATTTCTAGAGAGGCCTGGACGTTTCTTTGCCTTTACGCTCGCGGGTTGTATTTTCTTGCTTATATTTGTTTACAAGACATTCGTCACTGGTTCCCGTGAAAAACAAAAGGAGAGCGAAAATGAGCTGCAATAATAACGTATCGGTGTTAAACAACCTGAGCAATACTTTTACCGCGGCAGATCTTATTTATTCTGCGCTAATTGACCGAACGTCTGGCCTTCCACTTGGAACCACTGCGACAACGACTTATGGCATCGCGGGGTCTGCATTTGGAATTGCCGAGCAATATTTGATATGGGAACAGTCTGACAAGACCCACAACGACCTGGAGAGACTCGCCGTCGGATTAGCCTCAAATACTCCAGGTGTTATAGGATTTTTCTTCCTTCCAAAAAAAGTATTTGACGATAATTTCGATAATGGTGAAAACGAAGCGAAAAATCTTGCAATGCTACTTAAGCTAAGTAGCACATTAAGCAGAATGATGGGTTTTCCAGGAAACCCAATCGCGTTACCGGCTACTCAAAATTACTGCGCGGGTAAGCGATATTCACCCCCCCGCGACCCCCTCCTCCTCGACCTCGACGGCGACGGCCTAGAAACGCTCGGCCTTTCCGCCCACATCCACTTCGACCACAACGGAGACGGCGTTCTCACCGGGACCGGCTGGGTCGGCGGGGGCGATGCCCTCCTCGTCTGGGACCGCAACGCCAATGGCCGCATCGACACCGGCGCCGAGTTGTTCGGCGACTTCACTCCGCTGCCCAACGGCACCCTGGCCCCCAACGGCTTTGCCGCCCTCGCCGCCCTGGATGCCAATGGCGATGGCGTCATCGATGCTTCCGATCCTGCCTTTGCTCAACTGAGACTGTGGCGCGATGCTTCCCCCGAGGGCGGCGCCCCCGATGGCCTGACCGGCGAGGGGGAACTGATCTCCCTGGCGGAGGCCGGCATCGTGGCCCTCGATCTGGCCCATACCCTCAGGAACCAGGGGCTGGCCAATGGCAATACGCTTTCCCGGGAGGGCAGCTTCACCCGGGCCGATGGCACCGTCTCGGGTATGGGGGAGTTCCGCCTGGCCCTGGATACTTTCGATACCGAGTTCGCCGATGCCATCACCGTCCCCGAGGCCTTGCAGGCCCTGCCCAATATGGGCGGTTCCGGGAACGTGCGGGATTTGCAGCAGGCGGCGGCCCTTTCCGGCGATCTGGCCGGGGTGCTGGCCGCCTTTCAGGGCGCCACGACCCGGGAGGCGCAGCAGGCGCTGCTGGATGCGCTGCTCACGGCCTGGGCCGGGACTTCCGGCATGGACTCCCTGGAGGAGCGGGCCGAGGGGAGGTTCCGCATTCTGTACGAGGCCTTTGGCGGGGTGCGCCGCTCCAGCCATGTCGCCAGCGCCACCCATACGGCCAGCGAGGTCGCTCTCGGGGCCGGGCTCCTGACCGATGCAGGGAACAGCAGCCTGTCGGAGGAGTATCGCGCCCTGATCGCGGCGTGGCGCCAGAAGCTTGCGGTGCTGGAGGCGTTCAACGGGCAGTATTTTTTCAACTTGCCGGGGGTGAGGAGCGAGACCGCCGGGGCCAATTGGGGCCTGGCGGTGCAGGCGGGGAGCGGTGGCAGCGGGGCGGCGGCCCTGGCCATCGGCGGCTGGCCTACCTTGCGGGTGCAGTTTGCCCAGACACAGCTGGATCTCCTGCAGCAGGCCTACGACGGCTTGCGGGAATCGGTCTATGCGAGCCTGGTGCTGCAGACCCGGCTGCGGCCTTATCTGGATCGCATCGAGCTGGTCATCGACGAGACCGGCCTGCGCCTGGATGCGGCGGGGATCGAGGCGGCGCTGCAGGAGCGGCGGGGGACGGACCCGGAGGGGTTCCTGGGGGATTTGCTGGACCTGGACCGCTACGCGAGCGCCTTCCTTTCCGGAAGCAACTGGGTGGGGCTCGCCGCTTTCGATTCCGTGGTGGAGTCCTTGCCGCAGACGGCGGGGATCGCAGCGTTGTTGCAGGAGTTCCGCGTGCGGCGCCTGGGCGCGGAGAACGATTCGGTCTGGCTGACGCAGCGGGCGGATATCGTGTTGGCGGGGGACGGCAACGATACCTTGATCGGTTGGGCCGGCAACGACCGCCTGTTCGGGCAGGCGGGGAATGACCGGCTGTATGGGGGGGATGGGGGCCGGAGTGCTGGCATTTGCGGGCGGAACAACGAGCGGGCGACCAAGACATGGAGGATGGCGGCATGAGAAGGAACAGTAATCTGACGCCGATTACCCCGCTTTCGCATGGTGAAAGCAGAAGTGATTTTATTACCAGGGCTTCCAGGGGCCCGTGCAGCGCATGGGACCGGGCAAATTGCCCTCCCGCCCCCGGGGACTTTGCTCATGCCCGCCCTGGGGCGGCCACGTACTCTCCCCCTATCCTCAAAGCGTCGGGAGAACGCGATGCCCCCCATCCTCAGAGCCCTGCTGCCCTGGCTGACCGCGGCCCTGACGGCCGCGGCGTCCCCCGCCCTGGCCGATGGCCCGGGCCGCTTCTGTGGCGGAGCGGCAACGCCGGGCGACCCCAGTGACCTGGCCAGCGTGGTGGGGGATCAGACCCTGGAATACACCGTCGATCTTCCCGCCAGCCTCGTGACCTGCGCCCGGGGTTATCTGCTGGAGAAGTGCGGCGACCACGAAAGCGCCCACAAGGTTTTCGACAAGTGCATCGCCGCCGGCTACGTCGGCGCCATGATCTGGAAGGCGCTTCTGCTGGAGGACGGGACCGGTACCCCGCGGGATCCCGTGCGGGCGGCGGAACTCATGCGTCGGGCCGCGACCAGCGACGATCCGCACTACGCCCCCATCGGCAAGCTGCATTACGCCACCGCCCTCTACCTGGGCCATGGCGTGGCGAAGAACGAGGCCGAGGCGATGACCTGGTTCCGTGCCGCCGCCGCGGAGGGCAACGAGGAAGCCAGGGAATTCCTGCGCAGCGGCTACCACACCGGCTCCCGGGACCAGGCTGGCCTGGGGGCGGGCACCCCGACCGCCGCCGCCCTGGCGGGTCCGCCCCGGGGCGAGAATGCGAGCCTGCCCCAGGCGCCGGCGCTGCGTATGCGCCTGGCCGGTGAGCAGGCCCCCACCGCTGCGCAACTCCCCTCCGGCCAAGCGTCCCCCCCGCCCGCGGCCGAGTTGTCCCCGGCCGCCGGCCAGCGGCTGATTCCCCGGCAGGCCCTGCCATTGCCCGCTTGGCCTGCTGCCCCCTGGGGCATCGCCTTCCTCATCGCCGCCGCCTTCGTGGCCGGCATCCTGCGCCAGCGCTTCCTGCCCCGCGGCCCCGCCCTTGATCTCTCGCCCCGCCCATGAACGCCATTTTTCTTTCCGGCCCTGGAGCCTCCCTGGAGGGGCTGATGTACGACCTGAGCCAGGTCTTCCTGGTCCCCGTCCTGCTGGTCATCGCCCTGCTCTTCCTTTACGCCTTTTATGCCCTGGGGGCCTTCCTGTGGCAGGCTGTGCAGCGTCGGCGCGGGGTGCCCGAAGCTTTCGAGCTGTGCCATCTCAGCCGCGTCGCCCCCTTCCTCGACCGATCCGCCCTGGAGGCGGAAGCGGTGGCCCGCCTGGAACTGGTGCGCATCGCTACCCGGGTGGCGCCCATGCTGGGTCTGGTGGCGACCATGATCCCCATGGGCCCTGCGCTGCGCGCCCTGGGCGAGGGGCAGCTCCCGGAAGTGGCCACGCGCCTCACGGTGGCGTTTTCGGCGGTCATCCTGGCCCTGGTCGCCTCGGCGCTGACCTACGCCGTGGCCCACGTGCGGCGCCGCTGGTACGCCAGCGACCTGCTGGCCCTGGAACGCGAGGCAAGGGAGAAGGCATGCGCCTGACCCTGGACGACGACCCCGAGGGCGACGACCCCCTGCTGTCGGTGGTCAATCTCATCGATGTCTTTCTGGTGCTCATCGCCGCCCTGCTCCTGGCGGTGGCGGCCAACCCGATGAATGCCTTCGGCGTGGACAAGGTGACAGTCATCCGCAACGCCGGGCGGGGGGACATGGAAATCGTCACCCGCGACGGGATGAAGGTCGAGCGCTTCCGCGCCGACGGCAGCGCCGGCCAGGGCCGGGGCGTCAAGGCCGGCGTCGCCTACCGTCTGGAGGACGGCTCCCTGGTGTATGTGCCGGAGTAGTCGCCGCGGGCCATGCCTTACCATAGGCGCTTCTCCCCCGTCGGCCCCCTGCCCGCCATGGATCTCAAACGCAGTCTCCTGATCCGCATCACCGTCTTCGCCCTGGTCATCTTTCTCGCGGCGGTGGGGGTCATCCTGGAGCAGTCCCGCACCCGGGTGCGCGCCCAGATCGAGCGCACCGGCAGTACCATCCAGCAGCTCATCACCGACGAAGTGGCGCGCAGTTCCGACGCCTTCCACCGCAGCATCGACGATATCGACCTCTCCGGGCTGGCGGCCATTGGCGAACTGATCCACTTCTGCGTCGAAATCGAAGACCTCTACCTGCGACCGATCACCGCCCGCTGTTTCGAGGAACCGGGCTATTCCCCCGGGCTCCTCTCCTGGGCCATGCACCGCCTGATCGGTTCCGACGTGGTCTACCTCAGCCACGTGGGCCACTACCCCGGCGTCAAGGTGGGCGCCCTGACGGTACGCCCGGACATCGCCAGCGAGGCCGCCGACGCCTGGCGCCAGATCCGCACCGTCCTCGGCATCACCCTGGGCATCCTGTTCCTCAATTTTCTGGTCTATCGCCCGGTGCGCCGCGCCCTGCGCCCGACAGAGGAGATTCTCGACGCCCTGGGGCGCATGGAAAAGGGCGACCTCACCGTGCGCCTGCCCCGTTGCGAATTGATCGAGCTGCAACGCATCAGCTCGGTCTTCAACCATCTGGCCGACCGCCTGCAGAACACCATCGGCGAGCAGCGCCGCCTGGCCGAACGGCTCCTCACCGTGCGCGAAGAAGAAAGACGGCACCTGGCCCGGGAACTGCACGACGAATTCGGCCAGTGCCTCACCTCGATCAACGCCGAGGCCGCCTTCGCCAACGAACTGGCCCGGGACGGCCTGCCCGAACTCGCTCCCTGCGCCCAGGCCATCGCGCGCACCTCGGGCCATATGCTGGAATCGCTGCAACAGATCCTGCGCCAGCTCAGGCCGGTGGGGCTGGATGCCTTCGGCCTCGCCGCCGGCCTGGACGACCTGGTGCGGGGCTGGAACCAGCGCAGCCGGGGACGCTGCCTCTACCGGCTGGAAATCGAAGGCGAGTGCGGCGACTTCCCGGACAACCTCAATATCAACCTCTACCGCATCGTCCAGGAAAGCCTGACCAACGCCACCCGCCACGGCGAAGCGGGCGAGGTGCTGGTGCGCCTCTCCCGGGGAGCGGAGGTCGAACTCACGGTGAGCGACGACGGCCACGGCGAAGTCCCGCTGCCCTCCGAACGGGGCCTGGGCGTCCTCGGCATGCACGAGCGGGTGCAGGCCCTGGGCGGCCGTTTCAGCCTGGAAGCCCGCCAGCCCCGGGGAACCCTGGTGCGGGTGCGCATTCCCCTTGTCTCCGGCCCGGAGGTAAAGGCATGAGGGAAATCCTGGGTCTCCTGCTGGTGGACGATCACGCCGTGGTGCGGGAAGGCTACCGCCGGCTCCTGGAGCGGCGCAGCGACCTGCGCATCGTCGGCGAAGCCGGCGATGCCGCGGAAGGCTACCGCCTGTACAAGGAATGCGGCCCCGACGTGGCCATCCTCGACCTTTCGCTGCCCGACACGGGCGGCATAGAGCTCATCAAGCGCCTCATCCAGCGCGATCCCCAGGCTCGCATTCTGGCCTTCAGCATGCACCGCGACCCCCTCTTCGCCACCCAGGCTCTGCGGGCCGGTGCCCTGGGCTACGTCACCAAGAGTTCATCGCCCGATATCCTCATCCAGGCGGTCTATCAGGTCGCCGCCCGGCAGCGGGTCCTGAGCCCGGATATTGCGCCGGACATGGCCCTCACCCTCCTGGACGGCGCCGCCGACCCCTTCCGCGAACTCAGCCCGCGGGAATTCGAAGTCCTGCGTCTGGTGCTCGACGGCCACAACGCCGAGGAGATCGGCGAGGCCCTGCACATCAGCCCCAAGACGGCCCAGAACATCCATTACCAGGTGAAGGCCAAGCTCGGGGTGCGCACCGACATCGAACTCATGCGCCTCGCCCTGCGCCAGAATCTGGTGCAGTGACCCGGCAGCGCCGCCCGCAGGGCACCGCTGCAGCGCTCCGGGCTCGACTACTTGCCGCCGCCCCCTTCCTCCAGACGCGTCCGCAGGCCGTCGAAACCGGCCTTGTAGATATCCGAGAACAAAGCCCGGACCTTGTCCCGTGCTTCCTGCCCTTCGCCGGTGGCCTCGAAGCGACCGACCCACACCACCCGGCTGCCCTTGCCCTCCGGCTGGACGCGCAGCGTCGCGGAGTAGTTCTTCACCGGAATGGGCGATTCGACGATGCGGTAGCGCATCGAGCGCCCCTTGCCGTCGTAGGCCAGCAGTTCCTCGACGATGTGGGCGCCGTCCTTGACCGTGATGTCGCGCACCGCCCCGGGATCATTGTCCTTGCCGCGGGAAATGCGCGTGTCGGCCACCGCCGGGTGCCAGCCGTGGAGGCCGCCGTAGCGGCCGATCAGCTTCCATACCGCCGCGGGGGAGGCGGCCAGGGCGGCTGACTCGCGCACCTCCAGCACGGGGGCCGCGCGGACGGAAAGACAAGCCAGGGCCGCCCCCAGGGCGACGGCGTGGCGGAGCGAAAAAGAGGAAAGCATGGGCGTCTCCAGAAATGAAAAGGACATGGCGAAATGCCATGTCCGATTCTAGAGACGCCCTGGAGGAGCGGAAGCCCGGAGAAGGCCTCCGGGCAATTCCCTCGCCGGCCCGGGGCAAAATGCCCGGCTGGCGCCAGGTACCGGCTTACTCGGGATAGAAATGCACGTCGTAGGGGTAAGGTTTCTGGGGCACCTTGGAGCCGGTCTGCCGGGCCACCGCCTCGGCGTCCTGCTTCCTGTCCCACCACAGGGCGCGGCCAGCCTTCTGGTCGGCGGCCCACTCGGGATTCTTTTCCATCAACTCATCGATCCACTGGGTGTGGTCGGACACGTAGCTGCTATTGACGTCGCCCATTTGCCGCAATCCTCGCAAGGGTTGAAATGGCGGCGATTTTAGCACGCCAGGGCCGGTGAATTTCGGGCGCGCCCGCGCGGGGGCCACGCAGTAGATTTATTCACAGCCTCTCAGTGAAAGACGATGGGCCGGGCGGAATCGCCGCAGTAGTCGTCGAGGAAGGCGTCGATGGTTTCCTCGTCGCGCTCACCCTCGGGAATTTCCTCGATGGCGGCGCGGAAGTGCAGGGCCCGGGGCCCCTGGAGGAAGAGCATGCGGCCGGCGGTCTTGTCCACGAGTTCGAACCCGTTCTGGGCAGGATAGGCAAGGACCGAATAATGATCGCTGTTGTAGACGACGTTCATGGACTTCTCCTTTTGCACGGCTCCCACGACTTCAGTTACGGCCAAGCTACTCCTTTTTCAAGAGCCGGGCCGTGACCTTTTTCACGCGGCCTACTTCCGACGGCGGATGGTCCGGGCCGCGCCGCCGCCCTACCATGGCGCCCAACACTGGAGAAAAATTCATGGCTTCCTGGGGCTGCCCCCACGAAATCGACGGCCGCTGCACCCGCATCAACGACCTGCCCTGCGACCCGGGCATGAAAGGCTGCGTTCTCGCGGGCCGCTATGTCTTCGTGAACGAGGACAAGAACAGGCGTCTGCGGGAAAAAGCCTCCCGCGGCGGGGCCGACGCCGCCGCGCCCTCCCGGAAGGATCAGGGATAAAGCCCGCGGATCGCCCGGGCTTCGAGAACCCGGCTGCACGCGATGACGAAAGCCGCCGTACGCAGCGGCAGGCGCCGCTCCTCGGCCAGTTGCCAGATGGCGGCGAAAGCTTCGCCCATGATGCGCTCCAGGCGCTGGTTGATTTCCTCTTCGCTCCAGAAGAAGCTGGAAAAATCCTGCACCCACTCGAAGTAGCTCACCGTCACCCCACCGGCGTTGGCAATGACGTCGGGGACGATGAGCACCTGGCGCTCGCCCAGAATGGCTTCGGCCTCCGGCGTGGTGGGGCCATTGGCGCCTTCGACGATGACCCGGGCGCTGATGGCCGCGGCGTTGTGCTTGTTGATCTGGGCTTCCAGGGCGGCGGGCACGAGAAAGTCACAAGGAACACCCCAGAAGGCCTCCTGTTCCAGGGCGATGCTCCCCGGCGCGTCGATCAGGGAACCAGTGGCGGCCCGGTGCCGGCGCAGGTCTTCCAGATCGAGGCCGGCGTCGCAATACACGGTGCCGGAAACGTCCTGCACCGCCACCACCCGCGCCCCGGCCCGGGCAAAAAGGCGGGCCGCCGCCTCCCCAACGTTGCCAAAGCCCTGCACCGCCACCCGGGCTCCGGCAACGGGGATTCCCAGGCGGCGTGCCGCGTCCCTGGCCACCACGAAGACGCCGCGGCCGGTGGCGTCGAGCCGCCCGAGGGAGCCCCCCAGGGACAGCGGCTTGCCTGTGACCACCCCGGTCACCGTGCGGCCCTCGCCCATGGAATAGGTATCCATCATCCAGGCCATGACCTGGGCGTTGGTGTTCATGTCCGGCGCAGGAATGTCCTTGTCGGGGCCGATCATGGCGCTGATTTCGCTCGTATAGCGCCGCGTCACCCGCTCCAGTTCGGCCAGGGAAAGCTGGCGCGGATCGACCCGGATGCCCCCCTTGGCACCGCCGAAAGGCACGTTGACCACCGCATTCTTGATGGTCATCCAGCCCGCCAGGGCCATGACTTCGGAGAGAGTCACGTCCTGGTGAAAGCGCACCCCGCCCTTGCCCGGCCCGCGGGAGGTGTTGTGGTGCACCCGATAGCCCTCGAAGTGCGCCACTTCGCCGCTGTCCAGCCGGATGGGCACATCGACGATCAGCGAGCGCTTGGGTCGCCGCAGGGTCTCCACCCAGGGCCACAGGCGCCGCTCCAGGAGGGGCGCCACCTGCTCCACTTGCTGCAGGAAGATGTGCCACGGCCCGACGTTTTCGCGGGAGATATAGGAAGGCAGTTGCGGAGCGTTCATCGCGATTTCCTCCAGAGCCGCTGTGCGCGACAGCCTAGCCCCGCCGACCAAGCTCTGGCAAGGGGCGCAGGGGGCCGACTAGCGGGGTTCGTCCTCTTGCGGTTATCCTGAGCCGTTGAACCCAATCCCCGGAGACTTCCCGTGCCTGCCCTGTTGCCCCAGCCCGACCCCCTGGGCTTTCTCGAATATTCCGTCGTCTATACCGACCGGGCCCTCAACCACATGTCGCAGCGCTTCCAGGGCGTCATGCGCGACATCTCCCGCATCCTCAAGGCGGTCTATAACGGCAAGAGCGCCATCATCGTTCCCGGCAGCGGCACCTTCGGCATGGAGGCCGTGGCGCGCCAGTTCGCCAGCGACAAGAAGTGTCTGGTGATCAGGAACGGCTGGTTCAGCTACCGCTGGACGCAGATTTTCGACATGGGCCGCATCCCGGCCGAATGCACCGTCCTCAAGGCGCGCCAGGTGGGCAGCGGTCCCCAGGCGCCCTTCGCCCCCTGCCCCATCGAGGAAGTGGTCGCCACCATCCGCGCCCAGAAGCCCGACGTGGTCTTCGCGCCCCACGTGGAAACCGCCTCCGGCATGATCCTGCCCGACACCTACCTGAAAGCCGTCGGCGCCGCCGTGCGCGAGGTGGGCGGCCTCTTCGTCCTCGACTGCGTGGCCTCCGGCACGGTGTGGGTCGATGTGGCCGACAAGAACGTCGATGTCCTCATCAGCGCGCCCCAGAAAGGCTGGAGCGGTTCCCCCTGCTGCGCCCTGGTGGTCCTGGGAGAACGGGCGCGGGAACGCATCGACGCCACCACCAGCACCAGCTTTGCCTGCGACCTGAAGAAGTGGCTGCAGATCATGGAAACCTTCGAAGGCGGCGGCCACGCCTACCACGCCACCATGCCCACCGACGCCCTGGCTGCCATGCGCGACGTGATGCTGGAAACCGAGGCCTACGGCTTCGCCCGGGTGTGCGAGGAGCAGAAGGAACTGGGGCGCCAGATTCGCGCCCTGCTGGTTGCCCGCGGCCTGGCCAGCGTCGCGGCCGAGGGCTTCCAGGCCCCCGGCGTGGTGGTGAGCTACACCACCGACCCGGATATCCAGAACGGCCGCAAATTCCTCGCCAACGGCGTACAGACCGCCGCCGGCGTGCCCCTCATGTGCGACGAAGCGGCGGATTTCCGCACCTTCCGCATCGGCCTCTTCGGCCTGGAAAAGCTGCACAACCCGGAACGGACCGTCGATAGCCTGCGCAAGGCTCTAGACGCCATCGTCTCCTGAGTGGCTGGCATGACCGACGCCGCCGACAACCGCATCGCCGTCGATCAACTGCAGGTCGGCGTCTATGTGTACCTGGACGTCGGCTGGATGCACCATCCCTTCACCTTCAACAACTTCAGGATTCGGGATGAAGAGCAGCTCAAGGTCATCCGCGGCCTGGGCTTGAAGTGGGTGCGCTGGGATCCGTCCCGCAGCGAGCGCAAGCCCCTGCCGCGTTCGGCCGCCCAGGCGCTTCCGGTAGCTGCGCCCCCCGAGGCCGATGCGGCGGCAGCGCCCGACGCGGCCCACCGGGAAGCGATGGCGCGCAAGCAGGAACGCATCCAGCAGTTGAGCGAACACCGGGAACGCCTGGCCCAGGTGGAACAAGCCTTCCTCTCCGCCGCCAACGTGGTGAGGAACCTCAACAAGAACATCTTTTCCCAGCCGGAAAAGACGGTGGGCGACGCCGGCAAGCTGGTGGGCCAGGTAGTGGAAACGCTCCTGGCGGCGCCCGACCTGGCCATCCAGGTCATGGCCGAGAAGCCCGGCGGCGAGGACATCTACCTCCATGCCCTCAACGTGGCGATCCTCTCCATGACCCTGGCCAAGGAACTGGGTCTGCCGGCGGAACTGGTCCAGTTCATCGGCATGGGCGCCATCTTCCACGACGTGGGTCTCAACGAGATTCCCACCACCATCCTCAACAACCCCGGCCCCCTCACCAAGGCCGAACGCGAATTCCGCGAGATGCACTGCCACTACGGCGTCGAAATCGGCAGGAAGGCGGCGCTGCCCCCGCCGGTCCTGCGCATCATCCACCAGCACCACGAACTCTTCGACGGCAGCGGCTATCCCCAGAAGCTCAAGGGCGAGGCCATCGACCCCCTGGCCCGCGTCGTGTCGCTCATCAACGCCTACGACAATCTCTGCAATCCGCCCAACATCGCCCAGGCCCTCACGCCCCATGAGGCGCTTTCGTCCATGTTCGCCCAGCAGCGCAGCCGCTTCGATCCGCGTTTCCTGCAGGCCTTCATCCGCTTCATGGGCGTCTATCCGCCGGGTTCCGTGGTCGGGCTTTCCAACGATGCCCTGGGGCTGGTGATCCGGGTCAATGCCAGCCGTCCCCTGCGCCCCAGCGTCATCGTGTACGACGCGGGCATCCCCAAGAACGAAGCCATCATCCTCGACCTCAACGAGGAACCCGACCTCAACATCACCCGGGCCATCCGCCCCGGGCAGTTGCCCGCCGCGGTCTTCGAGTATCTGAGCCCACGCCGCCGGGTCAGCTATTACTTCGACCCCAACGCGTCCTCCCAGGCCGCCTGAGCATGATCCTGAAAACCGCGCCCGACCGCCTGCCTCTGCCCGCAATGCCCCGTTCCCCGGACCTCCACGCCCTGCCGGGGCGCGCCCGCTGCGCAGGGGCCCAGGGGCTCGCCCGCCCGAGGATTCCCGGATGAGCGGCAGCGTTCCCGACCGGCTGCTCCTCGACCAGGCCTCCGAGGTTCTGCTCGCCGTCGACCCCGCCACCCTCCTCATCCAGGGCGCCAACCAGCGCGCCCAGGCGCTGCTGGGCTTTGCGCCGGAAGCGCTGGTGGGCCGTTGCATCACCGAACTGGAGTGCGCCCTGTCGGACCTCTTCTACTGGGAGGAAGTCCGCCAGGGCGCCAGCGGCGAGGTGGACAACGTCGAAGGGCTCTACGCCTGCGCCGACGGCACCCTTCTGCCGGTGGTCAAGACCGTGCGCCGCGTGCGGGACGCGGCCGGCCAATGGCTGATCCTGCGTATCCGCGACGAGCAGGAACTCAAGCGCGCCGAAGCCGGCCTCGATCAACTGGCCGCCCAGCTCAAGGCGACCCTGGAAGCGACCGGCGACGGCATCATGGTCGTCGGGACCGACGGTGGCATCGTCAATCTCAACCGCCGTTTCACCGCCCTCTGGGGACTCGCCGAAGCCCTGCTGCTGGAAGGCGACACGGCCGTCTTCGCCTGGCTCGACACGCAACTCGAAGCCGACTGCCCCTTCCGTTTCGCCACCCTGGCCGCAGGGCCGCAGGACGAGGCCTTTCGCGTTCTCCCCCTGGTCAGCGGCAAGTACTTCGAAATGCGCAGCGAGGCGCAGATGGCGGACGATCAGGTCATCGGGCAGGTGTACAGCTTCCACGACATCACCGAGCGCGTCCTCAACGAGCGCGAGCTGATCCGGGCGCGGGAACGGGCGGAAGACGCCAACCGGGCCAAGAGCGACTTCCTGGCCATGATGTCCCACGAAATCCGCACCCCGATGAACGGCGTCATCGGCATGGGCAGCCTGCTCCTGGAAACGGCCCTCACGCCGGAACAGCGCCAGTACGCCGAGATCATCCGCACCAGCGGCGAGGCCCTGCTGGCGATCATCAACGACATCCTCGACTTCTCCAAGATCGAGGCGCGCAAGCTCTCCCTCGAAGCCATCGACTTCAACCTGCTCGCACTCCTGGAGGATTTCGCCGACCTCTTCGCCCTGCGCGCGGCGGAAAAACACCTGGATTTCGCCTGGTCCATCCCCCCGGACATGGAGACCCGGCTGCGGGGCGACCCCGGCCGGCTGCGCCAGATCCTCATCAACCTGGTGGGCAACGCCATCAAATTCACCCCCGCGGGGGCCGTCACCCTGGCGTTGGAGTCCCAGACCGTCACCGAACACCACGTGGTCCTGCGCTGCACCGTCACGGACACCGGCGTCGGCATCCCTGCCGACCGGCTGGCGTCCATCTTCGCCCCCTTCGAGCAGGGCGACGGTTCCACCACGCGCCGCTACGGCGGTACCGGGCTGGGCCTGGCCATCTGCGCCCAGCTCACCCGCATGATGGACGGTGAAATCGGCGTCCGCAGCGAAGCCGGCATAGGGTCGAGCTTCTGGTTCACCCTGTGTCTGGCCCGCAGCCCCGCCGACGCGCCGGCCCTCCCCGCGCTGCCCGGGGAAGAAAACCTCGCAGCCCTGAGCGGAACGCGGATTCTGGTGGTCGACGGCAACCCCCATCACCGCCGCCTGCTGGAAACCATCCTGGCGGGCTGGAGCTTCGAAGTCGCCGCCGTGGCCGACGCCGAAAGCGCCCTGGCGCGCCTTACCGAAGCGGAGCGCCAGGGAATGCCGTTCCGCCTGGCGCTCATCGACCGTCTGCTGGCCGGGGTGGATGGCGAAACTCTGGGCCACTGGATCCGCTGGGCCGGCAATCTGGGCGCGACGGCCCTGGTGCTGACCACGGCCTCCGGATCCCCGGGGGACAGCCGCCGGGCCGCCGACATCGGCTTTGCCGCCTTCCTCAGCAAGCCCTACAAGCGCCGCCTGCTGCTCGAATGCCTGCTCAAGCTGCTCACCCGGCCGGAAGCCGCGGCCGCCCCGACCCCCATCGTCACCCGGCACAGCCTTGCCGAAGCCCGTCCCCAGGCGGTGCGCATCCTGGTGGCGGAGGACAACCCGGTCAATCAGACCGTCATCCGCAGCCTCCTGAAGAAACTGGGCTACGCCGCGGTGGAGTTGGTCACGGACGGCCAGGAGGCCGTGGACAAGGCCCTGGCGGAACCCTTCGACATCATCCTCATGGATTGCCAGATGCCCCGTCTGGACGGCTACGAGGCCACCCGCGCCCTGCGCAGCGCTGGCGTCGCCCTGCCCATCGTCGCGGTGACCGCCAGCGCCATGGATCAGGAAATCGAACGCTGCTTCGCCGTCGGCATGAACGACGTCCTCCCCAAACCCGTCACCCTGGCCGCCCTGGGGCGCTGTATCGAAAAACACCTGCCCGGCACGGGCCAGGACGACACACCGGTCATCGGGGCCTGAGAGGCCCGGACGCCTACGAAGGGAACGGCGCCTGCCCGGCCGCGGGCTTCATCTCGCCCGCCGGAACCGCCGCGGGCAACCAATTTTCCGCGGGCGGCAGGGGACAGGTGGCAAAGGGCGTGAAGGCGCAGGGGGGATTGTAGGCGCGGTTGAAATCGAGCATGAGCACGCCCCCGTCCGCGGCGGGGGCCATCAGAAAACGCCCTGCCCCGTAGGTCTCCCGACCGCTGCTCCGGTCGCGGAAAACGAAGAACACGCCGTCCTCCCTGACCCGAACCGGCAGAAGCCGCAGGGTCTGCCCCCCCTGTTCGAAGACCGCCTCGAAGGCCACCCTGACCGGACGCAGTTCGCCGCTCACGTCGGGAAGTTCCATATCCCGGGGCTGCGGCAACGCTTCCCAGCGTGCCGCAAGCCGCCAGGCCGGGTCAAAGGGATAACAGGGGGGCGGCCGGAAGACCCGCCCCGTCGCCCATGCGCGGTCCCGCACCCGCAACGCCAGCCGGCCCTCCCGCTCGATGACCAGAAGGGCCAGGGAACCCGCCGTCACCACGTCGGGCTCGCCGTCGCGGTCGCTGGCAAGCCCCCGCGGCGCCTCGCCCCTGGCCCGCCAGACCACTTGCCCCCCGGAGCAGTCCAGTTCTCCCAGGACTTCCGGCCCCCGGGGCAGAACCACGGTGCAGCCCGCGCCGCTGCCCAGGACGCTCGTCCCTTCATCCAGCCAGTGCAGCCCCACTACGCCGAGCCAACTGTCGGGCCCGGCCAGTTCCGCCCGGCGCGCGGCAAGCCAGGCGGCGTGCCCCGCCGCTTCGTCCCCGGGAACGCTCACCCTTCCATCCCCAGGAGGAAAAGCCCCACGCCGAACACCCCAAAGCCGGCCATCAGAATGAAGAGCACGCCGAAGGCCTCCCAACTCCGGTTGGGGCCCAGGGCGAAACCCACCATATAGACCGCCATGGTCGCCGCCACGGCGCAGAAGCCGGCCGCCAGGGTCGGCGCCACCTCAAAGGGCGAAAAACCCATGCCCAGGATGGACAGGAAGAGCAGCACGTTGCCCGCCACGATGAAGCGCTGGGCCCAGACCTTGCGCGCCAGGTTTGCGGCGGTGGGGCGCCAGCGCTCGGGCCGCGCCGGCGTCCCCGGGCGAACACCGGGCTGCCGGCTCACCCCCAGGAAGAAAATCCCGAACATCAGGGGAAAGCCCCCGAAAATGCCGAAGGCCAGCACCGCGCCCCATTGATTCTGAAAATCGGCGATGACCGCCCGGTCGGGATTGTCCCGCCAGTAGCGCACCGGCACCGGGTCGCCTTCGTCCTTGCTCTGCTGGCTGCCGCCGAGGCCGGAGACATGGCGTTCGAGGCCGTCGGCCGCCACATAGAGCACCCGTGGTTCATAGGTGACGGTCACCTCGCCATCCACGTCCTTGGTGCGCCGCGTTTCGAAATTGATCAGCCGCCCCTCCACCGCCACCGTTCCCCGCAACTGCTCCCCCCGGTCCAGGCCGATGCGCACGCCGCACACGGCGCCGGTGAGGCCGATGATGAGGCAGCCCACCGCCACCCCGCGCTCGAAGCCGCCCTTGAAATGGGCCAGCCAGCCGATCAGGGGCCCCAGAAAAACAGAACCGAAAAACCACAGGAAGGATTGGTTGGCGATGGTGTCGTCCATGGCGCGGAGCTTACCCCAGCCCCGGCCGCACAGGAACGCGGGCGCCGCCTTGGCTGCGCAGAAGCGGGCCCCTCGGCCCCGCCCTCAATCCCCCAGCCCCATCAGTTCCGCGTTCCCTCCCGCCGCGGCCGTATTGATCGTCCTCACCCGCTCCACCAGCAGGCGATGCAGAGCAAAGCTGCCCTCCTCCCCCGGGGCGAGAACGGGGACGCGAGCCCCTTCGTCCGCGGCCCGGCGGCGGCGCCACAGGATTTCGTCCTCGCGCCCATCGACCAGGATGGCGGCGACGTCCTCCCCCCCGGGCAAGCGCCAGGGCAGCAGGAGCGCTTCCAGTTCCGGGGGAAGCAGCCCCGGCTGGGCCGGGCGGAAGCGGTTTCCCGTCGCCAGGCTGGCGGCGATCTGGGTCAGCAGGCCCGCCGCGCTGCGGGAGGCGCACAGCACACCGCCGCGCGGCGCCCAGAACAGGCGGTTGGCCTCGCCGGTGGGTCCGGGCAGCGGAAGCTCCAGCCCCAAGGGGCTCTCCGCCGCGTAGCGCTCGCAGGCCGCGACCAGCGCGGCCTGCCCCCGGGAGCGCGCCCAGGCTTCAAGCGCTTGCATTCCGTCCCGCGGGGCGGACTGCGCTGCCGACCGGAACCCCAGGGCAGCGAAGTCCGGCCGCTCCACTCCCAGGATGAAGGGCAGCAGGAGCGGCCCCCCCGCCTTGGGGCCCGTCCCCGACAGGCCCTCGCCGCCGAAGGGCTGCACCCCCACCACGGCGCCGATCTGGTTGCGGTTCACATACACGTTCCCGGCCCGCACCCGGCCCGCCAGGGTGGCGATGGTCTCGTCGATGCGGCTGTGGATGGCGAAAGTGAGGCCATAGCCCAGGGCGTCGATGGCCGCGGCCAGGGCTTCGAGGCCCCCGGCCGGGTAGCGCAGCACATGCACCACCGGCCCGAACACCTCGCCGGGCACGTCGCTCGCCTGGCCGATTTCCACCAGGGCCGGCGGGCAGAAATGCCCTGCGGCCGGAACGGCTCCCGGGGCACGCCGTACGGGGAAGCCCCGGGCCGCCATGGCCGCCAGATGGGCCTCCACCGCCTCCCGGGCGGCGGCGTCGATGAGGGGCCCCAGGTCGCTGCAGAATTGCGCCGGGTCGCCCAGGCGCAGCTCGGCCAGGGCGGCGGACAGGGCTTGCAGCAGGGGGGCGGCGATGTCCTCCTGCACACACAGCAGTCGCAGGGCGGAACAGCGCTGACCGGCGCTGTCGAAGCCGGAAGCCAGAACGTCCCGCACCACCTGTTCCGGCAGGGCGGAAGAATCGACCACCAGGGCATTGACCCCGCCCGTCTCGGCCACCAGCCAGGGCAGGCCCGCCCCTTCGGCCCGGGCGGCCAGGCTGCGGTCGATCTGGGTGGCCACCGCCAGGGAGCCCGTAAACAGCACCCCGACCACGGCCGGATGGGCGACCAGGGCCTGCCCGACCGTCTCCCCCGGGCCAGGCAGGAGTTGCAGGGCGGCAGCAGGGATCCCCGCGCCGTGCAGCAGGGCCACGGCCCGGTCCGCCACCAGGGGCGTCTGCTCGGCGGGCTTGGCCAGGACCGGATGACCCGCCGCCAGGGCCGCCGCCACCTGGCCGACGAAGATGGCCAGGGGAAAATTCCAGGGGCTGATGCAGACCACCGGCCGGCTCCCCCGGCGGGAAGCGTCGCCCTCTGCCAGGCGAAGTTGGGCCGCGTAATAGCGCAGGAAATCCACCGCCTCGCGAATCTCGCCCAGGGCGTTGCCCCAGGTCTTGCCGGATTCCCTCACCAGAAGGGCGAAGAGCTCCGCCCGGTCAGCCTCCAGCGCCTCGGCGGCCCGGTCCAGGCGCGCGGCCCGCTCCCGGGGCGCCAGTTCCGCCCAGGCGGCACCGCCGGACAGGACGGCCGCCACCGCCGCGGCCACGTCGGCCAGGGTCGCGTCCCACACCGTGCCCACCCGATCCGCGGCCGTCGCCGGAGCGAGCACCGGCCGGCCACCGCCGCACCCCCCGCCTCCATGCCCCCCGCCTCCATGCCCCCCGCCTCCCGCGGCGCCCGCGAGGCGGGGAAGGCATTCCCGGGCGCGGCCGCGGGAGGCTTCCAGGTCCGCCGCCAGGGTGGCGAGCGCTTCGGCATCGGCCAGATCGACGCCGGCCGAATTGCGCCGGGCCGCGCCGAAAAGCGCAGCAGGCAAGGGAATGGCCGGGTGCAGCCCGCCGCCGTCCGCCGCCAGGCCGTCGAGGGGATCGGCGATCAGCGCCTCTACGGCCACGCCATCGTCCACCAGGCGATGGACGAAGGAGGTATTGGCGCCGTTTTCCAGCAGGCGGCGCACCAGGTAGGGCAGCAGGGTGCGGTGGCTGCCCACCGGCGCGTAGATGCGCACCCGCCGCCCCAGGGCCGGGCTGGCGAGCACCCGGTCGTAGAGGGCCTCCCCCATGCCGTGCAGACACTGGAATTCGAAGTCCGCGCCGCCGCGCCGCCGGGCCAGGGCGTCCACAGCGGCGACGGTGTGGGCGTTGTGGGTGGCAAACTGCGGCAACACCGCCGGGGCCGCGGCGAGCAGGCGGTCGGCGCAGACCAGGTAGCTGAGGTCGGTGTGGCGCTTGCGCGTGAAAACCGGATAGCCCGCCAGCCCTTCCACCTGGGCGCGCTTGATCTCCCCGTCCCAGTAGGCGCCCTTCACCAGGCGCACCATGAGGCGCCGCCCGCGCGCACGGGCCAGGGCGACAAGATGATCGACCACCGCCGCCGCCCGTTTCTGGTAGGCCTGCACCACGAAGCCCAGTCCCTCCCAGGCGGCCAGTTCGGGCAACTCCAGCAGGGCTTCGAGCAGGTCCAGGGAAAGTTCCAGGCGCTCGGACTCCTCGGCGTCGATGGAAAGCCCGATATTCCAGCCGGCGGCGCGCCGGGCGAGATCCGCCAGCCGGGGCAGCAGTTCGGCCAGCACCCGGGTGCTTTGCGCCGGGGTGTATCGCGGGTGCAGGGCCGAAAGCTTCACCGAAACCCCCGGGCCGGCCAGCACCCCGGCCCCGGCGCTGGCGCGACCCACCGCGTCGATGGCGTCCCGATAGGCCTGCCAGTACGCGGCGGCGTCATCCGCCGTCAGGGCGGCTTCGCCCAGCATGTCGAAGGAATGCACGTAGCCGCGGGCGGCGGCGGCCGCACTACGGGTGAGGGCGGAAGCGATGTCCTCGCCCATCACGAAGCGCTCGCCCAGAAGCTCGACCACCGCAGCGAAGCTCTTCCTGAGCAGGGGCTCTCCTCCCCGGGCCAGGGCGCGGGACAGCGCGCCCCCCAGGGTGTGGGCGCTGGCCGTGGCCACCAGCCGCCCGGTCAGCATGAGACCCCAGGCCGCCGCATTGACGAAGAAGGAGGGGCTGTGGCCCAGGTGGGCCCCCCAGTCCCCCCGGGCCAGGATGTCGCGAATCAGGCGGTCGGCGGTGGCCCCGTCGGGAATGCGTAGCAGGGCCTCGGCCAGACAGAGCAGCGCGACCCCCTCCTGGCTGGAAAGGGAAAACTCCTGCATCAGACTGTCCAGCCCGCTGCCGCTGCGGCGCTCCTCGCGTACCGCCTGCACCAGCGCCCGCGCCGCCGCCGCCACGGCGTCGCGGTCGTAGGGCTGTACCCCCAGTTCCGCCACCAGTTCCGCCACCCGCAAAGCCTCGTCCTGGCGTCCCTGGCGGGCGATGGCGGCACGGGTCGGTGCGCTGGAAGGCATGGCGTCCTCTTCGGTTGAGCAGGGGCGGGGGCGGCGTGGCTGCGGCCTTGGCAAGTGCCAATTTATCCCGATCGCCCCGGCCTTGTCGAAGGGCCTTCCCCAAGGCAGCCGGGGCTTGGCCCGGCCGATTCCTCGCGGCAGGGGCGCGCCCCCGGCTGCCTGCCAAGCCCCGGGCGAAACGCGCCCGGCATCCGGGCTAGAATGTCCGCCTCCCCTCCTCTCCCCGGCCCCCGCCCATGCTCGCCACCGCCGCTTCGCCCCTCGCTCCGGTCCTGGCCGCCGCTTCCGGCATCGTCCTCGGCAAGGCCGCGGAAATCCGCCTCGCCCTGGCCTGCCTGCTGGCCCGGGGGCACCTGTTGATCGAGGACATTCCCGGGGTGGGCAAGACCACGCTGGCCCACGCCCTCGCCCGCCTTCTCGGCCTGGATTTTTCCCGCGTGCAATTCACCAGCGACCTCCTGCCGGCGGACATCACCGGCGTCTCCATTTTTGACCGCGAGAGCGGCGCCTTCCGCTTCCTGCCCGGGCCGGTCTTCGCCCAGGTGGTGCTGGCGGACGAGATCAACCGCGCCACCCCCAAGACCCAGAGCGCCCTGCTGGAAGCCATGGAAGAACGCCAGGTCACGGCCGAAGGCGAAACCCGTCCCCTGCCGGCGCCGTTCTTCGTCATCGCCACCCAGAATCCCGCCCATCAGATCGGCACCTTCCCCCTGCCGGAATCCCAGCTCGACCGCTTTCTCATGCGCCTCGAACTCGGCTACCCCGATCGCGAAGCGGAAAAGTCCCTCCTGGCCGTCGGCGGCCGGCGGGAATCGGCGGATCGCCTCACCCCCCTGGTGAGCCCCGCCCAATTGCTGGCCTACCAGGACGAAGCGGCGGCCGTGCATGCCTCCCCGGCGCTGATCGACTACCTCCAGGCCCTGGTCGAGGCCACCCGGCGCGACCCGGCCTGGCGCCACGGCCTGAGCCCCCGGGCGGGCCTCGCGCTGCTCGCCGCGGCCCGCGCCTGGGCCTGGCTGGACGGCCGCCGCCTGGTGCTGCCCGACGACGTGCAGGCGGTCCTGGCGGCCGTGGCCTGCCACCGCCTGCGCTCCGCCCAGGGCAGCGGTCAGGCGCGCAGCGAGGACATGGCCGCCCTCATCCGGACGGTGCCCATCCCGTGAGCCTCCTGCCGGCCTCCCTGGCCGACCGGCTGTTCCGCTGGCGCCAGAGCGACGGCACCGGCACCGTCGTCCTGGGCCAGCGCCGCATCTTCATCCTGCCCTCCCGGGCCGGCTTGCTCTTCGCCGCCGCCCTGGCGGTGATGCTCCTGGGGGCGATCAACTACGGCCTGGCCCTGGGGCACGCCCTGGTCTTCCTCCTGGCCGGCCTGGGGCTCACCGGAATGGTGCATGGCTTTCGCAACCTGGTGGGCCTGGCCGTCACCCCGGGCCGGGCGGAGCCGGTCTTTGCCGGAGAAACGGCGCACTTTCCCCTCCACCTGGCCAACGCCCGGGCCCAGCCGCGTCTGGCGCTCCAGCTTGCGGCGGGGGAGGGGCCGCCGGTGCATTGCGACGTCCCCGCCGCGGGCCAGACCCGGATCGCCCTGGCCCTGCCGGCCCTGCGGCGCGGCCTGCTGGAACTGCCCCGGGTGCGGCTGGAGACCCGCTACCCCCTGGGGCTCTTCGTCGCCTGGTGCTACCCCCGCCCGGCCATGAGCTGCCTGGTGTATCCGCAGCCCCTCGCCACCCCCCTGCCCGATCCCGCCGCCGCGGCACATTCCGGCGAGCGGCGCGGCCGCGAGGGCCAGGAGGATTTCGCCGGTTTCCGCCCCCGCCAGCCGGCCGATTCCCTGCGCCACGTGGCCTGGAAAGCCGCTGCCCGGGGCGCCCCGCAGGTGCCGCTGCCGGTCAAGCTGTTTCAGGGCGGCACGGGCAGCGAACTCCTGCTCGATTGGGACAGCCTGGCCGAAGCCGGCGACGCGGAACGCCGCCTTTCCATCCTGGCCGGCTGGGTGCTGGCCGCCGAGGAAGCCGGCATCGCCTACGGCCTCGCACTCCCCGGCGTCCATATCCCCCCCGCCCTGGGCGAAGCGCAGCGCCGCCGCTGCCTGGAAGCCCTGGCCCGCCACCCGTGAAGCGCCCCGCCGTCCCCCTGGAACGGGCCTGCCAGCCCTGGCTGTTCGCCACCGCCCTGGCCGCCACCCTGCCCCACGCCGAGCACCTGCCCCCCTGGCTGCTGCTGGCCGCAGCCGGCGGGCTCGCCGCCGCGGTCGCGCTGTGGCGGCGGGGCACCCCGCCGCCGGCCCGCTGGGTGCTCTTCCTGGCCGTGGCCGCGGGCTGCGGGGGAATCCTTTTCGAATTCCGCACCCTCTTCGGCCGCGACGCCGGGGTCGCCATGCTGGTGCTCTTCATGGCCCTGAAGCTCCTGGAACTCAAGCACCGGCGCGATGCCCACGTGGTCGTCTTCCTGGCCTACTTTCTGCTGCTGACCCACTATTTTTACTCCCAGAGCATCGCCACCGGCCTGTGGCTCCTGGCCGCCCAGGTGGTCGCCACGGCAACCCTGGTCCGGCTGCACGGCGGCCCCGCCAGCACGCCCCGGGCGAGTCTGGCCTACGCCGGCCTGCTCACCCTCCAGGCGGCCCCCTTCATGCTCGTCCTGTACCTGCTCTTCCCCCGCGTCGCCGGCCCCTTGTGGGGGCTGCCCCAGGACGCCAGCAACGCCCGCAGCGGCCTGCCGGAGCAGGTTTCTCCGGGCAGCATCGCCAATCTGGTGCTGTCGGGCGAAATCGCCTTCCGGGTGCGTTTCGACAGTACCCCGCCGGAGCGGGACGGCCTGTACTGGCGCGGCCCGGTTTTCGAGCGCTTCGACGGGCAGGCCTGGCAGCGCCAGCCGGAGCCCGGAGAAGCGCCCCGCATCGAGGCCCGCGGCCCCCGCATCGCCTACGAAACCACCCTGGAAGCCCACCAGCAGGCCTGGCTCCTGGCTCTGGACGCCCCCCTCGCCCTGCCGGCGGATGCCCGGCTTTCCCCTGCCCTGGCCGCCATCTCCCGCACCCTGGTGCGCCAGCGCCTGCGCCTGCGCTTCGAATCCACCCTCGACTACCGCTTCAACCGCGAAGAGAGCCCCGCCGCCCTGGAGCGCAACCTCAGGCTGCCCCCCGGCGGCAACCCCCGCGCCCGCGCCCTGGCGGCGGAATGGCGTGCCTCCGGCGAGGCCGGCGACGCCCTGGTGGCCCGAGCCCTGGCGCTGTTTTCCGAGGGCGGCTTCGTCTACACCCTGCAACCGCCCCTCCTGGGGCAGAACGGCGTAGACGACTTCCTCTTCGCCACGCGGCGCGGCTTCTGCGAGCACTACGCCTCGGGCTTCGTCTTCCTCATGCGGGCCGCCGGCGTGCCCGCCCGGGTGGTGGGCGGCTACCAGGGGGGCGAGCCCAACCCGGTGGACGGCTACTGGGTGGTGCGCCAATCCGACGCCCACGCCTGGGCCGAAGTCTGGCTGCCCGACAAGGGCTGGACCCGCATCGACCCCACTGCCGCCGTGGCCCCGGCCCGGGTCGAAGCCGGCGTTGCCGCCGCCGTCCCGGCCGGCGATCCCCTGCCGGGGCTGGCCCGGCTCGATGCCGCCTGGCTGCGGGATTTGCGCTACCGCTGGGAGGCCCTCAACAACACCTGGAACCAGTATGTCCTCGGCTACAATCCCGACCGCCAAAAAGACTTCCTGGCCTGGCTGGGCCTGCCGGATGCCGACTGGCGGGGTCTGGTGGCCCTGCTGGCCGCCGCCTGCGGCCTGGGCGTCCTCATCCTGGTGGCCTGGGCCCTGGCCGCCCGCCCGCCGACCGACCCCGCGCTGCGTCTCTGGCGCCGCGCCCTGCGCCGGCTGGAACGCCGCCGGGTCAGCCCCCTGCCGGGCGAAACCCCGCTGGCCCTGGCCCACCGCCTGGCCCGCGAGCGCCCTGAACTGGCCTGGCCGGTCCTGCGGCTGGCCGAGGCCTATTGCACGGCCCGCTACGGCCCCCGGCCCGACCTGACCGAACTGCGCGCAGCCCTGGCTGCGCTGTAACCCAAACAACAAGGAAAATCCTGTGAAACGAATTCTCGCCGCCGCCCTGCTCGTCGCGGCCGCCCTGCCTACCCCTCCCGCCCTCGCCGCCCGCCCCGCGCCCAAGCCCAGCTTCGCCGACCAGCCCGAAGCCGTCGCCTTCGCCCGCGACTTCGCCCAGCGCCAGGGTTTCGAGACCGAAGCCCTGCTCGGCCTCTTTGCCCGCATCCACTCCAACCCCAAGGTGCTGCAACTGATCCGCCCCCCCAGTTCTCCCCTGCAACGCTCCTGGGAACGCTACCGCCCCCGCTTCCTCAACGAACGGCGCATCGAAGGCGGCGCGCGCTTCTGGGCCGAGCACCGCGAAACCCTGGCCCGCGCCACGGCCCTCTACGGCGTGCCGGAGGAGATCATCGTCGCCATCATCGGCGTGGAAACCGAATACGGTCGCAACACCGGCGGCTTCGGCGTCCTGGAAGCCCTGGCCACCCTGGCCTTCGACTACCCCCCGCGGGCCGAATTCTTCCGCACCGAACTGGAGCAGTTCCTCCTCCTCACCCGGGAAAACGGCCTCGACCCCCTGGCCGTCAAAGGCTCCTTCGCCGGCGCCATCGGCATCCCCCAGTTCATGCCCGGCAGCCAGCGCCGCTACGCGGTGGATTTCGACGGCGACGCGCGCATCGACCTGGGCGGCAGCACCGTCGACGCCATCGGCAGCGTCGCCCGCTTCCTGGAGCGCCACGGCTGGCAGGCCGGCCAGCCCGTCGCCGTCCCGGCCCTGACCGCCGCACCACCGGACCCCGCCTTCCTGGAAGCCGGCATCCGCCCCAGCCTCAGCGTCGCCACCCTGGCCGAAAAAGGCATCACCAGCGAAGCCCCCCCGGAGGCCACGGTCACCCTGGTGGACCTCGTCTCCCCCGGCCGGGAAACCGAATACTGGCTGGGCTTCGAGAATTTCTACGTCATCACCCGCTACAACCGCTCCAGCTTCTACGCCATGGCGGTGTTTCAACTGGCGGAAGCGATCAAGGGGCGGGCGGCTGAAGGCGCTGGCGGCAAGGTGGAGGGGTTGCGGTAGGCGGCAAGCCCGCCGCCATTCAACGCCACGTAGCCATCACCGGGCCCATGAGCATCGTTTAGTCGGTAGCCGGATATTAGCGACGCTGTCTCCCGACGTCATACTTCAGCCCAATACGCGGAGTAGACAACATGACCCAAGGCTATCAGCAGATACTGGACGCAGCGCTCAAGCTGCCCCCCGAGCAGCGCCTCGATCTGGCGGAACTCCTGAGCCTCAGCCTCAGCGTTCCCGAAGAGGACGCAGCTGAAATGGCCAAGCGCGCGCAAAAGCGCGCCGACGCGCTCAAGACCGCGAACGCAGGCGATCCACAGGCCTGAGGATTCATTCCAGGAAAGCCCCCGGACTTCCGGGGTCTCGCGTTCCCTTACGCCCAAAATGAGAAGGCCCTGCAGAACGATGAGTTCGGGATGCCTGTACTCCGAGCCGAGCCGTTCAGGATGCGCAATCGCATTCGTCCTGACCTCTCCTCGCAATCGAGGGAGAAACGCCTGGAGCAGTAACTCCTCCCCACGGGCGTGGGGAACACCCATGAAATGGACCCCCACCCACACCAGCAGCGTGCCAACCCGTGCCGCCAACGCGGCGGCCCGATGGGAAACCCGGGTTCCGGGCTCCAGCATGATGCAGGCAACACCGCCGACAGGGATGTGGGTGAGCACCGGCCGCACCCGCTCCCCAAGACAATCCACCACCACGAAGGCGCCATCCACCACGTCGATCTCGCCCTTCTCTACGAAGATGACCGACATGCGCTCCTTGATGGGAATGGGTTTGAGCGGCGGCAGGATGGTGTCAGTTGGCGGCCTCGCCCGCTGCATGTAACGCCGCCTGTACCGCGCTGGGGCCAAGATAATGACCGCCTACCTGCAACTGGCCGATCAGGGTCGCTACCTGCTCGATCAGGCCTCGCCGCTTGGCCAGCACCAGCAGACCCAAAGTGCCGATCACCTTCAGACCCAAGGCACGCGCATAGACCACCGCTGCGCGATCATCGAGCAGCAAGCCGGCATCGATTTCCAAGGCGCGGGCAACGGCGCTCGCTTCTCCTGGATCAAGGCGCCCGCTCGGCTTTTCAAACTGATCGTCACAGGGCTTGAGCCATCCATCGCGTACCGCCTGCTCGATGCGCTGCGCATCGATAAAGCCCGGGCGCGCCGCACACTCGGCTAGCACCGTGGCGGTCACCTGGACTTCCGCGAACAGGGCGGGCAGCAGGTGCAAGGCACCCAGCCGCCCCAGCGCGATCAACGGCCCGGCATCGGCGACGACGATCCTAACTGAAGTCACCAAGCTCGCGCTCCAGATCTTCGTCGGTGGTGCGAATCACGGCGATGCCGTGCCGGCCCAGCATGTCGATCATTTCGCTGACTGAAAGACCCGCCAGCTTGGCCGCGCGGCCCAGGGAAATACGCTCTTCGTCGAACAGCTTGATTGCCAGTGCCATCCCGACGCCTTCGCGGAGCAGGGTTTCGTCAAAGGGCACGGCGACAAAGACGGGCGTGCCGTGCTTGGTGATGACCGACAACTCGCCGTTCTCGGCGCCCCGGATCAGTTCGCCGGTATGTTCACGTAGATCGCGGACGGTGAAGGTGTGCATGGTGGGACTCCCAGCCTTGGTTTGTGCTATCAAACGATAGCACAATTCACCCCGGAACACCGTCCGCTCGCCGCACCAGCAACAGGCCGCAGCCGAAGGCTTTGGCGTGACCGATACCGTCGAAAAGGGCGCCGGCAAAGGTATCAGGGGCGACTACCGTAAGCGTGCCGGAAAAATCCACAGTACTGAAACGTAGCGCCTCTTTTTTGCCACGGTGCTGCTGATATGCCTCGATCGAAAGGCTGTTCTGGTCTGCCTCAAACCCAAGCCGCTTTCCGCGCTCCTCCAACCATTTGCCGCAGGTTTCATGAGCTATTTCATACATCCCTGGCCTCTCTTCGTCCTGCCACTCATCCCATCGGGCAAGGCCACGCGCCTGAAGCAGGCGCTTCTTCTCCTGCATCACGACGTCGTGGCGCTTTGACTTGCCATCGCGGGTAACAGTCACCACGGGATTGGCTGTCAATCCAAAGCAGAAATGTCCGCTTTTCTGCCAAGCACAGATGTCCGGTTGAGGGGAAAACGGCTGGTGCCATGGATGGTGTCGGCGCAGGCTTGGCCGGGGCTTGACAGCTGCCACGCATCGTAAGCCGCCTGCTCTTCGGCCTTGGTCATCAGCTTGGAGATCTTGGTCATGGACGTTTCATCAAGGCGCGGCAGGGCTTTCTCCTTGGGGGGCGATGGCGAGAGTCTGCCGGCCGGGAGTCTCACGGGGTGAGACTGAAAATGACTTTTTACCGGATCGTGCGCCCCGCTCCTCCTGGCGCCCCGAGTCGTGAAACAAGGCACCGAGACAGACCAGCCATAAGGAGTTAGCATTCCTTCTCATCGCCCCAAACGACCCGCATCGCCATGCACCCAGCCGTCGCCAGCAAGGAAGCACAGATCGTCGAACTCTGCCGTGCGCACCATGTGCTCTGGCTGGATTTATTCGGCTCGGCGACCGGAGATGGCTTTGATCCGAAATCCAGCGATGCTGATTTCCTGGTGGAATTTGACGACAGCCCGGAGGCGAACAGCTTTGCGGACTATTTCGATCTCAAGTACGGCCTGGAGTCGCTTCTGGGCCGCCCGGTCGATCTCGTGATGCCATCCGCGGTGCGCAACCCGGTTCTGCTCGCCGCCATTGCCCGTCAGCGCATCCCGCTCTATGGCGCGTGATCCACGGCTCTATCTGGTGGACATCGGACAAGCGGCAAAGCTGGTGGAGGAATTCGTTCATGGCAAGACGCTTGACGAGTTCCGCACCGATGCCATGCTCCGCTCCGCCGTGGAGCGGCAATTCGAAATCATCGGCGAAGCCATCAACCAGCTCTCCCGAGTCGCTCCGGAGCTGGCGGCACGAATTCCCGACGCGCGCCGCATCGTCGACTTCCGCAATGTGCTGGCGCATGGCTACGCCACCGTTGACGGCCGTGTTGTCTGGCACGCGACCCAGACCAGCCTGCCCCAACTTCAAGCGACCGTTGCTGACATGCTCCGTCCAGCCGCCGTTGACATCAAGGCGCTCATGAACGAAGGAAGGGACTGATCCGCAGAGTCGGCGGCGGGGCGGGCAGGTGCTTCGAAAATCAAGCCCCATCCCCACGCCAACCTCAGGACAAGCGGGAACTGCCCCAAGCGCTTGCCCAGGTTTTCCGCTCTCTTTTAGGCGCCGCACCGCGTATAGTTACCGGTTTCCCCGCCGTCCCCCCGCCCCACCATGGAAGAAATCCGCATCCGCGGTGCCCGCACCCACAATCTCAAGAACATCAACCTCGATCTGCCGCGGGACAAGCTCATCGTCATCACCGGGCTCTCCGGTTCCGGCAAGTCCTCGCTGGCCTTTGACACGCTCTACGCCGAGGGGCAGCGGCGCTATGTGGAATCGCTTTCCGCCTACGCCCGCCAGTTTTTGCAGTTGATGGAAAAGCCGGACGTGGACCTCATCGAGGGTCTGTCGCCGGCCATTTCCATCGAGCAGAAGGCCACCAGCCACAACCCGCGCTCCACCGTGGGCACCGTCACCGAAATCCACGATTACCTGCGCCTCCTTTTCGCCCGGGCCGGCACGCCCTATTGTCCGGAGCACGGCCAGGCCCTGGAGGCGCAGACGGTTTCGCAGATGGTCGATCACGTGCTGGCCCTGCCGGAAGAAACCCGGCTGATGATCCTGGCCCCCGTGGTGGCTAACCGCAAGGGCGAGCAGCTGGACCTCTTTGCCGAACTGCGCGCCCAGGGCTTCGCCCGGGTGCGGGTGGATGGCGCGGTGTACGAACTCGACGCCGTGCCCAAGCTCAACAAGATGCAGAAGCACGACGTGGACGTGGTGGTGGACCGCCTGAAAGTGCGCGAGGACATGCGCCAGCGCCTGGCCGAATCCTTCGAGACCGCCCTGCGCCACGCCGATGGCCGGGCCATCGCCCTGGAAATGGAGAGCGAGAAGGAACACCTGTTCTCCGCCAAATTCGCCTGCCCGGTGTGTTCCTATGCCTTGCAGGAGCTGGAGCCACGCCTCTTCTCCTTCAACAACCCCATGGGCGCCTGCCCCAAGTGCGACGGCCTGGGGGTGATCCAGTTCTTCGACCCCAAGCGGGTCGTCGCCCATCCGGAACTCTCGCTGGCCGCCGGCGCCATCCGCGGCTGGGACAAGCGCAACCAGTTCTACTTCCAGATGCTGGGCTCCCTGGCGACACACTACGGCTTCGACATCGATACCCCCTTCGAGCAGTTGCCGGAAGCGGTGCAGCAGGTGGTGCTCTACGGCTCCGGCCGCCAGGTGCTGCCCTTCCAGTATTTGAACGAGCGCGGCCGGCTGGTGATGCGGGAGCACAGCTTCGAGGGCATCGTGCATAACCTGGAGCGGCGCTACAAGGAGACCGATTCCGTGGCCGTGCGCGAGGAACTGGCCAAGTTCATCAGCAATACGGCCTGCCCCCAGTGCGCCGGCACGCGCCTCAGGACCGAGGCCCGCCACGTGCGGGTGGGGGAGAAGACCCTGCACGAGATCAGCCGCCTGCCCCTGGGCGAGGCGCGCAACTACTTCAACCTGCTGCAAATGACCGGCCACAAGGCCCAGGTGGCGGAAAAGATATTGAAGGAGATCACCTCGCGGCTCTCCTTCCTCATCAACGTGGGGCTGGATTACCTGTGCCTGGAGCGTTCCGCCGAGACCCTTTCCGGCGGCGAGGCCCAGCGCATCCGCCTGGCTTCGCAGATCGGCTCCGGCCTCACCGGCGTCATGTACGTGCTGGACGAGCCCTCCATCGGCCTGCACCAGCGGGATAACTCCCGCTTGCTGCAAACCCTGCAGCAGTTGCGCGACATCGGCAACACCGTGATCGTCGTGGAACACGACGAGGAAGCCATCCGCCTGGCCGACTACGTGGTCGATATCGGCCCTGGGGCCGGGGTCCACGGCGGCGCCATCGTCGCCGAGGGGGAGCCGGACGAAGTGGCCAACAACCCGCAATCCCTCACCGGCGCCTACCTCTCGGGCAAGAAGAAAATCGCCGTGCCGGAAAAACGCCGCGCGCCCGACCCCAAGAAGCAGCTCAAGGTGGTCGGCGCCAGGGGCAACAATTTGAAGGACGTGAAGCTGGAACTCCCGGTGGGGCTCTTTACCTGCATCACGGGCGTTTCCGGCTCGGGCAAGTCGACCCTCATCAACGACACCCTCTACGCCGCGGCGGCCAGGCACCTTTACGGCGCCACGGCGGAACCCGCCGCCCACGAGGAGATCGAGGGCCTGGACCTGTTCGACAAAGTCATCAACGTGGATCAGTCCCCCATCGGCCGCACGCCCCGCTCCAACCCGGCCACCTACACCGGGCTCCTCACCCCCATCCGCGACCTCTTTTCCGGCGTGCCGGAAGCCCGCGCCCGGGGCTACGGGCCGGGGCGCTTCAGTTTCAATGTGAAGGGCGGGCGCTGCGAGGCCTGCCAGGGCGACGGCATGATCAAGGTGGAGATGCACTTCCTGCCCGACATCTACGTCCCCTGCGACGTCTGCCACGGCAAGCGCTACAACCGGGAAACCCTGGAGATTCAGTACAAGGGCAGGAACATCCACGAAATCCTGGAAATGACCGTCGAGCAGGCGCGGGAATTCTTCGACGCGGTGCCGGTGGTGGCGAGGAAGCTGCAAACCCTGGTGGACGTGGGCTTGAGCTACATCACCCTGGGCCAGAGCGCGACGACGCTCTCCGGAGGCGAGGCCCAGCGGGTCAAGCTGGGGCTGGAGCTCTCCAAGCGCGACACCGGCCGCACCCTCTACATCCTGGACGAACCCACCACCGGGCTCCATTTCGCCGACATCGAACTGCTGCTCACGGTGCTGCACCGCCTCGCCGACCACGGCAATACCGTGGTGGTCATCGAGCACAACCTGGACGTGATCAAGACCGCCGACTGGCTGGTGGACCTGGGCCCCGAAGGCGGCGACGGCGGCGGGCGCATCCTGGTGGCCGGCACGCCGGAGACGGTGGCGCGGGAACAGGCCAGTCATACCGGGCGCTTCCTGCAAGCACTGCTGGCCCGGGACTGAGAGGCTGTGCATTAATCTACAGCGCACCCCGATCGCCACGATTTCTTCACAAGCTCTGAGCCGCCATGCCCCTGACCCTCTGCGCCACCGCCCGTCTGGCCGAGGCCCTGCGCAGCAGGGTTCCGGCCGGGGCGGGCGCGGTCTGGGAGACGCCCGCCGCCTTCACCGTGGGGGCCTGGCTGACCCGTCTGCTGGAAGACGCCGCCCTGGACGGCAGTGGGCCGACGCTGCGCTTGCTCGACGGGGCGTGCGAACGCCTGCTCTGGGAACAGGTGATCGCCGACGCCCTGCCCGACGACGCACTGCCCCTTTTTGACCTCGCCGGCCTCGCCGCCACGGCCCAGGAAGCCCATGCGCTTTGCCTCCTCTGGGATCTGGACCTGCCCCCCGCCACCCTGGCCGAGGAAGGCCGGCTCTTCGTCGCCTGGCGGCGGGAATTCCGCAAGCGCTGCGCGGCCGGCGGCTGGACCGAGGCGGCGCGCCTGCCGCCCATCGCCCGGGGCCTCGTGGCCGCCGGGTCGGTTCCCCTGCCCCCGGCCATCGATTTCGCCGGCTTCGACCGCTACACCCCGGAAGAGCTGCGCCTGCGCCAGACCCTGATTGATCGCGGCGTCCGGGTGGGCGACAGCCCCGCCGCCGCAGCGCCTGCCACGACCCGGCGCAGCCTGGCCTGCGACGACGCCCAGGCCGAAGCCCAGGCCATCGCCGCCTGGGCACGGGACAGGCTCGCCGCCGACCCGGGTGCCCGCTTGGGCATCGTCGTCCCCGATCTGGCGGAACGTCGGGACGCCCTCTGCTTCGCCCTGGACGATGCCCTGCACCCGCAAAGCCTTTCCCCCGGGGCGCCCGACAGCCCCCGGGCCTACAACGTCTCCCTCGGTCATCCCCTGGCCGCCCAAGCCCTGGTGGCGGCGGCCCTGGACCTTCTGGCCCTGGGGGTCACGCCCCGGCACGAACAGGCCGTCTTTTCCGCCCTGCTCCTGTCGCCCTTCTGGTCCGCCGGTCAGGGCGAGGCCGACGCCCGGGCGCGCATCGACCGGGCGCAGCGGGACGAACTGGAATTCTTCACCGACCTGCCGGCGCTGCAGCGCCTGGTGAAGCGCCTCTATGCCCGCGAAAAGGTCGCTGCGCCGCGGCTGGCCGCCCATCTGGAATCCTTTGCCGCCACGCTGGCCAAGGGCGGCCCCCGCCGCCGGCCGCCTTCCGCCTGGGGCACCGCCTTCCTCGGCTGGCTGGAGGCCCTGGGCTGGCCCGGCGACCGCCCCCTGTCCAGCCCCGAGTTTCAAGTGCGACAGAGCTTCCTCGCCACCCTGGAGGGCCTGGCCCGCTACGACGATCTCCTGCCCGCCGTGAGCGCCGGCGAAGCCCTGCGGCGCCTTGCCGCCCTGTGCCGCGAGCAGGTTTTTCAACCGGAGACGCGCGGCAGCCCATCCATCGGAGTCCTGGGCATTCTGGAAAGCACGGGGCTCGCCTTCGACGCCCTGTGGGTCGCGGGCATGAACGACGATCTGTGGCCCCCCAACCCCCGCCCCAACCCCCTGCTGCCGGCGGAAATCCAGCGCCACGCTGGAAGCCCCCACGCCAGCGCCGAGGTGGAACTGGCTTTCGCCACCGCCGTGCACCGCCGGCTCGTCACCGCGGCGCCCGACATCACCTTCTCCTGGCGGCGCCAGGATGGCGCCCGTCTGCTGCGCCCCAGCCCCCTGCTCGCGGGGATCCCCGCGGACGCGACCGAAGCCCCCCGCGCCGCGCCGCCCTGGCCCCATCCGGCTCGTCTGGAAACCCTGGCCGATGCCCGGGCGCCGGCCGTGGCCGCAGGGGAAAAAGTGCCCGGCGGCACCGGGCTGCTCAAGGCCCAGGCCATCTGCCCGGCCTGGGGTTTCTACCAATACCGCCTGGGCGCCCGGGCCCTGCGCCCCGCGGTGGAAGGCCTGGACGCCATGGAGCGGGGCACCCTGGTGCATGGCGCCCTGGAACACTTCTGGCGGGGTGTCGCCGACCGGGCGGGGCTCCTGGCCCTGGGCACCGACGCCCTGGCCGCCGCCGTCTCCAGCGCCGTCGCCGCGGCCCTGACGGATTTCGAGCATTCCAGCCATCGCGAGTTGCCGCCCCGCTTCCGGCAACTGGAAGCCGCACGTCTGCACAAGCTCCTGCACACCTGGCTGGCCGTGGAGGCCCGACGGGAAGACTTTGCCGTGCTGGCCTGCGAACAGGACATGCTGCTCGACATCGAAGGCATCCAGGTGCGCACGGTGATCGACCGCATCGACCGCCTGGCCGACGGCGGCCTGGTGGTGATCGACTACAAGACCGGCCACCGCATCGATACCCGCAACTGGGCCGAGGACCGCATCACCGAACCCCAATTGCCGCTCTACGCTGCCCTGGCGGTGCCCCGGACGGACGGCGAGCCCGTGGCGGCCGTCGCCTTCGCCCGGGTGACCCTGGACGAAGCGGGCTTCTCGGGGGTGGGCGAGCGCAAGGACTTGCTGCCCGGCATCACCGGCCTGGACGACCCCAAGCGCAAGTCCTTTCCCGTGGCGACCTTCCCGGACTGGCCGGCGGTGCTGCGCCACTGGCAGGAACGCCTGCGCGCCGTGGCCGCCGAAGTGGGGGCCGGGGAAGCCGCGGTCCGCTTCGACGACCCCAAGGCCCTTCTATATTGCGAAGTGCTGCCCCTGCTGCGTCTGGCCGAGCGCACGGCGGCGATTCCCGACGCCGAGGTGGACCGTTGACGACTCCCGCCGCCCCAATTCGACCGGATCATCCATGAACCGCTCCCTGCGCGCCCTTGCCCTGGGCTCCCTCTTCCTGGCCCTGGCTGCCCAGGCCGAAATTCCGGCGGAAATCCGCGTCTACGACGACGGCATCGGCGAAGCCGGGGAGTGGGGCTTTGAAATCCACAGCAGCCGGACCCTGCGCCGCAGCCGGGTACGGGAGGCCAACGGCGAACTGCCCACCGACCTCGGCCTGCGGGTGACTCCGGAAATTTCCTACGCCTTCGGGCCCCGCACCGAACTGAGCCTCCTTTTCCCCAGCGTCATCGACCGCCACGGCGACACCCATCTGGGCGGGCAGCAGTTGCAACTGAAGTGGATCTTCGCCCCCGCCCCGGAAAGCGGCGGGGTCTTCGCCGGGATCAATGGCGAGCTGGTCACCGCCACGGGGCGCTTCGACGCGCGGCGCAACAGCGTGGAAATCCGCCCCATCGTCGGCTACCGCAACGAGGACTGGCTGCTGATCGCCAATCTGCTGGCCAGCTACGGCCTGCCCCGCAAGGAGCACCGCGGCGGCTTCGATCTGAGCCCCGCCTTCAAGATCGCCCGCAGCGTCGCCCCCGGCATCCACCTGGGCATCGAAACCTACAGCGAGCTGGGCAAGTTGGCCCACCCCGCCCCCCGCCCGCAACAGGAGCACACCGCCTACCTCACCCTGGACATCGAGCGCGGCGGCTGGCAGATCAACCTCGGCATCGGCCGCGGCCTCAACACCGCCACCGACCCCTGGATACTGAAGACCATCGTCGAGTTTCCCATTGACTGAGCTTCTCGCCGCCGATAGCGCCGCCCGGCTCCGGGCTCTGGAGCCGGAATCCTTCATCGTCGAAGCACCGGCAGGGGCGGGCAAGACGGAGCTGCTGACCCAGCGGGTGCTGGGCCTGCTGGCCCGGGTGGATCATCCGGAAGAGGTGGTGGCGCTGACCTTCACCAACAAGGCGGCAGCCGAGATGCGCGACCGCATCCTGGGCAGCCTGGAGTTGGCCGCGGCCGGGGAGCGCCCCGGCGACGACGCGCCCCATCGGCAGCTCACCTACGCTCTGGGCCGTGCGGCCCTGGCGCGGGACGCGGCTCAGGGCTGGAATCTCCTGGCCCATCCCGGCCGTCTGGCGGTCACCACCCTGGATTCCCTCTGTGCCAGCCTGGCGCGGCAGATGCCCTATCTCTCCCGCTTCGGCGCCCAGCCCGGGGTCGCCGAAGACGCCACGCCCCATTACGAAGCCGCCGCCCGCCGTACCCTGGCCCTGGTGGAGGAGACCGGCCCCCCGGCCGATACGGTGGCCGCCGCCCTGGCTTTCATGGACAACGACGCGGGCCGCCTGGAACGCCTGCTGGTGGCGCTGCTGGCCCGGCGGGACCAGTGGCTGCGCCACACCGCCCGGGGCGCCGACGCCGGCTTGCGGGCGGAGGCCGAGGCAGGCCTCGCCGCCCTGGTGCGCCGCGATCTCGCCGCGGCCGCCGCCGCATTCGACGCGCCCTTGCAGGACTGCCTGCGGGCCGCCGCCCGCTTTGCCGGCGCCACCCTGGCCGCCGAGAACCCGGAGTCGCCCATCGCCCGACTGGAGAGCTGGGACAGCTCTCTGGACGACGACCCCGCCACCCTGCCCCTGTGGCAGGGTCTGGCCGATTTGCTGCTCACCGCCGAGGGCGAGCTGCGCAAGTCCCTGGACAAGCGCCAGGGACTGCCCGTCCCCGCCGGGCGGGAACACAAGGCGGCGCTGAAGACCCTCCTCGAAACCCTGCCGGCCGGCGCTGCCGCGGCGCTGGCTCCGGTGCGCGACTTGCCCCTGCCGGTCTATGCGGACGAGGAATGGGCCACGGTGGAGACCTTCTCGCAGCTCCTCAACCTGGCCACCGCCCAGCTGTGGCTGGCCTTCCAGGAGGCCGGCGAGGTGGATTTCGCCGAGGTCGCCCAGCGGGCCCTTGCCGCCCTGGGCGACGACGAGGCCCCCACCGACCTGGCCCTGGCCCTCGATTACCGCATCCGCCACCTGCTGGTGGATGAATTCCAGGACACCAGTCCCGCCCAGATACGCCTCGTCGCCAGCCTCATCCGCGGCTGGGAGTCCGGCCGGCCCGGGGGCGACGCGCGCAGCCTCTTTCTGGTGGGCGACCCCATGCAGTCCATCTACCGCTTCCGCAAGGCCGACGTGGGGCTTTTCCTCAAGGTGCGCGACGGGGGCATTGGCGACCTCCTGCCCAAGAAGCTGCGCCTCTATCGCAACAATCGCTCGCGGCCGAAGGTGGTGGAGTGGATCAACACCGCCTTCCCGGGGGTTTTCCCGGACCAGGACGAGCCCCTGCACGGCGCGGTGCGCTACGCCCCCTGTCTGGCCACGCGGCCGGATGAAGAGGATTCCGGCGTCTGCCTGCACCCGGTCCTGCTGGAGGCCGACGCGGAGGAAAACGGGAGCGAGCAGGAAGCCGACGTCCTCATCGACCTGATCCTCGCCGAGCGGCAGGCGCACCCCGGCGCAAGCGTCGCCATCCTGGTGCGCGCCCGCAGCCACCTGGCCCCCCTCCTCGCCCGCCTGCGCCTGCGCGCCCCGCAACTGCCCTTCCAGGCCGTGGATATGGCGCCCCTGGCCAGCCGGCAGGCCATCCAGGATGTGCTCTCCCTGGCCCGGGCGCTGCTCCATCGCGGCGACCGGGTGCATTGGCTGGCCATCCTGCGTGCCCCCTGGTGCGGCCTCAACCTGGCGGACCTGCATGCCCTGGCGGGGGACGACCATCGGTCCACCGTCTGGCAACTGGCCCAGGACGAGGAGCGGCTGCGGCGCCTTTCAACCGACGGCCAGGCCCGCCTGCGCCATGCCACCGCCGTCCTGGGCGAGGCCCTCGCCCAGCAGGGCCGCTGCCCGCCGCGCCGCTGGCTGGAGGGCACCTGGCGCGCCCTGGGCGGCGACCGCTGCCTGGCGGAAGACGAGCGTCCGGACGTGCAGGCCCTCTTCCAGCGCCTCGACACCCTGGCAAGCCGGGGCGATTGGACCGCCGACGCCCTGGAGACCGAAGCCGCCCGGCTCTTCGCCCCGCCGGACCCCTCCCCGGCCGCCCTGGCGCTGCCCATGATGACCCTGCACAAGGCCAAGGGTCTGGAGTTCGACACGGTGATCGTCCCCGGCCTGCACCGCGCCTCGGGCCGCGACGATCCGCCCCTCCTGCTGTGGGACGAAATCCCCACCGAGGGCACCCGGGAGCACCTCGTCGTCGCCCCCTTGCGCGCCCGGGGCAGCACGCGCACGCGCATCACCCCCTACGCTGCCCTCGCCCGCCTGGAAGCCGAACGGGCCCGCCACGAGAGCGAACGCCTTCTTTACGTGGCCGCCACCCGGGCCCGCCGCCGTCTGCATCTGGTCGGCGTCGCCACGGTCCGCGAGGGTGGGCTGCGCACGCCGGCCGCCGGGTCGTTCCTGCGCCTCCTGTGGGAGCACGGCGCCCAGGCGCGCTTCGCCGCGGCTCTGGCCGGCGCGGCAGCGTCGGCACCGGTGGCGCTCCCCATCGCCCCGGTCGAACCGGCCGCCGATCTCCGCCGCCTCTCCCTGGCCGACCTCCCCGCCCTGCCGCCCCGGCCGGCGGCGACGCCTGCCCGCTCCAGCGAAGGCGAAGGCGGCAGCGACGGCAGCGGCCCCGACGCCGCCGTCGGCTCCCTGGTGCATCGCGCCCTGGAACTCATTGCCCGGGAAGGCCCCGAGGCCTGGTCCGCGGCCCGCGTCGGCGAGCGCCACGCCAGCTTTTCCGCCTGGCTGCGCAGCAAGGGGCTGGCCCCGCGGGAAGCGGAAGCCGGCGCCGCCCGTAGCGTGGCCATCCTGCAAGGCGTCCTCGCCAGCCCCACCGGACGCTGGATTCTCTCGCCCCACCCGGACGCCCACGCCGAGTGGGGGCTTTCTTCCTCCTCCGGCGAGGGTCAGCACGCCCATGTGGTCGACCGCTGCTTCACGGCGGACGGCCAACGCTGGATCGTCGATTACAAGACCCTGCGCCTGACTTCCGCCGACCCCGCCGATCTCCTCGCCCGTGCCGCCACCCACCGCCCGCAACTCGAGCGCTACGCGGCGCTCTTCCCTTCCGCCGGACTCCCCCTGCGCCTGGCCGTGTATTTCGTCGAGCAGGATCACCTGATCGACCTCTCCGGGGCGGAAGAAAAAATTATCAAACTCCCTGCATCTGGAATTTCCCCCGCGCCGTAGACCTCAGCAACAGGCTGCCTGATCGCCAATCTCCTCCCCGAGAGGAAATCCGAGAGGTCACAGTCAGTTACGAACGGTCAAGAAAGTGCTGTAAGCAATCGGCAAGTTCCCCGACCAAGACAGTAAGACATGAACGATCGGATCAACGCCGATCCAACGTGAATCTGGGCAAAGGCAGACTGCGGGAACTGCCGGCGCCAGGGAAAACCCCCCGCTTCAGCAGCGCAACCCAACTTTCAACGGAGAATCGTCATGAAAACCAAGACTCTTGCTTCCATCATCGCCTTTGCTTCCCTCACCTCCATCGCCGGCGTCGCCGCCGCCGGAGCCCACGACGGCTACCAGCGCGCCTTCCTCGGCTACGAAACCCAGGCCAACACCGTCGTCGGCAAGGCCGCCTTCGGCACCCCCTCCGGCAATGCCTGGAGCGGCCACGAGGCCTATCAGCGTGCCCTGGGCAGCGACAGCGGCAGCGTTCCGGCCAAGATCGACATCATGGGCAAGGCCGCCTTCGGCACTGACACCGGTCCCGACGGCCACGCCATCTACCGCGCCGCTTTCAACGGCAACGGCTAATCGTCCTCAGCACACCCCAATCCAACGGAGAACCATCATGAAAACCACTCTCATCGCTTCCCTCGTCGCCATAGCCTCCCTGTCCGCCGCCGGCTCCGCCGTCGCCGGAGCCCACGACGGCTACCAACGCGCCTTCCTCGGCTACGAAACCCAGACCAACACCGTCGTCGGCAAGGCCGCCTTCGGCACCCCCACCGGCAACGCCTGGAGCGGCCACGAGGCCTACCAGCGCAGCCTGGGCAGCGACAACGGCAGCACCCAGGCCAAGGTCGACATCATGGGCAAGGCCGCCTTCGGTACTGACACCGGCCCCGACGGCCATGCCGCCTACCGCGCTTCCTTCGGCAACGGCTGATCGCCATGCAAGCGAAAACCCCCGGCGGGGAAAGACCGCCGGGGATTTTTTTGTGCCTTTCTCTGGAAAACCAGACCCCTTCAGCTCTCGCACCATTCGGCGGGACACAGGCCAAAGTCATTCCCGACCTGTCCGGTCTGTCCGTTTTTCTGAACCCATGGTTTCCGCGCTGGAGGCGCGGGGCGCGGGCGTACTTTCTTCTTCTCCCAAACACCAAGAAGCAAAAAGGCCCGCACGCAGGCGGGCCACACCGGGACAGGTGGTGATTTACTTGCTGACGGCGTCCTTGGCCTTCTGGGCGCCGGTTTCGGCGGCAGCCTTGACTTCGGCACCGACCTTCTCGGCAGCATTCTTGGCATCGGCCGCCACCTTCTCTGCCGTCTCCTTGGCCTTGTCGGCGGTTTCCGCCGCGGCGGCCTTGGCTTCGCCAGCAGCCTTCTCGGCATCGGCCTTGGCCGCTTCGCCTACGGCCTTGGCGGCTTCGCCGGTCTTTTCCGCGGCGGTCTTGGCGGCATCACCGGCAGCCTTGACGGCTTCTTCTGCGGCCTTGTTGGCCGCCGCGGCCGGCTCTTCCTTCTTGCCGCAGGCGGCAAGCGCTGCGGAAACGGCCACGATGGCAATCAGGGAACGGATCAGCGGATTGGTGTGAGTCACTGTATTCATCCTATTAACGAGGGGTTGGTTGCGGGGTTTCTGGACCCGGCATCCGGGTCGTCGACCCAGCCGGTTGCCCCAGGTATAACGCGGGTCCTGCGATATTGGAGGACAGCGTCAAGACACAAAACAGGACCAAAACAGTGGATGCGCCACGGACTTCTCCCGATACCTTGCCCTCGCCGTCCTTGAAGGCCGGGTCGGTGATGGTGTGCCGCGAAGGATGTTGGCGGCGCCCCACAGGTGCGCTTCGAGTTGTTGCTGGGTCAGTCTCATTGTTGTTCAGGTGTCAGTTCCGACTCTCCCATCCAGTAACACAGCAGCGCTGCCGGGATGCGCAAGATTCGAGTGGTGGTGTCGGGCAGATCGGCAATTACGCCGAAATCATCCAGTGACTTTGTGACCACGTAGCCACGATCAATGGATTTCTGCCGGCAAAGTTCGAGCAAGCCCTTGAGGTCGCGCAGGCCGGTGTGCCGGGCGCGGTATTTCACCTCGAAGGGGATGATCTGCCCTCCGACCTCTGCCACAAGGTCGACCTCGCGATCCTTCTTGCCACGCCAATAGGTGAAGCGCACATTCTGCGCGTAGTAGCGGGCGAACAGGTGCTTGAACACGGTGGTTTCTGTCGCCACGCCTAGTGCGGTTGGGTCTCCGAGGATGGCTTTACCCTTGAGCATGACCGCCGGCGCGATGGCGGCATCGGCCAGATAAATCTTGAAGCGAGCACGCAGTACGTCCTTGCCGTAGCCGAAGGGCGGCAGGCGGTAGATGGATTGCCGTGGCCGACGACTACGACGACGGTGGCTTCTCCGGCGGCAATATGGAACGGCCAGCCTTGAAACGCCTGATGGCCGACATCCAACTGGGCAAGGTCGACATCGTGGTGGTCTACAAGATCGACCGGCTGTCCCGCTCGCTGGCCGATTTTGCGCGAATGGTCGATGTGTTTGATCGCCACAGGGTCAGCTTCAGCGCTGTCACGCAGCAGATCAACTCGGCCACCTCGATGGGCAGGCTGATGCTGAACGTCCTGTTGTCCTTCGCGCAGTTTGAGCGTGAGGTGACGGGTGAGCGCATCCGCGACAAGATCGCCGCCAGCAAGGCCAAGGGCATGTGGATGGGCGGGCCGCTGCCGCTCGGGTACGACGTTGATAACCGACTGTTGGTGATCAACGAAGTTGAGGCCAAGCTGGTTCGCCGCATCTTCGACGACTTCATCAGCATGCGCTCGGCCACGCTGATGGCCAAGGCCTACGGCGCAGAAGGTGTGGCCACCAAGGGCGGCAAGCCCTTCACCAAGCAGACCATCTACAAGATGCTGCACAACAGGATGTACCTGGGTGAGATTGTCCACAAGGGGCAGAGCTTTCCCGGCCAACATCAAGCCATCGTCACTCAAGGCCAGTGGGACGCCGTCCACGCGCTGATCGCCACCGATGGCATCGAGCGGCGGCGCGACACCAACGATCGGCAGAGCGAACCGGTGTTGTTGCGCGGCCTGCTGTTCCACGACCGATGGTGAACGGCTGGTACCCAGCTACACGGTCAAGAAGGGCAAGACCTACCGTTACTACAGCCCGATCAAACACTGGCGCTTTGGCGCATGGGCCAGTCAGCACGGCCCGTTGCCAGCCGTGCCGATTGAAGAGTTGGTCACGCAGCAGATCGTGGCGGCGCTGTCAGCCCCGCACATCGTGCAGTCGGTGTGGGGCCGGATGCAGCACATTCACCCAGAGCTCACCGAACCGCAGGTCGTGCTGCCAATGCGCAACCTTGCCAGCCTGAGGCGGGAGTTGTTTCCAGCCGAGCAGTGCCGACTGGCGCAACTGCTGATCGAGCGCGTGGTGATTGCCGACGGCGGGCTGGAATGTCCGCGCCGATCCAAAATTGACCCACCCTGCCGACCGAATATTGACCCGGGGATGGACGCCGATCAGATGCTGATCGACTGTGGATAAGTGTAGGGGTTTTCCGATTCGTTGTCCCTCTCATGCTTTTGGGTTTGCGCGGGGAAAGCCGCGGAGGGCGTAGCCCGTAGCGGATTTCCCCGCGCGGCGACGGCTCAGGCGATGTCGTGGGGTCGGCTGGTGCGAGCCTGCTCACGAGCCCTGATGCGCGTCTTGGCGACGGCCGTGCTGTGCAGGAAACGGTGGCTCTCGTTGCCGGTCTCGACGATATGGCAGTGATGCGTCAGCCGGTCGAGCAACGCTGTCGTCATCTTCGCGTCGGTGAAGACGCTCGACCACTCGGCGAAGTCCAGGTTGGTCGTGATCATCACGCTTGTGTGCTCGTACAACCTGGACAGCAGGTGGAACAACAGCGCGCCACCGGCGGGACTGAACGGCAGATAGCCGAGCTCATCGAGGATGACGAGATCCATGCGCAGCAGGCTCGTCGCAATGCGGCCTGCCTTGCCTTGCACCTTCTCCTGCTCCAAGGCGTTGACCAGATCGACGGTCGAATAGAAGCGCACTCGCCTGCCGTGGCGGATGACGCCGGCAACGCCAATGCTCGTTGCCAGGTGCGTCTTCCCCGTGCCGGGGCCGCCGACGAAGACTACGTTGTGTGTGGCGTCGGTGAAGTCCGTCTCGGCCAATTGCAGTACCAGCTTCCGATCCACCGGCGAGACCTCGAAGTCAAAACCGGCGAGGTCGCGATGCACCGGAAATCGGGCGGCATGCATTTGGTGACTGACCGAGCGTAACGCCCGGTCAGTGGTCTCGGCCTGTAGCAAGTGCTCGACCAGCCAGCGCGAGGTCTCAAATCCCGGGTGGCTGCCTTGCTCGATCAGATCGGCCCAGGCGCCGGCCATGCCGTGCAGACGCAGTTGTCTGAGTTCAACGCCGAGGTCACGCATGGTCGATCTCCTCGGAATCGGCTTGAGCGCGCAAGCGGTCGTAACGCGCCGTGTCGGCCAGTGGCGGCGTGCTCACCTGCAGGATCGTCGCCACGTTCTCCGGCACCGGCGCGGCGTTCAAACGGCCCAGCACGTTGATCACATGTTCGACGCTCACACGACCCGACGGCGGGCCGCTTTCCAGCGCCAGTTCGACGGCGACCAGCACGGCATCGAGCCCGGCGGTCGGCACGATTGCGAGTACCTGCGCCATGACGCGGTCGCCTCCGGGGTCGCGCAACAGCGCTCGGCGCAGCTTCTGCAAGGGCGCTGGCATGTCGGCGAACGGCGCGCCGTTGCGCAGCGCTCCCGGCTTTCGCTGCAGCAGCGGGATGTAGTGTTGCCAGTCGTAGCGCGTCTGGCCGCGCTCGCTGATCCGTTCATGATCGGCAACCATGGCGTCGCCAGCGACCACCACCATCCGGCTCGGGTACAGCCGTGAGCTGACCATCTGGCCGACAAGCTCGCACGGTACCGAGTAGCGATTGCGGGATACGGACACCAAGCAGGTGCTGGTAACTCGCGCCGGCTTCTCGACATAGCCATCGAAAGGCTCGGGCATCGGCATCAGGTGCGACTGCTCGTACTCAAGCATTTCGGCAACGCTGAACTGATCATGATCGGGGTGTCGGATCTCCTCCCACAGCGCCCGGCAACGAACGCCCAGCCAGGCGTTCAATTCGGCGAACGAACTGAAGCGCTGCGTACCAGCATCGATCCAGATCCGGCGACGGCTGTCCTGCACGTTCTTCTCGACGACGCCTTTCTCCCAGCCCGATGCGACGTTGCAGAAGTCGGCGTCGAACAGGTAGTGCGCGCACATCACCGCAAAGCGCGCATTGACGACACGCCCCTTGCCCTTCTTGACCTTGTCCACCGCGGTCTTCATGTTGTCGTAGATGCCCCGGCGCGGAATGCCGCCGAGCGCCGCGAACGACCGGGTATGCGCATCGAACAGCATCTCGTGGCCCTGGCTGGGGTAAGCCACCAGCCAGAAGGCACGGCTGGCGCACAGCTTCATGTGGGCGACCTGCAGCCGGTAATAGATCCCGCCGACAACCAGCCCCTCTTCGCTCCAGTCGAACTGGAACGCCTCCCCCAGTTCGAAGCTCAAGGGCACGAACGCCTTGACCGCAGCGCCTTGGCCTTCGCCCTGGCGCCAGGCACGAATGAAATCGGTGACCCGCGAGTAACCGCCTTCGTAACCGAGAGCCTTGATCTCAGTGTAAAGCGCCAGGGCGGTACGCCGCTCCCGTTTCGGCCGGTAACCATCCGCCTTCAGCGCTTGCTTCAGCGTGTCGTGGAATGCTGTCAGCTTGCCCGGTTGCGGTTGCCGACGGTACTTCGGCTCACCGTCCGTAACCGGTAACTACCGGGCGTTCTTTCCTACGCCTGAAGGCTATGCAAAGGGGAACGGAGGGGATTTTCGGCGAAGCGCTGCTTCCACAGCCGTGGCGTGAGTTCGTGGACCTGACTGGCCGGATGCTGGCCGACACGCTGGAGCACATCGACCAGATAGTCGTAGGGATCGATCTGGTGCAGGCGGCAGGTCACGATCAGACTTTGCATGATGCCGACGTGTCTGGCCCCGAGCTCGGTCCAACAGAACATCCAATTTTTCCGACCCATCGGAATGGCCCGTAGGGCGCGCTCCAGGTGGTTGGTGTCGATCGGCACGTCCGGGTCGGTCAGATAGACCTCCAGCCCGAATCGTCGCTCCCGGGCATAGGCCAGGGCCTTGGTCAGCGGGTTGCTCGGCAACAGGCCCTGGGCCTCGAACTGCTGGTTCACCCAGGCGAAGAACTGGTCGACAATCGGCTTGGCGTGCATCAGGCGATAGTCGAGCTTCTTCGCCGCATTGAGCTTCTGGTCTCGGATGTGGGCTTCCACCGCGTAGAGGCCGCTGATGAAGTCCAGTCCGCGCGCCGCCGCTTCCGGTTCGGCGCCCTGCGCCTCGAACAGCTTGCGCCGGGTGTGGGCCCAGCATTGGGCGTGGGTGAGCCCGGTCTTGTTGGTGTAGTGCGCGTACGCGGTATAGCCGTCGCTGAGCAGGACGCCGCGCTCGACCGGCGTCAGGCCGAGCGCCTCTTCGACGTGCTCGATGCGGCGACTCTCATAGAACGGGAAGCACACTTCGTCGAGCTGGCCATAGACCGGCCAGAAGTACGCGGGCTTGAGCTTGCCGGGTCCGGCGCGGCCGGCCTTGATCGGCGTCTCGTCCATGGCCTTGACACGGGAGGCGCGGATCGAGGCGAATTGCGCATCGTAGATCGGTTCGAGCAGCGCGATGGCCTGCTGCCCGATCTGGGTCAGCCACGGCCGGCTGACGGTGATGCCGGCGTCGCCAAGACGCTGGTGCTGGCGGTAGAACGGCAGGTGATAGGCGAACTTGTCGAGCAGGAGGCCGGCGAGGAAACTCACATCGGCGCGGCTGCCGTCGAGGACGCCGGCCGGCGCGCCCGGGCAGACGATGGCCTGGCTCGCCTTGAGCTTGATGACCGGCCGCCGGTACTTGAGCACCACATAGCTGCCCGGACGCTGGGCGAGCCGGAAGCTCTCCTTGTGGCCGATGACCTCGAAGTCTTCCGGAGCGAGTCCCGCGGCTTCCGGCGCGGCCAGTTCGATGACTTCGACCGGCACCCTGGTCTCGTCGAAGAAGGGCACGCTGTCGTCGCCGGTGTCGGGTTTCTTCGCCGCCATTCGCCGGGTATGGGCGGCGACGGGGCGCTCGGGCGGCGGGGGCGAAGGCGTCGGCGCCGCGTCGAGGGCCTCGCCCAGACTCATCTGGCCGTGGGCCCCGTCGATGAGGCGGCGTTCGCTCTTCTGGCCGAAGACCTGGCGCTTGAACCAATCGAGTTGATGCTTGAGGGTGTCGACTTCCCGGCTCAGCGAACCAACCAGATCGACGACCTGGTGCGGGCTGAAGGTGGCGGCCTCGGCGAGGCTGGGCACACGGCTTGTGGGCGTCGAACTCATCCCCTGATTATACCGCAGGCATCGGCGCCAGAAGGCCGCCGGTAGCGCTTCTTGACGACTTTCGCCTCGATGCCTTCGAGCAGGAGCTTGAGTCCGGTCCAGTCCATTTCCCGGGTGGTAACGCGGCGCCAGTCGGAGAGGAATCGTCCTTGTTCGAGCCGCTTCGCCCACACGCAGAAGCCGGTGCGGTCCCAGTAGAGCACCTTCATCTGGGTCGCGCGGCGGTTGATGAAGACGAACAGCCGGCCATTCAGGGGGTCCTGGCCGAGTTCCTGGCGCGTCAGGGCGTAGAGACCATCGTAGGATTTGCGCATGTCGACCGGGCAGCCATAGACATGTACCCGGACTTGGCCTTCGGGGAAGAACATCAGTGGCGTACCAGATGCAGGATCAGGCCGTCGCCGAGGTCGAGCTTGAGATCGATCCGTGGCCGGGGTGTCGCCACCGAATTCAGCGTACCGAGATCGACGAATGTCGGCGCCGTCTCCCGGCCGACGACTTCGCCACCCTCGCCGAGCAGGCGGCGCCAGCGGTACAGGCTCGCCGCACTGATCGCTTCCCGTCGGCAGAAGGCGGCAACGCCCAGGCCGCTGTCGTCGAATTTCGCCAACAAGGTTCCCCACTCGTGTGGGGGGCGCCGTGACCCTTTGCCCTGCTTTCGTCTTGCCATCGCTCTTGCTCCCGTCGGTGATTTGTCCAGGGAGCAATTCTCGTCATCGCGCGCGCGAACGGAAGAACGCCGTAGGGTTACCGGTTACCACCGTCCAGCGCCGCCTTGAGCCATTTGCGGATCGTGTTGCGGGACAGACTCGTGATGCGCGCGATCTCGCGCACCGACTTGTTCTGGCGGAAGTGCATCCGCCGAACCTTGCCAATCATGGCCATGGTAATCACTCCTCGTCCCCTGCTCAGAAAAGCAGCAGGGTAGGTTGAATACCCGGGTCAGTTTTGGATCGGCAGAACCCTCGTTGAGGCTGTAGAAAAACCCCCAAACCGCTGCCAGTCCTGGCAAAATCACACAATGTCGAATGCATTTCGTGGAGGCGGGAATGGCGCGATTCAAGCCGGTGCATAGGGGGCTGAAACTGTTGCCGGTCGATTTCGACCAGCAACTCGTTCCCGGCACCTTCGAGCATGCCCTGAACTACCTGGTGGATCACGAGCTTGACCTCTCGGCCCTGGAAGCCCGCTATTGCAACGACGAAGTCGGCGCCAGCGCCTATGCGCCAGCGGTACTCCTCAAGGTCGTGCTGCTCGCCTACAGCCGGGGCATCGTCGGCTCCCGTCGGATCGAAGCGGCCTGCCGGGAGAACGTCGTGTTCATGGCGCTATCCGGTGATTCTCAACCCCATTTCACCACCCTGGCCGCCTTCGTCGCCAATCTGGGCGACCTGGCCGCCCAACTCTTCGCCCAGGTGCTGACCATCTGCGATCGCCAGGGACTCATCGGTCGGGAGATGTTCGCCATCGATGGGGTGAAGCTCCCCAGCAACGCGAGCAAGACGAGGAGCGGCACCCGGGCGGATTTCCTGCGCCGGGCAGAGAAGATGGAGGCCGCGGCGAAGAAGATGCTGGATCGCCACCGCGAGGCCGATTCAGGCGGCGACGGCGGACCTTCCGACCGGGAGGCTCGGCAACTGGCCCGGCTGCAGGCGGAGGCCAAGAAGAACCGGGAATGGCTCACTGCCCACCCCAAGGATCGCACCGGCGCCAAGGGCGCCGTGCGGCTCTCCAACCAAACCGACAACGAGTCCGCCAAGATGGCCACCGGCAAGGGGGTCATCCAGGGTTATACCGGGGTGGCGGCGGTGGATGCGCAGGCCCAGGTCATCGTCGATGCTCAGGCCCACGGCACCGGTTCCGCGCAGGAATTGCTGCTGCCGGTGGTGGAGGCGACCCGATCACTGCGTACGCCGGAGACGCTCATCACCGCCGATGCCGGCTATCACAGCGAGGCCAATCTGAAGGCCTTGGCCGAGGCCGCCGTCCCGGCCCTCATCGCCGATGCCGGCATGCGCCAGCGGGACGAGCGCTTCCAGGACCAGGGCCGCCACCGGGCCAAGCCTGATCCACTCTACGACAAGGGCAAGCCGCCGAAAGCAGCCAAGCGCTTCCGGCCGGCCGATTTCGACTACGACCCCGAGGCGGGCACCTGCCTCTGCCCGGCGGGCAAGGCCCTTTACCAGAACGGGTCGAACTGCATCCACAACGGCCACCTGGCCACCAAGTTCACCGGCGCCCAGCGGGACTGCGTGCCCTGCGAACTGCGGGCGCGATGCCTGAGAACCCCGGAGAAGACCCTGGTCCGACAGGTCTGTTTCTTCCGGGGCAAGGCGCCCGGCGCCACGGAGAGCCATACCGACCGGATGAAGCAGGCCATCGACAGCGAGGAAGGCCGACGCCGCTATGGCCGGCGTTTCGCCACCGTGGAGCCGGTGTTCGGCAACGTGCGGGGCAACAAGCGGATGGATCGTTTTACCCTGCGGGGCGCGCGCCAAGGTGGATGGACAGTGGAAGCTCTACTGCGTGGTCCACAACATCGAAAAGCTGGCCCACCATGGGTACGCCGGATGAGGATCAGCCGATGAACGGCCCGCGTGACTTCTCCCCAATCTCCCAAGCACTGCCTTCCGGCCCCCGCCGCTGGCTCGCGATCAGCATTTCCACCGCTTCACCCCGGATTCCAACCGGCCGCCACCCGCCTGCAAAAAATCCTGCCAATGCGGGGCAGGGGTTGGAAAAATGGGTTTTTCTACAGCCTCGTTAGTGGGTCAGTTTTCGGTCGGCGGCAACAATGCGGTACCTTCTCCCAACTGTCTGCCCTGAGCGCATGGCATTGCTATCGACCACTTTCTAGCGCCTGTGGTCGATAGAACCCTTTGATTCATTGGGCCAGTGACGATGTATCGCCCACGTCCTATCGCCCAGCTATCGCCGATATCGCGTGCGTTGTCCGATAGCCTTTTCATGATATGGCCCAGTAGCGCCGCCAGCGGTTGTTGCCCTCAAAGCGCACTGCACCGCGCTCAATCAACTCCTCCAGCGCGCGTTTCACCTGTTTCGGGTGAATTTCGCCGCCAATGCGCTGGTGGATTTCGCTGATGGCGGATTGTGGATAGCGCTGCAAGTCTTCCAGCACCAGTGCCGCCAAGCGGTGCGGCTCAATGCGCTTGAGTGTGGTCTCGCCAGTGAACTTCAGGCTGCGTAGCAGGCTAGGATCAACAAAATAGCGCGTGGCCTGGGTACGCCCGGCACTCTGCACCAAGTGCCAGTCGAGTAGTCGCTTGAGCCACGGCTGCAGGGCCTCGACGCTGGGCAACTCCAGCGTTTCGGCAAGTTCACGGGCGGTGAGTGCGTCGTGTTGGGCCAGCAGGCCCAGTGCGATGCGTTCGCGCTGCGTGAGCTGATAGGTCTGATCCGCTTTAGCGATGAAATCGATGACTTCGGGCTTGAGGATGCGGCGACGCACCGTGACCTGCACGCGGTCGTGGGTTTCGATCAACTCCGGCATCGGGCGGCCTTGCGAGAGGAGCACCTCGAAAATCTTGTCGAAGCCGCTGCCTTCGCGTTCCATCAACTTCAAGTCGTGGAACAGGCGGGCCAGATGCTCGTTGCGGCGCACGGTGGTGTGCAGCACGTTCTGCGGTGTGACGCCCAGCGGCAATGGGCCGGGGTTAACCATTTCCAACCGGTCGGGATGCAGGTTCAGGAAAATATCGCCACGCTGGGTGTAGGGGCGATGAACCAGCGCGTTGACCAGCAGTTCGCGCACTACGATTTCATCGAAGGCTGGCACGTTCTGACGATACAGGCCATCGGGCAGTTCATAGCGCTCGCGGAAGTCAGGCACCTCCAGCCAGACTGCCTCGATCAGTTCCATCGGGCTCTGGGTGTGGTCGTCCCACACCAGCTTGTTGACCTTCTGTCCGTGCTCGTCGTACTTGATGAACTGGATAACCGGTGCCGTGGTCAGTTGGGCACGGTGATGCTGGCGACCAAGGCAGAGCACGCCCAAGTTGGTGAGAGCCTGCCCTTGCGCAAGCTGATAGTGGTCGAGCAGTTCGTCGTCGGATTTTTCCTTGACTGATGCCTTGACGCGGTCGGATGCACGCAGGGCAATCAGCAGCTTGTCACGCTTGGCGGCATCCACCTCTCTGCGCGGAATATGCAGGGTGGTCTGCGTTTCCCAAGGCAGTGCTGCACGTTCGCTGGCCAAACGCATCACGTCATCGCCGGTGACGGGCTTGCTTTGATCTGCCACGCGCAGGAAGTAACGGCCATCGGTGGTGGACGCCACGGCCATGGCGCGCGGAATGCGCAATTCGATGTATTGACCGCCATTGGGGGCGGTGACGACGTCGGGCAGCACGGATACGTTGACGGTACGCTCGGCCAATTTGCGCCGCAGTGTGTCGGGCAGGTCTGCCGGGATGTGCTGGTCGGCTGGTGGGGCGTTTTGCCTATCCTCTATGCCCAGCAGCAAACGACCGCCGGTTGCATTGGCAAACGCAATGCAATCCTTGGCGATTTCGTTCCAGTCTGCCGTCTTGCCGGTTACCGCCCGCAAGGACTTCTGGTCGAGGAGTTGTCCTTCCAAGCTCACGCGATACCTTCCCCCGCGGCATTCATTTTTGTTCGATCCCGTTTTCCGTGTCGTCATCGGCACCGCCAGCGCGAACCCATTCATCGACCTCGGAGAGCTGAAATTTCCACAGCCGTCCGATCTTGTGTGCGGGCAGTCCTTTGCGTTCGCGCCATCGATACACGGTGTCTTTCACCACGCCCAGATGCCGGGCGACATCGATGGCAGTGACCCACGGTTCGGAGTTCATAGCATTGGCGCTCACAGAGGCATCAAAGTCGTTTTAAATCGTCATCAGTCTACCAGACGGCCGCATTGGCGGCCACACTGAAATGGCCGAGATTGGCGATGTGGCGATGTGGCGATTGGGGTAATTGTTGGCTCCGTTACCCCATTCTTGATGGTCGTTGCCCCGATAGCTTGGCTTCCTGATCGTTCAGCGCGTGAATGGTGGTGTCATCAATCAACCCGCAGCCCGCCATGACCACCCAACCCACCGCCCTCGACACTTACCTGCAGCGCCTGCCGCTAATCCTCGACAAAATCGAAGCCCTGCAGCAACTGGCCGACGACCACTTCGGCCACGGCCCTGACGCCATCCACTGGGGACACGTCGGTGAGCTAGGGCGGGTGGATCAGACGCTGGATGACCTGCTGGCGATCTTCGACGGTCAGGCCAAGTGAGGGCGGCTACGATGGAAACCCCGCCCAAACTCTCCCCGGCCCAAAGCCTGCTTTTGCGTTCCGGCGCCCGTCGTCCTGATGGGCGAGTGATCCCGCCTGACACGCTGCGCGGCGGCGCACGGGCCAAGGTGCTCACTGCGCTGTTGCAATGTAGCTGGATTGAGCCTGCCGACAGCGGGCACGTGCTGACCGACGCGGGCTACGCGGCCATCGGCCAACAACGGCCTGTACCGCAGGAAGACGTCCAACCGACGGACACCACCGACGACCTCCAACTTCTGGAGGGCATCCCGGTTCGGCCGGGCACCAAGCTCGCCGCGCTGGTGATGGCGCTACGCCGCCCGCAGGGGGCAACCGGTCTGCAACTGATGCTGGCCACCGGCTGGCAGCCGCACACCGTGCGCGGCGCGATCTCCGGAATGCTGCGCAAGAAACTTGGCCTGAACGTGGTGCTGGCACACAACGACAGCGGCGAGCGGGTGTATCGGGTGGTCTGATCATCACGGACAGGGAGTGAGTTCAGCTCACGCCCTTGTCGTAAGGGGCTCCAAATCCTGGACACCCTCGGTGGCCGATTTCGCAGCGTTCGACGTAAAACCACCAGCAAACCTGCGCCAGCATTGAGTTTTCGACCCTGGCCGTTTTCCGCGCGGCCGGTGTGCAAACCTGCGAACCGGGTGCGCACCGAGGTTCGCACCTTCCGTATTCCCCGCCATCCTGCGAACGCCAGTGCTGACGTGGGATCTGGCCCGCTGGCCCACGCCGCCGAATGCGAACCGCAAACCCTGCAAACCTAGTTTTCTGGTCGGACGGTGGCGAAATGCTGCGCTGTCGCCCCCCGTATTGGTTTTCGGCCAGGAAGGACCCCTTTCGCTTGGGCGGGGCGCGGCTTCCCGGTCCGGCCAGCATCAACACTCGCGTGAGGTGAGCATTCCCAATGCTCACCCTCTCTTTAGAGAGGAAACACCGGGAAGCTGGGAATGCGTTGATTTCATTGGGTTTTAATCCTTCCCGGCTCGGCTGGGAACGATTTGACCCGGGAACGATTTAAACCCTTGTGTTTGCTGGCGGTAAATCGTTCCCACCCCTTGAGCGTTCCCGGTGGGAAAGCGGGAAGCCGGGAACGATTGTTGGGGGTGGGAAGCATTACTCGGCAACCGGCCGACCGGCACTGGAGCGGGTCAGGTGGCCGGTAACGAACACCGCTTGCCCCTGGGCGACCGGGCCATCGGGCACGTCGAGCCACTTCACCAGCTTGGAGCCGTCGGCCATGGCGGTGACCAGTTCACCCTGCGCCAGCAAGGCATCCACCCAGCCGGTGAGCCGATGCTTGCCGATGGCATGGAAGGCTTCGGGCAGTTCGTGGCGGCGCTCGTACAGACCATTGCCGCCGGTCTTGGTGTAGGGCTGGCCATCCCGCGCGGCACGAGTGATGGCGGATTTCAGCGCGGGCAACAGGTCATCTGGCTCCGGTCGGGTCTGGCGCAGACGGTCGCTGTAATCGACCAGCAAGCCGCTGGTGCTGCGTAAGAAGGTGGTCACGCGCAGGTTGGCGCGACCATTGGCCTTGACCACGCCGCCCATCACCACGCGGCCGCGCTCAAAGGGTTCGCCCAGCGCCTCACAGAGTTTCTTGGCCTGATCTTCCTTGGGGTGCCACAAGGCATAGACCGCCCGCACGCCATCGACCAAGCCGCCAGTACCCCGGATCGCTTCGCGGGCCTGCTCAGGCGTGGATGCTTCGCGCTTGGCAAAATGGTGCGACACGATCACCGAGGCACCCGTGCTGGCCGCCAGCGCCGCCAAACGCGAGCAGACGAACTGGGCGTTCTCCGGCACGTTCAAATCCAGCGCGCACAGCGGCTGCAGCGGATCGAGCACCACCAGGCTCAGGCTGGGCATGGCCTTGAGTTGCCGCTCCAGATCCATCCACGCCACCGTGGTCGCGGGGCCTCGGGTGGCCGGGTCGGGTGCGAACAGGGGCACGGCTCCACCGGCATCGGGCAGAGGCAGCACGTACAGGCGATCCGGAATCGGCCCAAGGGCATTGAGCCGGTTGTGCAGTTCAATGGCGTCATCCTCGGCGGTGATGTAGATCGCCACGCCATAACCAGCCAGCGCACCGCCAAACAGTGTGGGTGCATTGGCCCGGGTGCCATCGAAGGTTGCGACTTCACGCGTCAGGGCCAGCAGCAGGAAAGATTTGCCGACTCCGCCCGCAGCGGCGATCAGCGCGGCTTGCGCCTGCGGGAACACCCCTTCGACCAGCCAGCGGCGTTGCTGGGGTTGCCCGATGAAACGGTCTGCCGCCCGCCAGCGGGTGATGTCCAACGCGGGGGCAGCGGCAATGTCGGTGACCGGCTGGGATGCACGCAGCAGGGCTTCGACATCGCAGCCTTCCGCCACGGCGTCGGCCGCATCCCACTTGGCGGGCTTGTCCTGCGGCACATGAACACGGCGGACCGTGACCCCGATGCTCGCCAGTTTCTGGATGACGGCAGCGGCATAGCGCGTGCCCACCTCATCGTGATCGGGCCAGACAGCGACTGTCTTGCCTGCCAGCGGCGTCCAGTCGGTCTTGTCGAGAGCCGTGGCTGCGCCACCCATAGCGGTGGTGGCGACGATGCCCAATTGCATCAAGGCATCGGCACATTTTTCACCTTCGACCAGCACCACGGCATCCGCTGCTGCGATGGCTGGCAGGTTGTAGAGCGGACGCGGTTCCGGCATTCGCATGGCGCGCGCCCGCACATCCCAAGGGCGGTACTGCTTGCCGCTGGATGTGTCGTGGCGATACACACAGGCCAGCAGACTGCCATCGGCCGCCAGGTAATCCCATTTGCCGGTGTAGGGGCCAAGCTCGTCATAAGCACGGCTGGTGTGCAGCACTGGCGCAGCGGCGATACGCGGCACCATCAGCCAATCGCCCGCGTCCTCCAACAGCTCGCTGAAATCGTTGGGCAAGCAATAGCCCCGTGTGCTGGCCCACAGCGCGAGCACATCGCCCGATTCGCCAGTGGCGAAGTCGATCCACACGCCGCGTTTGGGGCCCTCCAGTTCGACTACCAAACTGTCGCCCGGCTCACCTTGCAGATTGCCAATGTAGAACTGGCTGCCGCGCCGTTTGCCGCGTGGAAACAGATAAATCAGCACCGACTCCAATTGGTCCAGTAATCGAAAGCGGATTTCATCCTTGTCGTGGCGTGGCAGGATGAGGTCGGCGGCATCGTTGAAATCAAAGAAGGGATGGCTGGCCACCGTGGTGGTTTGCGTTGCGGTCGCCATCATTGCGTGTGCTCCGCATCCAGCCGTGCCTTGAACCAGTCGCCATTAGCGCGCACGCAGTAGTAGGCGCGACCAGGGCCGGTGCTTTTGGCATCAGGCACGATCCATAACTGTTCGCGGGCGTCGTAACGCCAACTGCCCGGGCCGAACATCTTGTCGAGCATCGCCTCGATGCCGTGTTCGGCAATGTGGGCACGCAGTTGCCGGGTCATTTGTTCACGCTGGCGACGTTGGGCGCGGTTCATTGCCAGATCCCTTCTCTGATGGACTGGCCTGCGGTGCAACGGCGGGTGCGCTGTGCCTCGTGTGCCGACACATCATCCATGCGGTACAGCACCCGGCTGCCCAGCTTGAGGAAGGTGGGGCCATTGCCGGTCATGCGCCAGCGCTCGAGGGTTTTTTCAGAAAGGCCCCAGCGAGCAGCGAGCGTGCGTGGGGTAATCAGTTCGGGCAGCGTGTTTTGCATCGGAATCTCCTGTCTTCGGTGGGGGACGCTGTCCTGCTGTGAGGGATGTGCGCCCGCGATGAGGAGATTCTTCGCCTGCTGATTTATGAAGGCAAATGGCCAAAATTCGCTTTTGTACGAAACGGCCATCAATAGCCCCAGCCATTACTCTAAATTGCTATCCGCTTCAGGGCTTTTTTACAACAGCACCCAGGATGTTGAGGGTGACCGAGGATGAATCGTGCCCGCAAACCCTCAGCCACCCGCTGCGCCCTGATCGACCTGAACTGTCTCTGCGCGGACCATTACACCTGTCTGTACCGTTCTCTCATATCGACAGGAGTCCACCGTGAATCTGATCCGCCGCAGTAAAAAATCCACCGACGTCACTGCCGATGCCGAATCCCCATTGAACAAAATCGGGGACGTCAGCGCCGTGGCCGCCATGTTCCAGCGACTGCGCCAGCAGAACACGCAATACGACCAAGCTATTTCGGCACTGATCGCGGCCAATCGCATCAGCAACGGCTGGGACAAGCCCGCCGAGCCGGAGATGACGCTGACCATCCAGCGCGAGGTGCTGCTGGCCTTGGGCGATACGGCTGCGCTGGCCAAGTTCGATCAGGAACACCAGCAGGCATTGGCACAGGAACAAGCCGCGCGTGTGAAGGCCACGCAGCAGGTGTTGGAAGCGCCCACCCGCGTCAAGGCGCTGGAGCAGTACCTCAACGATCTGGCCGGACAGATGGTGGCCGGCGTCGATGAATCATTGGTCGATCAGGAAATCCGCCGCATCTTCCAGCCGAGCGCGCAGCGGATGCTGGAAGCCGCCAAAATCTTCGTGCAGGCCTGGCGCGAGATGCAAAGCGTGGAGGCGGTGCTGCTGCAGCGCGTGCGCCTGACCCACACCCGCGTGACGGGCGACACCTGCACCCGCTTCGACCACGAGCTGATTGGTCAAACGCGCGATGGAGAGCTGCTGCCAACCTTGATCGCGGGCATCCCGTATGAAGAGCTGCGTGATCTGAACGACCAGTTCACCCGCACCGACAACGAACTGGTCGCGGCACTGGATAACGCCCTGCGCAGGTCAGGCTTCGACGGTTGGGGGCTGAAGGTCTACCACCCGAAGGTCAGAGATGATGAGCGCCGCATCTACGCGCCCGATCCCAATCCACCCAAGAAGCATCTCGGTCACGGCACCGGGCTGTCGACCGTGGTACGCGTGGATGTGTGAGGGCTGCCGTCATGGAAATCGAGCCTTCTCGCCAGCACCAACCAGATCGCTTCGGGCCGCTGTCGCCGCGTATCGCGCCCGGGCCGGGCGGTCTGGAGCGCCAGCCCATCCGACAGCAGTTGTTGCCACCGGCGGCGCACGCCGCCATCACGCGCGATGACAGCATCGGTGTAGTGCCTTCTGTGTCGCAAGCCTCGTGGGGAGAGACATCGATCGGCGTACCGGGCAGGCCATCGTCATCCATCGTGCGCAGGCCGCGCGGCGTGCGGATCAAGCTGCCGTGGTGGTGGCGCTGGCTGTGTGCCGCGGCGCGTATTGAGCGTCGCCTCCATCGTTGGTGGCATCGCCACGTCCAACGTCAGCCGCGTCGGCATCGCCGCTGGTAATTACTAACCTTTGCATAAACAATGTCATTCAGCGGCATATTGGCACTCGGGCTGGCGAAAGAAGGATTTCACCAACCCGGGCAACTTCTGGATTCGGCGCAGGGCCCCGAGGGCCAACCGCTTCATCTCGTCTTTGGACTGCACCAGTTGCCGGGCGACCTGGCGTTTCACGTGTGCCCAGACCTGCTCGTCAGGATTGATCTGGGGCGAGTACGGCGGCAGGTAGAACAGCTTGAGCCTGCCGTTCTGGGCCTCGACGAAGGTCTTGATCAGTTTCGCCTTGTGGATCGGATGACCATCTACGATCAGGAACACCGGCTTTTCAGCCCCGATCAGCAGGCGCTTGAGGAATTCCCGGAAGACTTCGGCATTGACCGTGCCGTCGTGCAGCATGAAGCGGAATTCGCCTTGCGGACTGACGGCCGAGATCATGTTCAGGGAGAAGCGGCGCCCGGTCACTTCCACCACCGGGGTCTCGCCTACCGGCGCCCAGGTCGTCCCCGTGTGGTAGTCGGAACGGATGCCCGATTCATCGGCAAAGTAGATCGTCGCTCCGGCGGCCTTGGCTTCGGCACGGATCGCCGGGTAGATTTCCGCTTCCCAGGCCCGCACCAGGGTCGCATCCTGCTGCCATGCTTGGTAGAGCGGCTTCTGGGCCGAGAAGCCCAACAGCTTCATGATGCGGCTGACCGAGGCCAGCGAGAGCTTCTTGCCGAATTCGCGTTCGATCAGCGCGGCGATCAGCGACAGCGTCCACAGACCAAAGGCAAACTTGAATTGCAGCGGGGTATGGTCTTTCACCGCCTGGGCCAGCCAGCGCATTTCATCCGCGCTTACCTTCGGCGGGCGCCCCGGAATCGGCTTGGACAACAGCGCGTTCTGCCCACCGTTGGCAAAATCGGCCAGCCAGCGAAAGACACTGCGCACATTGACGCCGTAGGCGGCGGCAACGCTGTTCACGTCCTGCCCCTCACGGATGGCCTTGATCGCCTGTTGCCGCATCACCGGCAGGGCGGCTCGGCCGTGCTTACGACCGTCGGTAGTTCTTTTGCATTTCATTAGCATATTTTATCATGTTTGTGACAATGCTTTCTGAAAAGTTAGTAATAGCCGATAGAGCGCGGTTTGACTTGGCTTCTGCCTGCCACAGCGCGTTCATGGACCTGTCTCAACCACAGTAGAAATTTGAAATGACGGTCACCCCTAACAGCAGCATCACGGCCCAGTTGGCCGCGCTGCCATCCCTGCAGATGGCTGAACTCTGGGCGCTGTGGGATCAGCATTTTCCCCGGCGGCCCAGTCATCGCAATCGCCATTACGTGGAATCGCGTCTGGCCTACCGCATCCAGGAGAAAGCCTACGGCGCGCTGCCGACCAATATTCGCAAAATGCTGGTTGAGGCCGGAGCCAAGCACTCCAAGATCAAATCCGCCGCCGGACGCAATGCCCAGACCTTGTTGATGCCCGGCACCACGCTGATCCGCGAATGGGATGAGCACCAACATCGTGTGACCGTCACGCCCGATGGTCTGTACGAACTCAACGGCCAGGTGTTCAAAAGCCTGTCGGCGGCGGCCCGCAACATCACCGGCACGCGCTGGAACGGGCCGAAGTTCTTTGGGCTGCGTGACGGCAAGGGAGATGGGCAATGAACGCGCCCCTGCTCGTGCAAAAGAGGCGCTGCGCGGTGTACTGCCGCGTCTCCAGTGACGAACGGCTGGATCAGTCCTTCAATTCCATCGATGCGCAGAAGGAAGCCGGGCACGCTTTCATCAAGAGCCAGAGCCACGAGGGTTGGATTGCCGTGGCCGACGACTACGACGACGGTGGCTTCTCCGGCGGCAATATGGAACGGCCAGCCTTGAAACGCCTGATGGCCGACATCCAACTGGGCAAGGTCGACATCGTGGTGGTCTAAGATCGACCGGCTGTCCCGCTCGCTGGCCGATTTTGCGCGAATGGTCGATGTGTTTGATCGCCACAGGGTCAGCTTCAGCGCTGTCACGCAGCAGATCAACTCGGCCACCTCGATGGGCAGGCTGATGCTGAACGTCCTGTTGTCCTTCGCGCAGTTTGAGCGTGAGGTGACGGGTGAGCGCATCCGCGACAAGATCGCCGCCAGCAAGGCCAAGGGGCATGTGGATGGGCGGGCCGCTGCCGCTCGGGTACGACGTTGATAACCGACTGTTGGTGATCAACGAAGTTGAGGCCAAGCTGGTTCGCCGCATCTTCGACGACTTCATCAGCATGCGCTCGGCCACGCTGATGGCCAAGGCCTACGGCGCAGAAGGTGTGGCCACCAAGGGCGGCAAGCCCTTCACCAAGCAGACCATCTACAAGATGCTGCACAACAGGATGTACCTGGGTGAGATTGTCCACAAGGGGCAGAGCTTTCCCGGCCAACATCAAGCCATCGTCACTCAAGGCCAGTGGGACGCCGTCCACGCGCTGATCGCCACCGATGGCATCGAGCGGCGGCGCGACACCAACGATCGGCAGAGCGAACCGGTGTTGTTGCGCGGCCTGCTGTTCACGACCGATGGTGAACGGCTGGTACCCAGCTACACGGTCAAGAAGGGCAAGACCTACCGTTACTACAGCCCGATCAAACACTGGCGCTTTGGCGCATGGGCCAGTCAGCACGGCCCGTTGCCAGCCGTGCCGATTGAAGAGTTGGTCACGCAGCAGATCGTGGCGGCGCTGTCAGCCCCGCACATCGTGCAGTCGGTGTGGGGCCGGATGCAGCACATTCACCCAGAGCTCACCGAACCGCAGGTCGTGCTGCCAATGCGCAACCTTGCCAGCCTGAGGCGGGAGTTGTTTCCAGCCGAGCAGTGCCGACTGGCGCAACTGCTGATCGAGCGCGTGGTGATTGCCAACGGCGGGCTGGAAATCATCTGGCGCGATCAGGGCTGGCAGGAACTGGCCGGGGAGTTGATACCCGGCACCATTGGCGCGGAATTGCAGGAATGGGAGCAACAGGAGGTCGAGGCATGAAACCGAAAGTCCAGCCCTTGGGCGCAGCCATCGCCCGCGAACGCCAGGACGGCGGACGGGTGAAGTTGTCCACCTTTATCCCGCTGAAGATCAGGAAGCGCGGTGCCAGCAAGGTGGTGGTGCGGCCGGATGGGGCGGTCGAATCGCCGGGCAAAGTCGCCAGTCAGATTGACCAGCCCTTGCTGGTGGCCCTGACGCGGGCCTTCTACTGGCAGCAACTGCTTGACGACGGCGTGGTTGGCAGCGGCAGCGAAATTGCCCAGCGCGAAGGCCTGCACCACTCGACGGTCAACGAGCTGCTGCGTCTGACCCTGCTGGAGCCTGCCATCATCCGGACCATCCTGGCCGGGCAGCAGCCCCGGTGCATGAGCCTGCTGTGGTTCCAGCGCAATCCACTCCCGACCGACTGGGTAGCGCAGCGCGAGGTGGTCACGGCGTTTGATGTCTGACCGGTCGCCTTGGTTGACGATGAACCGCTGTGCGTAAGTTGTTGATTTTGCAAGAGCAAAAACTGCGCCTACCCGCAGGCCAAACAGAGAATAGAGACAGATCTGGAGCCAGAAACGCTGAAAACCGGGCGCTTCGGCTGGTGGCCACCCGCAGCACAGGTGGCCCGAACCCCGCGTGGCGCGGGGATTTCAGGCAAGAAAAAGGGCCCGGAGATTATCCGAGCCCTTCAATTTGGTGGCGGGAAGTTTACTACCGAACTACGCGCTATTGGGGCCAATGAGTAACGGTGCGGCGATCTGCGCCTTACGCCTGTCCGTCACCGTCGACAGATGACGGCGCATCCACGTCGAAGTAAACAAACTGTGGCTCTCGCCGCAACCCCTCGGCCGGGAAGGTCTTCACCAGGCGCTGTTTCTCGGCGTCGTAGGTCATGCCGTCCACCAGGCACGCCTCGGCGACTCGCGGATTGTAGTCGTGCAGCCAAGCGTAGTTCTTTCTCGTCCATGCCAAGATTGCTTTGTGCAGCGCCCGGCTGTCCTTATCGTAGTCGTCTTTCCTGGCGGCCAGCCCCATCACGTTCAGGCAGAAGCCGAGGATTCTGGCTCCCTTGAAGTTCGGAAAATCCTTCATCCTGGCAACTTCGTCGTACAAGAGCCTTCGGGTCTTGAACTTTACCACCTTGCCAGCAGCGCTACCCAGCTTATTGAAATTGAATAACTCGCCCCACACGGTATTGTGCTGAATCCACCAGCATTGACCGTTCGGCGATGTCACGGCAGAGGCAGCAAAAATCACCTCGAATATCATGCCGGCCAAGTGATCGTAGAAGGTTTCGGCCGACCGGCCACTCCTTTCCCGGACGCGGAGCCGGAGATAGTCGGGAACTCCCTTCTTGTCGAGAATTTCCACCGCATCCTCGATGAACTTGACGATGACCCGGAGTCGGGCCAGCGCGTCGTTGTCCCAGGAACTGCTTGCGACACCATCCAGCTTATATACGTCGGATGCCGCATGCTCGATGTACCCTTTGCGCGGTAGAGCACGAAGGAGTGGCCGCCGTATCCTTTCTCCACATAGTCCTGGAGGGTCATCAGCACAAGCCGGCAGTAGGCTTCCCACTGGTCAGCGCTCCACTTCGACTTGCACCATATGTCTGGATCAAGCATGGTTCCGACGGTCTCGACCATCTTGTAGTTCGAGAACATCGCCTGACTGAGAGGCTTGTGATAGCCGATTAGGCCTGACTCGTACCCTTCGGCCTCGTGGAAGATGAAGGAGTCCCTGTTCATCAAGGCCTCGTTCACAATGTTCTTCGCGAACGTCTCCACCTGAATGCCATATTTCTTCGCCTCGCCCATCTCCTGGAAGATGGCCAGCGCGGTGCCGGGCGACGACTCCACTATCGCGCGGCAAAACCTCTTGTCTGCGATCAGCAGGAATAGGTCGTTCGCATATCCCTCCACCAAAGGAGGTTCAGTTCGCCTCTGACCGTGGTGCTCGCCATGATAGTTCTTCAGTTCGCCCCTATCGGTTGCGTGGCGCACCAGTGACCTGGCTGAGTAGACCAGTTCGTCGGCGACGACACCCAACTCGCTCGGAGATCCCTTGAGGATAAAGCGGTACAGGGTCTGCGCAAAGCGCACGGCATTCCTCTTGCCGTAAACGGGCGGCCTAATGAAGGCAAACCACGCCCAGGTCAAGAACGTTGCCAGAAACAGCCCGCCCAGAACAGCTTGCCACGACGCAGGTGTCAGCAGGTTTCCCCGTGGTACGAGCCATCCTTCCGCGCGCCACAAATCCGTCAGAAGGGTGAGAACTCCCACAGCGGCAACGACCAAGAACGTTATGCCCTGTAGCGGAATCGGCGCAGTCCTGACACGGAAGTGGTAGCGTACGTCCGCGATTGTCCAGGCCAGCACCATCAAGGCGAGGCCGGCAAGAAATTCTGAGAACCCGAAAAACTTTGGCCCACTCGTATCCAACGGAATGAAGCACACGAACCCATAACACTGCTCAGCTACCATCAGGGACGCTCCTCATAGTAGTGCCGCTTCCAGCCGTTGCTTCCTGGTTTCCCAATCCGGCATCACTCGCTCAAGTAACCGGTAGAAATTCGCGTCGTGGTCACGATGCCGAATATGGCACAACTCATGGGTCACCACGTATTCGATGCAGGCGCGTGGTGCCCGGACGAGATTGGCATTCAGCGTCATGCTGCCGGCCTGCGAGAGACTGCCCCAGCGCGATTGCATTGCCCGGACAATCAGACGAGGCGATGGATTGCCCTTGAACTTGGCGAGACACTGATCGATAACCTGACTGAATACTTGCCTCGCGTGATCGAGATACCAGCGATGCAGCAGCATCCGAACACGATCAGGATCGGCAGCACCTGGTACTGTCACCATCAGTTGGCCGCGCGTCATCCGAACCGATGCCGTCTCGCCAACGCCGACTTTCAACCGATATTGCCGCCCCAGGTAAAGATGTGTCTCACCGCTGACGTATTGCCTTTGCGGCGTGCGTGGGTTGTAGCGCTGGAAGTCGGTAATCTGTCGACTGATCCAGGGAGCACGCTTGCGCACCCGCTCTGCGATCACCTCTTCCGTGCAACCCATCGGCGCTCGGATCACGACGCGCTGATCGGGGTGCACCTCGATACCCAGCGTCTGACGAGTAGGCAGGAATCGCACTTCGTAGCGTATGGTCTCGCGACCGTATTCGATCATTCCGACCACGGTTTTCATCCCGCCATCCGGTGACGTGCCAAGTGCATCGTTTTTTCGATGATCTCGTCCATTTCTGCCGTGGTCAGTTCAATGCCTTGCCGCCCTTTCACCTCGTCATAGAGGTAGTCATCGATTTCGTTCATCGTGCGCCGCTGGGCATCCAAGTCGTCCCAGTAGCCTACCTTACGGTTGCTCAGGAATACGCCCCACACGGATTTGGCTGTCTCGGCGGCAATTTGCCTGGCCTGCGCCGCATCGGCAACGTGAGCCGCAACAAACGGTTGAAGCAAGCCATAGACCGCCGTCGCGTCCTCGTCGCCGGCAATCGCCGCCGGCAGATCATCGGATTTCCGCTGCACTACCGAGTCCTTGATGTCGGTGACGCGCTGCAGGTACTCCAGGTCGGTAATGCGCTTGGCCCGGTAATCGTCGATGGCCTGCTGGATCAGCTTGGAAAACTTCTCATAGAACGCCGGGTCTTGCGCCAGCCGTTCGGTAATTGCCCGTTTCGTCGCGTGGGCGATCATGTCCGCCTTGGCACCCGCGCCCTTGCCAGCCCCTTGCTCCTCGACAACCTTCTGGAAGGCTTGCTCGTCGAAGATGTTCACCGGGGCATTGAGGCGAACCACCTCGTTGGCCGTGATATGGGTGTCGAGCAGCTTCTTGATCTTGGGTTCGAAGTCGCGATAGTCGATGGATTCCGAGTAGCGCAGCTTCACCGCCGCCTTGAGATTCACGAAGCGCTTGAGATCGTTCTTGTAGGACTGAATGCGCTGCGCCGACGTCAGCTCGATGAACTGCTCGCTCGACATGGCGACGGCGAGGGTCTTGGCGAATACAGACAAGCGGTCGTAGAAATCGCCCCGTAACTTTTCGTCGGCAAGCAGCGCCTCGAACGCTTCTTCGTCCTGTCGATTCTTGACCGTCTTGAAGATATCCCACAGGTCCGAATGCCGCTGCGGCAGTTGCTTGATTTCCTCGTGGATGGAACTCAGCGCGCCGTGCAGATCTGACTCGTCATAGCCATCCAGTGCGCTATAGGTGGTCAGCGCCTCGTCCAGTTCGCCGAGCACACCGACATAGTCGATGATGAAGCCGAATTCCTTGGCCTTGGCACCGGTGTCATCCTCGTACAGACGATTCACGCGGGCGATGGCCTGGAGCAGGGTGTGATCCTTGAGGCGTCGGGTCAGATACAGCACCGTATTGCGCGGCGCATCAAAACCGGTGAGCAACTTGTCGACCACAATCAGGATTTCCGGTTCATCGCCGAACTTGAAGGCATTGACGATCTGCTTGTTGTATTCCTCCTCGGAACCGTAACGCTTCATCATGCGCTGCCAGAAGGCAACGACCTCATCGGTCGATTCCTCGGCATCGACCTCGTCGAAGCCCTCGCGCTCATCCGGCGGCGAGATGATGACCTCGCTGCTTACCTCGCCCAGTTCGTCGAGAAACGCCTTGTAACCCAGAGCCGAAGCCTTGTTGGGCGCGACCAGCTGCGCCTTGAAGCCGGTGCCCTGCCAATTCTGTTTGTAGTGCTCGTTGATGTCGAAGGCCCGCATGTAAATAACCTGCTCTGCCTTGTTGAGCATCTCGGCGCGGGCATACTTCTTCTTCAGGTCGGCCTTCTGCTGGTCGGTCAGTCCCTTGGTGTGCCGTTCAAACCAAACATCGATCGCGCTCTGGTTCTGTTCCAGTTCCACCATCCGTCCCTCGTAGAGCAAGGGCACGATGGCGCCGTCGGCCACGGCCTGGTCGATGGCATAGGTGTGAATGATGCCGCCGAACTTCGATACGTCGCTCTTCTCGCGGGTGAGCAGCGGCGTGCCGGTGAAGCCGATATAGCAGGCGCGAGAAAACATCTGCCGCATCCGCGCCGAATAGCCACCCAACTGGGTGCGCTGGGTTTCATCCACCAGCACGAAGATGTCGGGCGAGTCGTCGGTGAATTTCTTGAAATTGAGCGCCTTGTCGAACTTGTGCACCAGCGTAGTGACGATATGTGCCTTGTGGTCGGCCACCAGTTCCACGAGGTGCCGCCCGCTCTCGGCGCGGTCGGGCGAGAGGCCGCAGGCGGCGAAGGTATTGCCGAGTTGCTTGTCCAGATCCACCCGGTCGGTCACCAGAACGATGCGCGGATTCTTGATCTCCGGGTCCAGCGCCAGAGCACGGGCCAACATCACCATCGTCAGCGACTTGCCGGAACCCTGGGTGTGCCAGACGATGCCGCCCCGCCGTTTTCCGGTTTCGTCGATCTGTTTCACCCGGGCGACGATCTCCCGGATGGCGAAATACTGCTGGTAGCGCGCGATCTTGCGCACGCCGCCATCGAACACCGTGTATTGCCAGGCCAAATCGAGCAGCCGTTCCGGACGGCACAGTGCATAGAGCGCCCGATCCTGTTCTGTGACCTGCCGGCCGACCACGTAGGGCGCAGGGTCCTCCCGCACACCCAGTTCCTGGAAGGCGATGTCGAACAATGAAGCCTTAACCCGTTCCGGCAGCGGCTTTTCCAGCAAGGGCTGGAGTACCGCATCGGAAACATCTTCCTTCCACTTCGACCAGAACTTAGCCGGCGTGCCGGTGGTGGCGTAGCGGGCGTCGTTCTTGTTCACGCCCAACACCATCTGCGCATAGGTGAACAGGCGCGGAATGTACTCATCGCGCTGGTTGCGGATCATCTGCGAGATGGCCTGCTCGACTTCCACCTTCGGCGACTTGCACTCGATCACCGCGAAGGGGATGCCGTTCACGAACAGCACGATGTCGGGCCGCGCCGTGTCGTAGCTGCGCGTGCGCTCAACTGAGAATTCGGCGGTGACGTGATAGACGTTGTTGGCCGAATTGCGCCAGTCCACGTAGTTGAGGGTGAAACTCTTCACATCGCCCTCGATGGACTGCTCCAGCGCCACGCCCAAGGTCAGCAGGTCGTAGATGACCTCGTTGGTCTTGAGCAGGCCGTCGTACTTCACGTTCTTCAGCCGCTGGATGGCGCTCTGGATGTTCTCTTCTGAAAACAGCCAGGTCGCGCCCTTGTGCTGGATGCGGTTCTGCACCTTCAACTGCCCGCGCAGGATTTCTTCCAGCAGCACGTTACCCGCCTTGCCGCCGCGCGCGGCCAGTGCCTCGTTGGGTGTCAGGTACTCGAAGCCGAGGTTGACCAGCACTTGCAGTGCCGGAATCTGCGACAGGTAGGTTTCGTCGAAGTGGAAGGCATTCATCACGCGGCCTCCGCTTCCGGCACCTTCACCCGCCACTGGCCGGTGAGGAGTTTCTGCATCAGGCCTCGAATCTGGAGCTGAAGTTGCGTTAGGCGTTCTTTCTCCACATCGATTTCATTACGTGAGGAATCGAGAATGCGGGCAATGTTTTCCTGCTGTTGCCTAGACGGAAAATCGATTTCCGTAGATGCAATAGCAGAAAAGCGCAAAGCCTTACGCGTCCCCCCCTGCGACTCTCGGTTCAGCACATTGGCGAAATATGATGAGTTCATGAAGTGCGTCAAGAACGCCGGACTGCAATCTGTCGCACGGAAGACGCCATACGCTGGACTGATTACTCCCGCGTCATAGTGAGTAAGCCTGTTAAACACAAATCGTCCGTCATCGCTCATCGAACGAAATGTGAAGTCTCCGCAGCGCATCACTTTATAGCCAGTGTTGTCTTCGCTGGTGACCTGCTTTGAGAAATACTCGGATTGGAGAAATAGGCCACGCCTTGATGATGTGAGCACCGGATATTGATCGTGCTGTTCCGTCTTCTCATTACGCTCCGCAACAACGTTGCCAAACTCTACTGTTCCCCAATGACGCCGCGCCGTCACGCTAGTTATCAGGAATTGCACCAACGCTGCATGCCGTTTCTCCTTCGCCTCGATCTGCTTTTCAGCAATTTCAACTGCTTTCGACCATTCACGGAATAGGCGATTAATGGCCTCCTGCTCATTCAAGGATGGCAGAACAATAGGTATTGACTGTAGTGCTGCTTTGTTGAGTTTGTAGCGGCCTGCCCCCTGTCGAGTGAGATAGGGTTTCAAACTACGGTGCCGGAAATAGTTATAAAACCACTCGGCACTGCATTGCGCAGTCGTCTCGATTACATGAGCATGGTTATTGACGTTGAACTTCCCTGACACGAGGATCGTTTGGGTCTTCTTCTCGACGTCTAGAAAGTGATCGCCATCCTCTCCGATAAGCGCATATGTGCCGTCAAGGCGATAGCCATCAATTCTGTCGAGAACGCCCGTTGGACCGTAATAGGGAAAATTCCCCGACATGCCGGAGCGCTCTTCACGAGAGATTGGAAGCCGAAGGTCATTGCGAATACTGCATGCATCTCCGACGGTTGAGTGCGACCAATCCTTGGGTATGAGGGCCTTCATTTCTTCTTCCCTCGCCCTTTGTCCTCAAGCTTGCGCTCCATTTGCTCCAGTGCTGCGACATCCTCGGCGTCCGCCGCTAGTCGGGCCGCCTCCCGCCGCGCCGCATCGAAGGACTCATAGCGCTCCAGAGCGAGCCGTTCGGCCACATCGGCCCGCAGCTTGCCGGCATGGGTGAGTACGTCGCGCTCATTGAAGGAAAGGAAGGCATCCAGCTTTTCCGCCCATTCCTGCATGGTCACGGTCTTGCGGCGCGCGGCCTGATCCTCGGCGTAGTCGAGATACATGACAACGATGCGGTCGAGGGCCTCGATTTCATCGCCGTTCAGATAGTTCTTGGCGATGGTCACGTCCTGTTTGCGCACCCGGCCACCTTGCCAGGTGGTCAGCCCCATGTTGGGCAGGGCTGGGTCGGAACGCTCAACCACGATCTCGGCAGCAGTGTGGCCAGTCACCGCCCAGAGCATCTTGTTCTGCACTTTCTTGAAGAACAGTTGGGCTGCTTCGGACTTGCTGTCGTAGTCTGCGGCGGTGGCATAGATGTCGCGGATCTTCTGGTAGAAGCGCTTTTCCGAGGCACGGATGTCCCGGATGCGGGCCAGCAACTCGTTGAAGTAGTCCCACCCGCCGGGCTCCTTGAGGCGGGCATCGTCCATGACAAAACCCTTGACCAGATACTCCCGCAGATGAGTGGTGGCCCATTGCCGGAATTGCGTGCCCCGCAGCGAGCGCACCCGGTAGCCCACGGCCAGGATCATGTCGAGGTTGTAGTGCTTGAGGGTGCGATTGACTGCCCGTCCGCCCTCCTGGCGAACTTGTAAGAGTTCCTTACAAGTTGCCCCCTCGGTCAGTTCCCCCTCGGCATAGATGGCCTTGGTGTGCTGGGTGATGTTCTGCGGCGTGGTGTCGAACAGGCTGGCAATCTCGGCCTGCGTCAGCCAGACGGTGCCGCCCTCGGCGCGCAGTTGGACGGCGACGCTGCCGTCCTCGGCGGTATAGAGGATGAGTTCGCCGGAAGTCATACGCCCAACTCCTTCAGGTACTGCTTCATCTTGGTCCGAACCTCGGCCAATTCGCCCTCCAGCCGCTCGATTTCCTGCTCGACGACGGCGACGTCGATTTCCTGTTCTTCCTCGAAGGTGTCGACATAGCGGGGGATGTTGAGGTTGAAGTCGTTCTCGGCGATTTCGGCAAGAGTGGCGACGTAGGCATACTTGTCGACGGCCTGGCGCGCCTGGAAGGTGCCGAGAATTTTGGCCATATGATCTTCAAGCAGGGCGTTCTGGTTCTTGCCGGATTGGTATTCGCGGCTGGCGTCGATGAATAGCACATCCTTGCAGGCTTCACGGGCACCTCCCTTTTCTCGGGCGCGGTCGAAGACCAAGATGGCGACCGGAATCGAGGTGGTGGGGAAGAGGTTGCCGGGCAGGCCGATGACGGCTTCGAGAAGGTTTTCCTCAATCATGGTGCGACGGATGCGGCCCTCGGCACCAGCCCGGAACAGCACGCCATGGGGCACGACGACGGCGACGCGCCCTTCCTGCGGCAGGGCGACCTCGACCATGTGGGAAATGAAGGCGTAATCGCCCTTGGACTTGGGTGGCATGCCACGCCAGAAGCGGCTGTAGCGGTCAGCCTCGACTTCCTTGCCACCCCATTTATCGAGACTGAAGGGCGGATTGGCGACAACGACGTTGAAGCGCATCAGGCGGTCGTTCTCGACCAGCGCCGGGCTGTTGAGGGTATCGCCCCATTCGATGCGGGCAGAGTCCTTGCCATGCAGGAACATGTTCATGCGCGCTAGCGCCCAGGTGCTGCCATTCACCTCCTGGCCGAAGAGGGCGAAATCGCGGCTGCCGGCCTGTTCCACCAATGCGGCGGCCTCGATCAGCAAGCCGCCGGAACCACAGGTCGGATCGCAGATGCGGTCGCCAGATTTCGGCGCGGCCAACTGCGCCAGCAGGCGTGAGACCTGCTTGGGCGTGTAGAACTCGCCCGCCTTCTTGCCGGCATCGGAAGCAAAGCGCTCGATCAGGTAGATGTAGGTGTTGCCGATCACGTCCTCGGAGACGCGGGACGGGCGCAGATCGAGCTTGGCGAAGTCGTTGAGTAGATTCTCCAAGCGACGGTTGCGATCCTTTGTCTTGCCGAGATTGGCTTCTGAATTGAAGTCGATGTTGCGGAACACACCTTCGAGCTTGGCCTTGTTGGCCTCCTCGATGTGGTCGAGCACAATGTTGATCAGTTCGCCGAGATTGGCTTCCTTGCGCCGCTCGTAAATGGCATTGAAGTCGGCGAGGAAGCGAGCGGTGATATTGCCCGCCTCATCCTTGAATTCGACATAGGGGAGCAGGAAGCGCTCTCGCTCCAGCTTGCGGCGGATACGCTCCTCGTTGTCGCCGTACTCGCGCTGGTACTCGGCATAGTGGTCGGTCCAGAGGTCGCTGATGTACTTGAGGAACAGCATCACCAGGATGTAGTCCTTGTACTGGGCAGGATCGACAACACCCCGGAAGGTGTCGCAGGCAGCCCAGGCGGTGCTGTTGACGTCTTGTTGTGTGATCTGGTCGGTCATGATGTTGTCCTTGATCTTGTTGATGCCCGGGGCCGAGGCCCCGGGTGGGTATTACCGATCGCCGCAGGGCGGGTTGAGACTGGCGCGAAGTTCGCGCTCGATCAACATGCGCTGCTGTTCCGGCGCGTAGAGCACGGCGGCCGCCAACTCGCGATGCCCGCGCCGCTGCCAGCAGGGCTGGCGGTCATGATTGTCGAGGCGTTCCCGCACGCTTGCTGATTCGCCGACATCAACCACGGACCACTGGGTGCCGCCGGTCTTGCCGAGAATCACATACACGCCAGACTTGGCATGGATAGCGCTGGTGTTACCGTGCGGCCCATCAAAGTTGTGTTTGCCGATCTGAATTGCCATAATGAGCTTCCTTTCGTAGGTAGTGCCACTGCTTATGAAACCGGCGGCAGAGGTGCTCGAACATCTCTGCCGCCAACCCACCCGGCTCTCACCGGGTATTCTTTGCGTACCGCATCAAAACCCCTTCGGTCAGTCGTTTCCGCTGTGCGGCAATGTCCGCCATCAGCAATTGTTCTCGCTGCGCAAGGGATGCCAACTCCACAATCCTGCGTTGCCGAGCCATGCTGGGCACCGGCACATCCAGAGCCTTGATCGCATCTATGCTGATCATCCGCACGGACGTACCTTCCGCGAGTGCGGCCAGGCCTGCTTGCGTCGCCGGGAAGTTGATGAACCAATGCAGATAGGCTGGCAGGACGCTGCGCGGGCGGAGCAGCAGCATCGGCGCCGCCAGTACCGCCTCGCCAATATCTGCCGCAACCAGCGCGACTGAATTGCTGCGTCCGCGAGAGCGGAAAACCAAATCCCCCTCATGGATCAGGTGATGTCCCTTACCCTCCGGCAGCGATACCTTGATTGCGTTCTCGATGTGCAGGAGGTTGGTGTCGTCGATGTCCTTCATCTGGATCACCACGACATCCCCCGCCGGATCGTGCTCAAGGCGCGACCGGAACGGGTACCCCATACGAACATCTGCAATGTCACCAAGCTTCATTTTGAAAAAACTCTATTACGACGATCATGATGATTGGCATCATAGAAGCGGCGATTATATTTGTCAACTTGTCGTAATCGTGTTTTTGCAGATTAACCTGTCCTGGTGGTGGCGAATTCCTTGATCGGCTTGACCGTATACAAATTTATTCTATTAAATTCAGTTAATTAGCTTGGCTTCCTGATCGAACAGCGCGTTCATGTCCGTGTCGTCAATCACATCACGGTGCCCACGATGAACGCCAGGCCAACCGCCCTCGATACCTACCGCGCCCGCACCGCCGCCATCCACGCCAAGTTGGAACGGCTGCAAAAACTCGCCGACGACCACTTCGGTCACGACCCCGATGCCATCCATTGGGGCCACGTCGGCGATCTCGGGCGGGCAGATGCCGGCCTGGACGAATTGCTGGCGATCTTCGGCGGCAACGGTGAGTGACGACGCCCACTATCCACCGGAGATCGACATGACTGCTCAAGCAAAACTCACCGAAACTCAGACCGCCATCCTCAAGGTCGCCGCCAGCCGCACCGACGGCAACATCGAACATCTGCCACCCAACCTGCGCGGCGGCGCCCGCACCAAGGTCATCGAGAGCCTGCTCGCCCGAGGCCTCGCCGCTGATTCCGATGGCCATATCTTACTCACCGATGCCGGCTACGCCGCCGTCGGCAAACGTCGATACGTCCCAAAGGGTGTCCAGAAAATGGACTCCCCCGATGCCCTCACGAAACGCGAGGTCACCCATGCCCTCCAGCAATTGGAGGCCACGTCGCGCACGATTCGCCCCGGCACCAAGTTTGCCGTGATCATCGACGCGATGCGTCACCCCGGCGGCGCGACCATTGCCCAGATGATGGCCAGCACCGGCTGGCAGGCCCACACCGTTCGGGGCGCAATCTCCGGCATGGTCAGGAAGCGCCTCGGCTACGAGGTGGTCACCGAGAAGGGCGCGGACGGGGAGCGGGCCTATCGCATCGCCTGACTGCAAACCACCAAAGGGTCTGCGCGCACCGCAGGCCCTTTTCTTCGGCCAAATCCCACGGTGGCCGATTTGCCACTTTTCGGCCCTGAAATCGCCGGAAACCTTTGCCAGCAGTGGCTGAAATAGGGGTGACCGTTTTTCGGTTTCAAGGGGGTGAATTCAACGCACACCCTTGCCGGGGTGCAAACCGCAAACCCTGCAAACCTCGGTTTGCACCCTGACGCTATCGAAGCACCGCGCTCGCGCCCCCCGCATAGGAATATCGTCAGGAAGGACCCCTCTTGCCGGTGCATCCCCTTTCCCGCCGACCACAACAATAGAGGCTGACCGTCACCATCATCACAATCATCACCGGCGGCGTGATGGTCGTGATAGTAGTGATGCTGGATTGCCAATGGCGGCATGCGACGGGGATAGACATTTCTGCCAGACGCATTGACACATCGCTGGACGACCCTGGCCGTCGATGGATGCCACAGGTAAACTGTCCAGCAATGAAACCTCAGTTGCTTACCCTCGCGCTCGACACCTCGCTGGAAGATCTGCTGGGTTTGCCGCAGGCCATTCGCATCGTCACATCAGTCAAGGATGAACTGTCTGCCTACAGCCCTGACCAGTTGCACGACGTCTTGCGCTGCGTGAATGGCATGATCGAAGCCGCCGTTCAGGAATCGAAGGACGGAAACGAGGATGAAAGTTGCGAACGCAATGATCAACGCGACCTCGACTGGTTGATCGAGGCGATCAACCACGATCACCTGCTTGTCCCTGCCAGCCTTCCCGACATCACCGACCGTGACTACCTCCGGGTCCTGTCGATCCACAAGGTCGGTTATGCAATTGACACCTCCCGGATCTCGCTCACCGAGGAAGCTGTTTCTGCTCTCATGGAAGCACTGGAGGCCATGATGCTGGTTGACCTGCTCCCAGGACATACCGGTTCGAAGAACCAAATTGATGAGGCATGGCACGCAGGTCTCAGGCCCAATGCGGAAGATACCGAAGATGGTCAGGTAGCGCTGAGTCGGGTCGCGCAAAAAGCCGCCAACATCCGACATGGCAAGAATCGTCAAGCCAAGACCAAGGCGATTGAACTCTACTTCGGCAGTGAGTACTCGAGCATCGAAGTCGCTGCCGAGATCATTTCCGAACAGGTCTATCGGGCCCCCAGCACCATTCGACGCTGGATTTTTGAAGCACGGAAAGCTCGCGGCCTGACCGGCGAATAACGGTCGGGTGGTAACCGTTACGCTGCGCGCATAGTAATAACGCTGCGCGTAGCAGCACTACAAGCACTTGTTTTTATGGCATTAAATACTGAGCATCCAAACACAGCCACGGATGCTCGCCATGAAACTGACCCGCCCAACCCTGCCGGAAACCGGCTTCGTTCGACTCCCTCAAGTTCTCGCCATCATCCCCATCAGCCGGTCGGCGTGGTGGGCTGGCATCCGCGAGGGGAAATTCCCCAAAGGCATCAAACTCGGCAGCAAGACTACAGTCTGGCGCGCTGAGGACATCCGCGCACTGATCAATCACAGCCGCTGAGGGGACGGGCATGTCCGACACCATCCTCTCTCCGGCCTTGGCAGTAGACGCTGAGCATCACGATCATCACCACCATCACATTGGTGACGTTAGTGATGGTGGTGACGATGCCTCTCTATTGTTGCAGTCGCCGGAAGACGGTATCCCGGGCGATGCGACCATCACACCTGATGATGATCCGGTTGCTGTCATCGAGGCCGCACTGATTCGCCTCAAGGACGATGTCGGCGTGCTGGCGGAAGAAGACGTGGTGCGCGCCTTCTCGATCCTGCAGGCCACCGACATGCCGGCATTCCTGCGCTTCCGCCACGCTGCCAAGGTGGCCAATCGGGATTGCTCGATTACCGTCCTTGACAAACTGGTGCGGGATGAACTGCCCGGGGGAGGCGACGATCCGTCCATCCTCGACGAACTGGTTGCGCTTGCCCGGGCACAGTGCCAGTTACACCACGATGCCGACCGCAAAGCCGTTGCTGTCATCCCGTCACCAGGCCGACAGGAAGTCTGGCGCGTCTATTCCACTGGCTTTGAGGAATGGCTGCGCAGCGCCTATTGGCGGGCCAAGGAAACCGGCGTTCCCGAGACCACGATGAAGTCGGCGCTGGCGACGATTGCCGCTGCCGGTATCAATGATGGCGACGAGATCGAAGTCCATGTACGAACCGCTCAGGATGAATCAGGTTACCTGATTGATCTGTGCGATGACCGCTGGCGCGCCGTCCGCGTCACGCCCCATGGCTGGCAAGTACTCGACCACTCACCAGTTCATTTCACCCGCACCCAGTCGATGCGCTCCTTGCTGGAACCGGAACGTGGCGGTGACATCGGTTTGCTCTGGCAACACACCAATATTCCCGGCAATCGGCGCGTGATGGTGCTGACGTGGCTGCTCGACAGCTTCCGTCCCGATACCCCATTCCCGGTGCTGGAACTGGTTGGTGAGCAGGGCTCAGCCAAGTCCACCACCCAAGCCGTGCTGCGCAGTCTGGTCGATCCGAACAAGGTGATGCTGCGCGGCCGGCCAAAGACCGTCGAGGACATCTTCGTGGCCGCTGCCAACAACTGGCTGGTCAGCTACGAAAACCTCTCCGGCCTCACCGCCGAACAGCAGGATGCCTTCTGCACGCTATCGACCGGTGGTGGCTTCGCCTCGCGCCAGCTCTACACCAATGGTGAGGAGCACATCATGGAAACCAAGCGGCCCGTGGTGCTGAACGGCATCGCCGTGGTCGCCACCCGCCCCGACCTGATCGACCGGGTGATCCACGTCGATATGCCGACGATCCCGTCCGAAGCCCGGAAGGACGATGCCGATACCTCGGCGGCTTGGGAACGTGACCGGCCCTTGGTGTTCGGCGCGCTACTCGACCTCTTCGCCGATGCACTGCGCATCCTGCCTTCGGTGAAGCTCACCCACAAGCAGCGCATGGCCGACTACGAGCGTTTCGGCGAAGCCGTCGCCCGCGCCCTCGGTTTCGAGCCCGGCGAATTCCAGCGCCAATACGCCGAACTGGTGCGCGCCGGCATCGACCGCGCCCTGGAGAGCAACGCTGTCGCCCAAGTACTCGACAAGTACTTCGAGGAGCGCATCTCGCCGTGGAACTGGCAGGGCACCGCCGGCCAACTCTACGACCTGCTCAACAACCAGATCATCCCTGATCGCAGCACCTGGCCGAAATCGCCGAAGGGGCTGGCCGATCAACTGCGCCGCATCGCCCCGGCCTATCGCGCCAAGGGCATCGAAATCAGCCATCTCGGCCACAGCCGGGAAGGCGCCCTGTGGCGCATCTCACCAATTTCGTTCTTCAACCGCCACGCCGCCCGGCGTCGAGGGTGGCATTCGTTATGGAGCACACCGTGAATAAGCCCTCTTCCAATTCCAAGAACCTGCATCCGAGGTGGCAGCGCCATTTCGGTATCCAGACCATCCAGCCGACCAAGCAACTGGCCAAGCCCCGGAATGCTGGCGAGGCCCTGATGCGCGCGGTCCAGGCATTGGCTGCCGCCCACCCCACGACCCGATAAGGAGATCACCCCATGAAACTGAATCCGTTCAACAAGAAGTCCACCGCGTACTGCGACAAGATCAAAGCCGAGTACGACCAGCTTCGCCGCCAACTGGCCTCCGTCAATAAGGAATTGATCGATGCCGAGCAGCAGCACGCCAAGGAGCGTGATCATCAAACGCGGCTGCGTGATGCCGCCGGCAAGATGTCAATGAATACACCGCCAGCGGCGAAAGCGCACTGGCCGGTGCTCTGCGCTGCACATGAGAAATTGGATCGACTCAAGTCGCAGGCATCCAGCCTTGAAAGTCAAATCCGTCCTCTGTTGCGCGTACTGGATGCGCCCGATGCATTCGCACAGGCCAAGAAGAAACTGGATGATCTGGTCGCCCAGAACAAGGCGCACTCGGCTGAAGTCGAGACGACCGACCGCCAGATCGCCAAGCTCGACAAACGGATTGCCGATCTTGAGATTCGAATTTCGACCGAAACGAAGTCGGCTTCCCAGACGCTGATCAATGGTGATGGTGAGTTTGTCGTCCCGGAATCTCTGACCAAACTCGAAATGGAACTGCGGATCGTTCGCTCTACACTGGCTGATCTGCAGAGCACGCGCGATACGGCCAGTGCCAAATTGGGCGACCTACCGGTAGCCATGCGCGAGGCAGAACGCACTTTCATTCACTGCCGGGCGGTGGTTGCCGAGATTGAACTCTACGAGCAGCTGATGCCAGTCATGAATCAGTTTGCCCGAGCATCGGCCGCTCGCCGGCAATGCGATTACCGCCACGACGAGGATCGTTTCGAGATCGAGATTCCTCGCGATCTGGTTGAAGCAGCCCAAGCCACCCTCGCCACCGAAATGACGGCTGCCTGATTCAAGGCGGAGGGTGGCGAGTCTCGGCATAGCCACCGTCCGCCCTGGCGCATCAAGGGAACAACGTGCGTCAGATGCTCCGTGTAGCCATGCCGCGTAATGCCCGCCGGCGCTGACTGCGAAAGGCATCGCAGAAAGCCGGCACCTTCAATCAGGAGACCACTATGGAAATCAAGCGTGCCCAATTCGATATGACCAATCCATTTGTACCGCTGCAGCAGCGGGTCAATCAGGTCGAGGCCGTGCTACGGCAGATGCCGCCGGCACAACGTGAGCAACTACTGGCTGAGATGCTGCCACCGATGCCAATGCACCGCCCTGCGCAAGCCATCGAGCCTGCCGTGACGATGGTGACGGTCAAGGTCGAGGACTGGGACGGCGGGGCGGTGGTGCAGCAACGCTACCCCACCGCTGTCCTCCGGCCACGGCGAATCGTCGGCTACATACCCTGGCAGTGGCGCTGGATCGTCGCCGGCATTCGCCTGACCCGGATCGTGCGCAAGTCGGCCAAGCAGCAGATGAAGCAGTTCAACAAGTTGCAGCGCCAGATGATTCGACGGGTCCTTCCTCGCCGCAATGCCATGCGGGGGGCGCGAGCCCGCTGATCCGCTACCGACAGACGACGAAATGAGGTTACCACCCAGGTTACCGGTTACCACCCGGCACTTTCCGAGTTACCAGTATTCAAGGAGATGACATGAACACCACGATGATCAACAGCAGCACCGCCGATCCCATGCCCATCGAGCGGCTGGGCCACTACGACCCGGAAGTTCACCTACGCGTGCAGCAGTGGCTCGCCAGCGGACAGTTGCTGGCGTGGATTCCCATCCTCAGTCAGGAGAACTTCCCTGGCGTCCCACCAGACGCGTTGCAGTTTGCCGATCGTTATCAGGAAGCGATGCGTTGGCCCATCCACCGCCCAGAAGACTTGTTGGCACTGCCCGATGGCATCACCGGTTGGCTGAGACCTGCCGATGCCATCGATACCGACGTGGCTTGCGGCATATGGAATGGCGAGATCTACATCCTGGGCGTGCAGGACAAGCGTACCGGCACGAAGCAGACCTTCCTGGGTGGGGCGGCAGCCACGAGTACAGCCGTTGCGACAGATGCTGGCTAACAGGGCGAGTTATGACTTGGCTTCTGCCCGTGAAGAAGCGTTCATACAAACCCCTTATGACATGGAGTTTGCAATGACCCGATCAACATCCGTGGCCGCCAAGTTGGCGGCCCTGCCCACGATGCCGATGAAGGAATTGTGGGCACTGTGGGACGATCATTTCCCGCGTCGGCCCGGCACTTGGAACCGCGACTACGTGGCATCCCGCGTCGCCTACAAGATTCAAGAGGCCGCGCACGGTGGTGTCGATCCCGACATCCGGCGGCGGCTGGTGCGCCTCGGCGAATCGAAATCCGTATTCGGCAAGCGCCGGTCGGAAGTGCATCTGATGCCCGGCACCGTTCTGCTGCGCGAGTACGAATCCAATGAGTATCGTGTCACGGTTACGCCGGAGGGCTTCTATGATCTCAACGGGAAGATATTTAAGAGCCTGTCGGCGGTGGCGCGGCACATCACCGGCGTCAATTGGTCGGGGCCGGCATTCTTCGGCGTCAAGCCCAAAGAAGGCAAGAAATGAAATCACCCATCACCCGCAAACGCTGTGCTGTCTATTGCCGTGTCTCCACCGACGAGAGGCTCGACCAGTCGTTCAATTCCATCGATGCCCAGCGCGAGGCTGGTCAAGCCTTCATCGTCAGCCAACGTACCGAGGGCTGGATTCCGGTCGTCGATGACTACGACGATGGCGGCTTCTCCGGTGGCAATATGGATCGGCCGGCGCTGAAACGATTGCTTGCCGACATCGATGCCGGAAAGGTCGACATCGTTGTCGTGTACAAGATTGACCGCCTCACGCGCAACCTGACCGACTTCTCGAAGATGGTGGAATTGTTCGATCAGCACGGAGTCAGTTTCAGCGCCGTCACGCAGCAGATCAACTCCGCGACGTCGATGGGCAGGTTGATGCTGAACATCCTCCTGTCGTTTGCGCAGTTCGAACGCGAGGTGACTGGCGAACGCATCCGGGACAAGATCGCGGCCAGCAAGGCCAAGGGCATGTGGATGGGCGGCACCCCGCCGTTGGGTTACGACGTCTGCAACCGGCAACTGGTCATCAACGAACCCGAAGCCAAGATCGTGCGCGGCATCTGGCGACGGTTCGTGGAGTTGCGGTCAACCACTGAACTCGCCCGCGAGTTGAATGCCACAGGGGTGACGACCAAGGCATGGACAACGCAGGATGGCGTCTTCCGTCCGGGCCGGCCAATCACGAAACAAAATCTCTACAAGATGCTGCGTAATCCCTTGTACATCGGCGTCATCCGACACAAGGATAAGGATCACCCGGGTGAGCACGCACAAATTCTGGATCAGGCATTGTGGGATCAGGCGCAAGTCATTCTGGCCGAGGATGCGCACTTGCGCGCATCGCAGACCATGACTCGCCACGACCATGAACCCATCCTGCGCGGCCTACTGTTCGCCCCCAATGGCGATCGGATGCTGCCGACAGCCACCAAGAAGAAGTCAGGCAAGCGCTACCGTTACTACCTGCCTTACTCGGACAAGAAACTCGGGCGCGGCACCAACCCCTTCGGGATCGTGCCGGCCGAACAGATCGAAGCACTGGTGCTGGAGCAGGTCAAGTCGGCACTGCAGGCGCCGGAGATGATTCAGGCGGTGTGGGATGAGATCCAGAAGCTGGATGCCACCGTGCCGGAACCGATTGTGGTGCTGGCGATGCGCAATCTGTCGGCGGTCTGGAACGAGATGTTCCCGGAGGAACGGTGCCGGCTGGTGCGGTTGCTGATTGCAAAGGTCCAGCTGCGGGAAGATGGTATCGATATCGAGTGGCAACCGGCCGGGTGGTCGGCGCTGATGGCGGAACTGGCTCCGAACAGCATCGGGGCGGAATTGCGTGAACTGGAAATGGAGGCAATGGCATGAGAGGACTGGAGCAAATTGGCCGGGCGAAATGCAGCACGGCCAAACTCGACGAGGGCATCAAACTGACGACATTTATCCCGGTGCGTTTTGTCAGGCACAAGGCGCGCAAGATGGTGGTCGAGCCGACGACGCCGGGGCGAATGGCATCACCCATGAACCCTGGCCAACCGATGTCCGTCGACGCGAATTTGATGGCGGCGCTGGCCAAGGCGTTCTTCTGGCAAGAACTCATCGATTCGGGCCGAGTGAAGAATATGACCGAATTGGCGAAGGCAGAAAAAGTCGGTCTGGCCCGAATGCAGAAGATGCTCAAGTTGGCACGGCTGGCACCAGACATCGTCGAGGAGATTGCCCGTGGCCGGCAGCCCGCCGGGCTGGCGCTACTGTTCTTCGTCGAGAATCCGTTGCCGGATGACTGGAACGAGCAGCGAGCAGTGATCGGTGGGCTGGCCAGTTGACCGTGAAAGTGCGTTCGAAACCCCACCGCCATGCGTTATGTGGTGCAAACCACCGCCCGGAAACCCGCATGGTTACGGGGTGCGGAGCCTCGACCGGGCTAGACAAAAACAGAGAAAAGAGAGGAATTCTGGTGGCCGATAGGGCGAAATCGGCACCCTCCGGCAATCATCGAAATTCGCACCATCCGCGAAACCCCGCCACTGCTGGCCCTTCGCGGGCATGAAAAAGCCCGGAGCATGTCCGGGCTTTGGTGTTCTGGTGGACCGAAAGGGGATCGAACCCTCGACCTCTGCATTGCGAACGCAGCGCTCTCCCAGCTGAGCTATCGGCCCGTAGGGGGCGGATTTTATCCTCGCCCCCGCAGCCTTGGCAAACTCAAGCCTTGCCAGCGCCCGCAGCGGCCCGGCGCAGGCGGTCGGCCACCGCCGCCCAGTCCCGGCCGGCAGGGATGGCTTCGACGGCGATAAGGTCGACCCCGGCGTGGTCCATGTCGCGCAGGGCAGCGTAGAGCTCATGGGCGTAGCCCACCGGGTCGGCGGGCAGCATGCGCCAGGCGTGGGGCATGCCGGCCTGGGGCGGCTGGCTGTGGCAAAGGGCGGCGCAGCACCCGCCCCGGTGGCGATGGGCGTTGAGAAAATCCAGCAGGCGTTCGCCCGCCACCAGGCGCAGGGGGGTCACCGGGGCGTAGTGCGCTTCGAGAGAGCCGGAAACCCGGGGAGCGCCGGACGCGGTTTCGATGGCGGGCAGGAAACCCAGCACCGCTTCGACGTGGGTCGGATTGATGTGGCCGGGACGCAGGATCACCGGCTCGGCCCGCGAGCAGTCGACGATGGTGGATTCGATGCCCACGGTGCACGGGCCGCCGTCGAGAATCAGGGGTACCCGCTCCCCCAGCTCCTCCGCCACGTGGGCGGCGGTGGTGGGGCTGATGCGGCCGAAGCGGTTGGCCGAGGGCGCCGCGATGCCCCCGGCCGTGCCGGCGGCAGCGAAGGCGCGCAGGAGTTGCAGGGCCACCGGATGGCCGGGCACCCGCAGGCCCACGGTATCCTGGCCGCCAGTGACGGCGTCGGGCACCCAGGCCTGTTTCTTGAGGATGAGGGTCAGCGGCCCGGGCCAGAAGGCTTCCATCAATTCCCAGGCGACGTCAGGCACGGCCTCGGCCCAGCGCTCCACCCAGTCGTGGCCGGCCACATGGACGATGAGGGGATGGTCGGCAGGCCGTCCCTTGGCGGCGAAGATCCTGGCGACCGCCGCCGGGTTGCTGGCGTCGGCCCCCAGGCCGTAGACCGTTTCGGTGGGGAAGGCTACCAGTTCGCCCGCCCGCAGCAGTTCCACGGCACGGGCGTAGTCCGCCGCCGTCGGCGTCATTCGTCTCTGATACCGATGGCCGCGCGGGCAGCCATGGCGGCGGCCTGCACCTGGATGGGGTCGTCGCCGATGACGGTGAAGTGGCCCATCTTGCGCCCCGGGCGGGCGTGGTGCTTGCCATAGAGGTGGAGCTTCAGGTTGGGCACGGCGTAAAGCCTGGCCCAGTCCGGCTCCCGGTAGTGCTCGCCGTCGACCCACAGATCGCCCAGCAGATTGACCATCGCCGCCGCCGAGTGGGCGCGGGCCTCGCCCAGGGGCAGGCCGCACAGCGCCCGCACCTGCTGCTCGAACTGGTCGGTGACGCAGGCGTCCAGGGTGTAGTGGCCGCTGTTGTGGGGACGCGGCGCCATTTCGTTCACGTAGAGCTGGCCACGGCTGACAAAGAATTCGACGCCCATGGTGCCGATGTAGCCGAGTTGCCCGGCGATGCGGGCGGCGATGTCCTCGGCGTCGCTGCGCACGCAGCCGGAGGCCCGGGAGGGAACGATGGAAACGTCGAGGATGCCGCGCATATGGCTGTTCTCCCCGGTGGGGAAGCAACGCACGGCGCCGCTCTCGTCCCGGGCGAGGACCACCGATACTTCGTAGTCGAGGGCCAGCTTCTGTTCCAGGACGCAATGCTCGCCCTTGAAGTGGGTGAAGGCGGCGAGCGCTTCCTCGCGGCTGTTCACTACCGCCTGGCCCTTGCCGTCGTAGCCGAAGCGGGCGACCTTGAGGATGCCGGGGAAGAGATGGGCGCCGGCCTCCTTCAGATCATCCTCGCCGGCGATGGCGGCGAAGGGTCCATGGGGAAAGCCATTGACCTGGAGGAAGGTCTTTTCGTGGATGCGGTTCTGGCATACGGCAACGGCTGCCGCCGAGGGTGCACCGGGACGAACTTGGCCAGGTATTCCAGGGTTTCGGCCGGCACGTTCTCGAATTCGGTGGTGATGGCGGCACAGCCCTCCGCCAGGGTGTCGAGGGCGGCAAAATCGGTGTAGCCGGCCTGCAGGTGGCGCTCGGCAATCGTCCCCGCCGGGCTGTGGGGATCGGGGTCGAACACCCAGACCTTGTAACCCATCTCGTGGGCGGCGGCGACAAAAAAACGGCCGAGCTGGCCGCCGCCGAGCATGCCGAGGGTGGCGGGAGGGAGAACGATTCCGGTGCGCATGGGAAGATGATCGCGAGGCGGCAAGGAGGAGGCGACGAGACAGTACGGGAGTACGGCGAGGAGCTGACGACGCGGCCAACGAAGCGAGGGCTTCGCAGGCGCACCGGAATCAGACTTCTGGGAGCTTCATGGCCAGGACCTTCTCGGTCTGGTTCTGGCGGAAGGCGGCGAGCCTGGCGGCCAGTGCGGCATCTTCATTGGCCAGCATGGCGACGGCGAAGAGGGCCGCGTTGGCGGCGCCGGCTTCGCCGATGGCAAAGGTGGCGACGGGGATACCCTTGGGCATCTGCACGATGGAAAGGAGTGAATCCTGACCGGAAAGGGCCTTGGACTGTACCGGCACGCCCAGCACCGGGACCGTTGTCTTGGCGGCCAACATGCCCGGCAGGTGGGCGGCGCCGCCGGCACCGGCGATGATGGCCTTCAAGCCCCGCTCACCGGCTATGGCGGCGTAGTCGAAGAGCAGGTCGGGCGTGCGGTGGGCGGAAACGACCCGGGTCTCGAAGTGCACGCCGAAGTCCTTGAGGATGACTGCCGCCGCCTGCATGGTGGGCCAGTCGGAGTCGGAGCCCATGACGACGCCGACGAGGGGGTGCTTGGTCGCGTTCATTCAGATTCCTGCCTTCCGTTCCGCTGCCTCGATGGTATTGGCCAGCAGCATGGTGATGGTCATGGGGCCGACGCCGCCGGGCACCGGAGTGAGCTGGCCGGCGACTTCCCGACAGCCGGCGAAATCGACGTCGCCGCAGAGTTTGCCGGCTTCTGGACCCTCGTGCAGGCGGTTGATGCCGACGTCGATGACGACGGCGCCGGGTTTGATCATGTCGGCCGTAACGAAGCGGGGCCTGCCCACGGCCGCGACGACGATGTCGGCGCGGCTGGTGTGAAACTTCAAGTCGCGGGTGCGGGAGTTGCAGACGGTGACCGTGGCGCCGGCATTGATGAGCAGCAGGGCCATGGGCTTGCCGACAATGTTGGAACGGCCGATGACCACGGCTTCCTTGCCATTGAGATCGACGCCGCCCTTCTCGAACATTTGCATCACGCCGTAGGGCGTGCAGGGGATGAATCGCGGGTTACCCTGGGCCAGGGCGCCGACGTTCTCGGCGTGAAAACCATCCACGTCCTTGTCGACGGCGATGGCTTCAAGCACCTTTTCCTCATCGAAATGTTCTGGCAGAGGCAGTTGCACCAGGATGCCGTGGATGGCCGGGTCGGCGTTGAGGGCGGCGATCTTGTCGAGGACCACCTGCTGATCGACGCTGGCGTCGTAGGTGATTTTCTCGGAATGCATGCCGATGGCCTGGCAGGCATTGACCTTGTTGCGCACGTAAACCTGGGAAGCGGGGTCTTCCCCCACCAGGATGACCACCAGACCGGGGCGCTGCCCCCTAGCCGCCAGCGCCTCCACCCGCGCCTTGAAGCTCTGGCGCAGTTCCTGGGCCAGGGCGTTGCCGTCGATGATGTGTGCCGTCATGGGCGCTCCATGCAAAAAACAAAAGGGGAAAGGCGCGGGCCTTTCCCTTTGATTCGGCAGATTTTACCAGAATCAGCCGCCCGCGCCGCCCGGCGGGCCGCTACGCACGAAGCGCGCCATCTCGGCGAGCAGGTCGGCCACCCGGATGGGCTTGGCGACGTAGCCGTCCATGCCGGCGTCGAGACAGCGCAGACGATCCTCGTCCAGGGCATTGGCGGTCATGGCGATGATGGGGATACGGGCCGCCCCGCCCTCCTCCTGGCGCAGGCGCCGGGTGGCTTCCAGGCCATCGAGGACCGGCATCATCATGTCCATGAGAATCTGGTCGAATTCGCCTGCCCGCCACAACTGCAGCCCTTCCTCCCCATTGTTGGCGACCGTGACGATACAGCCCCGCGGTTCGAGCAGCTTGACCGCCAGCTTCTGATTGACCAGGTTGTCTTCCACCAGGAGGATGCGCAGGCCCCGGGGCAGATTGGCCGGCCCGGTACGCTCGGGCTCCGCACGGCCGGTGGGGGCGCAGAAGCGGGTCCGCGCGGTGAAGGAGAACTCGGAGCCGACGCCAGCCTCGCTGCTCAGCCAGATTTCGCCCCCCCACATCTCCACCAGACGGCGACAGATCGATAGCCCCAGCCCCGTGCCCCCGAAGCGGCGGGTGATACTGCCGTCGGCCTGGGAAAAGGCGTCGAAGATGGTTCCCCATTTCTCGCGGGGGATGCCGATGCCGGTATCCTTCACCCGGAACACCAGTTCCCCCTCGCCGGAAGGGTAACTGCCACGGACATCCACCGCCACCGTAATGCCTCCACGCTCGGTGAATTTGAGGGCATTGCCGACAAGGTTGAGGATCACCTGACGCAGGCGCAGGGGATCGAGCACCACGCTGTGGGGCAGGTCGGACCCGAGAACGAGCTCCAGCTTCAATTTCCGCTCCCGGGCGCGGCCCTCCATGATGCGACAGGTCTCGCGCAGCATGGGCTCGAGGGCGAAGGTCTCCGGTTGCAGGCTCATGCGCCCGGCGTCGATCTTGGAAAAGTCGAGGAGTTCGTTGATGACGTCGAGCAGGTGCAGGGACGAATGCTTGACGGTGACCAGATGGTCCTGCTGCTCGGCATCGAGCTTCGTTTCCAGCAACAGCTCGGTCATGCCCAGGATGCCGTTCAGGGGCGTGCGGATTTCGTGACTCATGTTGGCCAGGAACTCCCCCTTGATGGCGTTGGCGCTCTCCGCCGCCGCCCGGGCCGCCGCCAGGTCGGACATCAAGGATTCGATCCGGTCGGCCATCTGGTTGAAAGCCTTGGCGGTGGCGGCGATTTCGGCAGCCCCTTCCAGCCGTGCCCGGTTGGACATGGCACCACGCCCGAATTGTTCCACCACCCCGGCGAGACGCTCGAGAGGTTGCAGGTTGCGCCGCAGGACCACCGTGAGCAGGGGCAGAAAAGCCAACAGGGAGACAAAGGCACCGATCAGGGCCAGGAGCGCGATTCCAGCCAGATCCTCGGCAGCGGCCGCCACTGAGGGATAGACCAGGAGCCGTCCGTAGCCGACGCCCCCCACGACGATTTCCGCTGCTTCCGGCTTTAGCGGCTGGAAGAGAAAGGCCAGGAAAGGTTGCCGCGGGCTCGCGGCGCGATCCTGGACATCCAGGACTGCCGCCCCCGTCTCCGGGTGGGTCAGGACCAGGCGATCGACGGCGCGGTGCTCGAGCACCTGCTCCAGGGTTTGGCGGGCGGTCTCCAGGTCGCCGACCACCAGGGTCTGCTCCAGGATGGGCCGCAAGGCCGTCGCCACCGAGCGCGCCGCGTCGTCGGCGGCGCGGCGGGCCCGCTCGGCCTGGGCCCCCATCTGCGCCGCCATCCCCACCAAGGTGAGCAGGGCGAAGCCGGCCGCCACCAGGATCAGGATGTGGCGAACCAGCCCCGGGGGGTTAGGCCTTTCAGGCATCGATCAATTTCCCAGGGCGCGATAGGCGCGGCGCACGCTGTCATAGTCCTTCTCGGTCGCCGGGAAGAAGCCGGGAAACTGGTTCGCCTCCAGAAGAGGCACGGCCTTCGGGTCCGTGCTCATGCCGACGAGCGCCGCCTGGATGCGGTCGAGTTGCTCCGGGGTGAGGCGGGGATGGGCGAGAACCGCGAGATCGGGATAGGGCGCCGAGGTATAGATTTCGCGATAACGCAAACCGGTGCGGGCGGCATACTGGGTCAGAAAACGCGAATTGACCGCCGCAGCCTCGACCTGACCCGAGGCAAGCTGGGCCAGCGCCCCCTCCTGATTGCCCGCCAACACTTCCTTGTCCCCGATTCCCGCCCCGCGCAGGGCAGCCTTGGGCACGGCGTAAGCGACGAAGGCATTCTGGGAAGGATAGGCGATGCGCTGGCCGCTCAGATCCTTCAAGCGCGCGAGGCGGCTGCCCTGCAGCACGGCGATGACGCCGAAGATCGGTGCATTGCCCCAGCGAGCGAGCACCTTGTAAGTCCCGTCGTATTCGGGACGGAAATTATGGTTGGTGAAGACCAGGTCGAATTCACCCTTGGCCATCATGGCGTTGGTGGCCTGGACATTGGGCCCCATGCGCAACTGGAAACGGTAGCCGGTGACGCCGCCCAGGTAGGCAAAGATGGGATTCCAGCGCTCCGCGGTCAACTGCGGGCTCTGTTGATTGAGGATGCCGAACACGAGGGCTTGATCCTGGGCGCGCACGCCACAGGTCAGCATGAAAAAAGTGAGCAGTACCACACCGCAGAGTCTCACCATGGCAACCTCCTGAAAGTTCGAAACTTCTGACCAGGCTCCCGAGCCATCCTTGGCCGGTAGGCCCTCCCCCAAAGCAGCCGCGCTCCCGCACCGATGCCGCCCCCCGGGTTCCACCATCCTATTGCGCCAAGGCCCCACAGAGAGCCTTGGCAGGGCTGCACTCGCCATTCTAGCCCGGCGCCCCACTGACCGATCGCTTCCTCAAACCCATCGGCCTCATTATCATGCCGCCTACCGTAGCAGGCACCAGACCTGTCCACCGCAGGAGGAGGTCATTCCATGCCCACACGCAAAGCGCGGGCCTTGTCCCGTGAACACGCGTTCGCGATCAATCTCATGCAGCATCTGGTCGTCCCGACCTTCGTCATCGACCGGGACTGCCGCGTCATCATCTGGAATCGCGCCTGCGAGCGCCTGACCGGTATTCCCGCCGCGGAAGTGGTCGGCACCACGGACCACTGGAAGGGCTTCTATGCCCGCCCCCGCCCCTGCCTGGCCGATTTGCTCGCCCAGGGAAGAATGCACGAACTGGAAGCGCATTACACCCAGCACATGACGCCCTCGGACTTCGGCAATGGCGTCAAGGCGGAAAACTGGTGCGTCATGCCCCGCGCCAGCACCCGCCTCTATCTGGCCATCGACGTCGGCCCCATCTACGACGAGGCCGGCGAACTCATCGCCGTGGTCGAGACCCTGCGCGACATGACCGAGCAGAAAAACGCCCAGTTGGCCCTCGAGCAATTGGCCACCTGCGATGCGCTCACGGGGATCGCCAACCGCCGTGGCTTCGACGAGAAGCTGCACGCCGAATGGGCCCGCGCCTGCCGCCAGAACGAGCCGCTGTCGCTGATCCTGGCCGACGTCGACCAGTTCAAGCGCTATAACGATCACTACGGACACCAGGGCGGCGACGCCTGCCTCAAGGCCGTGGCGGGAATTTTTCAGCGCCAGATCTACCGGGCGGCCGACCTACCCGCCCGCTATGGCGGCGAGGAATTCGCCGTCATCCTGCCGGGAACCGAACTGGGAGGCGCCGAAGTGGTTGCAGAACGCCTGCGGGCCCAGGTGGAGGGGCTTCACCTGCCTCACGGTACGAGCGAGGTTTCGCCCTGGGTGACCCTCAGCCTGGGCGTCGCCTGCTGCGTCCCCGACCGGGATTCGCAGCCCGAGCAGTTGATCACCGCTTCAGACCAGAATCTGTACGCGGCAAAAAACGGGGGGCGCAATCGCGTCTGCCCCGCCATGGCCTGAACGGATCGCCCCGTGCGCGCCGCCCACTCCCGTTGCTGCCAGCGCAAACCCGGCGCTGGGGGGCTGGCGTGCCCGGAGGGACTCGAACCCCCGACCTGCTGCTTAGAAGGCAGCTGCTCTATCCAGTTGAGCTACGGGCACTCCGGACGACATGGGAACGGCACAGGCCGAAAAAGGATGGTCGGGGCGGCGGGATTCGAACTCGCGACCCTCTGCTCCCAAAGCAGATGCGCTACCAGACTGCGCTACGCCCCGAACGCGGCGCAGTTTACCATCCACCCGAAACCCGCGCCACAGGCGGGTCGGCTGGCCAATGCCCATAATTGCTTGCGGGCTTTTCGGCTTTCTGATATTTAATCGCCTTTTTCCTCACCGGACGCGCCTCCAACATGGCTGAAGACCTGCTGCACAAACACTTCCCTCCCTACGAACCCAAGAAGGGTGAGGAATACATGAGCGCCAAGCAACTCGGGCATTTCCGCAAGATCCTGGAAACCCTCAAAAAGGAATTGAGCGAGGATATCGACCGCACGGTGCACACCATGCAGGACGAAGCGACCGTGTTTGCCGACCCCAACGACCGCGCCAGTCAGGAGACCGACATCGCCATCGAGCTGCGCAACCGGGACCGGGAACGCAAGCTCATCAAGAAGATCGACGAAACCCTGGGCCGCATCGAGGCCGAGGATTACGGCTTCTGCGACAAGTGCGGCGTCGAGATCGGCATCAAGCGCCTGGAAGCCCGTCCCACAGCGACCCTGTGCATCGACTGCAAGACTCTGGAAGAACTCAAAGAAAAACAGATGGCCAAATAAACAGGAAGGGGGAAGGAAGACGAGGAAGGGAATAAACCCTTCGTCCGCCTGCCCTCCCCCTGCCAAAGAACAAAGGGCGCCCTTGGCGCCCTTTGTTCTTACTGCTTTCTTACTGCTGTTGCTGCTGCTGTTGCTGCTGGGCGACTCCCTCCGCGGCGGGCGCTGCAGCCTCTTCCATGGCAGCCTTCATGGACAGCTTGACCCGGCCGCGGTCGTCGGTCTCCAGGACCTTGACGCGCACGACCTGGCCTTCCTTGACGTAGTCCTCGACCTTGTTGACGCGCTCCTTGGCGATCTGGGAAATGTGCAGGAGGCCGTCCTTGCCGGGCAGGACCTGGACGATGGCGCCGAAGTCGAGAATCTTGAGCACGGTGCCTTCGTAGATCTTGCCGATCTCCACTTCCGCGGTGATGGCGTCGATGCGCGAACGGGCCAGGGCAGCGGCTTCTCCGCTGGTGGCGGCGATGGTGATGGTGCCGTCGTCCTGGATGTCGATGGTGGTGCCGGTTTCTTCCGTCAGCGCCCGGATGACGGCGCCGCCCTTGCCGATCACGTCGCGGATCTTCTCCGGATTGATCTTGAAGGTGTACAGGCGCGGGGCGTAGGCGGACATCTCTTCGCGGGGGCCCGCAGCGGCTTGCTGCATGAGGCCGAGGATGTGCAGACGGGCTTCCTGGGCCTGGGCCAGAGCGACCTGCATGATTTCCTTGGTGATGCCCTGGATCTTGATGTCCATCTGCAGGGCGGTGATGCCGCCGGTGGTGCCGGCCACCTTGAAGTCCATGTCGCCCAGGTGATCTTCGTCACCCAGGATGTCGGTGAGCACGGCGAAGCGGTTGCCTTCCTTGATCAGCCCCATGGCGATACCGGCCACATGGGCCTTCAACGGCACGCCGGCGTCCAGCAGGGCCAGGCAGCCGCCACAGACGGAAGCCATGGACGAGGAGCCGTTCGATTCGGTGATCTCGGAGACGACACGCATGGAGTAGCTGAAATCCTCCGGCTTGGGCAGCACGGCCAGGAGAGCGCGCTTGGCCAGGCGGCCATGGCCGATTTCGCGCCGCTTGGGCGTCCCGACCCGACCGCATTCACCAGTGGCGTAGGGAGGCATGTTGTAGTGCAGCATGAAACGGTCGCGGTACTCGCCGGCCAGGGCGTCGATGATCTGCTCGTCGCGGTTGGTGCCCAGGGTGGCCACTGCCAAGGCCTGGGTTTCACCGCGGGTGAACAGGGCCGAGCCGTGGGTCCGGGGCAGGACGCCGGAGCGCATGGTGATCGGGCGCACGGTGCGGGTGTTGCGCCCGTCGATGCGGGGAGCGCCGGAAAGGATGCGGCCGCGGACGATGGCGGCTTCCAGTTCAAAGAAAAGATTGCCGACGGTATTCTCGTCGGGAGCCCCCTCGCCTTCGCAAAGCGCGGCGACGGCCTCGGCCCGGAGTTCCTTCACGCGCTGGCTGCGCTCCTGCTTCACGGTCAGGTTGTAGGCTTCCTCCAGCTTGCCTTGGCAAACATCCTTCAGGCGGGCGATGAGGGCCTCGTCCTTGGCGGGAGCCTGCCAGTCCCACTCGGGCTTGCCGGCTTCCTCGACCAATTGGTTGATGGCCTCGATGGCTTTCTGCATCTCGGTGTGACCGAAGACCACGGCGCCGAGCATGACTTCCTCGGACAGTTCCTGGGCTTCGGATTCCACCATCAGCACGGCGCTCTCGGTGCCGGCAACCACCAGGTCGAGCTGGCTGTCCTTGAGCTGGCTGAGGGTCGGGCACAGCACATACTGACCATCGATGTAACCGACACGGGCAGCGCCGATGGGGCCGTTGAAGGGCACACCGGAGATGGCCAGGGCAGCCGAGGCGCCGAGCAGGGCCGGGATGTCGGAGTCGACTTCCGGGTTGAGGGACATCACGGTGGCGACGACCTGCACCTCATTGTAGAAACCGTCCGGAAAGAGCGGGCGGATGGGACGGTCGATGAGGCGGGAAGTCAGCGTCTCCTTCTCTGAAGGACGACCTTCGCGCTTGAAGAAACCCCCGGGAATGCGGCCGGCGGCATAAACCTTTTCCTGGTAATCGACGGTCAGGGGGAAGAAATCCTGACCGGGCTTGGCAGTCTTGGCACCAACCACCGTCACCAGCACCACGGTGTCTTCCATGGTCACCACAACGGCACCACCGGCCTGACGAGCGATCTCGCCGGTTTCCAGGGTGACCTGGTGGGCACCGTAGGCGAAAGTCTTTTTCACGACATTGAACATAGTTTTTTTCCTCTCACACTCTCAACACAACATTAACAATCAATACGTTAGAAACAACAGACAACGGTACGACAAAAAAATAAAAAGCGGCCGGATAACCGACCGCTCTTTTCAGTAGCCACGGACCTTTATTCCGTTCGAGCTTCGCACCGAGACGCGAAGACCAGCCGCAGACAGTGCGCGGCCCCGTAGCGAAGGACCTGCGGAGCTGTGCAGCGGAGGGGACGCAGCAGCCCGCGCCACCCTCCCGGGGGCCTTAATCGCCCGCTTCACTGCGCATGTCCCGAGGCACTACGTTGCGCGGGCGGCACGGCAAGGCCCAGTCGACAAAGTATCGGCGCGAAGAACGAACGGAAGAACTTATTTACGCAGGCCGAGGCGGGTAATCAGGGTGCGATAGCGCTCGACGTCCTTGCCCTTGAGGTAGTCGAGGAGCTTGCGGCGCTGGGAAACCAGGCGCAGCAGACCACGGCGAGAGTGGTGGTCCTTGGTGTGCTCCTTGAAGTGGGGCTGGAGCTCGTTGATGCGCGCGGACAGCAACGCGATCTGCACTTCCGGGGAACCGGTGTCGCCCTTGGACTGGGCGTAGTCGGCCACGATGGCCGCCTTGGTAGCGGTGGTGAATGCCATTTCAAAACCCTCTTTGGTTGAAGCGACGCCGCCCCGGTTTGATAGAGCCAGCGCCAGTTGAAAAATATTCCCGTCGGCAACGGGAAGCGCGGGATTATACCCGTTCAGGATGCCAATTGCACCAACCTTTTGGGCCACAGCAGTTTCCCGGACCCGGTTTCGCCGACACCGATCAGGCGCCCCTCCGCGTACACGCGAGCCCTGCCCCCTTGCCCGGGGGTCACCGCCACCGGATTGCCGTGGCGGAAGCGCTCCGTCGCCGGACCTTCCAGGTCGATACGCGGCAGGCTCTGCAGCAGGGCATCCACGGGGCGCAAGACGGCTGCGCGCTCCGATTCGGCAAGACTTTCGATGGCCGCCAGGGTGACCGCGTGGCCAAGGTCGAGGTCGGCCACTGCGGTACGCCGCAGGGCCGTCAGATGGGCCCCACAACCCAGGGCTGCGCCGATGTCGGCGGCCAGCACCCGGATATAGGTGCCCTTGCTGCAACGAACGCGCAGGGACAAAGCCTCGCCGGCAAAGCCCAGCAACTCCAGCCCGTGGATGGTCACCGGGCGCGCCTCCCGCTCCACCTCCACCCCTTGGCGAGCCAGTTCGTAGAGGGGTCGCCCGTCACGCTTCAGGGCAGAATGCATGGGCGGCACCTGCAGAATGTCACCGCCAAAGCGCGGCAACACCGCCACGATGTCCGCCAGGGACACCGCCACGGGCCGGGTGGCGGTCACTTGCCCCTCGGCATCGCCTGAATCCGTTGTGACGCCGAGTTGCAGCGTGGCCTCGTAGGTCTTGTCGGCATCCAGGAGGTCCGCCGAAAACTTGGTGGCTTCGCCAAAGCACAGGGGCAAGAGCCCGGAAGCCAGGGGATCCAGGGTACCCGTATGGCCGCCCTTGGCAGCGGAAAACAGGCGTCGCGCCTTCTGCAACGCATCGTTGGAACTCATGCCCACCGCTTTGTCGAGCAGAAGCACGCCGTCGACCTGCTGCCAGGTCTTCTTCACCTTGGGCGGCTGCATGGGAAACTCAGTCGTCGGGAGTCTGATCGCTCAAGGCATTGGCCTGATCGATCAAGTGCGACAGGCTGGTGCCCCGCTCCACCGAGGTATCGTGAATGAAGTGCAGTTGCGGCAGGGTGTGGATGTGAATGCGCTTGCCCAGCTCGCGGCGCAGAAAACCGGAAGCCCGGTCGAGTCCCTGCTGCACCGCCGCCAGATGCTCGCTGTCGAGGGTGGTGAAGAAAACCTTGGCATGGGCGTAATCCGGCGTCAGCTCGACGGCGGTCAGACTCACCAGCTTGACACGGGGATCCTTCAGTTCCGTCTGGATGAGGTCGGCCAGATCGCGCCGCACCTGTTCGGCGACGCGGTCGGAACGGGCGAAGGAAGCAGAAGATTTTTTCACGATCGAACCACCTACTCAAAAAACCGGCGGTCCAGCACGCGACCACCCAAAAGCAAAGCCCAGGCTAGGCGCAACCCCCGCAGACAGTACGCATGTACGGCAAGGGGGATGCAACAACGCCTGGGCAAGCCCGCACCCAACCAAAATTACAGCGTTCGGGCGACTTCTTGAATCTCGTAGACCTCGAGCTGATCGCCTTCGGCAATATCGTTGTTGTTCTTCAACGACAAACCGCACTCGAAGCTGCTCTTCACTTCTTTCACGTCGTCCTTGAAGCGCTTCAGGGAATCGAGTTCGCCATCCCACAGCACAACGTTGTTGCGCAGCAGACGCACGCGGGAATTGCGCTTGACGATGCCTTCCAGCACATAGCAACCGGCGATGGCGCCGACCTTGGAGATATGGAAGACCTGGCGAATCTCGACCAGGCCCAGGGCCTGTTCGCGCTTCTCTGGAGACAGCATGCCGGACAGGGCAGCCTTGACTTCGTCCACCGCGTCGTAGATCACGTTGTAGTAGCGGATATCGACACCGAAGTTTTCGGCCAGCTTGCGCGCCCCGGCGTCGGCCCGGGTGTTGAAGCCGATGATGACGGCGCCGGAGGCCTGGGCCAGGTTGACGTCGGACTCGCTGATGCCGCCGACGGCACCATGGATGACATTGACCCGCACTTCGGCGGTGGACAGCTTGGAGAGGGCATGCACCAGGGCTTCCTGGGAACCTTGCACGTCGGCCTTGATGATAAGGGGCAAGCTCTTGACCTCGCCTTCTTCCATCTGCTGGAACATGCTTTCCAGCTTGGCGGCCTGCTGCTTGGCCAGCTTGACGTCGCGGAACTTGCCTTGACGGAACAGGGCGATTTCACGGGCTTTCTTTTCGTCCGCCAGCACGATGGCTTCCTCGCCGGCGCCGGGAACGTCGGACAGGCCGAGGATTTCGACAGGAATGGAAGGCCCGGCCTCGTTGATCTGCTTGCCGTTCTCGTCCAGCATGGCGCGGACGCGGCCAAAGACCTGGCCGGCCAGCACCACGTCGCCCCGCTTGAGGGTACCGGACTGCACCAGCATGGTAGCCACGGCGCCGCGGCCCTTGTCGAGACGGGCTTCGATGATCAGGCCCTTGGCCGGCGCATCCTTCTGGGCGGTCAGTTCGAGAACTTCAGCCTGCAGCAGAACCTGCTCGAGGAGTTCGTCGATGCCAGTGCCCTTCTTGGCGGAAACCGGGCAGAAGGGCGAATCGCCGCCGTACTCTTCCGGAATGACGCCTTCCGCCACCAGTTCCTGCTTGACGCGGTCCGGGTTGGCATCGGGCTTGTCCATCTTGTTGATGGCTACCACCACGGGCACATTGGCCGCTTTGGCGTGGTGGATGGCCTCCTTGGTCTGGGGCATGACGCCGTCGTCGGCGGCCACCACCAGGATGACCAGGTCGGTGGCCTTGGCGCCGCGGGCACGCATGGCCGTGAAGGCCTCGTGGCCCGGGGTGTCGAGGAAGGTGATCATGCCGCGCTCGGTTTCCACATGGTAGGCACCGATGTGCTGCGTGATGCCGCCGGCTTCGCCCGCCGCCACCTTGGCGCGGCGGATGTAGTCCAGCAGCGAGGTCTTGCCGTGGTCGACGTGGCCCATGACCGTCACGACGGGTGCGCGCGCCTCCAGGGGGACATCCTTGTGCTCGACGTCGGCCACCAGGAAGGCATCCGGATCGTCCAGCTTGGCCGCGACCGCCTTGTGGCCCATTTCCTCGACCACGATCATGGCCGTTTCCTGGTCCAGCACCTGGTTGATGGTGACCATGGAGCCCATCTTCATCATGGTCTTGATGACTTCCGTCGCCTTCACCGCCATCTTGTGGGCGAGGTCGGCCACGGAAATGGTTTCCGGCACGTGCACTTCGCGCACCATCGGCTCGGTGGGGGCCTGGAAACCGCCCTGACCATCGTCGGTCTTCTGATGCTTCTTGTGGCCGTGCTTGGCTTCGCGCCAGCCGCCGCCGGCATCGCCGCCACGGGTCTTGAGGCCGGGTTTCTTCTTGCCATCATCGGCGGCCCGGCCGACGCCGGGGCCCTTCTTGCCGGCTTCGGGTTTCTTGTGCAGCGTTCCCTTGTCGGCCGGCGGGTCCTGGTTCTTGGCCTGCGTGGCGGCCTGCTGCTTGGCGAGTTCCGCCGCCTTGGCCGCCGCTGCGGCCTCTTCGGCCTCCAGCTTCAGGCGCGCGATTTCGACTTCGCGTTCCTGCTTCTCCTTCAGCTCCCTGGCTTGGCGCTCCAGGAGTTCCTGCTGGCGCTTTTCTTCGCTCTCACGCTGACGCAGCTCGCCTTCGTCGATCACGGAAGTCTGGGTTGAGGGCGCAATGACCTCTGGCTCCTGCACCGGAGCCTCTGCCACCGTCTCGGCGAGGTCACGCTTGACCAGGACACGCTTCTTGCGCACCTCGACCTGGACGGTGCGGGCCCGCCCCTGGGCGTCGGTCGCCTTGATCTCGCTGGTCTGCTTGCGGGTCAGGGTGATCTTGGTCTTGGTATCGGACTCGCCGTGGGAACGGCGCAGGTATTCGAGCAGGCGCGCCTTGTCCTGGTCAGCCAGGGAATCGGCACTGCTCTTCAGATTGACGCCAGCCTTGGCGAGTTGCTCCAGGAGCGCCTCGACGGGCATTTTAAGTTCGGTCGCGAATTGCGAAACACTGGTTGCTGCCATGCTGCTCCCCTCCCGCTCACTCGAACCAGTGAGCCCGTGCCTTCAAGATGAGTTCCTTGGCACGCTCGTCGTCGATGCCGGTCATTTCCGTCACTTCGTCCACCGCCAACTCGGCAAGATCGTCGCGGGTCTTCACGCCATTGCCGGCCAGCTTGGCCGCCAAATCGCGAGTCATGCCTTCGAGTCCGAGCAGGTCGTCGCTGACGCCCTCCAACTGCTCTTCTGTCACGATGGCTTCAGTCAGCAACACATTGCGGGAACGGGTACGCAATTCATTGACGATTTCTTCGTCCAGCCCCTCGATTTCCAACATCTCGGCCAGGGGCACGTAGGCCACCTCTTCGAGGGTGGAAAAGCCTTCCTCGATGAGCAGATCAGCCAGTTCCTCGTCGATGTCCAGCTTTTCCATGAACATGACCCGGGTCACCGCGTACTCGGCCTCGGACTTCTTGGCCGATTCCTCCTGGGTCATCAGGTTGATGCTCCAGCCGGTCAATTCCGAAGCCAGCCGGACATTCTGGCCATTGCGGCCGATGGCGATGGCAAGGTTATCCTCGTCCACGACCACGTCCATGGCATGCTTGTCCTCATCGACCACAATGGAAGACACTTCCGCGGGGGAAAGGGCTCCGATCACGAACTGGGCCGGATCGGCCGACCAGAGGACGATGTCGATATTCTCGCCACCGATCTCGTTGCGCACTGCGGTGACGCGCGAACCGCGCAAGCCGACGCAGGTGCCGATGGGATCGACGCGGGGGTCGTTGGACTTCACGGCAATCTTGGCGCGCAGCCCCGGATCCCGGGCGCAGGCCTTCAGTTCCATGAGGCCGTCCGAAATCTCGGGGACTTCGAGTTCGAACAGCTTGATGACAAACTCCGGTGCCGTGCGGGAAAGAATGATCTGGGGGCCGCGGGCCCCCCGATCGATGCGCTGCAGATAGGCCTTGACCCGGTCGCCTATCCGCAGGTTTTCCTTGGGAATCATCTGGTCCCGGGGAAGCAGGGCCTCGATCTTGCCTGCCTCGACGACGGCGTTGCCGCGCTCCATGCGCTTGATGGTGCCGGAGACGACGTGTTCCTTCCTGTCCAGAAAGTCATTGAGGATCTGCTCGCGCTCCGCGTCGCGGATCTTCTGCAGGATGACCTGCTTGGCCGCCTGGGCGCCGATGCGACCGAAGTCGATGGGCTCCAGCGCCTCTTCGAGATAATCACCGGACTCGACTTCGGGGTCGTCCTGACACGCTTCGGAGAGCGGAACCTGCAGGTACTCATTGACGTATTCGTCGTCAGGCACCACGAGCCAGCGACGGAAAGACTCGTACGCCCCGGTATCGCGGTCAATGGAAACCCGAACCTCGGCCTCGTCGTGGATCCGCTTCTTGGTCGCCGAGGCCAATGCCAATTCGAGGGCACCGAAAACGATGTCCCTTGCGACGTTCTTCTCGCGGGCAAGCGCATCCACCAACAACAACATTTCACGGCTCATGGGCTACAACCTCCTCGTCCTTCAGTCGAATCGCGGCACTAGACGTGCCTTTTCGATATTGCTCAAATCCAGTTCCACGTCCCCGGCGGCAAGCCTCAGACCGACCTTGCCATCCTTGTGGCCAAGCAGGCACCCCTGAAAATTCCTCCTGCCTTCGAGGGGAACGCGAATCTTGATCTGGATGTCCTGTCCGGCAAAACGCTCGAAATCGGCGGCCTTCCCGACCACCCGGTCGAGTCCCGGCGAGGAGACCTCAAGCCGGTCGTAATCGACGTTCTCCACTTCGAACAGGCGCGACAACTGATGGGAAACCCGGGCGCAGTCGTCGACATCGATCCCACCTTCCTTGGAAGCCTGATCGATGAATACGCGGATGGTCCGCCCCCGGGGTGACAACTCGACATCGACGAGTTCAAATCCCAGGCCGGCCACGGTCTTTTCCAGCAGTTCGTGCAAATTCATGACTACAAATAAAAAATGGGCGAAACGCCCACCCCGAAAATATCCCCGCCAAGAAGGCGGGCGGAACAAAACTTTTGAATTCTAACCATTTTCCAGGTTAAGGACAATGCTTCCCTGCGGCCTGGCGCGGATTCCCCACAGTGGAGCGGGAAACCCGGGGATCATGGCTCGATTCCCTTGTCACAAGGGGAAAGCTATGCCAAGGTTGTGCCCTGTTGCCCATGAATCCTTGAACCGGGTCGGAGAGGTGGTGCGGTGCTCAAACTCACACGGCTGTCGTTGATCTATTCCGCCGTGTTGCTGGCCACCCTGGGAGCCAATGGCTTGTTCGCCTTCAAGGTCGTCCAGGCCCAGCAAGGCACCGCGGCAGCACAGCTCCACCGGCAGCAGGCCATCGCACTGGTGCTCGACCTGCAGCGGGAGGTCGGAAATCTGGCCCGCCTGGTGCGGGCCTTCACCACCACGGGCCAGATTCGCTACCTTTCCTATTACTACGACATCCTGGCCATCCGCAACGGAGAGAAGGCCGCGCCCGACGGATATTGGTCAAGCGCCTACTGGGATGAAGTCGTGGCCGGCAATCTGCGCCACAGCATCCCCAAGGACGGCATGCGCAAGTCCTTGCGTGCCCGCATGGACGAACTGGGTTTCGACCAGACCGAATTCGCCGCCCTGGCCGCCGTCATCGAAGCCACCGAGAGCATCAAGGACGTGGAGCAGATCGCCTTTGCCGCGACCCAGGGCCTTTATGACCCCGTGTCGCGCAGCTTCGTCTCGGAAGGGAAGCCCCATCTGGAATTTGCCTCCCAACTCGTGCACAGCCCCAGTTACAACCAGGGACAGGCAAGGCTCTCCCGCGCTGCGGAGCGCCTCGTCCAGATCACCGACCAGCGCACCGGACGCGCGACGGAAGCGGCCAACCAGCGCCTGGAACTCTGGATCACCGTGTCTGCCGTCGGTGCCCTGGCGTCGGTGATCCTGGTCATCGTGGGCCTGTTCGAGTTCAATCGTCGCCTGGTCCGTCCCGTGCAGTCCCTGCGCCGGTCTGCCGGACAACTGGCCAAGGGACGCTACGATACCCGCACGGCCATCGACGGCTCGGTGGAGGAACTGCACCTGCTCGGCTCCACCATGGATGAAATGGCCAAGTCCATCCAGGCGGACATTCTTCATCGGGAAGAGGCCCAGCACGCCCTGGAGGAAGCGCGCAAACGCGCAGAAGCGGCCACCGAGGCGAAGTCGCTTTTCCTGGCCAATATGAGCCATGAGATTCGCACGCCCATGAACGCGGTCCTGGGCATGTCCCATCTGGCGCTCACCACGGAGCTCTCGCCGCGCCAGCGGGATTATGTCGAGAAGGTGCACCAGTCGGCGCGGGTCTTGCTTGGCATCATCAACGACATTCTCGACTTCTCCAAGATCGAAGCGGGCAAGATGGAAATCGAGCGCACCCCCTTCATGCTCGACGATGTCGTCGCTGGTTCATTGAATCTGGTTCGCCAGAAGGCGGAGGAAAAGTCCCTGGAATTGCTCTTCGATCCAGGCAGTCGCGTATTGACAGACGGCCGCGAACTGGTCGGCGATCCCCTGCGCCTGGGCCAGATTCTCACCAACCTGCTCTCCAATGCCGTCAAGTTCACCGACAGGGGTCACGTGCGCCTCACGCTCGCCTGCCCCCACGCTGACGAAGAGGAACTTACCCTGGTGCTCCTGGTTTCGGATACCGGCATCGGCATGGATGCCGAGCAGACCGGCCGGCTGTTTCAGGAATTCACCCAGGCCGACGGCTCCATCACACGCAAGTTCGGTGGAACCGGCCTGGGGCTGGCCATCACCAAACGTCTCTGCACCATGATGGGGGGCAGCATCGAGGTTCGCAGCCAACCGGGGCGCGGCAGCGAGTTTGCCGTCACGCTCCGCCTGCCCCGGGCAGCACGCCGGCCCCAGGGGGCGCCCTCGCCCGAATTGAGCAGCCTGCGCGCGCTCATTGCCGACGACAGTCCCCTTTCCCGCGAGGTTCTTGGCGGCCTGCTCGAGACCATGGGCGTCGGGGTTTCCGGCGGAGGCTGCCCGACCCTTGCCGCCTCGGGCGAGGAAGCCATTCATCTTCTGAACGAGGCCCAGGCCAGGGGCCGCCCCTTCGATGTCCTGCTCCTGGACTGGGTCATGCCCGGTCTCTCGGGAGACGACGTGCTCAAGCGCCTGGACGATCTGGGCCTGCCGCTGCCCCGAGTCACTGCAGTGGTATCCGCCTTCGATTCCGATTTGCTGCGCAGCGCGACCAGGCTTCCCCCGAGTTGCCAGGTCATCGCCAAACCCGTCCTGCCTGCGGATATCCGACGCCTCTTCCAGAGCGGGAGTGCCGGAACCCGCAGAGCCACGCAGACCGATCGCGCAACCCTTGCCGGGCTGCGCATCCTGGTTGTCGAAGACAACGAACTCAACCGGCAATTGGCCACGGATGTCCTGAGCGACTGGGGCATCGAGGTAGAGACGGCAATCCACGGTGAGGCTGCCCTGGTGACCCTCCTCGCCAGTCCTGTCGATCGCTTCGATCTAGTGCTCCTCGATTTGCAGATGCCCGTGCTCGATGGATACGAGACAGCGCGGCGATTGCGCGCCCGGCCGGAATTTGCTTCCCTGCCCATCGTCGCCATGTCGGCCCACACCATGGCAGGAGAAGGCGACCGCTGCCTGGCGGCCGGCATGAACGATCACATCGGCAAACCCTTCGAACCCGAGGCTCTGTTTGCCTTGCTGGCACGCATGACCGGCCGTAAGCCCGACGAGGCGGCGCCCCCCGCAAGCGAGGAAAGTGAGGCCCACCCTGGACTTCCGCGCCTCGCGGCCATCAGTGGTCTCGACACCTCCATCGGTCTGCGACGCTCCGCCGGAAGGCAGGAACTCTATCTCAAGGTCCTGCGGCGCTTCTGCCGGGAAGCCCGCTCCCTCGTCGGCGGACTGAGCGCCAGGATGGCCGATGGGCGCTGGGAGGAGCAAGCCCGCCTGGCCCACACGCTGAAGGGCATCGCCGGCACGGTCGGGGCGCTCGAGATCGAGGCCCGGGCGCGCAGCGTCGAGAACGCACTGGTCGCCCGGAACCGGGCCCTCATCGAAACGGAAATCCCCGCTCTGGAACTGGGAATACAGCCCCTGGTCGCCGCCATCGAGGCTTGCCTTCCTCCCGCCGAAAGGCCCTCGCCGACGAAGGCCGCCGCCGGAATCGACGAACTGCGTACCCTGCTGCGCGGTGGCGACGCGGAGGCCATCGAGTGCTGGAACCGCCTTGCTCCCGAAAGCAAGTCATCCCTTTCCCCCAGTGTTCGCCACCGGGTCGCCCGCGCCCTGGAAAATTTCGATTTTGACCTCGCGCTCATTTTGCTGGACCATGGCGATGACAAAAACAATGCCTCGGCGGAGAACCCATGATGGACGGCCACTTTGATCGTGATCGCGAGACCGTGCTCGTGGTGGACGATACGCCGACCAACCTCAGCCTGCTCAACGGTCTCCTGCGGGAACACTACCGCGTCAAGGTTGCCAATTCGGGCCAAAAGGCGCTGGAACTCGCCCAGGCCCAACCGCCCGACCTCATCCTGCTCGACATCATGATGCCCGAGATGGATGGCTACGAGGTCTGCCGCCGCCTGAAAAGCACCCTTTCCCTCGCCCGGGCACCGGTGATTTTCCTCACGGCCAAGGTCGACCCGGTCGACGAGGAAATGGGCTTCGCCGTGGGCGCAGTCGATTTCATCCATAAGCCCATCAGCCCCTCGGTGGTCCTTGCCCGGGTGCATACCCACCTGGAAAACCAGAAATGGCGCAACTTTCTGGAAGACAAGAACACCTGGCTGGAACGCGAAGTCGAATCCCGCATGAATCAGGTCAGCCGCCTGCAGGACGCGTCGCTTCAGGCCATGATCGAGTTGGCCGAGTTCCGGGACGAATGTACGGGCAATCACATCCGCCGCACACAGGAATACGTGCGCGTCCTGGCCGAGCACATCGCGCCCCGGGAACAGCATCGCCACGTCCTGCGGCCGGACGCCATCCGCAGCATCGTCAAATCGGCCCCTCTCCATGACATCGGCAAAATCTGCATCCCCGACCACATCCTCTTGAAGCGCGGCCCGCTCGACGAGGGCGAGTTTGCCATCATGCGCACCCACGCGATGCGGGGCTACGACATCCTGGCCCAGATTCGCCGCCATCTGGGCGAAGACAGCGACTATCTACTCTATGCCCAGCAGATCGCCCGCCACCATCACGAAAAATGGGACGGCAGCGGCTACCCGGACAAACTCGCCGCCACGGCAATCCCATTGGCCGCCCGCCTGATGGCCCTGGCCGACGTCTACGACGCCCTGCGCACCCGCCGCCCCTACAAGGCCCCCATGGAGCATGAGGCCGCCCTCGGCCACATCCTGACGGGGCGCGAGAAGCATTTCGACCCTGAGCTGGTCGACGCCCTGGTGGCCACCGCCGACATCTTCCAGGACATCGCCCGCCAATTGCCGGACTGATTCACCATGCCACGACCGCACCATCTCCTTTCCCCTTCGTGGCAAGCGAGCGCCCTGCTCCGGGCCGTTCTGTGCGCCGCCCCCCTGCTCAGCGGGCCCCTTGCCGCCCAAGTGTCGCTTTCAGGTTTCGGCACCCTGGGCTATGCGATCTCCGATCAGGAATACCGCTATCAGCGTTTCGTCGACGAGCATGGCACCTTCATGCGCGACAGCGTTCTGGGGGTCCAGGCCGACATCCGCCTGAGCGAGAGCTTCAGCCTCGTCGCCCAAGGGAAGATCGCCCCCTCGATCCGCGACGACAGCAGTTGGGACCCGACCCTGACCTGGGCCTTCCTGGCCTGGCGACCCAGCAACGAACTCCTGATACGCGTCGGCCGGGTACGGGTTCCCTACTACCTCAACAGTTCCAACCTGGATGTCGGCGTCACCTACGACGCCGCCCAACTGCCCACCGAGTTGTACTCGATTTCGCCCACCAACGAGACCAACGGCATTTCCGTCAGCCATACCTGGAGCTTCCCCAGCGCCGATCTGGGCCTGGACGCCTACTGGGGCAGGGCCCACTCCCATTCCCGCTTCTTTTTCCGGGACGATATCCGGAGTATCGGCGGCCCTCCCCGGGGCGCCACCTTCGTCCCGGTGGAGATCGACTCCCGCGGGCTCGCCCTCACCCTGAACCACGCCGAAAACGTCTATCGCGCCGGCTACCACTACGCCGAAGTTTCCCGCCGCAACGGTGAGGATTTCCACAGCGACACCCCCTTCGTCTCGCTGGCCGGGGAAGGGTTTTACATCTCCGAGCCCAGCGCGCTGGCGCCGGGAGTCAGCATTCCTTCGGTCGGCGCCGTGCACTTCGGCATCCTCACCGCGGGAGCCGACATCGCCCTGCCTGGGTCTCTGCGTCTGTCCGGCGAATTCGCCCGCCGCATCAATCTGAACGCGCCCCGCGGAGGCCTGGATACCCGCGGAGGCTACCTTTCGCTGCGGGGCGAGGTCGGCGCCTGGCGCCCCTATGTCACCGCATCCCGCCTCATCTCGGCCGATCCTTCCCTAGACCTTTACCTGGCCGTCAACGCCAATCGGGTCAATTCACCCCCCCTGCCCGCCAACCTTGCCGCCACCATCAACGCCCTGCAGCGCTTCTCGGCGGATCGCCTGGTGGTATATGACCAATCCACCTTCGCTTTGGGCACGGCCTACGTTCTTTCACCCACCCAAAAACTCAAGGCCGAATGGGCCTTGACCCGTGTCGGTCGGGTATCCCATTTCGTCGACGCCCCGGCCGGTGGTGACATCCGGCATCAGAACATCAACGTCTTCTCCTTCTCCTACAACTTCACCTTCTGATACCGACAGGGATGAGCCGCCTTTTCGCCCTCCTCTGCCTCTGGCTGCTGCCACTGGGGAACGCCCTGGCGGAGGGTATGGTCGTCATTGCACATGCATCGGTTCCCCGTACCGACACGGCCACGGTCCAGCGCCTGTACACGGGTCGGGTGATCGAGATCGGCGGAATTGCGGTCGTTCCGCTGAACGCCCCTCCGGGACACCCGGACCGGACCCGCTTCTTGCGGGATTACCTCAAACAGGACGACGAGAAATATATCGGCTACTGGACCGTGCGCCGCTACATCGGCAAGGGCGCCCCCCCCAGGGAACTGAATCCAGGAGAAATGGCCGGGGTAATCCAGACCACCCCTGGCGCCATCGGTTACGTCCCCGAGTCCGAACTCCGCCCCGGGATGAACGTCATCCTGCGGCGTCCGAGCGACGACCCTGCGCGCTGAAGACTACACCGGGTAGGCGCCCATCGTTCAGGCAGGGGAGTTGGACTCGATCGAGCGGCTCGGCCGCCTCGCGCGAGGGCTCCGCCTTTGCCCAAAATGCCTGGCAAGGCCCCCCCCCGCGATCAGAGACGGCGCACTTCCGTCCCCTCGGGCACCCCACGGTTAACCTGCAATTCGGTCGTGCTGATGGTGCGTCCATCCTGGGTCGCGACGATCAGGCGCCACTCCCCGGCCTGCGGGGCGACCACGTAGGAATAGGCCCGAAAGCCCTGCTCCCGGCCGCCGGTTACCTCGAAGCGCGCGGCGCCAGCCGGCCGCCAGTGTCCGGTCTGGTCGCGCCGCTCCCAGCGATGCTCCAGTGCCGCCGACACGCCCCGCGGCGCGAAAACGGCAGAAACGCCGTAAAGCCGTCCCTGCTCAGGGACGTTGACGACGGAAGCCCAATCGCGCCAGAACTGCCAACCCGGTGCTGGCTCGACCCGCAGAACATATTCGCCCCCCCGCCGCTCGAAGTCCTGCCCCACGATGACGTGACGCTTGACCAGCGGAACCGGCGCAATCATGCCCAGGCTCCAGGCCAGGATCAGAGCCCCCGCCGCGACCCAGGCCGGCAGGATGCGACCGGGACGGCCTGGGGAGGCGAGGCGCAGCCCATGGGCCAGACCCAGCCCCAGAGCCGTGGAGAGATAGAACCAGCGGGGATCCAGGCTCCCGGCTGCAAAGGGCAGCGCGAAGTTCATGAGCAGCATGGCGCAGAAGGCAAACAGTCCCCAGATCAGGGTAAATCGCCCCCCATAGGCACGACCCCAAAATTCGTTGGCCACCAGAAGAAACGCCAGCAACCCGGTCACCAGCCAGGCGGCGAAATGTCCGGAACTCTTGGAATAGAGGATGAAGAGGGCTGAATACAGTCCTCCCACACAAAACTGCAGGCCCAGATAGGGAGCATCCCAGGCCAAGCGGGGCAGACGTTCCCGCCAGCCTGCCCCCTCGGGAGGCGGCAGTGCCCCCCGGTGTTCCCGGCGGGCAAGCAGCACGATCAGGAAGGCGGCAAGGGCGAGCAAAGCCCCGAGGCGCCAGAAATCGAGACTGCGGACCCGAACACCGAGTGTCAGGGCATCGCCCACCACACCGGCGAAGAATGCGACCACCGGGAGAAAGCGGCGGATCCCGGCCCAGCGCCTCAACCCAGGAACCCCGATAGCCCGCTCACTTCGTACCCGAGCGCCCACCAGCCTGCATCGCTACGGTGCCCCGCCATCGCCCAGCAGGCAGGCGCACCGGGAACCCGCCAGTACATTCGGGCAACGCCTCACTCGCCGACCACGTCGGCCCCGGAAGGCGGAACGAAGCGGAAAAGCGAAGGAGCAAGCTTGGGGTTGCGCTCGACACGGGTGAATTCGACGGTGGTGACCTGGCCAAACTGGTCGTGCAACTCCATGGCCTTCAATTCTCCGCCGGAAAACCCTAGGCGCAGGCGCTCGAAGCCGCTATCGGCAGCCCGGGGCCGCGCTTCTGCCCACTCCAACCCGTCGGCCTCTCCGGCTTCCGCAAGCGCAAAATTCTTGCGCAAGTCCTCGCTGCCCGAGAGCAGGGCCGCAGGCGAACTGCCGATGGCTTCACCTGCCTTTCGCACCGTGACTTGCCTCAACTCGGGATCGTAAATCCAGAACCGCTCGCCGTCGCCGACCACCAATTGCGGATAGGGCCGCAGAACCTCCCAGCGCAACTTTCCCGGCCGAAGAATGGCCAGGGTACCGGCCGAAATCTGGGGCTTGCGCCCCCCTTTGGCGACCACCCGTTGCGAAAACTCTGCCCGGTAGCTGCGCGTCGTCTCAAGAAAGCGGTCCAGTTGATCCAGGGCCGCAGCACCCGCGGCGGCGGAAGCCAGCAGGAGGGCCAGCGCCGCGAGACCCCGCTTCACTCGGATTCTTTCCGTGCCAGAACCTCGCGGCCGCCCCGTCCGTCCATGGCCGACACGAGGCCGGATCGCTCCATGGCCTCGATGAGCCTGGCCGACCGGTTGTAGCCGATGCGCAAGTGGCGCTGCACCAGGGAAATCGACGCGCGGCGGTTCTTGAGCACCACCTCCACGGCCTGATCGTAGAGCGGGTCGTTCTCCGCGTCCCCAGTGCCGTCACCGCCCTCGCCCGCAGCTTCGTCATCCTCGCCGCTGCCGACAAGAACCTCCGCCACGTACTCCGGCGCACCGAGGGACTTGAGATGCTCGACCACCCGATGCACTTCGTCGTCGGAAACGAACGCCCCGTGGACCCGGGTCGGGTAGCCTGTCCCCGGCGCCAGGTAGAGCATGTCGCCCTGGCCGAGAAGGGATTCGGCGCCCATCTGGTCGAGGATGGTGCGGGAATCGATCTTGCTGGAAACCTGGAAGGACATACGCGTCGGAATATTAGCCTTGATGAGGCCGGTGATGACATCAACGCTCGGGCGCTGGGTTGCGAGGACAAGATGAATCCCCGCAGCGCGGGCTTTCTGCGCCAGACGCGCAATCAGTTCCTCGACCTTTTTTCCGACCACCATCATCAAATCGGCGAGTTCGTCGATCACCACCACCAGATACGGCATGTGGGTCAGGGGTTCGGGCGTTTCCGGAGTGAGCGTCAGGGGATTGGGCAGGTGTTCGCCACGCTTCTCGGCGTCGCGCACCTTGGCGTTGTAACCGGAAAGATTCCGCACCCCCAGGGCGGACATCAGCTTGTAGCGGCGTTCCATTTCCCCCACGCACCAGTTCAGCGCGTTGGCGGCCTGCTTCATGTCGGTGACCACCGGAGCGAGCAGGTGAGGAATCCCCTCGTAGACCGAGAGCTCGAGCATCTTCGGATCCACCAGAATCAGGCGGACGTTTTCCGGCTCGGCCTTGTAAACCAGGGAAAGAATCATGGCGTTGATGCCCACCGACTTGCCGGAACCCGTGGTGCCGGCGACCAGCAGGTGGGGGGTCTTGGCCAGATCGGCCACCACGGGCAATCCGCCGATATCCTTGCCCAGGCTCACCGTAAGCGGGCTGACCATGTCGTTGTAGGGTCGGCTGGCGATGATCTCCGACAAGCGCACCGTCTGACGCCGGGGATTGGGCAGTTCCAGTGCCATGCAGGACTTGCCGGGCACCGTCTCGACCACCCGGACCGACACCAGGGCCAGGGCCCGCGCCAGATCCCGGCCCAGATTGACGATCTGGGCCCCCTTGACGCCCACGGCAGGCTCGATTTCGTAGCGCGTGATGACCGGCCCCGGCAGGGCGGCCAAAACCTTGACCTGTACCCCGAAATCGGCCAGCTTGCGCTCGATCAGGCGGGAGGTGAATTCCAGGGTTTCGGCACTGACCGTCTCGGTGGCCGGCGGCGCCGGATCGAGGAGATGCAGAGGAGGCAGGCGGCCACCAATCATCGCCTCGGGGAAGAGAGAGACCTGCTTTTCCCGCTCGATACGCTTCTCGGCCTTCCTGGAAATCGGCACCTCGGGGGGCGACGGTTCAATGATGATGGGCTCGTGCAGTTCGACCCGTCGCTTCTCCACCTCGACACTTTCCTCGCGCTGCTGGGCGGTCTCGCGGCCAATACGGCGATCACGCCAGCGGTCGAACAAGCCATAGACGCCCCCTGTGATCTTCTCCAAGGCCAAACCGAGACCCTCGCAGGCCGCGAGCCAGGACATGCCAGAAAACAGGGCCCACCCTGCGGCAGCAGCCACCAGGAGGAGCAGGGTCGCCCCCGTGTAGCCGAAAGCCGCTGCAAGCCACTGGCCGAATTCCAGCCCCAGCAGCCCGCCGGGAGCAAGGGGAAGTTCCGCCCGCAAGGAGTGGAAGCGAATCGCTTCCAGGCTGGAACTGGAGACAAGCAGAGCGAGGAAACCCGCCAGGGCGAGGTAGAGCGGACGGCGGTCCGGCTCCCCGGCCGAGGCGCTCAGGCGCTGCACCCCCCAGCGCACGCACATCAGCATCAGCGCCACCCACCACCACGCGGAAAGCCCGAAGACGTAGAGGAGGAGATCGGCCACCCAAGCGCCGAAGCGACCCGTGGGATTGTGCAGGGAAGCGGAAACGACGGCGTGGGACCAGCCCGGATCGTCCTTGGCAAATCCCCACAGGGCGAGCGAAAGAAACAGGGCCACGGCACCCAGGGCCAGCCAGCGGGTTTCCTGAAGCAGCCCGCCGATCTTTTCGGGCAGGGGACTGGGCGCCCGCTCCGCCAGACGTCCGGCGGCCACCCTACTCTCCGGTGATGACGATACGGTCACTCTCGTAGGTGATATAGCCGCTCAATTCGAGATCCCGGACCACCTTGCTGACCATTTCCCGGGAGGCCCCGATCATGCGAGCCATGTCCTGCTTGGAAATCTTGCGCTTCACCACCCGCTTGCCTTCGTCGAGTTCCGACATTTCGAGCAGCAGGCGCGCCACCCGGCCATAGACATCGAGCAGGGCGAGACTCTCGATCTTGCGGTCGGCCTCCCGCAGGCGGCGGACCAGGATCTGCATGAGTTTCAGGGCCACCTGGAAATTGTCGCGCATGCAGCGCTGGAACTCCTCCTTGCCCAGCACCAGGAGTTCGCTGGCCTCCAGGGCCACCACATCCGCCGACCGGGGACTGCCGTCGATCAGACCCATTTCTCCGAAGGACTCCCCGTGCCCCAGCATGGCGAGAATGATTTCCCGGCCCTCTTCGTCACTGTTGGTCACCTTGGCCCGGCCGGTAAGCATGATGTATAGGCAATCGGTGGTGTCCCCCGAGCGGACGACGAATTCGCCGCGCTCGGCCCGCTTGCGTCCGCAGACCCGGGAAAGACGTTCAAGTTCGCTTTCGTCCAGACCCGCAAAGAGCGGCACGTTACGAAGGACAACCAAGCTGAGGGCGTGAGCGGCCTGTACCATAGTTTCACTTTTGTGTCATGGAGTTATCGGGCAATTATAATCTTCTTTCCCAAAAGGACTAGGGTAAGGCGAAAAAACTTTGCCGGCCCCCCCGCTTATAATCCGGCCATCCAACACCACGAAGGCCTGTCATGTCCAATGCCCCCCGCCACTGCCGGCTCCTGATCCTGGGTTCCGGCCCCGCCGGCTACACCGCTGCAGTCTACGCCGCCCGCGCCAACCTCAAACCCGTCCTGGTCACCGGCCTGGCCCAGGGCGGTCAGCTGATGACCACCACCGAGGTCGATAATTGGCCCGCCGACGCCGACGGAGTCATGGGCCCGGATCTCATGGCGCGCTTCGAAAAGCATGCGCGGCGCTTCGACACCGAAATCATCTTCGACCACATCCACACCGCCCGCCTCGGCGAAAAACCCTTCACGCTCGTCGGGGACTCCGGCACCTATACCTGCGACGCCCTCATCATCGCCACCGGCGCTTCAGCCCAGTACCTCGGCCTGCCTTCGGAGGAGAAGTTCGCCGGGCGCGGGGTCTCCGCCTGCGCCACCTGCGATGGCTTCTTCTACCGCAACAAGCCCGTCGCCGTGGTTGGGGGTGGCAACACCGCAGTCGAGGAAGCGCTCTATCTGGCCAATATCGCCAGCCACGTCACGGTCATCCACCGCCGCGACAAATTCCGCTCCGAGAAAATCCTCCAGGACAAGCTGTTCGAAAAGGAAAAGGCCGGCAAGGTCACCATCCTGTGGAACAGCACCCTGGACGAGGTCCTGGGCGATGCCTCCGGCGTCACCGGTCTGCGGGTCAAGGCCACCGCCGACGCAAGCACCAGGGAAATCAAGGTGGATGGTGTCTTCATCGCCATCGGCCACAAACCCAACACCGACCTCTTCACAGGCCAGCTGGAAATGGAGGGCGGCTACATCGTCACTCGCGGCGGCCGCGAGGGCAATGCCACCCTGACCAGCATAAGCGGCGTGTTTGCCGCCGGCGATGTGCAAGACCACATTTACCGTCAGGCTTGCACCTCGGCGGGAACCGGGTGCATGGCCGCCCTGGACGCCGAGCGCTATCTGGACCAGCTCGGCCTGGCCTGAAGCGGCGACGTACGGAAATCCCACGGGCGACGCGGCTCCGATCGTCCCAGGACCATGGGGAGAAAGCCCTATGTCTCGCCGCCGCCCGACGCGGACGACCTCGCGGCCTTCCACGCCGCCGTGGCCGACGCCACCCCTCTTCCCCCAGCGAACCGGGTGTGCCTGGGCACCCTGAATCCGCCGCCGCCCCGCCCCGTTCAATCGCAAGCCGACGAGCGGGCTGCGCTGTGCGAGACACTGCATGGCCCTATCGGCCTCCAGGACAGGCTGGAAGGCGGCGACGAACCCCACTACCTGCGGCCGGGAATCGCGACCTCGACGCTGCGTGATTTGCGCCGGGGGCGCTGGGTCGTTCAGGCCGAGATCGACCTGCATGGCCTCAACCGGGACGAGGCGCGGCATTTTCTGTCCAGCGCCATCGCCGACGCAAGTCGCAGGGGGCTGCGCTGCCTGCGGGTCATTCACGGCAAGGGGTTCGGATCGCCGGGGCGGCAGTCCATCCTGCGCCGCCTGACCCGGGGCTGGCTGATGCAGAAGGTTGAAGTCCTCGCCTACTGCCAGGCGGCACCCCGGGACGGGGGTGAAGGCGCTTTGCTGGTGCTGTTGCATTCGCGGCGCTGAGCGCCAGTTCGCCGTCCGCCCCCGCGGGCGCCGCAAATCTCGGACTAACCGCGGTTCATGCTCTTGCGGTAGAGCTCGCCATCGTCGATACCGGCCCAGCCCGTACCGCTGATTTTTGAACTCAGCCCCAGGGCGCCGTGCACCATGGACAGGCGGAAGATTTCCATCGCCACATCGGGTGGAAAGCCCTGGCGGTCAGGCCGATCGGAAACCATCAGACCCTCAAGGTAATGATCGAGCTCGGCCGTACCCCACAACTCGACCACCTTGGCGGCGATGCGTGGAAACTGTTGTTCCAGAAGCCTGGGGTAGGCGGCTTCGTCGCCATCGAGGAATTCCAGGAGTCTGGCCCGCAAGGCGGGATCAGCAATACCACCCATGATTCACCTCCCTGAGGTCAGATGGCCGCTTCGTCAGTCTCGCCGGTACGGATGCGCACGACTTGTTCGACCGGCATGACGAAAATTTTCCCGTCGCCGATCTTTCCGGTGCGGGCGGCCTTGATGATCGCTTCGATGGCCTGCTCGGCACGGTCCCCTGCAACCACGATCTCGATCTTGATCTTGGGCAGGAAATCGACGACGTATTCAGCACCGCGATAGAGTTCGGTATGCCCCTTCTGGCGCCCGAAACCCTTGACCTCGGTCACGGTCAGGCCGGTGACGCCGACTTCGGACAGGGCCTCGCGGACCTCATCCAGCTTGAACGGTTTGATGATGGCTTCGATCTTCTTCATGGATGTCTCGTCTCACAGGGTTCACAATTCATCGCGATAGCGATTGGTAATAGGATAACGCCAATCCTTGCCGAAGCCACGGGGCGTGATGCGAATTCCCACCGGCGCCTGTCGGCGCTTGTACTCGGCAATGCGCAGCAGTCGCACCACGCGGTGCACGGCTTCTTTAGGTAGGCCTGCCGCCACGATCTCCCGCGGCGAACGGTCTTCTTCCATGTAGGCGGCGACGATGGCGTCGAGGATTTCGTAGGGAGGCAGGGAATCCTGGTCGGTCTGGTTCGGCCGCAATTCGGCGGAGGGCGGACGCACCAGAATGTTGTCCGGGATCACCGGCGAAATCCCGTTGCGATAGCGGGAAATGCGATACACCATGGTTTTGAACACATCCTTGATGACCGCAAACCCCCCGGCCATGTCGCCGTACAGCGTCGCGTAGCCGACGGCCATTTCCGACTTGTTGCCCGTGGTCAGGACCAGCGCCCCGGTCTTGTTGGAAAGCGCCATGAGGATCATGCCCCGGATGCGAGCCTGGAGGTTTTCCTCCGTCGTGTCCGGGGGGAGGCCGGCAAATTCCGGCGCCAGCAGGGCGTCGAAGGTTGCCATGGCGCTCGCGATGGGAATCTCGTCGTAGCGCACCCCCAGGGTACGCACCATGGCCCGACTGTCGTCCAGGCTCATGTCCGCCGTGTAGGGCGAGGGCATCATCACCGCCCGCACCCGGTCGGCCCCCAGGGCATCGACGGCCACGCACAGGGTCAGGGCCGAATCGATCCCCCCCGAGAGGCCGATGATCGCGCCCGGAAAGCCGTTCTTGCCGATGTAGTCGCGTACCCCGAGAACCAGGGCACCGTAGGCTTCCGCCTCCACCGCAAGAGCAGACGCCCGCTGGGCGGAGCTCAGGCGACCGGCGGAAAATTCGACCAGGCCCAGGACTTCCTCGAACTGCGGCAGGCTCATCGCCAGGCGACCGTCGGCGTCCAGGGCAAAGGAAGCGCCGTCGAAGACCAGTTCGTCTTGGCCGCCCACCAGATTGGCGTAAACTGCGGCGAGACCTGTCGCCCTCACCCGCTGGGCGAGGATTTCCGTCCGCAAAGCCTGTTTTTCCAGGTGCAGCGGCGAGGCGTTGAGGACCAGCAACAGTTCCGCCCCAGCCTGCCGGGCAAGCTCGGCCGACCCCGGCTCCCAGATATCGGCACAGATGTTGATGCCGCAGGCGACCCCGCCGATGGAGACGACGCAGGCTTCACTCCCCGGCTCGAAATAGCGCTTCTCGTCGAAGACTTCGTAATTGGGCAGGCGCTGCTTGCGGTAGGTGGCGACACGCCGGCCATCGGCCAGCACGGCCGCGGCGTTGAAGCGCCGACCATCGTCCGCCTCCTCGGGGAAGCCCACCACCAGGGTGATTCCGACGGCTTGCCGGGCCAGGTCTTCGAGCGCCGCCGCTGCGGCCCGGTAGAAATCGGGGCGCAGGAGCAAATCCTCGGGGGGATAGCCGCTGAGCGCCAGTTCGGGGGTCAGAAGAACCTGAGCCCCCGCGGCCCGCGCCTCTACCGCCCAGGCGGCAATCCGGGCTGCATTTCCCGCGAGATCGCCGACGACGGCATTGAACTGGGCGACGGCGATCTTCAACATCAGGAACCGCTCAATAGGCGGGCTTTTCCTTGGCGTCGTTGTAGCGGGCGACGCCTTCCATGATTTCCTTCTTGGCTTCCTCGGGGCCGCACCAGCCCGTGACCTTGACGAACTTGCCCGGCTCCAGATCCTTGTAGTGGGCAAAGAAGTGGGCGATCTGGTCGAGGACGATGGTGGGGATGTCGGCGTGGGTCTGCACGCTGCGATACATGGGGGTGAGCTTGTCCACCGGCACGGCGAGCAGCTTGGCATCGGCACCGGCCTCGTCGGTCATGGCCAGCATGCCGATGGGGCGGCAACGCACCACCACACCGGGGGGCAGCGGGAACTGGGTCACCACCAGCACATCCACCGGATCGCCGTCGCCCGCAATGGTATGGGGGATGTAGCCGTAGTTGCAGGGATAGTGCATGGCCGTGCCCATGAAGCGATCGACGAAGATGGCGCCGCTTTCCTTGTCGACTTCGTATTTGATGGGATCAGCGTGGGCGGAGATTTCGATGACGACGTTGAAATCGTTGGGGAGGGACTTGCCGGAGGGTACGTTGTTGAGGGACATGACGATCTCTTCGGGTTGTTGTGAAAGCGGCGATTATAGCGCTGCCCTCCAGCGCTGCGGTGAGCCACTGCGCCAAACAAGGTCGGGGTTGCCCCGAACGGCAAAGCAAGGGCCGCAGACATATTGACACGCACTCTCAATAATAATTACAATGCGAACCGTTCTCATTTTCGTTCGCATTCCATGAATTCTCAGCGCCCCCCGCCGTCGCTCGCATGGGCCTCGACAGCCGTCCCCGATAGCGGCCGTTCTCCGGACCCCATCCCCAGCAGGGCCCTGTTTGGCGATCATCAAGCGGTCGAAATCGAGCACGCCGGCCAGCGCTATCTGCTGCGCATCACCCGGGAAAACAAGCTGATTCTGACCAAGTAGCTGCCCCCCCAACCTGCCCGCCAAACGCCCGCCGCACCGCCCGCCGCGATGTCCTACGCCCTCTCCCATCCCTCGCCCCTGCGCCGCAGCGGCCTGCTCGCCACCGTCGTCGGCGCCCATGTGGCGCTCCTGCTGCTCGTCGCCGCCGCCCGCACCATCGCCCCCCAGATCATGGAGCTGCCCCTGGTGGTCGACCTCCTGCAGCCAGTCGAGCAGCCGGTACAGCCCAAGCCATTACCCGTCGTCGCCCCCAAGCCGGTTCCCCTGAAGATCCAGCCGAAGAAGATCGCCCCGATCCTGGAAACCACCACCAGCGAGGCGCCGGCCCCCACAGCCCCGATGGTGGCACCGACCCCGCCGGCCCTGCCCGCGCCAGCTCCGGCGCCGCTCCAGGAAGCCATCATCCAGCCCCGTTTCGACGCGGACTACCTGAGGAATCCGGCCCCGCCCTACCCGCCGCTATCCCGCCGCCTGGGCGAACAAGGCAAGGTCGTCCTGCGCGTCCTCGTATCGCCCGGTGGCGCCGCCGAGACGGTCGAAATCAAGACCTCCTCCGGCAGCCCCCGCCTCGACGAAGCTGCGGCCGGCACCGTGCGCCAGTGGCGCTTCGTCCCCGCCCGCCGCGGCGAAACCGCGGTGCAGAGCTGGGTTCTGGTTCCCATCCTTTTCAAACTGGAGCATTGACATGCAGGAAAACTCCTTCGGCCTGGCCCACCTGTGGGCCAGCGGCGACGCCGTTTCACACACCGTCGCCGTCATTCTGGTGCTGATGTCGGTGGCCAGCTGGTATCTGATCCTGGCCAAGGCCTGGGACTGGTGGCGCCTGCGCCGGTCCGCCCGCAATGTGGCCGGCTTCTGGTCCGCCACCCGCGTCGCCGAAGGCATCGAGCGCCTGCGTGCGGGCGGCGCCGACAGTCCCTACGCCCAGCTTGCCGTGCAGGCCAATTGCTGCAACAACGACTGCGAAAGCGCCGTCGGCCGCCTGGCCTCCCGCTTCGACCCCGCTGAGCAAATGGAACGGGCGCTGCGCCAGCAGCTTTCCTGCACCCAGGCGGAGATGGAAAACGGCCTCACGCTGCTGGCCACCACGGGGGCCACGGCGCCCTTCGTCGGTCTCTTCGGCACCGTCTGGGGCATCTACCACGCCCTGGTGGCCATCGGGCTCTCCGGCCAGGCGGCCCTGGAAAAGGTGGCCGGCCCCGTGGGCGAGGCCCTCATCATGACCGCCGCCGGCCTCGGCGTGGCGCTGCCTGCGGTCTTCGCCTACAACGCCTTCACCCGGTCCAACCGGGTGCTGCTCACCGACCTCGACGCCTTCGCCCACGACCTGCACGCCTTCTTCACCGTCGGCAAGCCCTTCGCCGCCAACAGCGCCCAGATCCACCCCATGCGCGCCCGCGCCGCCGCGGAGGCCGCGTAAATGGCCATGGGACACCTGACCCCGGGGGCCAACACCGCCCCCATGACAGAAATCAACACCACGCCGCTGGTAGACGTGATGCTGGTGCTGCTCATCATCTTCATCATCACCGCCCCCCTGATGACCCATTCGGTCAAGGTGGACCTGCCCCGGGCCTCCAGCACCCCGACGCCGGAAAAGCCGATGACCCTGCAAGTCTTCATCGACGCCGACAACCGGGTCTTCGTAGGCAGCGAGGCCGTGGATGCCGCGGACCTGGAAGCCCGCTTCCGCGACGCCGTGGCCAGCGACGCCAACGCCGAACTGCATCTCAAGGCCGACCGGGCCACCCGCTACGAGCGTGTCGCCGAAACCATGAGCGCCGCGCGCCGGGCCGGCCTGGGCAAGATCGGCTTCGTCACCCAGCCCGGCGAAGACCGCAAATAGCCCCCCGCACCACTCGACCCGCAATCAACCCGCTCAAGCCAGCCAGCCGCCGTGCAAGCCAGCCAGAGGAACCCCGGAGTTCATCTCATGCTGTCCCTCAGGAAAACCATCTCAGGCCTCGCGCTCTCCGCCACCCTGGCCACCCCGGCCCTCGCCCTCGAATACCCCATCGGCGTGCCCCAGCAAAAGGCGGGCATGGAAATCGCCGCCGTCTACCTGCAGCCCGTCGAGATGGAGCCCGAGGGCATGATGAAGAAGGTATCGGAATCCGACATCCACATCGAGGCCGACATCCACGCGCTGGCCAACAACCCCAACGGTTTCGAGGAAGGCGCCTGGATTCCTTACCTGCTGGTCAAGTACGAGGTTTCCAAGATCGGCGGCGACTACAAGGTGGCTGGCGACTTCATGCCCATGGTGGCCAACGACGGCCCCCACTACGGCGAGAACATCAAGCTCGCCGGCCCCGGCAAGTACAAGGTGAAATACACCATCCTGCCGCCCTCCGAGAACAAGCACGCCCACTTCGGCCGCCACACCGACCGCGCCACCGGCGTGCGCCCCTGGTTCAAGCCCTTCGAAGTCGAGTACGAATTCACCTACGTCGGCATCGGCAAAAAAGGCGGCTATTGATCATGCGTCTCGTCACCCTGACGGCTGCCCTGGTGGCGGCCGGGCTGGCCGCGCCCGCCCTGGCGGCCCCGGACGCCGCCCTGCTGGAAAAACTGGTCGCCCGCCTGGACAAGCTGGAAGCGAGGAACGCGGAACTGGAAAAGGAAGTGAAGTCCCTCAAGGCCGAGAACGAGAAGGTCGCCCAGGGCCTGGACAGCGACCGCATCTCGCAATACGAACCGGAGATCACCGCCCGCCTGAAGGCCGTCGAGAAGGACGCTCTGGACATGAAGAAGGCGTCGAAAATCGCCGAGAAGTTCGACGGCATCCAGGTCGGCGCCGCGCTTACCACCGTTGCCCAGCATGCTTCCGGCCTGCCGAAAGGCACCACCGACGGCGGCAGCCAGCTCAACTACCGGGCCGACGTGACGGTGGAGTTGCCTCTGGAGCCCATCGGCGACATCGACCAGAAGGTCTTCGCCCATGTCCGCATCGGCCAGGGCCAGGGCCTGAACGTCGCCTTCGGCAACCTCGGCCACTTCGCCAGCGCCCCCAACTCGGTGGCTTTCCGGGCCAGCGGCGCCAACCCCGACGACTCGGTAGCCATCCTCGGCCAGGCCTGGTACCAGGCGGCGATTCCCCTGCCCTTCGGCGGCTTTCGCCCCTACTCGCGGGAGACCCTGGAGCTGACCTTCGGCAAGATCGACATCTTCGGCTTCTTCGACCAGAACGAGGCTGCCGGCGACGAGTCGGTGCAGTTCCTCAATTCCGCCTTCGTCCATAACCCGCTGCTCGACGCCGGCGGCGAAGTGGCCGTCGACGCCAACGGCTTCCAGCCGGGTTTCATCGCCTCCTACGTGAATGTGCGCGACGGAGCCGAGCCCTGGCGCCTGTCGCTGGGCGTCTTCGGCGCCGGCGAGCGAGGCGCCAGTTACCAGAAGAGCCTCGCCAGGCCACTGCTCATCGCCCAGGCCGAAAAGAAGGTGCGCAGTTTCGGCGGCCTGGCCGGCAACTACCGCGCTTACGCCTGGACCCGCAGCAAGGCCGACGATGTCGACGGCAATACCGCCAAACATTCCGGCGTGGGAATTTCCATCGACCAGCAGGTGGGTGACGGAATCAAGCTGTTCGGCCGTTACGGTCAACTGGTCGATGGCGAACTGCCCTTCAAGAAGGCCCTGGCGCTCGGTGCCGAAGTCAGCGGCAACTACTGGGGCCGCGGCGGCGACGCCATCGGCTTCGGCGGCAGCTGGCTGAAGGCGAGCAGCGCCTACCAGAAGCTCGGCGGCAGCGGCGATATCGATGGCGACGGCGTGGCCGACTTCACCTTCACCCCCTCCGGCGCCGAAAAGGTGGCGGAAGTCTATTACCGCTACCGCATTTCGCCGCAGTTCGAGATCAGCCCGGACTTCCAGTGGATCGGCCGCCCCGGCGCCAACCCGGACGCCAAGAGCGTCAAGGTGCTTGGTCTGCGCGCCACGATCGCCTATTGAGGCAATCCCGTGAAACACGCTCTCCTTTCCGTGCTGCTCGGTGCCTTCGTGGTGTCGACCGCAGCCCTGGCCGACGACATGCCGACCTTTCTGCTGGTCATGAAAGACGGCCGCCTCTTTCCGGCAAGCCTGGAAGTGCCGGCCAACACCAAGTTCCGCCTGGAAATCAGGAACGAGGGTCCGGGCGCCACGGAATTCGAGAGCCTCGAACTCAGGAAGGAAACGGTGCTGGCGCCCGGCGTCACCCGCAAGCTGGTCTTCGCGCCCATGAAGCCCGGCAGCTACAAGTTTTTCGACGAATTCCACCCGGAGACTGCTCAGGGTCGGATCGTCGCCAGGTAATCCACACTCGCGGAGCGCAGCATGGCTAGCACCTTTTTCGTCGTTTGGCGGGAGAGTCTGGAAGCTTTCCTGATCGCCGGCATCCTGTTCGCCTGGCTGAAGATCAACGACGACGATGGGCGCGGGCGCCGGGCGCTCTTCGCCGGCCTTGCCGCCGGGGTGTTGCTCGCCTTCCTGCTCGGCTGGACCCTGTTGACGGTGCAGGACGAACTGACCGGCCAGGCGCTGGACATCTTCCAGACCGCCACCCTGCTCGTCGCCGCCGCTCTGATCACCCAGATGGTGCTGTGGATGAAGCGGCACAGCCGGCAAATGAAGGCCCGGCTGCACGCCGACCTGACCTTTGCCGCCGAGCGTTCGGGATATCTCGGCGTGGCTGTCGTCGCCGCGCTGGCCGTCGCCCGCGAAGGCGCCGAAACGGTGATCTTTCTCTACGGTCTGGCCCAGGGCGGCGACTTGCGCGCCCTCGCCATCGGCTCCCTGGCCGGCTTCGCCGGGGCCGCCGCCACCGCCTGGCTGGCCGCCCGGAGCCTGGCCCGGCTCAATATCGGACTGCTCCTGCGCCTTTCCTCCGTCCTCCTGCTGATCCTCGCCTCATCGCTGCTGGTCGCCGCCGTCGATCGGCTGATCGGTGCCGACTGGCTGCCGACCCTGCTCGATCCGGTGTGGGACAGTTCCACCCTGCTCGACGATACCCGCGGCGGTGGCCGGCTGCTCGCCGACTTCTCCGGCTACCGGGCGCGACCCGCCCTGTCCACCCTCCTCATCTACGGCACCTACTGGGCGGTTGTGCTGTTCGCCTGGCGGCGGAGCGGCCGTGACTGAGCAGACGCTGACCTTCCATCCGACCCGGCCCGCCGGCCTGCCCCCGGGCCGTCTCGCGGCCGTCGGCCTGTTTCTGCGCCGGCACCGCCGGCTGATCCTCTCCATCCAGTGGGCGGTGGTGGTGGTCTACGCCGCGCTGGTGGTCATCCCGGCCTTCCTGCCGCTGCCCCCGGAAGATGCCCATATCTGGGACAACCTGCGGCTCTTCGCCCAGTTCTGCTTCTGGGGCGTCTGGTGGCCCGGGGTGATGATCGCCACCGTCACCCTGGGCCGCGTCTGGTGCGGCATCTTCTGTCCCGAGGGCTCGCTTAGCGAATGGGTCAGCCAGTACGGCCGCGGCAGGCCCCTGCCCCGGTGGCTCAAGTGGTCCGGCTGGCCCTTCGTGGCCTTCGTCTGCACCACGGTGTACGGCCAACTCGTGAGCGTTTACGAATACCCCCAGGCGGCGTTGCTGGTCCTGGGCGGCTCCACCGTCGCCGCCGTCGCCATCGGCCTCCTCTACGGCCGCGAGAAGCGCATCTGGTGCCGCTACCTGTGCCCGGCCTCCGGCGTCTTCGCCGTGCTGGCCAAGATCGCCCCGCTCCACTACACAGTGGACCGGGCAGCCTGGGATCGTCACGACGCTGACTTCGAACCGGTCAATTGCGCCCCCCTGGTCGATGTCCGGCGCATGACCAGCGCTTCGGAGTGCCACGCCTGCGGCCGCTGCGCCGGGCAGCGGGGAGCCGTCGCCCTGGCCCTGCGCTCGCCCTTCGCCGAGGTGCGGGACACCGCCGCCCCGGCCCACACCTGGGAGGCGCTCACCCTGCTCTTCGGCGTCCTCGGCGTGGCCACCGCCGCCTTCCAGTGGACGGTCAGCCCCTGGTTCCGGGACATGAAGCTGTGGCTGGCGGAATGGCTGGTCGACCACGACCAGTTCGCCCTCCTCGACACTGACGCCCCCTGGTGGCTCCTCACCCATTATCCGGAGGCCAGCGACCTGTTCATCTGGCTGGACGGCGCCCTCATCCTCGCCTACCTGCTCGGCGGCGGCTTCCTCCTGGGCGCCCTGCTGGGCTGCGGCCCGGCCCTGGCGGCGCGGCTCCTGGCCACGCCCCGTCTTTCCTGGCAGCGCCTGACGCTGGCGCTCACCCCCCTCGCCGCCGCCAGCGTCATCCTCGGCCTGTCGATGCTCACCGTCAGCCACCTCAAGGCGGAACACTTCTGGCTGGGTTGGCTCCCGGGCTTTCGCATCGCGCTGCTGGCGGCCGGCTGCCTGGCCGCCGCCTGGCTCGCCCGGTGCCTGGTGTGGCCCGCCCCGGTGTCCTGGCCGCGCCGGTACGCCGCGCTGACCCTCCTGCTGGCACCCATTGCCACTCTGGCCTGCGTCTGGAGCCTCGTATTTTTCGTCTGGTGAGGTCGCCCCCACCGCCGTCGATCACTTTTTCCCACCCCCGCCAGCCAGCCCTTCGCCAGCCAGCCCCCAACGTTTCCAACAGGAGTTTCTGGTGAAGAACCTGCACAACAGCCGTCCGGCGGCCCGCCGCCTGCCCCGCCCGGGGCCCCTTCTCCCTCTCGCCGCCGCCGTCGCGGCGGCCATCGCGCCGCTCCAGGCCTGGGCTTCGGAGGAGCAGACCCTGGGGACCGTCATCGTCAAGGATGATCGAATCGGCGAAGAGAAAGGCTACCAGGGCGGCGCCACCCGGGTCGGCAAGGTGACGCAATTGCCCAAGGACGTCCCCCAGGCCCTGACCATCGTCAGCGAGGCCCTGATCGAGGACAAGAACGCCGACACCCTGAAGGAAGCCCTGCGCAACGTGGCCGGCCTTTCCTTCAACGCCGGCGAGGGCGGCCGTATCGGCGACAACATGACCCTGCGGGGATTTTCCTCCTTCGGCGACCTCTACCTGGACGGCATCCGCGACGTGGCCCAGTACAACCGGGAGACCTTCAACGTCGGTCAGGTGGAGGTGCTGCGCGGCTCGGCGGCCATGCTCTTCGGCCGCGGCCAGGCCGGCGGCGTCATCAACCAGGCGAGCAAGGAACCCGGGCTGCTCAACAAGGGCAGCGTCACCGGCACCGTGGGCAGCTTCGACTACAAGCGCCTCACGCTGGACGTGAATCAGGTGGTGGGCGAGAACGCCGCCCTGCGTGTCAATGCCATGAAGACCGATGCCGGCAGCTCCCGCGACCACGTGGAGAGCGAACGCGACGGCTTCGCCCCCACCCTGCGCTGGGGCATCGGCACCGCGGACGAGTTCTCCCTCGGCCATTACTATCTCAGAACCCACAACACCCTCGACTACGGCGTGCCCTTCTTCAACAAGCGCCCCCTGGACGTTCCCGCCAGCCGCTTCTATGGCACCACCTCGGATTACGAGAACAACACCACCCACATCAGCACGGCGAGCTATATCCACCGCTTTTCCAACGACACTGAAATCCGCACGGTCCTGCGCCACGCGGATTACGACCGCGACCTGTGGGGTGTGGCCCCGCGCCTCCTGGCCGGCACCACGGCCATTACCGACAGTACCGCCCTCCGCCGCGCCCGCCAGGCCCGGGGCGGCCACGAGCGCACCTGGACCAGCCAGACCGACTTCACCAGCAAGTTCGCCACCGGGCCCCTCAAGCACGAAATCCTGGCCGGTCTCGAATTGCTGCACGAGCAGGCTGGCCGCTGGTCCTACAACAATGCCGCCATCCCCAACCTGGCCAACACCACGGTGGGCGATCCGGACGCCAGTCCGACGCTGCCGGTGGGCTATGGCAGCCGCACCCGCATCAATCCCAGCCAGTACGACGGCAATACCGTCGGCACCTACGCCCAGGACACCATCGAGTTCCTGCCGGGTTGGAAGATCCTCCTGGGCCTGCGCCACGACAGCCTGAAGGCGGATTACCGCAACACCACCACCGCCACCAGCCTCGCCACGACCGCCGACGTGAGTTTCAGCGAATGGAGCTACCGCAGCGGCCTGTCGTGGCAGCCGAGCGAAATGCAGCACTACTACCTGGCCTTCAGCGATTCCTTCAACCCCACCGCGGACCTCTACCAATTCACCACCGCGTCCTCGACCGCACCGGCGGAACGCAGCCGCACCCTGGAAATCGGGGCCAAGTGGGAACTCTTCGAGGGTGATCTTTCCCTGCGCACTTCGCTCTACCGGGCGGAAAAGGAATGGGAGCGCAATACGGACATCGAGTCTGCCTCCGGCGTCCCCACCCTGACCAACCCCTTCCCCAATCTGCTCACCAAGAAGCGCCACACCGACGGCTTCGAAATCGAGGCTGCCGGCCGCATCACGCCCCAGTGGGAGGTATTCCTCGGCTGGGCCCTGCTGCACGCCCGCATCGACGAGGCCAAGCCCGGCGGCAGCACCGCGGTGGAAGGCATGCGGCCCCGCAATACGCCCCCCTTCACCTACAGCCTGTGGAGCACCTACCGCCTGCCTGCCGGCTGGAGGATCGGCGCCGGGGTCGAGGGCAAGGGGTCGCGGCTCGCCTACGGCATCCCGAACGGAACGACCGTACCCAACCCGAACCTGGCTCCCGGCTATCGCCGCTGGGACGCCATGGTGTCCTACGAGCAGCCCAAGTACGTGGTCAAGCTCAACATCTTCAATCTCTTCGACAAGCTGTACTACGAGTCCGTATACGAAAACGGCGGCCACGTCGTCGCGGGCACCGAGCGTTCCGCCCAGCTTTCGGTCGAATACAAGTTCTGAGGCCTGCTCCATGCAACGACGCCAATTTCTCCTCGCCCTTGGCGCCGCCGCGACCCTGCCCCGCCTGGCCGGGGCGGCGCCGGCCGGCAGCACCACCCGCATCGGCGCCGCCTGGCGCGGCCCCCGCAACACAGACCCCTACTTCGCCGGCGTTCTGGCGGCCGACTGGGAAACCCGCCGGCTGTCCATCGCCTACGCGGTGCCCTTGCCCACCCGACCCCATGGCATCAGCGCGAAGCCGGATGGCGGCCTGCTGGTCATCGGCGTGCGCCCGGGCACCTGGCTTCTGCGCTGCGACGGCACTGGCCAGGTACTGCGCGAGGAGCGCCTGGACTCCGCCCGCACCCGTCTGGGAGGCCACGCCATCGGGCAGGGTGACAAGATTTTCACCACGGAAACCGATGTCGCGTCGGGCCGCGGTCGCATCGGCGTAAGGGACGCGAACACCCTGGCCAAATTGGACGAATGGGACAGCCACGGCATCGACCCGCATCAACTGGTCAGCGACGCGCAGGGGCGCATCCTGGTGGCCAATGGCGGCATTCCGCGCAGCATCCCCGGCGACCGCAAGCACGATCTCGAGCGCATGGACTCTTGCCTGGTCCGCCTCGACGGCGCCGATGGCCGGCTCCTCGACCAGTGGCGCCTGGACGATCGCCGCCTCAGCCTGCGCCACCTGGCCTGGAATCAGGATCCCCGCAGCGGCGACACTCTGCTCGGCATCGCCCTCCAGGCCGAACACGACGATCCGGCGGCCCGGGCCGCCGCCCCCCTGCTGGCCCTCCTGCACAACGATGCGCTGACCGTCCCCTCCCAGCAAAACGACGGGATAGGCTACGCCGGAGACATTGCCCCGGCTGCCCATGGCGGCTTCGCCCTTTCCAGCAATCAGGCCGGTCTGGCCCTGGCCTGGCAACCCCAGGCTCCGGACCGCCTGACGCCCGTGGTCAAGTTCAAGGAAACCTACGCCCTCGCGCCCTGGGCTGACGGCGGCGACCCGGGCGGTCTGCTGGTGTCCACCGCCTACGGCCTGGTCCGCTGGCTGCCGGGGGGCGAGCCCGTTTTTCTCGCCTGGCCCGAACCCATGGCTGTCGACAACCACTGGACCCTGGCGGCCTGAAAACCACGGCGGCGCAGGGTAGAATCCGGGGGTACCCGCCCCCGGATTCCCGGCCATGCCGCCCCCCGATTGCCAGCCCCTGCCCCCCGGCACCGTCGTCGACACCTACCGCATCGAGAAGCTGATTTCCCGCGGGGGCTATTCCCTGGTCTACCTGGCGCGGGGAACGGACGAGACCCCGGTGGTCATCAAGGAATACCTGCCGGCCGCCCTGGCCACGCGCTCCGGCGCGAGCCTGGAACCCGTGGTGAGCGCCGAATGCCAGGGCAAGTTCAACACGGGCATGCGTTCCTTCCTGGAGGAAGCCAAACTGCTGGCCCGCATCCGACACCCCAACGTGGTCAGCGTGCTCAATTTCACCAAGGCCAACGCCACCGCCTACCTGGTGATGAAGCACGAGGAGGGTTGTAGCCTGCATGAGCACATCTACAGGAAATTCCGCGCCGGGGAAGCCCTGCGGGAGGAGTTCCTGCGCAGCGTGTTCGTGCGCCTCCTCGGCGGCCTGCGCGAAGTGCACAAGCAGAAGCTTCTGCATCTGGATCTCAAGCCCGCCAACATCTTCCTGCGGCGGGACGGCAACCCGGTCCTGCTCGATTTCGGCGCCGCCCGCTGGGGCCTGGGGGAAGCCAAGGTCAATCTGGGCAATATCTACACCCTGGGTTTCGCTGCCCCGGAGCAGCAGCAGGTCGACGGCGAACTCGGCCCCTGGACGGACATCTACGCCATCGGCGCCACGCTTTACTCCTGCCTGTCGGGCGGCGCCACGCCCATGCCGGCCGACCGCCGCCTCAAGGGGGAAATCCTGGAACCCGCCGAAAAGCGCTGGGCACGCCAGTACTCGCCGCAACTCCTGGAAGTCATCGACTGGTGCCTGCGCCTGCCCATCATGGCCCGCCCGCAAAGCATTCACACCCTGCAGAAGATGCTCAGCGGCGAATTGCTCGACATCGTCGATCCCGGCTGGTTTACGCCCTGACGCCCCAAACCGGCCACCCCGCCTTGATTTGCGGGTTTTCCCGTGCCATCCTTGTGAATCCCAACCCCTAGCGGAGATCGTCATGAAGGGCGACAAGAAAATTCTCGACATTCTCAACGGCCTCCTGGCGGGCGAGCTTACCGCCATCGACCAGTACCTCATCCACGGCGAGATGTACGCCGACATGGGTTTTGCCCACCTGGCGGCCAAGGCCCTGCACGAATCGGACGAAGAACGCGGCCACGCCAGGGCGCTGATCCAGCGCATCCTCTTCCTGGAAGGCACCCCCAATCTGGGCAAGCGCGACGCCCTCAAGATCGGCAAGACCGTTCCCGCCATGCTCAAGGCGGACCTGGAGGTCGAATACCATGTGGTGGGCGAGCTGAAAAAGGCCATCGCCGCCTGCGAAAAGGCCCAGGACTATGTCAGCCGCGACATGCTCGTCGCCCAGCTCGACGACACCGAAATGGACCACGCCTACTGGCTCGAACGCCAGATCGGCCTCATCGAACGGGTGGGCCTGCAAAACTACCAGCAGAGCCAGATGAAACCTGGCGAAGCCGCATAAGGAGCCCCGGCAATGAAAGGCGACAAGAAGGTCATCACCCTGCTCAATCTGGTGCTCAAGAACGAACTGACCGCCATCAACCAGTATCTCCTCCACGCCCGCATGTTGCGCAACTGGGGCCTGGAAAAGCTCAACGACTACCAGTACCGCCAGTCGATCCGGGTCATGAAGGAAGCCGACGCCCTCATCGAGCGCATTCTTTTCCTGGAAGGACTGCCCAATCTGCAAAGTCTGGGCAAGCTGCTCATCGGCGAAAATCCCCTCGAATGCCTGGGAGGCGACCTGCGTTACGAGCGCGAAATCCAGCGCCCGGTGCTGGTAGACGCCATCGCCCAATGCGAAACCCTACAGGACTACGTCAGCCGCGAGTTGCTGGAAGACCTCCTGGAACACTGCGAGGAAGCCATCGACTGGCTGGAGACCCAGCATACCTTGGTCAAGGACGTGGGGCTGGCCAATTATCTCCAGTCCCAAATGGCGCCGGGCGGAGACTGAGAATCCGTGAATTTTCGGGTGCGCCCGACAAATTCACCGCTTCCCGTCGCCCCACCCCCGCCGCTCAAGGCGACCGGCGAACGGCCTCGCCGGCTTCCACGTCGGCGATGAAATCTTCCAGTACCATACGCTCCCGATAGGCCGAGGCCGCGGGGATCAGCACCATGCTCTGGTCGCTGGGCTGCACCGGAGCGCAGGCCATGCCCGAGAGCATTTGCCCGTGCCGTTCCCGGCGACCCTGCTGCCGCAGGTATGCGTTCTGCACCCGATACGCGCGCCGCTCGGAACGCAGACTGGCTTCGCAGCCCTGCAAGGCTCGCCCGCCATTGTGGTGCCATTCCAGCACATGGACCAATTCGTGGACCACGAAGGAATTGTCTCCCGCATCGTCGAGATCGAGGCGTGAACTGAGCAGGATGCGGCCCCGGTCGGTATCGAAATAGGCCACGATGCCCTGGCACTGGCGGGGCTGCATGGGACAGGCCTGGGCTGCCAGGGCGGCAGGCTCCAGGGCTTCCAGCGGCGGCAGACGCTCGGCAGGAAGCGGTTCGAGGCCGGAAAATCCGGCCGCCACCAGGACCAGTTGGGCAACGAGTTCCGCGAGGGTCATGACCACGCCTTGGGAAGGTTCCTGAAGGTTCGAGCCTCCGCATGCCCAATCGTTCCGCGCCCGACATCCCGCCTTGCCCGGTCGTGAAGCATTTCACACCCCCGGGGATTCCGCCCACAGTGCGCCCAAAAAGCGCTTGACAGGCTCAGCACCAGGATTGAGAATAATTCCCAATATCACTCAGTCCTCCGCCGCCATGTACGTCTGCGTCTGCCTCGCCGTCACCGAACGCCAGATTCACCAGGCCGCCAGCGCCGGTGCGAAGACGGTCAAGGATCTGCGCCGCGATCTGGGCCTGGGTTCCGACTGCGGCCGCTGCACCGGCTGCGCCCGCCAATGCCTCAAGGATGCCCGCAGCGGCCCGGCACGCGACGCCACAGCCCCCACCCTCGCAACGGCTTGAATCACCGCGCTGTGCCTTCGGCTCCATGACCGGAGCAGCAGCCGGCCCGTGGCTGCGTTTTGTGCCGCGGCACCGAGAAAAGACCCCCGTCAGTTTCCCGACGGGGGTTTTGTCTTGTTACGGTCCGCCTGATCTGCCCGCTCATTGACTTGGGCCAAGCCATTGGTTAGGCCATGTATATCTGTTGTGTATTCAATCGGAAGCAAGCCATGCGAGACGCCGCAATTAATCTGAGAGCCAGGCCCCAGCAACGCGATCTGATTGACCAGGCTGCTCAGTTGCTTGGCAAGAATCGCTCCGACTTCATGCTTGAGGCCGCTTGCGAGAGGGCACAGGCCGTCTTGCTCGATCAAGTTTTTTTCAACTTGGATGAAGCCAGGTTCAAGCAATTTACGGCCCCGCTGGAAGCCCCTCCGCAGCCCAATCCCGGACTTGAACGCCTGTTGGCCGTCAAGGCGCCGTGGAACGCGGGTGCATGAATCTGCATGCCCCCGCGCCACTGGCGCCCAAGCATCAGATCCAGGCATTTTTCTGTGGCGAATCGTCTCTCTTTCACGCTAAGGCGAAGAGCACTTCCAAATCAGGTCAATGGCGCCAGCCGGACTTTTGTCGTTGCCGACGAGGAGCGTCGAGTCATGGCTTACTACGCGCTGGCAGCCGGTGCAGTCGCGCATCGAGAGACGACGCGCTCGATTCGCCAGAACATGCCCGATCCTTTGCCGGTCATGGTTCTCGGGCGTCTGGCTGTGGATGTCAGGGTTCAGGGGAATCAAGTTGTGCGGGGCTTTGCTTCAAGATGCCCTGCGTCGCTGCATCCAGGTATCGCAAAACACGGGCGTGCGCGCGCTGCTCGTTCACGCGCTGAATGATCGTGCTCGCCAGTTCTACGAGCACTACGGTTTCAGCGCCTCCCCCACCCATCCCATGACCTTCGCGCTGTGCATCAACGCGTAAACCAACTCAAGCGCTCACCGCCTGGCGGCGGAAGAACGGCGTGAGCCATGTAAGAACCCCCGCCGCTCAGTGACCAACGAGCCGGAGGGGGTTTTTCAGAATGCTACGGGTCGGCCGGAAATTTCGACCAGAGTCGAAATTACATCTCGACGGTCGCAGCCAGCAGGACCTGTATGGGGCGACTTATTTCACCCGCGCGAACGATCACTGGCCTTCTCGATTGCCCCCCAGGGAAGCTCAATTTCCGTCCGTAACAAAATTTGAGAGCCAAAGCCACGACCTCGTGGGATACCGATCCGCAGTTGTCCCGCTTGCCAAAATGTACATAGTGGCTACAATGGACACATTGAATCCAGTTACAAGGATACGGCAATGAAAGTCATGACCGCACGGGACGCCAAGAACCACTTCGGCGAATTCCTCGACTCGGCCCGGCGCGAGCCCGTGGTCGTGACCAAGAACGACCGGCCGGTCGGCATCATGCTCTCCCTCGAGGACGCCAAGGACACCCTCTTCGCCGATTTCTTCATCGACAAGGAATCTGGACACGAGGAGTGGTTATTCGGAAAAGTCACGAATACCCTGGACCGTGTAGCCTCCGGCGCGACCGCCCTGCACGAGCACGGCGACGCGCTTGCCCTCATTAAGGGCCGCTTGGAGGCCCGCCTCCGTAAATCCGCGTAATCATGCGGATCCTTTGGACTGACGAGGCCCTGATCGACCTCGAGGAAATCCTCGCCTATTACTATTTGGAAGCCAGCCAGAGGGTGGCCGAAGCGGTGGAGAAGAGGATCGTCGGCGAGGTCGAAGCGCTCCCCTCCTACCCAGAACGTATCCGCGCAAGCGTCCGGATTCCCGGCACCCGAGAACTGGTCGTGAACAAACTCCCATACGTGGTGTTCGTTCAGCTCCGCGAGGACGCCATTGTCGTCCTCAACGTGGTGCATACGAAGCGTATGTTCCCGACGTAACAACTGCCCAAGGCCAATCCCATGACCTTGGCACTGCACATCAAACTGTAAGCGGATTCAAGCGCTCACCGGATGGCGGCACAAGGAAGGCGTGAGCCATGAAAAATCCGCGCCACTCAACAATTGAGCCCAACATTACAAAGCCCCCGTCGGTTTCCCGACGGGGGCTTTTTCAGAATGCTACGGTCGACCGGAAATTCCGGCCAAATTCGCAACTTACATCTCGACCGTTTCAGCGACCTCGACGAAAGCCGGGATCTGGTCGAAATTCATGTAGCGATAGACATCGGCAGCCTTGGCGTTCACCAGCTTGATCTGCTCCATGTATTCCGGAACGGTCACGATACGGCCGGCCAGGGCGCACATGGCGGCCAGTTCGGCGGAACCGAGATAAACCTGAGTGTCGATGCCGAGGCGGTTCGGGAAGTTGCGGGTCGAGGTGGAGATCGCGGTGGAACCCTTGCGGATCTGCGCCTGGTTGCCCATGCACAGCGAGCAGCCCGGCATTTCCATGCGGGCGCCGGACTTGCCGAGGACGCCGTAGTAGCCTTCTTCGGTCAGGATCAGCGCATCCATCTTGGTCGGCGGAGCGATCCACAGACGGGTCGGGATGTCGGACTTGCCTTCGAGGACCTTGCCGGCGGCACGGAAGTGGCCGATGTTGGTCATGCAGGAGCCGATGAAGACTTCGTCAATCTTGGCGCCGGCGACTTCGGACAGGATCTTGACGTCGTCCGGATCGTTCGGGCAGGCGAGGATCGGCTCGGTGACTTCGGCCAGGTCGATTTCGATGACCGCGGCGTACTGCGCGTTGGCATCGGCCTTCAACAGCGTACCGTTCTTGATCCAGTCTTCCATGGCGTTGATGCGGCGCTTCAGGGTGCGGGCATCGGCATAGCCTTCGGCGATCATCCACTTCATCAGGGTGATGTTCGAACGCATGTACTCGACCATCGGTTCCTTGTTCAGGGCGACGGCACAGGCAGCGGCGGAACGCTCGGCGGCAGCGTCGGACAGTTCGAAAGCCTGTTCGACCTTGAGATCCGGCAGACCTTCGATTTCCAGGATGCGGCCGGAGAAGACGTTCTTCTTGCCCTTCTTCTCAACGGTCAGCAGGCCGGCCTTGATGGCGTACAGCGGAATGGCGTTGACCAGGTCGCGCAGGGTGATGCCTTCCTGCATTTTGCCCTTGAAGCGGACCAGCACCGATTCCGGCATGTCCAGCGGCATGACGCCGGTGGCAGCGGCAAAGGCGACCAGACCGGAACCGGCCGGGAAGGAGATGCCGATCGGGAAACGGGTGTGCGAGTCGCCACCGGTACCGACGGTATCCGGCAACAGCAGGCGGTTCAGCCAGGAGTGGATGACGCCGTCGCCCGGACGCAGCGCAACGCCGCCGCGGGTCGAGATGAAGGACGGCAGTTCGCGGTGCATCTTGACGTCGACCAGCTTCGGATAGGCGGCGGTGTGGCAGAAGGACTGCATGACCAGATCGGCGGAGAAGCCGAGGCAGGCCAGGTCTTTCAGTTCGTCGCGCGTCATCGGGCCGGTGGTGTCTTGGGAACCGACGGTGGTCATCTTCGGCTCGCAGTAGGTGCCGGGCAGGATGCCGGTCACGCCACAGGCCTTGCCGACCATCTTCTGGGCCAGCGAGTAGCCCTTGCCGTCGTCGGCCGGGTTTTGCGGCAGGCGGAACAGGGTGGATTGCGGCAGGCCGAGGAATTCACGGGCCTTGGTGGTCAGGCCGCGACCGATGATCAGGGGGATACGGCCGCCAGCGCGGACTTCGTCGAGGATGACGAGGGTCTTCAGCTGCGACTCGGCGATGGTGGCGCCATTCTTGGTGGCGGTGACCTTGCCGGTGGCGTCGTCGACCTTCAGTTCGATCTCGTCGCCCATGTCCATCTGACCGGCGTCGATTTCGATCGGCAGCGCGCCGGCATCTTCCATCGTGTTGAAGAAGATCGGGGCGATCTTGGAGCCGAGGCAGACGCCGCCAAAACGCTTGTTCGGCACGAAGGGGATGTCTTCGCCGGTGAACCACAGCACCGAGTTGGTCGCGGACTTGCGGGAAGAACCGGTACCGACCACATCGCCGACGTAGGCGATCAGATTGCCCTTGGCGGCCAGCTTTTCCAGTTGCTTGATCGGGCCGCGCGAGCCCGGCTCGTCGGCTTCGATGCCCGGACGCGGGTTCTTCAGCATGGCCAGGGCGTGCAGCGGGATGTCCGGACGCGACCAGGCATCCGGTGCCGGCGACAGGTCGTCGGTGTTGGTCTCGCCGGTGACCTTGAAAACGGTCAGCTTCTGCGCAGCCGGGACGGCCGGACGGGAAGTGAACCACTCCGCGTCGGCCCAGGATTGCATGACAGCCTTGGCGTTGGCGTTGCCCCCCTTGGCCAGTTCGGCGACGTCGTGGAAGAAGTCGAAGACCAGCAGGGTCTTCTTGAGGCCCTCGGCAGCGACGGCGCCACAGGTGCCACAGGCCAGCAGGTCGATCAGGGGCTTGACGTTGTAGCCGCCCAGCATGGTGCCGAGCAGTTCGGCAGCTTTTTCCTTGGAAATCAGGTCGCAGGAGTCTTCACCCTTGGCCACCTTGGCCAGGAACTCGGCCTTGACCTTGGCAGCATCATCCACACCGGCCGGAACGCGGTAGGTGATCAGCTCGACCAGGGCGGCCTCCTCGCCAGCCGGCGGATTCTTCAAGAGGGCGACCAGCTCGCTGGTCTGTTGCTTGGAGAGCGGCAGGGGCGGGATACCGAGGGCAGCACGTTCGGCGACGTGGGCGCGATAGGCTTCAAGCACGGCGACTTCCTTTCGTGGAGGGGTGACACAGGGGGACGGACATTCTACGACACAGGAACCCGGAAGGGGCCTCGCCACCCACCGGGCCGTAAGTCTTATATATGTTATATGTTAGAGCTTGGCAAGGAAAGTCCCGCAACGCTCCCCCTTCAGCGCCAAAACCCCTAGAACGCCCATCCTGAGCGCTTTCCAAGCTTGCCTCACGGGCCGATCGATGAAATCATTCTTAATTATGTTCAACCACAAGACCCGGGACATCACCGCTGCCCCCCCTCCCCCGCTGGTCAGCGGAGAAGCCCCTGGGCCCGGGCGCGCAGGGCGTCAATGCGGGAGCACGCCATCCCTGCCCGCCAGCCACATCCTGCCAAATCCCCCCAGCCTAGACCGCGGGCTGCCCAACCTCATGGCGGCCATCGGCCAGGCCTTCGGCGGCGGCCCGCAGCCCGCCGCTCCCCTGCCCGGCCTCGCCCAGCGCCTGGGGGAGGCAGAAGCCATCGTCCTGCTGGTCGCGGACGGCCTGGGCGTAGCGCAATTGTGCCGCCACCTGGCGGGCGGTTGTCTCCACCGGGCCTGCTTCGACATCATCGATTCCGTCTATCCGCCCACCACTGCCGCCGCCGTGGGCACCTTCCTGACCGGCCTGCCGCCCCTGGGCCACGCCCTCACCGGCTGGACCCAATGGTGCGAGGAAGTGGGCGAAACCCTGTCCATTCTCCCCCTGAGCCGGCGCGGCGAGGGGCGCCCTGCGCCCGAGGCCGAACGCTGGGCCGATAGAATCCTTGACCTGCCGACCTTTGCCGACCGCCTGCCGGTCCCTGTCACCCACGTCATGCCGGCCTGGATCGCTCATTCGCCCTTCAACCGACGCCTGGCCGGCAAGGTCGCCCAGGTGCCCTACCACGGCACCGCCGACCTTTTCCCCGCCATCGAGCGCGCCCTGGACGCCGCCAAAGGGCGCCGCTTCGTCTACGCCTACTGGCCCGATTACGACAGCGCGGCCCACGACCACGGCCCCGACGGCGAAGGCGCGGTGGCCCAGCTGAAGCAACTGGAAGCCGCCCTGGAGGCCTTCGTACGGCGCCGCAGGGCCAGCCAAGCCACCCTGCTGGTCACCGCCGACCACGGCTTCATCGCCACTTCGCCGCAGCGTCGGATCGATCTGGCCGACCACCCCGACCTCGCCGCCTGCCTCCTGCGTCCCCTCACTGGCGAGCGCCGCACCGCCTACGCCCATGTCGTCCCCGAGCGGCGCGAATTCTTCGCTGCCACCCTGGAAGCCCGCCTCGGCCACGCCCTGTGGGTGGTGCCGAGCGAGACCCTTGTAAAAGCCGGCTGGTTCGGCCGCTGTGAACCCCACCCGCGCTTTGCCTCGCGCATCGGCGATTTCGTCCTGCTTCTCAAGGAAGACTGGAGCCTCGTCGATACCCGCCCCGGCGACCATCATCCACCCCTACTGGGCTTGCACGGCGGATCGAGCGCTGCGGAGCTGCGTATTCCCCTGTGCGAATTCCCGCTATCGTCGCTGGGCCACGCCAGCACACGCGACGCCTTCGCGCGTCCCTTCACCCCGCTGGGCTCCCCGGACCGCCCCTCGTCGCACAATAATTAGGCAGCGACGAAAAAGCCTTCCTGCAGAGCCACTTGCCGGGCTTGTCCCTAAGATATCCACAGACTTACCCCGGCCGGAAGGGGATAAATCAAACGGCGTTTGGTGCAATTTGGGGGCGACGGGCCAGACCGATTGCCCAGGCGTGCCCCCTCCGCAGGCCGGGCGGGAGCGCCTTTCACCTCTCCCGCCCGGCCTCGTGCCAGGCCTTCCTCACCGGCGAAAGCAGGTATTCCAGCACCGTCCGGTCCCCCAGGTGGATCTCCGCGCTGGTGTGCATGCCGGCAGCCAGGGCGAAGCGCCGCCCGTCCAGGGCAAGGTCCATGCGCTCCAGGGCCACCAGGGCCTTGTAGGCCGGAGGCGGGCCGGCCCCCGGGCGGGCGTTCGCCTCCCCCGCCCCCTGGGATTCCGTGGCGTCGGCCCCGACGTGCTCCACCACCCCTTGGGCCAGGCCGTACTTCTGGAAGGGAAAGGCCGCGAATTTCAGCTTCACCGGCTGCCCCTCGCGCACGAAGCCGATGTCCTCGTTGGACACCCAGACCTCCGCCCGCAGCCTCTCCTCCCGCGGCACCAGGGTGAGCAACACGGTACCCGGCTGGACGACGGTCCCCGCGGTATGGGTGGCCAGATCCTTGACCACCGCATCCTGCGGCGCCTTCAGTTCCTGCAGGGCGCGTTTGTGGGCCTGTTTGGCGACCTCCTGGGCCAGCCGCTCCAGTTGGGCCTGCAGTTCGCTCCGTTCGGCGTGCAACTGGCGGCGGGTGTCGGAATCGATCTGGGCCAGCTTCTTCTCCGACTGGGTCAGGCTCGCCCGGGCCGCCTCGATCAGATGCCCCTGGGTCTCGACCTCCTGTTCGCGCTCGATGCGCTCGCGCCGCTTGTCGCTGGCCATCATCGGCCCGGCGAAGCCCTCCCGCGAGAGCTTCTCGAAGGCCTGATCCTGCTGCCGGAAGTGGGGCAGGGTCTGCTCCAGTTTCTCTTTCACCTGACGGGCGGCGGAAAGCTCCTGGCCCGCCTTGGCCAGGCGGCTGCGCTCCTCGGCCAGGGCGGCGGCCAGGGCCGCCCGGTTGGCGCGGTACTGGGCCTCCACCTCCCGCGCCAGGGCGGGGGGATCGTCCTTTTCCACCCGGAAGGGCAGCCCTTCCAGTTCCGCATCGATGCGCCGCAGGCCCAGACGCTTGCGCCACACCTCGGCGTCCAGGGAACGGGCGTCGGCCTCCACCACCAGGGCGTCCATGCGCATCAGCACCTGGCCCGCCCGCACCGCCTCCCCCCTCCCGCACCGCGATTTCCTTGACGATGCCCGCTTCCGCCGGCTGCACGATCTTGACGTAACTGTGGGGAATGAGGCGGCCCTCGGCCACCGCCACGATATCCAGTCGCCCCACCGCCGCCCAGACCAACAGGGCGGCGAGCAGCGCCAGCAGCGCCCACAGCACCTTGCGCCCCAGGGGATTGGGCGCCGCCGCCTGCAAACGCAGCAGGGGCGGCGAGAAATCCCGGGGATCGACCCAGCCCGGCCCGGCGCCGGGGGCACCGCGACCGGGGCGGTGGCGCGGCTGCGCAGCGGAAGGCGGGGGGGAAACCGCCTGGCTCATGCCGTACTCCTCAAACCCCGGCAAATGCGCGCTAGGCGAGAAGCCTGACCCATCGCACCAGCCGAGCGCCCGATCCGTATCGCTTGACGATAATATCGCCCGCCAATAAACTCAATTCCATGATCGTTTCCTTCCGCGACGCCGAGACAGAACGAATCTGGAATGGCGTCTTCTCCCGCCGCCTGCCCAATCAGATTCAAGCCGTCGCCCGCCGGAAACTGCGCATGCTCAACAATGCCCGCTGCCTTGCCGATTTGCGCGCACCCCCCAACAACCGGCTGGAGGCCCTGGTCGGCGACCGGGTCGGGCAGTGGAGCATTCGCATCAACGAACAGTGGCGCCTCTGTTTTGTATGGCGTGACGGCAACGCCGAGGCCGTCGAGATTTGCGACTATCACTGAAAGACCAAAGCCATGGACACCATTCGCAATATTCACCCCGGGGAAGTGCTGAAGGAGGAATTCCTCCTTCCCCTGGGCGTCAGCCAGTACCGCCTCGCCAAGACCATCGGCGTCCCCGCCATGCGCATCAGCGAAATCTGCTCCGGCAAGCGGGCCGTTAGCGCCGACACCGCCCTGCGCCTGGGCCGTGCCCTGGGCACGACGCCCGGTTTCTGGCTCGGCCTGCAAGCCGACTACGACACCGAAGAAGCCCGCCGGCTGGCCGGCGACGCCCTGGATCGCATCAGCCCCCTGGCCGCGTAAGGCTGCAGCAAAGCTTTGCCAGGCCGCAGCGGAAGGCGGGGGGCCGCGCCCTGCTTCGACCGGGGTCGCCTGCTCCATGAGCATCAGCCCAGCCGTACCGAGCCGGTCTGCAAAGCGGCCAGGGGGTTGAGGGCCTGGGCTCCGGTTCCCAGGTTGGCATCCGCCAGGGCCGCCAGGGCGGGCGTCGCCCCGATGCCGGCCAGGGTGCCGTTGCGGCCATACTGATAGGCCAGATCGCCTCCCAGGGCCGCGCTGTCCGATCCCCCAGGGCATTGACTGCCAGTGCATTGCTCAGCGCCCAGGTCGTCAAGGTGGGATTCGCCACACGAGCGGCGTCGAAGGCGCCCACCAGTCCGCCAAAATTGAAGCGTTCCACGCGCTGGTCCAGAAGGGCATCGGGGCCGCCCTGGGAGAAACCCGCCATGGCTTCGGCAATCACCTGCAGATTGACGACCGGCCGGGATGGAGTGGCCGCATACCAATCCCGGAAGGTGACCTGGTCGGTGGCCCCCAGCTTGAGTACCAGGTCGTTGGCCGCGCGGGCAAAGGCCAGATCGCCGTAGGCCAGCCCCGCGCCGCCCACGGAGAGCGTATCGCTGCCGCTCCCTCCCGCCGCGACGACATCCTGACCGTCCCCCTTGTTGAACAGCAGCACATCGTTACCCCCGGCGGTCACCAGGGTATCGTTGCCGCTGCCGCCCAGGAAGACCTCGGCGGCAGCACCGCCGGTCAGGGTATCGGCCCCGGCACCGCCGTTGAACAGGGCGCTGCCCACGGTGTCGGTCAGGAGGTCGTTGCCGTCCCCCCCTTCCAGGATGTCGGTGCCGGCCCCACCGTTCAGGGTGTTGATTCCCGTGTTGCCGCGCAGGAGGTTGGCCAGGGTGTTGCCGGTGCCGTTGAGGGGCTGCCGTGCCACTCAGGAAGAGGGCTTCGGTATGGACCGCGAGGGTTAGCGAAACGGCAGCATTCACCGAATCGAACCCTTCGCCGGAAAGTTCCGTGACGATGTCGGTGGCGACATCGACGAAATAGATGTCGTCGCCCATGCCACCGCTCATGCTATCTGCACCGAACGCGCCGTTGAGGGTGTCGCTGCCAGCACCACCGTACAGGGTATCGGTTCCATCGCCTCCGTCGAGTGTGTCGTTCCCACCATTCCCGTAGAGGACGTCATTTCCGGTACCCCCTTCGATGAGGTCGTTTCCGGTACCGCCGTTCCTGATGTCGTTGCCCCCTAAGGCCTTGACTCGGTTGGCGTAGCCGTTTGCTACCGTGAGGGTTTCGGCAGCCTCCCCGCCGTAGTGTACAAACCGGCTGTGTATATCTGTTTGGGTCCACACCGTCCCGTCCGCAAACTCGATTCGGTTGATCGGGTAGCCCCGAAAGTAGTCCACCACCACCTGGCGCTCCGTAGTGCCATCCGCCCGATTGAGAATCACGTCCAGGTTGTAGCCGTAGCGGCGCAATTCAATTTCCGCCGGCGTGATGCCAGCACCTAGCCGGATGGCATCGTCGACTCCGGAGGTTGTGCTGTTTGTCCTGATCCAGTCATGGGAAAACCCCCTATTGAAGAGATAAACGTCCCTGCCTTCCCCGCCATACAGGGTGTCGTCCCCGGCTCCCCCGTCCAGGGTGTCGTTGCCGGCGTTGCCGTAAAGCGTATCGGTGCCCACCCCGCCGTACAGGACATCCGTTCCATCCCCGCCTTGCAGGGTGTCGTTGCCTTCCAGGCCAGAGAGGGCGTTCGGCCCACCGTTGCGGCCCGCGAGGTAGTCGTTGCCCGTGCCGCCCGTGACGTTCACCACCTGGGCCAGAAGCGTCGCCCGATCCCAGACGGTGCCGTCACCGAATTCCAGCCGGTCGTTCTGCCGGCTGCTTCCCGTATAGAAATCGTTGATCCGGATCCACTCGCCGGTGTCTTTCACCACGAGGGTCAGATGGTAGTCGGCGGCACCTTTGACCAGCGTGATGTCCGACGGGTTGATCCCTTCCAGCCGGATCGTCTCGGTGCGCGTGCCCAGGGTTTCGTTGATCGTCACCCGGTCGTGGCCGCCGCCCCGCCTGAAGACAAAGGTGTCGCTGCCGGCATTCCCTTCCAGGGTGTCGTCCCCGGCTCCCCCGTCCAGGGTGTCGTTGCCGGCGTTGCCGTAAAGCGTATCGGTGCCCACCCCGCCGTACAGGACATCCGTTCCATCCCCGCCTTGCAGGGTGTCGTTGCCTTCCAGGCCAGAGAGGGCGTTCGGCCCACCGTTGCGGCCCGCGAGGTAGTCGTTGCCCGTGCCGCCCGTGACGTTCACCACCTGGGCCAGAAGCGTCGCCCGATCCCAGACGGTGCCGTCACCGAATTCCAGCCGGTCGTTCTGCCGGCTGCTTCCCGTATAGAAATCGTTGATCCGGATCCACTCGCCGGTGTCTTTCACCACGAGGGTCAGATGGTAGTCGGCGGCACCTTTGACCAGCGTGATGTCCGACGGGTTGATCCCTTCCAGCCGGATCGTCTCGGTGCGCGTGCCCAGGGTTTCGTTGATCGTCACCCGGTCGTGGCCGCCGCCCCGCCTGAAGACAAAGGTGTCGCTGCCGGCATTCCCTTCCAGGGTGTCGTCCCCGGCTCCCCCTTCCAGGGTGTCGTTGCCGGCGTTGCCTTCCAGGTAGTCGTTGCCAGAACCACCGTACAGGACATCCGTTCCATCCCCGCCTTGCAGGGTGTCGTTGCCTCCAGCGCCAAAAAGAACGTCGTTTCCACCGTTTCCGTAAAGCCATTCGGCCGTCGTGGTTCCGAAGCGGACGTTGTCGCTCTCCGTGTTGGCCGAAGCGAACGCACTGTTGAGCGCCGTCGCAATCGCATTCCACTCCCCGGTCGCTTCCGCCTGGGCAATCCACTGCTCCATGAGAGCCTCGCCCCGCCAATCCATGACAGCCAGACTTGATCCAAGGTAGTAGTTCAACTCGGCCAGATCGATGAACGCGTTGATCTTGTCGGCACCGTACAGGGCAGCGAACCTGGCTTCCAGGGCAGCGAAATCCGCATGGATTCCGTTTTCGTCGATGACCAGACTCACATCGTCCAGATACGGCTTCAAGCGGGTCTGGAGCACGAGCCCGTCGTAAAGGGAGTGCTGCAATTCGGCGTAGCTCTGCTCCAGCAGGGCGATCTGCGCGTCGTTGACGTTCACGAACACCGTGGGGCTGTGGCGATAGCCTTCCGGGTTGTCGGGGTCCGGGTGGGCCGCATCGACGACGTAAGACTGCTGGCCGGTGCCGAGGGTCACTCTATGCTCGCCCACAGTAACGAAGCCCATGCCGTTGAACCGCTCCAGCACGCTCAACAGGTATTCGAGCCTTTCCTGCTTGGTCTGCATGGCCTCCAGATGGGTGATCTGGTCAGGGCTGGCCAGGGCGCCGGGATTGCCGGGGATGTAGCCCAGGCCTTCCTGCCAGCTCATGCCCTGGGGCAGGTAGATGAGGCGGTAGCCCTGGGCATCTGCCTGTTCCTGGGAGAGGGTGAAGTCGCTGGTGCCGGCCCATTGGTCGATGAGGCCGTCCAGGTTGCCCATCAGGCTGGCCCGGGTCTGCACCCCGGCGGCCATGAGGCCCTGGACGCTGGCGGCCAGCCCGCCATCCAGGCTGGCGGCTTCCCGCAGGTCGCGCACGGCGCCGCTGCCGTGCATGTCGGGCAGGGTCTGGGCAGCGGGGGTAAGGACGATGCCGCCGCTGGTGGGTTGGTTGAAGGGATTGTCGAGGGTTTCGACGGTGCCGTCGGGGTATTGCCGGTAGAAGGGGTTGTCGACGAGGTTCAAGGCGCCGGCGGTGCCGGTGCCGCCCCCCGCCTTGGTATAGGTGGCCTGGAGGTCGAGGACGTTGCCGCCGGCCAGGGCCTGATTGACGGTTGTTGGAGCGAGATTGATCCCGGTCACGCCCAGGGCGGCGAGGGTCTTGAGTTCCCCGGCCTGGCTGAGGCCGTCCTGATTCGCATCCTGCCAGACGCGGACCTGGGTGTAGGCGGCGTCACTGCTGTTGAAGACGCCGTCGTGGTTGAGGTCGAGGTCGGCCAGGGCGGCGAAGCCGTTGGCGGCTTTCTGGCCGTTGGCGAGGAGGGTGTCGACGCCGAAGAGTTCGGCACCGGTGTCGATGGTGCCGTTGGCGTTGCGATCGAGGACAAGCAGGCCGTCGTCGGCCTTGACCCAGCCGGTGCCGGTTTTGAGGCCATCGCCGTCGTGGTCGAAGAGGACGACGTTGGCGCCGGTGGCACCCACCGTCTCAATGCCGTCACCGTCGAGGTCTAGGGCCAGGGGGTCGCGGCGGATCCAGCTGCGGGCTCGGGTCCAGAGGTCGTTGATGAGATTGCTTAAGTTACGGGTGAAATTTAGAGCCGAGTTCTCCCAGTCGTTGGAAAAATCATTCCAAAGATCATCAAAAGCGCTAGCGACATCTCGTAAGGCATTTCCAAGACTTTCTTGGTTTCCGACTGCAAGTGCTGCCAGATTTAGACCTACTGAAATCGCTTTTGCTTGAGCCGCTATGGGCGATGGAACTGCACCAATAGCTCCTGCAACTGCTGCGCCAAGACTCAAGGTTGATGTAGCGATTGCACTTGTATTGCCGGATTCAATAGCGTTATTCAATTGCGCCAGCTGCATCGGGACGTTCAAACCATTTAACAGTGCGTTTGGATTTCCAAGCCCCAAGCCAGTTAGAGCTAACGCGTTGGTAATAGCACTAGATAGGCTTAGGGCAGTGGCCATTACCTCGACCGGTGTCGGGTCGTTATTCAGCTTTATTGCGCTAGATTCGACTTTCGTTAGTACATTAATTGCAGTTACTACATCTTGAGGCTTCGGCGTCGGCATTTTCGGCTCCAAAAGAATTAAATGATATTAGCAATATTAATATCTATTACTGTCACCAATACAAATATGTTAAATAAAACATCAAGCCAACAAACGACCATGCTGCACCCCCAATAATCAAACCACCAATAATGGGGACCACCTTCCCAATACAGCTCGCGCTACCTGAATAAACCAAGACGTATCCCCCTTTGGAATCTATAACATTTTTTTCAAAATATCGACGAGCTAGATAGTGAAACACTACCGCGAGCGGAGATATTACTGCAAAGACCAATATTTGAATTGATTTAATAATTAGTGCCTGCGATTCACTGGAAGATCTGCCATCTGGGAAAATGAGGAATAGCCCATAAAATGCCAGAGACAAAAATCCACAAATCCAAAAAATAACTATCTCAATCGTGGTTAATTTCCTTGTCGTTGGTGAAGCATTACTACTGGACAGAGCACTTTTTTCACTCATCCTGCTCTCCTCCAAATACAGTCATTTGCAGCTTGGATAGCGCCCTCGTCAATCACCAAACTCACGTCGTCCACATAAGGCTTCAACCGCGTCTGCAGCACCAGCCCCTCGTACAGGGACTGCTTCAGTTCGGCGTAGCTCTGTTCCAGCAGATCGACTTGCGCGTCGCCGATGGTGACGAACACGGTGCGGCTGCTCAGGTAGCCCCCGGGGTTGTCGGGGTCGGGTTGTTGCGCGTCGGTGACGATGATCTGCTGGCCTGTGCCGCTGGTCACCCGGTCTTCGCCAACAGTGACAAAGCCATTGCCATTAAACCGTTCCAGCACGCCCAGCAGATGCATGAGATGGCCTTGCTTGGCCTGCATCGCCGCCAGGTGGGCGATCTGCTCCGGGCTGGCCATGCCCCCCGGAACATTGGACGTGTCGGGGATGTAGCCCAGCCCTTCCTGCCAGCTCATGTCCTGGGGCAGGTAGATGAGCCGGTAGCCTTTACCGCTGGCCTGGTCCTGGGAAAGGGTGAAGCCGCTGGTGCCCGCCCATTGGTCGATGAGGCCGTCCAGGCTGCCCATCAGGCTGGCCCGGGTCTGCACCCCGGCGGCCATGAGGCCCTGGACGCTGGCGGCCAGCCCGCCGTCCAGGCTGGCGGCTTCCCGCAGGTCGCGCACGGCGCCGCTGCCGTGCATGTCGGGCAGGGTCTGGGCGGCGGGGGTGAGGACGATGCCGCCGCTGGTGGGCTGGCTGAAGGGGTTGTCTTCGATGCTGACGGTGCCGTCGGGGTATTGCCGGTAGAAGGGGTTGTCGACGAGGTTCAAGGCGCCGGCGGTGCCGGTGCTGCCGTCGGCCTTGGTATAGGTGGCCTGGAGGTCGAGGACGTTGCCGCCGGCCAGGGCCTGGTTGGCGGCGGTGGGGTTCAGGTTGATGGCGGTGATGCCCAGCGCCGCCAGGGTTTTCAGTTCGGCGGTCTGGCTGATGCCGTCCTGGTTGGCGTCCTGCCAGAGGTGGACCTGGGTGTAGGCGGCGTCACTGCTGTTGAAGACGCCGTCGTGGTTGAGGTCGAGGTCGGCCAGGGCGGCGAAGCCGTTGGCGGCTTTCTGGCCGTTGGCGAGGAGGGTGTCGACGCCGAAGAGTTCGGCACCGGTGTCGATGGTGCCGTTGGCGTTGCGATCGAGGACAAGCAGGCCGTCGTCGGCCTTGACCCAGCCGGTGCCGGTTTTGAGGCCATCGCCGTCGTGGTCGAAGAGGACGACGCCGGTTCCGGTGGCACCCACCGTTTCGATGCCGTCGCCGTCGAGGTCGAGGGCCAGGGGGTCGCGGCGGTACCAAGAGCGGGCTCGGGTCCAGAGGTCGTTGATTGCACCACTTAACAAACTTGGCCAAGTCTGAAGAAAATTCCCAAGATCAAGCGATGCATTTATCCAGGCATTGCTAATAGTATTCGCTAGATCACTTATCTCTTGATCGGTAATTAACGGATTGTCCTTATACCTACTGTCAATCGAGATGAGCGTAAGGCCCGCAGACACAAGTGCCGCCCCTACTCCCAAGCTGATGGCGACAGGCACCGAAGTTGTAGCCAATGCAACTGCTCCCAACCCCCCGGCAAGGGCGACAGCATCAGACGCGAGCCCTGAAAAAGTCCCAAGGGTAACGATACCTCTGGTTTCGTACTCATCAGTCAGCTTTGCTGCATTATTAACTAGGCTGGCAAGAGAAATGTCGTTTCCAATACCTGGTAGTTCTCGGCCCAAGGATTCTATAACCGTAACCCCAATTTTCAAGAAATTGGCCCCTCCGCCTAATATGTCATAGCCTGAAGGAGGAGGGAGATTTGGATCATAGGTTGATGGATTATACCAGTTTGCAATGACTGCCGCAGCATCAGCTGGCATTAGATTAAGGTTTACTAGCGTCTGAAGAGCCCCTTGCAGCGACGAATACGGAGATGCCAAAGAACCAGACATTTAAATTCCTTTCAATTTAAAATTAAGCTTCCGATCATTACTGCAATTCCAAATGCAATCATGGCGTATGAAGTCAAACGCTTTCTGAATTCTGTTTCAGCCACTTGGCCTGGATTTCGTCTAACATTTCCATCAACCTCAATTCCGATGATCCTCCCATCAACCAACAGAACATCTGCAATCCGTCCTCTATCGCTCACATCTCCAGGGTAACCGCAGTTCAATAGATGACAGCTAGCAATTGTATTTCCATTCTCATCCACAATAATCAACGCTTGGCCTCTACCAATTGTTACAAATTCAATTCGACCAGAAATTCTTACTTGCCTAGATATATCAATATTATTTGGACGATAAATAACAAATAAAGATATGCCAAAAATTGTCATCACTGCTCCAAAAAATAGCAGTTTGAAATTTGCACGCGACCTCCGAATCATTACTAACCTTTGCATAAACAATGTCATTCAGCGGCATATTGGCACTCGGGCTGGCGAAAGAAGGATTTCACCAACCCGGGCAACTTCTGGATTCGGCGCAGGGCCCCGAGGGCCAACCGCTTCATCTCGTCTTTGGACTGCACCAGTTGCCGGGCGACCTGGCGTTTCACGTGTGCCCAGACCTGCTCGTCAGGATTGATCTGGGGCGAGTACGGCGGCAGGTAGAACAGCTTGAGCCTGCCGTTCTGGGCCTCGACGAAGGTCTTGATCAGTTTCGCCTTGTGGATCGGATGACCATCTACGATCAGGAACACCGGCTTTTCAGCCCCGATCAGCAGGCGCTTGAGGAATTCCCGGAAGACTTCGGCATTGACCGTGCCGTCGTGCAGCATGAAGCGGAATTCGCCTTGCGGACTGACGGCCGAGATCATGTTCAGGGAGAAGCGGCGCCCGGTCACTTCCACCACCGGGGTCTCGCCTACCGGCGCCCAGGTCGTCCCCGTGTGGTAGTCGGAACGGATGCCCGATTCATCGGCAAAGTAGATCGTCGCTCCGGCGGCCTTGGCTTCGGCACGGATCGCCGGGTAGATTTCCGCTTCCCAGGCCCGCACCAGGGTCGCATCCTGCTGCCATGCTTGGTAGAGCGGCTTCTGGGCCGAGAAGCCCAACAGCTTCATGATGCGGCTGACCGAGGCCAGCGAGAGCTTCTTGCCGAATTCGCGTTCGATCAGCGCGGCGATCAGCGACAGCGTCCACAGACCAAAGGCAAACTTGAATTGCAGCGGGGTATGGTCTTTCACCGCCTGGGCCAGCCAGCGCATTTCATCCGCGCTTACCTTCGGCGGGCGCCCCGGAATCGGCTTGGACAACAGCGCGTTCTGCCCACCGTTGGCAAAATCGGCCAGCCAGCGAAAGACACTGCGCACATTGACGCCGTAGGCGGCGGCAACGCTGTTCACGTCCTGCCCCTCACGGATGGCCTTGATCGCCTGTTGCCGCATCACCGGCAGGGCGGCTCGGCCGTGCTTACGACCGTCGGTAGTTCTTTTGCATTTCATTAGCATATTTTATCATGTTTGTGACAATGCTTTCTGAAAAGTTAGTATCAGAGCGCGTGTAGGGCGCTACTCAATACTGCGGACACCCACGGGAGAGTTTTGCGTATCTGGAGGCTTGTTCTCTACTCTCAGATAGGCATTGGCCATGCCACGCCATTTCAAACATCCTGGTAGCCGTACAACTCTGCCCATTCCCCATCACCACTTCATTCTCGATTGCCCGCTCGTAATAGCGCACGGCCTCCCGGCAGGCCGGATGCTCCGGGTCGAACGCTGTCCTGGCGTCAAGAACGCGGCGCCGGGCCAGATCGGCCTGAAGGCGTGCCAGGACCTTGCGGATGACGGGGCCGTCACCCGGCAATTCGACGATTTCATACAGGGAGGAGCGGCCCGTCTCGCGACGCTCGGCCAGGGCACGGCAGAAGTGCCCGTGCTTCAGGTGCCTGCATCCGCGGTCCCAGTATTCCGACGCCAGGGCTTGGTAGAGATACGCCGCAGCGAAGTGCTGCTTGATCGTCCAGTCTCCGGCTCGGGCCCGTTCTTCCCAGGCATCGACTTCCGCCTGACCAGGAATGTCCGGGGGGTCGGGCATTTGCTCGAGCAAGCCCTGGGCGCCCAGAGCGTGCAGCGTCATGGCCAGAAGACCCATCGCCACGCCGTGTCGGATCAGATTTCGCAATCCCCTCATTTCCCGCCGCCCTCCTCCAATACCCCCACCGGCCGCCCCGTTTCCTCCCCCAGATCCACCACCTCATCCACCAGCAGACCCCGCGGAATCTGGTGGGTGATGAAAATCATGGTCACCTGGCCCTTGAGCTTGTTCACCGTGCGGGCGAAGTGCTCCGCCGTCTGTTGATCCAGGTTCGAGACGGCTTCGTCGAAGATCAGGATTCTGGGCCGCTTCAGGAGGGCCCGGGCGATGGCGATGCGCTGCCTCTGGCCGCCGGAGAGGCCGGTGCCCCGCTCGCCGATTTCGGTCTGGTAGCCCTGGGGCAGCTTCTCGATCACCTCGTGGATCTCGGCCGCCTTGCAGGCGCGGATGACGTCCTCGAAGCTGGCGTAGGGATGGGCCATGACCAGGTTGTCGTAGAGGGTGCCGGAAAAGAGCACGGTTTCCTGGGGGACCACGCCGAAGGTCTGGCGCAGTTCGTTGGCGGCCAGGTGGCGGATGTCCTTGCCATCCAGGGCGATATGCCCCTCCTGGGGCTGGTAGAAGCCCAGGATGAGCTTGGCCAGGGTGCTCTTGCCGCAGCCGCTGGGGCCCATGAGCACGGTCAGGTGGCCGGGCTTGAAGGCGATACCCAGGCGGGTGTACAGCCAGGGGTGGTGATCGGAATAGCGGAAAGCCAGGTCGTGCAGGGTGAGACGGCCCTCGCCCGTGCCTTCCCGGCTGGGCGCCAGGGCGTGGGGTTCCTGGGGCATGTCGAGAATGTCCCCCAGGCGCTGCACGGCGATATTGGCCTGCTGGAATTCCTGCCACAGGCCCACCAGGCGCAGCAGCGGCTGGCTCATGCGTCCGGCGAACATCTGAAAGGCCACCAGCATGCCGACGGTGAAGCCCGTGTTCTCCATGACCAGCAGGGCGCCGACGATGAGGATGGCGAGGGTCATCATCTGTTCCAGCCCGTTGGCGACGACGTTGTAGGTATTGCCCACCTGCTTGGTGGAGAACCCGGCGGCCAGGTACTGGGCGAGGAAGTCGCCGTATTTCTTATCCACATCCGGCTCCATTTGCAGGGCCTTGACGGTGGCGATGCCGCAGACGTATTCGGTGAGATAGGCCTGGTTGCGGGCGCCGAGCATGAACTGGCGATCGAGGCGCTGGCGGAAGAGGGGGGCCACCAGAAAGCTGATGAGGGCGACGGTGCCCAGGAGGCCGACGGCGATGAGGCTGAGTTGCCAGGAATAGGCGAACATCACCGCCAGGAAGACGATGAGGAAGGGCAGGTCGAGGATGAGGGTGACGGCGGCGCCGGAGACGAATTCGCGCAGGGTTTCGACGCCGTGCAGGCGCGCCACCAGGGTGCCGGTGGGGCGCTGTTCGAAATAAGGCAGGGGCAGGCGCAGCAGGTGGCCGAAGACCTGGCTGCCCAGCACGGCGTCGATGCGGTTGCCGGTGTGCAGCACCAGGTATTGGCGCAGCCAGGTCATGCCGGCGGTGAAGAGCATGAACATGACGAGGGCGACGCCCAGCACCACGAGGGTGCTGCGCGTCTGGTGCACCACCACCTTGTCGATGATGACCTGGGTAAACAGGGGCGTGGCCAGGCCCACGAGCTGGAGGGCCAGGCTGGCCAGCAGCACGTCGCGCCACAGGGTCTTGTGCTTCAGGAGTTGCGGGACGAACCAGGCGAAGCCGAAACCCGGCCGCTGGGCGGCGAAGCCCGGCACGGGGCCGTCGGCCGGCGCTTCCCGCGCAAAGACGACGAGTTCCGCCTCGCCCCGGTGGAGCAGATCCGCCACCGGCAGGGTTTCCGGGCTGCCCTGGCCGAAGCGCAGAAAAAGGAGCTTGGCGCCGTCGGTCTTGAGGATGAGGATGGGCACGGGCCTCGCCGTCGGCGCCTCCTGGTCGCCTTCACCCGCGGCCCCCGCCGGCGGGGGTGCCGCAGCGTCGGCGCCCGGCGCCAGGAAGGCCAGGGCCGGCAAGGGCAGGCGCTGCCAGTCCAGGCCGGCGCTGGGGACGAGCCCCGTGCGGAAACCCAGGGCCCGGGCCGCTTCGTGCAGCGTGGCGCGGGTCAGGGGCGGCGGATGGGCGCTCTGCAGCAGGGCTGCGTCGAAAGGCACGCGATACAGGCCGCACAGGCTGGCAAAAAGCCACGCGAGTTCCTCCCGACCGAGCTCGCCACTGTCCCCCGACATGCGATTCCCCAAGAAAGACAAGGCCCGGCGCACGCGCCGGGGCCTGTGACATGTTGATGATTTTTATTGGAGTTTCTTCGGCATACATCCGTCTGTCAATATGACATTCCGCATAGATGGAGCCCGCATCAGTGCCTGAACGGGGAGATGATTGGCGCCGAGATCTGCGCCCCATCAACGCGCCCAGGGTCGCCGCTGACGGGAAATTCGGACGGGCCCGCCCGCCACTTCCTGACCCGGCCGAGGCAGGCCTGTGGGATAATCGCGGCCCTTCGCATCACCCCCGCAGTCCGCATGGCCAAGGCAACTCCCATCCAGTTCAAGGGCACCACCCTCAAGATCATCCATACCCTCCTGGGCAGTACCGATCCCCAGGTTCTCCACGACTCCCTGGCCGATTTGACCGGCAATGCCCCCGATTTTTTTGAGGGTGACCTGGCGGTACTCGATTTTTCCGCCGCGGCAATGCCGGCCGCAGCCCTCGACTGGCCCGCCCTGCTGGCACTCCTGCGGGCCTCCGGGCTGAACCCGGTGGCGCTGCGGGGCATCCCAGCGGAACTTGTTCTCGGCAGCGGCCTGGCCCTGGTGGGCGACGACGCCCTGGGCCGGGGGCCGCGGGCGGCTTCGGCCCAGGCCCAGGCCCAAACTCCGCTGCAGCCCCAGGTGCAGACTCCCGCCCAGGTGCACATCCAGGGGCAGACTCCGGCCCAGGCCGAGGCTGCGGCAGCTTCACCGGCTCACCCTCCGGCGAACGCTGCGCCCCCGTCAGCGCCCGTTGCCACCGCGGTGGCCGATGAAGCGGCACCCGCCGCGTCACCGCCCTCCCCGGCCACCGGGACCCTACCGACGGTGGTCCTCGACCGGCCACTACGCTCGGGGCAGCGCTTCTACGCCCGGGGCAGTGACCTGGTGGTGCTGGCCATGGTCAGCGCGGGGGCCGAGGTCATCGCCGACGGGCACATCCACGTGTACGCCCCCCTGCGCGGGCGGGCCCTGGCGGGGGCCAGCGGCGACGCCGGGGCGCGCATCTTCACCACCAGCCTGGAGGCGGAACTGGTTTCCATCGCCGGCACCTATCGCACTTTCGAAGACGGGCTGCCTGCCGATCTGGCCGGCCGACCCGCCCATATCCGTCTGGAGGAAGACACCCTGCGCATCGCCCCCCTGGCCCTGCGCTGATCCCCCAACCCCTCTCTTCTCGAAAGCATTTCCGTGACCCGTATCGTGACTGTAACTTCCGGCAAAGGCGGGGTCGGCAAGACCACCACCAGCGCCAGCTTCGCCACCGGCCTCGCCCAGCGCGGCTACAAAACCGTCGTCATCGACTTCGACGTGGGCCTGCGCAACCTGGACCTCATCATGGGCTGCGAGCGCCGTGTGGTCTATGACCTCATCAACGTCATCAACGGCGAGGCCACCCTCACCCAGGGCCTCATCAAGGACAAGCACTGCGACAACCTGTGGGTGCTGCCCGCCTCCCAGACCCGGGACAAGGACGCCCTCAAGGAAGAAGGCGTCGAACGGGTGCTCGGCGAACTCACCCACCAGGGCTTCGACTTCATCGTCTGCGACTCGCCCGCCGGCATCGAGCACGGCGCGGTGATGGCGCTCACCTTCGCCGACGAGGCTGTGGTGGTGACCAATCCGGAGGTTTCCTCGGTGCGTGATTCGGACCGCATCCTGGGCATCCTGCAGGCCAAGTCCCGCCGCGCCATCGAAGGGCGGGAGCCGGTCAAGGAACACCTGCTCATCACCCGCTACAACCCGGGCCGGGTCGAGGCGGGGGAGATGCTGTCCTACAAGGACATCCAGGAAATCCTGCGGGTACCGATCCTGGGGGTGATTCCGGAATCGGAAGACGTGCTCCAGGCTTCCAACCAGGGCGCTCCGGTGATCCATCAGAAGGAATCGGACGCCTCCCTCGCCTACCAGGATGCCATCGCCCGCTTCCTGGGCGAGGACAAGCCCCTGCGCTTCGTCGATTACGTCAGGCCGGGCCTCCTGAAACGCCTGTTCGGAGGCAAGTGAGATGTCGCTGCTTTCCATGCTCTTCGGCAACAAGCCGAAAACCGCCCAGGTGGCCAAGGAGCGCCTGCAACTCATCATCGCCCACGAGCGCGACGGCGGCGGCAGCGCCAACTTCCTGCCCGACCTGCAGCGGGAACTGATCCAGGTCATCTCCAAGTACGTCAAGGTGAACCCGGACGACATCCGGGTCTCCCTGGAAAAACAGGACCGCTACGAGGTACTGGAAGTGAAGATCGAGCTGCCGGAGAAGGGGTGAATCTGGGTGAAAGGTGAAAGGTGAACGATGGAAACCCGCCCCTTACCTCTCACGCCTCCCCTCTCGCCGCACACCCGCCCAACACCCTCCTCCGCGCCTCCCGGCAGGCGGCGTGCTCGGGCTCGAATTCCCGGCAGGGCGAGGGGCGGGTGGGGTAGATCGAGCAATTGACTGACACCCCCAGGGTGCCGCCGAGGGCCTGGCAGCGGGGGGGTGAGGCGTCGGTGCCGGCCATGCGCACCAGGCGGCCGGTCAGCGGCAGGGTCAGGGCGGGGGGGACGCCTTCTCCCCAGGGGAAGGCGCCGCCTTGCAATTCGGCCCGGTCGAAATCGACGCGAAAGGCGGCGCAGCAGGCGCCGCAGCTCTGGCAGGGATTGCCGCCGGCGCTCAACAGCCGATGACCTTGAATTCCACCCGCCGGTCCAGGGCATCGCTGCCATCGTCCTTGCCGTTGCCGATCAGGGCTTCGCGGGAACCCAGACCGTTGGCGATGGTGCGCTTGCCCAGGCCCGGCGAGAACTGGTCCAGGCGCGATTTGACGTATTCCGCCCGCAGGAGCGAGAGCCGCTCGTTCATGGGTTCCGGGCCGCTGGGGCTGGTGTGGCCGGCAATCTCCAGACAGGAATTGCGGCGCGCCGCCCGGCTGGCGATCTGGGCCAGCCAGACCGGGTAGGGTTCGCTCAGCTTGCGGTCGGCGATGAAGGCCGTGGTCCCGGGCCGGAAGAGAAACTTGACCCCGACCCGCTTGTTCTCCAGACCGAAATCGATCATCTGGCCGAAGGCGTCGGTGGCCGATTCCTTGCGCCCCAGGCGCCAGTTGCTCAGATACAGGCCGGAAAACACCCGGAACTGATTGCCGAAGGGCACCCGCAGGGCGCTCTCGTAATGGGCCAGGGCGTCGGCGTACTTGCCGGCGTTATAGGCATCGATGGCCTGGGCCACCATGGAGGCCGCCAGGATGCGGTCGACGTAGAGCGGGTTGATCGGATCGCCCGCCTTGGTGCCCTGGCAGGTGCGGATATAGCCCAGGGTGGCGGGATCCTCGGTCCAGGCCGGGTTGTCGCGGAAGAAGGTGGTAGGGGTGATGTCCACGTTACCCGGTTGCGCGAAGGCCAGGCCCTTGCCCACCAGCTTGCCGGATTTCAGGTCGGCCAGGGCCAGGCAGATGCGGAAGGCCTCCCGCACCCCCTCGGTCTTGCGCTCCTTGTTGACCCCGGTGAAGGTGCCCACCAGCACGAGGGGCGATTTGGCCACGTTGGCCGCCGTGAAGGGCAGCACCTCGAATTGCGGGTACTTCTCCCGGATGAGCGCCTCGATGCGCGCCCCCATGGCCTGGGTGGCCGCCGACTGCGCGCCGCTCATGCCGTCGATGAGGGGGTCGATGACCACCGGGAAGCGCGCCCCGGCCTCGGCCGTGGGCAACTGGGCCTTACCGAGCAGCGTGTTGGCGGCGCTGAGTACCGCCTGATCGTAGGGCACGACGGGCGGGGGCGTCGCAGGCGCCGCAGGCGCGGCGGCGCCTGGAGTCGCAGCAGCCGGGGCGGGGGTGGCCCCCGCCGCCGGGGCATCGCTGCGCGGGGCCTGGGCGCAGGCGGCGACGACAACGGCGACCATCAGGGGCAGCCAGGCCTGGCTGAACCGCCGGAACGGAGGGGACGCATCCTTGAAAGCGTGGACCAATTTCATTTTTTGCACTCCTTTTGCAGGAAGACGAGGTCGTCGGGAGATAGACCTTCCCCCAACTGGAAACGTTGCAGGAGCTCCTGGCAACGGCTGGAATCCCGGCGGGCTGAAGAGGATGAGGGGGGACTTTTGGCCGAGGGAACCCCGGGGGTTGCAGGGACAGCTGTCGCTTCGGACCGGACGGGTTTGCGCGGCTTGGGGGCGGCCGGAAGAGTCTCCCCCGGAGCAGGATTAGATTCCCCGGGCACCGCCTTGGCGGCAGGCATGCGCTGCGCCCCCTGGCCCTCCGGGGAATCGGGAGCCGGCTTGCTCGGGGTCGGGGTCGGGGTCGGGGTCGGGGTCGGGGTCGGGGTCGGTTGGGTCGGTTGGGTCGGTTGGGTCGGTTGGGTCGGTTGGGTCGGTTGGGTCGGTTGGGCCGGTTGGGCCGGTTGGGCCGGTTGGGCGGGCATTGGCGAGGGAGCCGGGGCTTCCGAGGCCGGCGGAGGCGTCCGGGCGAGGTAGGCGCCCAGCGCCGCGAGGCCCCCCAGCGCCGCCAGCCCTCCCCACAGCCCGCGCCGCGCCGGGGCAGGCGGGGGCGTAGCGGGGGCACCCTGCGCCGGGGGCGGCACCAGGGTGGCTTCGGGTTCCGCCGCTCCCCGGGACGCCTGCGGCGGCAGGGCAAGGGGGATCTCCGTGACCTCTTCCGGCGCAGGGCGCGCGACCGGGGGCAGGGTCAGTGCGGCGCTCGCCGCAGCGGCGCCTCCCGGCGCGCTGTCCCCGTCCCCCTCCCCCACCGCCCGATGCACCGCCAGCAGATCCTCGGCAAACTCGGCGGCGCTGCCATATCGGGCGTCGGGCTCCTTGGCCAGGGCCCGGGCCACCACGGCGTCGAAGCGGGGATCGATTTCCGCGCAGGCCACCGAAGGCGGCACGGGGTCGTCATGGACGATCTGCTTCTGCACGGCCCAGACGCCGGGACCGGGGAAGGGTTTTGTTCCGGTAAGAAACTGGTAAAGGATGATGCCGACGGCAAATAGGTCGGTGCGCGACCCCACCTTGAAGCCCTGAATCTGCTCCGGCGACATGTAACTGGGGGTGCCGACCATGGTGCCGGCCTGGGTACGGTCGCTGCCGCCGTCGGTCATGCGGGCCACGCCGAAGTCGGTGAGTTTGACCCGGCGCTCGGCGTCGAGCATGACGTTGGCCGGCTTCACGTCGCGGTGGACGACGCCCTGGCGATGTGCAAAGTCGAGGGCGGCCAGCAGTTCGCACACGATGCGCACGGCCTCGTCGCGGGAGAAGATTTCGCCGTTGTCCAGGAAACCCTTGAGTTCCCGGCCCCGCACGAATTCCATGACGAAATAGGCGATGTCGCCTTCTTCGCCGAAGTCGAACACATTGACGATGTGCGGGTGGTTGAGCCGGGCGATGGCCTGGGCCTCGCGCACGAAGCGGGTCGAGGTATCGGAGAGGGTTTCCGGGTCACCCAGGGCGCTGCGCAGGATGGTCTTGACCGCCACCGGCCGATTGAGGAGCGGGTCGAGGCCCTCGTACACCACGCCCATGGCGCCCTGGCCAAGCACCCGGGAAAGCTGGTAGCGCCCCAGACGGGAGACGGTGGAGTTGGCGTTCAGCACCGCACAACGCCGTCCGCCCGCCCGGTCAGGGCGAATGCCCGCTCGATCATCATCCCTGGATTCCCCCGCCAAGCCACGCTGGGCAGCAGTATCGGGGCTTATCCCGCCGGGGTCAAACGCTGCCCCAGGTCGGCAACGCAGCGCCACAGGGCGTGGCCGGATTCCTGATACTTGCGTTCGAAGGGGGTGAGGGGAAGCTCCGGCTGCCAAGCCTCCAGCGGGGCGGCGACGCCGGCCAGACGTTTGATGGCATAGGCCATTTCCTCGACGTACACGCGCCAGTTGCTGCGGCATTCGAGCACGCCCCCCAGGGCCACGACGCTGGGAAAGACGGCATGGCCGGGCCAGCGCCGCGCCACATGGCCGATCTTGGGCCAGGGATTGGGATAAAGCAGGGTGTGCCGGGCGAGGGTCACGCCATCCTCGGCCAGGAGGCGCCAGAAATCGACCAGGTCGGCCCGCACGAAGGCCGCGTTGGCGGGGCACTCCTGCGGCTTGCCCCGCTCCAGCCGGTGCCGAGACTGGTCGACTCCCAGGACGAAATGCTCCGGGTAACGGCGGGCCAGTTCCAGAGTGCTCCAGCCCACGCCGCAGCCGGCGTCCAGGATGAGGGGGGCGCTGCCCCCCCAGGCGGCCCGGGCTTCGGCGTAGGCACTGCGGTTGTAGTCGGCGTAGGGCTTCCTGAAGGGCTGCGCAGCATGGCGCGTGAGCAGGGCGTCGAGATCCCGGTGGGGGCCTTCCTGGGGGCTGCCGACCCGGCGGGAGTTGCCGGGGGCGCTCATGCGGCCAGGGGCAGGGGCCGCGGGGGCCCCAATGCGGCGACGATGCCGGCAGCGGCGAGAAGACGGTCGATTTCCCGGGCACAGGTCACCGGTCGCAGGGTGGCGAGGAGCAGCGCCGCCTCCGGGTAGGCACGCCGCAAAAGGCCCAGCCACTGTTTGAGGCGCCCCGGGGCGTGCTGGGGCGCCACCTTGCCCCGCACGCCGGCCCAGAAGCGGCCCAGGACAGGCTTCAAATCCTCCCAGCCGCCCACCGGCTCGCCGCGCAGGCGCCGGGCCAAAAAGGGGTCGGCGACGGCCCCCCGCCCCAGCATGACATCGGCGCATCCGGAGGCCTGGAGGCAGGCTTCGTAATCCTGAAAATTCCAGATTTCGCCATTGGCGATGACGGGAATGGCGATGGCCGCCCGCACGCGGTCGATGCAGGGCCAGCGGGCCGGCGGGCGGTAAGCGTCGGCCTTGGTGCGCCCGTGCACCACCAGCTCCTCGGCGCCCCCGGCGGCGAGAGCCTGGGCGCAGGCCACGGCGAGGCCGGGGTCGTCGATGCCCAGACGCATCTTTGCGGTGAAGGGAATCCCCGTCGGCACCACGGCCCGCACGGCCCGGGCGATGGCGAAGAGCAGGTCCGGTTCGCCCAGGAGCGCCGCCCCGCCGCGATGGCGATTGACGGTGGGGGCGGGGCAGCCGAAATTGAGGTCGACCCCGGCGGGCGCCAGCTCCACCAGGCGGGCGGCGTTGTCGGCCATGCATGCCGGATCGGAGCCGAGAAGCTGCACCCGCACCGGGGTGCCCGCCCGGGTACGGCTGGCGTTCAGGAGTTCGGGACAGACCCGGGTAAAGGTGCGCGCCGGCAGGCGGTTCCCGGACACTCGCACGAATTCGCACACGGCCCAGTCGTAGCCACCCACGGCGGTGAGGACATCACGCAGGATGTCATCGGCCAGGCCTTCCATGGGGGCGAGAAGAAGTCGTGACACGGGACGGGGCTCTCGGGAAAATGGGCGATTCTACCGCCCCGCCCCGGGAGTCCGAAGCCGTGCGCCTCGTCCTCGATACCAACGTGGTCCTCGACCTGCTCCACTTCCACGACCCCGCCGCCCTTCCCCTGGGCAGGGCGCAGGCCCGGGGCGAAGCCGTCTTTCTGGCCGACGCCCGCACCCTGGGGGAACTGGAGCGGGTCATCGCCTACCCGGAATTCGCCCTGGCTTCCACCGCCCAAGACGCCCTGCTGGCAAGCTATCGGGCCGCCACCGAGCACCTGGCCCCGGGAGAAGCGCCGCGTCTGCCGCGCTGCCGGGACGCCGACGATCAGATCTTCCTGGAACTGGCCGCCCGGGGCGGCGCCGACTTGCTGGTCAGCAAGGACAAGGCCCTGCTCGGCCTCAAGGGCCGGCAGGGCCTTGCTTTTGCCATCGTCACCCCGGTGGGGGCGGTGGAGCGGCTTAGAAGCTGTGAAGCAATCGTAGCGGGCTGTACGAGTATGAGGCAGGCGGAGCGCAGCGGCGATAAATATACAAAAGGCATGCGAGAAGCGGAAACGGAATTTAGGTAAAGGCCATTTTTTGAGCCCTTGCCGTTCATCGGCGCTCCCCGGTCTTTCCGCTTTTCCGAACCCATGGTTTCCGCGCTGGAGGCGCGGGCGTACTTTCTTCTTGGTGGCAAGAAGAAAGTAGCCAAAGAAGAAGCCACCCCTGGGTCGGAAGCCCCCGTTGGGGGCTTCCCTGCGCTACTCGGGGCCTTGGGCGTCTCGCTAAACTCGCCCCCTGCGGGGGCTCAGACAACGCGAGCCGACTTCCCCCAAGCCCCCTGCGTTGCTCGGCTCCTCTCAAGGGGCCCAGAAGCGGACGGGCTGAATGGTCTATTCGGTTCTCTCGCACACTCCGGACTGGAGCAGCCGCACACCTGTCCGGTTCCGGACGCCCCTCCCCCCATGGAAGACGCTGAGCAACGCAGGGCTTCCGGGGGCCTTCGGGTCGCGTTGTCTGAGCCGCAGGCGAGTTTAGCGACCCGCCCGGGAGCCCGAGTAGCGCAAGGGACCGGGCGCAGCCCGGCGTCGACCCTGGGGTCGCCTTCTCTTTGGTGACTTTCTCTTGGCGAGACAAGAGAAAGTCACACGCCCTCAAGGCGGAAAGCAGCGGTTCAGCAAACCCAACTGCATCCGGAGAAGCCGGGCCATACGGCGGCTTTCCAACCTCAGAAGCAGACGCCCGTAGTGCTCCGCTTGCCGTAGGAATCCGTGCACACGGTCGTGCCGTTGGGACCAGTGATGACCGTGGTACTGCCCTTGCGGTCGTAGTTGCGGTGATAGACGGTGGGGCCGCTGCGCTGGTTCTGGGGCTGATTCGATTCCAGTTGTCTACCCTGCTCGATGCCGCTGGTGGGGATTCCCGGGGCATTGTCGTAGTAGCCCCCCGGGGGAAGCTGGTTCTTCTGGTAGGGGTAGAGCCCGGGCGGGGTCTGCTGGGCCTGGTACTGGGCGCTGGCGCCTCCGGCGCAAAGCGCGGCGGCAAGGGCAAGGACGAGGGAAGAGCGGCGCATGATGGACTCCTGGAAGATCGAGAACTGAAGCAGGCCGGCCGGCGCCCCCCCGGCCTGAAGTTCCTCCACCAGGCCGGCCGCCGTCGCGACTGCTCTATAAACGCATCATAGACGGAAGCTGCCGACAAATCACCGGCGGAAGACCCAGCGGTCGCGGTCGGAGACGGCGGGGACGTAGGCGTAGCCGTCGAGGTCGAAGTCCTGCAGGCCTTCCGGCGCCGTCAGGCGATTCAGGATGGCGTAGCGGGCCATGAGGCCCCGGGCGCGCTTGGCGAAGAAACTGACGATGCGGTAGCGGCCCCCGTTCCAGTCCTCGAAGACCGGCTGCACCACCCGCCCCTTGATTCCGCCGGCCAGGGCCTTGAAATACTCTTCCGAGGCGAGATTCACCAGAACGCCCCCTGCCCCTTCCCGCCGGGCCGCCTTGGCCAGGCGGTCGCCCCAGAAGGCATAGAGGTCGCGGCCGCGCCGGTTGGGCAGCCGGGTGCCCATTTCCAGCCGGTAGGGCTGGATCAGGTCCAGGGGGCGCAACCAGCCGTAGAGGCCGGACAGGATACGCAGGTGTTCCTGGGCGAAGGCCAGGTCGGCGGCGGAAAGCGTCGGCGCGGCAAGGCCGTCGTAGACGTCGCCGTCGAAGGCGAGAACCGCCTGTTTGGCGTTGTGAGGTGCAAAAGGCGGGCTCCACTCGGCGAAACGGTTGTAATTGAGCAGGGCGAGTTTGTCCGAAATGCCCATCAGGGCTGCGATTTCGGCCGGGGAGCGCCGGCGCAGCTCGGCCACCAGCTGCCGGGCTTCGTTGAGGAAGGCAGGCTGGCTGTGGTCCGAAACGGTGGGCGGGGTGGTGAAATCCAGGGATTTTGCGGGGGATAGGACGATGCGCATGGTCTTCCGGTCGAATCGCGGCCCGCCGATTGTAGCGGCTTGGTAAAATCGCGGCGTTATCCTCCCCGAGTCCCCCCATGAAACGCACCCGCTTCGGTTCCCGCGACCGCATCTCCCGCGATGCAGCCGAGTTACAACGCCTGGCCACCGGCCTTTCCGATTCGGGCGGCAAACTGGAGGATGCCTTCTGGGAGCGCCAGTTGGCGGACCTGGTGGACAGCCTCCTCAAGCATGGTTCAGAAGATGACCTGAATGGCGCCCTGGACCGCCTTTTCGAGTTGAACCCCCGGGCCCACGACGAACTGGCCGACATGGTCGAGTCCCGCGCCGAAACGACGCGCCTCGATTCGGGCGGACAGGATTTCGAAGTACAGCTCTTCGCCGCCCCCATCCTGGCCTGGTCGCGCTTTTCCATTCCCTCCGGCACCCTGCCCCGCAGCACGGTCGAAACGGTGGCCGTGCAACTCGGCGCCCACGTCTTCGCCAGTGACACCCGCGTCGCCCTGGCCGATTACCTCTTCAGCCCCGACCAGCTCCCCCGCAGCTTCTGCGATACCTGGCAACTCACCCGGGAACTGGGCCTCGCCGCCCTGGCCGGCAAGGCGCTGACCATCGACACCGCCAATCTGGCGGAAACCAACCGCTTCCTGTCCGACGTGCGCTACCTGGTGGGCGCGGTGGTGCTCCCCGCCGGCCGCCCGGTGTTCCGCTGGAACGAGAAGGACGGCAACAAGGAAGCCGCCCTCAAGGAATGGATCCGCCAGGGCAGCCCCAGCCTGGAACCCCTGCTCACCGGCTGCGCCTGGCAGCCGCTCCTGGCCGACGCCTATCACTCCGCCTGCCGCCAGGCCGACCGGGCGTCCCGGCCCTATTCGGTCAAGGCCTCGGTGGCCTTCCTGCAAACCGTGCAGAGCATCACACCCGCCGACCTGCGGGCCGTCGTAGGCCCCTGCTACGACCGCCGCCTGGAGGAATTCCGCATCGGCTTCGGCCCGCGGGACAAGGACGACATCTGGCACGGCGTCGTGTGGCCCCTGCTGGGCGCCGAGGACGAAGCCAGCGAGGCCCAGAGCGAGATCGAGACCGTGCTGCGCGAATGCGGCGTCAAGGACGTGGTGATCCACGATCATCGCTTCCCCATGGAATTCTGCGACGACTGCGGCGCCCCCATGTACCCCAATCCCGAGGGGGATCTGGTGCATGCGGAAATGCCGGACCAACCCGCCACCCCTTCCCAGGTTCTGCACTGAGTGCCCCCAAGCCCCGGCGCCAACGCCGACTGGCTGGCCCGCAGCCAGGCCGCCGTCTGGCACCCGTGCACCCAGATGCAGCACCATGCCCGGCCACTGGCGCCGGGCTACCTGCCCCTGATCCCCATCGCCCGGGGTGACGGCCCCTGGCTCCATGACTTCGAGGGACGGCGCTACCTGGACGGCATCAGTTCCTGGTGGACCAATCTCTTCGGCCACGCCAACCCGCGCATCAACGCGGCATTGAGGGCGCAGCTCGAAACACTGGACCACGTCATGCTCGCCGGCTTCACCCACCAGCCGGTGGTGGAACTCTCGGAGCGCCTGGCCGCCCTGACCGGAGGCCATCTGGGCCACGCCTTCTACGCCTCCGACGGCGCCTCGGCCACCGAGATCGCCCTCAAGATGAGCTTTCATTACTGGCAGAACGTCGGCCAGCCCGAAAAGCGGGAATTCCTCTGTCTCGCCGGCAGCTACCACGGCGAGACCGTCGGCGCCCTGGCGGTCACCGACGTCGCCCTGTTCAGGGACGCTTACGCGCCGCTGGTGCGGGCTGCCACCGTCGTCCCGTCGCCCGATTTCCGCCAGACCGAACCCGGCGAATCCCCCGCCGCCGTCGCCCGCCGCGCCGCCGCCGCCCTGGAGGCCCATCTGGAGACCCACGGCGAGCGCATCGCCGCCCTCATCGTCGAACCCCTGGTCCAGGGCGCCGCCGGCATGGCCATGTACGACCCGGAATATCTGCGTCTGGCCCGTGCCCTCTGCGACCGCTACGAGGTCCATCTCATCTGCGACGAAATCGCCGTCGGCTGCGGCCGTACCGGCAGCTTCTTCGCCCATGAACAGGCTGACGTCCGCCCCGACCTGCTGTGCCTGTCCAAGGGCATTTCCGGCGGCACCCTGCCGCTTTCGGTGGTGCTGTCCAGCGACGCCATTTACGGCGCCTTCCTCGACGGTTCGGTGGCCCGGGGCTTCCTCCATTCCCATTCCTACACCGGCAACCCCCTGGCCTGCCGCGCGGCGCTGGCCACCCTGGACATCTTTGCCGCAGACGACGTGCTCGCCGCCAACCGCCACCGCGCCGCGCAACTGGGCACGGCCTTCGCCCCCCTGGCCAATCACGAGAATGTTCGCCACCTGCGCCAGCGCGGCATGATCCTGGCCTTCGACGTGGATACCCCGGACCCCTGGTTCTCCCGCCGCTTCTACCGCGCCGCCCTGGACCGCGAAGCCCTGGTACGGCCCATCGGCAACACGATCTACGTCATGCCGCCGTATGTCGTGGGCGAGACCGAAATCGCCCATCTGGCCGGCGCCGTGGCCGGTGCGCTGAGCGCCGCGCTGGCCGCCTAGTAGTCAGTCAGACAGGTTCAGCTATGTTCGGCACGCCCCGCATCCCCGCTCGCTTTGTCGCTCATCCTCGCCATAGCTTCGGCTATGGCTGCGGTTCGCTTCGCGCGATCGGGGCGCGGATGCGCGCCTCGGCATCGACGCAAACCTATCTGACTGACTACTAGGGCAGGCCAGATACTTGCCGTGGGCGATCTTGCCAAATTTTGCCAAGCCTTCTAGGATAGGGCCATGAGTACCATGAACATTTCCCTGCCTGACTCCCTGAAGTCCTTCGTGGACGACCAGGTTGCCCAGCGCGGCTACGGCACCTGCAGCGAGTACGTGCGCGAGCTGATTCGCAAGGATCAGGAGCGTCTTGACCTGCGCAACCTGCTCCTCGCCGGTGCCGTGTCAGCTCCCGCAGCGCCGGTCACCACCGCCTATTTTTCCGGCTTGCGCGGCCGCGTCAGGCAGCGCGCCGGGAAGTGAACGCCAAACCCGTCATCCCGCGCGAACTGGCCAATCGGGATATCGACGAAGCGCTGGACCATTTCTTGAGCGAAGGCGCCGCACAGGCCGCCCTGGGCTTCATCGATGCCCTGGAACAAGCCTTTGCTCACATCCGCCTACATCCGGCCGCGGGATCGCCCCGGTACGCCCATGAATTGAGCCTTCCCGGGCTCCGTTCATGGCCGCTGGCCCGCTACCCTTACGTCGTGTTCTACGTCGAGAACACCGACTCCATCGACGTGTGGCGTGTGCTCCATGGCAAACGCCACATTCCCTCCTGGCTACATGAGGACGACAACCCTTGACCCGCTCCGCGCTGATTTCCCGCCTAGAGGACGAACTGGAGGATATCGTCGCCACCGGCCTCAGCCGCCGCCGCCGGCTGGTGACCTCCCCCTGCAGTCCGCACGTTCGCGTCGACGGCCGCGAGATGCTTGCCTTCGCCAGCAACGACTACCTCGGGCTGGCCAACGATCCGGCCGTCGCCGCCGCCTTCGCCGAGGGCGTGCGCCAATGGGGCGCCGGCAGCGGCGCTTCCCATCTGGTCAGCGGCCACACGGTCCCCCATGAGGCGCTGGAGGCCAAACTGGCCGAATTCCTTGGGTTCCCCAAGGCGCTGACCTTCTCCACCGGCTACCTGGCCAACCTGGCCGTCGTGCCGACCCTGGCCGGCCGTGGCGCCGCGGTCTTCGCGGACAAGCTCAACCACGCCTCCCTCATCGACGCGGCACAACTGGCCAAGGCCCAGGGCGCCGATACCCTACGCTACCCGCACAAGGACGTGGCGGCCCTGGAGCGGCTCCTGGCGGCCAGTGACGCGACGACCAAGATCATCGTCACCGACGCCGTGTTCAGCATGGACGGCGACCTCGCCCCCCTCCCCCTGCTCCTCGACCTGGCCGAACGCTTCGACGCCTGGCTGATCGTGGATGACGCCCACGGCTTCGGCGTCCTCGGCCCCCGGGGGGAAGGCAGCCTCGGCCACTTCGGCATTGGCTTCCATCCCCGGCTGATCCTCATGGGTACCCTGGGCAAGGCGGCCGGCGTGGCCGGCGCCTTCGTCGCCGCTTCGGAAACCGTGATTCAGTACCTACTGCAGAAGGCCCGCAGCTACATCTTCACCACCGCCGCCCCGCCGGCCGTCGCCTTCGCCCTCTACAAGAGCGTCGACCTCATCGCCAGCGACCCGACCCGGCGCCAGCGCCTGCTCTCGCTCATCGGCCGCCTGCGGGACGGCCTGGCCGGTCTGCCCTGGCACCTGTTGCCGTCCATGACCGCCATCCAGCCCCTGGTGGTGGGCGAAAATCAGGCGGCCCTCGACCTCGCCCAGACCCTGTGGGAGCGCGGCCTGTGGGTGCCGGCCATCCGTCCGCCGACGGTCCCCAGGGGCACGGCGCGGCTGCGCATCTCGGTTTCCGCCGCCCACGGCGCCGACGACATCGACCGCCTGGTCGTCGCCCTCAAAGAACTGGCATGAGCGCAGGACTCGTCTTCCTCCCCGGCTGGTGCCTGGGGCGTGGCCCCTGGCAGGCCACGGCGGAGGCCATGGGTGGCCGTATCCTGGATTTGCCCGGCTATGGCAAGCAGCCGCTGGTCGAAGATTTCTTTGGCGCCGCCGACGCCCTGGCCGCGCAACTGGCACCCGGCACCCCCCTGTGCGGCTGGTCCCTGGGCGCCATGCTGGCCCTGACAGTCGCCGCCCGGCATCCGGAGAAAGTCGGCCGTCTGCTCCTGGCCGCCGGTACCGCCTCCTTCGTCCAGCGCCCCGGCTGGCCGGACGCCCTGGCGACGGACGCCCTGGCCGAGTTCACCGCCGGCGTGGCTGCCGACGTGGACGCCCTGCTCCCCCGCTTCGTCGGCAACTTCAACCGGGGCGACGCCGCCGGCAAGGCCCTGACTCGGGAACTCCTGGCCCTGGCCGACCCCCGCCCCGCCGCCGCCACCCTGGCCACCGGCCTCGCCTGGCTGCGCGACGTCGACCTGCGTCCCCTGGCCCCCCGGGTCGTGGCGCCCACCCTGCTCCTGCACGGCGCCGCCGACCCGCTCATGCCCCTGGCCGCTGCCCGGACTCTGGCCCAACTGATCCCCGGAGCCCGGCTGCTCCCTTTCGCGGGCCGCGCCCACGCGCCCTTCCTTTCCGAACCTGAGGGTTTTCGCGCCGCCCTTCACGCCTTCTGCCATGACTCACCCGCCTAAGGCCCAGGTCCGCCGCGCCTTCGAGAAGGCCGCCCCCAGCTACGACAGCGCCGCCCGGGTGCAGCGCCGGGTGTGCGGGCAGCTTGCCCTCGGCCTGCCGGCCATGATGACGCCCGGCGTCATTCTCGATGCCGGTTGCGGTACCGGTTTCGCCCTGCACTTGCTGCGCGAGCGCTTTCCCCCAGCCGATCTGGTCGGACTCGACATCTCCCCGGCCATGGTGGCCCACATCGAGGTCCCGGCAATCCACCGCCTGGCCGGCGATGTGGAGCACCTGCCCCTGGCGGACGAGTGCATCGGCCTGTACTGGTCCAGCCTCACGCTGCAGTGGTGTAACCTGCCGCGCGCCCTGGTCGAGGCCCGGCGCGTGCTCTGGCGCGGTGGCCACCTCGCCGTCGCCACCCTGGGCCCGCAAACCTTCCACGAATTGCGCACCGCCTTCGCCGCCGCCGACAGCCATCGCCATACCCTCGACTTCCTGAGTCCCGACGCCGTGGCCGCCGCAGCGGCCGGCTTCCGGAATCCACGCCTGGAGCGCCAGAGAGAAACGGTGTGTTACCCCGATCTCAAATCCCTGCTGCGCGCCATCAAGGCCATCGGCGCCAACCAGGTGGGCGAGCAGCGGCGCAACGGCCTCATGAGCCGCGGCGCCTGGCAGCGACTCGAGACGGCCTACGAAGCCCAGCGCCTGCCGACTGGCCTCCCCCTGACCTACGACGTCATCACCCTGCACGCCCAAAAATGAAAACCGCCTGGTTCGTCACCGGTACCGATACCGAAGTCGGCAAGACCTACGTCTGCTGCGCCCTGCTCCACGCCGCCCGGCAGGCTGGCCGTTCCGCGGCAGGCATGAAGCCGGTGGCGGCGGGCCTCGACGCCCAGGGACGCAACGCGGACGTGGAGCAACTGCGGGCGGCCAGCAGCGTGGCCCTGCCAAGGAATCTGGTGAATCCCTTCGCCCTGCGCGCCGCCGTGGCGCCGCACATCGCGGCCCGGGAGGAAGGACGCCCCATCCTCTTCGCCCCCATTCGCGAGGCCTTCGAAAACATTGCCCGAACAGCCGATGTGGTGGTGGTGGAGGGCGTGGGCGGCTTTCGCGTGCCCCTGGGCGAAGCGGGCGACTCCGCCGACCTGGCGGCTGCCCTCGGCCTGCCGGTGATCCTGGTGGTGGGCCTGCGTCTGGGCTGCCTCAACCATGCCCTGCTGACCGTCGAGGCCATCGCCGCCCGGGGCCTACAGTTCGCCGGCTGGATAGGCAACACCCTGGACCCCGCCATGGCCCGGCAGGAAGAAAATCTGCAATGCCTGCGGCAATCGATCACCGCACCCTGTCTGGGCATCATCCCTCACGCGCCACCGGGGGGCCCGGCCGCCGCCGCCGCCGCACTGCGCAGTCTTCCCGGAATCCTCGCCTGACCGCGTGTCATGCCCGGAAAGCCCTGTGCCCTGGAGCTCCGCGCCACAGGGAAGGAACGCGGGTCAGCCGCCCCCGTCTTGGCGCAGCGCGTCGGCCAGGAGGCTCATGCGCGCTTTCAAGGCTGCCACTTCCGCGACAAAGCCAGCCGTGCTTGCGGCGACCTTGGCCCTTTGCTCCAGGTCACTGGCCAGGGCAGTCCCGGCATCGTCGGCAAAGGTTGCCAGCAGGCCCTTGACGGTGTGCGCCTCACGGTAAAGGCGGGGGGCGTCGTCGTCTCCCAGGGCGCTGTCCAGTTCGCGGCAGTAATTGTCGCAATCCTGCAGGTACATGTCGGCCATGACGGTGAAAATCTCTTCGTCGCCTCCCAGGCGGTCGAGGATGGTGGCCTTGTCGAGGACGAGTCGTTCGCTCATGGTTTTCTCCCTGCTCCCGGCTATCAGAATACGGGCTCTTCCGCATCGCGGAACCGCTGGTGGATGGCCAGCGCCTGCTCCCAGGAACGCAGGAAGGCCTCGACGCAGTCAGGATCGAAATGCTTGCCGGCCCCGTCGCGCAGGAATTTGGCGGCGTCGTCGAGGGACCAGGCTTTCTTGTAGGGCCGCTCGGACGTAAGGGCGTCGAAGACGTCGGCCACCGCGACGATGCGGCCGAAGAGGGGGATCGCCGGGCCGACCAGGCCGCCGGGGTAGCCCGAACCGTCGAATTTCTCATGGTGGGAGCAGGCGATCTGCGCGCCAGCCTGGAGCACCGCAGACCCGCTGCCCGTCAGCAGCTCGTACCCCAGGCGGGCGTGGCCCTTCATGATCTCGAACTCCTCCGGCGTGAGCCGGCCGGGCTTGAGGAGGATGTAGTCCGGGATGCCGATCTTGCCCACGTCGTGCATGGGTGCCGCCTCCAGGATCAGGCGGCAGTCGCGCTCGGGCAGGCCCAGGGTCTGCGCAATGAGGTGCGAGTAGTGGGCCATGCGCTGGATGTGGGCGCCGGTCTCCGGGTCGCGGAATTCGGCAGCCCGGGAGATGCGCACGATCAACTCCTTTTCCCGCTCCCGGATGGCTGCGGTGCGCTCTTCGACCAGAACCTCCAGGTGGTGGGCCCGGTCGGCGAGGAACTTGCGGCTGCTGCGCAGGGCGAGCATGTTGCGCGCCCGGGCCGAAAATTCCACCCGGTCGATGGGTTTGTTGAGGAAGTCGTTGGCACCGCCCTCCAGGGCCTCGTAACGGATGTCGCGCTGGTCGTTGGCCGTCACCATGAGGATGGGAATGTCCTCCCGCCCTGGCAGGGCGCGAAAGGCGGCGATGAACTGGAGCCCGTCCATGTCCGGCATCATGTAATCGACGACGACCAGATCGGCCTCGTTGGCGCGGCACCATTCCAGGGCTTCGCGCGGGCGGTCGAAGGTGAGGGGCTGGCAGTCTCCCAGACGCTGGACCAGGGCCTTGGCCAGGGTGAGGTTGATATCGTTGTCGTCGATGATGAGGACGGTGTGCATTGCAGGCCGGGGCCGTGAGGCGACGGCGGCAGTATAGCAGCGGGCCGTCCGGGGGGGACAAGCGGCCCCTTGAGCTTTCTGGGATAATCGCGCATCCCTTCGCCGGTCCTGCCCATGAAGCTCCTGTTCGACCTCTTTCCGGTCATCCTGTTTTTTGTCGCCTTCAAATATTCCGAGAAGGATCCCGGCGCCGCCGCCGAATTTCTCGCCCAGGTGTTGGGAAGCGCGTCCGTGGCGCCCGCCCAGGCGCCCATCCTGATCGCCACCCTGGTCGTCATGCTGGCCACCGCCGCGCAGATCGGCTGGGTCTGGTTCCGCCACGGACGGGTGGACCGCATGCTGTGGATCAGCCTGGTGCTGGTGGTGGTCTTCGGGGGCCTCACGCTCTTTTTCCAGGACGAAACCTTCATCAAGTGGAAGCCCACCCTGCTTTACTGGATCTTCGCCGGCAGCCTGGCTTTCGCGTCCCTGGTCCTGGGCAAGAACGCCATCCGCGCCATGATCGGCGAGCAGATCAGCCTGCCCGAGCCGATCTGGGGCCGCCTCAATCTGGCCTGGATCGCCTTCTTCACCCTCATGGGGGGGCTGAATCTCGTGGTTGCCTTCAATTTTTCCACCGACACCTGGGTCAATTTCAAGCTCTTCGGCGGCATGGGGCTCATGCTCGTCTTCGTGCTGCTCCAGGGGGTCTTTCTCTCGCGCTACCTGGAGGACAAGCCCTGATGTATTACGCCATCGTCGGCGAAGATCGCCCCGCAACCCTGGAGGCACGCCTGGCCGCCCGGCCCGCCCATGTCGCCCGCCTCACGGCACTGCAGGACGAGGGCCGCCTCCTGCTGGCCGGCCCCTTCCCGGCCATCGATTCCCCCGACCCCGGCCCGGCCGGGTTCAGCGGCAGCCTGATCGTGGCGGAATTCGCCTCCCTCGCGGAAGCCCAGGCCTGGGCCGACGCCGATCCCTACGTAGCGGCCGGCGTCTACGGCGCGGTCGCCGTGAAGCCCTTCCGTAAAGTCCTGCCGGCGTGAGCGCCGCCACCGCCGCCTGGCTGCGGGACCGCCTTGCCACGCTGACGCCCCTGGAGATCGAAGTGGCCGACGACTCCCATCTCCACGCCGGCCATGCCGGTGCCCGGGAGGGGGGCCACTACCGCGTGAGTCTCGTATCCGCCGCCTTCACCGGCTTGGGCACGGCAGCGCGCCATCGCCTTGTCCATGCCGCCGTGGGCGAATTGCGGCCCAACGGCATCCATGCGCTCAGCATCCGCGCAAGGGCGCCGGAAGAAGTATAATCATCCGGTTTTTTTCCACCCACCAAGGATTCGATCCATGTTCAAGCTCTCCGCCCTGGCCGCCCTGCTCCTGGCTGGCTCCGTGATTTCCGCCCCGGCCCTGGCCGAGAAAGTGACCGTGAATGGGCAGACCATTCCGCAAGCCGTGTTCGATGCCTTCGCCGCCGAGCAGAAGGCCCAGGGCGCCCAGGACAGCCCGGAATTGCAGAAAGCCATCAAGGAAGAGCTGGTGCGGCGGGAAATCCTCGCCCAGGAAGCCCGCAAGAAGGGCCTCGACAAAAAGCCGGAAGTCTCCGGCCAGATCGAACTGACCCGCCAGACGGTCCTCATCCGCGCCTTCCTCGCCGACTACATCAAGTCCCACCCGGTGTCCGAGGACAAGTTGAAGAAGGACTACGAAACCATCAAGGCCAATCTGGGCAGCACCGAGTACAAGGCCCGCCACGTCCTGGTGGAAAAGGAAGACGACGCCAAGGCCATCATCGCCAAGCTCGACAAGGGCGAGAAATTCGCCGACCTGGCCAAGCAGTCCAAGGATCCGGGGTCCAAGGACAATGGGGGCGAGCTCAACTGGAGCGCGCCCACGGGCTATGTGAAGCCCTTCGCCGAAGCCATGACCAAATTGAAGAAAGGCGAGTACACCAAGGCGCCGGTGAAGACCGATTTTGGCTATCACGTCATTCAGCTGGACGATTCCCGCCCCCTCAATCCGCCGGCCTTCGAGCAAGTGAAGCCCCAGCTCCTGCAGCGGGCCAACGCCCAGATGGTCGAGGAACTGGTCAAGGATCTGCGCGCCAAGGCCAAGGTCAATTAAGTCCGGGTTCGTCCTGTGCGACAATCCCCGCCCATCGGCGGGGATTTTTCTTTGTGGGGGACGCTATGGTCTTCGGTCTGGGCAAGCTGTTCGGGAAAAAGGAAATTCCGGCGGAAAGCGCCGCGACGCCAGAAGCGGCACCGGAGTACGCCCCCGATCATCCGGTCAATGCCTTCGTCCGCCGCGAAGCGATCTTTGACAAGGGACGCAAGCTCGCCGGACATCTGTTTTGCCTCCAGATTGCCGATGCCGGCCCGGGAGACGTCCCCACCGAGCGCCAGACCCGGCTGGACGACACGCTCCTCAGGGCCCTGTGCGCCAGCACCGAGGCCTGGGGCCAACTCCCGGCCTTTCTGCCGCTGTCGAGCGAATCTCTCGCCAATCCGGGCCTCGACCGCCTGCCGGCAAACAACGCCGTCCTTCTGCTCAGCCTCGCCCCGGAAAGTGTCGATCTGCCCAACCTGGCCGCCCGACTCTCGGCCCTGGCCGCCCGCGGGCTGCGCTTTGGCGTCTTTCGCCAACCCCGTCATCCAGCATTCCCGCTCGTTCTCGGCCATGCCGATCTGGCCGTGGTCGATGCCTCCCGCGCCCAGGGCGGTGAGATCCGGGACTTTTCCATTGCCATGCGCAGCGACGAGATGCGGCGCCCGGTGGAGCTTCTGGCCATCGGCATCGAAAGCCCCGACGACGTCCGCCTTTGCGTGCAGTGCCGCTTCGGCCTTTTCCAGGGCCGCTTTTTCGCCCGTGAAGCACCCGCCACCCAGCCGCGCAGCGATCCCAATCGTCTGCACCTGATCCACCTCTACAACCTCACCCAGGGCGACGCCGAAACCGCCCAGTTGGCCAGCGTCCTCAAGCAGGATCCCAATCTCACCTTCCGCATCCTGCGCTACCTCAATTCGGCCGCCGTGGCCCTTTCCCGGCCGGTCAGCTCCATCGATCAGGCCCTGGTCCTGCTCGGGCGGCAGCGGTTGGCGCGCTGGATTTCCGTCCTGCTCTTTTCCGTGCGCGACCCGGATTTCGCCGACTGGCTCCTGGTCGAGAGCGCCCTCGCCCGCGGCCGCATGATGGAGCTTCTGGGCGCCGAGCGCTTTCCCGCCGCCGAGGCCGACCATCTCTTTCTCACCGGCGTTTTCTCGCGCCTGGACAAACTGCTGCGCATTCCCCTGCCCGCGGCCCTGGAGCAGATCACCCTGCCGGCCCACGTACGCAACGCCCTGCTGGAGCGCAACGGCGCCTACGCGCCCCTGCTGGCCGTGGTCGAAGCGGCGGAGGCGTCCGGCCCATCGGCGGTGGAAGCAATGGCCTCCGCGGCCGGCCTCGCTGCCGATAGCGTCAATCACGCCCTCATCGCTGCCACCGCCTGGGCCAACGACGTGACCTCGGAGTGGGAGGCTTGAAGTTTCCGGCTTGCTCCGTTTGATTTAGGTTCACGCCCTTGCGGCGAATCCATGGCCCAATCGGTGACCATGCGCCTGCTGTTCGTCGTCCTGCTCTCCCTCTTCCTGGCCCACGGTGCCGTAGCCGCCCAGCCCCTCCAGGCCTGGATCGACGCGGCCGCTCCGGGAAGCGTCCTGCGGCTCCCCGCCGGGGTGTACAGCGGCCCCGCCACCATCGCCAAGCCCCTCACCCTGGAAGGAGCTGGCCAGGTGACCATCGACGGCGGCGGCCGCGGGACGGTCCTGACGGTGAAGGGTTTGGGCGTCACCCTGCGGGGTCTGACCCTGCGCGGCAGCGGCGGCTCCCACGATGCCCTGGACGGCGGCCTGATGGTCGAGGGACGCCATCATCTCATTGAGGACAACCGGCTGGAGGACGTGCTCTTCGGCATCACCCTCCATCGCGCCGACGACAACCTGGTCAGGCGCAACCGCATCCGCTCCCGGCCGGTGGACTCCGCCGACCGGGGCGACGGCATCCGCCTCTGGTACAGCACCGGCAACCGCATCGAGGCCAACGACATCGCTCAGATTCGCGACCTCACGGTGAGCAATGCCCCGCGCAACCGCTTCGTCGGCAACACCGTGCGCAACAGCCGCCGCGGCCTGAACCTGCTCTTCTCCCACCGTACCCTGGTGGAGGGAAACGTCTTCGAGCACAACTCCACCGGAATCGTCGCCCTCAATTCCGACGGCCTGCTCATCCGCAACAACCGCGTCGTTCATGCCATGGATGCATCGGGCGCCGGGGTCGCCCTCAAGGAAACCGCGGCCGCCCTGGTGCAGGGCAACGAAATCGTCCACTGCGCCCACGGCGTCATGGCCGATTCACCGTCCAACCCGCTCAATCGCATCGTCCTGGTGGACAATTTCATCGCCCACAACGTCACCGGGATTTACATCTACGGCATGAAGGGGGGCCACATTGCCCTGGGCAACACCTTCCGCAACAACCTCTGGCCCGTCACGGTGATCGGCGACGGCGACCCCATGAACGACGTCTGGTACGGCAACCACTGGGACGACTACCAGGGCTTCGACCGCGACGGCGACGGCTACGGCGACACGCCCCACGACCTCTACGCCTGGGCCGACCGCATCTGGCTCGAATTCCCCGCTGCCAAGTTCTTCCGCAACGCGCCGGTGCTGGAACTGATCGACTTCCTCGAACGCCTGGCCCCCTTTTCCTCTCCCAGCCTCATCCTGCGTGACTCTGCGCCGCGGATGGGGCAAACACCTTGACCCGCGGGTGGTAGCGCGACGGGCCCCTGGCGCGTCCAACCGAGGGTTCCAGATTCAGTCCCGGCGTCCACCGGCACCCAAGGGCATCATGCCGGTCACGCCGGAGGCCTGTACAGGCGATGGCCCTTCCGCCCCGCCGATCTGACCGGGGGCAGCCGCCGCCCGCCCTTGCGCTCAGGGTGAGTAAAAGAGCAGCATGCCACCACCCAAATCCGGGCTGGCAGTGGAAAAACCGGTAACGACATAGGCCTGCAGTTTCCAGGCATCGCTGAAGCGGTGAGTGAGAAATAGCGTAGCCTCGCGCGCCGGCGCCCCGGACTGCGTCAGCCTCTCGCGGAAATCGTAGGTTGCCCCCGCACTGGTGGCCGGCGTGAAGCGCTGGGACCAGCCCAGGGTACCGTAGAGCGGATTTGCAAGCTCACTGCCTGCCGGGTCGCCCATCCAGCGCTTGCCCAGTGTGCAAAATGCCGTGCCGCTACCGAGCTTGCGGTAGACATCCACGTACAGAGAATAGTCATTCTCGCCAGTGCTCAGGCCTCGGTCAGCATCGCCGGTGGCAAATTTCACCTTGGCACCGAGGTCGATGAGCCAGCCCGATTCCTGCCACGCGGTCCCGGCTACCCCCGCCACGACGTCTCCCAGTCCCTCGACCTGACGGCGTGCGCTGTTGCGACCCTGGAGAGCGATGCGGTCGCCCCCGCTGGAAACCACGTTGGCCGCCCCACGCATGGTCACATAGGGAATACTGAGCCGCAGCGTCCATGGGTGCGCCTCGTACCTGATGCTTATAGGAAGCGCCAGTGTCTCGCTATGGCCGGCCCCTCCGTATTTGCCTGAGGAATGATCCATGCCGGCGCTGAAAGTCCACGCACCGTCCGCATGGACGGAGGTGACCAGGATCAGGCAGGCGAAGGCCAGCAGGCCGCGGGGATGAGCATTCATGCTTGGGTATGGCACTGATCTGAAATGCGGGCTTGGGCTAATGGTGCTCCGCCCTCTCCGGTCTCTCTACCCTCTCCGGTCTCTCTACCCTCTCGGGCTTCTCGACCTTCTCGGGCTTCTCGACCTTCTCGGGCTTCTCGACCTTCTCGGGCTTCTCGACCTTCTCGGGCTTCTCGACCCTCTCGGGCTTCTCGACCTTTTCCGGCTTCTCGACCTTTTCCGGCTTCTCGACCTTCTCGACCTTCTCGACCTTCTCGACCTTCTCAGCCTTCTCTACCTTCTCAGCCTTCTCTACCTTCTCCACCTTCTCAGCTTTCTCCGTCTTCTCCGCCTTCTCTACCTTCTCCGACTTTTCCACGGATTCTGCTTTTTCGAACTTGTCCCCCAGTCCAACTGCCTCGGAGCGACCAGCAACCTCGTCATTCCTCGTCTGCCCTCTGCCTTCGGCCCGAGGCCCTGCACCGGCCCGCGCGGCTGGGTCGTCCCCGGGTTTTCCGGGCGCCGGCACCATGGCCGGTCGCGCAGGTCCCGTTCTAACCGTCTCCAGCGTCTCGATCCGCGCAGCATGGAGCACCCGGTCTGCGCCCATGCGGCCCTCCACCACCACCCTGCCACCGGTAACGCCGGCATTGGGCGTGAGGCGGGTTTCCAGCGAAACGACCGTCCGGACACCGGCCACGGTCATCCTCCCGTCCCGCAGGCCATCCTGGACCAGCCCTTCGACCACCACACGCTCAGCCTTGCCTGCAAAGCGGAAAGTCGGGTCAACACCGACCGATCTCACAGCCAGGGCCTGGCCATCCCAACGGCCTTTGACGATTACGTTGCCCCCGCCTGCCAAACCCGTTACGTCAACGCCGGCAACCTTGCCCGAGCGCCCACCCCCTGCCACCGCCAGACCGGCCACACTCGCTTCCTTGCCCGCGGCAACCGGTTGCAGGCGAGTGGCCACCAATTGGCCCTGAGCATCCAGCATGCCGCTCACCCGTACCATTTGACCGGGTGCAAGCGACTTGCCACTGCCGGGCCCCCGAGTCTCGGCACCGATGAGCACCGTCTGCCCCATGACCTGCACCGCCTTGCCATGGCCATGGACCTGGGTCACCGGCCCGACGAGCACGTCAATGATGGCAATATCCCGCGCACGCAGGCCTTTTGGGGTAGCCACCGCTTCGATGGAAACGGTCTTTCCGACGGCCAGTTGCGCCACCGATGCCCCCTCGCCATTTTCGCTGACAGGCACACGGTTGTCGTAGTGCACTTCCAGGCCATTGACGCAGACCGAGGCGAAGCCGGTCACCGTCCCGACGATGCCAATGGTGCTTCCGTCCGCCAGGGGGCTCCCGGTGCCGCCCGTGCCACCGGCAGTTGCACCCGTGCCGCCGATGCCGCCGCCGCTCTTGTCGTCGCCCTGGCCCGCAGGTGCGCCGGTGCCACCAATGCCGCCGCCCCCCTTGTCGTCACCCCGGGCCGCGGTGGCACCGGTGCCGCCGATGCCGTTGGCAATGGGGACTTCGACGCCGGGCCGTTCCGGATCCACGCAAACGGGCGTTGCCACCGCACCCGACGCCCAGCAGGCCGCCAGGGCCAGGAAGCAAAACAAGCGGTTCATTGCGATGCTTCGCCGTCTTCCGGCGCGCTGTAGAAATACACCCCGCACGTGAAGCGGCGATCTTTGACCTGCTCGTCGCAATGCGGGCTGGAAGCCTGCTGGTGCAGGTCCTGCAGGAGCGTCATGCCCAGCGCCGCAGCCTTCTCGCGGAGGGCTTCCACCTCGCCCTCGCTCAGCCCCTGGTGGTGCACGCTGCGTTCGAACCAGGGCCTGCCGACTTCCAGGACGTTGTCGGTGGCGGCAGTGATGTGGTCCCCCAGGTTGAGGCCATAGTAGGCGAGCTTTTCGGCTTCGCCGTGCCGCGGAATGAAGGCCTGCTCCTGCAATTCAACCTGATCGGCTTCGTTGATGCGGACCACGCCCAGGCGAATCCATTCGTCGAGGACCGAACGGGGGCGGATGTCGCGGCTGACGCTTGCCACCAGGGACTCGAAGGAACGATCGCCGCCATTGCTGGCCAGCCGCGGCAAGGGACCGGGCGCATCCGCCTGATCCTCGAATCCACAGTGCGTGAAATCAGCCTGGGCGGTGTGGCGCTCAAGACCGTTGAAGGAAACCTCGAGCTGCAGAACGATGCGATCATCGTCTGCGCCGGGGGAGAACTTCCGACGCCCATGTTGAAAAGGCTCGGCATCCAGGTGGACGCCCACTATGGCACCTGAGCGGCATCCGCCCATGGCGGCGCGGCTCCTGGCCGCCGCTTTACTGTTCGCCGCCGCCCTAACGGCTCAGGCACGCACACCAGGCGAGGTGGCCATCGGTGAGCCCTTGCGGGATGCCCCCCTGCGCGGCCTCTCCGGGGAAAACAATCGGCTCGCCGCCTACCGCGGCAAGCCCTTGATCATCAACGTCTGGGCAAGCTGGTGCGGCCCCTGCCGCGCGGAGATGGGCGCCCTGGAACGCCTCGCCCGGCGCTTCGGCGGCCGGGAATTCAACGTCATCGGCATCTCCACCGACGACGACGGCCGGGCAGCCTCCGCCTTCCTGCGCCAAGCGGGCGTCAGCTTCTCCAACTACCTGGACGATCGGCAGCTCCTGGAAAACATGCTCGGTGCGGACCGCATCCCCCTCACCCTCCTCATCGCCCCCGACGGCCGAGTCCTGCGCAAGGTGGGCGGCTCGAGGGCCTGGGACAGCCCCGAAGCCGTGCGCTTCATTGGCGCGGTATTCGGACTGAAGCTTCCGAACTGACGCCAGGACGACCGCCCTAGCCCCCTTTTCCTCTCCCAGCCTCATCCTGCGTGATACCCTGCCACGTATGGCGCCGGGGCGGCGAGTGCAGCAGGCTCTTCCAGAGCCCCCCGGCCGGCCGCCAAGAGTTTCGACAGGTTCGAACCCAAGGGCTACAAATAAACCAGTAGCCCCACAAACCAACAACGATTGCGGTCCCCACGGGAAGCGGCATGGAACTGGTCATTGCTGTGCTGACGCTGTTGACCATCCTGGGATGGTCCCTGGCCTGGCGCTGGAAGCGGCAGGTCCGCCACCTGACGGAGCAGGAAGAGCGGTCGCGGGCCTATGCGCGGATGTCCTCCGACTGGTACTGGGAACAGGACGCGCAGCTCCGCTTCACCTGGCTTTCCGGGGGCGTTTTCGACAAGGCGGGCATCAGTCCCGAGCGCTTCTACGGCCACACCCGCCAGGAGATGCTGGCCACCGGCATATCCGAGGAGACTGCCGCGCTGTTTGCCGCGCACCAGATCATTCTGGACAACCGCCTGCCCTTCAAGGATTTCGACTACCCCATCGTCAATGCCGGCGGCGAGATCAGTCACGTCAGCGTCAGCGGCGAACCCTTTTTCGATCGCCAAGGGAAATTCTTGGGCTACCGCGGAACGGGAAAGGACGTCACGGAACGCCACCGCATCCAGGCGACGATGCGCCACATGGCCCAATACGACGGCCTGACCGCCCTGCCCAATCGCAAGCTGTTCCACGACCGCCTCGGGCAGGCCATCGAGCTTGCCCACAGGGAAGGCACCAGCCTGGCCCTGCTTTTTTTCGACCTGGACCTCTTCAAGCCGGTCAATGACCGCTGGGGCCACGAGGCCGGCGATCTCCTGCTGCAGGAAGTCGCACGGCGCGTCCTGGCCATCGTGCGCACATCGGATACCGTCGCCCGGGTGGGCGGCGACGAGTTCGTCATCCTGCTCCAGGGCGTCGGCCTGCGGGAAAACGCCGGCTGGATCGCCGCCGAGGTCCGCGAGGCCCTGGGCTACCCGTTCAAGCTCGCCAACGTCCCGCAGGAAATCCTCATCGGCACGAGCATCGGCATCGCCTACTACCCCGACGACGCGCTGAGCGGCGACGAACTCGTCCGCATCGCGGACGCCGGAATGTACGCCGACAAGGCGAAACAGCGCCCGGGCGCGGTCCTCACAACTGATACTCCGCCCCGCCCCCCAACATGGCCATCTCGACCACCTTGCGCGTCAGATGGGGCGCGAAGAGGCCGATGAAGTCGTAGTCGTAGCCGCGCAGGTAGGTCCCGCGCCGGAGCGCCAGGCGGGTGGTGTTGGATTCGAAGAGATGGCTGCCGTCCAGGGCCACCAGGCCGGCGTCCCGCTGGGGATCGTAGGCCAGGGCGGAGACGATGCCCAGGCCCAAGCCCAGACTGACGTAGGTCTTGATCACGTCGGCATCCAGCGCGGTGAGGGCGATGTTGGGGGTCAGCCCCACCCGCTCGAAGGCCCGGTTGATGCGGGAGCGCCCGGTGAAGGCGGTGTCGTAGGTGATGAGCGGCCACCTGGCCAGGTCGGGCAGCGTGAGGGGCCGGCCGATCAGGGCATGCCCTTCGGGCACGACGACGCAATGGCTCCACTGGCGCACCGGCAGGCTGACCAGTTGTTCGTACTGGCCCAGGGCCTCGGTGGCGATGCCCAGGTCCGCCTCGCCGGACACCACCCATTCGGCGATCTGGGTCGGGCTGCCCTGGTGCATTTCCAGTTTTACCGTGGGGTGCTGGGCGACGAAATCCCGCACCACCACCGGCAGGGCATAGCGAGCCTGGGTGTGGGTGGCGGCCAGGACCAGGCGGCCGCTGCCGCCGCCGGCGAATTCCTCCCCCGCCCGCCGCAGGTTTTCCGCCTCTTTGAGGATGCGGCCGGCGATATCGAGAACGATCCGCCCCGGCTCGGTGACGCCGGTGAAGCGCTTGCCGCTGCGCTCGAAGATGACCACGCCCAGTTCATCCTCCAGCAGCCGGACCTGCTTGGAAATGCCGGGCTGCGAGGTAAAGAGCGCTTCCGCCGCCTCGGAAACATTGAGGCCGCGCCGCTCGATCTCGACGATGTAACGCAGTTGCTGGAGTTTCATGGTCACCCTGTAGTGAGCCCGGTAGCTCGAAACCTCACGCCCCGTTCACCCCGAGCCTGTCGAAGGGCGTTGCGCCAAGGGCTTCGACGAATCTGCGAAGACCTCGGCCCGAAGGGACGGGGGTCTGTTTCGACTCAGCCATTAATAACCAAACGCTATAACAATCTAACGCAATATTCTTTTTCAGCCAAGGACCGCACTGCTAGGATGCGAGACGTTCAATATTGCGGCGCGCCATGGACATCCTCTACTCCCTCTCCGGCTTCGCGGTTGGTGTCATCGTCGGGCTCACCGGCGTCGGCGGTGGCTCCCTCATGACGCCGCTGCTGGTGCTGTTGTTCGGCGTCCATCCGGCCACCGCCGTGGGCACCGACCTGCTCTACGCCGCCATCACCAAGGCCGGCGGCACCGTGGCCCACGGGCGCAAGGGGCACGTCGAGTGGAAGATCACCGGGCGCCTGGCTTTGGGCAGCATTCCCGCCGCCGCCCTCACCATCCTGGTGCTGTCGCAGCTGCCGGAAGGCACCAACGCCATTGGCGCCGTGGTGTCCCACGGTCTTGGCTTCGCCCTGCTGCTCACCGCCTGCGCCATTCTCTTCGGCAAGCGCCTGCGCGAGTACGCCGCCACCCACGAGGAATCGAAATTCCGCCAGTGCTGCCTCCCGGGGGTCACCGTCCTGGTGGGCATCATCCTGGGCGTACTGGTCACCATCTCCTCCGTCGGCGCCGGTGCTCTGGGCGTCGCCGCCCTCTTCTTCCTCTACCCCAAACTTTCCCCGGTGCGCATTGTCGGATCGGATGTGGCCCACGCGGTGCCCCTGACCCTGGTGGCCGGCCTTGGTCACTGGATGCTGGGGGGCGTCGATTGGTCCCTGCTGGGCAGCCTGCTCATCGGTTCCCTGCCCGGCATCTGGATCGGCACCCACGTTTCCGCCAAGGTGCCCGAACATATTTTGCGTAAACTGCTGGCCTCGATGCTGATCCTCATCGGCGGCAAGCTGGTTTTTGCCTGACCGTTCCCCAACGGAGTCTTCATGTACCACTACGACAATATCGACCGCCAGTTCCTGCAGGAGCGCGTCGCCCAGTTCCGCGACCAGGTGCGCCGCTGGCAATCCGGTGAACTCACCAACGACGAATTCCGCCCCCTGCGCTTGCAGAACGGGCTCTATGTCCAGCGCCACGCGCCCATGTTCCGCATCGCCGTGCCCTACGGCATGCTGTCCAGCGCCCAACTGCGCAAGCTGGCCTTCGTCGCCCGCACCTACGACAAGGGCTTCGGCCACTTCACCACCCGCCACAACATGCAGTTCAACTGGCCGAAGATCGAGGATTGCCCGGACATCCTCGCTCACCTGGCCGACGTGGACATGCACGCCATTCAGACCTCCGGCAACGACATCCGCAACATCACCACGGACCAGTTTGCCGGGGTGGCCGCCGACGAGATCGTCGACCCGCGCCCCTACGCCGAAATCATCCGTCAGTGGAGCACCTTCCACCCGGAATTCGCCTATCTGCCGCGCAAGTTCAAGATCGCCATTTCCGGCAGCCAGCAGGATCGGGCCCTGACCTGGTTCCACGATATCGGGCTCCATCTCCTGCAGAAGGACGGTGAGGTCGGCTTCCGCGTGCTGGCCGGCGGCGGCCTGGGCCGCACCCCCATCCGCGGCGAAGTGGTGCGGGAATTCCTGCCCTGGCAGCACATCCTCGGCTACTGCGAGTGCATCCTGCGGGTCTATAACCGCTTCGGCCGCCGCGACAACCCCTTCAAGGCGCGCATCAAGATTCTGGTGCAGGCCTTGGGGCTAGAGGAATTCCGCCGTCAGGTGGATGAGGAATGGGCCTACCGGAAGGATGGCCCGGATACCCTCACCCAGGCCGAATTCGACCGTATTGCCGCCCATTTCTCGGCGCCGGCCTACGAAACCCTGCCCGCCGACGACCTCGGCCTGGAGCAGCACAAGCACGACAACACCGCCTTCGCCCGCTGGTTCGAGCGCTGCGTCCATCTCCACAAGGTATCCGGCTACGCCGCCGTCACCCTGTCGCTCAAGAAGCACGGCCAGAACCCCGGCGACATCACCGCCGAGCAGATGGATGCCGTGGCCGACCTGGCCGATCGCTACAGCTTCGGCGAGGCCCGCGTCTCCCACGAGCAGAACGTGGTGCTGGGCGACGTCAAGAAGGCCGACCTCTACGCGGTGTGGCAGGCGGCCCGCGAGCAGGGCCTGGTGACGCCCAACATCGGGCTGCTCACCGACATCATCTGCTGCCCCGGCGGTGATCTCTGTGACCTGGCCAACGCCAAGTCCACCCCCATCGCCAAGGCCATCCAGGCCCGCTTCGACGACCTGGACTACGTTTTCGACCTGGGCGAGCTCTCCCTCAACATCTCCGGTTGCATGAACGCCTGCGGCCACCATCACGTGGGCCACATCGGCATCCTGGGCGTGGACAAGAACGAAGCGGAGTTCTACCAGGTGACCCTGGGCGGCCGCCAGGGCAACGACGCCAAGCTGGGCAAGGTCATCGGCCCCTCCTTCTCGGCCGAGGAAATGCCCGATGTGGTTTCGAAGATCATTCAGGTCTATGTGGAAAACCGCCACGCGGACGAGTGCTTCCTCGACACCTTCGACCGTATCGGCGTCGATCCCTTCAAGAATCGCGTCTATGAAGGCCGCGCCCACGGCAAGGCCAAATCCGGCGAAAGGAAGGTGGCGTAAATGGCCCGCCTGATCAAGAACGGTGCCGTCCTCGACGACGGCTGGACCCCCCTCACCCTGGCCGAAGGCGAAACCCCGGAAGCCGTCGCTTTGCCCGCCGGCCCGGTGCTTTTTCCGCTGCCGGTCTGGCTTGCCCGCAGGGACGAAATCCTGGCCCGCAGCGAACCGGTCGGCCTCTTCCTGCAGGACGACGACAAGGTGGAAGACATCGCCGCCGATCTCGCCCGCTTTGCCGTGATCGCCGTCAATTTCCCCAAGTTCGTCAATGGCCGCGGCTATTCCACCGCCGCCCTGCTGCGCCAGCGCTACGCCTACCCCGGCGAGGTGCGGGCCGTCGGCGAAGTGCTGCACGACCAGCTCTATTACATGTCCCGCGTGGGCTTCGACGCCTTCGCGCTGCGCGACGACAAGAGCGCCGAGCACGCCCTGGCCGCCGGCTTCAACACCTTCAGCGAACGCTACCAGGGCTCCACCGACCAACCCCTGCCCGCTTTCCGCCGCCGCGCCGCCTGACCCGCCCATGACGCCCAACATGCTCAACCTGACGGCGGAACTCGCCCACGCCGTCGCCGCCAAGGCCGAGAAGGCCCAGGCCCTGCTCGCCACCATCGCCGCCGACTGGTCCCCCGCCGCCTTCGCCAACAGCCTGGGCGCCGAAGACATGGTCCTCACCGACCTCATCGTGAAGTTCAACGCAAACGCGCCGGCCCAGCCCATCGAGATCTTCAGCCTGGACACCGGGCGCCTGCCGCTGGAAACCTACGACCTCATGGCCGCGGTGCAGGCCCACTACGACCTGAAGCTCAAGGTTTACTTTCCCCAGAGCGAAGGCGTCGAGAATTTCGTGCGCGCCAAGGGCATCAACGCCTTCTACGACTCCGTCGAACTGCGCAAGGGCTGCTGTTTCGTGCGCAAGGTGGAGCCCCTGCGCCGGGCCCTGGCCGGCAAGAAGGCCTGGATCACCGGCCTGCGTGCCCAGCAGGCCGCCACCCGCGTCGGCCTGCCGGTGCAGGAATACGACGACGGCAACAAGCTGGAAAAATTCAACCCCCTCTCCGACTGGAGCGAGAAGGAAGTCTGGGCCTACATCAAGCACAACGACGTGCCCTACAACGCGCTGCACGACAAGTTCTACCCCAGTATCGGTTGCGCGCCCTGCACCCGGGCGGTGACGCCGGGTGAAGACATCCGTTCCGGCCGCTGGTGGTGGGAAGCACCGGAATCCAAGGAGTGCGGGCTGCACGTGAAGGCTTGAAGCCCGGGTCAGGGGGAACGCCCACTCCCCATCGAGGGGAGAGCCAGGGTGGAAAGCCTGACACGGTAAACACCGGACGGGAGCCTCCCCCTCCCCTTCAAGCCCGTCCTGAGCGCGGACGAAGGGGGGAGGGCCGGGATGGAGTATCCGCAAGCCATGGATCAAGCCCCATTGGCACGCTTTCTCACCCCCATCCCCCTCCCTGCCGCCCACGGCCGGGCCTGCACGCCCGGCCGGCTGCGCGGGCGCGGAGCGGTGCTCCACGAAACCCCCGCTACGCCCCCCTTGAAGGGGGAGGAGCCTCGTGCGTTAGCCGTCCTCCCCCAGCGAAACTCGCGGCCACCCCCACCGCAAACCGGTACACTCCCGCCTTCGCGCACGCTGCAACCCTCATCGGGCGCCCCTCCACCGCCACCAAAAGGCCCCCGATGCACCCCGTTACCGATCTCGACGCCCTCCTCCTGCTGGCCACTGCCCTCGGCTCCAAGCGGCGACCGGCCGAATTGGCCGACATCGTCGCCGCCGCCGATCTCCTCCAGAGCACCATTCCAGCCGCGACCAAGTTCGCCGAGGCCGTCGAGCGCCTCGCACGCCACGGCTTGCTGGTCGAGCGCGACGGTGGCCTCGCGCTGACCCCGGCCGCCCAGCAGATGGTTGCCGACCAACCCCGCAAGGCCGAAGTGGCGGAACGCCTGTTCGGCATCCGCCAGCAACTGGCAGCCCATCCCTCCAAGGGCGAAGAGGCCCCCGTCCTGATTGCGGCCACGCAGATCGAAGCCAGCATCGCCGCCCACCGCGCTGCGGCCCAAAGCGGCGCCAAGAATCTGCTGGTGCCCAAACCCAAACCGGAAGGCGAGCAGAAGCGCCCCGGCCAACGTCGGCGCAAACCTTTGCCGGCCCGCCGCCGCAAGGACTGAAGCCCATTCGCTTTCAGGCCGAACCTTTGTCGACTTCGCCTTGGCGTGCCACAGCACTGTCGTCGGCTCGTCTTCGCGTCCCGACTTGAAAGCAAATGGGCATGACCCCTACCCGTGGTAGGCATCGCCAAATCGCTTCCCCATGATCACCCTCAAGAACGTCACCCTGCGCCGCGGCGCCAAGGTCCTCCTCGACAAGGCCTGCGTTACCCTCAATCCCGGCGAAAAGGTCGGCCTGGTGGGCCGCAACGGCGCCGGCAAATCGACCCTCTTCGCCCTCTTCAATGGCTCGCTGCACGAAGACGGCGGCGACTACGCCATTCCGGCCCACTGGCGGCGGGCCCAGGTAGCCCAGGACATGCCGGAGACCGAGCAGAGCGCCACCGATTTCGTCATCGAGGGCGACACCGCCCTGGTGGCGGCGCAGCAGGAGGTCGATGCCGCCGAGGCCAGCGAGGACGGCATGCGCATGGCCGAGGCCTACATTGCGCTGCACGACGCAGGCGCCCACGACGCCGAGGCCCGCGCCCAGGCCCTCATCCAGGGCCTCGGCTTCCGGGTCGACGAGCTTTACCGGCCGGTGGATAGCTTTTCCGGCGGCTGGCGCATGCGCCTGCAGCTGGCCCGGGCCCTGATGTGCCCCTCCGATCTGCTGCTCCTCGACGAACCCACCAACCACCTCGACCTCGACGCCCTGGTCTGGCTGGAAGCCTGGCTCAAGCGCTACGCCGGCACCCTCATCGTCATCAGCCACGACCGGGAATTCCTCGACGCCATCACCCAGGTCACCCTGCACATCGACAACACCAAGCTGCTGCGCTACGGCGGCAACTACAGCAAGTTCGAGGACATGCGCGCCGAGCAGATGGCGCTGCAGCAGGCCGCCATGGCCCGCCAGGCCGACAAGATCGCCCACCTGCAATCCTTCATCAACCGCTTCAAGGCCAAGGCCAGCAAGGCCAAGCAGGCCCAGAGCCGGGTCAAGGCCCTGGAGCGCATGGAAAAGATCGCCCCGGTGCTGGCCGACGCCGAGTTCGGCTTCGAATTCCAGGAGCCCCTCAACCTGCCCAACCCCATGCTCTCCATGGTCGATACCGCCATCGGCTACCCGCCGCCGGAGGAGGCCGCCCCTGGCACGCCGCCGACGGTCATCGTGCGCGGCATCAACCGCTCGGTGATGGCCGGCCAGCGCATCGGCATCCTGGGCGCCAACGGCCAGGGCAAATCCACCCTGGTCAAGACCATCGCCCGGGCCCTGGCGCCGATCAGCGGCGAAGTCACCGAAGGCAAGGGCCTCAACATCGGCTACTTCGCCCAGCAGGAACTCGACGTGCTGCGCCCCCAGGACACGCCGCTGGAACACATGATCCGCCTGGCCAAGGACACCATCGCCGCCGGCCGCAGCGGCAAGGTGGCGGGCCGCGAGCAGGATCTGCGCACCTTCCTCGGCACCTTCAATTTCAGCGGCGACATGGTCAAGCAGGCGGTCGGCACCATGAGCGGCGGCGAAAAAGCCCGCCTGGTGCTGTGCATGCTGGTCTGGCAGCGCCCCAACCTGCTGCTCCTCGACGAGCCCACCAACCACCTCGACCTCGCCACCCGCGAAGCCCTCGGCGTCGCCCTCAACGAATTCGAAGGCACGGTGATGCTGGTCAGCCACGACCGCGCCCTGCTGCGGGCCGTCTGCGACGAGTTCTGGCTGGTCTCCAAGGGCGGCATCGCCCCCTTCGACGGCGACCTGGAGGATTACCAGCGTTACCTGCTGGAGGAAGCCCGGCGCTCGCGGGAAGCGGCGGTGTAGCGGCGGGGCGGCCCGCCCGCAGACGCCGCGATCCCGCTGATCCTGCCCGCCCCGGCGCTGCTACAATCGGCCACACCCCGGGGGCTCCGGCCCCAGGCCCCACTTCCCCGACTGACCCCCGCAGCGCCCCGCGCCGCCCATCGATTTCCGAGGAGCAAGCATGGCCCGATCCGCCGCCCGCAAGGCACTCACCGCACTCGCCTTTTCCGCCACCGTGCTCGCCGCCCTGGCGCCGACCCACACCCTGGCCGCGGCCCCGGACCCCGCCCAGGCGCGCAAGGATCTGAAAGCCATGGGCGTCGACTACAACGGCCAGGAATTCGCCAAGGCCGCCGGCAATGGCGACTTGACCGCCGTGAACCTCTTCCTGGCCGCCGGCATGGACGTCAACGAAGGCGGCGGCGCCGCCCTGGGACTGGCCGCCGGCCGGGGTCGCCTGGACATGGTCAAGCACCTGCTCTCCAAGGGCGCCAAGCCCACCGCCAACGCCCTGCAATACGCCCGGACGCGGGGTCACAAGGACATCGAGAAGGTGCTGGTGGACGCGGGGGCGAAAGAGTAGTCTCCGGCGCCGAGGTTGCCGGTCCGGCCTGCCAACCGGCAGGCCAGGCTTCGCACGCTCACGATGTGTCCAGGCCGCACCGCAGGGCCGGGCGTAGAAGTTGTAATCGGCGGTATAGGGCACCCGCAGGAGTTGCCCGACTCGACTGCCGTCGCAGCGGCCTTCCGGCGCAGTCCCCCCGGTCGTATTGACGCGCTGAATGCTCCTGACCCGGGCCAGAGTCCCGGGGGCGTCGCCGGCACGGGCCGACAGGAGCAGCCAGGGAATGGCACCGGCAAGCGGGGCTTCCGCCTTGGCGCGCACCTTGCCTTCGACGCGACTGCCGTCGGCGGCCTGCCAGAAGGGACCCACCCCGTGCTGCCCGGCCTCGCGACCGGCGGCAGCGAACAGGCGGGCCTCGGGCGCGACGAAGGCCCATTGCGCTTCGCCGTTCTCGCCGCTCCTGCGGCACTCATAAATCTGAACCCCGGATGCCGTCAGGGTCAGGGCCAGCACCTCGCCGGGATCGGGCGCCAGGGTGGCCGGCACTTCGGCCTTGGCGGCCGCCGGTCCGGCAGCGAGCAGGAGCGGGACGGCCAGTACGGCAAGCTTGCATGCAAGAGGGAGGTTCATCGCATTCTCCAGGCGGATGGGGTTCAGGCCGTCTCGATGACGACTTCCAGGTACTCACCCGGAACGACGAGGGAGTCTTCCCCCGCGACGTTCAGTTCCTGTAACAAGGCCATGATGTCGGCCGCCAGCCCGGCCTGCGCTTCACCGTCGAGGGCCGCGAATGCCTTGTGAGTCGGCCCGTAGTAGTCCCGGAACACCTGCAGCCAGTGGGCCGGCGACCGTGCGGATCACCATGAGCGGCAAGTTCCTGCCCTACAAGACGTACTGAGGCCATCGCCGACCCGTGGCGGCGGCATGACCGCCGCCAACTTCTCCCGCCGCCGAACCGGACTTCAACCCAGGCGGCGGCGCAGTCCTGGGCCTGAATGCCGCCCGCGGATGGGCCACGACCACGATCGGATATCGCTCGACGCCGGCGAATCCGGCGCGCAAATCGGATTCGGGCCGCCCGTCCAGCGCACGCCTGCCAAAAACCCGGTGCGCGCTCGATATTCTGTGGCTATACTCCGGCCGCTGTACGGCATGGGTCACTCGTGCCACCTGACCCTATGCCCCCGGAACAATGAGAAATCCGCATCTCGCCGGCAAGTATGTTCCGGGAGACAGCAGCGAGTAACTTCCATGACCCCTGGCCCACCCGGACCCGCCCCCTCGGCACTGCTGCATCTGCCTTTCTCCGCACTGTTTTCCGGCTCCGCCGCTTAGGCTCTTCCGCGCTCCTGGGCATTGCCTTCGTGCTGTGCGGCGGATCGGCATGGGCCGGCCTGGGCACTTCGGTCACCCTCTTTTCCGGCGATCCCACCGACATCTACCCAGGCGAAACGACCCGGCTCGAAATCACCCTTTCCAACAGTAATACCGCCGCGGCGATCACGGCAGCCGCGTTCGCCAACAGCCTCCCGGGAACCCTGCCCAATGGCTTGCAGATCGCCGGTGCCGCGACCTACACCTGTACCGACCCGGCCACCGCCATCACCAGCGGCGGTTCGGGGAGCCTGACGGCGATCCCCGGAACCCAGGCGATTGCGCTGAGCGGCGGGGTGATTCCGGCCCGCGCCAACAATACCGATGGCATCTGCACGGTGCGCATCCCGGTTAGCGCCGGAACGTCCACCGGCACGAACACGACCTACACCTACACCATCGACGATGGCGCCGTCACGGGCAGCGACGGCTCTCCGGTCGCCAACGCCGGTGAAGTCAATCAGAGCATCAATGTAAGCGCGATCGCCAGGCCGACGCTGGCCAAGAACTTCGCGGCATCGACCCTGGTGCTCGGGGGCAACTCCACCACCCTGACGGTAACGCTGAGCAACACCAATCCCGTCCCCATCCCCGACTTCACCATCAGTGACGCCTTCCCCCTCCTGGGTGGATCGGCGATCATCCGCGTCGCCTCCCCCACCGGGGCAAGTGCGAGCTGCAATCTGGGCGGTGCCGCACCCAGCTTCGCGCCCAACGCGGGCGACACCACCATCACGGCAAGCGGAACGATTCCCGCCCAATCCGGCGCCACTCCCGGCCGCTGCACCCTGACTGTGGCGGTGGAAGCTGCTCAGAGCAACGGCTTGTTCTCGACCGGGGTCCAGAACAACACCATCAACGCCACCAGTCAGTTCAGCAACGGCCTGGGCATCACCGCCGCCGCCAACGCCACCGCGGCCATGACCGTGCGCTCTCCCCTGCGCGTGAGCAAGGCTTTCGCCCACAGCGCCCTGGCGAGCGGCCAGTCCGACAGTTTCACCATCACCTTGACCAACGACGGTAACACGCCGCTCACCGTGGCTTCGTTCACCGACGATCCGATCGACGGAACAACCGCAGGCAACAGCAATGCCTTCGGCCTGAAGGTCACCGGTCAATCGACCAGTTGCGCGGGCGGCGTTGTTGCCCCCACGGCCAACGACACGGGCGTGACCCTGACCGGCGGAACCATCCCGGCCGCGGGAAGCTGCATCGTCACCGTCAACTTCACCGGCATCAGCCAGACCGCCGGCGTTCCCGTCACTTATACCAATACAGTGGCGGCTGGCGCCGTGGACGTGGGCGATCCCGCCATCGTCAGCCAATCCACCTCCGCCGCCGTTCTGGTAGCTGACGACCTGCGTGTGCTCAAGTCCGCCACCCCCAGCCAGGCGGCACCGGGCAATCCGGTGCGCTACACGGTCACCGTCCAGAATTATTCGGCCTCAGCCATCGCCAACGCCGTGGTCACCGACCACCTGGCCAACGGGATGACCTTCCTCACCGGAACCATCGGGAGCAACGACTACACCCCCAGCCTTTCCGGAACCGGCTGCAGCGGCCTCGCGGTGAGCGGCGCCGTAGGCAGCGCCACCCCGGTATTGACCATCGGCACCCTGCCCGCCCGGTCCGACGCCAACACCCCGGGCGCCTGCGTGGTGACCTTTTGGGCCATGACCGCCACCGGCGCCGCCAACGGCTCGTCTACCGCCAACACCCTGAACGCGGGCGACGTCTGCTACAACGCCGGCGCCACCTGCAATGGAAGCGCAAGCGGCGCGACCAGCGGTACGGTCAATACCACCATGCTTTCGGCAAGCAAGGCCTTCAACCCCGCCGGACCGGTTTCCGAAGGGACCATCTCCACACTCACCGTTACTCTCAGCAACCTCTCGGCCAATCCGCTCACCGCCGTATCGCTCTCGGATACGCTGCCCCTCGCAGGCGGAGGCCAACTGCGCATCGCCGACCCGGCCAATGCCGCCAGCACCTGCGGGAGCCCGACACTGACCGCGACGCCGGGGAGCACTTCGCTGTCGATGAACGGCGGCACGATTCCGGCCCGGGCATCCGGCGGCACCGGAGCGGCAGGCACCTGCTTCGTGAACGTGGACGTCGTCGGACCGGCGGGCGTCTTCAACAACACCGCCACCGTCGCCGGCAGCGAGACCTACGCCAACGGCAGTAGCCACCTGGTCGGCCCGGTCGCCAGCAATACCGCCACCCTGACCTACACGCCCGCCCTGGCCGCCACCAAGTCCTTCAGCCCGACGAGCGTCTCCAGCGGCGGACGGGCGACCGTCACCGTGCGCCTGAGCAATACCGGCACCGCAGTGCTCACGGGGGCCGCCGTGACCGACCCCTTGCCCTCGGGCATGGTGATCGCCTCGCCCGCCAATGCCTACACTACCTGTTCGGGCAGCACCGCCATTACCGCCACGCCCGGCGCCTCCAGCGCCGCGCTGAGCGGCGCCGACATTGCCAGCGGCGGGAACTGCGACTTCCTGTTCGACGTCATCGCGACGGGTAGCGCCAACTGGACCAACACCATTCCGGCGGGCAACATTTCCGCCAGCGGCGGTGTCCAGAGCACAGTTGCGGTCAGCGGCACCCTGAACTTCAATGCACCCACCAGTCTCACCGTCGCCAAGGCCACCAACCCCAGTACCCTGACCTTCCCCGGCCAGGTCAGCCGGCTGTCCATCACCCTCAACAACGGCACCCTTGCCGTCACGGGACTCGCCCTCACCGACCGCTTCACTCTGGACGGCACCGGTGGTACCGCCGCCAACGGGATGGCCATCGCCGCCGTACCCGCTGCCACGACGACCTGTCCCGGCGGCCAAGTCAGCGCCACCGCAGGGGGCACGTCCGTCAGCCTGGCCGGAGCCAGCCTGGCGGCCAACGCATCCTGTACCTTCTCGGTCAACGTAACCTCCAACGCGGTCGGCGGGATCACCAATTTCATCCCCGCCGGCGCCATCAGCACCGACCAGGGACTGAGCAACAGTGGCCAGGCCACCACCAGCCTCACCACCCAAAGCAATATCGGCGTCGTGAAGCAGTTCATTCCCGGCGTGGTGAGACCCGGCGAACGGTCCCGGCTGCGCGTCACTTTCTACAACCCCACCGCGACTCCCCTGGCCAGCGTGTCGGTCACCGATACCCTGCCCGCTGGCGTCACCGTTCCCGCTGGTCCCAACCCGACCACCACCTGTACCGGAGCAAGCGTCTCCTCGCCGGCTTCCAACCAGGTCCTCATCAGCGGCGGCACCGTCGCCGCGGCCTCGGGCGGAGTCGCAGCCTCGTGCCATGCCGAAATCGACGTTCTCGTCTCCGCCGAGGGCGACTACGTCAATACCATCGCCGCCGGTGCGGTGAGCGCCAGCGCCGGCGGCACAGCGGCGACCAACTCCCAGCCCACCAGCGATACCCTGCGGGCCAAGGCGCCGCTGGTCATCCACAAGGCCTTCGCCGGTGCCACGCTCGATACCGGCAACCCCTCCGGATTCACCACCGGCACGGCCCTCCGCCAGCCTGGCGTGGCGGCAACCCTGACCGTGCGCATCGAGAACCCCAACACCACCGCGCTCACCGGGGCCGCGTTCACCGACACCCTGCCCGGCGGCCTGGTGGTCGCCCCGACGCCCAACGCGGCCACCACGTGCACCAGCGGTACAGTCCTGGCGCAAGCTTCGGGAACCACTATCCGCCTCGCCGGTGCAACCGTTCCGGCCGCCGGATTCTGTACCGTCACCGTCGATGTCCTGAGCAACATTTCCGGCACCTACACCAACACCCTTGCCGCCGGGTCCGTCACGACCTACGAGGGGGTGAGCAACGGCGAAGCCACCCAGGCCGTCGTGGTGGTCAGCACTCCGCCCACCGTGGCCAAACAATTCTCGCCGGCAGTCGTTCCCGCGGGCGGGACCTCCACCCTCACCCTGGTGCTCGGGAACACCAACGCCAGCGCCGTCACCCTGAGCGCCGCCCTGGTGGACACCCTGCCTACCGCCCCCGGCAATGTGGTGGTCGCCACGAACCCCGGCATGAGTACCTCGTGCCCCGGCACCGTGACCGCCACCCCGGGCAGCGGAACCATCACCTACGCCAGCGGCGCACAGATTCCGGCCGGCGGCTGCACCATCAGCGTCGACGTCACCGCAGCGACCACCGGAAGCCATAGCAACGTCATTGCCGCTGGTGCGCTCCAGACGGATCTGGGCAACAATCCCCAGGCTGCCAATGCCACCCTGGTGGTCAGCGCTCTGGGCTACATCTCCGGCCGGGTTTTCCGGGACAATTCGCTGGTTCCGGACGGAATCTACCAGTCGGGCACCGATACCCCCATTTCCGGGACGAGCCTGGAACTGCGCAGCGGGAGCACCTGCGCTGGCGCCCTGGTCACGGCCTCCGGCCTCACCAACCCAACCACCAGCGACGCCCTCGGCAATTACCTCTTTGCCGGATTGCCCGCCGGAACCTACTCGGTGTGCGAACCGGTCCAGCCGACCGGTACCTCCAACGGGATCACCACCGCAGGGTCCATCGTTTCGGCCAACGGCAGCACGGGTGTGGCGGGAACGGCGTCCAATCCCAGTGCAACCTCGAGCCGCATCGCCGGCATCGTTCTGAATGGCGACGGTGGCACCGGCGAAGTGAGCGGTTCGACCGGCAATGACTTCGCCGAGGTGGTGCTCTCCAGCATCAGCGGAACCGTCTTCCTCGACCACAACAACAACGGCGTCCAGGGCGGCGCCGACACAGGCATCGCCGGGGTCACCATCCAGCTCCTGGACAGCCTCAATGCCCTGGTTGCCACTACCGTGAGCGACGCCAACGGCCAGTACAGCTTCACCGGCCTCGCCCCGGGAACCTATTCGGTCCGGGAGCCGACCCAGCCGGCCAACACCTCGAACGGCATCACCTCCGCCGGCGCCGTCGCCAACGGCGGCACCAGCGGCACGGCTACCGCGGTCACCTCCCTGCCCAGTCAGATCGTCTCTATCGTCCTACCCCCCAACACGGCGGCGAGCGCCAACAATTTCGCCGAAATTCCCAATGGCCGCACGGTGTCTGGCGTGGTGTTCCTGGATTACAACAACAACGGGACGATCAACACCCCCGCCGACCACGGCATTGCAGGCCAGACCCTCACCCTCACCGGCAACGACGTCAACGGCAATCCGGTGAGCATGACCACGACCACGGCCGCCGATGGGAGTTACACCTTCACCGGCGTACCGGAAGGCAGCGCCTACACCGTGACCCAGGCCAGCCAGCCCACGGGAACGACCAACGGCATCCCCAGCGTGGGCAGCGCCGGAGGAAGCGCCAGCAATCCCACCGCGGTGAGCAGCGTGATTTCCGGCATCAACCTGAGCGGCGCCAATACCGTCGCCGCGGCAAACAATTTTGCCGAGGTTCCCGGCGCCGCCCCGGATCTTGCCGTCGCCAAGGCCCATACGCCAACCAGCTTCGCCGAAGGCGGCAGTACCGGGTATTACACCCTCAGTCCCAGCAACATAGGCACGGTGGCCACCACGGGCACCCTGACCCTGGTCGACACCATTCCCGCCGGGATGACCGCAACGGCCGCCAGCGGAAGCGGCTGGACCTGCGGCATAGCCGGTCAGACAGTCACCTGTACCAGTGCCGCGAGCATCGCCGCCGGTGCGAGCGGCAACAGTGTTCTGGTGCGAGTGACGGTGGCCGGCGGCCTGGCCGGACAGATTCTGACCAATACCGTAAACATTTCCGGCGGGGGAGAACCCTCCGGCTTCAGCGGCAACAACACAGCGCAGGATCCCACGCCCATCGCCCAGGCGGCCGCGGTCCAGGGAACCATATGGCGCGACCTGGACCACGACCGCATCCTGGACGCCGGCGAAGCCAAGGTTGCCGGTTGGCTGGTCGAACTGCTGCAAGGCGGAAACGTGGTCTCCACGGCCACCACCGACGCCGCGGGAGCCTACGCCTTCACTGGCGTGGCGCCCGGTTCGGGCTACCAGGTCCGCTTCCGCGAACCCACCACCGGCACCCTCTATGGCCGGCCCGTTCCCAACGAAGACGGGACCGCCTACAGCAATGGTGTGGCGAGTGCAGGCAATCCGGCGGGCGCCGACAACTCTGCCGGCATACTGGACGGGCTCACCCTGCTGGCCGGAACGACCACGATCGAGCAGAGTCTTCCCCTGGACCCCAACGGCGTGATCTACGACTCGGTCACCCGCAATCCTGTCGCCGGTGCGCTGGTCACCCTCAGCGGACCCGCCGGCCTGACCGGTGCCGACGTCCTGGGCGGCAGCCTGAGCCAGACCACGGGGGCCAACGGCTTCTATCAATTCCTTCTCCTCGCCACCGCCCCGGCCGGCACCTACACCCTGACCGTGACCGCTCCGGGGGGATATCTTCCTGCCCCTTCGACCACCATTCCCGCCTGTAACGCAACCTTGAACGTCCTGGCGGCCCCGGACCCGGCCCTGGTGCAGAATGCCAATGTCGCCCCGTCGACCGCCGCGCCACTCCATGCCCCCGGGACTTGCCCTGCAAACTCGGGCGCGCTGGCCGGAAGCGCGGCGAGCACCCAGTACTACTTCACCTTCGTCATCGACCCCGCCCTGCCTTCGGCCAACGTAGTCAATAACCACATCCCCCTGGACCCGGTCCTGCGCGGGGCCATCGTGGTGACCAAGACCACGCCGCTGGTCAATGTAAGCAAGGGTGACCTGGTGCCCTATACGGTCACGGCCACCAATACCCTTTCAAGCGCTCTGGCGGGAATCGAGGTACGCGACCAGATTCCCCCCGGTTTCAAGTACCGGACCGGGAGCGCCCGCCTGAACGGCCTTGCCGTCGAGCCCGCGGTGGCCGGGCGTATTCTGACCTGGGCCAACCAGAACTTTGCGGCCGGTGAACGCAAGACCTACAAAATGGTTCTGGTAGTCGGCAGCGGCGTTTCCGAAGGCGAGTACGTCAATCGGGCCTGGGCAGTGAATGGCACCGTGGGCACCACGGTGTCCAACGTGGCCTCGGCGACGGTCCGGGTCGTCCCCGATCCCACCTTCGACTGTTCGGACCTGATCGGCAAGGTCTTCGATGACCGCAATGCCAATGGCTACCAGGACGACGGGGAACCGGGGATCGCCAACGTCCGTGTGGCCACGGTGCGTGGCCTTCTGGTGACCAGCGACGCGGAGGGCCGCTTCCATGTGGCCTGCGCCGACATTCCCCAGGCAGAGCGGGGCAGCAATTTCATCATGAAGCTGGACGAACGCACCCTGCCCACCGGCTACCGCCTGACCACCGAGAACCCCCGCGTCGTGCGCACCACGCGGGGCAAGATGGTCAGGCTCAATTTCGGAGCCACCGTGCACAAGGTGGTGCGTATGGAAATCGACCGCAGGGCCTTCGGCACCGGCGGAGACGCACTGCTGCCGCAATGGAACAGCCGCCTCGAGGCCCTGCTGCCGCAATTCATGCAGCGCCCGACGATTCTGCGCATCGCCTACCGACTGTCCCCTGGCGAAGCCGCGGAAGACGCCCAGCGTAGAACCCGCGCCCTCATCCAGCATGTCCGGGACCGCCACGGCCACGGTGCGGACGGATCCCGGTCTGGCCCGCCACCCTTGGTGATCGAGGCGGAAAGCATGGCCTACCGGGAGAGCACCCAGTGAAAACCGCCCGGTACAGAATGAAAAGCCTCTCCCTCGCGACCCTGGCCGCCCTCGCGGCCTTCCCGGCATTGGCCCCGGCCGGAGATAGCGACCCGGGACGGCGCATCGACAATGGCCGCGTGGACCTCCATCCCATCGGGGCCCAGGCTGAAGTCGCGCCCTTCCGTGACTTTCCCCTCCCGTCCGGAGTCAGCCGCAGCGACCTTGCCGCCATGCATTCGGCCCAGGCCGCCCTGCCTGCCCGCTCCCCCGAGGTCCGTGCCACCCTGGACGACGAAGGCCTCGGGGCCCTGTTCGCCTCCGGCCGGGCGAATTTGAGCGAAGCGGCCCGCCGGCGCCTGGACACCATGGCCAACGCCCTGCGCGGCAAGCCCGGGCTGCGGCTTTCGATCGTCGGCCATACCGACGACCAGCGCCTGTCGGCCAATGCCCGCCGCCATTTCCGGGACAATCAGGGCCTGTCGCAAGCGCGCGCCCTGGCGGTGGCCGTCTATCTGCGGCATTCCCTGGCGCTGGAAAGCGCCCACATCGCCATCGCCGGCCACGGTGAATCACAGCCCGTGGCCAGCAATCGCCTCCCTGAAGGCATGGCCCGCAATCGGCGAGTCGAAGTCTCAGCCTGGCATGAGGAGGCACCCGCCCAGGTGGCACCTCTCACGCCCCCTCCCTGTGTCCCCGGGGTCGGCGACGCCGACCTGCCCTTCCGGGTCACGGTGGACGGCGAAGCCATGAACCTGGGGGAAGCTGCCAACGAGGCGGACCGCCAGCGCTGCACCGACGTCGCCCTGGCGCAGGCCGACATCCAGGTCCGCTATGACGATCTCGCCACCCGTCCCACGCTAAACATCTGGACCCTCGCGGACGCCACGGTGCGGGGGGAAGCGGCAGTGTTCGCCGCCCATTCGAATTACGCGGCCTGGATTGCGCGCGCCGAGGTCCGCATTTTCCGCCGGGGACAAAAACCCGACGCGCGGCCCCTGGCCATCCTGCCCTTGCGCTGGGATGAGAACGTCCCGTGGGGGGTTCCGGCCACCGAGGGCGAGGACTACGCCTACCTGCTCCGGGTCTATGACCGGGACGAGCGTTTCGACGAATCCTCGCTGAAGGACCTCAACGTCGTCGCCCGGCGCCGCCCGGCCACGGACCTCGACCGCCCCGAGCGGGAGGCCTTGACCGGTTGGGGTGAAAACGCCCTGGCCCTGCGCAACATTCCGGTGCGGGGCGGCACCGTGACGGTCCATGGCCGCGACCTGCCGGCCGGCCACCGGGTAAGCGCCCTGGGCTTCGCCGTCCCGGTGGATTCTGCTGGCCGCTTTGCCCTGCGCCAGATCCTGCCCCCGGGCCCCCAGTCGGTCGAGCTTTCCGTGACGGATCCCAACGGGGTCACGGCTTCCTTCCGCCGCAATGTCAACATCCCGGATGACGACTGGTTCTACGTCGCCCTCGGCGATCTCACCCTGGGACGCAACCATGTCCGGGGCCCGGCGGAGCTGGTGAGCGGCGACGAGCAGCACTACCGCAACGAGACCTATGTCGACGGACGCGGCGCCTTCTACCTGAAAGGCAAGATCAAGGGCGAATGGCTGTTGACCGCTGCGGCCGACACGCGGGAGCAGCCGCTCGAGGATCTTTTCAGCAATTTCTCGCGCAAGGACCCCCGCTACCTGCTGCGCAGCATCGACCCCAATGCCTACTATCCGGTTTATGGGGACGACAGCACCACCCTGGACGATGCCCCCACCCAGGGCAAGTTCTACGTACGGCTGGAGCGAGGCGATTCCCATGTGATGTGGGGCAATTTCCAGACCCAGTGGAGCGGCAGCGAGCTGGCTCAGTATTCCCGCGGCCTCTATGGGGCGAAGCTGCGCTTCCGCTCGGAAGCCATGACCGCCTTCGGCGAGCGACGCACTGCCCTCGACGCCTTTGCCGCCGACCCTGGCACCCTCGGTGCCCGGGACGAGTTCCGCGGCACCGGAGGATCCCTCTACTATCTGCGGCACCAGGACATCACCCAGGGTTCCGAGCGGGTGTGGGTCGAGGTGCGCGACAAGGATTCCGGCCTGGTGCTCGAACGGCGCGAGCTGGTGCCCTCCCAGGATTATGAAATCAATGTACTCCAGGGGCGGATCCTCCTGCGTGAGCCCCTTTCCTCTACCGCAAGCGGCGGCGGGCTGGTCCTGACTTCGGCCCTGGGCGGCCAGCCGCTTTTCCTGGTCACCACCTACGAATACGCTCCCGGCCTGACCGCCCCCGACAGTCTGGCCACCGGCCTGCGGGCCTCCCACTGGATAAGCGATGCCCTCAAGCTGGGGGTCAGCACCTTCCACCAGGGTGAAGCCGGCGCTTCCCAGACCCTGCGCGAAGCCGACGTGACCTTGCGCCTGGGTCCGGGAACCGGCATCAAGGTGGAGCTTGCCCATTCCTCCGGCCCCGGGAGCGGTGCGTCGAATTCCCTGGATGGCGGGTTCGGTTTCAACGCGCAGAGTGGCGCGGGCGGCGAGGCCATGGCCAAGCGCATCGATGCAACCCTGGACCTGGCCGACGTGGTCGACGGGGGCCGCGGAACCCTCAGTGCCTACTGGCAGGATCGGGAGCGCGGCTACTCGGCCCCGGGCCAGATCGCGCTCAATGGCGAAGCCACGAGCCAGGGCGGCGTGCGTGCGAATCTGCCCCTCTCAGCGCAAGACGAGATCAACGTCAAGGCGGACGTGCGCCATGGGGAATCTCAGCACGGGGGCAACGCGGAACTGGCCTGGAAGCACCGTGTGGACGATGTCTGGGCGGTGTCCGTGGGCATTCGCCACGATGATCGGGACACCCGTATTGTCAATCGCAGCCCCCTCCTCTCCCAGAGTGGAACCCGTACGGATGCCATCGCCCGGACCGACTATCAACCCCTGCGCCCCGACGGCAAGCCCGGAGAGCGGGAAGATTGGTCGGCCTACGGGTTCGTCCAGGGCACGGTCGAACGCAGCGGCGAGCGCGATCCCAACAACCGCGGAGGCCTGGGGGGGAGCTGGCAGGTCCATGACCGTTTGCGGCTCAGCGCCGAGGCCTCCGACGGCAATCTTGGACTCGGTGGCCGCCTCGGCGCCGACTATCGGATTTCGGACCGCAGCAACGCCTACCTGAACTACGTGCTGGAAACGGAAAATCCCAATTACGCCTACCGCGGCCGGACGGGAACCTGGGTTAGCGGCAGCGAGTACCGGGTCAGCGAAGGGCTGCGCCTCTTCGGCGAAAACCGGATCAGCCATGGCGCCGGACCGGAGAGCCTGACCCAGGCCTTCGGCGTCGATCTGGCCCCGAATGATCGCTGGCATTACGGCGCCAAACTCGAAGTCGGAACCCTCAGCGACCCCCTGGCCGGCGACCTCGACCGGCGGGCCGTGGGCATCTCTGTCGGCTACAAGGAGGGACGGACAAAGTACACCGGCAGTCTGGAATTCCGCAAAGAGGACAGTACCCTCAGCGGCGACCGCCAGACCTGGCTCACGCGGAACACCTTGGGGTATCAGCTCGACCCCGCCTGGCGTCTTCTGGGGAAATTCAATCTCTCGCGCAGCAACAACAGCAGGGGGGCGTTCTACGACGGCGATTTCCACGAATTCGTACTTGGGGCAGCCTACCGCCCGGTGCAGAACGACCGCTGGAACACCTTGTTCAAGTACACCCATCTCTACAACCTGCCTTCGCCGGGACAGCTGAGCCCAGCCGGTACGGTGGCGGACTACGCCCAGAAAAGCCAGGTCTTCGCCGTCGACACCATTTACGACCTGCTCCCCTGGCTGTCCCTGGGCTTCAAGTACGGACTGCGCATCGGGGAACTGCGCGACAACCGGGTGGGCGGGAACTGGTACTCCAGCCGTGCCGACCTGGTCGTGGTGAGGGCGGACTGGCACTTTGTCCGGGAATGGGATGCGGTCGCCGAAATGCGCAATCTGCGCGCCCGGGAGGCAAGGGATGCCCGTGCCGGAGCGCTGGTCGGCGTTTATCGACAAATCGGCGAAAACCTCAAGCTGGGCGGCGGCTACAACTTCACCCACTTCTCCGACGACCTCACCGACCTGTCCTTCCGCAGCCGGGGGTGGTTCCTCAACGTGGTGGCGAAATACTGATCCGGTTGTACGCGATCCCGCGGCCAGTTCGGCCGCGCGAAACCCGAGGTCCATGGTCATAGAAACCTCAGCTGGATGTGCCAACAAGCTCCTGGCGATGCCCACCCGACGGGTGAGTGATTCGTAGGGCGCGGAGGTCCAGGGCACAAGGCATTCCGGGGATCGACAAGCGGCCAACCGAGGTTTCAAGGATGTTTGCGCAGCCCGGGGTACCCGTTTCCTGGCGGGCGAAACCCCGGGTTGCAGGGGTTTGGGGGCACGACCCTACCCCTACGCAATTCGCCGTATTCCTGATTCCCCCCCGGGCCCGTAATCTGGCGCTGCACCGCACAAAAGCGGATGGAGCCCCATGTTCAGAACTCTTGTCACTGCATTCCTCTGCGCCACCGCGCTTTCCGCCCAGGGTGCCGTGGATCCGGCTCTGGTGCGCCGCCTGGCGGCGGAGGACTCCACGGAGAAAGTCGCCGCCATTCGCGCGATCGCCCAGGCCGCCGATGCGGATGCAGCCCGCATCCTGAAAGCCATGGCCGAGGACAGTCTTTTTCTCGCGGGCGAGTCCGTCGTGGTCATCGAGGGCGAGAAAGCCCTCGACGCAACCACCGGAAAGGAAGTGAGCCTGCCCGAGAACCCGGAGGCAATCACGGTCAATAACCGCCTGCGCGGCGAACTGGCCAATGCCCTGGCAGCCCTGAAGCTCTTCGACGCCGACCCCGCCGTGCGCAGTGCATCGGCCCGCAAACTGCAGAGCAGTCCCGACGTCGCCATGGCCCCGCTGCTGGCCCGGGCCCTGGAGCAGGAAAGCGACCCGGAGATCAAGGCGCTCCTGGCCGACGCCCACGCCCAGGCCAGCCTGAAGGACACCAACCCGCAAGTACGCCTCATGGCGGTGCAAACCCTGGCCGGATCTTCTTCGCCGGCAGTAAAAAGTCTGCTCCTGCCCCTCACCGACAAGGCCAGCGAGGCGGAAGACTCCGTGCGCTACGCCGCCATCGAGGCAGTCAAGGCCATCGAACGCCGCCTGGCCTGGGGCGACACCCTGGCCAGCATCTTCTCGGGGCTGTCCCTGGGCAGCATCCTGCTTCTCGCCGCCCTGGGGCTGGCCATCACCTACGGGGTGATGGGGGTCATCAACATGGCCCATGGCGAGCTGCTCATGATCGGCGCCTACTCGGCCTACGGCATGCAGAGCCTGTTCCGGGCCTACGCGCCGGAGTACGTCGATTGGTATCTTCCGGCCGCCGTTCCGGTGGCCTTCTTTGCCGCGGCCGCGGTGGGGGTGGTGATGGAGCGTACGGTGATCCGCTGGTTGTACGGGCGCACCCTGGAGACCCTCCTGGCCACCTGGGGCCTGTCGCTGATCCTGATCCAGGCGGCCCGCGTCCTGTTCGGTGCCCAGAACGTGGAAGTGGCCAACCCGAGCTGGATGTCGGGCGGCATCGCCCTCCTGCCCAACCTGCTGCTGCCCTGGAACCGCATCATCATCGTCGGCTTCGCCCTCTTCGTGCTCTTCCTGGTGTGGGTGCTGATGAACCGCACCCGGCTGGGCATGTTCGTGCGGGCGGTGACCCAGAACCGGCCCATGGCCGCCTGTGTCGGGGTGCCCACGGCGCGCATCGATACCCTGGCTTTCGCCCTCGGCGCGGGCATCGCCGGCCTGGGGGGGGTGGCGCTCTCGCAGATTTCCAACGTGGGGCCGGACATGGGCCAGGGCTATATCGTCGATTCCTTCATGGTGGTGGTAGTGGGCGGCGTAGGGCAACTGGCCGGCGCCGTCTGGGCCGCCCTGGGCCTGGGGATTTTCTCCAAGGTGCTGGAGGGCTGGGCCGGGGCAGTGATCGCCAAGATTCTGGTCCTCGTCGCCATCATCGTCTTCATCCAGAAGCGTCCCCAGGGCATCTTCGCCCTCAAGGGCCGCTTCGTCGAATAAGCCTCGCACGCCATGCGCCAGCCCCTCGTCATCCGCATCCTCTCCGCCCTGGACGCCAAGGCCTGGACAGCCCTGGGCGCCTTTCTGGCCATCGCCCTGGTGGTCGTTCCTGTCCTGCACCTGGCGGTGCCCGAGGACAGCGCCTTGCACGTCTCCACCTACGCCATCACCCTGGTGGGCAAGATTCTCTGCTACGCCCTGGTGGCGGTGGCCATGGACCTCATCTGGGGCTACGGCGGCATCCTCTCCCTGGGGCACGGCCTCTTCTTCGCCCTGGGCGGCTACGGCTTCGGCATGTACCTCATGCGCCAGATCGGCCGCGACGGCAGCTACCAGAGCGACCTGCCGGATTTCATGGTCTTCCTGGACTGGAAGGAACTGCCCTGGTTCTGGCTGGGCAGCGACCAGTTCGCCTGGTCCATGCTCCTGGTGGTGGCGGTGCCGGCCCTGGTGGCCTTCGTCTTCGGCTACTTCGCCTTCCGCTCGCGCATCAAGGGGGTGTATTTCTCCATCATCACCCAGGCGCTGACCTACGCCGCCATGCTGCTTTTCTTCAGAAACGAGACCGGCTTCGGCGGCAACAACGGTTTCACCGACTTCAAGCGCATCCTGGGCTACGGCATCACCTCTTCCGAAATGCGCCTGGTGCTCTTCGGCCTTTCCGCCCTGGCCCTGGCCGCAGCCCTGGTCTTTGCCGCCTGGCTGGTGCAATCCAAGTTCGGCCGCGTGCTCACCGCCATCCGCGACGCCGAATCCCGGGTCATGTTCATCGGCTACAACCCGCTCTGGTACAAGCTCGCCATCTGGACCGTCTCGGCCGTGCTGTGCGGCATCGCCGGCGCCCTCTATGTGCCCCAGGTGGGCATCATCAATCCCTCGGAAATGAGCCCCGCCAATTCCATCGAAATCGCCATCTGGGTGGCGGTGGGCGGACGCGGCACCCTCATCGGTCCGGTCATCGGCGCCTTTGTCGTCAATCTGGCCAAAAGCTGGTTTACCGTAAGCTTCCCGGAATACTGGCTGTTCTTCCTGGGCCTGCTGTTCATCGTCGTCACCCTCCTGCTCCCGCGCGGCCTGGTGGGCCTGTGGAAGCAACTGAAGGCCCGCTCCGGAGCCCGCCCATGAGTCCCGCCGCCGCCCCCCTCGTCGACGAGCCCACCGCCGATCCCCTCAACGACGCCCATCCGGAAGGCAGCGACGGCCTCGACCAGATGGGCCACGCCGTCACCGGCGACCTGGACCTCTCCCACGGCGTCGCCCTCTACCTGGAAGACATCACGGTGAGCTTCGACGGCTTCAAGGCCCTCAACGCCCTCACCCTGTCCATCGACGCCGGCGAACTGCGCTGCATCATCGGCCCCAACGGCGCCGGCAAGACGACCATGATGGACGTCATCACCGGCAAGACGCGGCCCGATTCCGGCAAGGCCTTCTTCGGCCAGACCCTGGACCTCACTCGCCTTTCGGAACCCCAGATCGCCCACGCCGGCATCGGCCGCAAGTTCCAGAAGCCCACGGTGTTCGAAAACCATACGGTGTTCGAAAACCTGGAACTGGCCATGACCACCGACAAACGGGCCTGGAAAAGCCTGCTGGCCTGGCTTTCCGGCGATGAACGCGACCGCATCACCGACACCCTCAAACTCATCCGCCTGGACCACGAGGCCGACCGCCCGGCGGGCCTTCTCTCCCACGGCCAGAAGCAATGGCTGGAAATCGGCATGCTCCTCATGCAGGACCCCAAGCTCCTGCTCCTGGACGAACCCGTCGCCGGCATGACCGACGATGAAACCATGCGCACGGCGGACCTCTTCGTCTCCCTCGCCGGCAAGCATTCCCTGGTGGTGGTCGAGCACGACATGGCCTTCGTCGAAAAACTGGGGGGCAAGGTGACCGTGCTGCACGAGGGGTCGGTGCTGGCGGAAGGGGATCTGGCGACGGTGCAGAATGATCAGCGGGTGATCGAGGTTTATCTTGGGAGGTGAAACTCGCTCGTTGGGCTTGTTGTGGACCGCGGACCATGGGTTCGGGGAACCTGCGCGGCCGCAAGGCCCTAGAACGACTTGGCCTTTTTCACTGGGGGCAGTTGGGTTTGCTGAACCCTGGGGTTCCGCCTTGAGGGCGTGTAACTTTCTCTTGCTTCGCCAAGAGAAAGTCACCAAAGAGAAGGCGACCCCAGGGTCGACGCCGGGCGTTGCCCGGTCCCTTGCGCTACTCGGGCTCCCGGGCGGGTCGCTAAACTCGCCTGCGGCTCAGACAACGCGACCCGAAGGCCCCCGGAAGCCCTGCGTTGCTCAGCGTCTTCCATGGGGGGAGAGGCGTCCTGGCTCAAGGGCCGGGTCGGTGTTCTTGGTTGGCTCCGTGCGGACGATGGGCTTGAAGGGGTACGGCCTTTCAGCCCGGCCGCTTCTGGGCCCCTTGAGAGGAGCCGAGCAACGCAGGGGGCTTGGGGGAAGTCGGCTCGCGTTGTCTGAGCCCCCATCGGGGGCGAGTTTAGCGAGCCGCCCAAGCCCCCGAGTAGCGCAGGGGACCCCGCAACGCGGGGCTCCGACCCAGGGGTGGCTTTTTCTTTGGCTACTTTCTTTTTGCCACCAAAAAGAAAGTATGCCCGCGCCTCCAGCGCGGAAACCATGGGTTCAGAAAAACGGTCAGGCCGGGGAGTTGCGATGAAACCCCGGGGTTCAGAAAAGCGGCCAGACCAAGGAGTCACAGTGAAAATCACGGGTTCAGAAAACCGTGCCGCCCCGGGAACCGCGTTGAACCCCAGGGGTTCGGAAAGCCGCCCCACCCCCATCAACCAAACCAGCCCCTGACCCCCATGCTCCAAATCGACTCCCTCCACCAAGCCTACGGCGGCAGCCACATCCTCCGGGGGCTCAGTTTTACCGTCGAGACCGGCAAGGTCACCACCCTCCTGGGCCGCAACGGCGTGGGCAAGACGACGCTGCTGAAGGCGCTCATGGGACTGGTCCCGACCCGTTCCGGAAGCATCACCTTCGACGGGCGCGACATCACCGCCCTTGCGCCCCACGATCGGGTCCGGGCCGGCATCGGCTACGTGCCCCAGGGGCGGGAAATCTTTCCCCGTCTGACGGTGGAGGAAAATCTCCTCATGGGGCTGGCGACCCAGAAGAGCGGCACCCGGATTCCCGAGCGCATCTTCGACATGTTCCCGGTGTTGAGGCAGATGCTGCACCGCCGCGGCGGGGACCTTTCCGGGGGCCAGCAGCAGCAGCTTGCCATCGGCCGCGCCCTGGCCATGGGCCCCAAGCTCCTCATCCTCGACGAGCCCACCGAGGGCATCCAGCCGTCGATCATCAAGGACATCGAGCGCGCCATCCGCACCCTGGCCCAGAGCGGCGAAATGGCCATCCTGCTGGTGGAACAGTATTACGACTTCGCCGAATCCCTGGCCGACCAGTACCTCCTGATGGAGCGCGGCGAATTCATCATGCGCGGCAGCGGGGAAACCATGCCTTCAGACGGGGTGCGGGAGGCACTGGCGGTATAGGTTCCCGTGCCATGGCACGCTTCCGCGCCATCGAGGAAAGGCGGGTCGCGCTCAGGCTCCGGTTGCCAGCAGGTAGATCAGGATCGCCCCCATAGCCAGTCCCGCGGCCCCCAGGAAGAAGGGAAGGCTGAACCAGGCGTTGAATAGGCCGGGGACGACCACAAAGAGGACGAGGGGTATCCAGGTTCCCCAGGCGTGGAATCTGGCATCGTCAGTTCCCGCCGACGCCTCTCCCTGGGCCCGCAACTCGATCCAGGCCATGAACGCGCTGAAGCAGAAATAGGTGCCACAGAGAAAGATGAGCAGTGCGCCCGCCGCAATCGCCTTGCCCGCGGGGCCCCAGTTGCTGCCCGCAAGACCCTGCGCGAGGGACAGGAAATGCCCGGCATTAGCCGCGTTGCAGCCGGTGATTGCGAGCACGGCCAGCACCATCAATCCGAGATGATGGCCACAAAATTCCTTCAAGCGCGCTTCACGGGCAGAAGCGACGGCCAAGCGGCGAAGCTTCTTCAGCGCGGGGAGCGGAACGAGGGCAAGGATCGGATGATCGGAACCGGGGCATGAACGCGTCGAGGTTCGAGACTCGGTTTCGTCATGTTCCATAGCCATTGCCCCCACGAAGTTCCATCCATTGTCATATCCCGCATGCACTTTCAACAAGCAAAATATGCGCAGGGATCGTGAAGTGCTTCTCAAGCTGCGCGGACGATGTCGGTCTCCCGCCGCGTCCAGCAGCACCGGGCTAAAATGTCGCCATGCCTCCCGACACCCGCAACGACTCCCCCCTCGGCAAACCCACCGAGTACCGTTCCTCCTACGCGCCTGAACTGCTCTACCCCATTCCCCGCCAGCTCAAGCGGGATGAATTGGGCCTGGACGCGGCAGCGCTGCCCTTCGTAGGGGAAGATTTATGGAATGCCTACGAGCTGTCCTGGCTCGACCTGCGGGGCAAGCCCGTGGTGGCCCTGGGGCGCTTTCGGGTGCCGGCGGCGAGTCCCTGCCTGGTGGAATCGAAGTCCTTGAAGCTCTATCTCAATTCCTTCAATCAGACAGCCTTTGCCAATCTGGCCACGGTGCGGGAGACCATCGCGCTGGATCTCGGTGCGGCGGCGGGCGCTCCGGTGGCGGTGGATCTGGCCGACCTGCGCGACAGGCCGGCGGTTTTTTTCGGCTACCCGCCGGGGGAGTGCCTCGACGGCCTGGACGTGGCCTGCGAGGCCTACCTGCCGGCCCCCGACCTGCTCGGCGCCGCGGACGGCCCCGTCGTCGAGGAATGCCTCTACTCGCACCTGCTGAAGTCCAACTGCCTGGTGACCGGCCAGCCGGACTGGGCGACGGTGGTGATCCGCTACCGGGGGCGGCCCATGGACCGGGAAGGCTTGCTGCGCTACATCGTCTCCTTTCGCAACCATAACGAATTCCACGAACAGTGCGTCGAGCGCATGTTTTGCGACCTGAGCCGCCGCTGCGCCCCCGAGGCCCTGGCGGTCTATGCCCGCTACACGCGGCGCGGCGGCCTGGATATCAATCCCTTCCGCAGCAGCGGCGAGTACGCCGCCCCCCAGGATCTGCGGGAGCCGCGCCAGTAGGGCTTTGCCGCCGGCCAGTCCCTGCCCGCTATTGGCCAGTCCTGCGCATTCCTGCGTATTTCCGCGCCCCGCCCCATCGCGGATAATGCCGCGATGACTTCCCGCCTTCCGGATTCCGCTGCGCAGCCCGCTTCCTGCTGGCAGGCCGAACTGCGCCTGGACTTCGCCCGCAGCGGTGCCCGGACGGTGCTGGAGGGCAATCGCCACCGCGGGCCCCTGCGGGTGCAGAAGGCGCTGTACCCTGAGGGAGAGGACGTCTGCCAGGCCATCGTGCTGCATCCGCCTTCCGGCATCGCCGGGGGGGATCGCTTGAGCCTGGCCGCCCACCTGGGGCCGGGCGCCCACGCCCAGCTCACCACGCCGGGGGCCGGCAAGTGGTATCGCAGCGCCGGGGCAGAAGCTTCCCAGACCCTGGATTTCACCCTCGCCGCGGGCGCCACCCTGGAGTGGCTGCCCCAGGAGAGCATCGTCTTCGACGGCGCCCGGGCGCGCATGAGCGCCAGCGTGGCCCTGGCCGCCGACGCCCGCTACCTCGGCTGGGACATCCTCTGCCTGGGACGCCGGGCTTCCGGGGAGCGCTTCGCCACAGGGCGATGCGATTTGGCCCTGAGCCTGAGCCGGGACGGCCGGCCCCTGTGGCATGAGCAGGGCGGTTTCGACGGCGGCGACCGGCTGCTCTCCAGCCCCGTCGGCTGGGCGGGGGCCACCGTGGCCGGCACCTTGTTGTGCGCCTTTCCCGAACTCCCCGCCCACGCGGCGGGCCTGCTGCAAGCCTGCCGTGCCGTCGCGCCGGCCGACGGCGCCCGCCATGGCCTGACCGTCCTGCCCGGTGCCGGCGGCGGCGTGCTGGCGGCGCGTTATCTGGGCGACGGGAGCGAAGCGGCCCGCCTGTGGTTCGTCGCCCTGTGGCAAGTCCTGCGGCCCGCCTGCTGCGGCCGCCAGGCCGTCGTCCCCCGTATCTGGAACACCTGACAAGGATTTCCCCCATGGAACTCACCCCCCGCGAAAAGGACAAGCTCCTCATCTTCACCGCCGGTCTCCTGGCCGAGCGCCGGCTGGCCAAGGGAATGAAGCTCAACTACCCGGAGGCGGTGGCCCTCATCACCTGCGCCATCCTGGAAGGGGCCCGGGAGGGCCGCCCGGTGGCCGAACTGATGCACGCCGGCACCCGCGTCCTGTCCCGCGCCCAGGTGATGGATGGCGTGCCGGAAATGATCCCCGACATCCAGGTGGAGGCGACCTTCCCCGACGGCACCAAACTGGTCACCGTCCACCACCCGATCCCCTGATTCCGCCCTTCTCCCCTCTCCCTTTCCCCCGAAGGCCCGCCATGATCCCCGGTGAACTCCTCGCCCAAGCCGGCGAAATCGAACTGAACGCCGGCCGCCCGACGCTCACGCTGTCGGTGGCCAATACCGGCGACCGGCCGATCCAGGTCGGTTCCCACTACCATTTCTTCGAAACCAACGCCGCCCTGGCCTTCGACCGGGAAGCGGCGCGGGGCTACCGCCTCGATATCGCCGCCGGCACCGCGGTGCGCTTCGAGCCGGGCCAGTCGCGCACCGTGCAACTCGTCGCCCTGGCCGGAGACCGCAAGGTCTACGGCTTTCGCGGCTTGATCCAGGGGGCGCTGTGAGCGCCCCCGCCCGGCCGCCCGAAGGGGGCGCTCTCCCTCCCGCGGGGAGGACATCGCGCAGCGAACGGGCTGCCGCGGGGACATACAAAGCCATGGATGGATCCGAAACGCCCGTTTCCCTCACCCCCGGCCCCTCTCCCGCGATGCGGGCGAGGGGGGATAACGGAGACACTTCGCGTCTTTTACATCGCTGGAGGGTTGTTCAATGAGCACCAGGATCACACGCCAGGCCTACGGCGAAATGTTCGGCCCCACGGTCGGAGACCGGCTGCGGCTGGCCGACACCGAACTCATCGTCGAGGTGGAGAAGGACTACACGATCTACGGCGAGGAAGTGAAATTCGGCGGCGGCAAGGTCATCCGCGACGGCATGGGCCAGGGTCAGCGCGTTTCGTCGCAGACTGCGGATACGGTCATCACCAATGCCCTGATCGTCGATGCGGTGACCGGCATCGTCAAGGCCGACATCGGCCTCAAGGACGGCCGCATCGCCGCCATCGGCAAGGCCGGCAATCCGGACATCCAGCCCGGGGTGACCATCGTCATCGGCCCGGGCACCGAGATCATCGCCGGCGAGGGCATGATCGTCACCGCCGGGGGCATCGACACCCACATCCATTTCATCTGCCCGCAGCAGATCGAGGAGGCGCTCCATTCCGGCGTCACCACCATGATCGGCGGCGGCACCGGGCCGGCCACCGGCACCTTCGCCACCACCTGCACGCCGGGGCCCTGGCACATCCACCGCATGCTGGAGGCGGCGGAGGCCTTCCCCATGAACCTCGGTTTCCTGGGCAAGGGCAACGCCAGCCTGCCCGAGGCCCTGCGCGAGCAGGTGGCGGCCGGCGCCATCGGCCTCAAGCTGCACGAGGATTGGGGCACCACGCCGGCGGCCATCGACTGCTGCCTCTCGGTGGCCGAGGACATGGACGTCCAGGTCGCCATCCACAGCGACACCCTGAACGAATCCGGCTTCGTCGAGGCAACTCTCGCCGCCCTCAAGGGCCGCACCATCCACACCTTCCACACGGAAGGCGCCGGTGGCGGTCACGCGCCGGACATCATCCGGGCGGCGGGGCTGGAGAACGTGCTGCCCAGTTCGACCAACCCCACCATGCCCTACACGGTGAATACCATCGACGAGCACCTGGACATGCTCATGGTCTGTCACCACCTGGATCCGGCCATCGCCGAGGATGTGGCCTTCGCCGAATCCCGCATCCGGCGGGAGACCATCGCCGCCGAGGACATCCTGCACGACCTGGGCGTGTTTTCCATGATGTCCTCCGATTCCCAGGCCATGGGGCGGGTGGGCGAAGTCATCCTGCGCACCTGGCAGACGGCCCACAAGATGAAGCTCCAGCGCGGCACCCTGCGCGAGGATACGGCGCGGGCGGACAACTTCCGCGTCAGGCGCTACATCGCCAAATACACCATCAACCCGGCGCTGACCCACGGCATCGCCCATACGGTAGGTTCCGTCGAAGTGGGCAAGCTGGCCGATCTGGTCCTGTGGCGGCCGGCCTTCTTCGGCGTGAAGCCTTCCCTCATCCTCAAGGGGGGCATGATCGCCGCCGCCGCCATGGGCGATCCCAACGCTTCCATCCCCACCCCCCAGCCGGTGCATTACCGGCCCATGTTCGGCAGTTTCGGCAAGGCGCTCAAGACCTCGGTCACCTTCGTCTCCCAAGCCGCCCTGGACAACCCGGCCGTCGCCGCCCTGGGCCTGGAAAAGCCTCTGGTGGCAGTGTCCGGGACGCGCAAGCTGCGCAAGAAGGACATGGTGCTCAACGGCGCCACGCCCGACATCACCGTCGATCCCGAGACCTACGTGGTCAAGGCCGACGATGTACACCTGGTCTGCGAACCGGCCAGCGAGCTGCCCCTGGCCCAGCGCTACTTCCTCTTCTGAACCCTTCCATGCTCATTCTGAATCGCCGTACCGACGCCCCGGCCACCGATTCCGTCGCCCTGCCCTACGACGAAAGGAAGCGCACCCGCCTCAGGGTGATTCTGGCTTCCGGCCGCGAGGCGGGCATCTTCCTCGAAAGGGGCGCCCCCCTGCACAACGGCGACCGTCTGATGGCCGAGGACGACGCCACCGTGGTGGAAGTCACCGCCGCATCGGAGGCTCTCATCGAGGCCAGCGCCGACAGCCCTCTGCTCTTCGCCCGGGCGGCCTACCACCTGGGCAACCGCCATGTTCCGGTCCAGATCGAAGCCACCGCCAGCGGCGGCCGCCTGCGCTTCCAGGCCGACCACGTGCTGGCAGCGATGGTGCAGGGCCTGGGCTGCACCGTGCGGGAGGCTGAAGCGCCCTTCCAGCCGGAATCGGGCGCCTACGGCGGCGGACATGCCCACGGGGCCGGCGGAGAAGGGCCCGATTTACACCACCCCGGCCACGGCCCGCACCGATCCGTGCCCAAAATCCATCAATTTCGCTGAACGGCGCCGCCTCCTCCCCAATGACAATGGACAAGTACCGCCGTGGGGGCTAGCCTTCGGATCAGAATAATCATGGAGGAAGCCGTTCATGAAACACCTGCTCACCCTGCTGGCCCTGGCCGGCTTCGCGCTGCCCGCCCCGGCGGCCGGCCTGGACTGCGACGAATTGATCGACAAGATTTCCCGCCGTCTGGAATCCAAGCACGTCACCGACTACCAGCTGAAGGCCGTGCCGGTGGAAGAGAAGCACCCGGGCAAGGAAGTCGGGCGCTGCGAGCGAGGCTCCAGGAAGGTCATGCTCGAGCGGGGCAAGTCCGACAACAAGGCGGACGCGGAATAATCCCGCGCCCCGGCCCCGCGCCGTTTCCGGGCAGGGCGTGGCAGGGCCGCAGCCCCCTGTCACCCGCAACAAGGGAGCGAGGTCGATGGCAAAGCCAGGGCGCGTCCGCAAACCCCTCTCCCTGCGCCGCGGCCTGTAACCCGGCAGTCCCCCCGCACAATTGGCGCTGCACGGCTTCCACGGGCGCTATTCGGGGACTCGCACTTTGAGCGCCGCTTCCCTCCTCCCCCTCGCCCGCCTGCTGCAACTGGCCAGCCCGGCCCTGCCGGTGGGGGCCTATACCTACTCCCAGGGACTCGAATGGGCGGTGCAATGCGGCACCGTCAGCGACGAGGCCAGCGCCGGCCAGTGGATCGGCGATTTTCTGGAGCTGGGCCTGGGCCGTTTCGAATTGCCTCTGCTGGCCGCCGCCCTGACCGCCTGGCAAACGCAGGATACGACCCGCCTCGACGCCCTGGACGCCCTCTTCCTCGCCAGCCGGGAAGCGGCGGAACTGCGCGCGGAAACCGTGCAGATGGGCTTTTCCCTGCGCCGCCTGGCCCGCGAACTCGGCGACCCCTGCCTGGAACCCCTTCTGGCCTGGTCGGCGCCCCGGACGGAAGTGTCCTTTCCCCTCCTGTGGGCAGGGTTTGCAAGGGCCTGGGCCCTCGAGGAGGGAGCCGCCCTGGCGGCCTACCTCTGGTCCTGGGCCGAAAATCAGGTGATCGCCGCCCTCAAGGCTGTCCCCCTGGGGCAGGCCGCCGGCCAGCGCCTCCTGGCCGGTCTCGGGGCCCGCATTCCCCAGACCGTCGCGGCAGCCCTCGCCTTGCCGCCCGCCTCCTGGTGCAACACCGCGCCGGCCCTCGCCATCGCCAGTTGCCGTCACGAAACCCAGTACTCCCGCCTCTTCCGCTCCTGAATATGTCCACACCCGCTCTCCGCGTCGGCATCGGCGGCCCCGTCGGCTCCGGCAAGACCGCCCTCACCCTCGCCCTCTGCCAGGCCCTCCGGGACCGCATCGACATGGCCGTCGTCACCAACGACATCTACACCGCCGAGGACGCCAAGTTCCTCGTCGCCCATTCCGCCCTGGCGGCGGAACGCATCATCGGCGTCGAAACCGGCGGCTGCCCCCACACCGCCATCCGCGAGGACGCCTCCATCAACCTCGAAGCGGTGGACCGTCTGCAACGGGCTTTCCCCGGCGTCGAATTGATCCTGGTCGAATCCGGCGGCGACAACCTGGCGGCAACCTTCTCGCCGGAGCTCTCGGACCTCACCCTCTACGTCATCGACGTGGCCGCCGGCGAAAAGATCCCCCGCAAGGGCGGGCCGGGTATCACCAAGTCCGACCTCCTGGTCATCAACAAGATCGACCTCGCACCCCTGGTGGGCGCCTCCCTGGAAGTCATGGCCCGCGACGCCAAAGCCCAGCGCGGTGATCGCCCCTTCGTGTTCACCAACCTGAAGACCGGCGAGGGCCTGGAGACGGTGATCGCTTTTCTGCGGGAGCGGGGGATGCTGGGGATTTGACTGCTGCTGCACGCAGGATGGCCGAATTCCCTGCCCCCTCGCTCCCGCAAGGCGACCACTTCCGGCTGAACAGCGCTTCAGCCCAATAGAGCGCCGTAATGGTCTTGGCGTCGGTGATCTCGCCCCTGAACACCGCTTCCCGCGCCGCCTCGGGGGCGAGTTCCAGAAGATCGAGGAACTCGTTGTGGTCCAGAGACTGGCCCGCCACTTGGCGTAAGCCTCGGGCAAGAAAGATTTCGATGCGTTCGTCGGAGTATCCGATGCAGGGGTGCATCACGCCCAGGTAGTCCCAGGAGGAAGCCTCGTAGCCGGTTTCTTCGAGGAGTTCGCGCTGGCCAGCGAGCAGGATGTCCTCGCCGGTGTCGATCTTGCCAGCCGGGAGTTCCAGAAATGCCCTGCGCAAGGGATAGCGGAACTGGCGTTCGAAGAGCAGGGCTCCGTTGTCGAGCACCGGGATGATGACCACCGCCCCCGGATGGACGACGTATTCCCGGATCGACTCCGCGCCATTGGGCAGACGTACGCGGTCGCAGCGTACTTCCAGCAGGCAGCCTTTGAAGGCGACTTCGCTGGCAAGGGGTTCTTCGGTCAGATGGGGATGGTCGGGAATCACGGTCTACTCCAAGCAAAACGCCCCGGCGGGCGGGGCGTTTGAGGCGAGGCTGCTGCGGCGGTCAGAGCGATTGGGCCAGCGCCACCGTGCACAACTGAACGAGATCCCCCGGGAAGAGACCCAGAAGGGCCACAACCAGGGCGTTGACGGAAACCAGGATGCGGGTGTCCAGGGGCGCGCTCAGGGGGCTGTCGTCCTTGGGCGCGTCGAAGTACATGAGCTTGACGACGCGCAGGTAGTAGAAGGCGCCGATGAGCGAGAAGGCCACTGCAACGATGGCCAGCCAGATGTAGCCGGAAATGACCACCGCCTGCAGAACGGCAAACTTGGCGAAGAAGCCGACGAAGAAGGGAATACCCGCCATGGAGAACATGAGCATGAGCATCATGCCGGCGAACCAGGGGCTGCGCTTGTTGAGTCCCTTGAAGTCTTCCAGGTTATCCGCCTCGAAGCCAGACCGGGCCAGCAGAAGAATCATGCCGAAGGAACCGGCCGACATGAGCACGTAGGCCAGGACATAGAACATGGACGAACTGTAGGCGTTGAGCACCAGGTTGGGGTCGATACGCCCCCCCACCACGCCGCTGACGATGCCGAGGAGCATGAAGCCCATGTGGGAAATGGCGGAGTAGGCCAGCATGCGCTTCAGGTTGGTCTGGGCGATGGCCGCCAGATTGCCGATGGCCATGGACAGCACGGCCAGGATGATGAGCATGGCCTGCCAATCCAGCGCCAGGGCCAGAAGGCCATTGACCAGAAGGCGGATGGTGATGGCGAAGGCAGCCAGCTTGGGGGCGGAACCGATGAACAGGGTAACCGCGGTGGGAGCACCGTGATAGACGTCCGGGATCCACATGTGGAAGGGAACCACACCCAGCTTGAAGGCCAGACCGGCGACCAGGAAAACGAGGCCGAAGACGAGCACGGTCTTGTTGGCTCCACCATGGGCGAGACGCTCGCCGATGCCGGTGATTTCAAGCGTGCCGGTGGCACCATAGATCATGGACATGCCGTAGAGCAGCATGCCGGAAGCCAGGGCGCCCAGAACAAAGTACTTCATCGCCGCCTCGCTGGACACCACCGAGTCGCGGTTCATGGCCACCATGGCGTAGAGCGAGAGCGAGAGAAGTTCCAGGCCCAGGTAGATGGTGACGAAGTGATTGGCCGAAATCATCACCATCATGCCGAGGGTGGCGAAGAGGGCCAGCACGTAGTACTCACCCTTGTTCATCGACTCCCGCTCCAGGATGTAGCCACGGGAGTAGAAGAGGACGACGATCACCGTCACATAGAGGAAGAGCTTGAGCAGGGTACCCATCAGGTCAGCAACGAACATGTTGCTGAAGGTGTACATGACCTGCGGGCTGGCAACGCCGTACTGGATGACGAAGCAGCCGACCAGGGTCAACTGGGTGAGCGCAAAGGTGAGGGTGCGGCGGCGATCCTTGACCAGGAGGTCCACCAGGAGAAGGATCGAGGCCATCGCGGCCAGGAAGAGTTCCGGCGCGGCGGGCAGGAGATCGGGGACAACGAAATTGTCGAACATGTCGGCTACCGTTTATTGGATCTTGCTGATGGCGACGTGCTGCAGCAGGTCGTTGACCGATGCATGCATGACTTCGGTGAAGGGTTGCGGATAGACCCCCATCCAGAGGGTGCCGGCGGCCAGCAGGGCGAGAATGAGGAATTCCCGCTTGTTGATATCGCTCAGTTCGGCGACATGGTGATTGCCGATGTCGCCGAAGACCACCCGCTTGTACATCCAGAGGTTGTAGGCGGCGCCCATGATCATGGAAGAGGCAGCGGCGAACGCGACCCAGAAATTGAACTCGACGGCACCCAGGATGACCATGAACTCACCCACGAAACCCGAGGTGGCCGGGAGGCCCGAGTTGGCCATGGCGAAAAGCATGAAGAAGGCGGCAAACTTGGGCATGGTATTCACCACACCGCCGTAATCGGCGATCTGCCGGCTGTGCACCCGGTCGTACATGACGCCGATGCAGAAGAACATGGCGCCGGAAATGAAGCCGTGGGAAATCATCTGCACCAGAGCGCCCTCGACCCCCATGGCGCTGAACATGAAGAAGCCCAGGGTGACGAAGCCCATGTGGGCGATGGACGAATAGGCCACCAGCTTCTTCATGTCGGCCTGGACGAGGGCGACGAAGCCAATATAGACGATGGCGATCAAGGACATGGCGATCACCAGCCATCCCAGTTCGTGGCACGCATCCGGAGCGATGGGTAGCGAGAAGCGCAGGAAACCGTAGGCACCGAGCTTCAGCGCGATGGCTGCCAGGACGATGGAGCCGCCGGTGGGCGCCTCGACGTGGGCGTCCGGCAACCAGGTGTGGACCGGCCACATCGGCACCTTGACGGCGAAGGCGATGAGGAAGGCCAGGAAGAGCCAGACCTGGGCGCCCAGAGGAATGGGCAGCTTGTGCCACTCCAGGATTTCGAAACTGCCGTTGGACTGGACGAACAGGTACATCAGGGCGACCAGGAAGAGCAGCGAGCCCAGGAGGGTATAGAGGAAGAACTTGAAGGCCGCATACACCCGGTTCGGACCGCCCCACACGCCGATGATGAGGTACATCGGGATGAGGGAGGCTTCGAAGAAGACGTAGAACAGGATGCCGTCGAGGGAGGCGAAGATGCCATTCATCAGGCCGGACATGATGAGGAAGGCGGCGTTGTACTGGGCGACCTTCTGCTCGATGACCTGCCAGCCCGCCAGAACCACGATGACGGTGACGAAGGCGTTGAGGATGACGAAGAGCATGGAAATGCCATCGACACCCAGGTGGTAATTAATGTTGAAACGGGGAATCCAGGGGCTGAGTTCGACGAACTGCATGGCGCTGGTGGACATGTCGAACCCGGACCACAGCGGCAGGGTGACCAAAAATCCGACCAGGGCGCCCACCAGGGCCAGCCCGCGCGCCAGCGGGGCATTGCGGTCGGAGCCCGTGGCCAGCACCAGGAAGCCGGCGAGGATGGGAATCCAGATCGAGAGGGAAAGCAGCGGGGTGTTGGACATGTTTTTCCTAGCTTTTCTACCTTAGGCGCGGTTGATCCACAGGGTCATCAGCACGAAGAGGCCGATGATCATGGTGAAGGCGTAGTGATAGACGTAACCGGTCTGGAAGAGGCGGGTGACCGCGGAGACGAGGCCCACGAGCTTGGCCGAGCCGTTGACCACGACGCCGTCGATGACCGCGACGTCGCCGCCCTTCCACAGACCCTTGCCCAGGAGACGCGCGCCAGCGGCAAAGAAGGCTTCGTTGAACTTGTCGAAGTAGTACTTGTTTTCGAGCAGCGTGTAGAGGGGCATGAGCTTCTTCTGGATGGCAGCCGGGATGTCGGGTCGCTTCATGTAGAAGAACCAGGAGAGCACGACACCGCCCAGGGCCAGGAAGAACGGCAGGGTGGTGAGCGCGTGGACGCCCATGGCCGCGGCGCCGTGGAAGTGCTCCTTGAGGTGTTCCATGGCGCTATGGGCTTCGTGGTCAATGTGGATCACACCCTTGAAGTAGTCACCGAAGAGCATGGGCTCGATGGCGATATAGCCGATGGCGACCGAGGGAATGGCCAGCAACACCAGGGGCAGCCACACCACCCAGGGGGTCTCGTGGGGCTTCTGGCCGGGAGCCAGGCCATGGTGATGGTCGTGGGTAGCCTCCTCGTCGTCATGGTCGCCGTGGTGCTCGTGGTGATGGGCGTCATCGGCCTTGCCGAAGCGCTCCTCGCCGTGGAAGACCAGGAAATACATGCGGAAGGAGTAGAAGGCCGTCACGAAGACGCCGGCCAGAACCGCGAAGTAGGCAAAGCTGGCACCGGGGATGTGCGAGAGCGCCACCGCTTCTATGATGGAATCCTTGGAGTAGAAGCCGGACAGGAAGGGCGTGCCGATCAGGGCCAGGGAACCGACCAGGGAGGTGATCCAGGTGATGGGCATGTACTTGCGCAGGCCGCCCATGTTGCGGATGTCCTGGTCGTGGTGCATGCCGATGATGACCGAGCCGGCGCCGAGGAACAGCAGGGCCTTGAAGAAGGCGTGAGTCATCAGGTGGAAGATGGCCACCGAGTAGGCGGAGGCCCCCAGGGCGACGGTCATGTAGCCGAGCTGGGACAGGGTCGAGTAGGCGACCACGCGCTTGATGTCGTTCTGGATGATGCCCAGGAAGCCCATGAACAGGGCGGTGATGGCGCCGATCACCAGGACCACGGAGAGCGCCGTGGTGGACAGCTCGAACAGGGGCGACATGCGGGACACCATGAAGATGCCGGCGGTGACCATGGTCGCCGCGTGGATCAGGGCGGAGATCGGGGTCGGGCCCTCCATCGAGTCCGGCAACCAGACGTGCAGCGGCACCTGGGCCGACTTGCCCATGGCGCCGATGAACAGGCAGATGCAGGTGACCGTCATCAGGGACCACTGGGCGGTGCCCCAGATGTTGATGGTGGTATCGGCCAGGCTGGGCGCCTTCTGGAAGACCGTGGCGTAGTCGAGGGTGCCGGTGTAGGTCAGGATCAGGCCGATACCGAGGATGAAGCCGAAGTCGCCGACGCGGTTCACCAGGAAGGCCTTCATGTTGGCGAAGATGGCCGTCGGGCGGGTATACCAGAAGCCGATCAGCAGGTAGGAGACCAAGCCCACGGCTTCCCAGCCGAAGAAGAGCTGCATGAAGTTGTTGCTCATCACCAGCATCAGCATGGAGAAGGTGAACAACGAGATGTAGCTGAAGAAGCGGTTGTAACCCGGATCTTCATGCATGTAGCCGATGGTGTAGATATGCACCATCAGGGAGACGAAGGTCACCACCAGCATCATGGTGGTGGTCAGGGTGTCGATCAGGAAACCGACTTCGAATTTGTAATTGCCGCTGGTGAGCCAGGTATAGACCGGGCCGTTGTAGGTGTGGCCGGCCAGCACGTCCTTGAAGATGATCACGGAGGCGATGAAGGCGATGGCCACCCCGGCAATGGTGGCGGTGTGCGCCACCCAGCGGGGGATGACGCGGCAGAAGAGGCCGGCGATCATGGCGCCGACCAGGGGCGCCAGGGGGACGAGCAGGTAGAGTTTCTGCATTTCCATGATTAACCCTTCAGGCTGTCCAGGTCATCCACATGGATGCTCTTCAGGTTGCGGAACAGGACGATCAGGATGGCCAGGCCGATGGCGGACTCGGCCGCCGCGACGGTCAGGATGAAGAAGACGAAGACCTGACCGGAGAGATCCTGCAGGTAATGCGAGAAGGCGACGAAGTTCATATTCACCGCCAGCAGCATCAGTTCGATAGCCATGAGGAGCACGATCAGGTTCTTCCGGTTAAGGAAAATGCCGACGACGCTGATGGCGAACAGAATCGCGCCCAGAATCAGAAAGTGGGACAGAGTGAGTGTGAGCATGGTCTTCCCGGGTTCAGTCTTTCTCGACCGGCATTTGCAGCACGCGAACGCGATCCTTTGCCTTCACGAATACCTGCTGGTTCGGGTTGGTGTACTTGGTCTTCTTGGGGCCACGGTAGGTGAGGACGATGGCCGCGATCATGCCGACGAGCAGAACGATGGACGCCAGCTCGAAGGGGTAGACGTAGTCGGTGAACATCAGGGCACCGATGCTCTTGGTATTGGAAATTCCCGCCGGGGTCATCGCCTCGGCAGCAGGGACCTGGAAGTACTTGCTGCCCAGCACCAGCCCCATTTCGAGAACCATCAGAATTCCCAGCAGGGCCCCCAGGGGCAGGTACTGCCAGAAGCCCTGCCGGATGCGGTCGATGTTGATGTCCAGCATCATCACCACGAAGAGGAAGAGCACCATCACCGCGCCGACGTATACAAGGATGATGGCGATGGCCAGAAACTCGGCCTGCAGCAGCGCCCAGATTCCCCCGCAGGTGAAGAAGGCGAGGATCAGGTGCAGCGCGGCGTGAACCGGGTTGCGGGCGGTGATGACCCTGAGGCTGGCGAAAATCAGGATCGCCGACAGGAAGAAGAAGACGAAGGTTTGGAAGTCCATCGCGATGCCTGTTAGCGGTATTGGGCGTCCTGCTCGCGGTCGGCGGCGATCTGCGCTTCGTAGCGGTCGCCGTTGGCCAGGAGCATGGGCTTGGTGTAGTAGAGGTCGCCGCGCTTTTCGCCGTGGTACTCGAAAATGCGGGTTTCGACGACGGCATCCACCGGACAGGCTTCCTCGCAGAAACCACAGAAGATGCACTTGGTCAGGTCGATGTCGTAGCGCGTCGTACGGCGCGAGCCGTCATCCCGCGGCTCGGCCTCGATGGTGATGGCCATGGCCGGACAGATGGCCTCGCACAGCTTGCAGGCGATGCAGCGCTCCTCCCCGTTGGGGTAGCGGCGCAGGGCGTGCAGGCCGCGGAAGCGCGGGCTCATCGGCGTTTTTTCCTCGGGATACTGCACGGTGATCTTGCGGGCGAAGAAATACTTGCCCGTCACCGACATGCCCTTCAACAGCTCCTTGAGGAGCAGGCTGTTGAAGACTTCCTTCATCGAACCCATGAAGCTCTCCTCACTTCCAGATGGTGAGCGGGGACATCATCCACACGCCGACCACCACAAGCCAAACCAGACAAAGCGGCACGAACACCTTCCAACCCAGGCGCATCAACTGGTCATAGCGGTAGCGGGGGAAAGTGGCACGGAACCAGAGGAAGAGCAGCAGCACGAAGGACATCTTGGCGAACAGCCAGAGGATGCCGTCGGGCAGGAAGCCCACCGGCGACAGCCAACCCCCCAGGAACATGATGGAGGTTAGGGCCGACACCAGGATCATGTTGGCGTATTCGGCCAGGAAGAAGACGGCGAAGGCCATGCCGGAATAATCGACGTGGAAGCCGGCGACGATTTCCGACTCACCTTCGGCCACGTCGAAGGGTGCCCGGTTGGTCTCGGCCACGCCGGAAATCAGGTACACCAGGAACATGGGCAGCAGGGGCAGCCAATTCCAGGAGAGGAAGGAAAGGCCTTGACTGGCGAACATCCCCTTGTCCTGGGCATTGACGATCTCCACCAGATTCAGGCTGTTGGAAACCATCAGCACGCAGATGAGCGAGAAGCCCATGGAGATTTCGTAGGACACCATCTGCGCGGAGGCGCGCATGGCACCGAGGAAGGCGTACTTGGAGTTGGACGCCCAGCCGGAGAGGATGATGCCGTACACCCCCATGGAGGTGATGGCCATGATGTACAGCAGGCTGGCGTCGATGTTGGCCAGGACCAGGCTGTCGGTGAAGGGCACCACGGCCCAGGCGGCCAGGGCTGGCGCGATGGCCAGCATGGGGGCGATGAGGAAGATCGCCTTGTTGGCCCCCGTGGGGATGATGATTTCCTTGAGGAGCAGCTTGAGACCGTCGGCGATGGGCTGGATCAGACCCCAGGGACCGACCCGGTTGGGGCCGATACGCACCTGCATGTAGCCGATCACCTTGCGCTCGGCCCAGGTCAGGTAGGCAACGCCCAGCATCAGCGGGGCGACGATGATGACGATCTTGATCAGGGTCCATACGGCGGGCCAGGCGCCACCGAACATGCCCGTTCCGAAATTCATCAGTGCGTCCATTTATGCACGCTCCACGGTAATGGCGCCGAACATGTCGCCCAGGGCAGCCGTGCAGGCGTGGCCAGTGGCGACCCGCACGCAACCAGCGGGGACGCCGTTGTCGGCGACTGCCACCAGGTTCGCACTCCCCTGCCCTTGCGTGACCTTGACGGTCGCGCCGCCGGCGAGGCCCAGCTGGGCCAGGGTGGCATCGTTCATGCGGGCCGTCGGTGCCTTGGCATCGGCGGTCTGCTGCAGGGCCGGCGCCCGGCGAACCATGACGTCGGTGAAATTGATGGGCACGTCGGCAATACGTTGCAGGCCGCTGGCGGCTGCACCGTTGAGGCCGATGGAGACGCCATTGAGTCCGTTGTCGAGGCCGGCGACGAACTCGACACCCTTGCCCAGGGCCTCGTCGCGTACCGCCTCGCTGGTTTCGTAGGCGAAACCGCCCAGATTGAGGACGTTGCCCAGAACGCGCAGCACCTTCCAGGCCGGACGGGCGTCGCCCTTGCCCTTGACCACGCCATTGAAACTCTGCACGCGGCCTTCAGTATTGACGAAGGTGCCGGAGGTCTCGGTGAAGGGTGCGATGGGCAGCATCACGTCGGCGTATTCCAGGGCCGGCGCGTGCTTGAAGGCGGACATGAAGACCACCAGGCTGGCCTGCTTGAGGGCACCGAGAACCCGCTGCGGATTGGCACAGTCGAATTCCGGCTCGAGGCCCATCAGCACATAGCCCTTGCGCGGCTGCTCGAACATGGTGCGGGCGTTGGCGCCGCTGGGCAAGGCCCAACCGGCATGGCCGCCGACGGTGTTGGCCGCTTCGCCGAGGAAACCGACGCTAGCATTGGTCAGCTTGCCCAGTTCCAGAGCCAGGGCATGCAGTTGGGTCGCATCGGCACACTGGGTGGCGACGTTGCCGAGGAAGATGGCGCGCTTGTCACCATCGACCAAGCTCTGGGCGATGGCCTTGCAGGTGTCGCAGGGGGCGATGGCCTCGAGGCCATCCGGAGCCGCGACACCCTTGATGTCGGCGGCAGCCTTGACCACGGCGGCCAGATTATTGACCAGCGCGGACGGCGCCACGGTCAGGCGGGCGTGGAGCTTGATCAGTTGATCGTCGCCCGCCACGGAAAGCAGGCTGACCTTGGTGTATTTCTTGGCAGCCTGGCGCAGGCGCTGGGCGATGAGCGGGTGATCCTTGCGCAGGAAGGACCCCACCACCAGAGCAGCGTCTAGATCCTTGATCTCGGCCAGCTTGAGGCCCAGCCAGGGGGTCCCGGCGCGCTTGAAGTCGCTGCCGAAGTCGGACTGGCGGGGACGGAAGTCGATGTTGCCGGAACCCAGGCCCTTCATGACCTTGCCCAGCAGGAACAGCTCTTCCACGGTGGAAGCGGGCGAAGCCAGCGCCGCCAGCGCGTCACCGCCATGCTCGCGGGCGATGTCCTTCAGACCGTGAGCGACGTAGTCCAGCGCCACGTTCCAATCCACCTCACGCCATTGACCGCCCTGCTTGACCATGGGCTTGGTCAGACGGTCATCGGAATTGAGCGCCTGGTAGGCGAAGCGTTCCTTATCGCAGATCCAGCACTCGTTGACCGCCTCGTTCTCCCGGGGCAGAACGCGCATCACGGCATCGTGCTTGACCTGGACCACCAGGTTGGCGCCGACGGAATCGTGGGGGCTCACCGACTTGCGGCGCTGCAGTTCCCAGGAACGGGCGGTGTAGCGGAAGGGCTTGGAGGTCAGGGCGCCGACCGGGCAGAGGTCGATCATGTTGCCCGACAGTTCGGAATCGACGGTGCGGCCGAGGAAGGTCTGGATCTCGGAGTGCATGTTGCGGTTGGCCATGCCGAGTTCCATGATGCCGGCGATTTCCTGGCCGAAGCGTACGCAGCGGGTGCAGTGGATGCAGCGGCTCATCTCCTCCATGCCCACCAGGGGACCGACTTCCTTATGGAAGACGACGCGCTTTTCCTCGGTGTAGCGGCTCTTCATGGGGCCGTAGCCGACGGACATGTCCTGTAGCTGGCATTCGCCGCCCTGGTCACAGATGGGGCAATCCAGGGGGTGGTTGATGAGGAGGAACTCCATCACGCCCTTCTGGGCCTTCACCGCCAGTTCGGAATGGGTAAAGACCTTCATCCCGTTGGTCACCGGCGTCGCACAGGCCGGCAGGGGCTTGGGCGCCTTCTCCACCTGCACCAGACACATGCGGCAGTTGGCGGCGATGGAAAGTTTCTTGTGGTAGCAGAAGTGCGGAATGTAGACCCCCACCTGCTGCGCGGCATCCATCACCGTGCTGCCGTCGGGCACTTGCGCCTTTTTGCCGTCGATCTCGATTTCTAGCATGTCGCTACCTTGTAGCCAGTCTTGTGTGGGCCGTCAGGCCGGAATCTTGTGGAAGCCGCTGCCGGCCCACTGGACATCCTTGGGAACCAGACAGGTCTTGTTTTCGATGTGGTACTCGAACTCGCTGCGGAAGTGCTTCAAAAAGCTCTGCACGGGAAGCGCGGCGGCATCGCCCAGGGCGCAGATGGTGCGGCCCATGATGTTGCCCAGAACGCTGTCGAGCAGGTCGAGGTCTTCCGGCTTACCCTGGCCGTGCTCGATGCGATGGACCACCTTGTACATCCAGGACGTGCCTTCGCGGCAGGGCGTGCATTGGCCGCAGGACTCTTCGTAATAGAAGAAGGACAGGCGCTCCAGAGCCTTGACCATGCACACTGTCTCGTCCATGACGATGACGGCTCCGGAACCCAGCATGGAACCGGCCTTGGCGATGGAGTCGTAGTCCATGGTGGATTGCATCATCACGTCGCCGGGAACGACCGGGGCGGAAGAGCCGCCTGGAATGACTGCCTTGATCTTGCGCCCGCCACGCATGCCGCCGCACATTTCAAGCAGGGTTGAAAACGGCGTACCCAGGGGGATTTCGTAATTGCCGGGACGATTGACGTGGCCCGATACGGAGAACAACTTGGTGCCGCCGTTGTTGGGCTTGCCCAGGTTGAGGAACTCTTCGCCGCCCATCTTCAGGATGAAGGGAATGGAAGCGAAGGTCTCGGTATTGTTGATGGTGGTCGGCCGGCCATAGAGACCGAAGGACGCCGGGAAGGGTGGCTTGAAGCGCGGCTGGCCCTTCTTGCCCTCGATGGATTCGAGCAAGGCAGTTTCTTCGCCGCAGATATACGCACCGTAGCCATGATGGGCGAAAAGCTCGAAATTGAAGCCGGACCCCAGGATGTTCTGGCCGATGAAACCGGCGGCGCGGGCTTCGTCGAGGGCCTCTTCGAAGCGCTTGTAGATTTCCCAGACCTCACCGTGGACATAGTTGTAACCGCGGTTGGCCCCCATGGCGTAGGCGGCGATGGCCATGCCTTCGATCACCGAATGGGGATTGAAGCGCATGATGTCCCGGTCCTTGAAGGTGCCGGGCTCGCCCTCGTCCGTGTTACAGACGACGTATTTGTCGCCGGGGAAGGAACGGGGCATGAAGGACCATTTGAGGCCGGTCGGGAAGCCGGCGCCACCGCGGCCGCGCAGGACGGACTTCTTGACCTCGCTGATGACGTCTTCCTGGGTCATCTTGGACTCGAGGATACGCTTGAGCTGGGCGTAGCCACCGCGGGCCACGTAGTCCTTGAGGCGCCAGGTGTTGTCGCCGTCGAGACCGGCCATGAGGACCGGATTGATCGCACCGAGCATGGCCATTACTTGCACTCCTCCAGCAGCTTGTCGATCTGCTCGGGCAGCATGTGGTTACACATGGAGCGGTTATTGACGATCATCACCGGGGCGTAGCCGCAGGAGCCCATGCACTCGCCCTCCTTCAGGGTGAACTTGCCGTCGGGTGTCGTCTCGCCGTAACCGATGCCAAGCTTCTGCTGCAGATACTCCCCGGCGTGATAGCCGCCGGACAGCGCGCAAGGCAGGTTGGTGCAGACGGTGATCTTGTACTTGCCGACCGGCTTCAGGTCGTACATGTTGTAGAAGGAAGCCACCTCGTAGGCCGCGATGGGCGGCATACCGAGATAGTTGGCGACGGCCTCGATGGTCTCGGGGGCCAGCCAGCCTTTTTCTTCCTGGGCGTGGGCGAGGCAGGCCATGGAGGCCGACTGTTTCTGGTCGGCCGGATACTTGGCGATCTCGCGAGCGAATTTCTGGAGGGTTTCAGCGGAAAACATCAGCGGTCGATCTCGCCAAAAACGATATCCTGGGAGCCGATGATCGTAACGACGTCGGCAATCATATGGCCGCGGGACATTTCGTCCATGCCGGCCAGGTGGGCATAGCCCGGAGCACGGATCTTCATCCGGTAAGGCTTGTTGGCCCCATCGGAAATGAAGTAGATGCCGAACTCGCCCTTCGGGTGCTCAATGGCCGCGTAGGCTTCGCCCGGCGGCACGTGAATCCCTTCGGTAAACAGCTTGAAGTGGTGGATCAGCTCTTCCATGTTGGACTTCATGGCCTCGCGGGAAGGCGGAGCGACCTTGTGGTTCTCGGTGATGACGGGGCCCGGGTTCTTGCGCAACCAATCGATACACTGCTTGATGATGCGGTTGGACTGGAGCATTTCTTCCATGCGCACCAGATAGCGGTCGTAGCAGTCGCCATTGACGCCGACCGGGACGTCGAAATCGACCTTGTCGTAGGCGGCGTAGGGTTGCTTCTTGCGCAGATCCCAGGCGATGCCCGAGCCGCGCAGCATGGCGCCGGTGAAGCCCATCTGCATGGCCCGCTCCGGCGTCACCACACCGACATTCACCAGGCGCTGCTTCCAGATCCGGTTGTCGGTCAGCAGTGTGTGGTACTCGCCGTGATAGGTCGGGAAGCGGTTGGTGAAATCTTCGAGAAAATCCAGGAGCGATCCGCTACGGTTCTCGTTGAGTTCCCTGGCCTTCTTGGCGCTGGTCCAGGTGGAAGGCTCGTATTGCGGCATGCGGTCCGGCAGGTCGCGATAGACGCCCCCCGGCCGATAGTAGGCGGCATGCAGGCGGGCTCCGGAGACGGCCTCGTAGGCGTCCATGAGGTCCTCGCGTTCGCGGAAGGTATAGAGGGCCATGGTCATGGCCCCCACGTCCAGCGCGTGACAACCGATCCACAGGAGGTGATTGAGGATACGGGTCACCTCGTCGAACATAGTGCGGATGTACTTGCCGCGCTCGGGTACTTCGATACCGAGGAGCCTCTCGCTGGCCAGACAGTAGGCGTGCTCATTGCACATCATGGAAACGTAGTCGAGACGATCCATGTAGGGCACGGACTGGACCCAGGTGCGGGTCTCGGCCAGTTTTTCGGTGGCGCGGTGCAGGAGGCCGATGTGCGGGTCGGCCCGTTGAACGACTTCGCCGTCCAGTTCGAGCACGAGACGCAAGACGCCGTGGGCCGCCGGGTGCTGCGGGCCGAAGTTCAGGGTGAAATTGCGGATATCAGCCATGGGCGGCATCCCCGTAGGTGTCTTCGCGCACGATGCGCGGAGTGTTTTCACGCGGCTCGATGGTGACCGGTTGATAGATGACGCGTGCCTGATCCGGGTCGTAACGCATTTCCACGTTGCCGGAGATCGGGAAGTCCTTGCGGAAGGGATGGCCGATGAAGCCGTAGTCGGTGAGGATGCGGCGCAGGTCGTCATGGCCGATGAAGGCGATGCCGTAGAGGTCGAAGGCCTCGCGCTCGAACCAGTTGGCGGAAGTCCACACACCGGTCACGGAATCCACGGCGGGGAACTGGTCATCCTCGGCAAAGACACGAACCCGCAGTCGCCAGTTGTTGGCGATGGACAGGAGATGAGTCACGGCGGCAAAGCGCTTGCCTTGCCAGACGCTGTCGCCGTAGGTGGAGTAATCGACACCGCACAGGTCGATAAGCTCCTCGAACTTGAGCGTGGCATCGCTGCGCAGCGCCCTCATGACGTCAAGGTAGTCTGTGGCCGCAACTTCGATGGTCACTTCGCCCAAGGCGACTTTCAGGGACTTCAGCTTGTTGCCGAAGGCATTTTGCAAATTCTGGCTAAGCGTTTCCAGCTTGGCTGACATGATTGATCGGCCTCGGCAATTAACGGGCGATGGTATTGGTACGGCGTATCTTGTTCTGCAACTGGATGATGCCGTAGAGCAAGGCTTCCGCCGTGGGCGGACACCCGGGGACGTAGATATCCACCGGCACGATGCGGTCACAGCCGCGCACGACCGAATAGGAATAGTGGTAGTAACCGCCACCGTTGGCACAGGACCCCATGGATATCACCCAACGGGGCTCGGCCATCTGGTCATACACTTTGCGCAACGCTGGCGCCATCTTGTTGGTCAGAGTGCCAGCGACGATCATCACGTCGGACTGCCGCGGGCTCGGCCGGAACACGACGCCGAAGCGGTCCAGATCGTAGCGGGAACAGCCCGCATGAATCATCTCCACCGCACAACAGGCCAGACCGAAGGTCATCGGCCAAAGCGAACCGGTGCGCATGTAGTTGATCAGCTTGTCGGCCGTGGTGGTGACAAAACCTTCCTGGAGGATACCCTCAATGCTCATGGTTCAGCCCTATTCCCATTCCAGCGCACCCTTGGCCCAGGCATACACATAGCCAATGACCAGGATGGTGACGAAGACCAGCATTTCGATGAAACCAAAGAGTTTGATGCTCTCGGCCGCAACGATGTCCTTGAAAATCGTCGCCCAGGGGAAGAGGAAGGCGATTTCCAGATCGAAGAGAATGAAAAGGATGGCGATCAGGTAATAGCGCACATCGAACTTCATGCGCGCGTCCTCGAAGGCCTCAAAGCCGCACTCGTAGGGAGAGAGCTTTTCCGGGTCCGGCCTGTGGGGAGCCAGAATGAAACCCATGGCGACGGGCAGAACGCCAATGGCGACCCCCACCAGGACGAACATCAGGATTGGGAAATAGGCATCCATGATCCGCCGTCTATATTCAGTTTGTTGTCGCGATATCCCGACCGGAAAAACCGGAAAGGGACTCCCGTATTCTTGGTGCCGACGGCGAGACTCGAACTCGCACAGCTTGCGCCACTACCCCCTCAAGATAGCGTGTCTACCAATTTCACCACGTCGGCACATGTTTTAAGCCGCGACGCACGAGGACTTGTGCGCGTCACGACCCCCTTGCATTACTTCGGTATTTCCTTGGCCTTAGAACCCTGATCGGCCGGCACCGCTGGAGCCTCTGGCGAAGCCGCAGCAGGCGCCGGAGAAGGCTGCGATTGTACCGACTCCTGCATGAGGCTGCCAGTCGTTTTTGGCTTGCTCGAAGCGACGTAGGCCAGGGTCAGACTGGTGGCAAAAAAAACTGCCGCCAGGATGCCCGTGGAACGACTCAGGAAGTTCGCCGAACCCGACGCACCAAAAAGACTGCCGGAGGCTCCGCTCCCGAAAGCAGCCCCCATGTCCGCACCCTTGCCGTGCTGCATCAGCACCAGACCGATAATGGCCAGCGCCGCCAGAATATGCACCGTCAGAACTATGGAAAATACCCAATTCATCATCTCAACCTCAACCCGCCGCCCGGCAGATTGCCAGAAAATCTTCCGCCACCAGGGCCGCGCCACCAATCAGCCCACCGTCGATGTCGGACTGCCCGAACAACTCGACCGCGTTCTGGGGCTTGACGCTCCCGCCATAAAGAACCCGAAGACCGGACGCAACCGCAGGGTCGGCCTGGCCGACACGCCCGCGGATCATCGCGTGGACCTCTTGAGCCTGCGCTGCCGTAGCCGTGCGACCGGTGCCAATGGCCCAAACAGGTTCGTATGCCACGACCGCGCGAGAAAAGGCTGCCACACCGGCCGCGGCGAGAACGGCATCGAGTTGGCGCAACACGACCGCCCCCGTCTCTCCGGCCTCGCGCTCGGCAAGCGTCTCACCGACGCAAAGGATAGGCACCAGGCCGGCTGCCTGAGCCGCAACAAACTTGGCCGCGACGACCGCGTCGGTCTCGCCATAAAGGGTGCGCCGCTCGGAGTGACCGACGATCACGACACGACAGCCCAGTTCGTGAAGCATTGATCCCGAGACTTCGCCGGTATAGGCCCCCTTGTCGAACTCGCTGAGCGTCTGACCACCAAGAGCGACGGAAGTCCCGCGCAGAAGGCCGCCACACTGGGCAAGATAGGGGAACGGAACGCAGACAGCCACCTCGGCAGTCACCCCGGACAACCCTGCCAGAACGCCGCCCAACAACTCGGCGTTGGCCTGAAGATTGCCGTGCATTTTCCAGTTACCGGCGACGAATTTTTTGCGCATTACTGAGGGATTCCGGGGTTGCAAAACTTTCGAATTCTAGCCCGGGACGGCCCTCTCGGTCAAGGAGAAAGCCCCTATTGGACGGCGTCCCGCACCGCTTGGGCGAGCCTTTCGGCAAGCTGAGCAACGTGGAGGGAATCTTCGCCCTCGACCATGACGCGCAGCAGAGGCTCGGTTCCCGACGCCCGCAGGAGAACCCGGCCGCGCCCGGCCAATTCGGCCTCAACCGCGCTCTGGGCGGCCCGGATTCCGGGGTCGTCCTTCCAAGGAAAACCACGCGTAGTCTGGACGTTGATCAGTTTTTGCGGGTAGAGCGCAAGGCCGGAAAGCAGTTGCCGCAGGTCGCCGCCACTTTCGCGCAGAGCCGCCAAGACCTGCAGTGCTGCAATGATGCCGTCCCCGGTCGTGTGACGATCGAGGGCCAGCAGATGGCCCGAATTCTCGCCTCCGTAGAGCCAGCCTTTTTCCAGGAGCATTTCCACGACGTAACGATCCCCCACCGCCGCCCGGGCAAAGGGAATGTCCATCTTGGCAAGCGCATGTTCGAGGGCGAGGTTGGTCATCAGCGTTCCGACCACCCCGGCGACTTTTCCGTGGCGGGCGCGGCCCCTTACCATGGCGTAGAGGAGTTGGTCGCCATCATAGAGATTGCCCTCGGCGTCTGCCATCTGCACCCGGTCGCCATCACCGTCCAGGGCAATGCCCAGGTCGGCACGATGCGTCAGGACCGCCTCGCACAGGGCGCGCGGTGCCGTCGCACCCACGGCATCGTTGATGTTGAATCCATTGGGTGCGACGCCGATGGGAATGACCTCGGCCCCCAGTTCGTGAAACACGTCCGGCGCCACATGGTAGGCGGCGCCATGGGCGCAGTCGACGACGACGCGCAGGCCACGCAGATCGAGGTCGTTGGGAAAGGTGCTCTTGCAGAATTCGATGTACCGCCCGCGGGCATCCTCCAGACGACGCACCCGTCCGAGGTCGCCGCTCGGAACACATTCCATGGCGGAATCCAGGGCGTTCTCGACGGCCAGTTCGACGTCGTCCGGCAGCTTGGTTCCCTGGGACGAGAAAAACTTGATTCCGTTATCGTAGTACGGATTGTGGGAGGCGGATATGACGATCCCCGCCTGGAGCCGCAGTGCCCGTGTCAAATAAGCAATGGCCGGTGTCGGCAGCGGCCCGACCAGGGAAACATCGACCCCGGCGGCCGAAAATCCCGCTTCCAGCGACGCTTCCAGCATGTAACCGGAGATTCGGGTGTCCTTGCCGATGAGCACGGCCGGGCGGGTCCCGTGGGGGCGGTGCTCGCGGGCCACGAGAACCTTGCCGGCTGCGTAGCCGAGCCGCATGACGAAATCCGGGGTGATGGGGGACTGACCGACCCGCCCGCGCACGCCGTCGGTGCCGAAATATTTTCTGCTCATTGTGTTTCTCCCTCGTTCAAGGCCGCAAGCACGGCCAAAGCATCCTTGGTCGCCGCCACATCGTGCACGCGCAGCAGATGGGCTCCTCGTTGTACCGCCAGCAGGGCCGCAGCAACACTGGCCGCCTGCCGCTCAGCTACCGGGCGTCCGCCGGTCAGCGCGCCCAGCATGGACTTGCGCGAAAGTCCGGCGAGAATGGGCAATCCCCGCGGGGCTACGCGCCCCAGCGAACGCAGCAGGGCGAGATTGTGTTGCAGAGTCTTCCCGAACCCGAACCCAGGATCGACAAGCAGGCGATCCTCGTCTACACCAGCCGCAACGCAAGCCTCGACCCGCCGGCCGAGAAAGCTAGACACCTCTGAAAGCACGTCGCCGTAGCACGGATGGGCCTGCATCGTACGCGGTTCGCCCTGCATGTGCATGAGGCAAATTGCGCAATCCGAATCGGAAACGATCCCAAGGGCATCGGGATGACCCAGGGCCGTGATGTCGTTGATGAGCGAAGCTCCGGCAGAGAGGGCTCTGGCCATGACTTCGGGCTTGCAGGTATCGACCGAAACCGGAACCCCCCACGAGCAGACGGTCTCAAGGACAGGGAGCAAGCGATCCAGTTCCTCGCCAACCGTCGCAGGCATGGCTCCGGGTCTCGAGGACTCCGCCCCCAGATCGAGGATGTCGGCGCCCTCTTCCCACTGCCGCCGAGCGTGGGCCACCGCCGCCGCATGCTTGCCCGCCAAGCCATCGCCCGAAAAAGAATCCGGTGTGAGATTGACGACGCCGACGATCAGGGGGCGATCCAGGGAAAATCGATAGGATCCGCAGCGGAAGCTTTTCATGGCGGGCAAACAAAAACCGGGAGCGGGCTCCCGGTCGAGTCATTTGGCCGTAGGGTCAGGCCGTCGCAGGGGCGCTGGGTTCAGCACCAGGGCTGCCGCCTGAAGACGAAGGCCTGGGACTTCCCTGGCTTGGCTTTGGCGGTCGTGGCGCTTGGCCGGCCATGATGTCGTCGATCTGCTCGGCGTCTATGGTTTCCCACTCCAGAAGAGCCTTGGTCATGGCTTCGACCTTATCGCGATTCTCTTCCAGCAGTTGCTTGGCAAGCGCGTATTGCTCGTCGATGATGCGGCGTATCTCGGAATCCACCTTCTGCATGGTGGCCTCGGAAACGTTCTTGTGCTGTGTGACGGAGCGCCCGAGAAAAACTTCGCCTTCATTCTCACCGTAAACCATGACCCCAAGGTCCGACATGCCGTAACGCGTGACCATATCGCGGGCCATGGCGGTCGCCCGCTCGAAGTCGTTGGATGCACCGGTGGTCATCTGGTTCATGAACAACTCCTCGGCAATGCGTCCACCAAACAGCACGGCAATACGGCTCATCAGGTAGGTCCGGTCGTAGGCATAGCGGTCCTGCTCGGGGAGTTGCATGGTCAATCCAAGAGCCCGTCCGCGCGGAATGATGGTGACCTTGTGCACCGGATCGGACTTGGGCACCAACTTGGCGACCACCGCGTGGCCCGACTCATGGTAGGCCGTGTTGAGCTTTTCTTCCTCGCTCATAACCATGCTGCGACGCTCGGCGCCCATCATGATCTTGTCTTTGGCCTTCTCGAAATCTTCCATATCCACCAAGCGCTTGTTGCCTCGGGCGGCAAACAGGGCCGCCTCGTTGACCAGATTGGCCAGATCGGCGCCGGAGAAGCCTGGGGTGCCACGGGCTATGATGTCCGCCTTGACGTCGCCGGCAATGGGAACCTTGCGCATATGCACCTTGAGGATCTCTTCCCGACCGCGAATGTCCGGGAGGGGCACTACGACCTGGCGGTCGAAGCGGCCTGGACGCAACAGGGCGGGATCAAGAATGTCAGGGCGGTTGGTGGCAGCTATGACGATGATACCTGCGTGGCCCTCGAAGCCATCCATCTCCACCAGCAACTGATTCAAAGTCTGTTCACGCTCGTCGTTGCCACCGCCGAGGCCGGCACCACGGTGACGACCGACGGCGTCGATTTCATCGATGAAGATGATGCACGGCGCATGTTTCTTGGCATTCTCGAACATGTCGCGAACACGGGCGGCACCAACACCGACGAACATTTCGACGAAGTCGGAACCGGAGATGCTGAAGAAGGGCACCTTGGCCTCCCCGGCGATGGCCTTGGCCAGAAGAGTCTTGCCGGTGCCGGGATTGCCGACCATCAACACGCCCTTGGGAATACGCCCCCCCAGCTTCTGAAACTTGGAGGGATCGCGCAGGAAGTCTACCAGTTCCTGTACCTCCTCCTTGGCCTCGTCACAGCCCGCTACGTCGGCAAAGGTAATGGTGTTCTGAGCTTCGTCCGTCATCCGCGCCCTTGACTTGCCAAAGGAGAAGGCGCCGCCTTTTCCGCCCCCCTGCATCTGGCGCATGAAGAAGACCCACACGCCGATGAGCAGAAGCATGGGGAACCAGCTGACAAAGATGGTCATCAGGAAAGATTGCTCTTCTTCGGGCTTGGCCTCGACCTTGACCCCATACTTGAGCAGGTCGGAAACGAGCCAGATATCGCCCGGCGAGTATGACACCACCTTCTTGCCCTCGGTGGTGGTGGCCTTGAGAGTACGCCCCTCCATGACCACCTTCGCGATGCGCCCCTGCTTCACCTCCTCGATGAATTGCGAATATTCCATCGAGGCCTGGGCCACCTGACGATTGCTCATCTGATTGAACACCGTCATCAGCACGAGGCCGATGATGAGCCAGATCGCCAGGTTTTTGAACATGTTGTTCAAGCTTGCACTCCTTTAGGCTGCACAGAGCAGTAAAAACGTCATTCTAAACAAAACCCTCAGCGCAATGTGCGCCCCAGAAGATAAAGCTCGGCACTGCGATCCCGGGAGGCCTCGGGCTTCCTCACCGCCACCGTTGCAAAAGTCGCGCGCATGGCCTTCAGGAAGGTATCGTAGTCACTGCCCTGAAACACTTTGACCAGGAAGGCTCCCTGCGGTTTCAGGTGCTCTCGTGCGAATTCCAGGCCCAGTTCCGCCAAATGCATCACCCGTGCCTGATCGACCAGGCTTACACCGGACATATTGGGGGCCATGTCCGACATTACAAGCCCGACCGGACGACCGGCCAGCGCTTCCTCAAGTTGTTCAAGGACCGGATCGTCCCGAAAATCGCCCTGCAGGAAGCAAACGCCGTGAATGGGATCCATTTCCAGGAGATCGAGGGCCAACACCCGGCCTTCGTCGCCGACACGCTTGGCGGCCACCTGGGACCAGCCGCCCGGAGCGGCTCCCAGGTCAACGACCACTTCGCCTCGTTTCAGCAATTTGTCCTTATCGTCGATTTCCATCAGCTTGAACGCGGCGCGGGAACGCCAACCTTCCTTCCTGGCCCGCTGAACGAAGGGGTCGTTAACATGCTCACGCATCCACGCTTTGCTGGTTCTGGTTCTGGCCATTGGCTAAAATGCCGGTTTTGAAAGGTTTTTCATGCTGCAATTATCCGCCGAAGAACGCCGCAGTCTGCGCGCCCGGGCTCACGGCCTCGATCCCGTCGTCTCCATTGCCGAAAACGGCCTTTCCGATGCCGTACTCAAGGAGGTCGACGTGTGCCTCAAGGCGCACGAGCTCATCAAAGTGCGCGTCTATGGCGACGATCGCAGCGTGCGGGAGGCGTATCTGACCACCCTCTGCGAGCGCCTTGGTGCCGCGCCGGTACAGCATATCGGCAAACTCCTGGTGCTCTGGCGCCCCACACCGGCCGATGCGACGCCCGTCCGGCGCGGTCGCAAGCCCGCCTCCAGAACCAAGCGCTCGTACCAGAACTAAGCCCTGGAAACCCATGGACTTAGCCGGTGCAGCCGAGCGTCGTGCTCGGGGGATCGGCAAGGCATGCGGCACATTCTGAATTCCGACCGAACTGGACATCTTCAAGTCCAAGCGGGCGCAACCGGGCACGATGAGCAAGGGTGAAACGGACTCCCACGGCGCTTCAGCGCAGCCCCCGTTCGCCCCAGGCCACCAACCAGAGACCCAGCAAGGTTTCCACGAGATAGACGACACTGGAAATGCCATGCCAGGCCGCAAAACGGTCCCGGAAGGCGCTATCCATGACATACCCGGGAAGTGCCTCGGCCTTCAACTGCGCCATGATAGGTTGAATGCCAAACAGGCCCGCGGCGGTCAGTAGAAGCAGCAGAATCACCAGCCAGAAGACGCAGCGTTTGATCACCGCAACACCCCAGCGGCCAATCAGAAATACAAGAAGATAGGCACCTCCACCGAGTCCTATCCAGCCCACCAGGGCGAAGAGCTTCCCGGCGACCATTCCGGCCAATTGCGGATCCCCTACGCTGGAGAACAGCGTAGGCGCTGCCAGGTAACCGATGGCGCACAGCCCGCCAACCCAAAGCGCCAGCACCCAGCGGTAGAGGACTTCGGAAAGGGTGCGCATCAGATCGGGAAACGCTTACACGTAGCGGACGTCGATGATTTCGTATTCGCGCATGCCACCCGGCGCCTGCACCTGGGCGATGTCGCCGGCGTACTTGCCGATGAGGGCGCGGGCCACCGGCGAATTGACTGAAATCTTGCCGATCTTGATGTCAGCCTCGTCCTCACCAACGATCTGGTAAGTGACCGCATCGCCGGAATCCTGATCTTCCATTTCCACGGTGGCGCCAAAGACGCAACGGCCGTCGGCATCCAGCAGCTTGGGATCGATGATCTGGGCGTTGGAGAGCTTGCCCTCCACCTCCTGGATGCGCCCCTCGATAAAGCCCTGGCGCTCCTTGGCGGCATCGTATTCGGCGTTTTCCGAGAGGTCGCCGTGGGAGCGGGCTTCGGCAATCGCAGCCACCACGTTGGGGCGGTCCACAGTCTTGAGGCGATGCAATTCGGCACGCAGTTTCTCGGCGCCGTTAACAGTCAGCGGAATCTTGCTCATGGTTCTTCCAGCAAAAGCAAGACCGCCGGCGCCTCAATGGCGTCCCCGGCGGTCCGGTGGGTTGTTCAGTGAAGCTGCGCGTGCAGCGTCTGGATAGGATACACCACCAGATCGCTCCGGTTGCGTATGCCCTCCGCCGCCGCCTCGGCCCCCCAGATCGTCGTATACATCGTCACCCGAGCCTGCAGACCGGAGGTGCGGATGGAACGGGAATCGTTGATGGCGCCGCGCTTTTCTTCGACGGTGTTGATGATGAGGGCGATCTCGTTATTCTTGATCATGTCCACGATGTGGGGACGACCCTCGGTCACCTTGTTCACCGGCTGCACCGGAAGGCCGGCGGCCTCGATGGCATGGGCCGTGCCGCGGGTGGCCACCAGGTGGAAACCGGCTTCAGCCAGATGGCGGGCCACTTCCACGGCCTTGGCCTTGTCGCTGTCCTTGACCGAGAGGAAGGCCTTGCCGCTGTGGGGCAGGCGCACGCCCGCTGCCAGTTGCGACTTGACGAAGGCTTCGGCGAAGCTGGTGCCGACGCCCATGACCTCGCCGGTGGACTTCATCTCGGGGCCGAGGATGGTGTCCACACCGGGGAACTTGACGAAGGGGAAGACGGCTTCCTTGACCGAGAAGTAAGGCGGGATGACCTCGGCGGTGACGCCCTGGGCCTTGAGGCTCTTGCCCGCCATGCAGCGGGCGGCAATCTTGGCCAGTTGCAGGCCGGTGGCCTTGGAGACGAAGGGCACGGTGCGGGAAGCCCGCGGATTCACCTCCAGCACATAGACGTCCTCGTCCTTGATGGCGAACTGGACGTTCATCAGGCCGCAGACGTTCAGGGCCTTGGCCATCAGCTTGGTCTGGCGGCGCAGCTCGTCCTGGAGGGCCTTGGAGAGGGAATACGGGGGCAGCGAGCAGGCCGAATCGCCGGAATGCACGCCGGCCTGTTCGATGTGCTCCATGACGCCGCCGATGATCACTTCGCCGCCATCGGAGAGGGCGTCCACGTCCACTTCGCAGGCGTCGTTGAGGAAGCGGTCGAGGAGCACCGGCGAGTCGTTGGATACCTTGACCGCTTCCCGCATGTAGCGCTCGAGGTCCTTCTGCTCATGGACGATTTCCATGGCCCGGCCGCCCAGCACGTAGGAGGGGCGGACCACCAGCGGATAACCGATTTCGGTCGCCAGGCGCAAGGCGTCCTCCTCGGTGCGGGCGGTGCGGTTGGGGGGCTGCTTCAGCCCCAATTCGTGCAGGAGCTTCTGGAAGCGCTCGCGGTCCTCGGCGATGTCGATGGATTCAGGCGTCGTGCCGATGATGGGCACGCCGTTGGCTTCCAGGGCCAGGGCCAGCTTGAGGGGCGTCTGGCCGCCATACTGAACGATGACGCCCACCGGCTTTTCGATGGCGACGATCTCCAGCACGTCTTCCAGGGTCAGGGGCTCGAAGTACAGGCGGTCGGAGGTGTCGTAGTCGGTGGATACGGTCTCCGGGTTGCAGTTGACCATGATGGTCTCGTAACCGTCTTCGCGCATGGCCATGGCGGCATGGACGCAGCAGTAGTCGAACTCGATGCCCTGGCCGATGCGGTTGGGGCCGCCGCCCAGCACCATGATCTTCCTCTTGTCGGTGGGCTTGGCCTCGCACTCGTCCTCGTAGGTGGAGTACAGGTAGGCGGTGCCGGTGGCGAATTCGGCGGCGCAGGTATCGACCCGCTTGTAAACCGGGCGTACGCCGAGGGCGTGACGGCGTTCGCGGACGACGGACTCGCTGGTCTTGGTGAGATAGGCCAGACGGCGGTCGGCGAAACCCTTGCGCTTCAGGTAACGCAGCTCCTCGGCGGTGATGGAATCCAGGGCGCGCTTCTCGATGGCCAGCTCCAGATCGACGATCTCCTTGATCTGGACCAGGAACCAGGGGTCGATCTTGGTCAGGTCGAAGACCTTTTCGACGGACATGCCGACGCCGAAGGCATCCGCCACGTACCACAGGCGGTCCGGCGACGGGCGCGCCAGCTGCTCGTCGATGGCTTCCGGATCGACGGACTTCAGGTTGAAGCCATCCACGCCCACTTCGAGGCCGCGCAGGGCCTTCTGCAGGGACTCCTGGAAGGTACGGCCGATGGCCATCACCTCGCCCACGGACTTCATCTGGGTGGTCAGGGTGGAATCGGCCTGAGGGAATTTCTCGAAGGCGAAACGGGGCACCTTGGTGACCACGTAGTCGATGGAAGGCTCGAAGGAGGCCGGGGTCTTGCCGCCGGTGATGTCGTTGGCCAGCTCGTCCAGGGTGTAGCCGACGGCCAGCTTGGCGGCGATCTTGGCGATGGGGAAACCGGTGGCCTTGGAGGCCAGAGCGGACGAGCGCGACACCCGCGGGTTCATCTCGATGACGATCATGCGACCGTCCTTGGGATTGATCGAGAACTGCACATTGGAGCCGCCGGTATCGACGCCGATCTCGCGCAGCACCGCGATGGAGGCGTTGCGCAGGATCTGGTATTCCTTGTCGGTCAGGGTCTGGGCCGGGGCGACGGTGATTGAGTCGCCGGTATGCACGCCCATGGGGTCCAGGTTTTCGATGGAGCAGACGATGATGCAGTTGTCCGCCTTGTCGCGGACCACTTCCATCTCGTATTCCTTCCAGCCGAGGAGGCTCTCCTCGATCAGCAGCTCATGGGTAGGCGAGGCTTCCAGACCGCGCTTGCAGATGGTTTCGAATTCCTCGGTGTTGTAGGCGATGCCGCCACCGCTACCGCCGAGAGTGAAGGACGGGCGGATGATGGTCGGAAAACCGACCATGGCCTGCACCTGATAGGCCTCTTCCATGCTGTGAGCCACGGCGGAACGGGCGGAGCCGAGACCGATCTTGGTCATGGCGTCCTTGAATTTCTCGCGGTCCTCGGCTTTGTCGATGGCTTCCTTGGAAGCGCCGATCAGTTCGACGCCGAACTTGGCCAGCACGCCCTCGCGGTCGAGGTCGAGGGCGCAGTTGAGAGCCGTCTGGCCACCCATGGTAGGCAGCAGGGCGTCAGGCCGCTCCTTCTCGATGATCTTGGCGACCACCTGCCAGGTAATGGGCTCGATGTAGGTGATGTCGGCCATCTCCGGGTCGGTCATGATGGTGGCCGGGTTGGAATTCACCAGGATGACCTTGTAACCCTCTTCGCGCAGGGCCTTGCAGGCCTGGGCGCCGGAGTAGTCGAATTCGCAGGCCTGGCCGATGATGATCGGGCCGGCGCCGATGATGAGGATGCTTTGAATGTCTGTACGCTTGGGCATAGTGAATCCTGCCTTGCCTTACTGGGCCGGCTGCAGCGCGGCCACGCCGCGGGTCATGAGGTCGAGGAAGCGGTCGAACAGGTAGGCCACATCATGGGGACCGGGGCTCGCTTCCGGGTGGCCCTGGAAGGAGAAGGCCGGCACGTCGGTGCGGGCGATACCCTGCAGGGAGCCGTCGAATAGGGAAACGTGGGTGGCCCGCAGGTTGGCCGGCAGGGTATCGCCATCCACCGCGAAACCATGGTTCTGGCTGGTGATAAGCACCTGGCCGGTATCCATGTCCTTCACCGGATGGTTGGCGCCGTGGTGGCCGAACTTCATCTTCAGGGTCTTGGCGCCGGACGCCAGGGCCAGCAACTGGTGGCCGAGGCAGATGCCGAAGGTCGGCACGCCGCGGTCGAGAAACTCGCGGATGGCGGCGATGGCGTAATCGCAAGGCTCCGGGTCGCCAGGGCCGTTGGAGAGGAAAACGCCGTCCGGCTTCATGGCCAGCACCTCGGCAGCCGGCGTCTGGGCCGGCACCACGGTCAGTTCACAGCCGCGGGCGGCGAGCATGCGCAGGATGTTGCGCTTGACACCGAAATCATAGGCGACGACCTTGAAGCGCGTGGCGGCGCCGGGCTGATAGCCCTGCAGGTTCCATTCCCCCTCGCTCCAGGGGTAGCCCTCCTTGACCGACACCACCTTGGCCAGGTCCATGCCGGCCAGGCCGGGGAAAGCGCGGGCCAAGGCCAGGGCCTTGGACTCTTCGACCTCACCGGCCAGGATGCAGCCGGACTGGGCGCCCTTTTCGCGCAGGATGCGGGTGAGCTTGCGGGTGTCGATGCCGGCGATGGCGACGATACCGTGCTTCTTGAGGTAGGACGAGAGATCGTCCTCCGACCGCCAACTGGATGCGCGCAGGGGCAGGTCACGGATGACCAGGCCGGCGGCGTAGTTGGCGGCGGACTCGAAATCCTCAGCATTGCAGCCGGTGTTGCCGATGTGGGGATAGGTCAGGGTAACGATCTGGCGGCAATAGGAGGGATCGGTGAGGATTTCCTGGTAGCCCGACATGGCGGTGTTGAAAACCACTTCGCCACTGGTGACGCCATCGGCGCCGATGGATTGCCCTTTGAAAACCGTTCCGTCGGCGAGGGCGAGAATGGCGGGGGATGATGTGGGCAGCAACGGCACGACCGGCTCTCCTAATTTCTGCTTATGATGTGCCGAGCGGGAAGGCAAACGCCTCCCCGCTCGCAAGTCCAAAACCTTGAAATTATAGCCGAAATGCGCCTTTCCGGACAAGCTTGCCGCGTGAATCAGCCGCGGCCGCGATGGTCCACGAAGCGCTTGAGTTCCGGTTTGAGTCCTGCCATTTCCTCTTCGAGGAGAGAAAAACGGCGCCCACAGTCGTCCCAGGAAATTCCCCCGGGGACGATGGCTGCCTGCTCCAGGTCCAGCGCAAGCTGCCGCGCGGTATCGGCGTGGAACATGGCCAGGAGACTTTTCAGCGTATGGGCATGCATGCGCAGCTCGGAAGCGCTACGGGCAGCCAGCGACTGCCGCAGATGCTCCACGTGGCTGTCCCACTCCGCGAGCATCATGCCTGCCATATTGGCCAGCAGGTCGGCATCGCCGATTTCCTTCAGGGCCGACTCCATATCCAGACGCAGGGGTTCGGCATTGGCGCCCGTTTCCCACAGGCTGGTGCTGCCCACCGAATCCTCATCCACAGCCCGGTCCAGCGCCTCGTAGAGCAGTTCCGGGCGCAAGGGCTTGGCGAGATAGTCGTTCATGCCGGCCTGCAGACATCGCTCCCGATCGCTCTCCATGACGTTGGCTGTCATGGCCACGATCCAGACGGGCTTGAACGCGTCGGAAACAACCCAACTGCGGCGCATTTCCCGCGCGCGGATGGCCTCGGCCGCCTCGACGCCCCCCATGACGGGCATCTGCATGTCCATCAGAATCACATCGAAACGCTGTTTCTCGAACCACTCCAGCGCTTCCGCTCCGTTGTTGGCCACCACCACCCGGTGCGAGCGGCGCTGGAGCAGCCGAACCGCGAGTTCCTGATTCACCGGGTTGTCTTCCACCAGGAGGATATCCAGAATCGGCTCGTCACCCGCGGCAAGTGCGGCATCGACCTCGAAGGCGTCGAGCAGGGCGCCGCCCTCGGCCGTCCCGCCGGATTCTCCCAGGGCGAGAGCCAGGGCGTCTCCCAAGTCGGCCAGGCCCACCGGCTTGACCAAATGGGCGGAAACCCGAAGCTCGCGCAAACGCGCCAGATCGTGCCGCTGATTTTCGGTGCTCAACAACATGACCAGCTTTTCGCGCTGACGCCCGCTGCTCCAATGCTCGGCGAGGGCAAATCCCCCGGGCGCGTCCATGGTCGCGTCGGCGAGAATGAGGTCGTAGGGAAAATCCACCGACCGGGACCGTTCCACCGCCTCCAGTGCCGGGCCCGCTTCCGTCGCGCCGGAAGCCTGAATCCCCAGTCGTTCGAGCAAAGCCACCAGGTGGCGGGCAGTCTGCGGATTGTCATCGATCACCAGCGCGCGACGGCCCGTAAACTTGCGTGGAGCCACATCGGCCGCGTCGCGATCGATGCCAAAGCGCGCCGTGAAGTAAAAGGTCGCCCCCTTGCCCTCGGCGCTTTCCAGCCAGATGCGGCCATCGAGGAGTTGAACCAGCCGGGAACAGATGGCGAGCCCCAGCCCCGTGCCGCCGAAACGGCGGGTCGTCGAAATGTCGGCCTGGGAAAAAGCGTCGAATATCGCCCCCTGCTTGTCCGGCGGGATGCCGATTCCGGAATCGCGGACCTGGAAACGCAGCCAGAGGGAGTGGGGCGACATGCGTTCCACGGCAACCTCGACCTGAACCTCACCCTTCTCGGTAAATTTGATGGCGTTGCCCAGCAGGTTGGTCAACAGCTGGCGAATACGGATCGGATCGCCGATCACCCGGCCGGGCACCTCGGCAGCCAGGGTGACCAGCAGTTCCAGGCCCTTCTTGTGGGCGCTCACCGCCATGACGCGGGCGGCTTCCAGGACCAGATCGGTAAGGTTGAAGCTGATGGCCTCGACCTGCATCTTGCCGGCCTCGATCTTGGAAAAATCTAGGATGTCATTCACGATGGTCAGCAAAGCCTCGGCCGAAGACTTGACCGTCTTGAGGTAATGGCGCTGCTCGGCGTCAAGATTCGTATCGAGGGCAAGCTCGGTCATGCCGATGATGCCGTTCATGGGCGTCCGGATCTCGTGGCTCATATTGGCCAGGAAGGCACCCCGCGCGCGGTTCGCCGTCTCCGCCGCTTCCTTGGCTGCCACCAGACGCGCTTCCGACTCCCGATCTGCGCTCACGTCCCGATGCAGGACCAACATGCGCAGGGGCTCCCCACCCGGATCCCTCGCGGTGATCAGCCCGCGTACCTGGAACCACCGCCAATCGCCAGCCTTGGTCCGCATGCGGACATCGGCGGTAAACAGCGGGGTCCTGTCCTGGGCATGGGCAGCGATGCGCGCCTGCAGGGTGCGCAGATCGTCCGGATTGACCAGTCTTTGCCATCCAGCCACGCTATCGTCGCCGTCCGCCCCATCGTAGCCCAGCAGGGTCTTCCATTTGCGGCCGGATTCGATATTGCCGGAGCGGAGATTCCAGTCGGACAGCGCGTCCCCCGAAAGCTCGTTCTGCCAATGCTGGAGATTGGCGTACATGCTGTAGGTGCTATCGGCCGCCTCCAGAAAGCGCGCCAGCCCCCGGACAAGCTCGCCGTGCCCCCCCTCGATGGCTGACAGCAAGGCCCGCAGACGCTCCTCACCGCCCCCGGGGAAAATCTCCTGGAGTTGACGGTTGAGGAATTGGGATTTCACGGCCGGAACCCGGTCAGAAGTGAAAAACGAAAGGTGAAATGCGGAACACCCATCCTTGCTGACATGCCCTCACCCTTCACATTTCACGTGGCACCCTTCGCTTCGAATCAGCGCAGCCCCAGGACGTCCTGCATGTCGAAGAGGCCCCGTTCCTTGCCCAGCATGTACCTTGCGGCGCGCAGGCTTCCCAGGGCATAGGGCATCCGCCCCCCGGCCTTGTGGCTGACCTCGACGCGCTCGCCGATGCCGCAGAACATCACCGTGTGGTCACCGACGATATCGCCCCCCCGCACCGTTGCAAAGCCGATGGTGGAAGGATCCCGCTCGCCGGTCACGCCCTCGCGGCCATATACCGCGCAATCCTTCAAATCGCGCCCCAGTGCCGCGGCGACGACCTCCCCCATGCGCAGGGCGGTTCCTGAGGGGGCATCAACCTTCATGCGATGGTGGGCCTCGACAATTTCGACGTCGTAACCCGTATTCAGGATGCGGGCAGCGAGATCGAGCAGGCGAAACACCACATTGACCCCCACCGCCATATTGGGCGCGAAAACAACCGGGACGCGCTCTGCCGCCGCCGCGATGGCTGCCTTGCCCGCCGCATCGAAACCCGTCGTGCCGATGACCATGGCCACCCCCCGATCGGCACACAGCGCCAAGTGGTGCAACGTGCCTTCCGGACGGGTGAAATCGATGAGGCAATCACAGCCTTCCAGCGCGGCAACCAAATCCGCCGTCACCGGGACACCGCCCGGAAAACCGGCAAGTTCTCCGGCGGGGCGCCCCAGGTGGGGGCTGCCCGGGATGTCGATCGCTGCCGCGAGGACCGCTTCGCCATCCTTGAGGACCGCCTCGATCAGCGTACGGCCCATGCGCCCCCCGGCACCGACGATGCCGATCCGCAAACCCTTCATCTTCTGCCCCTCTTGTTATAAGCCGACTTTTTCCAGCAGGCGCCCGAAAAAGCCTTTTTCGTCAGCCGGCGGCAAGGGCTTGCCTTCGGCGTCTGTCGGCAGCGACCCCAGGTCGATCACCTGGGTACTGGCTACCGGCGCGGTCAGATCGGCCACCTGAGCGACTTCGACATCCCCCGAAACCTTCTCCAGGCGGCCATCTGCATTGAAGAATACAGAAAATTTGCGCATCTCGACAGCGTTCGTCCGGCCGTTCTCGAGGCGATAGACGTAGTCCCAGCGCTCGGCATGGAAAATATCGGCCAGGAGAGGCGTCCCGAGCAGGAAGCGCACCTGATCCCGGGTCTGGCCAGGCTTGAGCTGGGACACCATTTCCTGGGTAAGCACATTGCCCTGCTGCACGTCGATGCGGTACTCGGTGACGATCCGCGGAACGTTCGAGCAGGCTGCGAGCCCGACGAGGAGGGCGGCGATCAGGATGCGCTGAAAGGTCATGGCGGCGTGCGGAGGGAGTTCTTCAACGGGACCAAAGCGTACTATCATACCCGAAATCCACCCGGCCCCAGGCCTTGCCCCCACTGGTAGAACGACGATGAGCGACCCGCAAAGCCTCAAGAACATGGGACTGAAGGCCACCTTCCCCCGGCTGAAAATTCTGGAATTGTTCGAAAAGAGCAGCGTCCGCCACATGACGGCGGAAGACGTCTATCGGGCCCTCCTCGCGGAAGGCATGGACATCGGCCTCGCCACGGTTTACCGGGTGTTGACGCAGTTCGAGCAGGCGGGTCTCCTGGAGCGCCACTTTTTCGAATCCGGCAAGGCCGTTTTTGAAATCAACGCCGGCACGCATCACGACCACCTGGTCTGCATCGATTGTGGCAAGGTCGAAGAGTTCTACGATGCGGAAATCGAGCAACGCCAGCACCAGATCGCGACCGAAAGAGGCTTTTCCATCCAGGAGCACGCGCTCTACCTCTACGCCCATTGCAGCAAGGCAGACTGCCCCAGTCGCGCTGCGGGAACGCCCAAGATCAAGAATTAAGCGGCCGTGATCGCCGAAACCGGTGCCTGGGGCACCTGGCTCACTTCTGCCGGCACCGCCTTCGCCCTCATCGCTCTGGCCGAGGTAGGCGACAAGAGCCAGTTGGTCTGCATGTCACTGGCGGCCCGCCATCGGGGCCTACCGGTTGCGGCCGGCGCCATCGCCGCCTTTGCTCTCCTCAATGGCCTGGCCGTCCTGTTCGGCTCCGCCGTCGCCGCCTGGCTGCCCGAGGGCTTGGTCACGGCCGCCGTGGCGCTGCTCTTCGCCGCCTTCGGGATACAGGCCCTGCGCTACCGCGAGGAGGAGGAAGACGAAGTGCGGGAGGAAAAAACCGGCCGGGGCGTTCTGGTCACCACCTTCGCCCTGATCTTTCTGGCCGAATTCGGCGACAAGACCCAGATTGCCGTTGCCGGCCTGGGGAGCACCGCCCCGTCCAGTGCGGTGTGGTCGGGAGCCACCCTCGCCCTGGCGGCGACCTCCATCCTGGGTGTGATCGCCGGTCGGCGGCTGCTTCAGCGACTTCCCCTGGTGTGGATTCACCGCGTCAGCGGCGTGTTCTTTCTACTGCTGGCGCTCTTCGCCGCAAGCCGGCTGATCTGAATACTGGCCGGAAACCCAGGCCAGCCGCGCTCGTCAGCCGAGAGACACACAGGCTCCGAGAATCAGATTCCCAGAAGCTCCCGGGCGTGACGCCGGGTGATATCGGTAATATTCACCCCGCCCAGCATGCGAGCGATCTCGCCCACCCGGCCTTCACCGTCCAGGGGCGCGATGGCGCTGCGCACGACGCCTTCCCGGACATCCTTCCTGACCTGCCACTGCCACTGGGCGCGTGCGGCGACCTGGGGCAAATGGGTCACACAGAGAATCTGCCGTTCCTCGCCCAGTTGCCGCAGGAGACGACCGATGATTTCCGCGACGCCGCCGCCGATCCCCACGTCCACTTCGTCGAAGATCAGGGTCGGCACACGGGAGGAGCGGGACGCGACCACCTGGATGGCTAGGCTGATGCGCGACAATTCGCCCCCCGACGCCACCCGGGCGAGGGGCCGCGCGTCGCTGCCGGCGAGCCCGGCGATGCGAAATTCCACCTGTTCGAGCCCGTAGGCGGCGGGCTCGCCGGAAAGCAGCGCCACCTCGAAGCGCCCTGAAGCGAGGGCCAGATCGGCCATGAGCGCCGTCACGGCCGTGGCCAGATCGTCCGCGGCCTGCCGACGGCCGGCGGAAAGGCGCTGCGCCAGGGCGAGATAGGCGCCGCGGCAGGCCTCGACGCGGGAGCGCAAGGCCTCGGTATTGAAAGCGGCCCCGATTTCTCCGAGACGTCCCCGCGCCTGGACGAGCAGTTCTCCGAGTTCTTCAGGACGGACACGAAACTTGCGTGCCGCCCCGTGGATCGCCTCGATGCGTCCCTCGACCTGCGCCAGGCGGCGGGGATCGAGGTCAACCCGATCGGCGTAGCGCCGCAGGAGGGAAACGGCTTCGACCAACTCGGCCTGGGCCGACTGGAGCAGGCCGGCAATGTCGCCCAGACCGGCATCGTAGGTGGCGAGGTCGTCGAGGCGCCGGTGTACCGCATCCAGTTGTCCTTCGCAGGCGCCCTCACCTTCGCACAGGGCGGCCAGGGCGAACTGGGCGCCTTCGAGCAGACTGGCGGCGTGGGCCAGCCTCCGGTGTTCCGCTTCCAGCGCCTCCCACTCGTCCGGCCCCAGCCCCAGGCCATCGAGTTCGGCGACCTGCCACTCCAGTTGCTCCCGCTCCCGCGCCAGGCCTTCACCGCTGGCCGCGGCGGTTGCTAAGGCCAGTTCGGCCTCGCGCCAGGCGCGGAACGCGGCGGCGGTTTCCGCGGCCAGGGCAGCCTGTCCGGCATGGGCGTCGAGCAGGGTCCGCTGGGCGTCGGCCCGCAGCAGGGACTGATGGGCGTGCTGGCCGTGGATATCGACCAGGTCTTCCGCCACCTCGCGCAACTGCTGGGCCGTGGCGGGAGCACCGTTGATATAGGCCCGGGAACGCCCACCGCTGTCGATGACCCGCCGCAGCAGCAACTCCTCGTCGGCGTCGAAGTCGTTGGCAGCCAGCCAGTCGCGCACCGCTGGCCGGCCGGCGACGTCGAACACCGCAGCGAGTTCCGCCTTGTCGCAGCCCGCCCGAACGACTCCCCCTTCGGCGCGTTCTCCGAGGGCCAGAGCCAGGGCGTCGACCAGAATGGATTTTCCTGCCCCCGTCTCTCCGGTCAAAGCACCGAAGCCCCCCGCAAACTCCAGTTCCAGCCGGTCAACGATGACGTAATTGCGTAAATCGAGGCGACGCAGCATCAGTGCCCCCGGGGGCGTTCGCTCCATTGGAGCTTCTGACGCAGCATGGCGAAATAGCGGTAGCCCGGCGGATGGAGAAAACAGATCGAATACTCGGAGCGCCGCAGGCGGACGCAATCCTGGGCCCGCAGGTCGAGGGTGACCTGACCGTCGAAGTGCACTCGCGGATCGTCGGCGTAGGTGATGCGAAGCTCGATTTCCGCCGTGTCATTGACCAGCACCGGCCGGTTGGTGAGGGCGTGGGGACACAGGGGAACCAGGGCGATGCCGGTCAGGGTCGGGTGCAGAATCGGCCCCCCCGCGGAAAGGGCATAGGCGGTGGACCCGGTCGGCGTCGACACGATGAGCCCGTCCGAGCGGAGGTTGTAGATGAACTCGCCGTCGATGAAAAGCTCCAGCTCGATCATGCGCCCGATGGCGCCCTTATCCACCACCAGGTCATTCAGAGCCAGGTTGGCCGCCACCTCCCGACCGTCGCGCAGCACTTCGGCGTCCAGCAACATCCGCTTCTCAGCCGTGAAGCGCCCATCGAGAAGGTCGTCCATGCAGGACAGCATGTCGCTGCGCGCGATATCGGTCATGAAGCCGAGGCGCCCCTGGTTGACCCCGACGAGGGGCACACCGTAGCGTGCCAGCCGGCGCGCCGCATTGAGCATGGTCCCATCGCCGCCCAGAACGATGGCCAGGTCCGCGTGGGCGCCGATATCGTTGAAGCCGCAGGTGACCCAGCGCGACAGGTCGACCAGCTTGCCGATGCGCTCGGAAGTCTCTCTTTCGATGAAGACGCTGATGCCCCGCTCGTGCAGGTACTCGGCCAGGCGACGCAGGGACTCCGCAATCTCCGGGCTGTGATACTTCCCCACCAGGGCGATGGTGCGAGGCGAGCGGTAGGAGCCGAAGGGAGAACTCATGGGGCGAATTTTGGCACAATTCCCTTCAGTCGACTGGCATCCCGGCCCCTCCGGTCCCGCTTCTTGCGTGACAAACCACGATCTTCTCCCGCAAGAGGAATTTTTTTGCCAGAATCGCCCCATGCTCGACCAACGCTCCAGAACCCTCCTCAAGGCGCTCGTAGAACACTACATCGCCGACGGCCAACCCGTGGGATCCCGCGCCCTGTCGCGTTTCTCGGGCCTCGACCTTTCACCCGCCACCATCCGCAACGTGATGGCCGATCTGGAGGAGGCCGGATTCGTCGCCAGCCCGCACACTTCGGCCGGCCGGATTCCGACGCCGCGTGGATACCGCCTCTTTGTCGACAGTCTGCTCACGGTCGAGCCCCTGGACCCTGCCCGGGTGGGGGAAATGGAAGGTGCCCTGCAAATTGCCCAGCCTCAGCAGCTCATCGCCAGCGCCTCACAACTGCTTTCTGGCCTCACCCATTTCGCGGGCATCGTCGTGGCACCGCGCCGCAGTCCGCCCCGTATCCGCCAGATCGAATTTCTCGCGTTGTCGGAAAAGCGCATCCTGCTCATCATCGTCACCACCGACGGTGACGTGCAGAATCGGGTTCTCGTCTCGGAAAAATCCTATTCCCCCGCCGAACTCGTCAGCGCGGCCAATTTTCTCAGCCAGCAGTTCGCCGGCATGGATTTCGAGCAAATCCGCCTGCGCCTGAATGCCGAAATCGAGCAGTTGCGCAGCGATATCAAGCCCCTGATGACCGCCGTCCTGGAGGCGGGCGGCGACGCCCTGGCGGAAACGGCCATGCCCTGCGTGATCTCTGGCGAACGCAATCTGCTGGACGTGGAGGAGTTGTCGTCCAACATGCGGCGCCTACGGGAACTGTTCGATCTCTTCGAGCAACGCTCCAGCCTGATGCGGCTCCTGGATATTTCCCAGCGGGCCGAGGGCGTCCAGATCTTCATCGGCGGGGAATCGGGCATCGCCCCCCTGGACGAATGCAGCGTCGTGACGGCCCCCTACGAAGTCGGTGGGCGCATCGTCGGCTCCGTGGGCGTCATCGGCCCCACCCGCATGGCCTACGAGCGAGTCATCCCCATCGTGGACATCACCGCACGACTCCTGTCCAGCGCCCTCACCACCCAGCAAGGCACCTGATGTCCCGTTTCCGTCCCGAACCGGCGTACCGCCATGGCACGCCGACCCGTCCCGCCGTCGTCCTGGTCAACCTGGGGACGCCGGAAGCCCCCACCGCCAAGGCACTGCGCCGCTACCTCAAGGAATTTCTCTCCGACCCCCGCGTGGTCGAGATTCCCCGCCTCCTCTGGTGGCCCATCCTCAACGGCGTGATCCTCAACGTCCGCCCCGCCCGGTCGGCGGCCAAGTACGCCGCCGTATGGACCCCCGAGGGCTCCCCTCTTCGGGTCCATACCGAACGCCAGGCCAAGCTCCTCGCCGGCCTTCTCGGCGCACGGGGCCACCACGTCACCGTCGCGTGGGGAATGCGTTACGGCGAACCGGCCCTGCCCGCGGTTCTCGATCGTCTCAAGGCCGAGGGGGCCGACCGCATTCTGGGCGTCCCCCTTTATCCCCAATACGCCGCCAGCACCACCGGCACCGTGGTCGACCGGCTGGCCGGCTGGCTCGCCGTCACCCGCAACCAGCCCGAAATCCGTACCCTGCGCAGTTTTGCGGACGACGAGGGCTACCTCGCCGCCCTGGAGGCCTCGGTCCGCCGCCATTGGCAAGACAGCGGCCTGCCGGACGAACGCTACCGCCTGGTCATGAGTTTTCACGGCCTGCCCCGCCGCAGCCTCGACCTGGGCGACCCCTACCACTGCGAGTGCAGGAAGACCGGGCGCCTCCTCGCCGAACGCCTCGGTCTTGCGCCAGACCGGGCCCTGGTGACCTTCCAGTCGCGCTTCGGCCGGGCGGAGTGGCTCCAGCCCTATACCGCGCCCACCCTGGAGCAACTGGCCCGCTCAGGAATCGACCGGGTCGACGTCATCTGTCCCGGATTCGTCGGCGACTGCCTGGAAACCCTGGAGGAAATCGCCCTGGAAGCCCGGGCCACCTTCCTGGCAAGCGGCGGCAAGACCTTCCATTACATTCCCGCCCTCAACGAACAGCCGGCCTGGATCGCGGCCCTGGCGGACCTCGTCGAGCGCCACCTCACCGGCTGGCCGACCCGGCGCAGCGCAGACCCGGCCGCCCTCGCCGATTCAGCGCGGCGGGCGCGCGATCTGGGCGCGCCGGGTTGAGGCTTCCGTTGCGCTAAAGCCCCCCGCCGCCCGGCCGTAGAAGGAGGTATCCCTCGCCACTCGGGAGACCACCATGCGTATCGCCGCTGCCTCGATCGAGCTTGCCTCGGCCCATTCCCGGCTGGAGTTCCAGTCCCGCGAAGAACGCCTCAACGCCTGGAACCGGCGTCCCACCCTACCCGAAGCACCACCCCGGGAGCGTCCCGCAAGCGACATTTCCGCAGCCGGACGTACCGCCCAGACGGAGGAATCCTGTTCGGACTGCGAACCCCGCTTCCAGATCATCCGCCTCATCCTCGAGGCCCTTACCGGCCGCGCTGTCCAGGTTTTCGATGCGGGCCAGCTCGCTTCCCCGGGCGATGCCCCGAACGTCTCGGCGCCTCCCCCTCAGTCCGGGACCGGACAGGGCCCCGGGTTCGGACTCACATACGAGCTGCGGGAAACCCGCTACCAGAGCGAAGACGTCAGCTTCCATGCTGCCGGGTCGGTCACCACGGCCGATGGCCGCTCCTTCGACTTCCAGCTCAGCTTTGCCCTGCATCGGGAAAGTCTTTCCGAAACCCGCCTCAGTCTGCGGCTCGGCGAAGCGGCACGGCAAAAAGACCCGTTGGTGATCAATTTTTCCGGCAAGGCCCCGCAACTGGCGTCGACTCGTTTTTCCTTCGACCTCGACGGGGACGGCACGGCGGAAAACCTGGCCGCGCCCATGGCCGGCAGCGGGTTCCTCGCCATCGACCGCAACGGTAACGGAATCGTTGACGATGGCAGCGAACTCTTTGGCCCCGCGAGCGGCGACGGATTCTCGGAACTCGCCACCCTCGACGGAGATGGCAACGGATGGATCGACGAAAACGACGCCCAGTTCGCCACGCTGCGCACCTGGAACCCCCTCGCCGACCCCGGGCGCCAGGGCCTGTCCTTGGCCGAGGCTGGCGTGGGTGCGCTATCGCTCAGCAGGGTCACCACCCCCTTCGATCTGTACGGAAGCGACGCGGCCCAGTTGGGAACGCTGCGCGCCACGGGAATCGCTTTGCGCGAAACCGGCGAGGCTGGCACAATCAGCCACATTGATCTGACCGCCTGACAAAGAATCCGGCGGCACTCTACGAGGGGCGGGGGAAATGCGCATTGCGGACTGGAAGATATGGCTGCGGCTCTCCGCCGCCATTTGGTTTGTCCTGGTGGTGGTATGGACCGTGGTCATTCTTTGGGCCACCCAAGTCAATCGCGACACGGCCATAAGGCAGGCCCAGGATTTTGCGCACTCCATCCACGAAATGACCATGGCCGGACTCACCGGCATGATGATCACCGGCACGGTGGGGCAACGCGAGGTCTTCCTCGACCAGATCAAGCAGCTTTCGATCATTCGCGAATTGCACGTCGCCCGGGGTGAGGCGGTCATCAAGGCCTTCGGGCCGGACAGCAAGGCCGGCCGGGAACTCGACGCCGTCGAGAACCAGGTGATGGCCACTGGTACGCCCCATGTCTCGCTGCAGCGCGAGGGGGCCAATGCCTACCTGCGGGTCGTCAACCCCACCCGGGCCTCCAAGAACTACCTGGGCAAGGACTGTGTCGCCTGCCACCAGGTCACCGAAGGGACCGTCCTCGGCATCGTGAGCATGAAGGTTTCCCTCGACTCGGTGGAAGCTGCGGTAAGCGACTTCCGACTGAAGATTGCCGGCGCGGCCCTCATCGTCATCGGTGTGCTTCTGGTCATCATCTTTCTGCTCACGCGGCACTTCGTGACCACACCGCTGGAGAGCCTCCGGCGTGGCCTGGAGGACATCGCCCGCGGCGAGGGGGATCTCACCCGCCGCCTGCCCGTGCGGGGCCAGGATGAGGTCGGTCAGGCAGCCGCCGTATTCAACGAGATGATGGAAAATTTCAGCGGTCTCGTGCGCCAGGTGCGCGACGCCGCCCAGCAGGTGTCGGCCCGGGTTGCCTCGCTGTCGGAAAATGCAGACCGTGTGGCCCAGAGCTCGCACTTGCAGGATCAGAAATCGGGGGCGGCGGCTGCGGCGGTGGAGCAACTGGTCGAGAGCATCTCGGCCATTGCCGGCAACGCGGGGCACGTCCAGCAGCAGTCCCAGGAAAGCCTGGCCCGGGCCCAGGAAGGCGGCCGCAACCTCAAGGTGCTCCTGGGCGAAATGGACGTGGTCGAAAAGGCGGTGCGGCAGATGGCCGACTCAGTCGGCGAATTCGTGCGCAATACCGAAGCGATCACCCATATGACGCGCGAAGTGAAAGACATCGCCGAGCAGACCAATCTCCTGGCCCTCAACGCCGCCATCGAGGCCGCCCGCGCGGGCGAACAGGGGCGCGGTTTCGCGGTGGTGGCCGACGAAGTCCGCAAGCTGGCCGAGAAGTCGTCCCGGGCGGCCGGGGAAATCGATGCCATCACGGCCACCATCGGCCAGCAGTCGGTGGCCGTACGCCGTACCATCGAAGAGGGGCTGGAACACCTGGAATCGAGCCAGTCGGCAGTCGATTCGGTGGCCAACGTCCTGGAAGCCACCAACGGATCAGTCACCGAGGTCGGACGCGGGCTGGACGCCATCGCCGGCGCCACCGATCACCAGCGGCGGGTTTCCGGTGAAGTCGTGAGCGGCATTGATTCCATCGCCGGCATGGCTCGGGACAACAGCGGAGCCGTCGAGAAAACCGCCGGGGCAGCCCACGACCTGCGGCGCCTTGCCGACGGCTTGCAGAACCTCGTCGGCCGCTTCAAGGTTTGAGCCCCCGGGGCCGGGGGCTCCATTCACATCGGCGAAAGTTCCATGTCGAGCCCGGAACCCGGGCGAGAACGGGTGCCTCCGGAAAGCGATCCGGTCCCTGCATCTACCGCAGGGGCTCCGTGGGCCGCCGCAATCTCGGTGACTTTGCGCATGCGGTCGATCATGCGGGCTATCAAGACATTGCGCATACGCTCCAGCAGTTCCTCCGACGACAACGCGAGCGCTGAGGCACTGATCTCGAGGAACAAGGTAGGCTCAAGAGTGACCACCGTGGCGTGGCGCTTCTTGTTGACCGGGTGGAGATAAGCCACCTCGCCGATGGGTTCGCTGGCCCCCAGGCGGCAAAGAGCGCGCCCCTGGACGGAAACCTCGACAAAACCCTGAACGATGATGCCGAAGAAAGCGTTGGACTCGCCCTCGCGCACGATAGTCACGCCGGGTGCCAACTCCCTCCAAACCGCAACCCGCAGAACTTCCCACAATTCGACGTTCTCGAACTCGGTAAAGAATTCCAGTTTGCGCAGCGCCTCGAAGTGCCGGGTATCCTGCTCGGTATCATCCTCCTCCCATATCTGGAAGCGCACCGTGGAGAGATCCTTGGCCATTTCGGCACCGTTTTTGTAGCGGGTGTAGAGATCCTTTTCCAGGGATTTCTTGATGATGGGATTGAGGGCTTCCGGCAGACTCGGATTGAGGGCCGTCACTGCGGGCGAATCGGTATTGATGATCTTGTAGACCAGGGTCGCCTGGTTATTGGCCCGGAAAGGCAGACGCCCGGTCAGCATCTGGAAGAGCACCACCCCCAGGGAGTAGAGATCGGTCTTCTGATTGAGGGCATAACCCTTGATCTGTTCCGGAGACATGTAGGCCGGTGAGCCAACCCCCATGATGAAGGTCGAGTCCCTGTCCATGTCCTTCTGAAGATTGAGGGCCAGACCGAAATCAGCGATCTTGGGCTCGTCGTCGCTGGTGAGCATGATGTTGGCCGGCTTGATATCGCGATGGATCACCCCCTGGCGATAGGCGTGGTCCAGCGCCAGGCAACATTTGAAGATGATGCCCACCACCCGGTGCATGGGGAGCATCTTGTCGATGCGGCAATACTTCTCCAGGGAATCGCCCGCGACATACTCCATGGCGAGATAGGCGTAGTCGTCCTCGACCACTGCGTCGAAGATGCGCACGATATTGGGATGATCGAGGCGCCTTGCCGTGATGCCCTCGGTCTGGAAGAGCTTGCGCAGGCGGCGCGACATGGCCGCGTTGTCCTTGCCGAAGCGCACCAGCTTGACCGCCACTTGTCTCTGGGTGTCCGGATCGTCGCAAAGGTAGACAACCGCCGTTGCGCCCTTGCCCAGTTCCTTGATGACCTTGTATTTGCCGATGTTTTCCATGGGGAGGACGCCGCTTGACTCCGTCCATCGTAGCACGGAGAAAAAGTTGCTTACAGGGCTTGAAATGATAACCCCCGCCCCAAGATGGGGGAGAGTTTTTCCGGAGAAGCCCATGTCCAACCCAGAAATCCCCCAGGAACCCCTGCCCGGCCCGGAGCCCATCGCTGCCGAGCCCTCCCCCTCCGCACCGCCGGCACCGGCCGGTGCCACGGAGTCCGTGCCCGCCGAAGCGATCGTGGACACCCTCCCCAGCCCCGAAGAACAGCTGCGCCAGCTGGAACTCAAGGTGGCCGAACACCACGACGCCTGGCTGCGAGCCAAGGCTGAGGGCGAAAACATCCGCCGCCGCGCCCAGGATGACATCACCAAGGCCCACAAGTTTGCCGTGGAGAAATTCGCCGGCGAACTGCTGGCGGTAAAGGACAGCCTGGAAGCCGCCCTCGCCGTCCCCGAGCAAACCGTCGAGAACTTCCGGTCCGGCGTCGAGATCACTCTGAAGCAACTGGTCTCTGCCTTCGATAAGAACGCCCTGGTCGAAATCAACCCGGTGGGCGAAAAATTCGATCCCCACAAACACCAGGCCATCGGCATGGTGGATTCGGAACAGGAAGCCAACACGGTCGTCACCGTGCTGCAAAAGGGTTACCTGATCGCCGAGCGGACGCTCCGCCCGGCCCTGGTCATGGTGGCCAAGCCGAAGTCTTGAAATTTCGGGGCGCCGGCCCCAACTCCAGAACATCACATCGCATTCAATCAAAGGAACCAACATGGGCAAGATCATCGGCATCGACCTCGGCACCACCAACTCCTGCGTCGCCATCATGGAAGGCGGCTCTCCCAAGGTCATCGAGAACTCCGAAGGCGCGCGCACCACGCCCTCCATCGTCGGCTACTCCGAAGACGGCGAGATCCTGTGCGGCGCCCCGGCCAAGCGTCAGGCCGTCACCAACCCCAAGAACACCCTGTACGCGGTCAAGCGCCTCATCGGCCGCCGCTTCGAAGAGAAGGAAGTGCAGAAGGACATTGCCCTGATGCCCTACAAGATTTCCAAGGCCGACAACGGCGACGCCTGGGTGGAAGTGCGCGACAAGAAAATCGCCCCGCCCCAGGTTTCCGCCGAAGTACTGCGCAAGATGAAGAAGACCGCCGAGGACTATCTGGGCGAGGAAGTCACCGAGGCCGTCATCACCGTGCCCGCCTACTTCAACGACAGCCAGCGCCAGGCCACCAAGGACGCCGGCCGCATCGCGGGCCTGGAAGTCAAGCGCATCATCAACGAGCCCACTGCCGCGGCCCTGGCCTTCGGCATGGACAAGTCTTCCACCAAGGATCGCAAGATCGCCGTCTTCGACCTGGGCGGCGGCACCTTCGACATTTCCATCATCGAAATCGCCGACGTGGATGGCGAGAAGCAGTTCGAAGTGCTGGCCACCAACGGTGACACCTTCCTCGGCGGCGAAGACTTCGACCAGCGCCTCATCGACTACATCATCGGCGAATTCCAGAAGGAATCCGGCGTCGACCTGAAGAAGGACGTGCTGGCCCTGCAACGCCTCAAGGAAGCCGCAGAAAAGGCCAAGATCGAGCTCTCCTCCCTGCAGCAGACCGAAATCAACCTGCCCTACATCACCGCCGACGCCACGGGCCCCAAGCACCTGGCCCTGAAGATCACCCGCGCCAAGTTCGAGTCCCTGGTGGAAGAGCTGGTCGAGCGCACCATCGCCCCCTGCGCCACGGCGCTCAAGGATGCCGGCGTCAAGGTCGGCGACATCGACGACGTGATCCTGGTCGGCGGCCAGACGCGCATGCCCAAGGTGCAGGACAAGGTGAAGGAATTCTTCGGCAAGGAGCCGCGCAAGGATGTGAACCCCGATGAGGCCGTCGCCGTCGGCGCTGCCATCCAGGGCGGCGTGCTGCAGGGCGAGGTCAAGGACGTGCTGCTGCTCGACGTCACTCCGCTCTCTCTCGGTATCGAAACCCTGGGCGGCGTCATGACCAAGCTGATCCAGAAGAACACCACCATCCCCACCAAGGCCAGCCAGGTCTTCTCCACCGCCGACGACAACCAGTCCGCCGTCACCATCCATGTCCTGCAGGGTGAGCGCGAAATGTCCGCCGGCAACAAGAGCCTCGGCCAGTTCAACCTGGAAGGCATCCCCCCGGCCCCCCGCGGCATGCCGCAGATCGAGGTCATCTTCGACATCGACGCCAACGGCATCATGCACGTCACCGCCAAGGACAAGGCCACCGGCAAGGAAAACAAGATCACCATCAAGGCCAACTCCGGCCTCTCCGAAGAAGAAATCCAGCGCATGGTGAAGGACGCCGAGCTGCACGCGGAAGAGGACAAGAAGGCCCACGAACTGGCCGACGCCCGCAATTCCGCCGACGGCATGGTGCACATGGTCAAGAAATCCCTCACCGAGTACGGCGACAAGCTGGATGCCGGCGAGAAGGAAGCGATCGAGAAGGCCATCAAGGACGTCGAGGAAGAGCTGCGCTCCGGCGACAAGGACAGCATCGCCGCCAAGACCGAAGCCCTCTCCGCCGCCGCCCAGAAGCTGGGCGAAAAGATGTACGCCCAGCAGCAGGCCGAAGGTGCCGCCGCCGGTGCGGCGGGGGCCGGCGCCCAGCAGCAAGGCGAAAAGACGGTCGAGGGCGACGTGGTCGACGCCGAGTTCACGGAAGTGAACAAGGACAAGAAGGGTTAAAGCGGACGCTGACGCGCCGTTCTAACTGGCCGGATTCAAGCGGACGAGCCCTCGCCGCTCGATCCGGCCTTCGCACCAGCTCAGCCGGACAACGCACATGTCAAAGCGCGATTTTTACGAAATCCTCGGCGTCAACCGCGACGCCTCGGACGACGAAATCAAGAAGGCCTACCGCAAGTTGGCCATGAAGCACCATCCCGACCGCAATCCGGACAATCCGGCGGCGGAGGAGAAGTTCAAGGAGGCCAAGGAGGCCTACGAAATTCTCTCCGATGGCCAGAAGCGGGCGGCCTACGACCAGTTCGGCCACGCCGGGGTAGACCCCCAGGCCGGCATGGGCGGGGGTTTTGGCGGCGGTGCCGGCATGGGCGGCTTTGCCGACGCCTTCGGCGGCATCTTCGACGAAATCTTCGGCGGTCGCGGCGGTGGCAGCGGGCATGGGCGCAGCAACATCTACCGTGGCGCCGACCTACGCTACAACCTGGAGGTCTCCCTCGAACAGGCGGCCCACGGCACCGAAACCAAGATTCGTATTCCCACCATGGAGGCCTGCGAGGTCTGCCATGGCAGTGGCGCCAAACCGGGAACCCAGCCCAAGACCTGCCCCACCTGCCAGGGCAGCGGCCAGGTCCGCCTGCAGCAGGGGTTTTTCTCCATCCAGCAGACCTGCCCCAAATGCCACGGTACCGGGCGCTACATTCCGGACCCCTGCGGGGCCTGCGGGGGCGCCGGGCGCATCAAGCAGCACAAGACCCTGGCGGTCAAGATTCCCGCCGGAGTCGACGAGGGCGATCGCATCCGCCTCGCCGGCGAGGGGGAGCACGGCGTCAACGGAGGCCCCCCGGGCGACCTCTACGTCCAGATCCACCTCAAGCAGCACACCGTCTTCCAGCGGGACCACAACGACCTCCATTGCGAAATGCCCGTTTCCTTCACCACGGCAGCCCTGGGCGGCGAAATCGAGATTCCCACCCTGGATGGGGCCGCGAACATCCGCATTCCCGCCGAAACCCAGTCCGGGCGGGTTTTCCGCCTGCGCGGCAAGGGTATCAAGGGGGTGCGCAGCCACACCCACGGCGATCTGCTCTGCCACGTCGTGGTCGAAACCCCGGTCAACCTCACCGAGCGCCAGAAGGAACTGCTGCGGGAGCTTGAAGACATCAGCAACGAACACGCCGGCAAGCACAACCCCCGGGCCAAATCCTGGATGGACAAGGTGAAGGACTTTTTCAGCAGTTAACGCAAAGCCGGCCACGGGTGCCGGCCCGGGCGGAAAACCTGGTTGCAGGCGGCATCGGCCTGTTGTCCAATAGCGACAAAATCCACACTCCGGAGGAGTCGCCATGAGACGGACGCTTGCTGCCCTTGCCTCTCTTTGTCTCACCCTGGCCTGCGGTCTGGTGCGGGCCGATCCCGGTGTGACCGATACCAGCATCATCCTCGGCATGTCTTCTCCCTTCACGGGGCCGAATGGCGTCTATGGCCTGGCGATGCGCGAATCCATCAGCGCCTACTTCGACCAGATCAACAAATCCGGCGGGATCAACGGCCGCAAGATCGAACTGGTGGCCATAGACGACGGCTACGAAACCGAGCGCACCCTGGCCAACACCAAGGCCCTCATCCAGGAGAAGCAGGTCTTCGCCCTCCTCGGCTACTACGGTTCATCCCCCACCACCGAAGCGATGAACAACGCCTTCGGCCCGGCAAAGGTGCCCCTGATCGGAACCATTTCCGGCGCCGGCAGCCTGCGCCAGGCGCCTTCGGCCAACCCCAACAACCGCTACATGTTCAACCTGCGGGCGAGCTATGCCGACGAGGCGGAGGCCATCGTCAACCAGATCACCTCCCTGGGCCTAAAGAACATCGCCGTCTTCTACCAGAACGACGGATTCGGCAAGAGCGGCCTGGAAGGCGTCACCACCGCCCTCAAGAAACACCAGCTCACGCCGGTGGCCGTGGGCACCGTGGAACGCAATTCCCTCGACGTCGGCAAGGCCGTCGAGGCCATAGCCAAGGTCAGCCCCCAGGCCGTGATCATGGTCACCCTCTACAAACCCACCGCTGCCTTCGTCAAGGCCATGAAGAAGGCCAATCAGTTCCCCATGTTCATGACCCTGTCGCCGGTGGGCGCCGAAGTCCTGGCCCAGGAACTGGGCAACGACGCCCGCGGCATCGGCATCTCCCAGGTCATGCCCTACCCCTGGAACGACACTGTCGCCGTCGTCCGCGACTACCAGCGGGCCATCGGCAAGCAGGCCGACAAGTACTCCTACTACGGCCTGGAAGGCTACATCAACGCCCGAGTGATGGCCGACGCCCTGCGCCGCCTGGGGCGGGACGTCACCCGGGAGCGCCTGATCGCCGCTCTGGAAGCCATGCACCAGGTAGACCTGGGCGGCTATCGCATCAGTTTCGGCACCGACGACCGCCTGGGTTCACGCTACGTGGAACTGACCGTCGTCGGCTCTGGCGGCAAAGTCATGAAATAACGAAAGTCGAGGCCAAAACCCAATACCGCAATACCGGGGTCAGGTCTTGCATTGCAACATCCCCATCCCCTTGCCCACCCCGCTCTCCCAAGCGCCCATCATGGCCCGACCCCTGCGCATCGAACTCGCCGGTGGCCTCTATCACATCACCGCCCGGGGTGACCGGAGTGAGGACATCTTCCTCGACGATTCCGACCGACTCCACTGGATCACGCTCCTGGGCTCGGTCTGCCGACGATTCAACTGGCGCTGCCACGCCTGGTGCCAAATGACCAATCACTACCATCTGGTCGTCGAAACCCCGGAAGCCAACCTCGCGCAGGGGATGCGTCAGATCAACGGCGTCTACACGCAATACGTAAACCGCCAGCACCAGCGCGTCGGCCACGTCTTCCAAGGCCGCTACAAGGCCATTCTCGTCGAGCGCGACGCACACCTCCTCGAAGTCTCCCGCTACGTGGTCCTCAATCCCGTAAGGGCCGGCATGACGGCTACGCCCGGCGACTGGCCCTGGAGTTCCTGGCACGCCATGGTCGGTAGCCATACAGCCCCTGCCTGGCTCGACACCCACTGGCTCCTCGACCAATTCTCCGGCACCCCGGAACATGCACGCCAGGCTTACATTGACTTCGTCAATGCCGGCATTGGACGCCCCGGCCCATGGCAAGCCCTCAGCGGCCAAATCTATCTCGGCAGCGATGATTTCATCCGCGAAGCCCTTGCCGCCACCGCGGGCGCCCTTGATCGCCCTGAAATTCCGCGAGCCCAGCGGCGCGCACCCGCAAAGCCCCTCGAGCGCTACCGGGACGATGCCCCTGACCGCGACACCGGAATCCGGGCGGCCTTCGCCAGTGGCGACTACACGCAACAGCAGATTGGCCGGTGTTTCGGCGTCCACTACGCCACAGTCAGCCGCATCGTGAAGCGCGGGGAAAGCGGCGGAGAGTGAGGTGCGGACAATCAGGCCGTTGGGTGCCGGTGGATAACAGCAGGCAGAACGGAGACTCGCCGATATTGCATTGCAAGACCTGACCCCGTTTTTTTGACCCCGTTTTGCGTCAGGCCCGGCGCCAGGTGGTGCCTTGGGGGGTGTCTTCCAGGATCACTCCGGCGGTTCTCAAGGCTTCGCGGATACGGTCCGACTCGGCGAAGTTGCGGGCTTTCTTGGCGGCCACCCGGTCGGAGATCAATTGCTCGATGGCCGCCTCGTCCAGACCGCCGGCGGCCGCACCGCCGCGCAGGTAGGACACGGGGTCGCGCTGCAGCAGGCCGATGATGCCGGCCAGGGCCTTGAGCAATCCGGCCAGGGACGAATCTCGGCTGCGGTTGACTTCTCCAGCCAGGTCGAAGAGGACGGCAATGGCGCCGTGGGAGTCGAAGTCCTCGTCCAGGGCTTCGTGGAAGCGGGCGGCGAAGGCATTGGACCAGTCAATGGCCGCGGCAACCGGCGGCACGTCCCGCAGGGTGAAGTAGAGGCCGTCCAGGCTGCGCTTGGCGTCGTCGAGATGGGCATCGGAGTAATTCAGCGGGCTGCGGTAGTGGGCACGCAGGATGAAGAAGCGCACCACTTCGGCATCGTAGGCCTTCAAGACTTCGCGGATGGTGAAGAAATTGCCCAGGGACTTGGACATCTTCTCGTTATCCACCCGCACGAAGCCGTTGTGCATCCAGTAATTGACGAAGCGGCAGTCGTGGGCGCCTTCGGATTGCGCGATTTCGTTTTCGTGGTGGGGGAATTGCAGATCCTGCCCCCCACCATGGATGTCGAAATGCTTGCCCAGCAAATGGGAACTCATGGCCGAGCACTCGATGTGCCAGCCTGGCCGGCCCTCGCCCCAGGGGGATTGCCAGGCCGGTTCACCCGGCTTGGCATGCTTCCACAGCACGAAATCCAGCGGATCCTGCTTGGCGGAATCGACCTCGACCCGCTCGCCGGCCCGCAGGTCATCGAGCGACTTGCCGGAAAGCTTGCCGTAGCCTGCGAACTTGCGCACCGCGTAATTCACGTCGCCGTCGCTCGCCCGGTAAGCCAGCCCGCGCCCTTCCAGCTTGCCGATGAGATCGAGCATCTGGGGCACGAAGTCCGTCGCCCGGGGCTCGTGGTCGGGGCGCAGCACGCCCAGGGCGTCGGCATCCTCGTGCATGGCGGCGATGAAGCGCTTGGTCAGTTTGAGAATGGTCTCGCCGTTCTCGTTGGCGCGCTTGATGATCTTGTCGTCGATATCGGTGATGTTGCGCACGTAGGTGACGTCGTAGCCACTGGCCTTCAGCCAGCGATAGACCATGTCGAAGACCACCATCACCCGGGCGTGGCCGAGGTGGCAGAAATCGTAGACGGTCATGCCGCAAACATACATGCGGACCTTGCCGGGTTCGATGGGGGTAAAGGGCTGCTTTTCCCGGGTCAGGGAATTGTGGATCTTGAGCATGAGCGGCTGGGCAGAGGGTCCGGCGCGGGCCAAGACTTTGGAATGGCCGGTCTTATTGGTAGAATCAGCGGATTGTCGAACCCGTCCGAGTATAGCATAGCGATGATCGCGCCCTTCCTGCTCCAGACCCGCTGCCAAGCCCGGGCCTTCCTTCGCGCCGCAGTCCTCGGCCTCGCCCTGGGGGCCGCTCTTCCGGCAGCGGCGGACAACCTCCCCGATGTGCAGAAACTCATCAAGCAGGGCCAGTACCCCCAGGCCCTGGAAAAAGTCGACGCCTATCTCGCCGGCAAGCCCCGGGACGCTCAAGGCCGCTTCCTCAAGGGGCTCATTCTCACCGAAATGAACAAGCCGGCGGATGCCATCGCCGTCTTCACCAAGCTGACCGAGGATTACCCCGAACTGCCCGAGCCCTACAACAACCTCGCAGTGCTCTACGCCCAGCAGAAGCAGTACGACAAAGCCCGCACGGCGCTGGAAATGGCGATTCGCACTCATCCCTCCTACGCCATCGCCTACGAAAATCTGGGCGACGTCTACGCCAAGCTGGCCAGCCAGGCCTACGACAAGGCCTTGCAGATCGATTCCGCCAATGCCACGGCCCAGAACAAAATGGCGTTGATCCGTGACCTCATCAGCACTTCGGCACGGCCCAACGTGAAGCCCCAGGCCGCCGCAGCGCCAGCGGCGCCGGCAGCCCCGGCCGCGAAGCCCGCCCCGGCTCCGGCCCCCGTAGCCGCCCCCGCCCCCGTTCCCGCTGCCGTTTCCGCCAGCACGGCGCCGCCACCCGCGGCCAAGCCCGCGGCCCCACCGGCCCCGACCGCCACCGTCGTCGCCACGACACCGGCCGCTGCTGCCCCCGCACCCGCTCCTGCTGCCGCTCCGGCGCCCGTCCCGGCCCCCGCCAAGGCCCCCGAACCCCGGCCCGCCGCCCGCGGCGAAGACCGCTCCGACGAGGTCGCCAAGGCCCTCGCCGGCTGGGCATCCGCCTGGTCCAGGAAGGACGTCCCGGCCTATCTGGCCCACTATTCCTCCGACTTCGTCCCGCCCAAGGGCATGTCCCGCAAGGCTTGGGAGGAAGAGCGCGAAGAACGCATCGCCGGCAAATCGGGCAAGATTTCCGTCAGCTACGACACCCCTGACATCACCCTCGACGGAGACCGGGCCACGGTCAAGTTCCGCCAGCATTACAAGGCCACCGGCCTGAAAACTTCGACTTCCAAGGTGCTCGTATTCGTTCGGGCCGGTGGCAAATGGCTCATCCGGGACGAAAGCTCGCGCTGAAATCCGTCGCCGCCCTGGCGCTGGTCATCGCGGCCCTGGCAGCCGGCGGTCCTGCCGAAGCCAAGCCACGCAAATCGGCCAAGCAGCCTGTCTCCGCCAAGGTTCAGGCCAGCAAGGCTTCGACCGGCAAGGCTCGCGCCGAGACGACCAGGAGCGTCAAGCCGCTGCGCCAGGCTGCCTACCGTGCTGCCCCCGCGGCGCTCCTGGCCGCTCCCGCCCTCACACGTCCTGCCACCGTCTCCGACTCCGGCCCGGAACCCCTGCTGGCCCGCGTCTTCGCCGAAATCGAGGGCAATCGCCTCGACGAGGCCCTGCGCCTCTCCGAAATCCTGGTGGGCCAATACCCCAATTTCCGCCTCGGCCACCTGATCCGGGGCGACCTGCTGCTGGCCCGGGCGCAGCCCCTCAACGGCTTCGGCGCCCTCAACGGCGCCCCGGGCGACAAGGTCGCCGACCTGCGCGCCGAAGCCATCGCCCGCCTGAAGGGTTACAAGGAAAAGCCGGCGGCCAATTTCGTTCCGCGCTATCTCCTCGAGATGCCCCCCGACCAGCGCTACGCCATCGTGGTCGACACCCAGAAATCGCGTCTTTATGTCTACGAAAACGATGCCACGGCGGGCCGGCCGCGCTTCGTGGCCGACTACTACGTCACCCAGGGCAAACAGGGCGCCGACAAGGTTGCCGAGGGGGACAAGCGCACCCCCATCGGCGTCTATCACGTCACCGCCAACCTGTCGCGCCAGAAGCTGGCCGACCTCTACGGCACCGGGGCCTACCCCATCAGCTACCCCAATGAGTGGGACAAGCGTCAGGGGCGCAGCGGCAGCGGCATCTGGCTGCACGGCACACCCTCCGACACCTTCTCGCGCCCCCCCAGGGCTTCGGACGGCTGCGTCGTCCTGGCCAACACCGACCTCAACGCCGTGGCCAAAAATCTCCAGGTGGGCCTCACGCCGGTCATCATCAGCAACTCCGTCGAGTGGCTCTCCCTGGATGACTGGAACAAGGAGCGCACCGAACTCAATCGCAGCATCGACGCCTGGCGCAGCGACTGGGAAAGCCGCGACACCGAGCGCTACCTGCGCCACTACTCGCGCCGCTTCCAGGCCAACAGCCAGAATTTCGAGCAGTTCGCCGCCCAGAAGCGGCAGGTCAATGCGGGCAAGGAATGGATCAAGGTCAAGACCGACAAGCTTTCGGTCTTCCGCAATCCCGGCAAGGAAGAAGTCGTGGTCGTCACCTTCGACCAGGACTACCGCAGCAACAATCTGAGCAATGTCATGAAGAAGCGGCAGTACTGGATCCGTGAGGAAGGCCGCTGGAAGATCATTTACGAAGGAGCCGCCTGATGTTGAAGTCCCTCGCCACCCTCGCCGCCGGCCTGGTGTTCGCCGCCACGGCCTGGGCCCTGCCCACCGTCGAAATGCAGACCAACAAGGGCCGCATCCTCATCGAGTTGTACCCGGACAAGGCCCCGAAGACGGTGGAAATGTTTCTCTACAACGTTAAGCACGGCTTCTACGACGGCACCATCTTCCACCGCGTCATCGAGAACTTCATGATCCAGGGCGGCGGCTTCAATTCCGCCATGGAAGAGAAGAAAGTCCTCACCCCGGCGCTCCAGAACGAAGCCGACAACGGCCTCTACAACAGCCGCGGCACCCTGGCCATGGCCCGCACCATGGATCCCCACTCGGCCCGCGTCCAGTTCTTCATCAACCTCAAGCGCAACGCCTTCCTCGATTTCCGCGCCCCCAACCAGGGCGGCTACGGCTATGCGGTCTTCGGCAAGGTCACCGAAGGCATGGAAGTGGTCGACACCATCGCCGCCGTCCCCACCGGCAACCACGGGGATTACCAGAACGTCCCGCAAACCCCCGTGGTCATCAAGACCGCCAAGATTCTCAGCGACAAATAAGGAACCCTCCCCATGGTCAAATTCACCACCAACCTCGGCGCCTTCACCCTCAAGCTCGACACCGAGAAAGCCCCCAAGACGGTCGAGAACTTCCTCGCCTACGTCAGGGATGGCCATTACGACGGCACCGTCTTCCACCGCGTCATCAAGAACTTCATGATCCAGGGCGGCGGTTTCGCCCCCGGCATGAAGCAGAAGGACACCAAGGCCCCCATCGACAACGAGGCCGCCAATGGTTTGAAGAACAAGCGCGGCACCGTCGCCATGGCCCGCACCAACGACCCCCACTCCGCCACCGCCCAGTTCTTCATCAACGTGGTCGATAACGACTTCCTCGACTTCAAGGCCCCCATGGGCCAGGGCTGGGGCTACTGCGTCTTCGGCGAAGTCAGCGAAGGCCTCGACATCGTCGACGCCATCCGCGGCGTGCGCACCGGCAGCAAGGGCTTCCACCAGGACGTGCCGCTGGAGGACGTGGTCATCGAGAAGGCCGAGATCGTGTGAAACGTGAAAGGTGAAACGTAAAGGCGCCTGCGCCGCGGATTCCCCCACATTTCACGTTTCAAATTTCACCTTTCACGCATGCTCTTTTTCATCTCCGACCTCCACCTGTCGCCCCGGTCTCCCGGGGCGACGCGTTTGTTGCTGGACTTTCTCGCCGGTCCGGCGCGGCAGGCGGAGGGCCTCTACATCCTGGGCGATCTGTTCGACGCCTGGATCGGCGACGACGACCTGAGCGAACCCCACAACGCGGCCATCGTCTCCGCCCTGCGCGGGGCCTCCGATAGCGGCCTGGCCATCGCCCTCCAGCACGGCAACCGGGATTTCCTGCTGGGCGGGGCGTTCGCCGCGGCGGCCGGCCTCAGCCTGCTGCCCGACCCCTACGTGCTGTCCACCCCGGAGTGGCAATTCGTCCTCTCCCACGGTGACGCCCTGTGCAGCGACGACGCCGACTACATGGCCTTCCGCCGCCAGGTGCGCGACCCGCAGTGGCAGGCCGACTTCCTCGCCAAACCCCTGGCCGAGCGCCGCGCCATCGCCGCCCACCTGCGGGAAAGGAGCGAGGCCGGCAAGCAGGCGAAATCGCAATCCGGCTCTGCCTACCTCATGGACCTCAATCCCGGCGAAACCGACGATTTCCTGCGCCTGCACGGCTACGCCACCTTCATCCACGGCCATACCCACCACGCCGCCACCCATGACCACATGGTGGATGGTATCCACATCGAGCGCTGGGTGCTGGCCGACTGGCACGAGGAGCGCGGCGAGGTTCTGGCCTGGAATGGCGAGCGCCTGACCCGCCACGCCCTCCCGTGAAGTCCCCCCTCGATGTCCTGCAACAGGTCTTCGGCTACCCCGCCTTCCGCGGTAGCCAGGCCGAAATCATCGGCCATGTGGCCGGCGGCGGCGACGCCCTGGTGCTCATGCCCACTGGCGGCGGCAAGAGCCTCTGCTACCAGATCCCCGCCCTGCTGCGCCCCGGCTGCGCCGTCGTCGTCTCGCCCCTCATCGCCCTCATGCAGGACCAGGTGGACGCCCTCACCCAGGTTGGCGTCAAGGCAGCCTGCCTCAATTCCACCCTCGGCTGGGGCGAGGCCCAGGCCGTCGAACAGGCCCTCTTCAGCGGCGGCCTCGACCTGGTCTACATCGCCCCGGAACGCCTGCTGCTGGACCGCAGCCTGGCCATGCTCGACGCCCTCTACGAAGCCGGCAAGCTCGCCCTCTTCGCCATCGACGAGGCCCACTGCGTCTCCCAGTGGGGCCACGACTTCCGCCCGGAGTACCTGCAACTCTCGGCCCTGCACCAGCGCTACCCGGCGGTCCCCCGCATCGCCCTCACCGCCACGGCGGACGCCGCCACGCGGGGCGAAATGCTCACCCGCCTGGGCCTCGACGACGCCCGCGTCTTCGTCTCCAGCTTCGACCGGCCCAATATCCGCTACACCGTGGTGGAGAAGGACACCCCCAGAAAGCAGCTCCAGGGTTTTCTCTCCGGCCGCCAGGGCCAGGCCGGCATCGTCTACTGCCTCTCGCGCAAGAAGGTGGAAGAAACTGCCTCCTGGCTCTGTACCCAGGGCTACCCTGCCCTGCCCTACCACGCCGGCCTGCCCCATGCGGAGCGGGCCGCCAACCAGCGCCGCTTCCTGCGCGAGGAAGGTCTGGTCATGGTCGCCACCATCGCCTTCGGCATGGGCATCGACAAGCCCGACGTGCGCTTCGTCGCCCACCTCGATCTGCCCAAGAGCGTCGAGGCCTACTACCAGGAAACCGGCCGCGCCGGCCGCGACGGCGAGCCCGCCGAAGCCTGGATGACCTACGGCCTGCAGGACGTGGCCCTGCAACAGGCGCGCATTGCCGAATCCGGCGCCGGCGACGAGCAGAAACGCCTGGAGACCCAGCGCCTCACCGCCCTGCTGGGCTACTGCGAAGCCCCCCGCTGCCGCCGCCAGGTGCTGCTCGACTACTTCGGCGAAGCTGCCGAACCCTGCGGCAACTGCGATGTCTGCCTTGACCCGCCGGAACTCTGGGACGGCACCGTGGCCGCCCAGAAGGCACTTTCCGCCGTCTTCCGCACCGGGCAGCGTTTTGGCGTCGGCCATCTGATCGACGTCCTGCGCGGCAAGGCCAGCGACAAGACCCGCCAGTGGCGCCACGACGCCCTGCCCACCTTCGGCGTCGGCGCCGACCTGGACGACGCCCTCTGGAAGAGCGTTTTCCGCCAACTGGCCGCCGCCGGCCTGCTGCGCGTCGACCTCAGCGAACACGGCGCCCTGCAATTGACCGAAGCCGCCCGCCCCGTCCTGCGGGGCGAACAAACGGTGGCCCTGCGCCGGCCCGCCCGCCGTAGCCGCGCCCCGAACCCGGCGCGCAGCGCCCCCGCTGCCACCGCGCTACCCGCCGCCGACGCCCCCCTGTTCGAAACCCTGCGCGCCTGGCGCAGCGACACCGCCCGGGAACAGGGCGTGCCCGCCTACGTCATCCTGCACGACCGCAGCCTGCGCGAACTGGCCGCCCTGCGCCCCACCAGCCTGGGGCAGCTTTGCGCCATCCCCGGCATCGGCGCCGCCAAGCTGGAACGCTACGGCGAGCGCCTCCTGCAAGTCATCGCTGCGGCCTGAGACCGGCCCGCGGCCACCGGCGCCCCCGCAGCGCCTCGCCTGCGCCGCAAAAGACCTCCCCGCCGCAGGCCCACCCGGGCGGCTTCTGCCCCGGGCGCCCTCCACCCGGGAATGCTGCGTACCCTGCTGGCGCGGGTTTGCCACCCGAATCGCTTTCCGCCAGAATGTCCGCTCCTCAACCTGCGGAAAGAAAAAGACCATGGGAGACCAAGCCGCCGCGGGCGCCCTCCTGGGATTCGGACTGCTCGGGCTCTTCGCCCTGGTGATGTTCATCGCCATCTACGCCGTCCTCGCCCTCTACATCCTCAACCTGCACCGCTGCTTCGACGCCATCCAGCCGGCCTTCCGCCCCCCGGTGCCCACCGCCCTGGTCTGGCTGGGCCTGGTGCCCTACCTCGGCTTCATCGCCCTCATCGCCGCCATCGTCCTGCTTTCCATGTCCCTCAAGAAGGAAGGCGAAGCGCGGCAGACCGAAGTCTTCGGCGACGGCGGCCTCGCCCTGGGTCTGGCCGGTTTCATCCTCAGCCTGCTGGCCGTCATTCCCTTCATCGGCCTGCTCTTCGGCCTCGCCGGCCTGGTGTGCTGGATTCTCCACTGGATGAAGGTTTCCGGCTTCCGCCGCGCCCTGGCGGCCTTTGCCGCCAACCCCGCCCCCGCCGCCTGGGGCAGCCCCCCGCCCGCGGCCGGCGCCTGGCCCCAGGCCTCACCCCCGGCCTACCCCGTCGCCCCTGCACCGGCGCCCCCCCCGCCGCCAGCCCCGGTCTTCGCCCCACCCCCGCCCCCCCCCGCCGCAGCCCCCGCCGCGCCGCCCCCCCTGCCCGCCGCGCCTGCGGCACCGCCCCCCCTCCCCGGCGCCCTGCCTGCCGCCCCCGTCCGGGAAGAATCGACGGTGCGCTTCGGCGCCCTCGACCACGCCAAGATCGTGTGCATCGTCGGCGTCGTCCAGGGCATGAGCTTTCCCGTCGGCAAGGGCATCGTCGTCGGCCGCTCCCAGGAAGCCGACGTGGTCGTCCCCGACAGCCAGATCTCCAACCGCCACGCCTGGATCGGCCCCGTCCAGGGCCGCCTCATCCTGCGCGACATGCAATCCACCAACGGCACCTATCTCAACGACAACCTGGGCGCCCCGGTGCAGGAACTGGAACTCAAGGAAGGCGACCTCGTCGTCCTGGGCAAGCACGGCCAAATGAAATTCCGCATCAGCCTCGGCTGACCCAGCCCCCCGCAGCGCCTTCCCCCCGGGAGGGCGCTTGCCCCGGGGGGGCCGCAAGCCAGGCCCGATTCCCTGCCGCTCCATGCCCCCGCGCCCCTGGCGGGCAGCCAGGTCATCAAGCGCCTCGCCCCCGGGGCCGCCGGCACCAAGCGACACTTGGATCGTTTCGGCACCGGGCTCGTCTGCGTGCACTACCGCCTCGACGAAACGGGCAGCCGCCGCCTCACCACCGTAGAACTGATCGTGGACGAACGGCCCACCACCCCCATAGTTCCGCGCCCGCCGCCCGCCGCCCGCCGCCCGCCGCCCGCCGCCCGCCGCCCGCCGCCCGCCGCCCGCCGCCCGCCGCCCGCCGCGTCAGAATAGTTGTCGCCCCGATAGAATTGACGACCGGGGGTGATGATGGAAGAACGAATTGGCTCGATACGGACAGGAATTCAAGGATAGAGCGGTGGCGAAGTTGTTGCCGCCGGAGAGCGCGACATTGGACGACGTGGCGCATGAGATCGGTGTTGGGGTGCCGTCGCTGGGCACCTTTCAGCACCGTTGCGGAGATTGACAATGTGTAGCCGCATGGCTACGCTCTCCCCATGATCGAAATGCGGAAGACCGACGTCTTCGCTCAATGGCTCGACGCATTGCGCGACATCCAGGCTCGTGCACGGGTGCAAGCCAGAATCGAGCGTCTCGCGGCGGGAAATCCGGGTGACGTCGAGCCCGTGGGCGAAGGGGTCTCCGAGTTGCGTATCAACTATGGTCCCGGTTACCGGGTGTATTTCAAGCAGAGAGGGCGTGAGCTGATCTTGCTTCTGGCCGGTGGCGACAAGAGCACTCAGGCCAAGGACATCAAGGCTGCTTTACGTCTCGCTCGAAACCTTTCGGAGTAGCCGCTATGGCCAAGACCTCTACCACTCGCTATGACGTTTCGGAACATCTCCGCACCCCGGAAGAGATGGCCGCATATCTCGAAGCGTGCCTCGAAGAGGCCAATGGAGATGCCGCCTTTGTCGCAAAGGCCCTTGGCGATATCGCCCGCGCCAAAGGCATGGCCCAAGTCGCTCGCGATGCAGGGCTCTCTCGCGAAAGCCTCTATAAGGCGCTTTCCGGCGAACGTAGCCCCGGCTTCGACACCATTCTCAAGGTCGTTGGCGCTCTCGGTTTGAAACTTCATGCCCAGGCAAGCCACACGTAACAAGGCGCCCAATCGGCAAGCCGGGGGTTTCTCTCCCCCGGCCCCCACCCCCCCTATCCCGTGCATGCGCAAGGGGCGGTTCGACAAGGGGGCGCCTTCCACCCCGCCATGACTCCTGAAAGCCATTCGCTCCCCCCGGACGTCTTGATGAGGATTGCGGCGGATTTTCCCCACCCGTCGCCGGCCCCGCTGCTCGCCCTGCTCGCCCAATACGAGGGGCCGGAGCGGCTGCGGGTCCTGCGCTGCATCATTCACCTGGCCAAAGGGAACCGGGAGCGTCTGCTCGATGCCCTGGCCAGCGCAAGAACCGACTACCGCGATGTCATCTATTGGGCCGAATACGAAGGGGGCTCGCGCAGAATCCGCGACCTGACTCGGCCCTTTGTGGGCATGTGATATTCGATTGTGGAATAACAAGATGCGCACACGTTCTTAATCGTGCATTAAGGCCTTGCTACAATACGGGCCGTTCGTTTTTCCCGGCAATTCCCTGGATTTTCCGCAATGACCCAAACCCCCTCCCGTGCCACACTCAGCCATCTGGATTGGCTGGAAGCCGAAGCCATCCACATCATGCGCGAAGTGGCCGGCCAGTGTTCCAACCCCGTTTTGCTCTTCTCCGGCGGCAAAGATTCGATCTGCATGTTGCGCATTGCCGAAAAGGCCTTCCGCCCCGGCAAGTTTCCCTTCCCGCTGATGCATATCGACACCGGCCACAATTACCGGGAAGTGGTGCAGTTCCGCGACCAGCGCGCCGCGGAATTGGGTGAGCGCCTGATCGTCCGCTCCGTGGAAGACTCCATGCAGCGCGGCACGGTGGTGCTGAAGCATGAGGGCGAGTCGCGCAACAAGCATCAGTCGGTGACGCTGCTGGAAGCCATCGAGGAATTCGGCTTCGACTGCTGCATCGGGGGCGCCCGCCGGGACGAGGAAAAGGCCCGCGCCAAGGAGCGCATCATGAGCTTCCGCGACGAGTTCGGCCAATGGGACCCGAAGAACCAGCGCCCGGAATTGTGGAACCTCTACAACGCCCGCAGCCACAAGGGCGAGAACATCCGCGCCTTCCCCATTTCCAATTGGACCGAGATGGACGTCTGGCAGTACATCGAGCGCGAAGGCCTGGAACTGCCTTCGATCTACTTCGCCCACACCCGCCCGGTGGTCTTGCGCCAGGGCGCCATCGTGCCGGTCAATGTGCCCCTGATGAGCGGAGAACTGACCAACCTGCCGAAGGCCGGTGAAGAAATCGTCGATCTGCGGGTGCGCTTCCGCACCGTCGGCGACATTTCCTGCACCGCTCCGGTGGAGTCCGATGCCGACAGCGTCGAGAAGATCGTGCTGGAAACCGCCACCACCACCATCACCGAGCGCGGCGCCACCCGTCTGGACGACCAGACCAGCGAAGCCTCCATGGAACAACGCAAGAAGGAGGGTTACTTCTGATGAGCGCCCACCCCATTGAAGATCACGGCCTGCTGCGCTTCCTGACCTGCGGCAGCGTCGACGATGGCAAGAGCACCCTCATCGGGCGGCTCCTGTTCGATACCAAGACCATCCTGGCCGATACCCTTTCCGCCATCGAGCGCACTTCGCAGAAGCGCGGCATGGGCGCCGTCGACCTCTCGCTCCTCACCGACGGCTTGCAGGCCGAGCGCGAACAGGGCATCACCATCGACGTGGCCTACCGCTATTTCTCCACCGGCACGCGCAAGTACATCATCGCCGACGCCCCGGGCCACGAGCAGTACACCCGCAATATGGTCACCGCCGCATCCACCGCCAACCTGGCGATCATCCTGATCGACGCGCGCAAGGGCGTGCTGACCCAGACCCGCCGCCACTCCAAGCTGGCTGCCCTGGTCGGCATCCCGCATCTGGTCGTCGCCATCAACAAGATGGATCTGGTCGATTACTCGCAGGAGGTCTACGAGAAGATCAAGGCCGACTACCTGGAATTCGCCGCCAAGGTCGGCATCGAGGACATCCGTTTCCTGCCCCTGTCGGCCTTGAACGGCGACATGATCGTCGACCGCGGCGACAGCCTGAACTGGTACGAGGGCCCGACCCTGCTCGAGATCCTCGAAGCCGCCCCGGCCGCCCACACCGAACACACCGAGCAGTTCCGCTTCCCGGTGCAGTACGTCTGCCGCCCGCAGGATTCGGCCAACCCGGACCTGCACGACTATCGCGGCTTCATGGGCCGGGTGGAATCGGGCACCATCAAGGTCGGCGACGCGGTCACCGTGTTGCCCAACGGCCTGAGTTCCACGGTGAAGGCCATCCAGATCGGCGGCGTCGATATTCCCGAAGCGATCACCGAGCAGTCGGTCACCCTGCTCCTGGCCGACGAAATCGACACCTCCCGCGGCGACATGATCGTCAAGTCCGACGAAGTGCCGGCCGCCGTGAAGGAAATCCGCGCCACCGTCTGCTGGCTGTCGGAGAGCCCGCTGGACCGCGCCCGCACCTACCTGATCCGCCACACCACGCGGGATTCCAAGGCCAAGCTGACCGGCATCGACCACCGCCTCGACGTGAATACCCTGGAAAACCTGCCCGCCGAAAAGCTGGCCATGAACGACATCGCCGAGGTGAGTTTCAAGCTGGCCCAGCCGCTGTTTGTCGACCCCTACCAGGAAAACCGCGGCACCGGCGCCTTCATCGTCATCGACGAAAGCAACAACAATACGGTCGGCGCGGGGATGATCCTGTAGGTCGAATCTCCGACCGCCAGGAACGGTCGGCCAGAACGAAAAACGCCTCCGAGAACCGAAGGCGTTTTTCTTGGAGCCCCAATCAGGGGGCTCACAAGACAGCAGCGCGGATGATCGCCTTCTGCCGCTGGAAACAGGCCTGCAAGCGCTGCCGCAAAACCTCCGGCGCAGCGGGAAGACTCAACGACTGTAGCCCCCACGGCCCATACACCACAGCGGCCATGGCACGGGCGATGGCGCGGGCTTCGTCCTTTGTAAAATCGAAGTGCGGCGCCGCCTCGATGGCCAGTTCCAGACTGGATTCCTGGGTCGAGCCGTCGATGGAAAGCATCTGGTAACCGAGGTTGCTCAGTTGTGGAACGACGTCGAAGGCCGGAGACAGAACGTAGCGGTCGCCGCCGACGCAGAGCATGCCGTGGTTCTTGAGGTGGTCGTCGCTGTTGTCGATCAGCAGGTTGAAGACCATGCGCCGGAACAGTTCCTCCAGATCGACCTTGGGCTGCGCGCTCAGGCGGCGGATGACGCGGGCGAAGTCGATGTAGCTGCCGGCGCTGGAATCGTAGGGCACATCGAGCAAGGCAGCGGCCGAGAGAAAATGCTGGCGCTGTCCTGCATTTTCGCCGCTGCGGTCGAAGCGGCGCGACAGGAAGGCGGTTTCGCCGCGTTCGATGGGCATGAGCATGAATTGCGGCACGCGGATGCCGCAGTTTGCCGCCAACCCGAGGGCGAAGGCTTCCAGCACCTGCACGTCCAGCAGGTCGCCGGCGGCGGGAAACTTGGCCAGCCACAGGGCGCCTGCGTGGGTAAACGACGCCTTCGGCCGCGCGCCGCCCAGGCTGCCGCCGCGCAGCAGCAGGCGCTTGAGCGGCTTCGGGATGTCCATGTCGTATTGCAGGCGACGGACCGCCTCGGCCAGTTGCGCCAGATCGTCATGGGGCAGATCGGCCGGCGGTGGCATCTCGCGGCTTGGGGAAAAGATCATGGCGCCGACGCGATCTTCGTTGGTCAGCAGGAGTTGTTCGCGGGGGCTGGGCAGGCGCCCGCCCAGCGCATGGGCCAGTACGCGCTGTCCCCAGGCGTCGGGCAGCGCATCGCGCAGGGTCAGCGGCAAGGCGCCACCTTCGCGCAACAGGCGCGGCGCCAAGCGGAAGGTCTCGCGTTGCAGTGGCAGGTGCAGGGGATTCAGGGCCATCGCCCCGGGCCGCTCCAGGTAGCCGAGGCCGTAGGCGAAATGGCCGCTTTCCTGATGATCGTTCCGTTCCAGTTTGAGCACGGCCGCCGTCACCGGCGCCCTTGCCCCTTCCTCGGGCAAATGCAGGCCGACGTAGAGGAGGCTTTCAGAAATCCCGTTCGTCATCGCCGATGCCCTTGCTCGCCGGGCGCGCCCGCTGGCTGCGCTTGTGACCGAGCATGCCGATTTCCAGCGGGAAGAGTTTGTCGAGTTCGTCCGTCTTGCCGAACAGCCACAGCGCATGCACCAGGAGGCCGAGATTCACCGTTGGCTTGCCGCTTTCCAGGGCGCGGCAGGTCGTCGGGGAGCACAGCAGGCGCTCGGCCATCTGCTCCAGCGTCATGTTCCGGGCCAGGCGCTGCACCCGCAGACGCAACCCCAGGTTCTGCAGGGCAGCACGGGATTCCTGCGGCAGGGCGTGATTGCTGTTGGTGGAACGGGTCATCAATAAACTGGTGTTTAATAGTATTAACCACCACTTTATCATCGTGCACGGCCAAGTGGGGGTCAAATTTCGACCCACCCAGGCAGATTTTCTCCCCACGCCCCGCAATTGGGGGCGTAATACTTTTGGCGTATGCGCTAGAATGGCCGGACACTCCGAGCGGGGGAGCATCCATGAAGCGGAACATCACGCCAACCGGCAAAGAACGGGTGATGCGGGAAAACGATTTCATCGTGTCCAAGACCAGCCCCAAGGGCATCATCACCTATTGCAACCCGATCTTCATCGAATTTTCGGGTTACACCGAAGCCGAGCTTCTCGGCTCCCAGCACAACATCATCCGCCATCCCGACATGCCACGGGCGGCCTTCAAACTGGCCTGGGACACCATCCAGGCGGGCGGCGAATTCTTCGCCTACGTGAAGAACATGTCCAAGGATGGCGGCCACTACTGGGTCTTTACCCACATTGCACCGGATTTCGGGCCCCAGGGGGTCATCCTGGGCTATACCTCGGTGCGCCGCTGCCCCAAGCGGGCGGCGGTGGAGGCCATAGAACCCGTCTATCGCCGCATGCTGGAGGCCGAGAGAAGCGCCGGCGCCCGGGATGCCATAGACGCGGGCACGGCAGTCCTGGTGGGCCTGCTCAATCAGTCGGGGGTGAGCTATGAACAACTCGTCTTCTCGCTTTGATCCCCGCTGGCTCGCGGCGGGCCTCATCGCGGCCGGCGCCGGGGCCGCCTTCTGGTCGCCCTGGGCGGCCCTGGCGCTCCTCGTTCCGGCCCTCGCCGCCCTGCTCTTGCGGCGCGAGGGGGGAAAGGCATCCCTGGCCGAAACCCGCACCCTGCTTGACGAAGTCGGCCAGGGCCGGCTCGTCGGTCGCCTGCCCAAGCGTTTCGACGATGCCACCCTGGAGTCGATCCGGGTGAATCTGAATTCCGCGCTCGATCAGACCGAGACCGCCTTCCGCGAAATCCTGGGGGGACTGGAGGCTTCGTCCCACGACCGCTCCTGGCGGCGCCTGCAGACCACGGGCCTGCACGGGGCCTTCGCCGAGGTTCTGGAACGCATGCAGGCGCTGCTCGACTCGCTGGAGGCAGCGCGGGAGTCCGTCGCCCGGGACGCGCTCCTGTCGCGCATCTTCCTTCGTTCCGAGAGCGGGCTCTCGCGCGCCATCGAGCATGTGGGCGCAAGCCTGCGGCGGGTGGGCGACGACGCGGGGCAGTCCGGGGCCATGGCGGATACCTTCGCCCAGTCCGCCGGGGCCATGGCCCTTTCCGCCGAACGCATGGCGGGCGCCCTGGGCAATGCCCACAGTTCCAGCCAGAGCAGCGTCGACTCCCTGGGCGACCTCACCCGCAAGGCGGACGCCATCCGCCATCTGACCAGCCACATCGATGGCATCGCCAAACAGACCAATCTGCTCGCCCTCAACGCCGCCATCGAAGCGGCCCGGGCCGGCGAGGCCGGGCGGGGTTTTGCGGTGGTGGCCGACGAAGTGCGCAAGCTGGCCGACCAGTCGCAGCGGTCGGCCGAGGAAATCGCCGTCGCCATCACGGCCATGACGACCGCCCTGGAAACCGTATGCGAGCAGATCGGCGGGCTCAGCGCCGCAGTGGCCGACGCCCGCAGCACCGCCGACGAGTTCGGTCATCAATTGGGCGAATCCGCCCGATCCGCCTCCCGCATCACGGCGCTCAACAACGCCATCCTCGACGGCGCCGGCACCATGGGACGCTCGATGGGCCTGGTCGCCATGGCCCAGAAGGCCCGGGCCGACGCCAACGCCATCCTGCACGGCGAGCCCCTGGTGATCGACAGTCTCACCGACGAGGAGAAGCGCGCCGTGGCCATCGCCTCGTCGAAGCGCTGGGTCAAGGGCAGCGCCGACCGCGACGACCTGATCCAGATCTACGAGCGGCTCTTCGCCAATATCGAAGCCCAGATGAAGTGAAGCCCCTACCCCCGGGCGACCAGCCGCCAGAGGGAAGTCGTCTCCCGGGAGCGGGCGGCATGGAGCGGATCGTCCGGGTCGGCCGCCTTGCCGTGGCGGGGGCGGATGTCGAGACGTCCGATCACCGCCAGCCCGCCGGCTGTGATGGCCGCCAGCACATCCTCCCGCTGGCGCAGGCCGAGGTGCTCGGCCAGATCGGAAAGAATGAGCCAGGCCTCGCCCCCCGGCTCCAGATGAGCCGCGACCCCGGCGAGAAAACCCTTCAACATGCGGCTCTCCGGGTCATAGATGGCGGCTTCGATGGCGGTAGCGGGCTTGCCCGGCACCCAGGGCGGGTTGCACACCACCAGGGGCGCGCGCCCCGGCGGGAAGAGGTCGGCCTCGACCACGTCGACCTGCCCCGCCAGACCCAGGCGTTCGACGTTTTCCCGGGCACAGGCCAGGGCGCTCGCCGCACAGTCGGTGGCCACCACCCTTTCCACCCCGCGCCAGGCGAGCAGCGCCGCCAGGACGCCGGTGCCGGTGCCGATGTCGAAGGCCAGCCGGGTGGCAGGCAGAGGGGCTTCGCCAACCAGGTCCAGGTACTCGCCCCGCACCGGAGAAAAAACCCCGTACCAGGGATGGATGCGCCCGCCCAGGGCCGGGACCGGCACCCCCTTCTTGCGCCATTCGTGGGCCCCCACCAGACCCTGCAATTCTCGCAGGGATATGAGCCCGGCCTCGCCGTCGGCCGCTCCCAGGACTTCCTCGCAGGCCGCCCGCAGCTCCGGCGCACGGCGCAGGGGGACGCTGTAGGCGCCGTCGAGGGGAAGCAGCAGGAGCCCCAGGGTGCGGGACCGCTGAGCCTGAGCCTGGCGATGCAGATGAAAGGTCTCGCTGAGGGTCGCACCCGCCTTGGGCCGCCGCCGGTCCATGCGCCGTGCCAGGGCCTGGAGCAACTGACGGGCATTGTGGAAATCTCCCCGCCAGAGCAGCGCCGTGCCCTGGGAAACCAGGGCATAGGCCTCGTCCGCCCGCAGACTGTCGTCGGCGACGACTATCCGGCGCGGCGCCGGATGGCCCGCCGCCGAGCGCCAGCGGGCCCGGTGCTGCGTGCCGCCTTCGTCCCACTCCACCCACGCCGCGGCCATGCCCCGTCTCCTGAATTCGTTTGGAAAGCCGGCCGATAAGCCGGGTTCTGTAGCGGCACCTTGCGATGCCGTGGCAATCATTCCTCTAGGCCTGCCGTTGCCGACAGGCTCAAGCAGCCTACCCGGAAGCAGCGCGGGCCACGCCCATGCTTCCCTATTTGGCCTTGCTCCGGATGGGGTTTTCCATGCCGCCGAGCGTTACCGCCGGCGCGGTGGGCTCTTACCCCGACGAGGCTTTCACCCCGCCGCCCGGACTTGCGCCCGGCCACCGTTTCACCCTTGCCGTCCGGGGTTTCCCCCGGCTTGGGCGGTCTATTCTCTGTTGCACTTTCCGTCGCCTTCGCCTTGCGGCTTATAGCGCCCAGCCGTTAGCTGGCATCCTGCCCTGTGGAGCCCGGACTTTCCTCCCGGCAGCGAAGTCGCCTCCGCCCGCCCGGCGATTGCCTGGCCGACTTTCCGCCGCCATTATAAACCCCGCGCCGGACCTCCCCGCCGCATTCCCGGCCTGCTATAGTTGCCGCCAACGGAGGAGACCATGAATTCCCTTGATACCGCGCTGATTCTGGACGGCAGTCCTATCCCTTCCTTTGTCATCGACGCGAAGCACAAGGTGGTTCACTGGAACCGCGCCCTCGCCCAGCTCACGGGGATTCCGGCCAAGGAAGTCATCGGCACCCATCACCAGTGGCGCGCCTTCTACCGTGCCCACCGGCCGGTCATGGCCGACCTGGTCCTCGATGGCGCCGCCGCCGGGCTGCTGGAGAAGTTCTACGCCGGCAAGTACCGCGCCTCGGCGCTCATTCCCGGCGCCTACGAAGCCGAGGATTTCTTTCCCGCCTTCGGCGAATCCGGCCGCTGGGTCTCGTTCAACGCCGCGCCCCTGAAGGACGCCGAAGGCAAGACCATCGGCTGCATCGAGACCCTGCAGGACATCACCCTGCGCAAGGCGGCGGAAGACGCCCAGCGGGAGGGCGAGCGGCGCCTGGCCGAAATCGTCGCCAGCAGCCCCGTCGCCACCTTCGTCCTCGACCGCGAAGGCCGCGTCACCCACTGGAACAAGGCCTGCGAAGCCCTGACCGGCGTCCCGGCCAGCGAGACCCTGGGCCGCCAGGACGCCTGGTGCGCCTTCTACAGCCGCCACGAATCGCGCAAGGTCGTCCTGGCCGAGCTGGTGGCCCAGGGCGCCGACGCCGACGCCGTCGCCCGCCACTACGGCGAGCGCGCCCGGCCCTCCGCCCTGGTTCCCGGTGCCTTCGAGGTGCGCGACTTCTTTCCCGACTTCGGCGAAGGGGGCACCCACCTGCATTTCATGGCCGCCCCCCTGCACGACTTGAAGGGCCAGTTGGCCGGCGCCGTCGAAACCCTGCTCGTAGACCTGAACTCCCCTCGCTGACTTTCCCGCCGCAATGAACCGCTCCCCCCTGGCCGGGCTGGTCGCCCCGGCCGCCGTGGTCCTTTTCGGGGCCAGCCCCGACGACCGTTCCCTGGGCGGCGCCCTCACCCGCAACCTGCTCGAAGGCGGCTATGGGGGCGAGGTCTACCTGGTCAATCCCAAACATCGCGAAATCCGCGGCCATGCCTGCCACCCCAGCCTCGATGCCATCGACGCGCGCATCGATCTGGCCCTGGTGGTCACCCCCGCCGATGGCGTGGGCGGCATCATCGAGCAGTGCGGCAGGAAGCGCATCCGCTACGCCGTCGTCCACAGCGCCGGTTTCGCCGAAGCCGGCGAGTTCGGCGCCCTGGTGCAGGACAGCCTCATGCAGACGGCCCGCCGCTGCGGCGTGCGCATCATGGGGCCTCGGGCCCTCGGCTTCATCCGCCCTTCCCTGGGGCTCAACGCCACCCTGTTCTACCGCCGCATTCCGGCGGGCAACCTGGCCTTCGTCTCCCAGTCGGCGGGGGTCTGCCTCAACGTTCTCGACTGGGCCTTCAGCAACGACTTCGCCCTTTCCGCCGTCTTTGGCCCGGGCCACGGGGGCGATGTGGACCTGCCGGAAATCCTCGATTTCCTGGCCACCGACCCGGGCACGGAAGCCATCCTCCTCTACCTGGAAGGGGTCCGCTCCAGCCGGCGCTTCCTGAGCGCCCTGCGGGCCGCAGCCCGCAGCAAGCCGGTGGTGGCGGTCAAGGCGGGCCGCAGCCCGGCCACCGCCGCGCTGGCCCGCAGCCATTCTCAATCCACCGGCAGCGCCGACGCCAGTTTCGATGCCGCCCTGCGCCGGGCCGGCGTCCTGCGCGTGCGCTCGGTGGGCGACCTGTTCACCGCCGCCCGTGCCCTGGCCAGCCCCCAGCGGCCGGCCGGCAACCGGCTCGCCATCATCTCCAACGGTGGCGGCCCCGCCGTGCTGGCCGCCGACGCGGTGGCGGACCAGGGGCTGCAACTGGCCCGCTTCGTCCCCGCCACCAAGGCTCGCCTGGCCATGGGGCTGCCCATCTCCTGGTCCCAGGCCAACCCGGTGGATGTGCTCATCGACGCCGATGCGGGGCGTTTCGCCACGGCCCTGGAGCTTTGTCTGGCCGACCCCGGCGTGGATGGCGTGCTGGTCGTGATCGCCCCCAACGGCCTCGACGATCCGGCGGAAACCGCGAGGCGCATCGCCGCCGCCCAGCGCGAAGCCGCCAAACCCATCCTGGTGGCGCTGATGGGGGAATCCTCGGTGAGCGAATCCCGCGCCCTCCTCACCCGGGCCGGCATCCCCGCCTTCCGCACGCCGGAGAGCGCCGTGGCGGCCTTTGCCTTCATGGCCGATTTCGTGCGTAACCAGGCACTCCTGCTGGAAACTCCCGCATCGGTCTCCCACCGCCAGCCCCCCGCCGCGGGAGCGGCCAAGGTGGTGATCGACTTCGCGCTGCAGTCGGGCCGCGACAGCCTTACCGAAGCCGAAGCCCGGGCCGTGGCGGAAGCCTTCCACCTGCCCCCCCTGGCCGAGGCGGAAGCCGGTGCCGCCGAGGGCGCCCTCACGCCGCGTCTGTTCGTGCGCCTGGAGACCGACCCCCTGTGGGGGCCGGTGCTCAGTCTGGACGACGGATCGCCCCTCTCCCGCAGCCTCGCCCCCCGCGCCCTCCCCCCCCTCAACGGTCGCCTGGCCCGGGAATTGTTGGCCTCCCCCGCCCTGGATCCGATCCTGGGCGACCAGGAAGGGCGCAGCGCCCGCAGTCGCCAATTGGCCGACATCCTCCTGCGTGTGTCGGAAATGGCCTGTGAGCTGCCCACCCTCTCCAGTCTCGAACTCCCCGTCGTCCTGGGCGAGACCGCCCTGCCCGCCAAGCTCGGCGCCGCCCTGCGCCCCTGGAGCGGAGACACCTGGCGCTACGGACACATGGCCATCTGCCCCTACCCCCTCTCGCTGGAAAAGACGGTGCAGGGCAAGGATGGATCGCAATTCCGCATTCGGCCGATCCGGCCCGAGGATGCCGACGCCTTTCAGGAGTTCGTCCGCGGCCTGGACGAACGCTCCCGCTACACCCGCTTCTTCGGCGGCCTGAAGGAACTCCCCCGGCAACAACTGATCCGCCACACCCAGATCGACTACGACCGGGAAATGGTCCTGGTGGCCACCGAACGCCGGGCGGAAGGGCCGGAAGCCATCATCGGCGAAGCGAGCTACACCGTCCTGCCCGACAGCCATGCCTGCGAATTCGGCATCGTCGTCGCCGACCGGGTGGCGGGCCGCGGCGTCGGCAGCCTGCTCATGACCAGCCTGCAGGACGTCGCCCGCCAGCGGGGCCTGCGCACCATGAGCGGGGAAGTGCTGCGCGACAACCCCGCCATGCACCGGCTCATGGCTTCCCTGGGGTTCACGGTCGGTCCGGGGGACGATCCCGAGGTGGCAAAGCTGAGCCGCAAGCTCGGCGAACGGTAAAGTCCCCCGCGTACCAGCGCTTTCCATGAGTGGCTCGTGCTGAGCGCACCGCCTCGGTCATTGCGACGTTCATGGTGTCTTGGGTCATCCAGGGCTTCGGTTCTTCCGCGCAAAACGTTTGCGTAGAAGTGTCAACCATGTCCCCGAACACCTGTCACCCATGTCTCCGGTCTATACAGACGAAGCAAGCTACCCGGCCTATGAGCCCGGACGCCCTTCCCCCCATGGAAGACGCTGAGCAACGCAGGGCTTCCGGGGGCCTTTGGGTCGCGTTGTCTGAGCCCCCAAAGGGGGCGAGTTTAGCGACCCGCCCGGATGCCCGAGTCGCGCAAGGGACCGGGCAACGCCCGGCGTCGACCTTGGGGTCGCCTTCTTTTTGGTGACTTTTTCTTGGCGAAGCAAGAAAAAGTCACCCGCCCTCAGGGCGGAAAGCAGCGGTTCAGCAATCCCGCCTGCCTCCAGAGAAAAAGCATCCCCTTCTCCCAGCCGGAAACTGGAAAGAGTCTTCGTAATAGGCAGGGTCGCCATTGGCGGCCACGAGTCCCGGGATTCCCAGGAGGGGCAGCGGGTGCAGTTCCCGCGGCCGGGCCGGAAAGCCGTGCCGCAGATCGTCTGCCAGCCGCCGGTCCGCTTCCTCGAACAACTTTGACGGGGGAAGCGCCGCGAGGCCCGAAGGAACACGATAGAGGACGGCCTTGGCGGTCAGCCCGCGAAAGGGCGCCCGCAGTTGATCGGCGGTCGCGTGCCCGAGAACCAGGAAGCGCATGCGGGTTTCCACGGCGGTGCGCCGCTGCCAGAACAGCTCCTGCCAGCGAAAGCCGCGCACCAGGTCGAGGAGGGCTTCTTCCTCGGCGAGGACGACGATTCCGCATTCGTCCAGGTGGGTCAGGGCGTCGCGGCGCGGGCCCCGTTCGCCGGGGAGCCGGGCCGCCCGGTGGGCCGCGTTGAGGGCCGCCTTGGCCCGGGGAAAGGCCAGCCAGGCCAGGGCGTTGCAGGCGTCGTGCCAATTTCCCGCACGGGTTTCCACCGCCCCCGTCGTCCCGATGTTTTCCTCGTACCCGGGGCCACCCGGAGCGGGCGGAACGAGGCGCAGCGGTTGGCCGACCTGGTTGCGGACGCCCGCGGCAGCAAGAGCCGCGGCCAGGGTGGGGAGGTCGGGGCACTGCGCAGCGCCGCCAAGGTCGGGACGCGGCAGCAGGAGGAGCGGCGCTGCGGCGGCAGCCGCCGCTTCCTTCACCGGGACTTGGCCGCTTCCGGCTCGGCGGCTTCGAAAACGGGCGTGCCGGCCTTTTCGGAGAAGGTGCCAACCAGTTCGCCGATGCCCTCCTCGGGCTCGTCCCGGATGGGGGCAAAGCCCTCGCAGGTCTGGGTTTCCGTGGCGTACATGATTTTTCCCGCCCGCACGACATAAGCCCCCGAAGGCACCCGGAAGATTTCGACCTTGGTCTTGGGGAAGAACTCGCCGATCAGGTGGCGCCGCATGCAGGTGGGCATGCGGGCCACCACCAGGTAGAACTTGACCTTCTTGTCCCACAGATAGGTCTGCTCCCGTACCAGGCTGAGGTTGTGCTGGCCGGTGGCGTCGATCTGGTAGGTGGCGCCGTCATTGATGCAGCCGGTCAGGAGGAGGACCGCGCAGAGCGCGGCGAGGGTGGATTTTCCAGCTTGCATCACAGCATCCTCCACTTCAGGGTTTCGCCGGCCCGCAGGGGGACCAGGGTATCGCCCCCGGCGTAGGTGAAGCCGGCCGGCACGGGGTTGTCTTCCCGCACCAGGGTGACGCTGCCGCTATTGCGTGGCAGGCCGTACCAGTCCGGGCCATGGAAGCTGGCGAAGGCCTCCAGGCGATCCAGGGCGCCGGCGGCCTCGAAGGCCTCGGCGTAGAGTTCCAGGGCGCCGTAGGCGGTGTAGCACCCGGCGCAGCCGCAGGCCGCCTCCTTGGCGAGGCGGGCGTGGGGTGCCGAATCGGTCCCCAGAAAGAAGCGGGGATGACCCGAAGTGGCCGCCGCCACCAGGGCTTCCCGGTGGGTCTCCCGCTTGAGCACCGGCAGGCAATACCAGTGGGGGCGAACCCCCCCCTGGAAAATGGCGTTGCGGTTGTAGAGCAGGTGGTGGGCGGTGAGGGTCGCCGCGACCTTGGCGCCCGCGGCCGCGACGAACTCCGCCGCCTCCCGCGTGGTGATGTGCTCCATGACCACCCGCAAGCGGGGGAAGCGGGCGACCAGGGGCGCCAGCACGGTGTCGATGAAGACCTTCTCCCGGTCGAAGAGATCGACGCGGGGGTCGGTGACCTCGCCATGGACCAGCAGGGGCAGATCGGCTTCTTCCATGGCGGCGAAGACGGCGTAGGCTTTTTCCACCGCGGTGAGGCCGGAATCGGAATTGGTCGTCGCCCCGGCCGGGTAATACTTCACCGCCTGCACGAAGCCCGAGTCCCGGGCCCGCCGGATTTCGGCCGGGTCGGTGCGATCGGTGAGGTAGAGGGTCATCAGGGGTTCGAAGGCGGCACCCGGCGGCAGGGCGGCCAGGATGCGGGAGCGATAGGCGGCGGCCTGCTCCACGGTGGTCACCGGTGGCCGCAGGTTGGGCATCACGATGGCGCGGGCGAACTGGCGGGCCGTGTGGCCGACGACGGCGGCCAGGGCGGCGTCGTCGCGCAGGTGCAGGTGCCAGTCGTCGGGGCGGATAAGGGTGATCTGCATGGCGTTTTTTCCAGGAAGAGTGGCATTTTAGCCGCCCGCCGCCCATTCGGGCGCGCCGACGGCAGCCCAAAGCAGGGGAAAGTGCCGGCGTCCGCCGGGCGCTGGGCAAGACCGTGGCGGAGGCCGTGGCGATGGCCGCGGCGCTTTGACTCCGCGGAGGGCCTTTGCAATACTGGACAGCCCCGTACTTCAGCCCTTGCGCATGTACCTCGATTTCTCGACCCCCGACGACCTGGCGCGGCAGATCGCTGCCCGCCCCGAATCCGCCGCCCGGCCCTTGTGGCTCGTTCTCCTGGCCGACTGCCATGGGGAAGCCCTGGCCACCATCGCGGCGACGCTGGAAAGCGCCGGCCTCCGGGCCTGCGGCGCCCTCTTCCCCGGTCTCATCGACGGGGGCGCGGTGCGCCACTCGGGGGCCATCGTGACCGCCCTGCCCGGCGAGAGCCGCTGGGCCATCGCCGATCTCGCCCCCGGCAGCGTCACCTGGCGCCAGCCTCCGCCCGCCCTGGAGGGTAGCGGGGAGGTTTCGTCCGTCGTGCTGGTGGATTGCCTGGGCCCCAATGTCGCTGGCCTGCTCGAAGCGCTCTACGACCTCTACGGCCACGGCCTGCCGCAGTTCGGCGCCGGAGCGGGTTACCACGACCTGCGGGCGGCGCCGACCCTGTTCGCGGCGGGGAGCGCCTTCGCCAACGCGGGGCTCACCATCCTAGTGCCGGAACGCTTCACCGTGCGGGTGCGCCACGGCTGGCGCCGGGTGCGCGGCCCCTTCGTCGCCTCGCGCACCCGGGGCAGCAAGCTTCTCGAACTCAACTGGGAGCCTGCGGGCCGCTTCTACCGCCAGCAGGTGGAAGCCGAAAACCCCGCCCTGACCGGCCGCCCGGTGTTTCCCGACCTCAATTCCGGCTATCCCCTGGGCATCGGTCGCGACGGCAGTGAGGACGTCATCCGTGACCCCATGGGGGTGGACGAAGCCGACCAGGGCATCGCCCTGCTTTCCGATTTGCGCGAAAACACCCTCCTCTACCTGGTGCATGGTGACCGCAACAGCCTGGTGGCCGCGGCCCGGGAGGCCGTGGCGGCCTGCGCCGCGCCGGACGATGTCGCCCGCTGCCTGGTTTCGGATTGCTTTTCGCGGGCCCTGATGCTGGGCGATGCCTTCCCCGAGGAACTGGCGGCCGTGGGCGAGGAACTGGCCAAATTCACCGCCACCCGGCCGGAGGGCGTCCTGGCCCTGGGCGAAATCGCCACCGACGGCCACCAACCCATCGAGTTCTTCAACAAGACTTTCGTCGTCGCCCTCGCCCACACCCCGTCATGAGCGAATCCCGGGACACCACCCAGGAGCTGCTGTCGCTCTACGAGCTTTCTCTCACCGTCGGCCGCCACCTGGACGCCCGGGAGACCTGCCGCGAGTTTCTGCGCGCCCTGGTCGGGCAGCGCAACCTGGCCGCCGCCTCGGTCTGGTGGCGCGATGGCGAGAGCGGCGAACTCGCCCTCCTGGACGCCCTGCCCCGCCGTTCGGTGACCCGGGAGCGCCTGCCTGCGGGCCACCCCCTCGCCTGCGCCCCGCGAGACCTCTGCGGCCGTCCCGACGCGCCGCTGCTCGATTTCCTTGCCCCGCCCCTGGACGCCGCGCTGGGCACCTGGTCCCTCTGCCCCCTGGGCTCGCAGGGCATCCTGATCCTGCACGCCAATCGCCCGCAGGCCCTGGCGCCCCGCTTCGTGGCCCAACTGCGTGCCGTCCTCGAAAAGCTGACCACCGCCATCCAGGGCAGCCTGGCCTTCGCCCGCCTGGAAGAGTCGGAAGCCCGCCTGCACCGGCAGAGCCGGGAACTGGACGAGTCGCGGCGCCTGCTGGAGGCCATCGTCGAGGGCACCACCGACGCCATCTTCGTCAAGGATATGGAAGGGCGCTATCTGCTGGCCAACCAGGCCACGGCCCGCGTCATGGGTCGGGAGCAGGCCGACATCCTGGGGTGCGACGATGCCGCCCTTTTCGACGCGGAGACGGCCCGGTCGATCACCGCTCTGGACCGTGATGTTCTCGCCCGGGGCACCCTGATGACCTTCGAGGAAGAGACGGTCAATGGCCACGGCGCGGCAAGCGCTTTCCATACCGTCAAAGGCCCGCTGCGCAACCGGGACGGCGCGATCATCGGCCTCTTCGGCATCGCCCGCGACATCAGCGAGCGGCGCCGCGTCGAACAGGCCCTGCGCACCCTCAGTCAGGCCCTGGAGCAAAGCCCGGGGAGCGTCATCATCACCGACCTGGAAGCCCGCATCGAGTACGTCAACGCGGCCTTCGTCACCACCACCGGCTACGCCCGCGAAGCGGTCCTGGGGCAGAACCCGCGCCTGCTCCAGTCCGGCCGCACCCCCAGCGCTACCTTCGAGGCCCTGTGGGCGTCCCTGCTGCGCGGCGAGCCCTGGCAGGGGGAATTCATCAACCGGCGCATGAACGGCGAGGAGTACGTCGAATACGCCCGCCTCGCACCGGTCCGCCAGGCGGACGGACGCATCACCCACTATCTCGCCGTGAATGAGGACGTCACCGAAAAGCGGCGCATCGCCGACGAGCTCGCCCGTCACCGCGACCACCTGGAGGATCTGGTCGAGCAGCGCACCCGGGAACTCCAGGCCGCAACCACGGCCGCCGAAGCCTCAGCCCGGGCCAAGGGGGCCTTCCTGGCCAATATGAGCCACGAAATTCGCACCCCGCTGAACGCCATCAACGGCATGGCCCATCTGATCCGCCGCGACGGCCTGACGCCCCGTCAGGCCGACAAGCTGACCAAGCTCATGGCGGCGAGCGATCACCTTCTGGCCATCATCAACGCCATCCTGGACCTGTCGCGCATCGATTCCGAAAGATTCGAACTTTCCTCCAGCCCCGTCGATCTGGCGGCCCTGGTGGCCTCGGTCCGCGACGTGCTGGGCAATGAGGCGCGCAGCAAGGGGCTGGCGCTGGAATCGTGCCTGGACGTGCCCGCTGCGACCTTGCTGGGCGACGAAACCCGCCTGCGCCAGGCGCTCCTCAATTACGTCGCCAACGCGATCAAGTTCACTGCCACCGGGAATATCCTCATCCAGGTCCGCACCCTGCGGGAAGACGAGGAGGGCGTCCTGCTGCGCTTTTCCGTCCAGGACACGGGCATCGGCATTGCAGCGGACGCCCTGCCGCGTCTCTTCTCGGCCTTCGAGCAGGCCGACAACTCCACCACCCGCCAGTACGGCGGAACCGGCCTGGGCCTGGCCATCACCCGCAAGCTGGCCGAACTGATGGGCGGCAAGGCGGGCGCGGATAGCCTGCCGGGCCGGGGCAGCACCTTCTGGTTTACTGCACGCCTGGCCAAGGGCGCCCAGCCCCGGGAGGCCGAAGGGGCGCCGGATGCCTCGGAATCCCGCCTGCGCCGGGATTTCCCCGGTCGCCGCATCCTGGTGGTGGAAGACGAACCGGTGAATCGGGAAATCGTACGCCTCATGCTGGAGGATTGCGGCCTCCGCGTCGACCTCGCGCCCGACGGGGCCCAGGCCGTCACCTGCGCCGCGAGCAGCCCCTACGACCTGATCCTGATGGACGTCCAGATGCCCGTCCTGGACGGGCTGGAAGCGACCCGCCGCGTCCGTGCCCTGCCGGGGGGCACCCGGGTGCCCATTCTGGCCCTCACCGCCAACGCCTTCGAAAGCGACCGCGAGCGCTGCCGCGCAGCGGGCATGGACGATTTCCTCACCAAACCCGTGGTACCCGCCGATCTCTACGGCACCGTGCTCAGGTGGCTGGATCGTCCTTGAGGCGCAGCGCCGTTTCGTAGAGCTCCTTGCGGCCGGCGCCACTGATCGCTGCGGCGAGCTTGGCGGCCTGGCTCAAGGGCAGGCCATCGGCCAGCAACAGGCGCAGCACCCGCTCGCCTTCCCCGTTGTCCGCCGCAACCGGGGCGGCGGATACGGCCAGGACGAACTCGCCTTTCTGGCGATGGGGATCGGCCTGCAACCACGCCGCCGCCTGCGGCAGGGGCAGGACGGCGATGGTCTCGAACAGTTTGGTCAACTCCCGCCCGATGAGCAGGCGCCGCTCGCCGAAGAGGGCCGCCAGATCGCCGACCGTTTCCAGCACCCGATGGGGCGCCTCGTAGAACACCACCGGCCAGGGCTGGTCCCGCAGGGCCTGCAGGGCCTGCCGCCGCTGCGCCGCCCGGGGAGGCAGAAAGCCGTAGAAGAGGAAGTGGGCATCGTCGAACCCGGAGGCCGAAAGCGCCACCACGGCGGCACAGGGCCCCGGCAGAGGGATGACCCGATGGCCGGCGGACCGCACCGCCGCGACGATGCGGGCCCCGGGGTCGGACACCCCGGGGGTGCCGGCGTCGCTCACCAGGGCCACCGCCTCGCCACCGGCCAGAAGCTCGACGATGCGCGCCGCGGCCTCGCGCTCATTGTGTTCGTGGGCGGCCAGGAGCCGCGCCCGGGAACCCAGGTGGCGCAGGAGGGGCTGGCTGTGGCGGGTATCTTCCGCCGCCACCCAGGCCACCCCGGTGAGCACCTCCCGGGCCCGCTGGCTGAGGTCCGCCAGATTCCCTACCGGCGTCGCCACCACGTACAATGCACCGGATTCAATCGTCATCGCGATCCATGCCCGCAAAGCCCCAAGATACCACCACCCTCCGTGGCCGCGAAGCCGAGGCCCTGGCGGCCCGCTTCCTGGAAGCGCGGGGTCTCTCCGTGCTGGAACGCAATTTCCGCATCCGCGGCGGCGAAATCGACCTCATCTGCCGCGACGGCACCACCCTGGTCTTCGTCGAGGTCCGCCTGCGCAGCCGGGCGGATTTCGGCGGGGCTGCCGCCAGCATCGGTGGCGCCAAGCGCCGCCGCCTCGTCCTCGCCGCCCGGCACTATCTGGCCGGGCGCCCGGAATGTCCCTGCCGCTTCGATTGCGTGCTCCTGGCCGATCCCGCCGGACGGAGCCTGGAATGGATGCGCGACGCCTTCAGCGCCGACGAATGAGCCTTCGCCCCGCACTGGACTCCCCGATGTTTCGCCGCGGCCTGCGGGTCGGTCTGAAAATCGGCCGGCTGGCCGCCGCCCTCGGGCTCATTTCCGGGGCGCTGGCTCCCGCCCTGGGGGCAGAAGCCGTCCGCATCCTGGTGCAGCGTTCTCCCCTGGCCGGCGCCCAGTACCACGCCCTGGACGAGGTGCGCGAAGGCCTGCGGGTGGGCGACCTGCTGACCCTGGTGCGGGAGCCGGACAACCGCCACGACCGACGCGCCATCCGGGTCGAGTGGCGGGGAAGAAAGCTGGGCTACCTGCCCCGGGCCGCCAATCGCGTCGTCGCCGCAGCGCTGGACCGCGGCGAACCCCTGGTCGCCCGCATCGCCACCCTGCGCGACGACCCGGACCCCTGGCGGCGCGTGGAAATCGAAATCCTCGTCCAACTCTGACCCCCCACTCCTCCCCACTCCCCACCTTACCGTTGGTTACAGCGCCTCCCGGACCGCGATGCTAGAATCCGGCAACTTTTTTGCGGAATGAACCATGGATCTGATCGCCCGCGTCGCCCGCCATTTCGAGGACAGCGCCCATACCAAGTTGAATGCCGTCGAGACCCTGGCCGCACCGGTGGCCGCGGCGGTCGAGATCATGACGGCGGCCCTGGTCAACGGCAACAAGATCCTGGCCTGCGGCAACGGCGGTTCCGCCGCCGACGCCCAGCACTTCGCCGCCGAGCTGGTCGGGCGCTTCGAGGCCGAACGGCAGGAACTGGCGGCCATCGCCCTCACCGTCGACACCTCCATCCTCACCGCCGTCGCCAACGACTACTCCTTCAACCAGGTCTTCTCCCGCCAGGTCCGCGCCCTGGGCCACGGCGGCGACGTGCTGCTGGCCATTTCCACCTCGGGCAATTCCGGCAACGTCATCGAGGCCATCTCCGCCGCCCACGACGCCGACATGCGCGTCATCGCCCTCACCGGCCGGGGTGGCGGCCAGATCGCCGACCTGCTGCGCGACGACGACATCCACCTCTGCGTGCCGGCGGAACGCACCGCCCGCATCCAGGAAACCCATCTTCTCATCGTGCACTGTCTGTGCGACGGCATCGACAGCCTTCTTCTCGGAGTCGAAGAATGAAAAAAATCATCCTTTCCGCCGCACTTCTCGCCGCCACCCTTCCCGCCCTGCAGGGCTGCGTCACGGCCGTGGCCACCGGCGTCACGGTCGGCGTCCTGGCGGCCCTGGACCGGCGCTCCATCGCCACCCAGACGGACGACGAGACCATCGAGTGGAAGGCCTTGAGCCGCATTTCCGACAAATTCGGCAAGGAAAACCACATCAACATCACCAGCTTCAACCGCAAGGTGCTCATCAGCGGCGAAACACCCAGCGAGGAGAACAAGGCCCGCATCGGCGAGCTGGTGCGCGGGGTGGAAGGCGTGCAGGGCGTGTGGAACGAACTTTATGTCGGCCCCTCGTCTTCCCTTTCCGGCCGCAGCAATGACACCTACATCACTTCCAAGGTCAAGGCCCGCTTCGTCGATTCCGGTCAGTTCTCGGCCAACCACGTCAAGGTCGTCACCGAGGCCGGCGTCGTCTTCCTCCTGGGCCTGGTCAATGACCGGGAAGCCCAGGCGGCGGTTCAGGTCACCCGGACCACGACCGGCGTGCGCAAGGTGGTCAATGTGATGGAAGTGGTGGCGGAAAGCGAGACGAAGCGCCTCGATTCCTCGGCCGCCAACCGCTCGGAAGCCAAGCCCGCCGCGACCCCGGCCCCGGTGGAAGCGCCGGCGGCACGCTGAAGACGTGCCGGGGTATTCCGCACCGGCCTTCGAGGCCAGGATATGCCCGCCGGCTGCCCTGGCCGAGCGTTGCGCGGCCCTGCCGCGGCCCCTGGTCTTCACCAACGGCTGTTTCGACATCCTGCACCGGGGGCACGTGACCTACCTGGCCCAGGCGGCGGCCCTGGGAGCCTCCCTGGTGGTGGCCCTCAACAGCGACGACTCGGTGCGCCGTCAGGGCAAGGGGCCGGACCGGCCGGTGAACGGTCTCGCCGACCGCCTGGCCGTCATGGCGGCCCTGCAATGCGTCGCCCTGGTCACCTGGTTCGACGCCGACACCCCCATCGAGCCCATCCTCGCCTGCCGTCCCGATGTCCTGGTCAAGGGCGGCGACTGGCCCGTGGAGCGCATCGTGGGCGCCCCGGAAGTCCGGGGCTGGGGGGGCACGGTGCATTCCATCCCCTTCCTGCACCAGACATCCACCACGGCGCTCCTGGACAAAATCCGCCGCCTCTAGGGCCTGGGCCACGGCCTCCCGGCTCCGGTTCAGCGTCACCGTCGGCGCCCCCCCTGCGGAGGGCAGGCTCAGAGAGCCACCTGAGTCCCCAGTTCGACCACCCGGTTGGTGGGAATGCGGAAGTAGGCGGTGGCCGATCCCGCATTGCGGAACAGGGCGACGAAGAGCTTTTCGCGCCAGAAGGCCATGTCGGAATCCAGCTTGGGGATAAGGGTTTCGCGCCCGATGAAGTAGGAGGTATCCAGGGCCGAACACTCCAGGCCCGCCTCGGCGCAGCGCTCCATGGCGGCGGGAATGTCGGGTTCGTCCATGAAACCGTACTGGACGACGACGCTCCAGAAGTTCTCGCGCATTTTCCTGACTTCGATGCGATCGATCTCCGGCACGTAGGGCAGGTCGTAGAACTGGACCGAAAGCAGCACGACCCGCTCGTGCAGCACCTTGTTGTGCATCAGGTTATGCAGGAGGGCGTGGGGAACGCCCTTGGGGTCGGCATTGAGGAAGACCGCCGTGCCGGGCACCCGGGTGGGCATGGACATGGCGAGGGATTCGATGAAGGGGGCAAGTTCCAGGCGTTCGCCCTTGAGGCGATCCGACAAAAGCTGGCGCCCGCGCTTCCAGGTGGTCATGAGGACGAAGACGCCTATGCCGGCCACCAGGGGGAACCAGCCGCCATCGGGAATCTTCAGGATGTTGGCGGCCAGGAACACGAGTTCCACCGCCAGAAAGCAGGAAAACAGCGCGATGGAGCGGGGCCAGCCCCAACCCCAGGTGCGGGCGACGACCACGGTGGCGAGCAGGGAGGTGATGACCATGTCGCCGGTGACGGCGATGCCGTAGGCGGCCGCCAGATTGTTGGAGGACTTGAAGCCCAGGACGAGGATCATCACCGCCACCATGAGGCCCCAGTTCACCGCCGGCAGGTAGATCTGACCCTGCTGCTTCTCGGAGGTGTGTTGCACCTCCAGGCGGGGAACGAAGCCGAGCTGCATGGCCTGGCGCGTCACCGAGAAGGCGCCCGAAATGACGGCCTGGGAAGCGATCACCGTCGCCAGGGTGGCGAGGCCGATGAGGGGATAGAGCGCCCACTCGGGGGCCGAAAGGTAGAAGGGATTCTTGGCCGCTTCCGCATCGCCCAGGATCAGAGCGCCCTGGCCGAAATAGTTGAGCACCAGGGCCGGCAACACGAAGGCGAACCAGGCCCGGGAAATCGGTTTGCGGCCGAAGTGGCCCATGTCGGCGTAGAGCGCTTCCGCCCCGGTGACCGCCAGGACCACGTTGCCCATGGCCACCAGGGCCATGGCCTGGTTGGCCAGGAGGAATTCCACGCCATAGACCGGGCTGAGGGCGTGCAGGATGGTCGGGTTGGCCGCGATATTGACCAACCCCAGCACGGCCAGGGTGGCGAACCACAGGAGCATGACGGGGCCGAAGGCGATGCCCATCTTGGCGGTGCCGCTTTTCTGGACGAAAAAGAGCGCGAACAGCACCAGGAGCGTGACCGGAATCACGTAGGCATGCAGCCCCGGGGCCGCCACTTCGAGCCCCTCCACCGCAGCGAGCACGGAAATGGCCGGCGTGACCATGCCGTCGCCGTAGAACATGGCCGCCCCCAGAATGCCCACGATGGCCACCGCCTTGGCCTGGCCCGGCTTGCCCTGGACATCGCGCAGGGCCAGGGCGATGAGGGCCATGATGCCCCCCTCGCCCCGGTTGTCGGCCCGCATGATGAACATGACGTACTTGACCGACACCACCAGAATCAGCGCCCAGAAGAAAAGCGACAGGGCGCCGAAGAGATTGGCCTCGCTCACCGGAATCGGATGGTTTCCGGCGAAGACTTCCTTCATGGCGTAGAGCGGACTGGTGCCGATATCGCCGTAAACCACACCCAGGGCCGCCAGGGCGAGGGCGGCGAGGCGCTTGCCGGCAAGGTCGCCGGCCGTTTCGTGTTGACTCATGAATCCCCCGTATTCCCCGCACCCGCAAACGCCGGCAGCGCCGGCGGCGGGACTCAACCGCCCAGGGCGGCTTTCAGGGACTGCACCTCTTCTTCCGACTCCTCGATGATTTCCGCCAGGGTCTCGGCATCGAAGATGCTGTCGAGGACCGAGGTGTCGATTTCGCCGTCGATCTCCGCGTCGCGCCAGGTACTGGTGCGGTTGGCGATCTTGTTGGCCACGTAGAGCACGTCGGAGAGCGTCTTGATCTCGGCCACCTCGCGGTCCGTCTCGTGTTCCTGCACCGCGACGCAGACGCTTTCCGGCTGGCCCAGGGCCGACAGCAGGGCGTGGCCGATGTTGTCGTGCCAGCCCACCAGGAGGCTATGGACCTGGACCCGGTCGGCGGCGAACTCGGGAAAATTGGCCGCCCGGGACATCAGGTAGAACACGCCGATGTCGTGCACCAGCCCGGCGAACATGGCCTCGTCGCCGTTGATGCGGGCCCGCTTGCGTGCCAGGACGCGGCACAGGGCAGCCACATGGGCCGTATGTTCCCAGAGGCGATGGGAGAGATCCTCGAAGGTCTTCATCTGCTTCGACTTGAGGAGCTGCTCCATGGCCACGGCAAAGGACACGGTACGCACGGCCTCCATGCCGACCCGCACGATGGCGCTCTTGACGTCGGCGATTTCACGCCCCGAAGGATTGAGAGCCACGGAATTGGCCATGCGGATGATCTTGGCGCTCATGAGCGGCTCGGCCCCCACCAGCTTGGCCAGTTGTTCGACGCTCAGGTTGGGGTTCTGCAAGGCCGTGCGCACCTGGAAGGTGATGTCCAGGAAGGTGGGGAAGGTTACTTCGCTTCCGGACAGGTCCTTGGCGATGTCTTCGAGAATCTTGAAGATCAGGGGATTCGACATGGGTCGGCTCACGGTGGTGGGGGGTGGGCGCCGGCCGCAAGGGCAGCAGAGAGGCGCTGCCCGGATTTTACCCGGATGGGGCGTGGGGGAGAACCTGGATGCACGCGGAAAAACGGCTGCCCCCACGTGGGCCCCGACGAAAACCCGCTATTCGAGGGGGCCGAGGCGAGAAAACCCTTGTTCCTGCAAGGATTGCGGACCACAATGAGGCCACAATCAATTCCCGGAAAGCGCCCTGGCGAACACTTCCGGGAGCGCGGGTCGCCACGTACCAGGCCCGCCCATAACAGGAGACAAGGCATGGGACTCTTTTCCTTTGGCCGCGCCGGCAACGGCGCTTCGTCGTCTCAGACCCGGAAGCCCGGGGTCGCCGGCGGCACATTCGATTGCCACACCGTGCCGCAGAATCTCGCGGCCCTCGACGTTCCCGACGGCGGAGGACTGCTCTTCGCCTTCATTCCACCCCAGGCCGATTTCGCCCGGGTGAGCGGCGAATGGCAGCGCCTGGAAGCCCCCGGGCGTTCGGTGGTCTGTCTCTCTTCCTCGGGAACCCTGTGCAGCCACAAGGACGGCAGCTCCGCCTATTGCAGCGCCGACGGCACCATGGGGAGCTGGTTGTGGATTCCCGACAGCCTGGTGGCGCGGCATCAGATCGAACTGGTCGACCTGGGCGGTGGAGGCGCACGCAGTGCCCGCAACCGGGTGACCGCCCTGCGCAACGAACTGGAGCGTTTGCGGGTGGAAGTCCCCCTCTCGCCGGGGCGCAGTTTCGCCCTGGTCTTCTGCGACGGACTTTCCGCCGCGGAGGGCTTCCTCATGCACGCCTGGTACGAATCCGGGCGTTTCCCCTGCCTTGCGGTGGGAGGATCGGCGGGGGGACGCCTCGATTTCAGCGGCACCTACATCCGCGCCCGGGGCCAGGTGCAGACGGGCAAGGCGGTCCTGGTCTTCTGCCAGTTGGCGCCGGGAAAATCCTTCGCCCCCTTCAAGACCCAGAACTACGAGCCCACTGCCCAGCACTGGCTGGTGGCCGAGGCCGATCCGGTGGCCCGCACCGTGTCCTCGGTCTTCGGAGCCGACGGCCGCCCCCAGCCGGTCCTCGAAGCCCTGGCTGCCTACCTGCGTTGCGCGCCCCAGGACGTCGGCCGCAATCTGGAAGGCAAGACCTTCGCCGTCAAGGTGGGCAGCGAGTACTTCATCCGCTCCGTCGCGGCGATCCAGCCTGACCGCATCGCCTTCTTCTGCGATCTGGAATTCGGCGACGAACTTTTCCTCATGCAGGCCACCGATTTCGTCGCCTCCACCCAGCGCGACTGGGAAGCCTTCCTGGCCGACAAGAGCCCTCCCGCCGGCGTCCTGCTCAACGACTGCGTCCTGCGCCGGCTGAACAACGCCGCCCGCCTGCCCCAGGCCGGCTTTTTCCGCGACGTCCCGGCGGCGGGCTTCTCCACCTTCGGCGAAATCCTGGGCGTCCCCATCAATCCGACCCTTTCGGCCCTGGTGTTCTTCGACGACGCCGAACGCAATCCCATGGCCAATTTCCCCATCCACTACGCCGCCTATTCCAGCCACTACGCCCTGCGCGCCCTGCATCGCTGGGAAGCCCTGCACGGCATCCAGGCGGCGGTGGTGGAAAAGGTGGTCGAATATCAGCACGCCATCTCGCCCCTCCTGGGCACCCTGCCCCAACTGGAGCACGCCTCGGTGCGCCAGGCTGAAACCCTCAACGTGGCCCAGGGCAGCATCGCCTCCATCGGCGACGCCGTCGCCATGGCGCGGGCCGCCCAGGACCGTCTGGAAGGCGGCCTCTCCGACCTGGAACGCATTTCCAAGGTCATCGGCACCATCACCGGCGGCATCAGCGCCATTGCCGACCAGACCAACCTGCTGGCCCTCAATGCCGCCATCGAAGCCGCCCGGGCGGGCGAAGCGGGGCGCGGATTCGCCGTGGTGGCGGACGAAGTGCGCAAGCTGGCGCAATCCGCCAAGGGCCAGGCCGAAGCCACCTCAGGCAGCATCCGCGAGGCCGTGGCGACCATCGCCCGCATCCGCGAGGTGGCCGGCGAGACGGTGACCGCCATGCACGGCATGGCCGACAAGAGTTCGTCCGCCGCCACCCAGATCAGCCACATGAGCGAGCAGGCCACCATCGAGCGGGCCAACGTCACCGCCAGCCTGGGCCATCTCGAAGGTCTGGCCGGGGGGCTGGAGGCGATGGAATCTGCCCTGGCGCAACTGTCCCAGTTGCAGAAGCTGGCCGAAGCCGCAGAATAAACGGGCCGCAGCGCGCGTCCTTCCTCCTTCGCCGCATCCGTAGCGGCGAGAAATGGAACGAGGCGGGGCGCGCGCCGGTCGAACCTGCGTACCTTGGAGAGTCCATTGCCCGGGGAATCCGTCGACAAATCCGCCGACCAGAAAATCACCCGTTCCACCCTGACGAGTCTGGCTGTTTATGCCGTGGCGCTCGCCTTGTCGTTCGCCCTGGTCGGCTCCCTCTACCTCGGGCAGTTGCGGGACCGGGAAACCCGCCTACAGGCGGTGCGCGATGCCACCAGCGGGGCGGCCAACCGCCTGGTCCATACCCTGGACCAACAGCGCCTGGAAATCCGGCGCCAGTCGGTCGCCGCCGGTTTCGACCCGGAACTTCCGGCCACGACCCGCCGCCTCGCCAGCCTGACCGCCGACCTGCAACGGCGCATGCCGGAAGTACTCTCCCTGGAACTCCTGGACGCCGACGCCAGCCCCCTGGCCCACGCCGGCCTGCCGCTGGACAGCGACCACCGCGACCGCAGCCGCCGACTCATCGCCGCAGGCCAGGGCGGCGCCTTCCTCAGCCTCGCCGGAGAGCAGCCGCGCTACGAGCTGCTCGTCCCCGTCGCCCTCACCGCCGGGCCCGGCGCCCTGCGGGTCGCCGTCGCGGAGAGTGTGCTCGCCTCGCCCCTGGAGTGGTTCGAGCCCCAGGGCTATCGCCTCTACCTGGCCCACAGCGCCGATCCGGCACGGCCCCTGCTCGCGGCGCAACGTCCCTTCGACCTGAGCAAAGGCATGCCGCCGAGCGGCGCCATCGTGCCCGTCCCGGGCTCCTCCGTGCCGGTCACGGGGACCGACTGGAGCGTCGTGGCCGCCGCGGCGGACACCGCCCCTCGCACGGATGCGGGCCGCTACGTGACGCTGGGCGTCGTGGGGCTTCTGCTGCTCTGGGTCACGGCCTGGCTGGCGGCCGAGCGACTGCGCAGCGCCAGTCGCCGCGCACAGGAGCGCCTGGCCAGCGAGCAGCGCTACATGCTGCACCTGGAAGGCGAGGTGGCGGAGCAGACCCGGGATCTGCTGGCCGCCCGCGACCACCTGGAGGAAGCCCAGCGCATCGCCCTGGTGGGTTCCTACGACTACGACATCGCTGCCGACCACTGGAGCGCCTCGCCGGTCCTGGAAGAAATCCTGGGCATCGACCACGCCTATCCGCGCACCCTTGCCGCCTGGAACGATCTGAGCCCCCCCGGCGAGCGTCCGGCTGCGGCGGCCGAACTCGCGGCCCGATTGCAGGATGGTGCGTCCTGGGAGCGCACCTGCCCCATCTGCCGCCCCGCCGACAGGGCAATCCGCTGGGTGCACATACGCGGCAAATTCACCCGGGAACGCGACGGACGCCCGACGCACCTGCGGGGCACGGTCCAGGACGTCAGCCACCTGAAGGCGATCGAGGATGCCCTGCGGGACAGCGAGTCCCGTGCCAACCTCATTCTGGACCGGGTGCCCGAGGGCATTCTGGTGGTGGCGAGCGACGGGCGCATCGTGCGCCTCAACCCGGAAGCCGAGCGCATGTTCGGCTACGCCGCAGGGGAACTCCTGGACCAGGCGGTGGAAACCCTCATCCCGACCCCGATGCGCCGCGCCCACCGCAGTCTGCGGGAAGGCTTTCCCCCCGACAGCCCGCCCCGCATCATGGGCCAGGGGCGCCACCTCAAGGCCCTGCGCCGGGACGGCCGGGAATTCCACGTCGAAATCGGCCTCGGCTCCGTGGTCATCGGGGGCGAGTCCCACGTCATCGTCATCGTCTCCGACGTGAGCCAGCGCATCGCAGCCGAACTCGACCTGCGCCGCTTCCGCGAAGTCCTCGACACCTCGGTGGATCTGCTGGCCTTCATCGACCCCGGCCTCCGTTACGGCATCGCCAACCCGGCCTACGCCGCCCAGTTCGGCATGACCCCGGCGGACATCCACGGCCGGCCCCTGGCCGAGGTTCTGCCGCCCACCCTGTTCAACGAAGTGGAACCCTACCTGCGGCGCGCCCTGGCGGGCCAGCCGGTGCGTTACGTCACCAGCCGCCGTAACCTGGCCGGCGAAGAGAAGCTCTATGAGGCGGACTACCGACCCTTCCGCACCGCCGCCGGCATCGAGGGCGTGGTTGCCAGCCTGCACGACGTGACCCAGCGGGTGCAGACCGAAATGGCCCTGCGCGAGAGCGAGTTGAAGGCCCGCGCCATGCTCAACACGCCGTTCCTCAATCTGGGGCTCCTCGACGCGGCGGGCCGCATCGTCGTCATCAACGACACGGCCCTGGGCGCGGCGGGTGCCCGCATGGATGATCTGGTCGGCCGTCCCTTCTGGGAAGGCCCCTGGTACGACCACGACCCCGCCATGCGGAACCGTATCCGGGAAGCGGTGGAGACGGCCGTCGCCGGTCAGGCAAGCCGCTTCGAAATCACCTCGTCCTTGCGCAGCGGCGAAGTACGCTTCAAGGACTTCATCGTGCAACCGGTGCTGGATGGGAGCGGACGCATCGTCTGGATCACCGTCCAGTCCACCGACATCACGGAGCGGGTCCTGGCCAGAAAGAGCCTGGAAGCGCAGCAGGAAAAGCTGGAAAGCATGGTCGCCGAGCGCACCGCCGAACTTACCCAATCCGAGGAAAAATTCCGCGGCTTGGTCGAGCAGCCCCTGGTGAGTATCTACATCCTCTGCGAGGGCCGCTTCGCCTACGTCAATCCCGCCTTTGCCACCCTGTTCGGCTACGACGATCCCGACGCAATGATTGGCAAGATCGCCATCATGGACCTGGTCGCTCCCGAAAACCGCAAGCAGGTCCTCGAACGCGTCCAGGCGCGTATCGAAAAGCGGGAGCGCATCGCCCAGTACACCTTCACGGCCCTGCGCAGGGACGGCAGCTGCTTCGAGATCGAAGTGCAGGGCCGCGCCTTCGACTACCAGGGCAAGCCTGCCGTCATCGGCGTGGCCACCGACATCACCGAGCGCCGGCGCCTGGAAACGGCGCGGGAAGCGGCTCTGGCCGAGGCCCGCCGGCTGGCCGCCGCGCGCAGCGAGTTCCTGGCCAATATGAGCCACGAAATCCGCACCCCCCTGAACGCCGTCCTGGGACTGGCCCAGGTGGGCCTGCGCGACAGCCGCGGACGCCAGATCGCGGGCAGTTTCCGCCGCATTCTCGACTCCGGCCAGACCCTGCTGACCGTGGTCAATGACATCCTCGACTACAGCAAGATCGAAGCGGGCAAGCTCAAGCTTGAAAACGCCCCCTTCGACCTGGGTCAGGTCATCGACCGGGCCACCGCCATCGTCGCGCCCCTGGCCTACGGCAAGGGCCTGCAACTGGAAATTTTCGTGGCCCCCGATCTGGCGCCGCGCTATGTCGGCGACACCGTGCGGCTCACTCAGGTGCTGCTCAATCTGCTGTCCAATGCGGTCAAGTTCACCCCCAGCGGCCGCATCACCCTGGCGGCCAGCGCCCGCGACGGGCAACTCCTCCTTTCCGTCACCGACACCGGCATCGGCATCCCCTCGGACGAAATCGGGCGCCTTTTCCAGCCCTTCGAGCAGGCCGACGGTTCGACCACCCGCCGCTTCGGGGGAACCGGCCTGGGCCTGTCCATCGTCCACAGCCTGGTTCACCTCATGGGGGGCGCCATACACGTACTCAGCGACACGGGCCAGGGCAGCCGCTTCGAGGTCGTCCTGCCCCTCGCCGCGGATGGCGAGGCCCCTCGTGCCGCGCCCCTGCGGGTCGTCCTGGTGGGTTTCGCGCCGGATGCCGCCATCGTCGCGGCGCTGGCTGCCCGCGGCCACAGGGTACAGGCCGCCACCGCAGCCGACGCCCTGGGTGGCGGGGCCGATCTGGTGCTGCTGGACGCCGCCCTGGCCAGCGATCCGGCCGTGGCCTCCCTGCTGCTCGATGTCCTGGCGACGGGTGACCAGACCGTCGTCCTCGCGACCACACCGGGGGGCAAGGAACTCCCCTCGGTCTTGCGCGACCGTTGTGCGGTGGTCGAGCGCCCCTTGCGCCCAGCGAAGGTCTTTGCCGCCCTGGAGGCCGGCGGTGGCGATCACACGCTGGAGGCCGCCCAGGCTCGCCTGCCGGGCGTCTCCATCCTGGCAGCTGAAGACAACGAGGTGAATCGCCTGGTCCTGGAGGAAATGCTGATCGCCGAGGGTGTCCTGCTGACCCTGGCCGAGGACGGGCTGGCAGCCCTGGAGATCGTCGAGCGCGAAGGGGCGAAGGCCTTCCAGGTCGTCCTCACCGATATCCAGATGCCCCGTCTCGACGGCTACGGCCTCGCCCAGCGCCTGCGGCAAATTGCCCCCGAGCTTCCGGTGGTGGGGCTCACCGCCCACGCCATGCCGGAAGAAAGGGAGCGCTGTCTGGCCGCCGGCATGGTCGAGCACCTGACCAAACCCGTTGACCTGGAACTGCTGGTGAGTACCTTGCGCCTTCTGGCGGGAAGAAGCGCCGCAGCGCCTGAGGATGCCCGCGCCATGCCGACAGGGGACGTGCAGCGCTCCCCGGCCGGCAGCGGCCCGGATCGGGCGGTCGACGCCGCCTCCATCGACTGGCAGGGCCTGGAAAACCGCTTCCGCGGCAAGGCCGATTTCGTCCGCCGCCTGCTGGAAAAATTCGAGAGCAGCTACCGCGGCGCCGGCGCCGAATTGCGCCGCCTCGCGGCGGCCCGAGACTACGAGGGCCTGTCCTTCCAGGCCCACACGCTCAAAGGGGTCTTCGGCAACCTTCTCTTCACCGAGGCCGTGGAGCACGCGGCCCGCACCGACCAGCTTGCCCGCCAGCGCGATCCGGCCGCGCTCCTGGAGGCAGAGGCCCTGGCCGCGCGAAGCGAAGCCCTGCTGCAAGAGGTGCGCCGACAACTGCAAGGGCAGGCTGCCGGAACCCGGTAGTCACGCGCTTCGGCGTGGATGCCGAGGCTCACCGCGGGGCGGCCCCCCGCCATCCCGGTCAGAAGGGAATATCGTCACCCAGGTCGTCGAAGGAGGGCTTGGGCTTGTCCTTGCGCGGGGCCGGGGCGTAGTCGCCGCCGCTGTCGCCCCCCGCGTCCGGCATGGGGGCGCCCATGCCCTGGCGGCTGCCGAGCATTTTCATTTCGTCGGCACGGATTTCGGTGGTGTAGCGCTCCTGCCCTTCCTTGTCGGTCCACTTGCGGGTCCGGATGCTGCCCTCCACGTACACCTGGGACCCCTTCTTCAGATACTGGCCGGCGATCTCCGCCAGCTTGCCGAAGAAGGAGATGCGGTGCCATTCGGTCAGTTCCTTCTTCTCTCCGCTGGCCTTGTCCTTCCAGCTTTCGGTCGTGGCGACGGTGATATTGCACATCGCCTCCCCGCTGGCCGTGTAACGCACCTCCGGATCCTTGCCCAGGTTGCCGATGATGATTGCCTTATTGACCGATGCCATGTTTGGACTCCCCCTCAGGTATGCACCGCCTGCGGCCGGCGCCGGGGCGGAAAATTCATCGAAGCCGCCACACCCAGCCAGACCAGGGCCAACCCGGCGCAGACGACGAAAACGGCATTATCTCCGAAATGCTGAGCGAGAGCGCCCCCCAGGGCAGCCCCGCAAAAGAGCCCCAGGGCCTGGGTCGTGTTGTACACCCCCAGGGCGGCGCCCTTGGCCGACGGCGGCGCAGTGCGCGAGACCAGCGACGGCAGCGTCGCCTCCAGCACGTTGAAGGCGACGAAGAAGGCCAGCAAGCCGATGGCCACCGGCCACAGCCCCTCGCCGAAGCCGGCCAAGCTCAGTTGCACGATGGCCAGCAGCGCGACCGCAGCGCAGAAAATGGGCCGCATCTTGCCCCCCCGCTCCGCGGAAATGATCGCCGGCACCATGACGGCGAACGAAAGCAGCACCGCCGGCAGATAGACCTTCCAGTGCTCGGCCGCCGGCAGCCCTCCCCCTCGCACCAGGGCATGGGGGACGACGACGAACATGGCCATCTGGATGAGATGCAGGCTGAAGATGCCGAAATTGAGGCGCAGGAGGTCCGCATCCAGGAGCACCCGGCGCAGGGGAAGCTTGTCGTGCCCGCTGACCGGCGGGGGCTCGGGCACTGCCTTGTAGAGCAGGACGATGGCGCCCAGGGCCAGGATACCGGTGAGGGCGAAGAGTCCCGCCATGCCGATCACCCCGTAGAGCAGCGGCGCCCCCACCAGCGAGAAGGCGAAAACCAGGCCGATGGACGAGCCGATCATGGCCATGACCTTGGTGCGGTGCTCCTCCCGCGTCAGATCCGCCGCCAGGGCAGTCACCGCGGCCGAAATGGCCCCGGCCCCCTGCAGGACACGGCCGATGAGCACCCAGTAAATATCGGGGGCCGCCGCCGCGACGAAACTTCCGAAGGCAAAGAGCAGCAAGCCGAGCGCGATGACGCGCTTGCGCCCGAAGAGGTCGGAAGCGATGCCGTAGGGAATCTGGAACAGCGCCTGGGTAAGCCCGTAGGCCCCCAGGGCCAGGCCCACCAGGGTGAGATCGTCTCCCCCGGGCAGCGTCTTGGCATGGACCGAGAACACCGGCAGGATGAGGAAAAGCCCCAGCATGCGCAGGGCAAAGATGGAGGCCAGGGAAACGCCGGCACGGCGTTCCGCGGGCGTCATGCGTTCGGCTGGGGGGAGGGCCACGGGGAGAAGGTTTTCATCGTTGGAGGGAGAGGACGCCCGGCGTCCGGATGGTCAGCCCACTCCCGCAACAACGGGGGGGCCGGAAGAGAGGACCGCGGGGATCAGCTTTCCTGGGTCTTGCCCCCGGCTTTCGTCGCTACGGCCTCAGTTTTCGGGCGCGCCTTGCGCACCTTGGCGGCCAGGGGCGCCGCCGCCCGCCGGGCGCTTTCGACCTCATGCCGCGCCCAGAAGAGCGCGACTTCCTCGCGGTTCAATTCCCCCGCCGCCACGGCGCCTTCCAGCACCGCCTCGGCCTGGACCCGGTGGCCGAAGCTGGCAAACACCCGCGCCCGGGAGAGGGGATCGGTCGCCTCGTTGCTCGTGCCGGCCGCGGCAGAAGGCTGAGGCGAAGGCGCCGCGCGGACCGGCGCGGGGGCCTTGGCCTTGCCTGCACCCGCCACCTTCACTCCGTCCCCCTGCAGCGCAGCGCTCGTCTGGACGGCCTTCGCGCGCCTCACCCGGGCACGCCAGACCAGCCAAAGCGGCAGGGCAACCCCGGCCAGGACGGCAGCGGTCATGGAAATCTTGCGGGTGGAAGTCATGGTGATGGTCTCGCGGGGCAGGGACTGGCATTTTAACCCGGGGAGGGGGGCGCACGGGGGGATGGGTGCGGTGCCCCCGCGTTAGACACCGCGCTACCCTTGTCTGATCGGCTCGCGACGCAGCGAGACATCCGGCGGAACGATCCTGCTCACCAGACCCACCAGGGACGAGACTCTACTGCGCCGACGGCCAGCGTTGCGCGCTATGCAGGACCCGCAGGATGGTGACCACCTCCCCTTCGATGCGATACACCATCACGTAGTTGGGATGGACCACGGCCTCACGGGTACCCGCGATGCGACCCGGTCGGTACAGGGCCGGATTCGCCTCGATACGCAGGGCGTGATTATCGAAGCTCTCGTCCTAGGCGATGGCCGCCAGGGGCTTGTCGCGGGCGATGAAGTCCACGATGCGTTCACGATCCGCCATGGCCAGCGGATGCCAGAAGAGCGTCACCCCTTGCCCAGGGTGCGCTGATGCAGGGCATCCCGACGGGCGGCAAAGTGCTCGCGGGCCGCCTCGGCAGGAATACCCTCGCGCGGGTCGTTCACCGCCAGTTGTACCTGGGCCGCAAACCACGTCTCGTAGTCCGCGGCATCGCCATCGGCCCCCTGAGATGCGTTGGCAAGGCCATAGCGCTGATTGAGGAATTCAATGAAATCCAAGGCCTCCTGCGCCGCGGCATCGGGCAGGTTCAGGCTGCGTTGATAGATGGTCTCAGCCAAGGACATGGTTCGCTCCTTCTGTGCTTCGGTGGATTCTGCGCATGGTAATACGGGAGGGCACCAGGCGCCTCGCTTGCAGGAATCGCCCCCACCCAAACAGGATGGGGGCGATGTTCTGCGGGCGGAACGCCGGGGCAGATCCCTGCCACACAAAGCCCAGGGTTGCGGCCCGCAATGCCGGCGCTGGGAGCCAGTCGATGGGCGACTCAATCTAGGGGACCAGTTGGGGCCACCGCCAAGGCCAGCGGCCACCGAAGAATCACCTCTGGGGGCAGTTGGTGGCTAGCTTTCCGTAGATAGTCTGGGCGTCCTCGTTCCAACCCAACCCAGTACACCTCACCTCAAGAGCGTTTTTCAGTTCCGCAATCTGGCGGGCGTCGTAGTTGTCTGGGTTTTTATCGTTCTGAGCGCCATGAGCTTCCGAATCCTTCAACTTCTTGAGGATGGCAAGCAAGCGCTCCTTCGCTTCATCGTCGCTGCCATGTGTGATGCTCTTGACCGCCCTCACCAAGGCAAGGTCGGCCTTGAAGTTGCCGGCTCTGACAACTTCCGTCACTGACTTGGCTGTGAGGTTCGGCCCCTGTTCCGCCGCCAGCCGCGCCACATCCGCTTGCAGACCCTTGAACAATTGATACTTCGCTTGCGCTGGCGCTGCAGCCTTGAGAACCTGGATGACGCCGTAGGTGACGTCGGTGGCTTCGGTTCCCGCGGCGCAGGTCGGAGAGTCTTTACCCTCGGAGCACCCCCCATTGAAGAGCTTTCCGGTTTTCGGCTCGTAACAGTACTTGGAAAAATCGAATTCCTGATCCCGATCTTCCTTGCGTACGACGATGTAATCGCCGTAGCGGAACTTTGGAATCCCCAGGGAGCGGTCATCGCTCACCCCAGCCGAGTAGAGCAGGGTGTCGTAGCGCAGGAGGCGCACGTCGAAACCCTTGAGCAAATTGGTGCCGATACTGTTCAACAGGGCGCCCACTTCGGGGGTCAGGGCGGCGCCGGACTGCTTGCCGTAGTCGGCCAGGGTGGTCAGCAAGGGACTGAGATTGGCCGACTGGTCGTTGGCGAGCTTGACCACATGCAGGGAGAAGCCCACCGGATTTCCTTGGTACTGGAAGGGGCCGAACATGGGCATGGCCCCGAAGGACAGGGAGCGCTGATCCCTTTTCACGTCGTTGGAAAAGTACACCACCCGGCCGTCCAGGTCGGCATTGGGGCGGAAGTCGAAGCCCCCGTCGCAAGTGGCAGCGCCACACATTTCGAAGGCGTTGGCAACCACAGCCACCTGGATGCGATTGGAGAGCAGATCCGGAATCTGGAAAGGAACGTGCAGATCGGTGCCGAGAACGACGTGCTTCAGGGCGACGGCGACGGGGTCGTCTTTTTGGACGACTGCCGTATTCGGCTGATTTTGGCCCTGGGTCGTCCCTTTCGGACCCGTCGCAAGTGGCTCATTGCGGGTCAGAATCTTGCTGCAACCCGCAACATTGGCATTTTCGTACTGCACATACCCATGACTCGCCAAACCGACATTGGTCGACGGCCCTTGCGCACGCTGGATGAAGAAGCCACCCAGGCCACCCAGGACGGCGGCGGTGGCGGTGGCCGGTTCGGCGGCGGAAAAACCGGGCAGCAGGCTGGCCCCCGTGGCGAAGACAAGAGCGTAAGGCTTGGGAAACGACATTGAAGACTCCTTTTGTGAGGCTTACGGAAGGTGCCGCGCCCGATTCACGAATTCTTCGGCACGGCACTCTGTCGGGGCAAGAATCTTCCGGCTGCTCCCCGCCGGTGCTGCGCGCAGCCTTCAGTAGGCCGATGATGCGTGCCCTTAGGGACAATTCCGCCTTCCCTCGTCGAGCGGAATGCGACAGCCTTCTGTTTCCGGGCACAGCCCCCGGGGAACGGTGAGGGAATCGCCCTGCAAGCCAATTTGCCGGGTGTAGTGGCGCGCCAGGTCGTAGTACGCCGAATACATGGTGTGGCTGGAATTGAGGGTCATGAAAAGGAAGTTGTGCTGGGGGAATTCGCCGTACACACCATTGCCTCGATAATTCGCATTCAAGAAAGCCATGGCAGTACAGGGCAGCGCCATGGCAGCCTCTTCACCACTCAACGGAGGGCCGATGAAGTCTCCCGGGTCACGTGCCGGACAGGAGCGGACGCGGCTCTGCTCGTGTGTGCAGAGTTTTCCGCCGCAGCTTGAATTCGGCGTCCCTTCGGACGTGAGCTCTACCTGCTGCTGCGCCACCTTCAGGTTTATGGCCGGCTTGACGACATAGAGCCGTGAAAGCAGCCGGCTCCCCGCCCCCTCGCAGGAAGCGCCCTGCCCCTCTTCGTCCCGGACCACACACCCTTGAAGAACCGGGGTGGGCCAATCCCAGAGGTTGTAACCGAGGCCCGCTCCTGCGCTGCGATCTCGCCAACGCGCGTCGCAATCGGCGCCCGTCGGGCTGCCAGCCGCCCGCTCGCAGAAATAGGCCTTGACCCGTTCCTCACCCCAGGTCTTTTCCTGGGAGACCCCGACCTGTTGGGCACATACACGGTCGAAGTCCTGCAATTCCGGCATCAGCAGACGATAACTGCCATCCAGTTCGAGTTGGTTCTTCGCTTCGCACAGGGAGGGGAATTCGCCCTGTTCGTCATCGGTGGAGGCCGCCACGACGATGTGCTTCACCCCGCGCCGCAATAGGCTCATGAGGGCGAGGTTGTCGCTATTGCCGCCATCCGTCAGGTGGATGTAGGGCGCCTCGCGCCCCTGGAACACGGGCAGGGTATACAGGGGCCAGGGCATGAATCGGTACAGCGCGCGTCGCTCGTCGGACACTGCGAAGTTGGGGATGTCGGTGCCCCAATTGAGGTTGAAAAGATGTAGACCGGTGCTCACAAGCGTCCGCCAAGGCGGCGTACCGAACCGCCTCTGCTCGTCGTCGAGAAAGGCCGCGGAAGCTCCGGCAGCATCCCGCATGAGCCAGGGTCCGTAGGGGCTGTCCGCCCAGCCGAAGGTGCCGGACCCCTGGGAAAATGGGGTAGTCTCGAACAGAAAGCGCAGGGAATCCCGCTCGGGCGTCACCAGCCAGGATTCGAGCGATCGACCGGCAGTATTGGCGGTGCCCGAAATCCATAGGGGAAAGCCGCAGGCCTTGCGGCCCGCATCATCCCGCTGGCAGTTGTTCTGGGCGTCACGATAGGCGTAGCCCAGCCGCTCCAGGGTATGGCTGCCACGCCGCCGCAAGGGTTCGGCCGGATCGTCCCAGGCGGGGTCGGCAGAGGTCAGCGCGGCCGCGGCGGGATCGGGCGGTGGCACCCACTCCGGCGCCAGGGCCATCGCCGCCTGCCAGCTTGTGGTGGTATGGCCGTAGGCCCGCTCGATACCGGCCCGGTACGCCTCCCGGGAGGGGGCGAAATTCTCCGGCCAACTGAAGAGGGTGTGGGCCAGATGGTGCGCCGGCAGGGTCAGCATCTGGAGGCCAAAAAGTCCCACGAGGTGACCGATGCTTCCTGCCCAGTCGCTGGTACTGACCCGGCGCCAGCTACCGAAAGGCGCGGTCAGGTCGGTGTAGTGGACGATCTGCTCCCAGTACTGGTAGTCCTTGCCCAGATTTTTGGACGGATCACCGTCTTGGACGGGGCGGCACAAGCGAGGATCGTTTTTGCTGACCAGATCCTTGGCGAAACCGCAGTGGTAGCTATGGGGAATGCAATCGCGAAACCACGCCTGGGGGCCGCTGTCCGGGAGCTCGCTGCGAACGCTCACCCTGGTATTGTCAGCCACCGCCGCGGGATCCGGGGCGGCACCCGGCAAGGCCGGGACCGGTCGGGCCTCCCAGGCGTCCATGAGGCGGCTGAAGTAGTAGTGGGCCGCATAGCCTCCCCCGGAGACCGAGGCCACGATTTCAGCCTTGTCCAACAGCCCGGCCTGCTGCAGGCCAGCCAGAACGCCCAGAGCGAAGGGTGCGGATTTCGTTCCTCCCCCTTCCAGGGCGACGCCCAACCAGGGCGGATGCCCATCGCTGCATTTGTCACTTTTTGGATCAAGGCATGCCGTACGCCGCTGCAAGGGATCCAGGAAACCACGCGGGATGCCACAGGCTTCGGCATCGACCTGCTGGTAGCGCCCGACGGCATCCCGCTTGAGGAAGCGATCCAGAGGCAGATCGCGCCGCCACAGTTCAAGATAGCGGGCGGGAAAACAATTGCGCGCTTCGCGATCCGCATCGCTCACGAAGAGATGGGCTACGCAGCTCTGGCTGTTTTCCGCATTGCATACCTGCAAAGGAGCCTGCGCCGACGCCAGGGCCGCGCTCGCCAGCACTGCCCCAATAAATCCCAGTCTTGCCCCTTGCCGCAGACTCCCCTTCATTCCCATCTCCCCCGAGCCAGAACTCATGCCACCCGCAATGTTCTCGGACTATGGCATATGCCGCGTGGGCGCGATAGACGTATTCAATCAGGGAAACCCCTTGCTTCGGGGGTTTTTGGGGTGACGACCCTCGTTGCCGAGACCCGCGGTCTTGCCTTATACGCCCCCGCCGTGATCCATCCCCTCGCAACGCTGGAGGGCGGTCTGAGCCAGGTCGAAGAACGCCTGTTCCAGGAACTCGCTCGGGGGGCCGGCGCGTCGAAGGTGATCGTCTGGGTCGGCGCGCCCCTGAGCGATGCAGAGGTTCTGGTCAAACTCAGGGGGGCTTGAGGCGGCACCGCCCGGCCGAGGGTCGGCCCGAGCGTCTTTCCGTCTCCCCCGGCTCGCAGGGCGGGCGAGGCTTAGCGATGCCGGCTGCCGCTCCGATGGCGGGGGGCCTGGCCGGCCGGGCGGCGGGAATCGCCGCGGGGAGCGGGCTTGCGGCCCGCGGGCGCGGGGGCTGCGCCGGCAGGAGCCGGGCGGGGTTGGGCGTGGGGCGAGGGTTCGAAGCCGGCCACGTACTCCCGGGGCAGATCCCGGCGGATGAGTTTTTCGATGTCCTTCAGGTTGCCCCGCTCGTCGTGGCAGACGAGGGAGATGGCCTCCCCCTCCTGGCCGGCGCGGCCGGTACGGCCGATGCGGTGCACGTAGTCCTCGGCCACGTTGGGCAGCTCGTAATTGACCACGTAGGGCAGCGCGTCGATATCGATACCGCGGGCGGCGATGTCGGTGGCCACCAGGGCGGCCAGCTTGCCGGCCTTGAAGTCGCCCAGGGCCCGGGTACGGGCGCCCTGGGTCTTGTCGCCGTGGATGGCGGCGGCGCTGATGCCGGCCTTGTCGAGCCTGCGGGCCAGAGCGTCGGCACCGTATTTGGTGCGGGTGAAGACCAGCACCTGGTGCCAGCCCCGGGTTTCGAACAGGTGCAGGAGGAGATCGCGCTTCTGCTCCCGATCCACTTCGATCACCCGCTGGCGGACGGTTTCGGCCGCCGTGTTGCGCGGGGCGACGTCCACCGATTGCGGGTCGTGCAGGAGGCCGGCGGCCAGTTCGCGGATTTCCGGCGAGAAGGTAGCGGAGAAGAGCAGGTTCTGCCGCCGCTTGGGCAGGAGGGCGATGATCTTCTTGATGTCGCGGATAAAGCCCATGTCCAGCATGCGGTCGGCTTCGTCGAGGACGAGGATTTCGATGCCGGAGAGATGGATAGTGCGCTGCTGCACATGGTCGAGCAGGCGCCCCGGGGTGGCGACGACGATATCGACGCCGCGGCGCAGGGCGGAAATCTGGGGATTGATGCCGACACCGCCGAAGACCACCGTCGAGGTGACCGGCAGGTGCTTGCCGTAGGTACGCACGCTTTCCTCGACCTGCAGGGCCAGTTCCCGGGTGGGAACCAGGACCAGGACGCGGGGCGTCTTGGCCAGCCGGGTGAGGCGGTCGTTGCCGCCCCCGGAGAGCAGTTGCAGGATGGGCAGCGTGAAGCCGGCGGTCTTGCCGGTCCCGGTCTGGGCGGTGGCCATCAGGTCGCGCCCCGCCAGTACGGCGGGGATGGCCTGGGCCTGGATGGGGGTCGGGGTGTCGTAGCCCTGCTCGGCAACGGCACGCAGCAGTTCGGCCGAGAGGCCAAGTTGATTGAAATGCATGGAAACTCCAGGGGTGCCGCGCAGGGCACCCCGTCAGGGGATTGAAAAGTGAGCGGCGCGGCTTTTGGGTGGAACCAGAAGCCCAGGCTCAGAGAAGTGAGAGACCGCGCTCCAGGTCGGCCTGCAGGTCTTCGACCGCTTCGAGGCCGACGGCGATGCGCAGCAGGCCTTCGCCGATGCCCGCGGCGGCCCGGGCTTCAGGGCTGATGCGGCCGTGGGTGGTGGAGGCGGGATGGGTGATGGTGGTCTTGGTGTCGCCCAGATTGGCGGTGATGGAAAGGAGGTGGCAGTGATCCACCACCTTCCACGCGGCTTCCCGGCCGCCCTTGACCTCGAAGGAGACGATGCCCCCGCCCGTGCGCTGCTGGCGTCTGGCCAATTCGTGCTGGGGGTGGGAGGCGAGGCCGGGGTAGAACACCCGGGCCACCTTGGGATGGGCTTCCAGCCAGGCCGCCAGGCGCGCCGCGTTGGCGGCGTGGGCCTCGACGCGCAATTTCAAGGTCTCCAGGCCCTTCAGCAGCACCCAGGCGTTGAAGGCGGACAGGGTCGGTCCGGCGGTACGCAGATACTTGAACACTTCCTCGGTCAGGGCCTTGGGACCGCACACGGCGCCGCCCAGGACGCGACCCTGGCCGTCGATGTACTTGGTGGCAGAGTGGATCACCAGGTCGGCACCCAGTTGCAGGGGCTGCTGCAGGATGGGCGTGCAGAAGCAGTTATCCACCGCCACCAGGATGTTCTTGCGGTGCGCGATCTCCGCCAGCAGGCGGATGTCGGCGATCTCGGTGAGCGGATTGGACGGCGTTTCCAGGAAGAAGAGCCGCGTCTCCGGGCGGATGGCGGCCTCCCAGGCGGCGGGGTCGGTCTGGGGCACGAAGCTGGTGGTGATGCCGGCCCGCGACAGGATGGCGCTGAAGAGCTGCACCGTGGCCCCGAACAGGCCGCTGGAGGCGACGATGTGATCCCCAGCCTTGAGGTGGGCCATGACCGTGGCCATGATGGCGGCCATGCCGCTCGAAAAGGCGACACAGTCTTCGGCACCTTCGAGGGCCGCGAGGCGCTCCTCGAACATGGTCACCGTGGGGTTGGAGAAGCGCGCGTAAACGTTGCCCGGTTCCTCGCCGGAAAAGCGGCGGGCGGCTTCGGCGGCGCTCTTGAAGACGAAGCTGGAGGTCAGGTAGAGGGCCTCGGCGTGCTCGCCGAACTGGCTGCGCTCCTGGCCGGCGCGGACGGCCAGGGTTTCCGGGCGGTATTGGGGGGTGTCGGCCATCAGTCCTGCCCTCCGGAAGCCAGTTGCAGGACGAGTTGCTGCGAGGCCTTGCCGTCGCCATCGTCGTCGCTCTTTGCCCCCTTGCCGCCGCCGCGCAGGCCTTCCACGGCGTCGAGGTAATACTCGTCCACGTCGCCGGTGATGTAGCAGCCGTCGAAGCAGGAGGCGTCGAAGACGGTGAGGTCCCGGTTGAGGGCGGTCACCGACTGCTTGAGGGCTTCGATGTCCTGATAAACGAGGGCGTCGGCGCCGATTTCGGCCGCGATGCCGGCGTCGGTACGGCCGGTGGCGATGAGCTCGGCCCGGGTCGGCATGTCGATGCCGTAGACATTGGGAAAGCGCACCGGCGGCGCCGCCGAGGCGAAGTAAACCTTCAGGGCACCGGCCGCCCGGGCCATGTCAACGATTTCCCGGCTGGTGGTGCCGCGCACGATGGAGTCATCGACCAGCAGCACTTTCTTGCCCTTGAACTCCTGGCCGCAGGTATTGAGCTTCTGGCGCACCGACTTACGGCGCATGGCCTGGCCGGGCATGATGAAGGTACGCCCCACGTAGCGGTTCTTGACGAAGCCTTCGCGGTAGGGGATGCCCAGGGCCTGGGCGAGCTGCATGGCCGCCGGCCGGCTGGAATCGGGAATGGGGATGACCACGTCGATCTCGTCCACCGCAATGGTCCGCCTGACCTTCTCGGCCAGGAATTCGCCCATCTTGAGGCGGGACTCGTACACCGAAACACCGTCGATGACCGAGTCGGGCCGCGCCAGGTAGACGTACTCGAAGATGCAGGGCGAGTAGGTGGGCTGCTGGGCGCACTGGCGGCTCTGCAGCCTGTGGTCGAGGTCGATGAACACCGCCTCGCCAGGTTCGATGTCGCGCACGATCTCAAAGCCCAGGGTATCGAGGGCCACGGACTCGGAGGAGATCAGGTATTCGGTGCCGGCCTCGGTCTCGTTCTTGCCATAGACCAGGGGCCGGATGCCGTAGGGGTCGCGGAAGGCCAGCAGGCCGTAACCGGCGATGAGGACCACCACGGCGTAGGCGCCGCGGCAGCGGCGATGGACGCCGGCCACCGCCTGGAAGATGCTTTCCACGTCCAGTTCGTAGCCGTGGGCGGCAGCCTGCAGCTCGTGGGCCAGGACGTTCAACAGCACCTCGGAATCGGAATTGGTGTTGATGTGGCGGCGGTCGAGACGGAACATCTCTTCCTTCAACTGGTCGGCGTTGGTCAGGTTGCCGTTGTGCCCCAGCACGATGCCGAAGGGCGAATTGACGTAGAAGGGCTGGGCCTCGGCGAAGTTGTAGGCGGAACCCGCCGTGGGGTAGCGCACGTGGCCGATGCCCCAATTGCCGGGCAGCGCCCGCATGTTGCGGGTCCGGAAGACGTCGCGCACCAGCCCCGGCCCCTTGTGCAGGTGGAAGGTGTTGCCCTCCGCCGTGGCGATGCCCGCCGCGTCCTGCCCGCGATGCTGCAGCACCATCAGCCCGTCGTAGAGGAGCTGATTGACCGGCGTTGTTGCCATGACTCCGAGTATCCCGCACATAGTCTTCTACCTAGGTAAATCGAATTCTTTTTGCCACATCGGCCGGCAACCAGGACTTCAGGGCCAGGACTGCCGTTTCCAGCGCTGGCGCCAGGGTCGCCTGGCGCCACCACGACTGCCGCGGCGCCGGGGTCATGCCGGCCACCGCCACCCCCAGCAGAACGACGAGCACACCGCGCAGGACGCCGAAAACCATGCCCAGCAGGCGGTCGGAAAGTCCCAGCCCCAGGGTCTTGACCAGTCCCTGCACCGCCAGACGCAGCAGCGCCATGACCACCAATACACCGACGAAGACCGCCGCGTAGCCTGCCAGGACGCGCAGCGTCGGGTCGCCGATTACCGTCCCCATACTCTGGCCCACCGGCGCACCGAATTCCAGGGCGGCGTAGAGGGCGAGCACCCAGGCCACCAGGGCGATCAACTCACCCACGACACCCCGCCATAAACCCAGCAACAGGGACGCCGCGACCACCGCGACGACCACCCAGTCGAACAGCGTCATGGCTTGGCCGCCACCACTCCCGAAACACCGATGCGCTTCATTTTCTCCAGGGCCTTCTCCGCCGCCTCGCGGTTCGGGAAGGGACCGGCCCGCACCCGGGTCTTCTTGCCCTGGGGGGAATCCAGGGGTTCGGTATAGACGCGGATGCCCAGTTCGCCCAGCTTGGCCTTGATCTGTTTGACGTTGCCTTCGTTGGCGAAGGCGCCGATGAGAATCACCTGCTCGCCCCCCGCCACGGGCGCCGCAGCCACGGGCTTGCCGTCCAGGATGGCCGCCGCCCTTTGCGCTTCCGCTACGGCGGGTTTGCCTGAAGGCTTGTCGCCCGCTTTCTCGGCCGGCTTTTCCACGGGTTTCTCGGCCGGCTTCTCGGTGGGCTTCGCGGCCGGCTTCTCAGCCACCGGCACCGGCTTTTCCACCGGCGGCACAGCGACGGGCTTGGCGACTTCCACCCCCTTGGGGGCTTCCGCCGGCCGCGCCACCGGTGCGGCTGCCGGCGGGGCGGCCTTGTCGGCGGGGCCGGCGAACTTGGGCGCGAAGGGCTTCTCGTCCTGGCCAGGAATGCGGATTTCCACGTCCTGGCTGGGCTGGCGTGGTTCGTGGTCCATCAGCATGGGAAGAAACACCGCCAGCAGGGTAACGAAGGCAATGGCACCAACCAGGCGACGGCGGGCCCGCTTCTTCAGGGGGAGTTGGGGGTCTGCTTCTTGCATGGGCTAGTCGTCGGTCAGACAGGTTTGCGTCGATGTCGAGGCGCGCAGCCGCGCCCCGGTCGCGCGAAGCGAATCGCAGCCATAGCCGCAGCTATGGCGAGGATGAGCGACAAAGCGAGCGGGGATGCGGGGCGGGCCGAACATAGCTGAACCTATCTGACTGACTACTCGCTCCGGTTCCGCATGGCTTGCAGGGCACCGGCCACCGTATAGAACGATCCAAAGGCCAGGATTCTATCACTTTCCCCCGCCCTTCCCCGGGCCGCCTCGAAGGCCTCGGCCGGCGAGGCGTGGCAGGAGACCTTCCCGCCCAGCCCCTCCCGGGCGATGATTTCAGCCAGATGCTCGGCCGGAGTGCCCCGGGGACCGTCAAGACTGGCGGCATACCAGGCGTCCACCTTGCCGCGCAGGGGCGCCAGGGCCCCGGCAATGTCCTTGTCGGCCAGCATGCCGACCACCGCATGGTTGCGATCGAAGAAGCCCATGCTGCCCAGGTTGTCGGCCAGGACACGTACCGCCTGGGGATTGTGGCCCACGTCCAGCACGATGGCCGGTTTGCCTGGCACTACCTGGAAGCGTCCCGGCAACTCGGTCTCCATGAGCCCCGGCCGGATGGCCTGCATGGTGACCGGCAGGCGGTCGGCCAGGGCCTCCAGGGCGGCCAGGGCCACGCCGGCGTTGTAGAGCTGAGTCGGTCCGCGCAGGCCCGGATAGGCCAGGGCGCGCTTGAGCAGCCTGTCGCCGGAGCGACACCACCAGCGCCATTGCAGACGGCTCTCCCCCCCCTGGGCCAGGGCCAGGTCCCGCTCGAAGCCGAAGTCGCGACCGATGAGGCGCAGGTCGGCGCCGATGCTGGCGCCATGGTCGAGGAGGGAGCGGGGCGGCCGGGGATCGGCACAGAAGGCGGGGCGCCCCGGACGGTAGATGCCCGCCTTCTCGAAGCCGATGGCCTCCCGGTCGGACCCCAGCCAGTCGGTGTGGTCGAGGTCGATGGCGGTGACGATGGCGGCGTCGGCGTCATAGACATTGACTGCGTCGAGACGCCCGCCCAGGCCGACTTCGAGGATCGCCGCATCGACTTCGGCCGCGGCGAAGACCTCCCAGGCCGCCAGGGTACCGAATTCGAAATAGGTGAGGGCGACGCCACTGTCACGCCGGGCGGCCTCGACCTTGGCGAAGGCCTCGCACAGGGTGTCGTCGGCAACGGGCCGGCCAGCAAGACGCACCCGCTCGTTGTAGGCCAGCAGATGGGGCGAGGTATAGCAGCCCACCCGGTAGCCGCCGCGCAGGAGGATGTTTTCCAGGTAGGCGCAGGTGGAACCCTTGCCATTGGTGCCGCCCACGACGATCACCGGGCAGCGCTGCGTCTGACCGAGCGCGTCCTTCACGCGGCGGATGCGGTCGAGGCCAAGCTCGATTCCGGCCTGGCCCCGGGGATGCAGGCCCTCGATATGGGCCAGCCAGTCTGTGAGGAGCATCAGCGGGGAGGACGCCTTGCGTCCCGGTGGGCTGCCGCTGCCCCCAGGGCGGAAGGCAGGGTGCGGGCGGGAAAAAGGAGCATGCCCGTACGCCTCAACATGCGCTGTGTCCCCGTCCCGTGCCCGTCATGCCGAGGCGGGCTGTTTCAGGAGCAGGGCGAGTATCTGGGCGATGCGGTCGCGCAGCTCGCGCCGGTCGATCACGGCATCGACGGCGCCCTTTTCCAGCAGGAATTCGGCCCGCTGGAAGCCTGCCGGCAGTTTCTCCCGCACCGTCTGCTCGATGACCCGCGGACCGGCGAAGCCGATGAGGGCGTTGGGTTCAGCCAGGACCACGTCGCCGACGAAGGCGAAGGAGGCGGAAACGCCGCCCATGGTGGGGTCGGTGAGGACGGAGATGAAGGGCAGCCCTTTTTCCGACAGCCGGGTGAGGGCTGCCGTGGTCTTGGCCATCTGCATGAGGGAGAAAAGCCCTTCCTGCATGCGGGCGCCGCCGGACGCCGTCACGCAAAGGAAGGGCATGCCGCCCTCCGCAGCGATCTGCACGCCCTGGACGAAGCGCTCTCCGAGCACCGACCCCATGGACCCCCCCATGAAATCGAATTCGAAGGCCGCCACGACGGCACGGATGCCCTTGATGCTGCCCTGCTGGACGACCAGGGAATCGGATTCCTCGCTGGCTTCGGCAGCCTCCTTGAGGCGGGCGGGATAACGCTTGCTGTCCTTGAACTTGAGGCTATCCACCGGCAACACTTCGGCGCCGATTTCGTAGCGCTCCTCGCCGTCGAGGAGCATGTCCAGGCGCTGGCGGGCGCTGAGACGATTGTGGTGGCCGCACTTGGGGCAGACGTGCAGATTGCTTTCCAGATCGGTGGCGTAGAGCACCGCCTCACAGGAGGGGCACTTGCTCCACAGCCCTTCGGGCAGATTGCTGCGCCGCTGGGTCCCTTGTTCGTGCTTGATCTTGGGGGGAAGAAGTTTGTTCAGCCAGCTCATGTTTGGGCTCCGTCGACACCGCGGCGGATATCCGCCACCAGCGCCTTGACGCGGGCACAGGCGGTTTCCGGGGTGGATTGTTCGATTTCCTCGATGATGCGGCTGCCGACCACGACGGCGTCGGCGAAGGCGGCGATGCGTCCGGCCGAGGCGGCATCGCGGATGCCGAAGCCGACGCCTACCGGCAGGCCGGTCTTTTCGCGAATCTGGGGGATGCGCTGGGCGACGGCATCGATGTTGAGGTGCCCGGCGCCGGTCACCCCGGCCAGGGACACGTAATAGACGTAGCCGCTGGCCACCTCGCCCGCCTGGGCGATGCGGGCGTCGGTGGAGGTGGGCGCCAGGAGGAAGATGGGATCCATGCCCCGGGACTTCATGGCGGCACCGAAGGCCGTGGCTTCCTCGGGCGGGTAATCCACCACCAGCACGCCATCGACGCCCGCCGCGGCAGCGGCCTCGGCAAATTTCTCCAGGCCCAGGGCCTCGATGGGGTTGGCGTAGCCCATGAGAACGACGGGCGTGGCGCTGTCGGTGGCACGGAAGGCCACCACCAGTTCCAGCACCTTCTTCAGGGTCATGCCCCTGGCCAGGGCGCGCTCGGAAGCCCGCTGGATGGTGGGGCCGTCGGCCATGGGATCGGAGAAGGGAACGCCCAGTTCGATGACGTCGGCGCCGGCTTCCACCAGGGCGTGCATGAGGGGCAGCGTCAGGGCGGCGTCGGGATCACCGGCGGTGATGAAGGGAATGAGGGCCTTGCGGCCTTGCGCCGCGAGGCGCTGGAAAGTGGGCTGGATGCGCGACATCAGAACTGGATTCCGGATTTTTCGGCCACGGTGTGCATGTCCTTGTCACCCCGGCCGGAGAGGTTGACCAGCAGAATCTTGTCCTTGGCCAGGGTCGGCGCCAGCTTGGCGGCGTAGGCCAGGGCGTGGGACGACTCCAGGGCGGGGATGATGCCTTCCAGGCGGCAGAGGTCGTGGAAAGCTTGCAGCGCTTCGGCATCGCTCACCGGCACGTATTCCGCACGGCCGGAATCCTTGAGGTAAGCATGCTCGGGACCGACGCCGGGATAGTCAAGGCCGGCGGAGATGGAGTGGGTGTCGATGATCTGGCCGTTCTCGTCCTGCAGCAGGTAGGTGCGGTTGCCGTGCAGCACGCCGGGGACGCCGGCGGTGAGGGAAGCGGCATGCCGCCCCGTCTCGACCCCCTCCCCCGCTGCCTCGACGCCGATCAGCTTGACGCCGTCGACCGGGATATAGGGGTAGAAGATGCCCATGGCGTTGGAGCCGCCGCCCACGCAGGCGATGACCGCATCGGGCTGGCGGCCGACCATCTCCGGCATCTGGGTCAGACATTCCTCGCCGATGACGGCCTGGAAGTCCCGCACCATCATCGGGTAGGGGTGCGGACCGGCGACGGTGCCGATGATGTAGAAGGTGTCGTGCACGTTGGTGACCCAGTCGCGCATGGCTTCGTTCAGGGCGTCCTTCAAGGTCTTGGAACCGGATTCCACGGGCACCACGGTGGCGCCGAGGAGCTTCATGCGATAGACGTTGGCGGCCTGGCGCTTGACGTCCTCGCTGCCCATATAGACCACGCACTCCATGCCGTAGCGGGCGGCGACGGTGGCGGTGGCCACCCCGTGCTGGCCGGCGCCGGTCTCGGCGATGACCCGCGGCTTGCCCATGCGCCGGGCGAGAAGTGCCTGACCGATGCAGTTATTCACCTTGTGGGCGCCAGTGTGGTTGAGGTCTTCCCGCTTGAGGTAGATCTGGGCGCCGCCGAGGATCTCCGACCACCGCTTGGCGTGGTAGATGGGGGACGGGCGGCCGACGTAGTGCTTGAGCTCGTAGTTGAACTCGGCCATGAAGGCCGGGTCGTTGCGGGCGCGTTCGTAGGCGGCGCGCAGCTCGTCCAGGGCGGCGATCAGGGTCTCGGCGACAAAGACGCCGCCGTAGGGGCCGAAATGGCCGGTGGCGTCAGGCAGGGTATAGGGGGTAGCCAACATGGGAAATCTCCGGAAAGGGTCAAGAAACTGCGGGCCTGCAGAGTCTTGCCGTTTCAGGTGTGCTTGGCCGAATGGCGCCGCCAGAAGATGCGGGTGAGGCCACCCGGTTGTTTACGCATGACTTGAGTCCTAATTCGTTTCCGCAGCCCGAACCGCGGCGATGAAGGCTCTGATCCTGGCCGCGTCCTTGATGCCTTTGGCCACCTCGACGCCGGAGGAGACATCCACCGCCGCCGGACGTACCCGCCTTACCGCCTCGCCCACGTTGGAAGCCTCCAGCCCGCCGGAAAGGACCACGGGCAGTGGCAATTGCGCCGGTATCAGCGACCAGTCGAAGGTTTTGCCCCCACCCCCATAGCCCTCGACGAAGGCGTCCAGCAGCAGAGCCTGGGCCGTCGGGAAACGGGCCGCGCATTGTACCAAATCCAGGTCGGCAGTTACCCGCGCCGCCTTGAGGTAGGGGCGCCGGTAGCGCTGGCAATCGGCCTCGCTTTCGTCGCCATGGAATTGCAGAACGTGCAGGGGCACGGCGTCCAGGGTGGCTTCAAGCGCAGAAGGCTCGGCGTTCACGAAGAGCCCCACAGCAGCGACGAAGGGCGGCAGGCGCCGTGCCAGTTCCGCCGCCCGCTGCGGCGTGACGTAGCGCGGGCTGGGCGGATAGAAGACGAAGCCGATGGCGTCGGCGCCCGCCGCGACGGCGGCATCGACGTCTTCTTCGCGAGTGAGGCCGCAAATCTTGATACGGGTGCGCTCGCAACGGGTCATGGAGAAACTCCTGGCAGGAAATCGTCGTCGGACTCGGGCAGTCCCCAGTGGGCTTCGTAGAGAGGCCCACGAAAATAGAGGCCGTCGGGAGAAAAGGTCGGTGCTGCCAGCTTGCGGTCCCGCTGGGTCAGCAACTCGGCCGTCCACGCCGGTGCCTGGGCGCCTTTTCCGATATGGACCAGGCTGCCGACGAGATTGCGCACCATGTGGTGAAGGAAGGCGCTGGCGGCGAAATCGAAGACGAACCACTCCCCCGACTGTCTCACCTCAGCCCGCCACAGGGTCTTGACCGGTGACCTGGCCTGGCATTCGGCGGCCCGGAAGGCGGAGAAATCGTGCTCGCCGAGGAGGTGGGCAGCGCCGGCCCGCATGGCTTCAAGACTCAGCGGGCCGTGGAACCAGCCGGTACGTCCGCGCCACAGCCCCGGCCTCTGGGGGCGATTGAGCAGAAGATAACTGTAGCGCCGGCCCCGGGCGCTGAAGCGGGCATGGAAATCCTCGCTCACCGGCTGCGCCCAGCGCACCGCCACACTATCGGGCAGGTGCGTGTTGACGCCCCTCACCCAGGCGCTGAGCGGCCGCTCGGCAGCGGTGTCGAAATGAACCACCTGCTGCGTGGCATGGACCCCGGTGTCGGTGCGACCGGCGCACAGCGTCGCTACCGGCCCATCGGCGATGCAGGCCAGCGCGCCCTCCAGAGCGTCCTGGACGGTACTGCCCTCCTTTTGGCTCTGCCAGCCGTGGAAGTCGGTTCCACAATATTCGAGCCCCAGGGCGATCCTCATGGCAGCGCCCCGAGGCCGACAAGGACAACCAGTGCCGCCCCCGGGAGGAAAGCATCGCGCAGTCGCCAGGAGGTGATCTCCAGTTGCAGGACGTCCGGTCCCGCAGCGTCGCCTTCCGCCCCTTGCAGGATGCTTCTCCAGGACCCCTTGTCCGGCTGGGTCTCCAGGTATTCGAAGACCAGGGCAAGACGCACCACGGCAGCGTCGACGGGCAGGCCGACACAGCGCAGGGGTGCGGCGATGGACCCCAGACCGACGATCAGACGTCTGCGGTCGAGCCACTCGAACAATAGAGCGAGGAGGCCCAGGAGGAGCACCAGGCGAAAACCATGCAGGCCCGCCGCTTCCACGCCGGCATCGGTGGGCGCCCAGGCCACGGGAAAGGCAGCCTCCCCCGGCGTGCCGAAAGCGAAGACAAGCGCCAGGGTCAGCAACAGCCAGCGCGCCCGGCGTACCTGGCGGGCCCAGCGCCCGATGACCCCTTTACCCGTCAGCAAAAGGGCCAGCGCAGCAAGGCCCAGGGCGTGAGCCCCGAGGAATTGCAGGGTCACGGTGGCGAGCAGCCAGGTGAGAACGACGGCGCCGGGATGGATCATGCGCGGATTCTAGCCCGGAACCGCCCGGGGCTACCCCGCAGAGCCCCGAACGCGGGCCCGGAAACGACGATGGCCCCGCTCCGGGGGCCATCGCTGAACAAGGTGAAGCTCAGTTTCCGATGCGTGCCAGAATGGCCTGGGCCTGCTCGGCCAGGGCCGGCGAACCTTCACTCAGGACTTCCTGCAAGAGTTCCCGGGCCCCTTCCAGGTCGCCCATTTCCTCATAGGCCTTGGCGAGATCAAGCTTCGTGCTGACAGCCTCCCACTGGGTTCCCATGCCTACACTGTCGTCGGCCACGGGCTCGTCGGCAGGGGCGGGCGCCTCTGCCGCTGCCGGCGGCGCCACGGGTTCGGCAGCCAGATCGAGGTTGATCGAACCCATGTCGAAGCTGGGAGCCTGCATGGGCTGCCCCAGGATGGTCGAATCGGTGAGCTTGACGTCGAACTCCAGGGCATCGCCATCCACCACGCCAATGTCCACGATCTCGTCATCGACCTTGGACGGGGGTTCCTGCATCATGGCCAAGGGGTTGACGACGGTGGATTCGGGACTGAGGGGCGGCGCATCGAGGTCGAGCACCTGCGGATTGACCATGGTTTCCCCGGCCACCGGCAAATCCAGGTTGAATTCCTCGGCATAAGGGGCCTCGGCGGCGGCCTGCTCGGGCACCGTGGCGGCCGCCCCCAGGGTATCGCGGACGTGAAGCTTGTGGGTGCTCTGGTAATCCTCCGCCGGGGCGGCTTCAGTACCGAAGCCCAAGTCGAAATCGAGCATTTCCGGTTCGGCCGGGGCCGCGGGCACGGGGGCCTGGGGCGGGCGATTGGCGTCCAGATTGAAATCGACGACGTTGGCCTCGGCATTGGTGACCGTATCGACGAAGGCAACCTCGTCCTCGTCCAGTTCGGCAGGCGCTGCGGCCGCTTCCGCAGGTGCTGCGGCGGGCGCCGGACCCAGGTCGAAATCGAGGCTCATGAGCTCGTTTTCCACCGGCGCCGTTTCGCTGCCCGTGGCAGCCTCCTGCAAGGGCTTCACCACCGTCGCCTCGGCCCCGGCGTAGGAGCCGGAGGGAGCCGCCGCCGTGGCGGCGGAAGCCATCTGGCCCAAGGCACCCGGCAAGGTGACCGTCGAGCGCAGGGCGTCGCCGGTCTTGGCCGACGCGACCATGGTGGCGTCTGCATCGAATTCCGCCGCACCCCCTACCGATGCGCGACCGGTGGTGTAGAGGGGATTGCCCGGATCCAGCTTGGCCCCGAGACCAGCCACCTTCTCCCATTCGGGACCGGCGCCGCCGGTCTGGGCGTAGAGTTCGCTCGCCAGGGTCTCGAATTGCTTGACACTCTTGCGGTTGGCGTAGATTTCGAGCAGCTTGGCGTGAATGGCGAGGCGCTGCGGGTCCTTCTGCATGGCTTCGAGGAGAATCTCCTCGGCCTGGGCATCGCGCCCATAGGCCATGTAAACATCCGCCTCGGCGACAGGATCGACTTCGTCCGTGTCGATGGTGCCCGGTCCGGTCTGGCTGAAATCGGCCGTCCGGGGGGGCGTTTGACCGGTATCCACGCTCTGGCCTCCCGTCGCCCGGAAAACCGAATTGGGGCCCAGGCTGGAAGGACTTGGAACGGCGGTAGTCGGCACGGAGGGCAGCGGGGCCTTGCGCCGGCGATAGAAGAGATAGCCGGCCAGAAGGGCTGCGATGGCACCGCCCCCGGCGATGGGAAGGAAGAGATCCATCTCTTCCGGTTCCGGCTCGGGCGGGGGTGGGGGGACGGGTTTCTTGGGAGGCGGTTTCGGGGACTCGGCCGGCTTGGGTGCTTCGGCGGGCTTCGGCGCTTCCGCGGCAGCCTGGGGTTCAGGGGGCTTGGGCGGTTCAGCGGGCTTCGCGGCCTCTGCAGCCTTTTTGGCCTCCTCGGCCTTCTTGGCTTCCTCTACCTTTTTGGCCTCCTCGGCCAACCTGGTTTCTTCGGCCTTCTTGGCTTCTTCGGCTTTCTTGGCTTCGGCGGCCTTTTTGGTCTGCTCCGCCATCTGAGCTTCGAGGGCTTTCCTCGATTCCTCGGCCTTCTTGGCTTCCTCGAGCTTACGGGCCTCCTCGGCCTTCTTCGCCTCCTCGGCCTTTTTCGTTTCTTCTGCTCTCCGGGCGGCTTCAGCCGCTTTGCTATCTTCGGGCTTCTTGCCCGCGGACTGCTTTTGCAGCTCCGCCAGGCTCTGGTTCTTCAACTCCACCAGTTTCTGGAGTTCAGTGACGTTTTTCTCCAGCATGGCCATGCGCTCGTTGGCTTCCCTGAGCGCCCTGTCCTTGGCGACAACATCCTCTTCGCCGCTACGTCCCTTGGCTCCTTTGCCGGCGGCCTCGGTCTTGGATACCTTGACCTGGTCCTTGCCTGCGTCGGCCGGTGCAGCTTTCTCTTCCACCTTGGGGGTGATCTTCCCCGCTGCGGCCTGAGTGCCCCCATCCGCCTGGGCAGGCCCGTCGGCAGTCGCGGCCGCCAGTTTCTTGCGATAACCATTCCAGTCCGCAGTGTGGGATACGTAGACCTGCTTGGCTTCAGCTTCGGGAATGGCGGCGACGGTTTCCCGGTCCGGCACGTTCAGGATGGCACCGGATTTCAAGCGGTGCATATTGCCGCCGATGAAGGCTTCGGAATTGGACTTGAACAATCCGACCAGCATCTGCTCCAGCGAAACGCCCTCGTGGCGCGTTTCCCGGGCTATTTTTCCCAGGGTGTCACCGGTCTTGACCTCGCGGCTCCCCCCCCCGGCGGACGCTGCCGGCTCGGGGGCCGCCGCCCGGGGTTTGGCCTCACGCTTGGCGGGAGCCCTGGCCGCTTCCGGAGCGGCCCCATCGGACCCCCCCCCTCGCACGGAGGCTACGGGTTTGGCTTCCGCCACGGAAACAGGCTGGCCTGCAGCCGCGGCAGCAACCTCCGGCGGATCGAGCAGGAAGGTGTACTCCCGCACCAGCCGGCCCGCCGGCCAGTTGAGTTCCACCAGGAAATCGAGGAAGGGTTCGTTCACCGGTTTGGACGACGTGATCCGCACGACGGACTTGCCGTTGGTCCGCCGGTCGACCGCGAAGCGCAGGTCGAGCAGACCCGAGGGGAATTCGACCCCCGCCTGGCGGAAGGCATCCTGGGGCGCGAGGCGCGCCGTCATGCCGACCAGTTCGTCGCGCGTCGCGCTCAGTTCGACCTCCGCCCTCAAGGGCTGACCCAGTCCGGAAAGGACAGTGATCCTGCCGAGACCAGCCGCATCGGCGAGCCCGGGCATCAGGGTCAGACAGGAGGCCACGGCAGCGACCGCAGCACGCATCTTGAATCGATTTGCGAGATTTTTTTTCACGGCGCCACCCTGAGCGTCGAAATGGGGCTTTTAAAATAACATCATGAACTTAGCTATGCAAGCTAATCCCGCTTCTAGTTTTTCGCCCTGTAGGCATAATCCCAACAAAAAAAACCGGGGCCGCAGCCCCGGTCTTTTGCGTTCAAGGCCTTGAGGGTCAGGCGTCGAGCAGGATACGCAGCATGCGGCGCAGGGGCTCGGCAGCGCCCCACAGCAGCTGGTCGCCGCAGGTGAAGGCGGCCAGATACTCAGGCCCCATGGCCATCTTGTGCAAGCGGCCGACGGGAACCGTCAGGGTGCCGGTCACGGCGGCGGGGGTCAGTTCCCGCTCACTGATTTCGCGCTCGTTCGGCACGACCTTGGCCCATTGATTGCCCTTGGCGATGATGTCGGACACTTCGTCCAGGGGAACATCTTTCCTGAGCTTGATGGTGAGCGCCTGGGAGTGGCAGCGCATGGCGCCGATACGCACGCACAGGCCGTCGATGGGGATCGAACCCGGGGTGCGGAAGGCCGGGTTGCCGAGAATCTTGTTGCACTCGGCGCCGCCCTTCCATTCTTCTTTGGACTGCCCCCCCTCGACAGGCACGTCGATCCAGGGAATGAGACTGCCGGCCAGGGGGGTGTTGCGGAAGTTCTTCCTGGGGAAGGCGTCGGAACGGATGGTCTCGGCCACCTTGCGGTCGATCTCCAGAATGGCGGAGGCCGGATCGGCCAGCAGGTCGGCGACGGAGGCGTGGATGGCGCCCATCTGGGCGATCAGTTCGCGCATGTTCTGGGCGCCGGCGCCGGAGGCCGCCTGGTAGGTCATGGAGGAAATCCACTCCACCAGGTTGTGCTGGAAGAGGCCGCCCAGGCCCATGAGCATGAGGGAGACGGTGCAGTTGCCGCCGATCCAGTTCTTGCCGCCTTTGGCGAGAGCATCCTTGATGACGTGCATGTTGACCGGGTCGAGGATGATGACCGCGTCGTCCTTCATGCGCAGGGCGGAGGCGGCGTCGATCCAGTGGCCGTTCCAGCCGGCGGAACGCAGTGCCGGGAAGACGTCCTTGGTGTAGTCGCCGCCCTGGCAGGTGATGATGATCTCGCAGGCTTTGAGGGCCTCGATGTTGGAGGCATCCTGCAGAGGCAAGGAAGCTTCCTTGCCGCCGAACACCGGAGCCTTGCCACCGGCGTTGGAGGTGGAGAAATAGACGGGATCGATATGGGCGAAGTCGCCCTCTTCCACCATGCGCTGCATGAGGACGGAACCGACCATGCCGCGCCAACCAACCAGACCAACCTTTCTCATTTCGACTCTCTCCAAAAAATCGTTCAACGCGCCACAGCGCTTTTCGTATTACGCGAGGGCCGCCAGCACGGCGTCGCCCATTTCCCGAGTCCCCACCTTGGTGGTGCCGCGCTCGTAGATGTCACCGGTGCGGTAACCCTGGGCCAGAACCTTTTTGACCGCATTTTCCACCCGCAGTGCCTGCTCTTCCAGGCCAAAGGTGTAGCGCAGCAGCATCGCCGCCGACAGGATGGTGGCGAGCGGATTGGCCACGCCCTTGCCGGCGATGTCCGGGGCCGAGCCATGGGAGGGCTCGTAGAGGCCCTTGTTCTTCTCGTCCAGGGAGGCCGAGGGCAGCATGCCGATGGAGCCGGTAAGCATGGAGGCTTCGTCGGACAGAATGTCGCCGAACATGTTGCCGGTGACCATCACGTCGAACTGCTTGGGGGCCTTGACCAACTGCATGGCGGCGTTGTCCACCAGCATGTGGCTGAGTTCCACGTCCGGGTAGTCCTTGGCCACCTCGATCATCACGTCGCGCCACAGTTGGGTGCATTCGAGGACGTTCATCTTGTCCACCGAACACAATTTCTTGTTGCGCTTCCGGGCGGCCTGGAAGGCGACATGGCCAATGCGGCGGATTTCCGACTCGCTGTAGACCATGGTGTTGAAGCCGACCCGCTCGCCATTTTCTTCCCGCACGCCGCGGGGCTGGCCGAAGTAGATGTCGCCGGTCAGTTCGCGGACGATGAGGATGTCGAGCCCCGCCACCACTTCCGGCTTGAGGGTGGAGGCGTTGGCCAGTTCGGGATAGAGAATGGCCGGACGCAGGTTGGCGAAGAGGTTGAGATCCTTGCGGATGCCCAGCAGGCCGCGCTCCGGACGCTGCTCCCGGGGCAGGCGGTCCCACTGGGGGCCGCCGACGGCGCCGAGGAGCACCGCATCCGCCGCGCGGGCGAGCTTCTGGGTGGCCTCAGGATAGGGGGCGCCGGTGGCATCCACCGCCGCACCTCCGAGGAGGGCTTCTTCCATCTCGAACTTGAGATCGAGGGCCTTGAGCACACGCACGGCCTCGGCCGTGATTTCGGGACCGATGCCGTCCCCGGGGAGTACGCAAATCTTCATGCTTTTTCCTTGTTACGCGAACAGCCAGGGCTGCTCGATGCGGCGCTTCTCTTCGAATGCACGGATGGCGTCGGCATGGCGCAGGGTCAGGCCGATATCATCCCAACCGTTGATCAGGCACTCCTTGCGGAAGGCGTCCACCAGGAACTGAATCCCGTGGCCGTCGGGGCGGATCACTGCCTGGGCCGGCAAATCGACCACCAGCTTGTAGCCCGGCGTCGCCTGCACCTGCTGGAACAGCGCGTCCACTTCCCCCGCCGGCAAGACGATGGGCAGGATGCCGTTCTTGAAGCAGTTGTTGAAGAAAATGTCCGCAAAGCTCTCGGCGATGATGGCCTTGAAGCCGAAATCCAGCAGCGCCCAAGGGGCGTGCTCCCGGGACGAGCCACAACCGAAGTTCTGGCGGGTGATGAGGATTTGCGCCCCCTGGTAGCGCGCCTGGTTGAGCACGAAATTGGGGTTCTTCGGCCGCCGGGCGCAATCCTGCCCCGGCTCGCCGACATCCATGTAGCGCCATTCGTCAAAAGCGTTGGGGCCGAAGCCGGAACGCTTGATCGATTTCAGGAACTGCTTGGGGATGATGGCATCGGTATCGACGTTATTGCGATCCAGAGGCGCCACCAGGCCTTCGAGACGAACAAACTTCTCCATTACTTGGCAGCCTTCTCGATGGCCTGGCCACCCTTCTCGATGTCCTTGCCGATGCCCTGCATGGTGTTGCATGCGGTGAGCATCGCCAGCACGGTGCCGAGGGCTATAACGAGGGAAAGTTTTCTCTTCATGGCATTCTCCTTCAATTGCTATTTCCCAGCCTTTTCAATGGCTTCTCCACCTTTTTTGATGTCCTTACCCATGCCATGAACCGTATTGCAGCCGGTCAGGACAAGCGCGAAAACACCAGCCAGGATGAATCCAAGACATTTCTTCATCGGGGCACTCCTCACAGCAGTTCGCGAACGTCGGCGAAGTGGCCGGCAATGGATGCGGCGGCCGCCATGGCCGGGCTGACCAGATGGGTGCGGCCGCCGGGGCCCTGGCGGCCTTCGAAATTACGATTGGAGGTGGAGGCACAGCGCTCACCCGGCTCCAGGCGGTCGGCATTCATGGCCAGGCACATGGAGCAGCCCGGCTCGCGCCACTCGAAGCCGGCGGCCAGGAATACCTTGTCCAACCCTTCGGCCTCGGCCTGGCGCTTGACCAGGCCCGAACCCGGTACGGCCAGGGCCAGCTTGACGCTGGCTGCGATATGACGCCCCTTGAGCACGGACGCCGCCTCGCGCAAATCCTCGATACGGGAATTGGTGCAGGAACCGATGAAGACCTTGTCGATGGCGATGGCCTTGATCGGCGTATTGGGCGTCAGCCCCATGTATTGCAAGGCACGCTCCATGCCTTCCCGCTTGACCGGGTCCGCCTGCCGGGCCGGATCGGGCACCACGGCGTCCACGGCGACGACCATTTCCGGCGAAGTGCCCCAGGTCACCTGGGGCTGGATGTCCTCGGCCCGCAAGCTGACCACGGTGTCGTAGCGAGCACCCTCGTCGGACTTGAGGGTGCGCCAGTAGGCTACCGCCTGCTCCCAGGCGTCACCCCTGGGGGAGAAGGGCCGGTCCTTGAGGTAATGGATCGTGGTGTCGTCCACCGCGACGAATCCCATGCGGGCACCGGCCTCGATAGCCATGTTGCACAGCGTCATGCGACCTTCCATGGACAGGCCTCGGATGGCGCTGCCAGCGAACTCGATGGCGTAGCCCGTGCCGCCGGCGGTGCCGATGGTACCGATCACCGCCAGGGCGATGTCCTTGCCGGTGACGCCCTTGCCCAGACGACCTTCCACGGCCACCAGCATGGTCTTTGACTTTTTCTGCACCAGGCACTGCGTGGCCAGCACGTGCTCCACCTCGGAGGTCCCGATGCCGTGTGCCAAACAGGCGAAGGCGCCGTGAGTGGAGGTGTGCGAATCGCCGCACACCACGGTCATCCCGGGCAGGGTGGCACCGTTTTCGGGGCCTACCACGTGGACGATGCCCTGCTTGGGATCCCTGAAGGGGAAATAGGCCAGGGCGCCGACCTCGCGGATGTTGGCATCCAGGGTTTCGACCTGTAGCCGGGACACCGGATCCTTGATGCCTTCATCCCAGTGATCCGTCGGCGTGTTGTGGTCGGCGGTGGCGACGATGGAGGAAATCCGCCAGGGCCTGCGGCCGGCGAGTTTCAGGCCTTCGAAAGCCTGGGGGCTGGTGACTTCGTGCACCAGGTGGCGGTCGATGTAAAGAAGGGCGGTCCCGTCGTCCTCCTGGCGGACAACATGGCTTTCCCAAAGCTTGTCGTAGAGCGTCTTCGGCATGGTGGCAAGAAAGAGCCGTAAAGCGTTGAATTATCGCATAGCTTCCGCGCCCACCGAAGGCCGGCGTATCACCGGACGGTGCGACGCGCAGGTCCGCAGGCGAGCATCAGCACCAGGCCCGCCAGGGCAAAACCGGAACTGAGGGTGTAGGTCCATCCTGCGCCGAGGGCATCCCAGACCCAGCCACTCGCCAGTCCCCCCAGGAGCCCGCCGGCACCGAAGGATAGGCTGGAGTAGAGCGCTTGCCCGCGGCCCTGGGCCCGCCCGGGAAACCAGTGGTTGACGGCAGCGATCGCCGCAGCGTGAAAGACTCCGAAGGTCACCCCATGCAGGGTCTGCGCCAGGATGGCGAGAAGCAGGCTGTCCACGGCCCAGCCAATGAGGAGAAAACGCAATACCGCCACGGCAAAGCTGAAGGCGAGCAGCGCCTCGACCGAGTAACGCGCCAGGAGGCGCGGCATCAGCATGAAAACGCCAATCTCCGCCACCACCCCCAGGGACCAGAGAATCCCCACCGCAGTCGTGCTGTAGCCGTGATCGGCAAGGTGGATGGAATAGAAGACATAGAGCGCCCCATGGGCCGCCGACATGGCGACGCAGGCGCCAAGCAGGGCTCGCACCCGAGCTTCCCCCAGGATGTCCCTAAGCCCCGGCGCTTCGCCTGCGGCGCGTACGGGAGGCGCTTCGGGCAGAACCAGGGCAAGCAGCAGGATACCCAGCAGAATTGCCCAGCAAATCCAGACAATGCCGGCCACCGGCACACGGTCCAAGAGGGCCCCGGCCCCCAGCACGGCGACGATGAACCCAACCGATCCCCAGAGGCGGACACGGCCGTAGCGGGCGCCCTCATCCCGAAGGTGATCGAAGGTCAGCGCCTCCACTAGGGGCAGGGCGGCGCTCCAGAAAAAGGCGAGGACCGCCATGGCCGCCAGCATGGGAGTCAGGCGGTCAAACCAGAAAAAAGCGGTAAACCCAAGAAGGGCGAGGAGCGAAGCGAGCCGCACGATGGCCACGCGGTGGCCCTTGCGGTCGGCCATCCAACCCCAGAGATTGGGGCCGAAGACACGCATGAGCTGCATCTGGGACATCAGGAGACCGATGTCCCAGGCAGAAAAGTGGAGCGACTGGAGATAGAGCCCGAAGTAGGGCGAGAAGGCGCCAATGAAGGCGAAGTAGAAGAAGTAGTAGCCCGAAAGGCGCCAGTAGGGCAGGACGTGCATCCCCGGGATTCTACCCGGGAGCGCCCTCAGGCCGGGTGTTTCTGCCCCGTGCGGAAGGCCAGCAGCAGGTGGTAGAGCTCGTCCTTCAACTTGACGCGCTGCTTTTTCATGTCTTCGAGGGTGAAGTCGGACACCGGCATGTCGTGCTCTTCCAGATCCTCCACTTTGCCCGTCAGACGATGATAACTGGCCATGAGCCGCGCGAACTGGGCGTTGGACGCCTTGAGGACGTCAATGGCGTCGCGCATTTCGGGAAATTCGTTATGGAGTTCGTGGTGATCGACTTGCATTTGGGTCCCCTCTGGTCCTGCTGCTGCCAAAACGGCGAAAAAACCGGGATTCTAGCCGACTTTCCCCGGAATGCGCGGCGTGGCACACGCCACGTCCCCGCACTGGGCGCGGTGGCGCAGAGCATGGTCCATGAGAACAAGCGCGAGCATCGCCTCGGCGATGGGCGTGGCGCGGATGCCGACGCAGGGGTCATGCCTCCCCTCCGTTGCGACCTCGACGGGCTCGCCACGCACATTGACCGCGCGGCGCGGCTGGGCGATGGACGAGGTGGGCTTGATGGCCATGCTGACCACGATGTCCTGACCGGTGGAAATGCCGCCCAGGATTCCTCCTGCGTTGTTGGACAGAAATCCCTCGGGCCGCATTTCGTCGCCGTGTTCGCTCCCTCGCTGGGCGATGCTCGCAAAGCCCGCGCCGACTTCGACACCCTTGACGGCATTGATACCCATCATCGCGTAGGCAAGGTCGGCGTCGAGGCGATCGTAAACCGGTTCTCCCCAGCCGGGCGGCACACCACGGGCGATCACGGTAATGCGGGCCCCTACCGAGTCGAGGTCACGGCGCAGGCTGTCCATGTAGCTTTCCAATTGCGGGACGAGGGCCGCATTGGGGGCGAAAAAGGCATTGGCGTCGATATCCGCCTCGCTGACAAAGGGGATGTCGATGGGGCCCAGGGCGCTCATCCAACCACGGATCCCGACCCCATGGCGCTCCCGCAGCCACTTGCGGGCGATGGCGCCGGCGGCCACCCGCACCGCGGTTTCCCGCGCCGAGGATCGCCCCCCTCCGCGGTAGTCGCGGAACCCGTACTTTTGGGTATACGTATAGTCGGCGTGGCCCGGTCGGAAGGTTTCGGCGATATTGCCGTAATCCTTGCTGCGCTGATCCTGATTGCGGATCAAGAGACCGATCGGGGTACCGGTCGTCCGCCCTTCGAAAACCCCGGACAGAATTTCCACCGTATCCGGCTCCCGCCGTTGCGTCACATGACGCGAAGTTCCGGGTCGGCGACGGTCGAGTTCTGCCTGGATATCGGCCTCGCAGAGCGCAAGCCCCGGAGGACAACCATCCACCACGCAGCCAATACCGGGCCCGTGGGATTCGCCGAAGGAAGTGACGCTGAACAGGGTGCCGAAGGTATTGCCGGACATCGGGGTGCCAAGTGGTTAGAATGGAGCGGCGAGTTTACCATGGTCACCCGCAAGCCCTCCGCCCCCCCTCCCAGCCCCGCCAGGAAGGCGCCGCCGCATCCCGATTCGCGCGCCGCCAGCAACCCTCGCGCTCAGCCAGACCTGCGCTGGCAACGCACCAAGCGTTATGGGTGGAACGGACGCTGACCGGAACAAGCAGTCGGCTGCGGCCCCAGCGCAATCCCGCACCTGTGGTGCGGGTCAGTTCCCGGAATCGCCGGGCCAGTTCTTGATGTAATTCTTGAGCATCTTGTTCTCGAAGTTCTGCTCTTCGAGGACTGCCTTGGCGACATCCAGGAAGGAAATCACGCCCAGCAGCGTTTCGCCATCCATGATGGGCAGATAGCGCGAATGTTTGTCGATCATCAGGCGCCGCAGGTCGTTGGCTTCCATGGAAGGCGGCGCGGTCACCGGGTCGGGAACCATGACCTCACCGACGGTGACTCCGGCGAGCTGCCCGCCGTGGTCATTGAAGGCCTTCAGGACCTCACGGAAGGTCAGCATGCCCGCCATCCGACCTCCTTCCATGACGACCAGGGAGCCGACATCGAACTCCGCCATGGTTTCAACCGCCACACCCAGCGCCTGCTGCGGCGTCGTCGTATAGAGGGTGGCCCCCTTGATGCGCATGATTTCGCGGACCTGCATGACTGTCTCCCACGGATATTTCCGGCGATGTTAGAGCATCCGGGGCGTTTGGCAAAGAAACCGAGCCCCCCGCCATCCGCACGCGGCTCAAGTGTTTTCCCCATTGCGATGAAGGACTTGCCCGAGCGAAAAACCCAAAAAAAATTTCGCGATGCCACTTGCAAACCACAAAAGTCTCTATACAATTCGTCCTATGACCTAGGTCATACACAAAAAGTATATCGGGCTAACCCTACAACGTCGGCGTATGGAGATTTCATCATGAGCACAACCAAGACCATCGAGAAAATCGAGCCCCGCGAAATCCGTCGCAAGCTCGGCCTCAATCAACAGCAATTCTGGTCCACCATCGGCGTGACCCAGAGCGGCGGCTCCCGCTACGAAAGCGGCCGCAACATGCCCAAGCCGGTACGCGAGCTCCTGCGCCTCGTCCATGTCGAGCAGATCGACATCAAGGCCATCAAGCGGGAAGACTGGGAAGTGATTGAGTACCTGCGTGCCAACGAGTCGGAACTGTTCAAATCGCTCAAGAAATCTGCCCGGGCCAAGGCCAAGAAGGCCGCCTGACCGCAGGTCAACCCGTATTTGCGGGCGTCACGGACTGACTACGGTCCGGACGCCCGTTTTCTTTTCTATGTGCCGCGCAAATTCGCAGAGTTCGCTCTCGGCGAGCACGCCCAGGCGAGGGGCGGCGGCTTGCTGCGAGGGGCGCGCCAGACCGTAGAGGTGGATGCCGCGAATGCAAGCGGCAACCTGGCCGACGAATTCACAGTAGGCATCCCGGGTCACCCTGTCCGGTGCAGCCCCGTCCAGCGCAAACCAGCAGGTCTGGATCCAAGTGGGCGCCAGTGCCGTGCAGCGGCGCAGATTACGCAGCACCTTATCCGGGTCCAGGCGCACGCCATTGACCACGGCGGTCGCTTGTGCCCCAAGGCGATCGACCTTGAACCACACCTCTCCCCCACCCTCGCCCAAGGCGCGAATGCCCGCCTGAACGGCCGGACGATGCAGCAGGCTGCCGTTGGTGATGAGTCGGATCAGGACACCCGGCGTCAGCCCCCGCGCCGCAAGCAGCCGCCGCACCAGAGCTACCGCAGCAGGAAATTCCGCCGCAGCGCTTGGCTCGCCATTGCCCGAAAAGGCTACATCTACCAGCCTGCGGTATTGCGGCGGAACTTCGCGCTGGAAAAAATCGCCATTGGCCAGTCTCTCCAGAAAGCCTTCCAGCTCATTCTCCAGCAGGACCAGATCCACCGGCGGGGGTCCGCCACGGGTCAAGCCTTCCACCTGGCAATAGACACAGGCCCAATTGCAGGCGTTATTGACATTGAGGTTGATTCCCAGGGACAGCCCCCCTGCCCGGCGGGAAACGACGGGATAGACGTAGGTGAGTCCCGCGATGTCGCGGCGATGGTCGGAGAGGGTAAGCATGGCGCCATTGTATAATCCTGCCTCCCTCAAACCCTGCCGCCCAATGCTCATCACCCGCCGCCTGGAATTCGACGCCGGCCATCGCATTCCCGATCACCGCAGCCAGTGCCGGCACCTGCATGGCCATCGCTATGCCATCGAGATCACCCTGGCAGGCGAGATCATCGAAAGGGAGGGGGACGCTGCCAATGGCATGGTGATGGATTTCTCGCAGGTGAAGGATTTGGCCCGGCACCACCTGGTCGATCTCTGGGACCACGCCTTTCTTGCCTATGCTGGCGACACCACCGTGGTAGCGTTCCTGTCCAGCATCCCCGACCACAAGACGGTCGTCCTGGACCGCGTGCCGACAGCCGAGAATCTCGCCCGCCTCGCCTTCACCATTCTCGATCCGGTCTATCGCGATACTTACGGCAATCATTTGCGCCTCGAGCGCGTACGACTGTACGAAACGCCCAACTGCTGGGCCGACGCCTTCCGACCCTGACCGCCCGTTCCTGTCAATACCGCGATTGAGGGCGATGCGTCGCTCTCCTATACTCGCGAATGTTCAGGAAAGGCGCACAGAAGCGCCTCGGGGAAAATCGATGGGTATGTTATTCACATCCGCAGGCGACGACGTCATGGAGTATGCCTTGATCAGGTGTCAGCCCCCCCCTCGTCAGGGCGCCAGCGCATGAACTCCCGCCCCCGCACCGCGCTTATCCTCACCGGCGGCGGCGCACGCGCCGCCTATCAGGTCGGCGTGCTCATGGCAGTCGCCGAATTGCTCCCCAACCCGCGCCAAAATCCCTTCCCCATCCTGTGCGGAACCTCGGCGGGCGCCATCAATGCCGCGAGCGTCGCCTGTCTGGCGGACAACTTCGGCAAGGCTGTCGAAATGGTGGCCCACGTCTGGCGCAGCATGCACGCGGGCCACATCTATCGCGCGGATACAGCAGGTATCGTGCGCTCCGGCGCCCACTGGCTCTCCATGCTGGTGGCGGGCTGGGCGATTCGCAGCCGTCCCCGTTCCCTCCTCGACAACACGCCCCTGCGGGATCTGCTCAACCGTTACCTCGATTTTCGCGGCGTAGACCACGCCATCCGCTCCGGCGCCCTCCACGCCCTGTCCATCACGGCGTCGGGCTACGAATCCGGCGAAAGCATCACCTTCTTCCAGGGCCACCCCACTGCCGAGCCCTGGCGCCGGGTGCAGCGCGTGGGCATCCGCTGCAAGATCAACGTCAGCCACCTGTTGGCCTCCAGTGCAATACCCTTCATCTTCCCCGCCACCCACATCAACCGCGAATTTTTCGGTGACGGATCGATGCGCCAACTGGCCCCCATCTCCCCCGCCATCCACCTCGGTGCAGAGCGCATTTTTGTCATCGGCGCCGGGCGACTCAATGAACCGAAGGAACGCAATAGCAGCGCCCGCCATCCTTCCCTGGCCCAGATCGCCGGCCACGCCCTCGCCAGCATCTTCCTGGACAGCCTCGCCGTGGATATCGAGCGACTGCAACGCATCAATGAAACCGTCGCCTCCCTCTCCCCGGATGTGCTCGCCCAGGCCGAAGTTCCCCTGCGCAAGATTCGCACGCTGATTATCGCCCCCTCGGAGCGCCTCGATCTGATCGCCGCCAACCACGCCGATGCCCTTCCCCGGCCCGTAAAGATACTGCTGCGAGGAATCGGCGCCATGAATCGGCGCGGCGGCGCCCTCACCAGCTACTTGCTTTTCGAGCAGCCTTACACCGAGGCCCTGATGGACCTGGGTTACCGGGACACCATGGCCCGGGCGGCCGAGGTGCGCGACTTTCTGGAGGTATAACCCGGAACCGCGGCTGCCGGCGCTGGAAATCCAGCAGACTTACGGATCGCGCCCCCCGCGCCCCTACCACTCCAGACGTTCGAGCAGCGCAGTCATGGCCGCAGCGGCACCCAGAGGAATGCGCGTATCGACGATACCGCTCAGGAGCGTCTCGCCAGGATTGATCTCAACCGTAGGGATCCCGCTTCGGGCCGCCCACAGAACCGGTTGGGCAATATACGGAAAGGCACTCGAAGTACCAATCGAAAATACAGCGTCGAACCCGGCCTCCAAAGCATCCAGAAATCGATCCATGGCCCCTGAGGGAAGGGACTCGCCAAACAGAACCACTGTCGGCCTCATCACAGCGTCGCACTCGGGACAGTGCGGGGGAATTGCCCAACCCTCCAGCGTGGGGCAAAAAGTACGGAAGTGACACGCGGTACAGGCGAGATTCTGGAGATTGCCGTGGATCTCGATCAGATTGAGACTCCCGGCGCGGCGGTGGAGCCCGTCGATATTCTGGGTCAGGACGAGACTGCCGGGCCGTTCGCGTTCGATGCGGGCCATCACCCAGTGCGCGGCGTTGGGCTCCACCCCGCGACAGGCCTCTTCGATCTGGGCGAGATACTTCCAGGTGACTTCGGGGAAAGCCGCGAAAACCTCACCAGAGAGAGCTTCTTCGATGCGCAGGCCCTCGTCGGTCAGTTCCCGATCATACAAACCCCCAATCCCCCGGTAGGTCGGGAGACCGGAATCGGCGGAAATGCCGGCGCCGGTAATGAACAAGAGGCGGCGCGCCGAAGCCACGAGCGCGGCAACACGGTCGATTCGGGCGGCCAGATCAGCGGCGCCGATCACTGTACCCCCGACAGAACGCAAACCTGTACGCACGATGGCGGAGGCGGTGAGATTCGAACTCACGAAGGGTTGCCCCTTGCTGGTTTTCAAGACCAGTGCAATCGACCACTCTGCCACACCTCCGCGACCTCTGGCCGTGGGGGAAACCCCCGCGCGGCCGCGAGTTTAACCCGGAATCTTGGCGAGAAGTCAGTCACGCGGGTCGCAGTCACGCGTGTCAAGTTGCAACTTTCACCCCCGATGGGTAGTCTTACGGTCGCTTCACACTCACTTTCTTCTCAGGAGCACAAGTATGACCAACGGTTTCCCCCTTCCCGGTCAAACCGCCCAGACCCTGGATCTGCAGCACAACCGCGTCCTGCGCAACACCTACATGCTGCTCGGCCTCAGCATGGTTCCGACCATTCTCGGGGCATTGGTGGGCGTGCAGTTGCAGTTCAGCTTCCTCTCCGGCAGTCCCTTCATCGCCTTCATCGTTTTCCTGGGCATCGCCTTTGCCTTCATGTACGGTATCGAGCGCACCAAGGACAGCGGCTGGGGCGTTGCGCTGCTGCTTGGCTTCACCTTCTTCATGGGCCTGATGCTGTCGCGCATCCTTCAGGTGGCCCTCGGCTTTTCCAACGGCGGCTCCCTCATCGCCTTGGCGGCGGGTGGCACCGGTGCCCTGTTCTTCACCCTGGCGTCCGTCGCTGCAGTCAGCAAGCGGGATTTCAGCGGCATGGGAAATTTTCTCTTCGCTGGCGTGATCCTGGTGTTGCTGGCTGGCGTTGCCAACATCTGGCTTCAGATGCCTGCGCTCCACCTGGCCATTTCTGCTGCGGCCGTGGCCATCTTCTCCGCCTACGTCCTCTACGACATCAATCGTATCGTTCGCGGCGGCGAGACCAATTATGTCAGCGCCACGCTGGCGATCTATCTCGACATCTACAACATCTTCGTCAGCCTGCTCAATCTGCTCATGGCCCTGAGCGGCGAACGGGACTGACCGTAGCCCTGTGCGGTAAAAAAGGCGGCTTCGGCCGCCTTTTTGCGCGGGGGCCGCGTGCAGCTTCTCCCCGGGCGAGGCGCCTGTCAGCCCCGTTCGAATACCGCGATCGACTCGACGTGGGCCGTATGGGGAAACATGTTGACCGCGCCGGCAGCGCGGAAGCGGTAGCCCTTGACCCCGGTCAGGACGGCAGCGTCCCGTGCGAGAGTGGCCGGATTGCATGAAACGTAGACAATGCGCTTCGGCCCCCCTTCGCTTCCCAGGGCCTTGACCACCTCGATGGCCCCCTCGCGCGGGGGATCGATGAGCATCTTGTCCAAGTGCCCGAGGCGGCCAAGGGACTCCTCGGTACACTCGAACAGATTGGCCACGGCAAACTCGACGCGATGCGCAAGACCATTGCCCAAGGCGCTTTCCCGCCCCCGGGCCACCAAAGCCGCGCTCCCCTCGATGCCCACGACCGCTGCACCCAGACTGGCCATCGGCAGCGTGAAATTTCCCAGACCGCAAAAAAGATCGGCAATACGCTCACCGGGCCGTGGATCCAGCAGCCGGATGGCTCGCCGCACCAGCACCCGGTTCACGGCGTGATTGACTTGAGTAAATTCCGTCGGCCGAAACTCGAGTTCAAGGCCGAACTCGGGGAGCGTGTAGGAAAGCCTGGGGCCTGGCAGGGGATGAAATCGCACTGCCGTATCCGGTCCCTTGGACTGAAGATAGATGACAACACCGTACTGATCGGCGAAGCCCCGCAGGCGATCCTCATCGACGCCTGTCAGGGGCTCCAGAATGCGCAGGACCAGTGCGATGCAGGACTCTCCAGCCGCCACCTCGACCTGGGGCAGGCGCTCACGGATCGAAAGACCTCCAATCAGTTCGCGCAGAGGCAGGAGCATGTCGGAAACCTCCGGAGGCAGCACTGCGCAGGACTGCATGTCCGCAATATAGCTGCTGCGCCGCTCGTGAAATCCGACCAGCATGCCGCCTTTCTTAGGCACCCAACGGACCGCGAGGCGGGCCCGCCGCCGGTACCCCCAGGGATAGCCCTGGATGGGAGGCAGAATTTCCTCCGGCCGCACCCGCCCGATATGCCACAAGCTGTCTTCGAGCACCCGCTGCTTGGCCGCCACCTGGGCGGCCGGGTCGAAATGCTGCATCGCGCAGCCCCCGCAAACGCCAAAATGAGGGCAGCGGGGTACGACCCGGACAGGCGATGTGGAGACCACGCGGATCAGGTGCGCGAGTTCGTAGCTGGGCTTGCGGCGAAAGCTCGCGTACTCGACGACCTCTCCGGGCAGGGCGCCGTCGACAAAAATCGTCTTGCCTTCCTGACGTGCAATGCCCCTGGCTTCGTGGTCAAGGGATTCTATGGCCGCGACGGGCATGGGGACTCCGCGAAAAAGCGCGAATTCTACCAATCGACTACACTGGAGGCCATGGCGAGGGAACTTCACACCAGCTGGTCTGATTACCGTGGCGCACTTGACCGTCTGCTGGCCGTGGGCGGCAGCGAGGTTCTCATCTGGGATCCGGATCTCGTCGCGTTGCAACTCGACGCACCCGCGCGCATCGACGCATTGCGTCGCATTCTTGCCGGCGGAGGCAGTGTGCGCGTCGTCGTCCAGGACCCCCAGCCCTTGCGCACCAATCATCCTCGTCTTCTGGGTTTGATGACTACGTTCAACCACCGCATGGCCGTACAGCAAAGCGGTGACTCCCTCGCTTCCTTGCGAGACGCCATGGTGCTGGCAGACGGATGCCACGGGCTGATTCGCTTCGACCGCGAAAACCCGCGCAGCAAGCTCCTCATCGCAGAGACCGAGGAACTCGCCCCCTATTGCAAGCGCTTCGAAGACATCTGGCTGGAGGCTGGCACCCCCGTCACCGCGACCACGACGGGGTTGTAGCCATAAAACAACACCATTGCGCAGTGCACCATTTGCGACGGGAGTGGCGGCCGATTCTTGTTATAATCCGGCACTGACTGGTCGTTCAGTCACCAAAAATTTTTGGCTAGTCTGTTCGTTAATTTTGATAAGGAAATTTTCCATGAACAAGTCCGTCCTCCTCGCTGCCCTGGTTGCCCTGACCCTCACCGCTTGCGGTAAGAAGGAAGAACCCGCTGCCGCCCCGGCCCCGGCTCCCGCTCCTGCTGCTGCCCCGGCCGCCCCGGCTCCCGCTCCTGCTGCCGCCCCGGAAGCCGCCAAGCCGGCCGACGCCGCTGCTCCGGCTGCCGCCCCGGAAGCCGCCAAGCCGGCCGACGCCGCTGCTCCGGCTGCCGCTCCTGCCGAAGCCAAGAAGTAATCAGGCTTACAAGCATCCAAAAAGCGGGGCGCATGCCCCGCTTTTTTTGTGCCTAGAACTCGCCCTGCCGCGAATATGGCGACTAGTCCGCCAGAGGCTGGGCACGACATGCAGGGAATGAACGGATTGTTGGCGGCTGCTCAGAGCCCACACCAAGCGAACCCCTCGTCCTGGGTTGCCACCTGCACGCGCTCGATCGGCCATGCCAGCACCTCGGCCAAGGCCCGAGCGGCAAGGTCTGGACGATTGTTCTCCGTGCTCAAGTGGGCGGCGACCACCCATTCCAGGCGTGACACGTCGATGTCTTGCAGAAGCCCCGCCGCACAATCGTTTGCAAGGTGCCCAAAGGGCCCGGCGATGCGCCGTTTGAGCGACGCGGGATAGCGTGACCGGGCAAGCAGCCCGGCATCGTGGTTGCACTCCAGCACCAGTCCATTGCAGCCGCTCAGGCAGCGTCGCACATGGTCGGTGATCTCTCCGGCATCGGTCAGCACACCGATGGAACGGCCGCCGCCGCTAAACACGAACTGCAAGGGCTCCTGCGCATCGTGGGGCACGGTATAGGGAAGGATTTCGAGGTCGCCGACCGTAAAACGCTCGCCACAGGCGACGACCCGGCAGTCGACACCTTCCGCCAGGGCCGAACAGGCCCGCAGGGTGCCATGACTCAGCCAGACAGGAAGCCCGTGACGGCGCGCAAGACGGAAGGCGCCCCCCGCGTGATCGCCGTGCTCGTGGGTAACGACGATGCCATCGATGGACTGGGGACAGACGCCCAGGCGGTCCAGTCGGGATGTCGCTGCCGCCAGCCCAAAACCGCAGTCGAGCAGGACCCGCCCTCCCCCGGTTTCTACCAGCATGCCGTTTCCGGCGCTGCCGCTGCCGAGGGAGGCAGCGCGGATCACTGCAATTGGGCGTAGAGCAGACCGAGAATCTTGCGCGCCGTATCGGAGCGGTCGACACCGCCCTCGCCGGTCAGGATCTGGACGGTGCTCGACCCACCGTTGTCCCGCACGAAAATGCGATAGCGGACCTTGTTGTCGAGATCCACTTCACTGCTCTTCCAGAAGGCAAGCTTGGAGAGGAATCCCTTCTCTTCCTTGCGCGCATCGAGATGGGGGTCGACATAACGCACGAAATAGAGGCCCTTGGTGCGATCCCGATCCTCGACCGTGAAGCCCACACGATCGAGGGCCAGCCCGACCCGCCGCCAGGCGCGATCGAAGCGTTCCTGAACCTCGACGCCGCCGGAGCCATCGTCGCTGCTCGCCAGCTTGGCCTTGGGCTCGGCCTTGGCCTGGGCAATGGCCACGTCGGCGCGCTTTTCTTCGGCTCCCAGGCGGACCATCAGGCGACGCAGCATCTCCGCCTCCAGTTCCGGATCGGCGGCCCGGGGTTGCCACCGGGTTTCGTCCTTGGCTGACGAGGTATAGATCTCTTCCATGCCGCGGTGGCTGATGAAAATATCGGTGGTTCCCGGCGTCGCCCCAGGCTCGAGGCGGGTGCGGAATTTGTCCATCTCGCCCGACGAGTACAGGGAGTCGAGAATCCGGCCCAGGGTGTTGCGAATGATGTCGCTGGGAATCTTGGCTCGGTTCTCCGCCCAGTCGGTCTCGATGACGCCCGCTTCGGGCCGCTCGACGCTGACGATGAAACCGGTTTCCTGCCAGAAATCCTTGATCGTCCCCCACAGCTTGTCGGGGGGCAGCGCAACGACCAGCCAACGCTGGTTTCCGGCCCGCTCGATGCGGACATTGTCCACTGCCGGGAGCACCGCGCTGTTCTGAGGCTGGTTGGCACCGGAACGATCGGCTGAATACGCCGAATAAGTCGCGCTGCCCCGGGCACCGGTATCCGGCACAAGGTAGCGGTCGTCCCGCGTGATCTGGGTGAGATCCGGAGGTACCTCAAGGCTCGGTGCTTTTCCGGCGGACTTGTATTCGATCTTCTTCGATTCGGGCAGCATGCTGCAACCGGCCAGGGCCGTCACGACACAAAGCCCCACCAGAGCTGGAGAAATCGCTTTCATGAACGCTCCGTCAGCCGACCAGGCCGGCCTGCCGCAAAGCGGCAAGGACCCGCTCCTGTCCGGCGGGGGAGAGCGGCGTCAGGGGCAGACGTATCCCCCCCTGGCTCAACCCAAGGCGTTCGACTGCCCACTTGACCGGGATCGGATTGGCTTCGCAGAACAGGTCGCGGTGCAGCCCCAAGAGACGGAAGTGGATTTGTCGCGCCTTGGCCACGTCCCCCGCGGCGGCGGCGACGCACATCTCGTGCATCAGCCTGGGCGCCACGTTGGCGGTGACGGAGATGTTGCCGTGGAAGCCCAGCATGATGCTGGCAAGGCAGGTCATGTCGTCGCCGCTGTAGAGCGCAAAGCCCTGGGGCGCCCGGGCGATGAGGTCGCAGGCCCGATCCAGGTTGCCAGTGGCGTCCTTGACCCCGATGACCCCCGGTATCTCAGCCAGACTCAGAATGGTGTCATTACTCATGTCGGCCACGGTACGGCCAGGCACGTTGTAGAGCAGCAGCGGCAACTCCACCGCCTCGGCGATGGCGCGAAAGTGCCGGTAAAGCCCCTCCTGGGTCGGCTTGTTGTAATAGGGCACCACGGACAAGCCGGCCTGTGCACCCGCATCCTTGGCAAAGCGGCTGAGTTCGATGGCCTCGGAAGTGGAGTTGGCCCCCGTGCCGGCGATGATGGGAATGCGGCCGGCGGAATGCTCGACGGCGACACGAATCAGTTCGCAGTGCTCCTCGACATCGACCGTGGGCGATTCGCCGGTCGTCCCCACCACGACGATGGCGTCGGTTCCTTCCTGGGCGTGGAGGTCGATGAGCTTGCGGAAGGCAGCAAAATCAAGGCTGCCGTCATCGAACATGGGGGTAACGATGGCGACGATGGATCCGGTAATCATGGCCGTGGCGTGAAAATGGACAAGGTGGCGATTCTAACCCAAGGGCGGAATGGGCGGGAGCCGGCCGGCAGAGGAAACTGTTTCCGGATATCTCGTTCCCAGCGGCGTCGGCGCGGCGGCAAACCGGTCACCCCGAACGCTAAAGCGCTTCTGTCGCGATCCAGCACAGGGCGCCGCGGCGCACAGCCATTCTGCCGGCCGGAAGGTGGAGTTCCGGGCGCTTGCCCGGTCCGGCCGCCAGAATCTGGCGTACGAATTCGTCAAGCCGGGACGCCGTTGGGGGCTGCCACCCCAAGTGCCGCAGGCGTCCCCGCAAGAGATTGGCAAGGCGCGGCGCTGACAGGCTGCGCGCACTTGCAAGCGGCAAGGTTTCCCCCAGGGAGAGGCGTTCCCAGTCGAGGCCGGCCAACTCGCCAAGCAGTGCGTCAGCCGCGGCGAAACGGCCGGCGGCCGCCGCAAGGCGTTCGCCGGCACCTGGAAAGCGCGCTTCCAAAGGCGGAAGGATTGTGCGTCGCAGAAAATTGCGCGACAAGGCCGTGTCGGCATTGCTCTCGTCTTCGATCCAGGGCAGATCGCGTCCCTGCAGGTATCCACTGATGGCGTTCCTGCCGACGCCCAGGAGCGGCCGCAGGATGCGCTGGCCGGGAAATCGCCGTTCGGCAGGGATACCCGCCGCACCCGCGACTCCGCAACCACGAAGCAGATTGAACAGGACCGTCTCGGCCTGATCGTCGCGGTGGTGCCCCAAAAGGAGGTTGCAGGCGCCCTCTTGCGCGAATGCGTGATAGCGGGCCGCCCGGGCAGCCGCTTCGACGCCTTCACCCCGCGGGGCCACGACGACCCGCCGCACCTGCACGGCCACGCCCAGACGAACCCCGAGGTCGACGCAAAAACACGCCCAATCGTCGGCCGCAGGCGAAAGTCCGTGATGGATGTGCAGGGCCGACACCGCACCCTCCCGGCCAAGATCGACGAGGGCCGCAAGCAGGGCAACCGAATCCCGTCCTCCGGACAAGCCCACGCACAACGGCTCCGCCGCACCGACTCGCGGCGCGAGAAAGGCCGCCACGGCTGCGGGGACCGAACCGTCGCCCATCGCCCCCGTCACGCTGCCGCAGTGCGGCGACGGTCAGGCCGCGGGCTGAAGCTTGAAACGCCCATAGCCCATGAGCCGCTCGTAACGCGTCGCCAGGAGCTCCTTCACGGACATGGCGCCGACCTGAACCAGGGACTCCTGCAGGGCCTTCCTGAGATTTGCCGCCATGGCCTCGTGGTCCCGGTGTGCACCGCCCGGGGGCTCGGCGATGATGCGATCGACCAGGCCCAGGGCGCGCAGGCGGGTCGCCGTGATGCCCATGGTATCGGCTGCTTCGGGGGCTTTTTCGGCGCTTTTCCACAGGATGGAAGCGCAGCCTTCTGGGGAAATGACGGAGTAGGTCGAGTGCTGCAACATCTGCACCACGTCCCCGACAGCGATGGCCAGGGCACCGCCTGACCCCCCCTCTCCGATGACGGTGACGATGACGGGAACCTTGAGTTCCGTCATCACGTAGAGATTTCTGCCGATGGCTTCGGACTGGCCGCGCTCTTCCGCGTCGATGCCGGGATAGGCCCCCGGCGTATCGATGAAGGTCAGCACCGGAAGGCCGAACTTCTCTGCCAGTTTCATCAGGCGCAGGGCCTTGCGGTAACCCTCGGGACGGGGCATGCCGAAATTGCGGTAGATTTTTTCCTTGGTATCGCGCCCCTTCTGGTGGCCGATGACCACCACCGGCGCGCCCTCGAAGCGGGCCAGCCCCCCAACGATGGCATGATCGTCGGCAAAGGCGCGGTCCCCATGCAACTCTTCGAAGTCGGTGCACAGTCGGGCAATGTAATCGAGGGTGTAGGGCCTCTGGGGATGGCGCGCCACCTGGGCAACCTGCCAGGGGGTCAGCTTGGCGTAGATTTCCTTGGTGAGTTGGGCGCTCTTCTTTTCGAGGCGCGCGATCTCGGCCGAAATATCCACCTCGGAGCCTTCCTGGACGGAGCGCAATTCTTCGATCTTGGCTTCGAGGTCGGCGACCGATTGCTCGAAGTCGAGGAAACTGATTTTCATGGGGACGTCCCTATCCGTACAGCGTCTCTATGACCTCCCCTCCCCCACACGGCGGAAGCGGGGGCGGTGGGGAGGGAACGGGCATGGGTGCCTCTCGCGTTCGGGGGGCGCTCGACACAGGCCCGTCAGGCCGGCCGGTATTCTAGCCCAAAAGGACCGCCCCTCCCTCGACAGCGGGCTGCCGGCGGGGACGCTCAATACTCTACCGGCACCGGATCCAGACTGCGCCAGAGATACCAGGTCGCCACCGAGCGCCAGGGACGCCAGCCTTCCCCCAGGGCGACGAGGTCCGCCCGCAGCGGGCGCAGGCCCTGGCGATAGTGGAGCGCCACGGCCTTTTGCAGGCCGATGTCGTCCACGGGAAGGACGTCGGGGCGCAGAAGATGGAAGATCAGGAACATCTCTGCCGTCCAGCGACCGATGCCACGCACGGCAGTCAGTTGCGCGATGATGGCCTCGTCCTCGAGGGACTGCCAGGCGTCCGGATCGATGCGTCGGGCAGCAAAGTTTCCGGCCAGATCGACCAGGTACTCGACCTTGCGACGGGAAAGCCCGCAGGCGGCAAGATCCGCTGCCGACAGGGCGAGGACGCCCCCTGGCGTGACCCGGTCGACGCGTTGGCAGAGGCGCCCCCATACGGCGTCGGAGGCCTTGACGGAAATTTGCTGCCCGACGATGGAGCGGGCCAGGGTCGCAAAAGGATCCCCCAAAGAGCGCAGGGCACCGCCCGGATACGCGGCGACAAGCCCGGCCAGGACAGTATCGGCGGAGACGAGGTCGGCGATGGCGGTGGCCCAGTAGTCCGGCTTCATGACGTCATTATGACCAGGAGCCCCCGGGGGACCAAGAGCCGCTTTTGCCTGGACTTTCGGCTGACGCAGCCGGACAAACTTGCTACCATCCACGGAAAACAAGATGTGGGGGTCACTCATGGCAGGCGAACACCAGCTCTTTATCCAACCCTGGCTGAATCCCGACGAAACCTGGGCCGGGTTCCATCTTGCCGCCTCCGGCACCAGCCCCTGTCCAGAGGAAATCGCCCACCTCTTCTCCCTGCCCGCTGCTCAGACGGTCAATTCGGGCCTGCGCTGGTTCGTTCCCGTCGCCACGGAAGCGGACCTGAACCGCACCCAGGCAATTCCCGCCGACAGAATCGTCTTTCTCCTCGCGCCCCCGGCCAACCCCGACGGTCAGGAAGCGGCGGAAAAACTCGAAGCCGGCCTGCGCCGGGAAGGACGAAAAATCGCCCTCTCCCTCGCCCCGGGCGACCCGCTGCCCCCAACCGGCGCCTTCGAATACGTGGTGCTCTCGGTGGGCCATGCCCGCACCCTGCCGCCCTTCACCCTCATGGGGCTCGCCGTGCGCTCGGCCATCGTCGTCCATTCCGTGCGCACGCGCAACGACTTCTCCTGGGCGATTTCCAACCAGTGTCGCATCGTCTCGGGGGAATATCTCCTGACCCGCAACACGGCGCTGGGCAAGGCCGATGTCTCGCGCCTCAAGCTCCTCGAACTGCTTGCCCTGGTCGCCCAGGATGCCGATACCCGCGCCCTGGAGGAAATTTTCAAACAGCAGCCCAAGCTTTCCTACGGGCTCCTGCGCCTCGTGAACTCGGCGGCCATTGCGCCGCGCTCACCGATCACCAATTTTTCCCAGGCCATCAACCTCCTGGGCCGCCGGCAACTCCAGCGCTGGCTGCAATTGCTGGTTTATGCCGACACCGCCAACGGTGCCGCCCCCAATCCCCTCCTGCTCTACGCGGCCAACCGCGGGCGCCTGCTCGAAATCCTCAGTGCACGCATCCCGGGTATCGAGGGGGTGGAAAACGTGGGCGACGCCGCGTTCATGGTGGGCACCTTCTCCTTCCTGCCTGTGCTGCTCAACCTCTCGATGACGGAAATCCTGCCGCAATTGCCCCTGCCGCAGCCGGTCGCCGACGCCCTGGCGCACCAGGGCGGAGCCCTGGGCAAGCTCTTGAAGATTTCCGATTCCGCCGACCACGGCGAACTCGACTTGGCTTCCTCGCTCCTGCGGGAGCACGCCGTCGCGCCGGAAGTCTACGTCGAGGATCAGATCGAAGCCCTGACCTGGGCTGCCAAGATCCGCTCCGTGGCAAGTTGAGCAAGCAAGCTTCCCCGCGCAGCGGGGAAGAGCCCTAACGCCCGCCCAGGAAGGGGTTGTAGCGGCGTTCTTCACCCAGGGTGGACATGGGGCCGTGCCCGGGGATGAATTCGACGTCATCGCCCAAGGGAAACAGCTTGTCCCGGATGGAAGCGATCAGGGTGTCGTAATCGCCCCGCGGAAAATCCGTCCGCCCGATGGAGCCCTGAAAGAGCACGTCCCCCACCTGGAGCAGCTTGCTCAGGCGGTGAAAGAACACCACGTGCCCAGGTGTGTGGCCCGGGCAATGCAGAACTTCCAGTTCCACCTCGCCGAACTGCACGCGATCGCCCTCTTCCAGCCAGCGGGTGGGCACGAAGGGGCGCACCCCGGGAAAGCCAAACATGCGGCTCTGCTCAGCCATGCCGTCAATCCAGAACTGATCTTCGCGCTGGGGGCCTTCGATGGGCACCCCGGTCTTTTCCGCCAGGGCCGCGACCCCACCGGCATGATCGATATGACCATGGGTGACCAGAATCTTGGCCAGGGTCAGGCGCTGCTCGGCGAGGAAACTCTCGATTCGCTCGATATCGCCCCCGGGATCGATGACCGCCGCCTGGCGCGTCACTTCGCACCAGAAGACGGAACAGTTCTGTTCAAAAGGGGTCACGGGGATGATGGCGTAGCGCATGGCGATCCGAACTCTGGCGAATCGCCCCATTATCGCACGCCAGCAGGGCTTGCTCTCGCCCGGAGCGCTGCATACACTGCCGGGAACCATGGCAGAAGCTGCAAACACCGCGCTTTCCCCTGATTCCAGCGTTGGCGCCCTCACCCCCCTTTCAGATCGATTCCATGCTTGACCACCCGCTGCAGGATCTTGAAGCCTGGCTGCTGCTGTTCTCAGGCAACAGCCTGCCCGTCCTGCGCCAGACGAAGCGTCAAATCCAGGCCATGCGCGCCGATCTCGATGGCGTGGACGGCCGCAAGCTCGCCCGGGTCATCCTCCAGGATCCCATCATGACGGTGCGCGTACTGGCCTACATCCAGCCCATCACCGGCAAGGCCCTGCACCGCGACATCACCACCATCGCCGGCGCCGTGCTCATGGCGGGAATCGAACCCTTCTTCAACCGCTTCCAGGACATGCCGACCATCGAAGGCATGCTGGCGGACGAGGATCCCCAGGCGCTCCTCGCCGTCCTGCAGACCATCCGGCGTGCCCAGCGGGCGGCCGATTACGCCGACTCCTGGGCCCACTGGCGCCACGACAAGAACCCGGAGGAAGTGCGCATCGCCGCCCTGCTGCACGACCTGGCCGAAATTCTGGTGGGCTGCTTTGCCCCCCGGCTGCTGCTGCGCATGCGGTCAAGGCTGGTCGCCCTGCCGGGCCTGCGCAGCGCCGTGGCGCAAAGCGACGTGCTGGGCTTCACCTTCCTGGAAATCCAGATGGCGCTCTGCGGCGTCTGGCACCTGCCCGAACTCCTGAAGGAATTGATCGATGACGACAACGCGGGCCAACTGCGCGTCAAGAACGTCACCCTCGCCGTACGCCTTGCGCGACACTCGGCCAAGGGCTGGAACGATCCCGCCCTGCCCGACGACCTGCAGGAAATCGCCGACCTCGTTCACCTCAGCCGCGAAGCCCTCGCCCAACGGCTCGGCATCGCCCAGGACGCGCCCCCCGATCAGCCGCAGTAACGCAGGTTGACCCAATCCAGCAGGAGTTCCGGCGCCTGGTAGGCCAGAAAGGCCGCCCCCAGCACCAGAACCGCTGCGGCGACGGCGGCCCCCAGGAAAAAGCTGCGCCAGCCCGGTTTCATCGCGGGTATTGGCAGGAACAAAGACGCTGCGTCATGCTCCTTCGACGCCGCCACGGCTTTCCAGGTTCTCCCAGCGTTCGAGCAAGGCGAGGAGTTCCTCGTCTATGGCCGCAAGGCGAGCCGCAGCCGCCTGGGCACCCGGTGGGTCGCGGCGGTAGAGGTCAGGATCCTCCAAGCGCAGGGCTATTTCCTTCTGTTCGCCCTCCAGGGTCGCGATACGGTCGGGGAGGCTCTCCAGTTCCCGTTGCTCCTTCCAGGAAAGCTTGTTTCCCCGCTCCCGCGCCAAAGAAGGCTTCGCCGCCGGCGGCGCGGGGATCCGGGCCGTGGGCTCAGGCGGCGCTGCGCGGGTGGCCGACTGGATCAGCCAATCGGAGTACCCGCCCACGTATTCGCGCCACGTCCCGCCCCCCTCCGCCGCCACTGTCTGGGTCACGACATTGTCCAGGAAGGCCCGGTCGTGGCTCACCAGAAAGAGCGTTCCGTCGTAGTCCTGCAACAGTTGCTCGAGCAACTCCAGGGTTTCGATGTCCAGGTCATTGGTGGGCTCGTCCAGCACCAGGACATTGGCTGGCCGGGCGAATAGACGGGCCAGCAGGAGGCGATTGCGCTCGCCGCCGGAAAGGGATTTCACCGGCGAGCGGGCCCGCTCCGGCGCAAAAAGAAAATCCTCCAGGTAACCGATGACGTGCTTGCGCGCTCCGCCCACCTCCACATAGTCCGAACCGGGCGAGATCACGTCGGCCAGGGTCGCCTCCGGATCCAGTTGGGCGCGAAACTGGTCGAAATAGGCGATCTCCAGCCGGGTTCCCCGGCGCAGACTGCCCTCGTCCGGTTCCAATTCGCCCAGAAAGAGCCGCAGCAGCGTAGTCTTGCCGGCGCCGTTGGGGCCGATCAGCCCAAGCTTGTCGCCCCGCTGCAGGCGGCAGGAAAAGTCCTTCACTACCGGTGCTCCGCCGTAGCCTTTGCTCACCCGCTCCAATTCGGCTACCAGGCGGCCACTCCGGTCCCCGCTTTCCACCCGCAGGCTGGCCTGGCCCAGGCGCTCCCGCCGGGCGGCGCGCTCCGCCCGCAGGCGATCCAGACGCTGCACCCGAAACACCGCCCGCGTGCGCCGCGCCTCGACCCCCTTGCGGATCCAAAGCTCCTCCTGCCGCAGCAGCTTGTCGGCCCGCGCGCTGGCCAGGGACTCTTCGTGCAGCAGGGCATCCTTGCGTGCCTGATACTGGGTAAAGCTGCCCGGGAAACTCGCCAGGCGCCCCCGGTCCAGTTCCACGATGCGCGTGCACACCCGGTCCAGGAAGCGGCGGTCGTGGGAAATGAATAGCAGGGTCATGCCGCTTTCGACCAGCAGGGTCTCCAGCCACTCGATGGCGGCAATGTCCAGGTGATTGGTCGGCTCGTCCAGCAGCAAGACCTCCGGCGCCGAGACCAGCGCCCGCGCCAGGGCCAAACGCTTCTTCTGGCCGCCGGAAAGCGTCGCCACCGGCGCGTCGGGCTCCAGGTTGAAACGCGCCACCGCCCGTTCCGCCTGGGCCTCCAGGCTCCACGCCCCGCGGGCCTCCAGAGCGTGCTGCAAGTCGTCCAGTTGGGTAAGCAGGGATTCCTGCCCGCCGCCCCCCTCGGCCAGCCGATGCGACACCTCGTGGTAACGGGCCAACAACGCGGATATCTCGCCCAGCCCGGCCACCACCGCCTCGAAGACCGACGCACCGGGGGGAAACTCCGGCTCCTGGGACACATAGGCGACCCGCTTCCCCGGCTGAACCCAGACCTCGCCATCATCCAGCCCCGCCCGCCCGTTGCCCGCTGCCAGAGCCGCAAGGAGCGAGGATTTCCCGCTCCCGTTACGGCCGATCAAAGCCACCCGCTCGCCGGCATCGAGCTGGAAATCGGCCTGATCGAGGAGGGGCACATGACCAAAGGCCAAGCAGGCGCCGGTAAGCTTGAGAACGGGCATGGGAAGAAGGACAGAAAGGCGGCCAAAAGCGAGGTCCGAACCGCCCGCATTGTACCGGCTGAGACCCGTGCCAGCCCGCAAAAGTCCCATCCTGGCAAATTGGCGCCCCCGCAGGGCCCAGGCTACAATACGGCCCCCGCGCTCCTCGTAGTTCAATGGATAGAACGGCCGCCTCCTAAGCGGCAAATACAGGTTCGATTCCTGTCGAGGGGACCAGATTGGTCCGTCCTGCGCGATACACACTGACCACCTCCCCGCCCAAAGTCCGATGCGCCACGAGGTTTCGCCACACCCCACGGAGGCGAACCGAGCCTACCGCGGCGCCGAGACCGAGGCCCTCGCGGGACGGCGTGCCAGGCTCATCGCCCCGGCAATTTCCGCATACTCGGACGCGGCTGCCCTGTCCAGGATGGCGTCAGCCGGCGAACAGCCATGACGGTTGACTGATGGCTCAGGCCCTGTAGCCTTGCCGGGTGGCTGTGGTCGGCGCGGGAGCGTTTGGCGACGGCCTTTCCCCGACAGCGGCGAGGTGGCACATGAGCGAAGAAATCCTGGGCGACCAGTACAAGAATTACATGCATAACCTGCTGAAAGCGATGGTTCAGCACGGCGGCTCCGATTTGTTCATCGCCCGGGATTTTTCCCCGACGATGAAGGTGCACGGCACCATGAAGGCGCTTTCGAACCAGAAGCTGACGGCCGACGTGGCCCGCAATCTGGCGATGACCATGATGAACCGCAATCAGCGGGAGGAATTCGACCGGGAACTGGAGTGCAATTTCGCCATTTCCCTGCCCGGCGTGGCGCGCTTTCGCGTCAATGTCTTTCAGCAACAGGCGGCGGTGAGCATGGTGATCCGCACCATCACCAGCGAAATCCCCAATTTCGAAAAACTGGGCCTGCCGCCGGTCCTCAAGGAGGTGATCACCGCCAAGCGCGGCCTGGTGCTGGTGGTGGGGGGGACGGGGTCGGGCAAATCGACGACCATGGCCGCCATGATCGACCACCGCAACGGCAGTGCGCCGGGCCACATCATCACGGTGGAGGATCCGGTGGAGTACGTTCACGTTTCAAAGCAGTGCCTGGTGTCCCACCGCGAGGTGGGGATAGACACGCTTTCCTGGCACAACGCGCTGAAGAACACCCTGCGCCAGGCGCCGGACGTCATCCTGATCGGGGAAATCCGCGACCTGGAAACCATGGAGCACGCCCTGGCTTTCGCCGAAACCGGCCACCTGTGCATGGGGACCCTGCACGCCAACAACGCCAACCAGACCCTGGACCGGGTGGTCAATTTTTTCCCCGACGAACGCAAGCCCCAGGTGATGATGGATCTGGCCACCAACCTCAAGGCGGTGATTTCCCAGCGCCTGATCCGGTCCCTGGACGGCAAGCGCAAGGCCGCCATCGAAATCCTGCTCAACACCCCCACGGTGGCGGAACTGCTGTCCAAGGGTCAGTCGGCGGCGATCAAGCCGGTCATGGACAAAAGCCGGGAACTGGGGATGCAGACCTTCGACCAGGCGCTCTTCGACCTCTACGACGCCGGCCACATCAGTTACGAGGAGGCCATCCGCAACGCCGATTCGACCAACGAGTTGCGGCTGGCCATCAAGCTCAGGAGCCGCAAGGGCGAGCCCTCCAGCACCAGCGGCATGTCCCTGACCATCGAGGTGGATAAGGCTCCGGAGCCCGTGCCCGGCGAGGAAGCAGGCTCCGCCTGAGACCTGTCATTCTCCAGCGCGCAGGATTTCTTCCGCCGCTGCGACCACTTGGCCCCGGCGCGCCTCGTCCAGGCCTGCCATGCGCTCGGCCAGCCATGGCAGGGAAGCGCCTGGAATCATCTTGCGGGCGGCCGCAAGGTCGCTGGGCAGTGCAGGATTGTCCGGCCCTGCCGCCAGGTGGCGCGCGGTATCGACGCAGATGCGGGAGAGATTGGCGCGGGGATTGTCGGCCCCCCGCATCAATTGCTGCACCAGGGGGGGCAGGCTCCAGATCACCGTGCATTTGAGGGTGAGCTGCTTGAAGACGAAGCCGCAGACCTGCTCCTGGGCATGGGCGCTGCGGTCGGCCCGGCCCGATTCCAGGGCTTCCAGGGCAGCGAGGGGCAATTCCGGAGCGAAAGCCCAGAGGAGCAATTCGCCCATTTCCGCCAACAGGGTGGCCAAGGCCACTTCCTCCGGCGAGATGTCGGAGCGCGCCGACCCCCACTGTAAGGCCAGTTGGGCGGCCAGATGGGAGCGGGCTTCACAGGCAGCGAGCCCGAGATTGTCCTCGACGGTTTCCGGACTGCTGAGGAGGAGTTCGCGGAAGCCGTCGACCCCCAGTTGCATCACCGCTGCAAGGGGGGTGGTCGTCTCGTGGCCCAGGCGCTGGGTACGCCGCTTTTCGGCCTCCCGCAGCAGGCGCAGGCAGAGAAAGGGGTCGGCGGAAACGATGTCGGCGAGTTCCCTTGCAGAAAGGAAGTCACCCTTGACCTGCTCCAGGGCCGCCAGCATGACCTTGGAACGTGGCATGCAGGGAAGTTCCTGGCCACTCAGATAGGCGGCCCACTGGTCCACTCCCCAACGCATCTGATGCGCAGTCAGCACAGTTTTCCCCCGCAGACGCCAACGGCTTCATTACGGCCGAAACGACGGCCTCTTGAGCAAGCTACAATGCCGGCCCAGAAAGGCCGCCCCATGCATGCGATAGACCTCAGCGAAGAAGCCGGCGTTCGCTATCTCCACTTCGGGTCCGACTGGATCCAGGGCGCCATGCGCATCGGCCGCCCCTGGTCCCTGGAACTGCACTATACCCGGGAACTGATGGCCGCCTTGCTCCTGAAGCCGGATGCGGCCTGGCCGCGTCGCGCCCTGCTGGTGGGACTGGGGGCGGGATCGGTACCCAAGTTTCTCTACCGGCATCGGCCGGACTGCCGCATCACGGTGGTGGAAATCGACCCGCGCATGGAGAGCGTCGCCCGCCACTACTTCCGCCTTCCCGACGACCCGCGGCGGCTGTCCATCGTCGTCGATGACGGCGCCCGCTTCATGGCGGCGGGAGGCGAGGATTACGATCTGATCGTGGTGGATGGCTTCGACCCCGACGGCCGTGCCGGCGTGCTGGACACCGCCCCCTTCTACACCGCCTGCCGCGCGCGCCTGACGGATCAAGGGCTCATTGCCGTCAATCACCTGGGGCGCAACCGGGGCTACCGGGCCAGTGTGGAGCGTATCGCCGCCGCCTTCGACGACCGCGCCCTGGCTTTCCCCTCCTGCGACAGCGGCAATGCCATCACCTTTGCCGCGGTGGGCGAGACGCTGGCCTGCTCCCTGGAAGATCTGCGCCAGCGGGCCGCAGCCCTCAAAGCCGCCACGGGACTCGACCTCCGGCCGACCCTCACCCGGGTGCAGATGGCCCACACCCTCCCCGGCGGCCACCTGGCCCTGTGATGCAGCAAAAAACTTCTCCTCGGTGAAGTCCAGATTCGCCAAAAATAGGTAATATCCGAAAATTGACTCAGGGAAACCGCGGGTCGAATGCTACTTGATTTTCGGAGAACCCTATGCAAACCGGCACCACCGTCAAAGCGCGGCTCATCACGCTTCTGGCTGCAAGCTTCGTCGCCCTCGTTCTCGTCGCGGGCATGGGCATCCTGGGCATCCAGAAGACCGGCGCCCAGTTGCACGAAATCAGCGTGGTGCGCCTGCCCTCCATCGTCGGCCTGGAGATGATGCGTGAAGGCCAGACGGCGCTGCGCTCGGAGAACGGCAAGGTGGCGGCCATCTTCAGCCAGCCGGAGCAGTGGAACGGCATCGGGGCCGTCGTCGGACACCGCAAGGAAATCTGGAGCCATATCGACAAGGGCTGGGCGATCTACGAACCCCTGCCTCAGACTTCTGAGGAGGAGACTTTATGGAAGCAGTTCGTCCCTGAGTGGAACACCTGGAAAGCCGCCGATGCCAGGCTGAACGACCTCGCCGGACGCCTGGCCGGAGCAAGCGAAGAACTCGCCCGCGAGGAGTTGAAGAAGGAATATCTGGCTGCCCTGGACGCGGCTTATCCCCTCATCGCTCAGGCTGCGGCGACGCTGGGCAAGATCGTCGATCTCAACCTCGCCGTCGCCGAAGAGGCCAAGGTCCAGGCCGACGTCAGCAGCCGCAATACCCTCATGCTCATGGTCGGGATCGCCCTTGCTGCCTTGGCGGTCATCATCATCCTCGGCCTGCGCACTACGACGGCGATCCTCCGGACCCTGGGTGGCGAGCCGGACGAGGCCCGGGCGGCAGTGGCCCGCATCGCCGAGGGGGATTTGCGCCAGAACCTGGCCGTCAGCGCGGGAGACCGCGAGAGCCTCATGGCCCGCCAGCAGCAGATGCAGGAAAGCCTGCGCAGCATGATCGGCGGTATGTCCAGTTCGGTGGCCCGCACCGAGGAAGCCGCCTCGGCGCTGGCCGGGGCTTCTTCCCAGGTGGCGTCGGCTTCCGCCGACACCAGCGAGTCGGCCTCTTCCATGGCGGCCTCGGTGGAGGAAATGTCGGTGAGCATCAACCACGTTTCCGACAATGCCCGGGACGCCCTCCATACAGCCGAGCAGGCGGGACAGCTTTCCAAGGACGGCGGCCGCGTCATCGAGGAAGCCATCGCGGAAATCAACACCATCGCCAATACCGTGCGCGCCACCGCGGAAAACATGAATTCCCTGAGCGAGAGTTCGGCACGCATTTCCACCGTGGTCCAGGTCATCAAGGACGTGGCCGACCAGACCAATCTGCTGGCCCTCAACGCCGCCATCGAGGCGGCCCGGGCCGGCGAGGCCGGTCGCGGCTTTGCGGTGGTGGCAGACGAGGTGCGCAAACTGGCCGAGCGCACGGCGAGCGCCACGGGCGAAATCGGCAGCATGATCGACAAGATCCAGATGGACACGGCCGCCTCGCTGCACCAGATGGAATCGGCCGTCAGCCAGGTGGACCGGGGCGTGGACCTGGCCAGCCAGGCCGGGTCGGCCATCCAGGAAATCCGCGACAGCGTCGACCACGTGGTCCGTGCGGTGACAGACATCGGCGACGCCATCCGGGAGCAGAGCGTGGCCAGTCAGCAAATCGCCCATCGCGTCGAGAAGGTGGCGCAGTCGTCGGAAGAAAACAACGCCGCCGCGCAGCAGACCGCGGAGTCGGCCCGCACCCTCACCGCACTGGCGGCGGAATTGAGGAGCAGCGCCCAACGCTTCCGCACCTGAGCGACGCCTGTCGGTAAGGGGAGTATCCTCGCCGTCTTGCGGCTTGCTCTTCCCTTCCATGCCCGATCTGCTCACCCTGTTTTTCTGGCCCCTGGGGGTATTTGCCTTCAACCCCCTGCTGTGCGCCATTCTGGCCGGCGTCTTTACGGTGCCGGTCTTCGTTCCCATCTATTCGCCGAGCAGCCGCCTGGCCCTCGCGCTGTGTGCCCTGCCTTGGTGGGCCTTCTGCCTGCGCGAGGCGAGCGTCGACCCCCAGGCGCCACGCACCGACCTCGTCGCCCTGGGACCGCTCCTCCTGGTGACTGCGGTCTTCGGCGCCTGGCATCTCGCCCGGGGCCACCGCCGCCCGACCCCGCCGCCACCGCGTCGGCCGCGCCCTTCCAGTTCCCGCTTCCCCCGGCGAGGGGTCTGAATCCATGCCCGTCCGCCCCCTCCTGCGCATGGGTGACCCGCGCCTCCTGCAAACGGCTGCGCCGGTCAGCGACTTTGGCACGGCGGAACTCGCCGCCCTGATCGCAGACCTTCACGACACCATGGCTGCCGCGGGTGGCGTCGGCCTCGCGGCCCCCCAGATCGGCGTCGGACTCCAGGTCGTACTTTTCGGGTTCGACAGCAGCGAACGCTACCCGGATGCGCCGCCGGTCCCGCGCACGGTCCTGCTCAATCCGCGTATCGAAGCCCTGGGGGAAGAGGAAGAAGACGGCTGGGAAGGCTGCCTGTCCGTACCCGGTCTGCGCGGTGTCGTTCCGCGCTGGCAGCGGATTCGCTATTGGGGCGTGGATCCCGAGGGCAGCCCCATCGATCGCATCGCCGAAGGTTTCCACGCCCGGGTGGTACAACACGAATGCGATCACCTGATCGGCAAGCTCTTCCCCATGCGGGTGCGGGACTTCAGCCGCTTCGGCTTCACCGAAGTGCTTTTTCCCGGCCTGGACGCCCCCAACGACTGAGCCGGCGGCTACAAGAGGCCCGCCACGATCTCGACCAGGGCCTCGCCCAGACGACCGTGCTGATCGGCGTCGAGATGCACCCCATCCACGCTGCTGGCGGGCGTGACGCTCCCTGCGTCGAAGTAGGGACAGCCCAAAGTGAAAGCAACTTCACGGTAGGCTTCCGCCAAGCCCGCGGAGCGTCCTTCCCCGCCCGAAAACTTGGGACCGATGGGCCCCCGGGGATCGTCGAAGGGCGGAGGAACGACGATGAGCACGGGCGGCACCGGCATGCCCGGCTCTATGGGCGCCTGCCGGATGGCCTGCACCAGGGCGGCGATCCCCTGGGCGGAATGCCAGGCGTTGTGGGGGTGCATGGATTGGAAATCATTGGTCCCCAAGAGCAGGATCACCAGGTCGAGGGGAGAATTGACCTCGATGCGCTGGGCAAGCCCTTCGATTCCCCGTCGCCCCGGTTTGAAAGGGTCGTCCCAGACGGTGCGGCGGCCATTGAGGCAATCCTCGATGACGCGCACACCAAGGTAACGGGCGGCGAGCCCCGCTTCCAGCACCCCCGGCCAGCGGGTGGAGAAATCGAAACGGCGCCGGGTTCCGGGGACGATGCCCCAGGAGAGAGAATCTCCATAGACCAGAATCTGCCGCATGGCGGGCCTCCGAAACGCGATGGGCGCATGATGGCGCCATTCCCTCCGGTGGACAAGCCCCGGCGCGAACGTCCGGCACCCCTTCCTGTCCGAGATTGAAAGGAGCCTCCCAAGCATGCGCCACCTTGCCGACTGCCCGCCCTCGGAAATCACCCCTCGCCCCCTGTTCGAGGATCGACGCGCCTTCCTGCGTACCCTGGCCGGCCTGGGGCTGGCCGGCAGCCTGCCGGGGGCGTTGGCCGAATCGGCACCCCGGCGGGGCAGTGCACTGGCCGCGAGCCTGCGCAGCCCTTACTCCATCGCCGAGAAGCTCACCGCCTACGAGGAGGTCACCGGCTATAACAACTTCCAGGAATTCGGCATCAACAAGCTGGACCCGGCCCGCAACGCCCATCGCCTGCCCACGCGCCCCTGGACCGTCACCCTGGAGGGCCTGGTACGGCGGCCCCGCACCCTGGACCTGGACGACATCCTGCGCCTGGCTCCACTGGAAGAGCGCATCTACCGCCTACGCTGCGTCGAAGGCTGGTCCATGGTCATCCCCTGGATCGGTTTTCCCCTCGATGCGCTGCTGCGTCAGGTAGAACCCCTGGGCAGCGCCCGCTACGTGGAATTCGAGTCCTATTACGACCAGGCCCGCATGTCCCTGCCCTTTTTCGTGGTACTGGAGTTTCCCTACGTGGAAGGGCTGCGGCTGGATGAAGCGCGTCATCCGCTCACTCTCCTGACCCTGGGCCTTTACGGCGAGGTGCTGCCCCCCCAGAACGGCGCGCCGCTGCGGGTCGTGGTGCCCTGGAAATACGGCTTCAAGAGCGGCAAGTCCATCGTCCGTATCCGCTTCGTCGAGGAACAGCCGCTCACCACCTGGAACCGCGTTGCCCCCCGGGATTACGGCTTCTACGCCAACGTCAATCCGCGGGTCGATCACCCACGCTGGAGTCAGGCCCGGGAACGCCGCATCGGCGAATTGTTCAAGCGGGACACTCTGCCTTTCAACGGCTACGGCGAGCAGGTCGCCGGCCTGTATGCGGGCATGGACCTCGGCCGCAATTACTGAGGGCACTCCACGGGGCATTGCTGCGTTGCACAAACCCGGGATGGGCCGTAGGATGTGGCTGCGGCCCATCCCTGACATTGGCCGCCCCATGCCAGGAGCCCCTCATGTCCGCACCCCAACGCCTATTCGACATCGTCGATTTCGTTCAGCCCTCCCCCGATACCCCCATCCGCTCGGTGATGCTGGAGACTCCCGATTCAGTGGTCGTCGTCTGGCACGCCCGCCCGGGCCAGGAAATAGCCGCCCATTTTCACCCCACCGGGCAGGATACCTGGATCGTCATTTCGGGTTCCGCCCAGTACTACCAGGGCAACGGGGTTCGGCGCCCCCTGTCCAAGGGACAGGTCGCCGTCGCCCGCCCGGGCGAGGTGCACGGCGCCCTCAACGTGGGCAGCGAGGATTTCGTCTTTGTCTCCGTCGTTTCGTCCGGTGCAGCGGGGTACGAAGCCACAACGCCTTGAGCGCCCGGCACCAGCGGTTCCGGGGGGCATGGATCGCCCATGACTCACGGAAAAGCGACCAAAAAAAGGGCGCCCGCAGGCGCCCTGGTCGTGGCGGGCCGAGTGGTCAGCCGACCTTCTTGGCCGCCAGCTTTTCCTTGATGCGGGCAGACTTGCCCGAGCGGTCGCGCAGGAAGTAGAGCTTGGCGCGGCGCACATCGCCACGGCGCTTCACTTCGATGGAGGCGACCAGAGGAGAATAGGTCTGGAAAGTACGCTCGACACCTTCGCCGGAAGAAATCTTGCGCACGGTAAAGGCGGAGTTGAGGCCGCGGTTACGCTTGGCGATGACGACGCCTTCGTAGGCCTGCAGACGCTCGCGGTTGCCTTCCTTGACCTTCACCTGGACGACGACGGTGTCGCCGGGGGCGAAAGCGGGAATGGTCTTGCCCAGACGGGCGATTTCTTCTTGTTCCAGTTGCTCGATCAGGTTCATGTGAGATCCTTCAAGTTAAAAACATCTACTCACCGCATTGCTCCTCTCCGGAAAGCTCCGTGAGGAGTTGCGTCTCTTCCGCGCTCATCGCGCGCTGCGCCAGCCGATGGGCAAACAACTCCGGGCGGCGCTCCCGGGTCCGCGCCAACGACTGCTTCAATCGCCAACGCCGGATTCGCTTGTGGTCGCCGGACAGCAAGACCTCCGGCACCCCTTGTCCTTCATACACTTCGGGCCTCGTGTAGTGCGGGCAGTCCAACAGGCCCGTCACGAACGAATCTTCCACCGCCGAAGCGGCATCGCCCAGCACCCCCGGCAACTGGCGGACAACGGCGTCGATCAACGCCATCGCCGGCAACTCGCCGCCGGACAGCACAAAATCTCCGATCGAAATTTCTTCATCGACGCAGCGCTCGATCAGACGCTCGTCCACACCTTCGTAACGGCCGCACAGCAGGACCAGGCCTTCTTCCCCAGCCGCCAGCGCCATTACCCGTTCGTGGGTGAGGGGCGCGCCCTGGGGCGAGAGGTAGATGACCCGGCTCTTCGCCAAACCTGCCTCACGCTGTGCTGCCTTGGCGGCCGCGATCGCCTTTTCCAGCGGCCCGGCCTGCATCACCATGCCCGGCCCGCCACCAAAGGGACGATCATCCACCCGACGCCAGGCGTTTTCGGCAAAATCCCGCGGATTCCAGCCTTGCCACCCCCAGCGTCCTTCTTCCAGCGCCCGCCGCGTAATGCCGCACTCGGTCACCGCCGCAAACATCTCGGGGAAGAGGGTCACGCAATCGAACCGGAGAACGGGTCCCGGTTCGCGACTCACCAGTCGCTCCTCCACTCCACCCGGATGATTCCGGATTCCTTCTCCACGGCCAGCACCACCGACTCGACGAAGGGAAGCAGACGCTCCGTTCCGTCCGCCGCAGCGACCCGCAGCACATCGTTGGCCCCGGTCTCGATCAGCCCGGCCACCTGCCCGAGCCGCTCGCCCGCGGCATTCACTACTTCCAGGCCAACCAGATCGGCCCAGTAAAACTCGTCTTCGCCGGTGGCCGGCAAGGCCTGGCGGGGCGCCCCCACCAGCAGGCCCTTCAGCGCTTCGGCAGCGGTCCGGTCCGGCACCCCGTCGAGGAGTACCACCACGCCGTCGCTGTGCAGCTTCAGACCCTTCAGCGCGACTTCACGCCAGGGCCCGCCTTCCTTGCCGACCCACCAAGCCGGCATGGCCTTCCAGGCCAGCGGGTCGTCGCCGAAGGGGTGCACCCTCATCCAGCCGCGGATGCCGTAGGGGTCTGCCAGCCGCCCCAGGACGACGATAGCGCTGCCGGACAAACGAACTACTCAGAAACGAAAACGGAATGAAGCAAAGCGGCCCGGGCCAGGCCCGCCGACAAAGACAACACACATCCGTCCGGCGAAGAGGCGCAACGACGCCAGGAGCATTCCGTTTGGTTTCTCAGGCAGCCTGCTTGGCGGCGTACTGCTTGACCAGGCGGGCAGCGGTCGGCGACAGCTGGGCGCCGTTCTGCTGCCAGTAGCTCAGGCGATCCATAGCCACACGCAGGCCTTCTTCGGACTCGGCAGCCACCGGATTGTAGAAGCCGATCCGCTCGACGAACCGACCATCGCGGCGGTTGCGGGAGTCGGTAACGACCATGTTGTAGAAGGGGCGCTTCTTTGCGCCGCCACGGGCAAGACGGATCACGACCATGAAAATTCTTTCTTTCGGTGCAGGAAAAACCTGAGATTATAGCGCTTAAGCGAACAAAAACAAGCCGTTCCGAGCCTCTTTCTGCGCGCCCGGCACCCAGCGGGCGGCCAGCGGACCCAATGCTGCCAGCCCTTCCCCCACCCGGCCGACACCCATGACTTTAGTCCAATGGAGAAAAGCGCCGGAATTGTTTATCCTCCCTCCTTCCGTCCGCTGAGCCGCCATGACCGCCACCGCCACCGACCTCGCCGAAAAGAACGTCAAGGCCATTCTGGAATGGCTGGCGATGGCCCACGGCCGCACCACCCTGGACGACGCCGAGGGGCTTCTCGCCCAGCTTCAGAGCCTGCGGGGAACCCCCATAGGCGTCACCCAGCGCCTCAGAATTCTCGACCTCCTGTACAGCCACGTGGTCCACATGACCCTGGCCCAGTTCCCGGCTCTGCACGAAGCCACATTGCCCATTCCGCGCCGGCTGCGCCAGGCCGTGCGCAACCTGCAGGAACTGCTGGAAATCCTGGCCCAGGACTACGTGGCCACCCTGTCGATGCGGGCCGATGAGGCCGGAGGAAGGCCACGTTCCCCCCAGATCACTTTGCGGCGCGTCATGCACTGCCTCGCCTGGCATCTCGGCATCGGCTTTCTGGTCGCAGCGCCGCCCGCGCCCGGCATTTGGCAACAGTTGCACGGTTGCTACCGCTCTTCCCGCCGCTTTACCGCCGGGGAGCAGGATACGGTCAGCGAGGAACGCCGTATCGCCCAGATTTACGCCTCGATTCTGCTGGTCGCCGCCGCACAGCCAGCCTCCTTTACCTCGCGGGAGCTGGAATTCATCGTCAACTACATCGACGACTGCACCAAAGCCGTCGACATCCGCTCCGAACCCCCGCCGGATGGCGAAGCCATCTTCTGGGTGGATCCGAGCAAGGATCAGCCTGCCCAGGCCCTGGCCCGGCGCCCGCCCCCGCCGGAGACGGATGTCTATTTCTTTGCCTGCGACGCCCTCGCACAGACGGCCGCCGATCGGCTGGCGGCGCTGCGCCGCGGCGTTCCGGTCGCCGAACTGGGGCTGCCTGCCTTCGCTGGAACGACGGCCGGGCAGGGAGTCCTGCGGCGTCTGGCCGCCCTATGGGGCCACCCCGCCAAGCGGAAATTCACCCGCCGCCGCCAGTCCTATCGGGCCGACCTGTGCAGTGGCCTGGACAAGCTCTGGCAGTTGCTTCGCCACCCCGACCAGCCGCCTGGAAAGAGCGAGTGGATGGTCATCAACGAAAGCCCCGATGGCTATGCCATGATGCATGTGAGTGGCCCTACCGACCGCCTGCAGGTGGGCGACGTGGTCGCCGTCCATCCTCACGAGGGGCATGTGGACACGGATACCGGGCCCTGGCACATCTGCCTGGTGCGCTGGGCGATTTCGGAAAATCCAGCCCATGTCGAAATCGGGCTCCAGGTACTGTCCCCCCGCGGCATGCCAGCCCAGATCGCTGCGCCCCACGACAACGAGCGCCAGGGCAAGCGTGAAGCCGTGCTGCTGCCCAAGCTGCCCCCCTTGCGCCCGCTGCCGGCGCTCATCGTACCGGTCGGCACGGTCACGGACAGGGACCAGAAACTCATCGTCCTGGTCGAAGCAGGGAATTTCGAAATTCGTGAATACCGGGCGACCGAGGTCAGCGAGCAGACCTCCAGCGTCGAGATGTTTACCGTCCGCCCGGACGAAAGACTGTAGCGGCGAGCAGACCTCCGAGGAGGATCACCGCCCAGGACAGTTGCAGCCACACCAGGAAGATAGGCACCGTGGCAAAGGCGCCGTAGATGCTCCTGAAACTGCCGAAGCTACCGAGGTAAAGTTCGAAACCGCGCTGCATGGCGGCGAAAAGCAGCGTGGCGAACAGCCCCCCCAGGCAGGCCCCGCGGCGACTCACCCGGGCGTTGGGTACTGCGTAATAGAGAAAGGCAAAGAAGAGCCCCAACAGGGCGATGGAGAGCCCCTTCAGCAGCATGATGCGGACCCAGGGGGGTTCCGTGAATACCCCCAGGGACGCCGAAACGGCAAAGGACATTAGCGCAGCGATCGCACCCAGGACGAGGGGCCAGACCGCAACGACGATGGCGTAAAGTTTGAGACGCGCGAGAAGCGGCCGGGGTTCCACCCGCCAGACGTGATTGAATGCTTTCTCGATGGTCGCCAGCAGGAAAATCGCCGTCGCCGCCAAGAAGACAATGCCGGGAATGGTCAGCCGTTGCGCCTTACCCGCAAAATTGCCCAGATATTTGACGATGGTTCCGCTACTGCCGCTGGGCAGGAGGGTTTCGACCAGGAGGGCGTCGAAGCGACTCAAAAGCCCTTCGACGAAGGGCACGGCACTCCCGACGGCGACAAAGAGGGCCAGGAGCGGAACAAGGGCCAGAAGCGTTGTGAACGCCAGCGCCGCGCTGGTCTGAACCATATTCTCTTCCCGGAAGCGGGAGACGATCGCCCCGACACCGCCAGGCCCGCCTCCCCCGGCCCGAGGGCGGGAAGGTCGGCGGCTCACGGCCGGAAGCTCTCGAAAGGGGAAATTCCTTGCACGGTATTCTCCGGGAGATTGAACCCAAGCACTTTTGGAGATAATAGCCGACCATGCACGACATTCTCGTCCTCTACTACAGCCACCGCGGATCGGTCCGCGCGCTGGCCGAGCGCATCGCCCGGGGTATCGACTCGGTGCCCGGCATGCAGTCCCGCCTGCGCACCGTTCCGCGGGTATCGCCCACCTGCATCGCCACCGAACCTGAAGTACCGCCCCACGGCGCCCCTTACGTCGAGGAAGCTGACCTCGCCGAGTGCTGCGCCCTGGCTCTGGGCAGCCCTACACGATTTGGCAATATGGCGGCGCCGATGAAGTACTTCTGGGACGGCACGGTGGCGGCCTGGCAGAACGGCACCCTGGCCGGCAAGCCGGCCTGCGTTTTCACCTCCACCGCAGCCCTGCACGGCGGCAACGAAACGACCCTGATCTCCATGACCCTGCCTCTCCTGCATCACGGCATGCTGGTGCTGGGACTGCCCTTCACCGAACCCGATCTCAGTACGACCACCCACGGCGGCACCCCCTACGGTGCCAGCCACATCGCCGGCGCCAGCGGCGACCCCACCCTGACCGAGGCCGAGAGCCGCCTGGCCTTCGCCCAGGGCCGCCGCCTCGCCGAGGTCGCCGCCAAACTGGTGCGCCCTTGACCCCGGCCCGACTCCAGTTGGCAGCCAGCGCTGCCCTCGTCACCCTCATCTTCCTCTGCCTGGCCTGGGAACTGTGGCTCGCCCCTTTGAAACCCGGCGGCTCCTGGCTCGCCCTCAAGGCCGTCTTCCTCCTCGCCCCCCTGTTCGGCATCCTGCGGGGCAAGCGCTACACCTACAAATGGGTGTCGCTGTTCCTCATGCTTTACCTGGCGGAAGGACTGGCAAGGGCCACCAGCGATCAGGGGTTGTCGCAGATTCTGGCGATGGTCGAAACGAGTCTGGTGGTCCTGCTTTTCGCCCTGGTGATCCTTTACGTGCGCGCCACCCGCCCCTCAAAAACAGAATAGGCCGCCTGACGGCAGCCTATTCTTGCTCCCCGCGAGGAATGTCATACGTCGCCCTGGGCCTTGACCTTCTCCAGACTGGAATGCAGCCGGTTGAGGGCGTTGAGGTAGGAGCGGGCGGAGGCGATGACGATGTCGGTATCGGCGCCGCTGCCATTGACGATGCGTCCGCCCTTGGATAGCCGCGTAGTGACTTCGCCCTGGGCGTCAGTGCCGGTGGTGATGGCGTTGACGGAATAGAGGAGCAGTTCGGCCCCGCTACCGACAATGCTCTCAATAGCCTTGAAGGTGGCATCCACCGGCCCGCCGCCGTCGGCTTCGCCCTTGTGCTCGACGCCGCCCACGGCGAGGATGACCTGGGCGTGGGGCATTTCGCCGGTTTCCGAGCAGACGTGGGAATAGACGAGCTTGTAGTGGTCGTTCTCGGGGGTCACCACCTCTTCGGAGACCAGGGCATGCAGGTCTTCGTCGAAGATCTCGTGTTTCTTGTCAGCCAGTTCCTTGAAACGGGCGAATGCGGCGTTGAGGGCCTCGTCGCTCTCCAATTCGATACCCAGCTCGGAGAGTCTGGTCTTGAAGGCGTTGCGGCCCGAGTGCTTGCCCAGGACCAGCTTGTTCTGGGTCCAGCCCACGTCCTGGGCGCGCATGATTTCGTAGGTTTCCCGATGCTTCAGGACGCCATCCTGGTGGATGCCCGATTCGTGGGCAAAGGCGTTGGCGCCGACCACGGCCTTGTTGGGCTGCACCGGATAGCCGGTGATCTGGGACACCAGTTTGGAGGCCGGCACGATCTGGGTGGTGTCGATGCGGGTTTCCACCGGGAAGACGTCGGCCCGGGTACGCACCGCCATCACCACCTCTTCCAGGGAGGCGTTGCCGGCCCGCTCGCCGAGACCGTTGATGGTGCATTCCACCTGGCGGGCGCCGGCCAGGACGGCGGCCAGGGAGTTGGCCACGGCCAGGCCGAGGTCGTTGTGGCAATGGACGGACCAGATCACCTTATCGGAATTGGGCACCCGCTCGATGACCTGGCGCAGGGTGTCGGCGAACTGGAAGGGGATGTTGTAGCCGACGGTGTCCGGCACGTTGATGGTGGTGGCGCCGGCCTTGATCACCGCCTCGAAGATGCGGCAGAGGAAATCCAGCTCGGAGCGGCCAGCGTCTTCGGCGGAGAACTCGACGTTGTCGGTGTAGCCCCGCGCCCAGCCGATGGCCTTCACCGCCTGCTCGACCACCTGGTCCGGGGTCATGCGCAGCTTCTTCTCCATGTGGATGGGACTGGTGGCGATAAAGGTATGGATGCGCCCGGATTTGGCGGGCTTGATGGCCTCGCCGGCGCGGCCGATGTCGTTCTCGTTGGCCCGGGCCAGGGAGCAGACGGTGGAATCCTTGATGGCAGCAGCAATGGCGTGGATGGCGTCGAAGTCCCCCGGGGAGGCGGCGGCGAAACCGGCTTCGATGACGTCCACCCGCATCTTTTCCAGTTGGCGGGCGACGCGGATCTTTTCCTCCTTGGTCATGGAGGCGCCGGGACTTTGCTCGCCGTCGCGCAGGGTGGTGTCGAAAATGACCAGGGGTTGCTTCATCGTGTGCTCCGTACGGAAAATTCCGGGCGGCGGTGATATCCGCCGCCCTCGCGTCAGGCGGTCATTCTAGCGCTGCCCCGGGGATCAGCCCAGCGTGGGCTTCTTGCGGAAAAGTCCCACCAGTGCCAGGACATAACCCGAGAGCGCATAGATGATGAAGAAGCCAAACGCGGATACCTCGGGGCTGTAGGCCACCACGGCAAACCCAAGGGCAATGGCGGCGATCACGAAGAACGGCACGCTCTTCTTGAGGTTGACGTCCTTGAAGCTGTAGTAGCGTACATTGGTGATCATGGTGATGCCGGCAAAGAGCGTCAGGACGCAAGCCAGCCAACGGACGTCGCCCCCGGCGATGCCGTGGTCGATCATCACCCAGACGAACCCCGCCACCAGGGCGGCTGCCGCCGGGGAGGGGAGGCCCTGGAAGAAGCGCTTGTCCATCACGGTGAGGGTGGTGTTGAAGCGGGCCAGACGCAACGCAGCGCCAGCGCAGTAGATGAAGGCGGCGATCCAACCCAGACGCCCCATGTCCTTAAGAGCCCATTCATACATGACGAGCGAGGGCGCAGCGCCAAAACTCACCATATCGGAAAGGGAGTCGTACTCGGCGCCAAAGGCGGACTGGGTATGGGTCAGGCGGGCAACGCGGCCATCGAGGCCGTCCAGGACCATGGCGACAAAAATGGCCAGGGCGGCGCGGTAATAATCCCCCTGCATCGCTTGCACGATGGCGAAAAATCCGCAGAACAACGCGGCGGTGGTGAACAGATTGGGGAGGACGTAAATCCCGCGGCGCTTGATCTCGGGATTGAACAGGGCCTTGCGGGGCTTGAGTTCGGTCATCGGCTAGGAGAGTTCGGCCAACAGGGTCGTCGAAGCATACACCTTTTCCCCTATGGCCACCTTGACCTTGCTGTCCAGCGGCAGATACAGATCGACCCGGGAACCGAAACGGATAAAACCGTAACGCTCACCCCGGGCGAGGGCCTTTCCGGCATCGACATAATTGAGGATGCGCCGGGCCACCAGGCCGGCAATCTGGACGCAAGTGACGTCCCGCCCATCCTGCGTTTTGAGATGGAGAGCGCAACGTTCATTTTCGATCGAAGCCTTGGCCAGGGCAGCATTGACGAAGCTGCCCGCGTTGTACCACTTCTGCTGCACGGTGCTGTCGATGGGCGCCCGATTGGAATGAACATTGAAGACGTTCATGAACACGCTGACCTTGAGGGCGCGGCGTTGCAGGTAGGGATCTTCGGTCTCCTCGACCACGATCACCCGCCCATCGGCAGGCGCCACGACGCTCTTGGGCCCACTGCCGGCAATCACGCGACCCGGGTCGCGGAAGAACTGGACGCAGAAGATGAAAATGATCCACAAGGGCAGCGACCATGCGCCGGCGTAGGACGCTGCAATCGCCAGGACCAGCGAGCCGGCGATGAAAGGCCAGCCCTCGCGGGCCAGAATTGGATGGGGATAGTTCATTTCAACCCTAAAACGAATCGGGCGGTGCAGATTGCCACACCGCCCAAAGGGAAGGTAGCGCTAGGCGCGCACACGCGGACAGTACTTTAGTACGGCAAGCGTGCGCAACAACGCGCTACCGAGCCATCAGCAAAATTAGTTCTTCGACTGATCGACCAGCTTATTCTTCTTGATCCACGGCATCATGTCACGCAGCTTGGCGCCGACCTGCTCGATGGGGTGAGCGGCGGTCAGGCGGCGGCGGGCGGTCATGGCCGGGTAGTTGGTCTTGCCTTCCAGAATGAACATCTTGGCGTAGTCACCCTGCTGGATGCGCTTGAGGGCATTACGCATGGCGGCGCGGGACTGCTCGTTGATGACCTCGGGACCGGTCACGTACTCGCCATACTCCGCGTTGTTGGAGATGGAGTAATTCATGGTGGCGATACCGCCTTCGTACATGAGGTCCACGATCAGCTTCAGTTCGTGCAGGCACTCGAAGTAGGCCATTTCGGGAGCGTAGCCGGCTTCAACCAGGGTTTCGAAGCCCATCTTGACCAGCTCGACGGCGCCGCCGCAGAGCACGGCCTGCTCACCGAAGAGGTCGGTCTCGGTTTCTTCCCGGAAATTGGTCTCGATGACGCCACCCTTGGTGCCGCCATTGGCCGCGGCGTAGGACAGGGCAACATCCTTGGCCTTGCCGGTCTTGTCCTGGTAGACGGCGATCAGGGAGGGCACACCACCCCCCTTGAGGTACTCGGACCGAACCGTGTGGCCGGGGCCCTTGGGGGCAACCATGATGACATCCACGTCCTCGCGGGGAATGATCTGGTTGTAGTGAATATTGAAGCCGTGGGCGAAGGCGAGCGCCGCTCCCTTCTTCAGATTGGGCTCGACATGCTGGTAGTAGACCGAGGGTTGCTGCTCATCCGGCAGAAGGATCATGACGACATCTGCACCCTTGACGGCCTTGGCGATCTCCTCGACCTTGTGGCCGGCTTTCTCTGCCTTGGACCAGGACGCCCCATCCTTGCGCAGGCCGACGGTCACCTTGACGCCGGAATCCTTGAGGTTCTGGGCGTGGGCATGGCCCTGGGAACCGTAGCCAACGATGGTGACCTTCTTGCCTTTGATGAGGGAGAGGTCGGCGTCCTTGTCGTAATAAACTTTCATTGTTTCCTCACAAAAAATAGTACATTGAAACGTGGAAGGCGAAAGGCGATGAACCCGTCACGCTTCACTTTTCATTTTTTACGTCTCACACCTTCAAAATGCGATCGCCGCGGCCTATGCCGCAAACGCCGGTACGTACGGTTTCCAGGATCAGCCCCCCATCCAGAGCGGCGATGAAGGAATCAAGCTTGGAACTGGCGCCGGTGAGTTCGACCACGTAGGTCGATTCGGTCACGTCGATGATGCGGCCACGGAAGATGTCGGCCATGCGCTTCATCTCCTCGCGGTCCTTGCCCGTGGCGCGCAACTTGATGAGCATGAGTTCCCGCTCGACGTGGGCGGCTTCCGACAAATCGACCACCTTGACCACATCGACCAATTTATTGAGCTGCTTAGTGATCTGCTCCAGCACCTCGTCGGACCCCCGGGTCAGGATGGTCATGCGCGAAAGGGAGGGATCCTCGGTGGGGGCCACGGTGAGCGACTCGATGTTGTAACCACGGGCGGAAAAGAGTCCAGCCACACGGGACAAGGCACCGGCTTCGTTTTCGATCAGGATGGAAATGATGTGTCGCATGTTGTCGGTCTCCGCGCTCACAGGTCTTCGGCCAGAATCATTTCGGTCAGGCCCTTGCCGGCCGCCACCATGGGGAAGACGTTGGCGGTCGGATCGACGATGAAGTCCATGAACACGAGGTCATTCTTGTGCTCGGTAAAGGCCTTCCTGAGAGCCGGTTCGACGTCCTCCGGGCGCTCGATCTTCATGCCCACATGGCCGTAGGACTCGGCCAGCTTGACGAAGTCGGGCAAGGAAGTGACGTAGGAGTGGGAATAGCGGCTGGAGTAGAACATTTCCTGCCACTGGCGCACCATGCCCAGGTAACCATTGTTCAGATTGATGATCTTGATCGGCAGCTCGAATTGCTTGCAGGTCGAGAGTTCCTGAATGCACATCTGGATCGACGCTTCGCCTGTGACACAGGCCACCTGGGCCCCGGGATTGGCAAACAGGACACCCATGGCGTAGGGCAGACCGACGCCCATGGTGCCCAGCCCCCCCGAGTTGATCCAGCGACGGGGCTTGTCGAACTTGTAGTACTGGGCGGCGAACATCTGGTGCTGCCCCACGTCGGAGGTGACGAAGGCGTCCCCTCCGGTAACCTCGTAGAGCTTCTCCACCACGTAGTGGGGCATGATGAGCTTGTCCTGCTTGTAGCGCAGGCAGTCGCGGCCGCGCCACTCGCCGATCTGCTTCCACCAGTCGGCCACGCCGGGATCGGCCGTGAAGCCGCCGTCCATGAGCTTCAGGATTTCGTCGATCACATCGGGCACGTTTCCGACAATGGGCACATCGACCCGCACCCGCTTGGAGATGGACGAGGGATCGATATCGATGTGAACGATGCGCCGCGGTTCCTCGCCAAAATGACCCGGATTCCCGATGACACGGTCGTCGAAGCGGGCACCGACAGCCAGGATCACGTCCGCGTAATGCATGGCCATGTTGGCCTCGAAGGTGCCGTGCATGCCCAGCATGCCGACAAATTGCTTGTCAGTGGCCGGATACCCCCCCAACCCCATGAGGGTATTAGTCACCGGGAAGTTGAGACGGCGCGCCAGTTCGGTAAGCTTCTCCGCCGCGTCGGAAAGAATGACACCGCCGCCGGTGTAGATGATGGGCCGCTTGGCCTCTGCCAGGAGCTGGACCGCCTTCTTGATCTGCCCCAGATGCCCCTTGACCACGGGGTTGTAGGAACGCATCTGAATGGTCTTGGGATACTCGAATTCGCACATCTGGGCGGTGACGTCCTTGGGGATGTCGACCACCACCGGTCCGGGCCGGCCGGTCGCCGCGATGTGAAACGCCTTCTTGATGGTGACGGCGAGATCCTTGACGTCCTTGACCAGAAAGTTGTGCTTGACACAGGGACGCGTAATGCCAACGGTATCACACTCCTGGAAAGCGTCCTGACCGATATAGGCGGTGGGTACCTGCCCGGTGATGACCACCATGGGCACTGAATCCATGTAGGCGGTGGCAATGCCGGTCACGGTATTGGTGACACCGGGACCCGAAGTGACCAGCGCAACTCCTACCCTTTGAGAAGAACGGGAATAGGCGTCGGCGGCGTGGACAGCCGCCTGTTCGTGGCGGACCAGGATATGCTTGACCTGATCCTGCTTGAACAGGGCGTCGTAAATATGGAGTACGGAGCCGCCCGGATAACCAAAGACCGTGTCGACCTTTTCTTCCTGGAGGCACCTGATTACAATTTCCGCACCGCTGATCATCATTTTTCGCCTACCAAAGCTGTTGCCCGAAAAACGTATAACCATAATCGACCAGGCAAGACAGGTCAAGGCATCCGTACAATAACCATAAGGTTTTCAAGGCTTTCCGCCGAGGAGAGACCACCTGGCCTCACCCAACGAACTTTCGCATTTTCTCGAATCCGTTGAGCGCCGCGCATTCAAACAGGCCATGTTCGCCGTCCGCGAGGAAGAGGCTGCCCTCGACATCGTTCAGGACAGCATGCTCAAGCTTGCCGAAAAATACGGTGATCGACCCGCCGCGGAACTGCCCTTGCTCTTTCAGCGCATCCTCCAGAACACGGTTCGCGATCATTTCCGCCGCAGCAAGGTCAGATCGCTGTGGACATCGATGCTTTCGGCTTTCAGTCCGGACGACGACGAGGACTACGACCCCCTGGAATCGATGCAGGTCGAGGACGCTTCCGGTCTCTCCGTCACCCCGGAAGCCCAACTCTTACAATCCAGGACGGTAGCCGCCATCGAGGAGGAAGTGGCAAAATTGCCGACGCGTCAACGGGAAGCCTTCCTCATGCGTTACTGGGAGGACATGGATGTAGCCGAGACGGCTGCGGTCATGGGTTGCTCGGAAGGCAGCGTCAAGACGCATTGTTCCCGCGCCACCCACACTCTGGCCGCCGCGCTCTCGGCAAGAGGGATAAAACTATGAGAGAACATCAAATCGCCGGCCGCGTTCGCCAGGCACTGAATCGGGGATTGCAGGACGTACCTCCAGCTGCCAGCCGGCGCCTGGAGGCGGCGAGGCATATGGCCCTGTCACGCCAGAAACTCTCCCAGACTGAACTGCAAATGGCTTCGTCGGCAGGATCACGCAGCGCAGCAGTCGGTAGCGGGCACCCCTATCTGCGCAACCTTCTTTCGGCGCTGGCCTTGCTGGCTGGGATGTGGATCGCCTTCTACTGGCATAGCGAGCACTATGTCAATGAAGTAGGCGATGTGGACAGCGCCCTGCTCTCCGATGACCTTCCCCCGGAAGCCTTCCTGGACCACGACCTCTTCGAATGGCTAAGAGACTCGCCGGACGAATAGCGTTCATCGCCTTCCTCGTCGCGGCACCAGCCTGGGCGGAGCCGCCCACCACCGCGGTCATCGGCACTCCGTCCCAGCCACCCTGGTCCAAGTTGTCGCCGGGCCAGCGGGCAGTGCTCGCGCCCCTGGGCGCCGAATGGGACCGCCTAGACCATATCAGGCGCAAAAAGTGGCTGCTCATCGCCGAGCGCTTTCCAGGCCTCAAGCCCGACGAACAGCGACGCCTGCACGACCGCATGCGCGAATGGGCTTTGCTCACGCCTGAGCAGCGCGAGAAGGTGCGGGACAACTACAAGGAATTCAACCAGCTTCCCGCCGAGCGCCGTCAAGCGGTCAAACAAAAGTGGGAAACCTACAATAGCCTGTCCGAGGAAGAAAAGGCGCAGGCACGTAGAGATGGCCGGCTACCCAAGCCAGCATCCGACCCAAAACCCACGCCAGAGGCAGCAGCGTCCAGGCCTGCGGCCACCCCTACCGCCCAGGCCGCCCCCTGATGCCCGTCAGGCGCCCAGGTCTGGCCCGCCTTTTTTCCAGTCTCCTGTACGAGGGGCTGGTCGTTTTTGGCATTCTCCTGGTCGGCTTTCTCATCCCGCAGATCATTCTCGCCGCTTTCCTGCAGGGCACCCCGGGACGCCTCCTGTGGGTCCATCTCGTGATGATGCTGCTACTCTATTTCGTCTGGTTCTGGCTCAACGGTGGTCAGACATTGGCCATGAAGACTTGGAAGCTGCGCATCGTCGATGCTGACGGTCGGGCTTTGCGGCCCCTTCAGGCGGTGCTGCGTTATCTTGCCGCTTGGTTGAGCGTGGTGCTCCTTGGTGCGGGGTTCCTCTGCGCCCTATTCGATCGGGACCGACGTTTTCTTCACGACCGTATCGCCGGAACTCGCATCGTATTCGAGTCTCCGGACTGATCCCGGCGGGGCAGCCCCGCCTACTGCCAGGCATAGCGGGTCCGCAGCTCCGAAATTCAGCGGCGCTCGACCCACCAGATCATGCCGACGGCAGCCAGTAGGAACAAAGCCGAGGGCATGGCGGCACTAGCGAAGGGCGGCCATGCGTTGATCACCCCGAGGCTGGAGAAAAGTCCGTTCAGCATATGGAAAAGAATACCGATCATCACCCCGGCGAATATCTTGATGCTCACCCCACCAATGCGGTCGTGGGAGTAGCCGAAGGGCAGTGCCAAAGCCACCATGACTAGGGCCGCCAGGGGATAAATCAGTTTCTTCCACAGGGCGATCTCGTAGCGTTCGGTCTTTTGCCGGTTGTCCGACAAATGCCGAAAGTAGTGATACAGGCCGTAGAGGGACATGCGTTCCGGTGCCACCATCAGTACCGATAGAAGATCTGGCGTCACGGCGGAATGCCATTCCAGGCTGTCGCGGCGCTCGACGCTCGCCCGCTCCCCCTCGATGCGAGTCGATACCACGTCGGTGAGCACCCAGCGGTCAGGGATTCGGAACTCCCCTTCCCTGGCTTCGGTTACCGATTCCAGGGCAGCAGATTCGTCGAATCTGTAGATGCGCACGCCCTGCAAGCGCGAATCTGCCGTCGCCGTGCGGATGTTGATGAAACTTCGGCCATCCTTCACCCAAAGGCCGGTGTCGAACCCCTGATGGGCGATCACGTTTTTGATCGCCCGAGTCTTCAGCTCCTGGGCGGCGCGCTCGGAGAATGGCATGACCGCCTCGCCGATCAACAGGGTCACGAGGGCCAGGACACCGGCTACTCGAAACAGCGTCAGCAGCAAATCCCGAGTTGACATGCCGGATGCCCTCAGGACGGTGATTTCCGAGTGCCGCGCCAAGGTCGAGAGGCAATAGAGCGTCCCGATCAGCACAGCGATGGGAATCAGCTCGTAAAGGCGGGCTGGAACGCTCAGGGTGACGAAGATGATTGCGTGGCCGTACTGGTAGCCCCCCTTGCCGACGCTGCGCAATTCATTGATGAGATCGAAGAAGCTGAAGAGGGCGATGAACGCCGCCAGCACCAGCAAAATCGCCGCGAAGGCTTCCCGCATGAGGTAACGCTGAAAAAGTTTGGGCGCCATGGCTCAGAACAAGTGACGCGCAGCGTTGCCGCGGCCTGTCCGCGCGGGGAGTACGTAATAGTCGCCCGGCCTGAATGAACGGAACACCGCAGAGGCTTTCGTCATGAGATACACGCACGCACCATGCGTCAGGTCCGCCCCCGATGCCAGGGCATGCGCAAGTGTATGCGGCGGAAGAACATGAGTGCCACCGGCACGAGCATCGCTGCATGGGCCAGCCACAGCCCAACCCAGAAAGAGACCTTGCCGTGGGAGACCCAGGACTGGCTCATGGAGAGAAGATTGCTGTAGATAGCGTAGATCAGGATGGCGACGAGGACATTGGCGGAACGCCCCGCTCGTGGATTCACGTAAGAGAGGGGAATGGCCATCAAGGCGAGCACCAGGGCCGACGCCGGCACTCCCAAACGCCACACGACTTCCCCACGGGCCGAATTGTCGGGGTCGGCGAGAATTTCCGGGAAGGGCCGTCGACTGGGAAGGATGTTCGAGGGCTTGGCCTCGGCATCCTCGGTGCGCACGCCATAGCGTTCGAATTCCATGACTTTGAATTCGGGCGTTCCGGGTTCCACCTCGTAACGGCGGCCGTTTTCCAGAATCATGAAGCGATCGCCATTGTCCATGACCTCCTGGTGGCCAGAAGCGGCCATCACGACACCGAGCTTTCCATTCTGGTAGGACGACACGAAAACGCTACGCACCCGACTGACGTCCTCACTGAAATTCTCGACAAATATCACCCGCTGACCATCCCGCACTTCGCGGAAGGCCCCGGGAATGATCTGGCTCGCATCATTGCGGGCAGCGAGTCGCGCCCGGTAATCTGCACTCTTCAGATGGGCCCAGGGGGAAAGAAAAGCGGAGAGCAGCGCAATGGCAAGTATCTGAGGCAGGGAAAACTTGAGAACCGGCCGCAACCAGGCCGTCAGCGGGAGACCCGCCGACTGCCAGACCGCCATTTCCGAATCCCGGTAAACCCGGGACATACTGAGCAAAATCGAAACGAACAGCGTCAGAGACAGCAGAACCGGAAGAAAATTGAGCGCGGCAAAGCCCAGCAGGACCAGCACGCCCTCGGGAGCGATCCTTCCGCCGGCCGCGTCGTTGAGCAGCCGGATGAGCTGGGTCGAGGTGAGGATGGCGAGCAGCGCGACGCTGATCCCAGCCGCCGCCTGAGCGAATTCGCGCCGGGCGGCGCGCTCGAATATCATGCTTTGACGAAACTGAAAAAATGCGGGGATAATCCCCTGATTACATGAATTTGCGTCATCAGGAGCGGCAAGTGGAATTTAGCATAAAAAGCGGAAGCCCGGAAAAACAGCGCAGCGCCTGCGTCGTCGTCGGTGTCTTCGAACCGCGCAAGCTGACCTTGCCGGCAGAACTTCTGGACAAGGCCTCAGAGGGTTATCTTTCCGACCTGCTGCGCCGCGGCGACATGGAAGGCAAGGCGGGCTCGACCCTGCTGCTTCACAACGTGCCCGGCACACTGTGCGACCGCATTCTGCTCGTCGGCCTGGGCCGCGAGAAGGATTTCCGCGAACGGGAGTTCATCGCTTCGGTACGCACCGCGGTCAAGACCCTGAATGAGACCGGCGCCTTCGACGCGTCCTTCTTCCTGACCGAAACAGCACTCAAGAAGCGGGGGACCGCCTGGAAGGTGCGCCAGTCGGTACTTGCCGCCCTGGAGGCCACCTACCGCTTCGACCAATACAAGAGCAAGAAGGACGAGGTCCGCCGCCCCTTGCGCAAGCTGACCCTGGCCGTCGAGCGCCGCAATGAACTCGCCGCCGCCGAAGAAGCCCTGGCCCAGGGCGAAGCCATCGCCGCCGGGGTCGCTTTTGCCCGCAGCTTGGGCAACACTCCCCCCAATGTGTGCCATCCCACCTGGCTGGCGGAACAGGCCACCCAGGTCGCCAAGGACGAAGGCCTCAGTTGCGAGGTCCTCGACGGTGCCGCCATGGAAGCCCTGGGAATGCACTCCCTCCTGGCAGTCTCCCGCGGATCCCACCAACCGCCGCGCCTCATCGTCCTCGGTTACAAGGGTGGCAAGGCGGGGGACAAGCCGGTCGTGTTGGTCGGCAAGGGGGTCACCTTCGATACCGGCGGCATTTCCCTCAAGCCCTCGGCCGACATGGACGAAATGAAATTCGACATGTGTGGTGCCGCCTCGGTCCTCGGCACCATCCTGGCTGCGGCCCGCATGAAACTGCCCCTCAATCTCACCGTTGTCGTCCCGGCGGTGGAGAACATGCCCGGCGGCGGTGCCACCCGACCGGGGGACATCGTCACCTCCATGTCTGGCCAGACCATCGAAATCCTCAATACCGACGCCGAAGGCCGCCTCATTCTCTGCGACGCCCTGACCTACAGCGAACGCTTCGAGCCCGACACGGTCATCGACGTGGCGACCCTCACCGGGGCCTGCGTGGTCGCCCTGGGCCACGTGGCCAGCGGCCTGTTCTCCAGCCGCGACAGTCTGGCCCGGGATCTCCTCGACGCCGGCGACGCCGCCCACGACCGGGCCTGGCACCTGCCCCTGTGGGACGATTACCAGGAACTCCTCAAGAGCCCCTTCGCCGACATGGCCAACATCGGCGGCCGCTGGGGCGGTTCGATCACCGCAGCCTGCTTCCTGGCCCGCTTCACCAAGAAGTACGATTGGGCACACCTGGACGTTGCCGGCACCGCCTACCGTGCGGGTAACGACAAGGGCGCCACCGGCCGCCCCGTTCCGCTCCTCGCTCACTACCTGCTCGCCCGGGTGGGCAAGCTGGATTGACCCCCGGGCCGTGACCCAGGTTTTCTTCTATCACGGCGCCCGGGACAAGCTGGCGGCCGCCTGTTCCCTGATCGGCAAGGCCTGGGGCCAGCGCAAGCCGGTCCTCGTCTTCGCGCCCCAACCCGGGCAAGCCGATGAAGTCGATCGCCTCCTGTGGAGCCAGACGGCGCTGAGCTTCATTCCCCACTGCCGCGCAGACTCTCCCCTAGCGGCGGAAACGCCCATCCTCATCACCACCGCCCTTGACGCACCGCCGCAGGACGAGCGCCTCCTGAACCTCGGGCCGGAAGTACCGCCCAATTTCTCCCGTTTTGCCAGTCTCATCGAAGTGGTCGGCCAGGAGGACGAGGATCGTAACGCCGCCCGGGAGCGGGTCCGCTTCTACAAGGAGCGGGGTTATGCCATCCAGTACTTCGATCTGAGCGCCTCCTGATGGACGAGCTCGAAGGCATCGCGCCTCCCAGCAAGGTCTTTGCCCGGGCCGATGCCCTGATGAATCGGCGCCGGCCTGTCTCGCCCAGCGAGGCGGAGGACATTCCCGTCCTCACCGACGTGGTGGGCGACGACGAACTTCCAGTGCTCGACGCCGAATTGCCCGCGACGACCGTTGCGACACCACCCGCCGCGGCGCCTACCCCCCTAACACCGGCCGGCCCGGCGCCCGCTGCGCTGGCGGAGCAGTTGAGCACGCTCGTGCAGCGGCGCCTGGAAGCTGAGTTGCCGAATCTGGTCGAAGCCGCTCTGGCAGCAGCGATGCCTGCGATCACGGCAGACCTGCGCCGCGGCGTCGAAGACACCGCCCGGGACGTGCTGGCTGAGTTTGCGGCGCGCCAGCGCCACGACTGACGCCCTCTTCCCATGAGCCCCCGCGTGCTCCTTGAACGGGACGGCCCCATTGCCGTCCTGACCCTGAACGATCCCCCAACGCGCAATGCCCTGTCGGATCCGCAGCAGTTCGACGCCGTCGTCACGGCCTGCGACGCCCTCCAGGCTGATCCGCACGTCAAGGTGCTCATTCTGACCGGCGCAGGCGAAACCTTCTGCGCTGGTGGAAACATCAAGGATTTTCGCGACCGCGAGGGCCTCGCCGCGGGGAGCCCCGCGGATATCCGCGAAAACTATCGCCGCGGCATTCAGCGCGTTCCCCTCGCCCTGCACCGCCTCGACCTTCCCACCATCGCCGCGGTCAATGGACCCGCCATTGGCGCCGGCTGCGACCTGGCCTGCGCCTGCGACATACGCATCGCCTCCGATACCGCTCTCTTTGCCGAGAGCTTCGTCACCCTCGGCCTCATCTCCGGCGACGGCGGGGCGTGGCTGTTGCAGCGGGTCGTCGGCTACAGCCGGGCCGCCGAATTGAGTTTCACCGGCGAGCCCATCGGCGCCGCGGAGGCCGAGCGTATCGGCCTTGTCTCCCGCGTGGTTCCGCCGGAGCGTTTGCTGCCGGAAGCGCACGCCCTGGCCGAGCGCATCGCCCGCAACCCGGGCGGCGCCCTGCGCCTCAGCAAGCGTCTCCTGCGCGAGGCGCAGAGCGCACGCCTGGAAAGCGTTCTGGAACTCTCCGCCGCTGGCCAGGCGCTCATGCATGTGTCCCCGGAGCACGAGACCGCCGTCGCGGCCTACTTCGCCAAACGCGGCAGCAAGCCAGGTCCATAGGCTGGCGTGGATGCCGGGAGTCTCGCGGATATCCGCGGGGCAGGCGGGTCCCAGCCTGCCGGCGCTACGGCCCTTGCCGGTATAATTCAAGGTTTTCCTTTTTCTCCCAAGGCCATGGAACTCGCCAAAGCTTTCGAACCCGCGGACATCGAGCGCCGCTGGTATCCCGACTGGGAATCCAAGGGTTATTTCGCCGCCGGCCTCGACCAGGCGAAGCCCGCCAGCGATGCCTTCTGCATCCTGCTGCCGCCGCCCAACGTCACCGGCACCCTGCACATGGGTCACGGTTTCAACCAGACCCTCATGGATGCCCTCACCCGCTACTACCGCATGCGGGGCCACAATACCCTGTGGCAGCCGGGTACCGACCACGCGGGCATCGCTACCCAGATCGTCGTCGAGCGCCAACTGGACGCCCAGGGCATTTCCCGCCACGACCTCGGCCGTGAGAAGTTCCTGGGAAAGGTCTGGGAATGGAAGGAATACTCCGGTGGCACCATCACCCGCCAGATGCGTCGCATGGGCACCAGCCCCGACTGGACCCGGGAGCGCTTCACCATGGACGCCGGCCTCAACAAGGTGGTCACCGAAACCTTTGTCCGTCTCTACGAAGAAGGCCTGATCTACCGCGGCAAGCGCCTGGTGAACTGGGATCCCAAGCTGCACACCGCCGTGTCCGATCTGGAAGTGGTGCAGGAAGAAGAAGACGGCTTCATGTGGCACATCCGCTACCCCCTGGCCGACGGCTCGGGATCGCTGGTGGTGGCCACCACCCGGCCGGAAACCATGCTCGGCGACACCGCCGTCATGGTGCATCCGGAAGATGAGCGCTACAAGGCGATGATCGGCAAGAGGGTCAAGCTGCCGCTCACCGACCGCGAGATTCCCGTCATTGCCGACAGCTACGTCGACCTCGAATTCGGCACCGGCTGCGTCAAGGTCACGCCCGCCCACGACTTCAACGACTACGCCGTGGGCCAGCGCCATGGCCTGCCGATGATTTCCATCCTCGCCCTGGACGGCACGGTCAACGACAATGCCCCGGAGAAATACCGGGGCCTGGACCGCTTCGACGCGCGGAAGGCCGTCGTCGCCGATCTGGAAGCCCACGGCGTCCTGGAAAAGACCGACAAGCACAAGCTCAAGGTACCCCGCGGTGACCGCACCGGCGTGGTCATCGAGCCCATGCTCACCGATCAGTGGTTCGTCGCCATGTCCAAGCCCGGGGCCGATGGCATGTCGATCACCGCAAAGGCCCTCGACGTGGTCGCTTCCGGCGACATCAAGTTCGTCCCGGAAAACTGGGTCAATACCTACAATCAGTGGCTGAACAACATCCAGGACTGGTGCATCTCGCGGCAACTCTGGTGGGGCCATCAGATCCCCGCCTGGTATGACGCCCTGGGCAACGTCGTCGTCGCCCACAGCGAGGAGGAAGCCGTCGCCCGCTGGAAGGAACGGGCCGAAGCCCGCATCGCCCACCTCAAGGGCGACCTCTCCCGGGCCCGCTTCGTCGAGCACCACCCGGAATCCCCCGATTTCCTCGCCAACGCCAGCCTGGAGCAGCTCGAAACCCTGCTCGCCGAAGGCCCCCGCCTCACCCGCGACCCGGACGTCCTCGACACCTGGTATTCCAGCGCCCTGTGGCCCTTCTCGACCCTGGACTGGACGTCTGAATGGCCGGCCAAGTCTAACCCGGCACTGGACCTCTACCTGCCCTCGACGGTGCTGGTCACTGGCTTCGACATCATCTTCTTCTGGGTCGCCCGCATGGTCATGATGACCAAGCACATCACCGGCAAGATCCCCTTCAAGCACGTCTATGTGCATGGCCTCATCCGCGACGCCGAGGGCCAGAAGATGTCGAAATCCAAGGGCAACGTGCTGGACCCCATCGACCTCATCGACGGCATCGGCATCGAGGATCTGGTCAAGAAGCGCACCTTCGGCCTCATGAACCCCAAGCAGGCCGAACAGATCGAGAAGAAGACGAGGAAAGAATTCCCCGAGGGCATCCCCGCCTTCGGCACCGATGCCCTGCGCTTCACCTTCGCCAGCCTGGCCAGCCCAGGCCGCGACATCAAGTTCGACCTCAACCGCTGCGACGGCTACCGCAATTTCTGCAACAAGCTGTGGAACGCCACCCGCTTCGTGCTGATGAACGTCGAGGGCCACGACCTGGCGCTGGACCACCAGCAGCAGGCCGACGGCTCCTGCCCGGTCCCTGCCGGCGGGCGGCTGAAATTCAGCTTCGCCGACCGCTGGATCGTCAGCCAGTTGCAGCGGGTCGAAGCCGAAGTCGAGCAGCACTTCACCGATTACCGCTTCGACCTCCTGGCCCAGGCCATCTACAAGCTCGTCTGGGACGAGTTTTGCGACTGGTACCTGGAAATCGCCAAGGTCGAGATGCAGCATGGCGACGAGGCCGCCGCCCGGGGCGCCCGCCGCACCCTGGTGCGGGTGCTGGAAGCCATCCTGCGCCTCGCCCACCCCCTGCTGCCCTTCATCACCGAGGAACTGTGGCAGACGGTGGCTCCCATCGCCGGCAAGAAGACCCACGACTCGATCATGCTCGCCCCCTACCCCCGTGCCGAGCCCAATCGCATCGACGCCGCCAGCGAAGCCAAGGTGGAGCGCCTGAAGGCCCTCACCTACGCCTGCCGCAACCTGCGGGGCGAGATGGGCATCTCTCCGGCCCAGCGCATGCCCTTGCTGGTGGCCGGCGGCGGCGAGGAAATTTCGGAGTTCGCCCCCATCCTGCAAGCTCTGGGTAAGCTCTCCGAGGTACAAATGGTCGCCGACATGCCGAGCGACGCCGTGGCCCCGGTGGCCGTGGTGGGCGAAACCCGTCTCATGCTCAAGGTGGAGATCGACGTCGCCGCCGAGCGGGAGCGCCTGACCAAGGAAATCGACAAGCTGGAGAAGCAGATCGCCAGCGACAGCGCGAAGCTCTCCAACGAGGGTTTCGTGGCTCGGGCACCGGTGGCAGTGGTCGATCAGACCAAACAGCGGGTGGCCGAGTTTTCCGCCACCCTGGAAAAACTGAAGCCTCAGCTCGCCAAGTTGGGCTGAACCCGGAGATTTCGATGCAGGACAAGCGCAGCTTCTTCACCCAGGTGTTCACCGCCCTGATGATCTTTTCCTTTCTGGTTGGCGTGTGTTCCGTCGCGTTCATCACCGCCTGGCCCTGGGAGAAGAGCAATCCGGCGTGGAAGCCCGAATTCCGCCTGGTGGTGGCCTGCGGTGAGCAGAAGGAAGTTTGCGGTGTCGCCTGGCGCGATCTGGCCCAGGAACGCACTGCGGGCCGAGTCACCGCCCTGGCCCCCACAGCCCCGGCGGGCGATCTGGAAGAACCCCTCAACTGGCTGCGCTGGACTTCGGACCAGGGCGTCTACGAGGTCAAGGCCTCGTCCTGGCACTTTCAGACCATCGTCCGCTACCGCATCGAGAACGACACGCCCGTTCTGGTCGCCTACCAGGACGTGGACGTCGCCCGGGCCTTCACCTACGCCATCGGCGCCGCCATCTTCATGATGGTCGGGTTGTACCTGCGCAAGCTGAGGGGCTGAGCGCGCCTACTCCCGTCCTTCGGCCAGGGTCAGACTGAGCTGGAGGGTCTTGCCTTCGCGCAGGATGCCCAGGACGATGCGGTCGCCGATGCGCTTGCCGCCGAGGATGCGGTCGATGTCGGAGGAATTGTAAACCGGGCTCCCGTCCAGGGACTGCAGGACATCCCCCGGGTCCACCGTACCGTCCCGCCCCACACGTGAGGGGCGCAGTCCGGCCTGGGCAGCGGGCGAACCCGGCGCCACGTCCAGGATGAGAACCCCCTTGACCCCCATCTGTTGCAGCACCACGGCGCTCACCCGGTCGATGACGTTGAATCCGGCCGTGGGCCTTCGGTAATAGCCGAAGGCGATCAATTCCGGAACCACCCGATTCACCGTGTCCACGGGCACCGAAAATCCGATGCCCGCACTCGCGCCGGAAGGGCTGTAGATGGCGGTATTGACCCCGATCAGCCGACCGGCGCTGTCGAGCAACGGCCCCCCGGAATTGCCCGGATTGATGGCCGCGTCGATCTGGATCAGGCGATGGATGGGATTGCCTTCCTCGCCGTCGATGGAGCGATTGAGGGCAGAAATCACGCCAGTGGTCAGGGTATGGTCGAAGCCGAAGGGATTGCCGATGGCCAGGACCCGCTGCCCCACCTGAAGGTCGGCGCTGGCCCCCAGGGGCAAGGGCGCGGGGCGCCGCTCGGGCACCGTGATCTTGAGCACCGCAAGATCGTGGTCCGGACTGGCGCCCACCAGTTCTGCGGCAAATCCGCGCTGGTCCGCCAGCCGCACCAGGGCGCCCTTGGCCCCCGACACGACGTGGAAATTGGTCACCACGTGCCCCTGGTCGTCCCACACGAAACCGGACCCCGTTCCCCGCGGCACCTCCTTGACGTTCATGGTCCACAGGTTGAGCACCCGGTCCAGGGTAGTGATGTAAACCACGGAGGGGCTGGCCTTCTTGAAGATGGCGATGGTCGAATTTTCCTCCGCCGTCAGGGGCCCCCGGGGCGCCACCGGCCGTACGGTAGGATCCCTTGTGGTCACTGGGGGCGCAGCGACTGCCCCGGCCAGGGAGCAAACAGTGAGCAGGAGGAAGATCGAGGCCCGGGCAGCCCGAGACTGAGGAGTACGAAGCGATTTCATGAATGAAAATTGCGAGAGAAAGAGGAGCGCGAGGACGGCCCCTGCCCGTCACGCGTGAGACAGGCCGGGCGAGGATGATCCTGATCATACCCCGGCCGCAGGGCCAACATTTCACGGGGCCTGAACAAGGCTGACCGGTACCAGACCCCGCAGGGCGTTGCCCAGGAAGCAGCCCGCGGCCAGGTCGGCCGGCCCCAGAACCGCCTCGCGAGCCCGACCCGAAGCCAGCAGTTCTGCCCGCAGGACCCCGGGCAAGGCGCCGCTGGCGATGGGCGGCGTCAGCAGGAGCCCTTCCCGGGGGACGAAGACCGTGCTGCGTGCGCCTTCCGCCACTTCACCCCGGCGGTTGAGGAAGATCACGTCAAAGCACTCCGGCTGGTCGGCCAGGGTCGCGAGTGCCCGGTCGTAGGCGCCCCGGACTGAGGTCTTGTGGCGCCGCAGGGGATCGTCGCCGTCGATGGCCTCCAGCGCCAGACGGGCGAAACGGGGTCCGGCAGGCTCCGGCAGGAGCGGCGAGAACGTCGCTTCGGGGCAGCCCGCGCGCCCCAGGGTAAGGCGCACGCGCCAGATACCGCGGGTAGAGCAACCGGCCAGGGCCGCCATGATGCGCTCCCGCGGGAAGGGAAAACCGAACCAGGTCGCCGAGCATTCCAGGCGGGCCAGGTGGCCTTCGAGGCGGAGGCACACGCCGTCCTCGCAGCGCAGGGTTTCGATGAGAACGAGGCCCGGATCGTGTTCGGTCAGGAAGGCCGCCTTGAGGCGGCACTCGCGCCACTCGTCTTCTGCGTCGGAATCGGCCACAACACCGCTGCCTATCCCCAGGGTTCCGCTGCCGTCGGCGGCCAGTTCCAGGGTGCGGATGGCGACGTTGAGGCGAAAGCCGCCCTGGGCATCGATCCAGCCCAGGGCCCCGGTATAGAGGCCCCGCGACCCCTCCTCCAGTTCGCCGATGATCTGCATGGCGCGTATCTTGGGCGCTCCGGTCACCGATCCGCAGGGGAAGAGCGCTGCCAACACCTTGCCCAGGCCGCCCTCGGGCACCCGTGCGGAAACCTCCGACACCATCTGCCAGACCGTGGGATAGGCCTCCACTTCGAACAGGCGGTCGACCCGCACGCTGCCCGGCACCGCGATGCGCCCCAGGTCATTGCGCAGCAGGTCGACGATCATCAGATTCTCGGCCCGGTCCTTTTCCGAAGCGCGCAGCGCTTCCGCCCCCCGCTCCCGTGGCGCGGTGCCCTTCATGGGCCGCGTCACCACGCTGTCGCCGCGTCGTTCGACGAAGAGTTCGGGCGAGAGCGAGACGATGGCTTCGCCACCCACCGCTACGAATCCCCCATAGCGCACCGGCTGCCGCTGCCGCAACGCCGCGTAGAGCGCGAGGGGGTCTCCGAACCAGGCAAATCGGCAAGCCAGGGTGAAATTCACCTGATAGCAGTCCCCCGCCACGATGTAATCCTGGATGCGCTCCAGGCGCTGGCGGTAGGCGGCGAGGTCCGTGCCATAGGACAGGCCTCCCACGCCAGCATGGCGCCGGTCGGACGGCAGTTGGGCCAGACGCTCGTCCAGCCAGGCTCCCGCGGCGTCGGGCGTCAGTTCCTCACAACGGGAAAAACGCCAGAAGCGGGCCAGGACGCCGCCCTCTGCCCGGGTGGCAAGCCCCGTCGCCGGCTCCAGGACATGGCCCAATTCGTAGGCCAGGGCAGCCACCCAGTGGGCGCCGGACGTCCGCGCAAGCATGGCCTCGACTTCGGCCCGGTTATGGCAGACGACCGTCTCCTGCAAGTCCGAAAAGAGCCAGGCTGCAGGCTGACCGGGAAGCGCACCGCGGTCCTCCAGAAAGGCCAGGTCGTTACAGCCGGCCCCCGGGGAGGCGCCGCCGGCGCCGTCTCTGTGCCCCTCCTGCCCGAGTCCGACGCCCATGTTCTGGCTGCGCGGCGTCATGGAAGCCCTCGCCCGGACTGCGTCACGGGGTCCCGCGCCCGTAGGGGGGAAGAAGCGGGACGCGCACGTCGCCGCGGGCACTTCATGACTGCGAACAGAGTTTTACTTGCGCCTGAGGAAAAACTCGAAGACGCGGTCCTCTTCACCTTGCTGCAGCAATTCGTTGCCGGTCTGGCGGGCGAAGGCGGCGAAATCCTTGATGGCGCCAGGGTCCGTGGCCAGTACCCGCAGCACCTGACCCGTTTCCATTTCAGCCAGGGCCTTCTTGGTCCGCAGGATGGGGAGGGGGCAATTGAGCCCCTTGACGTCGAGTTCGCGGTCGTAGTGCATGGTTCGCGCCAGAATTCGGGAAAGGCGCCCATTCTAGCGCTACCAGCGCCGCTTTTCCTTCAATTCATCCTCGAGCCGCTTCTTCATTTCCCGCAGGCGCGCATCGATGACCGAAAGCTCGTAAAAATTGGCGTCGCCGGCCCTTTGGGCCCACTGCAATTGTTCCACCGCCGCCTGGGTCTGCCCCTGCAGGGCAAAGACCTCGGCCAAAGCCCGATGCTGCTGGGCGCGCCGCCCCAGGCCGGCATAGCTTTCCGCCCGGAACTTGTGCAGACGCACATCGTCCGGGTAAATCTGCAACTGAGTTTCGGCAAAGTGCAGGGATTCCGCATAACGCTTCAAGGCCACCAGAGCCTCGGCGTAGCCGTAGATCAGCGCGTAATTGAGCGCATAGCGGGCCATGGCCTCGCGGTAGAGCGCCAGCCCCCCCGCTGCATCGCCCTGACCGATGCGAGCCTCGGCCAGCAGGTGGTCAATCATGGGCGATTCGGCCTTGAGCTTCCGCACCGCCTGGATTTCCGCTTCCGCACCGGCCCAGTCGCGGGAGCGCCCCAGGGCCACGGCCAAGCCATAGCGGGCCGCCGCTTCGGATGCGAATTTGCGGTCGCCCACCAGAGCCTGCATGTCCTTGCGCGCTTCGGCAGGCGTCCCTTGCTTGGCCCGCAACTTGGCCCGCACGAGCTGGAATTCGAGACTATCCGGCACCTGACGGTAGGGAACGGCCTGCTCCCGGTTTTGCATGTCCGAAATGCGTTCGCCGGTTACCGGGTGGGTGCGCAGGTAAACCGGAGCATTGTTTTCGTACACCCGGGTCGCCCTCTGGAGGCGCTCGAAGAAAATCGACATCCCACGCACGTCGAACCCGGCCTTGCGCAGCACCTCGAAGCCCGATCGGTCGGCCTCGCGCTCGAAATCGCGGCTGTAACCCAGTTGCGCGGCTATGGCTCCCGCCTGGGAGGTAGCGATGGCGGCCCCGGCAACCTGGGAATTGGAGCGAGCCGCCAGCAGGCCCACCACCATGGCCAGCATGGTTCCCATGGATAACTGCTTCTCCCGCATGACCTGGCGGGCGATGTGGCGTTGGGTGACGTGGGAGATTTCGTGAGCGAGCACCCCAGCCAGTTCCGATTCACTCTGGGATGCCAGCAGGAGCCCGGCGTTTACGCCGATGAACCCCCCGGGCATGGCAAAGGCGTTGATCGAAGTGTCGTTTACACCAAAAAAGTAAAAGCCGATGGCCGGATCGTCACTCACGGCCACCAGACGGCCACCCAACTGATTGAGGTATGTTTCGATGTCCGGATCGTCGAGATAACTCGGATCCCGCCAGCGGAACTCGTGCATGATTTTCTGGCCGATCTTCTTTTCCGTGGCAGGGGAAAGATCTCCGGCGGACGCTTCGCCCAGGTCGGGCAGATCGTCGCCGCGGGCCGGCGAAAGGGTCAGCAGCAGGGCCAGGGCGCTGGCGGTGAGGCGGTTCGCGAGGGGCATGGGTGCTATGATAGCCCACCCGCGCGGCGCTCAGTCCGCGAACCCGTAAGCGAAGGTAAACCGTCTTGAATCCCTCACCCCTCACCCATTTCGACGCTGCCGGCCAGGCCCACATGGTGGATGTCGGCGGCAAGAGCGACACAGCCCGTCTGGCCAGAGCGGCGGGCTCGATCTTCATGGAAGCGACCACCCTGGACCTGATTCGTTGCGGGAGCGCCAAGAAAGGGGATGTCCTGGGAATCGCCCGGGTCGCAGCCATCATGGCCAGCAAGCGCACCGGCGAACTGATCCCCCTCTGCCACCCCATCGCCCTCACCCGGGTCGCTGCCGAATTTACCGTCGATAGCGAGCAGGGCGCGGTCCATTGCGAAGTCACCGCAGAGTGCCATGGCGGCACCGGCGTCGAGATGGAAGCACTGACCGCGGTGTCCGTCGGCCTCCTCACCATCTACGACATGTGCAAGGCCGTGGACCGGGGCATGCGTATCGAAGGTATCCGCTTGCTGGAAAAGAAGGGCGGCAAGTCCGGACACTGGCTCAGGCCCCGCTGACAGCATGGACGAATCACCGGCCTGCCGCTTGCGCCGCTCCCTGCTGCGAGGTGCCACCGGCCTGCCCTTGCTGACCCTGCTGGGAGGGGGTCTCCTCGTCCCGCACCGGGTGCTGGCGGCGGATTGGAACCGCGCCGCATTCACCGCCCGCAACCTCTCCGATGCCCTGCGCGCCTACGGTGCAGCGACGGCGACGGACACGCGCGACATCGCCATCAACGCGCCAGAAATCGCCGAGAACGGCGCCAAGGTGGAAGTCGAGATCAGTTCCAGACTGGCTGACACACGCAACCTGGCCGTATTTGCCGAGAAGAATCCCATGCCCCTGTGCGCGACACTCGATTTTGCCGAGGGGGTACTGCCCTACGTCCGCATTCAACTCAAGCTGGCGGAGAGTACTCGCCTGCGGGTGGTCGCCCGCACCGGCGATGGACGGAATCACGTCGCCTGGCGCGAAGTCAAGGTCACCCTGGGGGGGTGCGGAGCCTGACATGGCAGACCCTATCAAGATCAGGGCGCAGGTGCAGGGGGAGATCACCGAAATCCGCATGCTGCTCCAGCACCCCATGGAGACGGGTCTGCGCAAGGATGAGCGCGGCCAAATTCTGCCCGCCCATTTCATTCAGACCTTCGTCGTCAGCCTGAATGGCCGCCCACTCATCGAAGGTCAGCTCAATACGGCGGTCGCCCGTAATCCCTTGTTTGCCTTCCGCACCCGGGGCCCTAAACCCGGCGACCGGATCGAGGTCAGTTGGATCGATTCCCGGGGCGAACGGCGCAGCGACGAAACGACCGTCGCCTGACGTTCCCAGAGAGGCACGAGGGCCGCATGGAGGCGAAAAAAAACCCGTCCGAAGACGGGTTAGACGAATTCCGTTGCCGGAAATCAGGCGCGCTGGATGTTGGAAGCTTGCTTGCCCTTGGGGCCTTGCACGACTTCGAACGAAACCTTCTCGCCTTCCTTCAGGGTCTTGAAGCCGTTCATGTTGATGGCGGAAAAATGAGCGAAGAGGTCTTCGCTGCCATCGTCCGGGGTAATGAAGCCAAACCCCTTGGAATCATTGAACCATTTGACGGTGCCTAGTGCCATGTCTGCTACTTTCCTACGAAAACTTTAATGAAACGGGTTCCCCCGACTCCCCGTCTGACTTCACCGACCTGATGCCCGGGGCATCCCTGATGCTGGCTGAATCCAAACGTTCTGGCTTTCTACGCGCAATAACCCTATGCGTCAACATCTATTTTTTTCGCAGCGCAGCAAAAAACCAAGGCCTGGCGCGGGTTTCCGGGCGACGGCCCCTGCATTCGACCGGCAAAAGCGGCCTTGGCACAATCGAGATCGATTTCTCGGCTTGTGCACAGCGGGAACGCCTATTGCACAATGACCCGGACTGTATAGAATCAATTCATGGCGACCAAACCGATGGACGGAGAGCTCCTGGAAGCGCAGCGCACGCGCGCCCGGCCACCGCGGTTGTACAAGGTTCTGCTGCTGAACGACGATTACACCCCCATGGATTTCGTGGTCGCCGTCCTCCAGCGTTTTTTTGGCATGGACACCGAACAGGCAACCCGAATCATGCTCAAAGTTCACACTGAAGGTCGCGGCCTCTGCGGGGTGTTTCCCCGCGATATCGCCGCAACCAAGGTGGAGCAGGTGAGCGCCTATTCCCGCCAGCACCAGCATCCGCTAGCCTGCGTCATGGAGGAAAACTGATGATCGCCCAGGAACTCGAGGTCAGCCTGCACATGGCCTTCGTCGAAGCGCGGCAGAAGCGGCATGAATTCATCACCGTCGAGCACCTGTTGCTCGCCCTCCTCGACAACCCCTCCGCCGCCGAGGCCCTGCGCGCTTGCGGTGCCAAGGTCGAGGCCCTGAGGCGCGACCTCACCAATTTCATCGCCGAACACACGCCTTCCGTGTCCGGTGAGGATGAAATCGATACCCAGCCCACTCTGGGCTTCCAGCGCGTCATCCAGCGCGCCATCCTGCATGTGCAGTCTTCCGGCAAGAAGGAGGTCAATGGCGCCAACGTCCTGGTGGCCATCTACGGCGAAAAGGATTCCCACGCGGTTTATTTCCTGCAGAAACAGGGCGTCACCCGCCTGGACGTGGTCAATTTCATTTCCCACGGCATCAGCAAGGTGCCGCAGCAAAAGGCGCCCTCCGAGGGCGAGACGGAGACCGACTCCGAGCAGGCCCAGGCCGGCCCCCTGGAGCAATACACCATCAACCTGAACGCCCTGGCGCTGCAAGGCAAGATCGACCCCCTCATCGGACGCGACAAGGAACTGGAGCGGGTCATCCAGACCCTGTGCCGGCGGCGCAAGAATAATCCGCTGCTGGTGGGCGAGGCCGGCGTCGGCAAGACGGCCATCGCCGAAGGACTGGCCCGCCGCGTGGTGGAGAGCGACGTCCCGGAAATCCTGGCCAAGGCCAACGTCTACGCCCTGGACATGGGCGCCCTGCTGGCCGGCACCAAGTATCGCGGCGATTTCGAGCAGCGTCTGAAGGGCGTGCTGAAAGCCCTGCAGGACAACCCCAACGCCATCCTCTTCATCGATGAAATCCATACCCTGATCGGAGCCGGCGCGGCTTCCGGCGGCACCCTGGATGCCTCCAACCTGCTGAAGCCGGCGCTGTCCTCCGGCTCCCTGAAGTGCATCGGGGCAACGACGTACACCGAATTCCGCGGCATTTTCGAGAAGGACAGCGCCCTTTCCCGCCGCTTCCAGAAGATCGACGTCAATGAGCCGTCGGTGGCGGAAACCGTGGAAATCCTCAAGGGCCTCAAGGCCCGCTTCGAGGCCCACCACGGCATCAAGTACTCGGCCACGGCGCTGTCGTCCGCTGTCGAGCTTTCTGCCCGCTACATCACCGACCGTCACCTGCCCGACAAGGCCATCGACGTCATCGACGAAGCCGGTGCCGCCCAGCGCATCCTGCCCAAATCCAAGCAGAAGAAGGTCATCGGCAAGCAGGACATCGAGGAGATCGTCGCCAAGATCGCCCGTATCCCCTCGCAGCACGTCACCACCGACGACCGTGGCGCCTTGAAGAACCTGGACCGCGACCTGAAAGCCGTGGTCTTCGGCCAGGACAAGGCCATCGACGCCCTGGCCAAAGCCATCAAGATGGCCCGTTCCGGCCTGGGCAACCCGGGCAAACCCATCGGTTCCTTCCTCTTCTCCGGCCCCACCGGCGTCGGCAAGACGGAAGTGGCAAAGCAGCTCGCCTACTGCATGGGCGTCGAGTTGCAGCGCTTCGACATGTCGGAATACATGGAGCGCCACGCGGTCTCCCGCCTCATCGGCGCGCCCCCGGGGTACGTGGGCTTCGACCAGGGCGGCCTGCTGACCGAGGCGATCAGCAAGAAGCCCTATTGCGTGCTGCTCCTGGACGAGATCGAGAAGGCCCATCCGGACATCTTCAACATCCTGCTCCAGGTGATGGACCATGGCACGCTCACCGACAACAACGGGCGCAAGGCCGATTTCCGCAACGTGGTCATCATCATGACCACCAACGCCGGCGCCGCCGATCTGCAGAAGACCAGCATGGGCTTCACCTCGTCCAAGCAGACGGGCGACGAGATGCAGGAGATCAAGCGCCTGTTCACGCCGGAATTCCGCAATCGCCTGGACGCCACCATTTCCTTCGCCGCCCTGGACCACGACATCATCCTGCGGGTGGTGGACAAGTTCCTCATGCAGTTGGAGGAGCAACTCCACGAGAAGAAGGTGGAAGCCCATTTCACCGACGCCCTCAAGGAAATGCTGGCGGGCAAGGGTTTCGATCCTCTCATGGGTGCCCGCCCCATGGCCCGCTTGATCCAGGACACCATCCGTTCCGCCCTGGCCGACGAGCTGCTCTTCGGCAGGCTGGCCAACGGCGGCCACGTGACCGTGGACCTGGATGCCGAAGGCAAGGTCAAGCTGGTCTTCGAGGAAGAGGCCGAAGCCGTCGCCTAAGACCGCGTCACTCCACTCCCCAAAGCCATGCAACCCATGGCTTTTCTTTTTCCTTGCCGGAGATTTCCCATGAGCTTTGAAACCGCCGACCTTTGCGACCAGTACGAAGCCGAACTCGGCACCACCGTCCGCGTCGTTGCCCCCATGTTCCGCAGCTACGGCGGCCGTCCGGCCTTTGCCGGCCAGATCGTCACCCTGAAGCTGTTCGAGGACAACTCCCTGGTGCGAGAAGCGCTGGGCGAGGACGGGCGCGGCAAGGTGCTGGTGGTGGACGGCGGCGGCTCCCAGCGCTGCGCCCTGGTCGGCGATCAACTGGCCGTCCTGGCCCGGAAGAACGGCTGGGAGGGCATCGTGGTCTATGGCTGCATCCGCGACTCCGCCGCCATCGGCGAGGTCGACCTCGGCGTCCGGGCCCTGGCCACCCACCCCCAGAAGAGCATCAAGAAGGGCGTCGGTGACCGCAATCTGGCCGTCACCTTCGGCGGCGTCAACTTCCGGCCCGGTGAGTGGCTCTACGCCGACGCCGACGGCGTGGTCGTCGCGGATCGCGCTCTGACCTGAACCCAGGCCGCCGATTCCGGTCGAAGGACCACCCGGCTGCCGGCGGGGCCAAACCGGCGTTTCACTGGCACAAAACTCATTTCACCATACAAAATTTACGATGCAAGCAATTGGTTTTAAAGGCAATAATTCCGTCTTATGTCTTATATAAGACAATTGCTCCCCAGCCGGAAAGCCTCTATACTCGCTCCCCATCGGCGCAATCCGTGCGGATCGCGTCGTCAACACCTCAACCTGTCATCTTCAAGGAAATCTCATGAGCACTCGCGAACAGCAAATCGCCGCCCTGGAAAAGGATTGGGCCGAAAACCCCCGCTGGAAGAACGTCAAGCGCGGTTACTCCGCCGCTGACGTCGTCCGCCTGCGCGGCTCCCTGCAGCCGGAATACACCCTGGCCCAACGCGGTGCCAAGATCCTCTGGGAAAAGGTCAACGGCGGCGCCAAGAAGGGCTACGTGAATGCTTTCGGCGCCATCACCGCCGGTCAAGCCATGCAACAGGCAAAGGCTGGCCTGGAAGCCGTGTATCTGTCCGGCTGGCAGGTCGCTGCCGACGGCAACACCTCCGAAACCATGTACCCGGACCAGTCGCTGTACGCCTACGACTCCGTCCCCACCATGGTTCGCCGCATCAACAACACCTTCAAGCGCGCTGACGAAATCCAGTGGTCCCGCGGTATCAACCCGGGCGACAAGGGTTTCATCGACTACTTCCTGCCCATCGTCGCTGACGCGGAAGCCGGTTTCGGCGGCGTTCTGAACGCCTTCGAACTGATGAAGAACATGATCGCCGCCGGTGCCGCTGGCGTTCACTTCGAAGACCAGCTGGCAGCCGCCAAGAAGTGCGGCCACATGGGCGGCAAGGTGCTCGTTCCCACCCGTGAAGCCGTCGAGAAGCTCATCTCCGCTCGTTTTGCCGCCGACGTCATGGGCGTTCCGACCCTGATCCTGGCCCGTACCGATGCCGAAGCGGCCAACCTGATCACCTCCGACTACGACGCCAACGACAAGCCCTTCCTCACCGGCGAGCGTACCCAGGAAGGCTTCTTCCGCGTCAAGAACGGCCTGGAGCAGTCCATCTCCCGCGGCGTTGCCTACGCGCCCTACGCCGACCTCGTGTGGTGCGAAACCGGCGTGCCCGATATCGGCTTCGCCCGTGAATTCGCCCAGGCCGTGCTGGCCGCCTGCCCGGGCAAGCTCCTGTCCTACAACTGCTCGCCGTCCTTCAACTGGAAGAAGAACCTCTCCGACTCCCAGATCGCTTCCTTCCAGGAAGAACTGTCCGCCCTCGGCTACAAGTATCAGTTCATCACCCTGGCCGGCATCCACATCAACTGGTACAACACCTTCCAGTTCGCCCAGGCCTACGCCGGCGGCGAAGGCATGAAGCACTACGTCGAGATGGTGCAGGAGCCGGAATTCGCCGCTCGCGAACAGGGCTACACCTTCGTCTCCCACCAGCAGGAAGTCGGTACCGGTTACTTCGACGAAGTCACCACCGTCATCCAGGGCGGCTCCTCCTCCGTCAAGGCCCTCACCGGCTCCACCGAAGAAGAGCAGTTCCACTAAGCAACGCCCTCCGCCCCGCGCCATGCCGCGGGGCCACAAGGGCCGGCCCTCACGAGGGGCCGGCCCTTTGTTTTGCAGGCCCCGGGAAGAAAACCCGTCCCGGCACCTGCGCAGGCGCGTCCCTGAGAGCGCCGCTTGCGCGGACGGCTGCTGTACGTCAGGCCGGCTCGCTGCTACCTTCCTGGCCAGAATCCGATCCACCGTCGCCGCTGCGGAAAGGCCAGCGGCCCCCCCGCAAGGAAGTCACGATGACTGGTGAATGGCAATTACTCTTCGAGCTCGCCGATCCCCGTACCCCGGATCGGAAAATAGCCCTCGGCGTCGCGCTTGCGGTCGGGCTCGTCGCCGCATTGTGGTACTGGCGGGCAGTGAAGACCGGGGGCGAAACGACACCGGTTTTCGTCCTGGGATTCATCGCCGTGGCGATCGTCGTCGTCGGCGTCCTGGTACCGGCCTGGGACGCGCGCCAAACACTCGCTGCCGTGCGTGACGGTAGCGCGCGGCGGGTCGAAGGTCCGGTTACCGCCCACCGGCGCTGGCAGGAACGCACCAGCACCGGCACCGCCAAACCCCTCGCGGCCACCGGCGATACCTCCAACCGGGAGTCGATCACGGTTGGCGGGGTCAACTTCGAATTCATGGCCGGAGAATACGAAATCGCGATGGAGCGCCGCGGTCTGACGCCGGTCCCCCTGCAAGACGGCATGTGGCTGCGCATCCAGTGGCGCGACCGCGGCAAGGGGGAACCCAGAGAACGGCAGATCGCCACCCTGGAATGGTCACCCTCCCGATCCACGCCGACGACGCCATGACCGGGCCGGAGATCGGCAGCCTCAAGGGCTGCAGCGTTACCCTGGGGCGCTATTCTTCGGGCGTGGTCGTCCGCGCGCGGCGCCCCTGGATCGACAGCGAGGGCCGCCCCTGTCCGGCCGATTTTGTCGCACGCATCCAGCAGATGACGCGGGAACGCTTCGATCCCTTCTGCCCCATTGATGTCCTCTTCGAGGACGAGCATGGCGTCGCCACCACCCTGCGCTACGCCATCAGCCGCGAAGGCCCGGCCTTCGAGGATCTCTTCGAAGCCCAGTCGCAGCCCTGGGGCCCCTGGCCGGGCCAGGAGGTGCCCCCGCCACCGTCAGCGCCGCACTTCCGCGCAGTTCCTCCACCGCAGGCTGATGAGCCCCCGCATGGGGCAGGCGTAGATGTCTCCATACCCGCGAATCCGCCTGTTGCACCGACCCCGCCGCACGGGAGCGGCGGATTCCAGGGGCAGATCGATCAGGCCCTCGCCCTCCTGAGCAAGGGCCAGGCCGTCCAGGCCCACGATAAGTGGACCGCCTACGTCCAGGGCATCGGCCCCATGGGCGACTGGGGCGAGGCCGCCCGCCTGGCCCGTCAATGCAGCGCCCGGGCCATGGCCCTGCGCCGGGGCGCGCTCATCAGCGACCCGGTCGCCTGGTGCTGGCTGCGGGAGCAGGCCATGCGTTTCTGGTATTCCTGGGCCGGTCAGGCCACCAGTGGCGGCGAAGGCACCGCGATGATGGGCGAAGTCCGCGCCGCCGAGCGGGAATTCGCCGACGCCGAGCGCGAGCACGTCCGGTGGGGTGGCGCTCCGATCCCGGGGGACTAAAGCTCTCAGCGCAGAATGAAGTAGCGCAGGCCGATTGCCACCACGGGTGCCGCCGCCCAGAGCCACGCCAGCGTCCGCGCGCCGGCGCCGATCATCACCAGCAACACGAGCAGCCAGATGCCGCCTCCGGCGACGACGAGCACGTTGGTTTTCCATCCCCAGGGGGTCAGGGTCAAGGCCGAAACCAGGGTGCAGGCGATGAAGATCAAGGTGCCGTAAGCCGTCACGGCCACAGGAGCCATACCGACCCCCGCATTGCGGCTGTCGCCGTAGTCGACGGTCATCAGCAGCAGGTAAGCTGCCAGATTCAGGCCCACCAGGGTCGCGAGCCACAAACGCCCGACGGTCCACGCCCAACTCGTGTCGCCCCGGGGCCAGACCTTGAAGGCCAGCCAGAAGAGCAGCGGCACGGCGAACACGGGAAGCCATTGGGCACCGAGGACGAGCAGTTCGTTGCCCCGCGCCGTGGCTGGCACGTTCAAGCGCGCCAGCAGCCCGCAGGCCATGACGATCAGCAACCAATATCCTTCCGGACCGAGCAGAACCCGCAGCATCGTCATGTCGCCCCCCGACTTCCCCATGGGCCGGATTCTGCGGCGGGCCGCCCCCCCGGAGCAAGTCATCGACACGCCGACGACGCGACGAGGCGCGCGGCTTCTTCATCCCGCAGGGTTGATACGGCATGCCCGCGCATGGACAATCCCGGCACACCTCCCTTCACCGGCCAATCGCCATGGACCATCCGCAGCCCCTCGTCACCGTCGATGCCGTCCTGCTCACCCTGCGGGACGGCGGCTTGCAGGTGGCCCTCCATCGCCGGCCGGCGGAGCCCTTCCTCGGCCTGCTCGCCCTGCCGGGGGGCTTCGTTCATGCCGATGGGGACGCCTCGGCGGAAGCGGCGATTCTGCGGGTTCTGCTCGACAAGACGGGTTTCCGGCCGCGCTATATCGAGCAGCTCGGTGTCTTTTCCGGGCCCGGTCGGGATCCCCGCGCCTGGTCGGTCGCCGTCGCCTACGTGGCCCTGGTCCCCGAGGCATCGCTGTCCGAGGCCCGGGAGGGGGTCTTTCACTTCCACGGCGTCGACGCGCTGCCGGTCCTGGCTTTCGACCACGGCGCCATCGTCACCGCGGCCGTGCAGCGCCTGCGCAACAAAACCCGTTATTCCACCCTGCCGACCCAGTTGCTGCCGCAGCGCTTTACCCTCAGCCAGTTGCAGGCCACCTATGAGGCCATCGTCGGCCACTCCCTGAACAAGGCCGCCTTCCGGCGCAAGATCGAGGACGAAGGGGTCGTGGTGGCCACGGACGCCTACACCCAAGGGGGTGCCCACCGCCCGGCCCAGCTCTATGAGGCGCGCCCGGTGGAGCTTTTCGACCGCAGCATTGCCTGAGCCTCCCGGCCCCCTCTTGGTCGGCATTCCGGAGCCCGCGCAGTTGCCGCGAGAAAACGCCCGACACTTAGTTGCATTATACGAATAACTGATTTACACTAAGCTCACTTCGTCGCATTGTGCGACTAACTGGAGAGGTACCATGTTCGAACTCCGCATCACCACCCGCCGCGGATCCCGGCGCGAAATCGTCCTGCGGCCGGAGTCCTTCGTCTTTCCGGGGGGCGAGGTCCAGGTTCGGGCCGACCTGCCGGCCGAAGAGATCGAAGCGCTGACCATCAGCGCCGACCTGCGCTCCTCCGACGACGTGATGGCCCTCTTGCTGCTCGCGGATGCCCTGCGCCGCCAGATCGGCGACGCGCCGATCAGCCTCGATCTGCCCTACGTGCCCTATGCCCGCCAGGATCGCGTGTGCAACCCGGGCGAGGCCCTGGCGGCCAAGGTGTTCTGCACCCTCATCAACGGCCTGGGCTTCGCCTCGGTGACCATCCTCGACCCCCACAGCGACGTGGTGCCGGCCCTTCTCGACCGGGTGCATGTGGTCGATGCCTCCATCCCGCTATCCCGGGTCGTGGCGCGGGAAGAATTCCGCCGCGGCGTGACCCTGCTGGCGCCGGATGGCGGGAGCCGCAAGCGGGTGGCGGGCCTGGCCCGCCGCCTGGCCCTGCCGGACGTGGCCTACGCCGACAAGGTGCGCTGCACGAAGAGCGGCGAGATCACTGCCGTGGCGGTGCCCGACACGCTGCTGCCCCAGCCCGTCCTGGTGGTGGACGACATTTGCGACGGCGGCCGCACCTTCCTGGAACTCGCCCAGGCGCTGCGCGGCGTCACCGACCAGCCCCTTTACCTTTACGTCACCCACGGCATTTTCAGCAAGGGGGTCGAAGTTCTGCTCAAGGATTACCAGGGCATCTTCACCACCCGCGACTGGACCGCCTCCGGCAATCCCGCCGTCACGGTCATTTCCTCAGGAGGTCAATCATGAGCACCCGCAGCCTCATCGGCATCAACCCGCTCACCCAGGCCGACTTCTACAAGACCGGCCACATCTTCCAGTACCCGGCGGGGACCGAACTGGTCTACAGCAACTTCACCCCCCGCTCGGCGCGTCTGGCCCCGGTCATTCCCGAACTGTTCGACAACAAGATCGTCTGGTTCGGCCTGCAGGGCTTCATCAAGAGCTTCCTCATGGACACCTGGGAGCGCAACTTTTTCCGCCGCCCCAAGGAAGAGGTCGTGGAGGGCTACCGACGCCGCCTGGATGCAGCCCTGGGAGCTGGTGCCGTCCCGGTTGCCCACATCGCGGCGCTCTGGGAGCTGGGTTACCTGCCCATCGAGATCCGCGCCCTGCCCGAGGGGTCACGGGTCGACATCGGCGTGCCCCCCCTCACGGTGGTCAACACCCTGCCGGCCTTCTACTGGCTGACCAACTACATCGAGACCGTGCTTTCCAACGAATTGTGGAAGCCCGCCACCACGGCCACCATCGCCTTCGAGTACCGCAAGCTGCTGCTGGGCTATGCCCGCCTGACCGGTGCCCCCGAGGATTTCGTCTCCTGGCAGGGGCACGACTTCTCCGCCCGGGGCATGTCCGGCATGGCGGACGCCATGCAGGCCGGCGCGGGACACCTGCTGTCCTTCTACGGCACCGACACCATTTCCGCCATCGACTACCTGGAAGACTGGTACCAGGCCGATGCCGAGCAGGAGCTGATCGGCGGGTCGGTGCCGGCCACCGAACACAGCGTGATGTGCATGGGTGGCAGCGAGGACGAGATCGAAACCTTCCGCCGCCTCATCACCGAGGTGTATCCGGCCGGGATCGTCTCCATCGTCTCGGACACCTGGGACTTCTTCCGCGTCATCACAGACTATGCGGCACGCCTCAGGGAAACCATAGAAAGCCGTCGCCCGGATGCCCTGGGCAACGCCAAGGTGGTTTTCCGGCCCGACAGCGGCGACCCGGTGGACATCCTCACCGGCGAGGCCATCGCGGTGAAGAGCCTGGCCCCGGAGGCGCTGCGGGCGGTGCTGCACAGCCGCGGCGGCAACCGGGCCTACGCCCGCCTGGAGGGCCAGTTCTTCGAATTGCGCCCCGAAGGCGAGGACGGCGTACGCGCCACCCCGGTGGCCGCCACCCCGCAGATGAAGGGCGCGGTGGAATGCCTGTGGGACATCTTCGGCGGCAGCCTGAGTCCCCGCGGCTACCGCCTGCTCAATCCCCGGGTGGGCCTCATCTATGGCGATTCCATCACCCTCTCGCGGGCTCAGGACATTCTGTCCCGCCTGGCGGCCAAGGGCTTCGCCAGCAGCAACGTGGTCCTCGGCATCGGTTCCTACACCTACCAGTACCTCACCCGGGACAGCTTCGGCTGGGCCATGAAGGCCACCTACGGCGTCGTGCAGGGCAGCCCGCGGGAACTGTTCAAGGATCCGGTGACCGACTCCGGCACCAAGCGCTCCGCCCGAGGCCTGCTGCGGGTGGAGAAGGACGGCGAACGCTACGTGCTGCACGACCGCCAGAGCCCGCAGGCGGCGCAAGGGGGCGAGCTGCAACCGATATTCCGCGACGGCAGGCTCCTGGTCGAAACCAGCCTGGCGGAGATTCGGCAACGCCTGCTCGCCTCCTGGAGCCCGGTGCCGGTGGAGGCGCATGAACTCTCCGAGGCCTGACCCCCGGCCGGGGCCGGACGCTCCCCCCGGGGGCGTCCGGCGCCTCTACCTCGATCTGGACGGCGTCATGGCCGATTTCGACGCCTTCGTCCGCGCCCAACTGGGTTGCCGCCCCCCCTCCCCCTTGCCGGGCTGGGCCTGGCGGCGCCTCAGCGCCATCCCCGCACTCTATCGCCAGCTTCAGCCCCTGGACGGGGCAAAGGCACTCTTCCGCGAACTGGTGGCCGCTTCCCTGCCCCTCGCCATCCTCACCGCCACGCCCTTGCCCACCGCTTGCCTGGCCACCGCTGCGGACGACAAGCGCGAATGGGTGCGCCGCCATTTATGCCCCCGGGTGCCGGTGATCACGGTCAGCGGAGGCGAAGCCAAGGCCCTCTTCGCCGCCCCCGGCGCCCTGCTCATCGACGACAGCGAACGCAACCTGCGGGCCTGGCAGGCCCGGGGCGGCCTGGGCCTGCACCATCGCTCCCACCGCGCAACCCGGGAGCGTCTCGCGGCCCTGGGCATCCTGCACTGAGGGCCTGGGGGAGCCGGCCCGGCATGAAGCCAGGCACACGGGCCTCTCAACCCGGCCCGCGCTCGACCCGCTCGAATCGCTCGCGCGCCCGATCCTGCATGGGGTTTCCGCTGCCCATGCGGCGCAGTTGTTCGGTACATCCGTCCCGAAAGCTCGAAGACTTTGAGTGGCGTTCGCAGTCTTCCCGCTGAGCGGCTCCGGATTCCAGTGCCCATTCGGCCCCTTCCTGGCGGGTGGCACCGCGATCCACAAGGTCCGACTTTATGGCACCCCACCCGCCGAGGCCCTGGGCCAGGAGCGCCAAGGCCGCGCCGCCCAGCACCGCGATGCGCACGGACTTGAGCTGAATGAGGCCGAGGACGAGAAAGCTCACGGCCACGACAAGCATGCCTGCGCAAAGGGGCAGAAGTGCCAGCAAACCCAACAAGGGCAGCAGGCGGGCGTAGGGGTCGCCGTGGCTCGACAAGGCATCCCAGCAGGCCAGCGCCAAGGCAAGCGCGCCGCCGGTGAGCGCCCAGCACACCAGGCAGTCGACCAGGCCGAAATTCCTGTCCCGCAAGGCAACCCAGCGGCTGCCAATGGCAATGAAGCCGAGGATGACGCGGATGAACCCGACGACCTCACCGACTGCCACGATCAGCCCTGGCCCGGGCTCACCCGCCGGCTTGCGGCTGGTGTGGGATCGAACGGTCTAGCGCAGGCCGCCATACTCCGCCGCCAGTTCGTCGTATTGCGCATGGGCCTCGGTTTCCTCCAGAGCCGCCGAGAACCATTCCTGCATGGCCGGATGGGCCATCAGGGCGGCACTGTAGGCAGCCGCGACCGGCGGCAGGGGAACGTTGTAGATGTGCAGACGCCAGACGATGGGCGCGTACATGGCGTCGGCCACCGAGAAATCGCCGAAGAGCCAGGGTCCGTCGCCGGTGGCGAACTGCGTGCGGGCCTCGGTCCAGATTTCGATCACCCGGTCGATGTCCCGCTGCACCTCGGCGCTTGGCGTCTTGCCCTTGAGCTTCAGCTTCAGGTTCATGGGCATGGCCGTGCGCAGCTTGGCGAAGCCGGCGTGCATCTCGGCGGAGACGCTGCGCGCCCGGGCCCGGGCCCGGGCATCCACCGGCCACATGGCCGGGTAGCGCTCGGCAAGATACTCCGCGATGGCGATGGACTCCCAGACCTGGAAGCCATCTTCGTGCAGGCACGGCACCCGGGCATTGCCAGCGAGCGGCTTGAGGGCCGGGTTGTAATCGCGCCCGGCCACGGACACCATGCGCTCCTCGAGGGGAACACCAAAGTGCTTCATCAGGAGCCAGGGCCGCAGGGACCAGGACGAGTAATTCTTGTTGCCAATGTAGAGGGTAAACATGGGGCAATCCGCACGGAATGGACAAGCGCCATGCTAATGCCACCCCACGGGGATTCAACCGCCCACCGCCCGCTCCCTTCCCCTAAGCGGCGGGCCGCGACCACATCCAGGCCAGCACCCCCGCACCGATGACGCCGGGCACCCAGGCCCAGACCCCCGGCAAAGTCAGGGCACCGCCCACGGCACTGATGGCGAGCATCACTGTGGCGGCGATCTTGGCCACCCGAGGGATGGCCCGGTGGTCGCGCCAGGCGCGGATGGCCGGGCCGATCCGGGGATGGGCCAACAAGCGTGCCTCCCACTCCGGATGGGAGCGGGAAAAGAAGAAGGCCGCCAGAATGAGAAAGGGCGTCGTCGGCAGGAGCGGCAGGAAGGCCCCCACCACCCCCAGGCCAACGCAGGCGATGCCCAGGCCCCTGTACGCCACCCGCTTCACGTCAGCTCCCAGTAACTCGCCCGGCAGTAGGTGTCTTTCAGCAGATCGATGAACAGCCGCACCCGCAGCGGCAGATGGCGACGCTGGGGGAAGACGGCATAGATGCCCATGGGCGGGGCCTGCCAGCCGTCCAGCACCGACGTAAGCCGCCCCTCCTTCAAGTCCCGTCCCACCTCCCACAGGGAACGCCAGGCCAGGCCCTTGCCGGCCAGGGCCCACTCGTGGAGCACGGCGCCGTCGTTGCATTCGAAGGTTCCGGCCACCTTCCAGTTTTCCTGCTCACCGCTCTCCGGGTTGCGGAACAGCCAGCCCCGCTGCTGGCCGAGGGACAGGCAATTGTGGCCGGCCAGGTCCGCCGGCGTGCGCGGCACGCCATGGACCACCAGGTACGCCGGGCTGGCCACCACCATGCGCCGCATCTCCCCCAGCCGCACGCTGACCAGGCTGGAGTCGGTCAGCTCGCCGATGCGCACGGCGCAGTCGATGTTTTCGTTGATGAGGTCCACCAGGCGGTCGGAGAGGTCGAGATTGACGGTCACCTCGGTGTTGGCCGCCATGAATGCCCCCACCAGGGGCGCCACATGGCGGCGCCCAAAGCCGGCCGGGGCGGAAACCCGCAACTGGCCGCTGGCCTTCACCCCGCCCAGCGAAACCGCCGCCTCGGCGTTGGCCAGGTCGTTCAGCACCCGTTGGCAATCCTCCAGGAAGGCCTGGCCTTCGAAGGTGAGCGTCAGCTTGCGCGTGGTGCGGATCATCAGCCTGACGCCGAGGCGCGCCTCCAGGGCGTCGAGCCGGCGGCCGATGATGGCGGGGGTGACGTCTTCCATCTTGGCGGCAGCGGAAAGGCTGCCCCGGGTGGCGACATTGACGAAGGCGTTGATTTGCTTGAAATGGTCCATAGTTAGACGCTCGCCAGTCCTATTCCGGCAGCAACAAATTTACAAGCTGGGCTCGAGCCTCCAGCAGCCTCAAATCTTGCCAGCGAAGCATGCGCTGCCTATGATGTGTATAACTCTTGAGGTGGATACACATCATGCGTACGAACATCGTCATCGACGACACGCTCATGGCAGACACCCAGCGGGCAACCGGCCTGAAAACCAAACGGGAAGTCGTTGAACTCGGGCTGCGCACCTTGCTGCGCCTGCGACAGCAGGAAGCCATCAAGAATTTCCGCGGAAAACTCGACTGGCAGGGCGATCTCGACGCCATGCGACGCGACAAATGATCCTCGTCGATTCCAGCGTCTGGATCGATTACTTTCGCGGAACTGGCACGCCCCAGACGGACAGACTGGACACACTTCTCGGCGTGGAGCCCATCGCCATCGGCGACCTGATTCTGGCCGAGGTGCTTCAAGGCTTTGTCCGCGAAAAGGATTTCACCCAGGCCGGGAAGCTCATGACCTCGCTGGAAATCGTGGACCTGGGCGGCCGCGACATTGCCATTCAGGCTGCCAGAAACTTCCGCACGCTGCGCGCCCTGGGCGTCACCGTCCGCAAAACCATCGATACGATCATTGCCACCCGCTGCATGGCGAGCGGGTTGCCGCTGTTGTACAGCGACCGGGATTTCGATCCGTTCGTCGAGCATCTTGGGCTTCGCTCCGCGCTGCCGGGGGCGTAATGGCCGGATGCATTGAGCCCGGCCCTTTTTTCCCTTTTTCAGAGCCCGGATCATCAGCTTGACGCCGAACCGCGCCTCCAGGGCATCCAGCCGGCGGCCGATGATGGCGGGGGTAACGTCCTCCATCTTGGCGGCGGCGGAAAGGCTGCCCCGGGTGGCGACGTTGACGAAGGCGCTGATCTGCTTAAAGTGGTCCGTGGTCAGAAGTTTGCCGGTTACGGCCGGCGGACAAGCGTTAAATGAAAGATCACGGCCGGCGCCCCCAGGTTCCGCGCCGGATGAGCCAGCCGTAGATGACCCCATTCAGATCCCGGCCAAGTCTATGGGATAAGGTTTCAAGGAAGCCCGAAGCGACGCTGGGCCGCCACTTCCTGTCACAAGTCAGGTGTCAGGTCTTGCATTGCCGCACCCCTGGCAAGCCTATGCGGCGTGCCCAAGCGGAACCTCCCAGCCGGGAAAGACGAGGACGGCGGGATGGCACTTGAGGGCGCGGGCGAAGATTTTGGCGCGCTCGATGCCCAAGTTCACTCGCCCGTTCTCAATGGCAGAAATCGTCGATTGCGGGATGCCCGTCAGTTCCGACAACTGGCTTTGGCTCAGCTCTTGGAGTTCGCGGAGGATACGGACGGACTCTCCCACTGAGACTTCGACGCGCTTCTTTGCGGGGTGGAACTCCTTCATTTCATGGCCTCCTGTAATCGTGGGCGGGGACATGGACAACCTGAATCTGCAGTACGTCAGCGACCACCCGGTAAATGACCCGCCACTGCAGCCCAAGCCGAGAGGAGCGATGACCCTTCCACTCACCGGACAAGGCCTCGTCGTGAAACCCTTTGATGACTCTCAATCCTTGCGGGCCGGAAAGCCTGGCGATGTCTTTCCATTTCTCGTAACGCTTCAAGACATCTACAGACACCGAGCCGAATAGTTGTTTGTCGACACGACGGTGCTCTTCGATTTGCCACATGCCTCATCATGCACATACTATAAATGGTATGTCAAGCCCCGCGAGCCACAGAGGGAAATTCATACTCGTACTCGGAAAGGCGGGGGTTGCTGCCTAGTTTATTACATACTAATTGTATATAATAAATTGCCATATTCACACCTTATTATACTAAATACAAATCAATACAATCCGTCCATCAATCGTGCCCTAACCCCTGCTGCCTGCCTACCCGGATGAACGCCTGAGTCATGGAAGCCTTCGATTTCGCCCTCGTCAGCGCCGGCGCCTTCCTGGCCGGTGGCATGAATGCCATTGCCGGGGGCGGCACCTTCTTCTCCTTCCCCGCCCTGCTGGCGGCTGGCGTCCCGCCGGTGATGGCCAATGCCAGCAATACCGTGGGCCTGTGCCCGGCGAGCCTGGTGAGTGCCTGGGCCTATCGGCGGGAAGCCTTGCGCCATGGGCGTTGGGCGGTGCTGTTGATGATCGTGTCGCTGTTCGGGGGCATCGCCGGTGGGCTGCTGCTGCTGGCCACCTCCAACGCCGCGTTTTCCCGGCTGATCCCCTGGCTGCTGCTGGTGGCTACGGCCCTCTTCGCCTTCTCCGGCCAGGTGTCGCGGATCGTGAAGTGGGTGAAAGGCCGGCTGGGTGGCGATATCCATGCCCATAACCCCGGCGGCTCGGGGGGCGCACTGTTCCAGTTCGCGGTGGCGGTCTATGGCGGATTTTTCGGGGCCGGCATGGGAATTTTGACCCTGGCCGCGCTGTCCATTCAGGGCTTCGAGGACATGCAGGAAATCAACGCCCTGAAGAACCTGACTTCGGGCATCAATTATTTCGTGGCATCGGCCACCTTCATCATCGCCGGCGCCATCAGTTGGCCCCATACCCTGGTGATGCTGGTGACCGCCATGGCCGGCGGCTACGCCGGTGCCGCCTTCGCCCGCCGCCTGCCGGCCCTCTGGCTCAAGCGCCTGGTGGTGGCCGTGGGGGCGAGCCTTACCGTCATCTATTTCTTCAAGACTTATTTCTGACCTTTCTTACCAAGGAGCAAACATGGCCCTCAACCTCCCCGCCGGTGTGCAAATCACCGCCCCCGTGAAGCCCGAATGGGAATCCATTCTCAGCACCGAAGCCCTGGCCTTCGTCGCCAAGCTGCACCGCGCCTGCGAAGCCCGCCGCCAGGAGCTGTTGAAGGCCCGCGTCGCCCGCCAGGCCCGCATCGACGCCGGCGAGATGCCCGATTTCCTGCCGGAAACCAAGGCCGTGCGCGAAGGGGACTGGAAGGTCGCCCCGGTGCCCGCCGCCCTGCAGTGCCGCCGGGTGGAAATCACCGGCCCGGTGGAATCCAAGATGATCATCAACGCCTTCAACTCCGGCGCTGACTCCTACATGACGGACTTCGAGGATTCCAACTCCCCCAACTGGGAGAACCAGATCCAGGGCCAGGTGAACCTGTACAAGGCCATCCGCCGCGAACTCAGCTTCACCAACGAAGCCGGCAAGGAATACAAGCTCAACGAGCAAGTAGCCACCCTGCAGATCCGCCCCCGCGGCTGGCACCTGGACGAGAAGCACGTCCTCGTCGACGGCCAGCGCGTTTCTGGCGGCATCTTCGACTTCGGCCTGGTCTTCTTCCACAACGCCAAGGAGCAGATCGCCCGCGGCGCCGGCCCCTTCTACTACCTGCCCAAGATGGAAAGCCACCTGGAAGCCCGTCTGTGGAACGACATCTTCGTCCTGGCCCAGGATCACATCGGCCTGCCGCAAGGGACCATCAAGGCCACCGTGCTGATCGAGACCATCCTCGCCACCTTCGAGATGGAAGAAATCCTCTTCGAACTGCGCAACCACTCCGCCGGGCTGAATGCCGGCCGCTGGGACTACATCTTCTCCTGCATCAAGAAGTTCAAGAAGAACAAGGACTTCTGCCTGGCCCAGCGCGGCGCCATCACCATGGAAGTTCCCTTCATGCGCGGCTACGCCCTGGCTCTCGTCCAGGCCTGTCACAAGCGTGGCGCCCCGGCCATGGGCGGCATGTCGGCCCTGATCCCCATCAAGAACGACCCGGTGGCCAACGAAAAGGCCCTGGCCGGCATCCGTCACGACAAGACCCGCGACGCCAACGACGGCTTCGACGGCGGCTGGGTGGCCCACCCGGGCCTGGTGCCCATCGCCATGGAAGAGTTCGTCAAGGTGCTGGGCGACAAGCCGAACCAGTTCGAGAAGCAGGTCGAAGGCTCCTTCGGCCCGGCCCAGTGGCTGGACTTCCGCCCCACCACCCCGATCACCGAAGCCGGCCTGCGCAACAACATCAACGTCGGCATCCACTACCTCGGCTCCTGGCTGGCCGGCAACGGCTGCGTGCCCATCCACAACCTGATGGAAGACGCCGCCACCGCGGAAATCTCACGCTCCCAAGTGTGGCAGTGGGTCGTCTCGCCCAAGGGCGTGCTCGACGATGGCCGCAAAGTCACTGTCGAAATGGTGCGCCCCATGATCGCCGAGGAACTGACCAAGGTGAAGGCCACCGTCACCGCCCAGGGCGAGGACACCGCCAGCTACGACCAGGCCGCGGGCATCTTCGACAAGATGTCCCTGACCCCGGAATATCCGGAATTCCTGACCCTCCCGCTGTACGAGGCGATGGCCTAAGGAATAAAAGGCTGGAACAAGACAGAAGCGCCGGGGTCACGCCCGGCGCTTTTTTGTTGGCGGATGAGGCTCAGATGCGGGGCAAGTTCGCAAATTGCAAACCCCACGGTCAGCCGGAAATTTGGGCCAAAATCGGAAACTCGGCTACCTGATAAAAAACATCAACGCCTTTGCGACACATCTATACAATTCAATCAATCAATTGATATTTTTGTATAAATGCTGACTCGCTCGATTATCCCAACGCTCCAACGTCTGGCCGCCCGCTTCCCTGTGCTGGCGATGACCGGATCACGCCAATCCGGCAAGACGACGCTGGCCCGCGCTCAATTTGCCGACAAGCCCTATGTCAGCCTGGAAGACCCGGTCGAGCGTGCCTTTGCCAACGAAGACCCGCGCGGCTTTCTGGCACGCTTCACCCAGGGCGCGGTCTTCGACGAAGCCCAACGCTGGCCCGACCTTTTCTCGCATCTGCAGGGCATGGTCGATGCAGACCGCCGTCCCGGCCGCTTCATCCTCACCGGCTCACAGCAATTCGGCCTGCTCGCCGGGGTCACCCAGTCGCTCGCCGGCCGGGTCGGCATGACCCGCCTGCTGCCACTGGCCGCCTCCGAAATCCCGGCTGTCGCCGACCGCCAACTCTCGCTCGACAGCCTGATGCTCAAGGGTGGCTACCCGGCGCTGCACACCCTGCCCGCCGAGCCTGCCGACTGGTTCGCCAGCTACATCGCCACCTACGTCGAGCGCGACATCCGGCAAGTCCTTAACATCCAGAGCCTGCCCACCTTCCAGCGCTTCCTGCGCCTGTGCGCCGGGCGCACCGGGCAACTCCTCAACATCAGCGCCCTGGCCAGCGAAGCCGGCATCACCGCTCACACCGCCAAAAGCTGGCTCGCCGTACTCGAATCCAGCGACCTCATTCACATGCTCCCGCCGTATTTCCGCAACTTCGGCAAGCGCCTGGTCAAAATGCCGAAACTGTATTTTCTCGACACCGGCCTCGCCTGCTGGCTACTCGGCATCCGCAGCGAAGACGTGCTCGCCCTGCACCCACTGCGTGGCGCACTGTTCGAAAACTGGGTCGTCGGCGAATTCATCAAGGCCCGCTACAACCGGGGACAGCCGGCCGACCTCTACTTCTGGCGCGACAACAATGGCCTGGAGGCCGACCTGATCTTCGAGCAGGACAACCGCCTGCAAATGGTGGAGATCAAGTCTGGGCAAACCATCACCAGCGACACCATCCGCGCCGGCCAACGGGCTACCCGCATGGCCGAAGACGAAGCGCTGACCCCCTGGCTGATCTATGGCGGAGACGATAGTCACGAACGCAGCGGCGTGAAAATCTTGGGCTGGCGAGACTTTCAGGCAGCCATCACGCCAGCATGAACGCCCTAGCCAGCCGAGATCTCCCGCTCGCAGGTGTGGCAGTGGGTGGTCTCGCCCAAGGGCGTGCTCAACGACGGCCGCAAGGTCACGGTCGAGATGGTGCGCCCCATGATCGCCGAGGAACTGGCCAAGGTGAAGGCCACCGTCACCGCCCAGGGCGAGGACACCGCCAGCTACGACCAAGCCGCCGGCACCTTTGACAAGATGTCCCTGACCCCGGAATATCCGGAATTCCTGCCCCTCCCGCTGTACGAGGAGATGGCCTGAGCAGCAACCGGGAGCGGCGCATCAGACGCCCCACCCCGACAGAGAAGCCGCAAGAAAGCGCCCCGGGAAACCGGGGCGTTTTCGTTGGGGACGGCGGAGAAGCCCTCCCCACTCCCCAACGAAGACGCTCCAACCTCATCTCCCATCCCCCAAATCGGGGCCGGAACATTTTCTCAGGATGCTAAAATCAAGGCCGACAAGCCAATGTTCTAGAGGTGCGCCATGAAAACGATCAGCAAGTCGGCCAAGCGGCAAAAGGCTGTTGCAAACGTCCTGGCTTCGCTACGCATCGAGCAACTGACGCCCAGTCCGAGCGTCGTCAGCGGGCTTCGTACCTGCATTGCCGGCAACGTCACGACCGACAAACTGCTTGCCGATGTGATGAGTCGCCATGTCGCGCTACGCCGGGTCTGACTGCTACACCTACCCCGAATCCGATGTATTGAAAAACAAGGCTGATCTGCATGAGCAGACGGCGCTTGCAGCGTTCGAAGCGGATGCAACGGCTATTCGTCTGTTGGAACTGACCTAGTAGTCAGTCACATAGGTTCAGCTATGTTCGGCACGCCCCGCATCCCCGCTCGCTTTGTCGCTCATCCTCGCCATAGCTTCGGCTATGGCTGCGGTTCGCTTCGCGCGATCCGGGCGCGGAGGCGCGCCTCGGCATTCACGCAAACCTATGTGACTGACTACTAGACTCCAATCGCCGGGAAATTCAACCTACCCCACCTGCAAGCGATCCACCGTCATCTGTTTCAGGATGTCTAAGACTGGGCCGGGCAACTGCGCACTGTCGACATCAGCAAGGGCAGCAGCCGTTTTGGTAACTGCGGCAAGATCGAAGCCTACCTCGGCCAGCAGCTGGACGAGATTGCCAAGGAGAATTTCCTGCTCGGCTACCCACCGGAAACCGTCATCCGACGACTGGCCCACGACCTGGGCGAAATCAACGCTGCCCATCCCTTCCGAGACGGCAATGGCCGGGTTCAACGCGCGTTCTGCGCACAGTTGGCGGAACAGGCAGGCTACTTCATCGACTTCGCCGAAGTCAGCCGCGACGAAATGGTCGCCGCCATGACCGCCAGCTTCCGCGGTGACAATATGCAGCTCGAAGCACTGCTGGAACGAATCACGGCGATTATCGAATAGCCGGCCTGGACAAATGACCACCAAACTCAACCTCCGCCAAACCCTCGTCGATTTTCTCAAGGCCCGGCCCAACGAGCGCTTCACGGCGCGGCAGATCGCCCTCTGGATTTTCGAGAATCTGCGCGAGGCCTGCGAGGAGAAGCGGCGGAACAGTCAGCAGGATTTGCGCGAGGACGCGGCCTTTCTGTGGCAGTTGGTGGCCGAGATCGGCGCCAATCGCCCGGAAATCCAGAAGCGCTGGCCCCAGGTGCGCACGACGGAAGGCCGGCCGCGCCAGTATTACTGGACGGCGGTCACGGAAGCCGCCGAAGTGGCGGAGGCGGAGAAGACTGCCGCAACGCCCAGGGGAAAGCTGAGCGAGCATGAGCTTTACCCGCTGCTTTGCCGCTACCTGCACAGCGAATGGCAGCTCTTCCCCAAGCGTATCGACGAGAAACGCTCTTCCAACCGCAACGGCCCCAACGGCAACAAGTGGCTGTTCCCCGACCTGGTGGCCCTGGAAGACCTGGGGCGGGAGTGGGACCGGGAAATCCGCGCCTGCGTGCAGCAGGTGGGGGCGCAACGGGCGCGCTTGTGGTCCTTCGAGGTCAAGTTGCTGATCAACCGGGCCAACGTACGGGAAGCCTGGTTCCAGGCGGTTTCCAACTCCAGCTGGGCCAATCTCGGCTATCTGGTGGCAGCCGAAATCCAGGAATCGGCCATGAAGGAACTGCGGCTGCTCGCCGCCTCCTACGGCATCGGCCTGATCCGCCTGGACGCCCACGACCCGAGCGAGAGCGAAGTGCTGATCCCCGCCCGGGAGCGCCCGGACATCGACTGGGATGCCTGCAACCGCCTGGCCCAGGAAAACAGCGATTTCCAGAACGTGGTGAGCTGGGTGCGCCAGTTCCACCAGACCGACAACGCCGGGGTCGGCGATTGGGACTTGCCGGCCGCAACCGACTGAATCGCCGCCCCCGGCATCGAAAATCCACCTGTCGGCGCCTCAGAACCCCCGTAAATCATCCACCGCCAGCGCCAGCGGCCCGCCGGTGATGGTTTCCAGGGTGCTCTTGATCACCGCCAGATCGTTGTCGAAGCTGCCGTGGGCGGCGTCGATGGGGGTTTCGGGCTTTTGGGCGCTGAGCACCTTGTCGCTGTCGATCACCTTCCAGCGCTTGCCGAGACCCGCCGCACGGGCGACCTCGCGCCAGGTGGCGAGGGCCGCGACAGTGCTGGAGGCGCCGTCCCAACCGCCGTAGCCGGGGTCGTTGATCTTGTCCAGGCCCAGGATGGGCGTGCGCAGGTCCGTCTCCAGGGCGTTGGAAACGAAGTACAGCAGCGACTTCCGGTAGATGCCGGCAACATTGTCGTCGAGTTCGACCCGGTTGGAGAGTACGTGCACGTGGAGCTTCTGCATGACTTCCGGCAGGGCGGCGTAGTGCTGGTTGGCGAATTCCACGCTGCACGCCGGGGCAAAGAGATGGGTGGAGGCGAGGCGGGGAACGAGGCCTCTCTGGGCCAGGAGTCTGAGGAAGGCGCCGAGGATGATGGAGCCGGCGGAGTGCCCCACCAGATAGATTTCCAGCTGGTCGCCCCAGGTGGCCGCGAGCTTGGTGAGGGCGTCCGCCAGGAGGTCGCCGCCGCGGCCGGTGAGGGCGGAGCGCTGGGCGTTTTCCTTCATTTCGCTCCAGATGGGGCGGACGGCCTTGCGGCCCAGATGTTTTTCGATCATGGGATCACTGAGATCGGCCAAAGACCAGCCCGCCAGCCCGGGCTTCGGTGCGAAGGCCTCCCGCAGCAGGTTGCCGATGGATTCCAGGATGCCCGTCTTCCACACCAGGAACAGCGGGTAGCAGCCGTTGCCGGTGAAGTAGCGGCCCATGGCCCGGGCCCGGTCGATCCCGTCGGATTCGCTGTTGAGGCCGCCGTGGGCGTAGATGACCAGGCGCTTGCTGTCCGCGCCGCTCTGGCGGAACCAGGCGTCGGGCAGCACGCAGGCCTGGTGGAAGAGCTTGCGGCTCGGTTCGTCCTCGGTAAGGTAGCGGTCCACCCGGCCGTCGTTGCCCAGGACGACGCTGTGGCGGTAGGCCTGATCCTCGCTCCACCAGCGGCTCTGGTCGGCCCCGGCGGCGGCGCCGGCCCGCGCCCCGCCGCCGGTGAGGCGGCCGACGACGACGCCGGGCACCCCCAGGGCCGCCACCCAGGCGTCCATGGCGTTGGCCAGCCAGTCCGCGTAGGCGAGGACGGCAAAACCGCCCCGCCCCCAATCGACCCCCCAGGAATTCTGGACGATGAAACCCCGTTCGTTGAAACCCACCAGGGCAAAGGCATGGCCGCCGTCGCGGGAAGGCTGGCCGTCGAAGGGAATGCTGGGCACGTCCTCATGGCCTGCGGGAGGCTTGCGGTCGGCTTTGTCCAGACTCCAGCCATCGTGCGTAAATGCGGAGACGTAGACCGCCCCCACTTCGCGAATGGCCGCCTGCAGGTCGGTGATGGAGGCCTTGTCGATGCGGAAATAGACCCCCAGGGTCGTGCGGGTGGCCCGCTCGGCCCAACCGAAGAGCGGCGTGCCGCTTTCGCCCCTGGCGGTAGGGCCAGTCCTTGTTCAGGCAGACACCATGCTTGTGCCAGCCCTTCAAGGCGCCGCGGCAGCTCGAACCGTCGTAATCCTCGCCGGCGTATTCGTCGTAGCGGCGCGCAAAGTCGTACAACATGCGGGGACTGACCGACTCCAGGCGCTTGGGCATGCCCGCCTTCTGCCACAGCAGATAGTTGATCACACAGGCCAGGCCGAAGCCGGTACAAGCCCCCTCCTGGCCCTGGTCGAGGATCAGCCCGGCCCGGGTATAGGCCCCCAGGCAGGCCTTGATGCGCTCGTCGGGAGGATACTGGTCGGGCAAGGACACGGGAGGCGGCGCGTAGGCGCGGTCGCGCAGATCCCCCGGGTCGGGCACCGCCGTAAGCTTGCGCCCGGCGCGACCGACGGGCGCCTGCCGCCCGGCCCGGCCTGCCGCCCCAACGAGGCCGGTCGCCGCTGCCTCCGGCCAGGACGGAGCGGCCCGGGCAAAGACATCCTTGAAGCGGGCCAGACCATGGCTGCCGCCATTGACCAGTTTGCGCGCCCGGCGCAGGTCGTCCGCCGCCAAGGCTTCGCGCAGGGCCGAGGCCCGGCTGGTGAGGAAGGCAGCGAGCAGGGCGGCGGCGATTTCCGGCGCATTGGCGAGATCCGGTTCTGCTTCCAGGTCGATACCCAACTCCGCGCCAAACTGCCGGTAATTGGCCCGCCCGGTCAGTTGGACGAACCCCCGCCCCATGAAGCGGGCCCCGTCGCCGGCCTGGGTGTTGCCCAGGTTTTTCCGGCCGTCGTAAAGGCTGAAAGGCGCCCCGCCGGGAGGCGTGTTGAATTGCGACTGGAATTCGGAAATGGGCAGAAAGCCCTCGCTCTCGGCACGGATGGTGCCCAAGGCGCTCAGCAGCAGGCCCCGATCGGCCAGTCCGGCAGCGCGCAGGGCGGCCAGCACATAGGGCAGAAAGCGGGCGATGTTGGCCGGCTTGGTGGCCGGGAAGAGGGTGCGCACGGCGTCGGCCGAAGGCGTGGCCTCAAGCGCTGCGAAAGCCACCACCCCCAGGGCCTCCAGGCAGCGCGGCCCGACGACGCCGTCCGCAATCAGCCCCACCCCGGCCTGCCAGCGTCGCAACGCTGCTTCGGTATCGGCATCCAGCGCGTCACCCATGGCCAGCCCGGCGTATTCCGCCGCCACCGGCCCGAGGACGGCCCCGAGGGCCTTTTTCAGTTCCACCACCCGGTTACCCCGGGCTCCGCGTCGCAGTATGGCTTCCATGGCGATCCTCCAAGTTTCGAGACCAAACCGTATGGCAACGGTTCGAGGACTCCAATCTAGTCCATGGGAATGAAAAATGCCATCGCAATGAATACGGAGTGATCCGGAGCGACAGCCCCTTCCACCGCAGGGGCGCCATTGCCCCGCCGATCGCCCGGGATTAGGGTTATACCCTATGGCCCGCCCCGACCGGGCGGCGATAATCGCGCGATGCTCACCCCGCCCCCTCCCCGATCCCAGTACAAATCCTGGCTGTGGACCGCCCCCTACCTGGCGGTGGGGGTGTTCGCGGTGGCCATGCTGGTCGTCACGGCGCTCCTGCAATGGCGCGAGCAGGACACCGCCCAGGCGGCCCTGGAAGGCGATATGCACTGGGCTGAGCGCACCATCGAGGCGCGGGTGCGGGGGCATCAGGATTTTCTCGCCAGCCTGGCCCGGGAAAGGGAGTTCGGCCGCCTGGATTACGAATCCTTCCAGGTCCGCGCCGGCCGCTACGTGCGCGACAACCCGGAGTTTGCGGCCATCGTCTGGGTCGATACCCTGGGCAAGGTCGAATGGGTCGCGCCCAACGAGGCGACCGCCACCTTTACCGGCGACCAACTCACCGGGGTACGGCTCGACTCCCTCAACGAGGCCCTGCGCCAGCGCCGCCAGCGATTCGGCGCCGATTACCTGGAACTCGGCCGCGATCCGAGCACCGATCTCATCCACCCGGTCCAGCGCGGCAGCAGCGATCTGGGAGCCTTCGTCGCCCCCTCTCCCTGGCCGTCCTGATGCGCACGTCGCTGCCCACCTGGTTCAGCGCCCGCTACCGCCTTTCCCTCATCGACCAGTCCCAGCGCGAGTTGTACGCCAACAGCTCGCTGCGGCCCACCGACCGGCGCCTGGCGGGCGAAATCAGCCTCGATCTCGCCGACACCCGCTTTGCCCTCAACGTCGTGGCCCACCGCACTGGCGGCGCCTGGCTGCCCTACGTCCCTGCGGCGCTGATCGCGCTCCTTACCGTGCTGGCGGCGGCGAGCCTCGTCCAGTTGCGCCGCCACGCGGAGCACCGCGCCCGCACCGAGGAGCAGTTGCGGGCCGCCTACGCCTTTCGCCAGGCCATGTCCCAATCCCTGGTCACCGGCCTGCGGGCGGTGGATCTGGAGGGGCGCATCACCTTCGTCAATGCCGCCTTCTGCCGCATGACCGGCTTTTCCGAACAGGAATTGCTGGGCGTCGCGCCTCCCTACCCCTACTGGCCGGCCGAGGAAGCGGCCCAGTTGCAGCACAACATCGATCAGGCCCTGGCCGGCCTCGCCCCGGCCAGCGGCTTCGAGATGCGCATCATGCGCAAGAACGGCGAGCGCTTCGACGTGCGGCTCTACTTCTCCCCCCTCATCGACGCCCAGGGCCATCAGATCGGCTGGATGGCCTCGATGAACGACATCACCGAACCCAAGCGCGCCCGGGTGGAACTGGAAGAAGCCCACCAGCGCTTCGAAACGGTCATCGACGGTCTGGACGCGGCAGTGCATGTGGCGGACGCCGGGAGCGGCGAAATCCTCTTCGCCAACCGGACCTTCGAAAACCGCTTCGGTCCCCATGCCGTGGGCCGCGTCTCCGCCCAGGTCACCGCCGCCTGCCGCCCGCCGCCCGAGGCCCTCGCCGCGGACCCCGCCACCCTGCCCCCCGCCGCCCTGCCCTGCGAACTGTACGATGGCGAACTCCTGCATGCCCTCGACGGGCGCTGGTACCACGTCCACGAGCAGGCCATCCGCTGGGTGGACGGCCGCACGGTGCGCGTCCAGGTGGCCGCCGACATCACCGAACGCAAGCACCTGGAGGAAGTCGAGCGGGAGCAGCACAAGCGCCTGGAGCAGACCTCCCGCCTCATCACCATGGGCGAAATGGCCTCCTCCCTGGCCCACGAACTCAACCAGCCCCTCTCGGCCATCGCCAATTACTGCGCCGGCTGCATCAAGCGCCTCTCGGACGGCAATCCCCGCATCGACGACATCCTCGCCGCCATGCACAAGGCCGCCGCCCAGGCGGAGCGGGCCGGCAAGATCATCCGCCGCATGCGCGACATGGTGAAGAAGGAAGCCCCCCGCCGGGAGCCGGTGGCCCTGGCCGAACTGGTGGAGGAGACCCGTGCCCTGGCCGACATCGAGGCCGGCAAGCTGGGCGTCGAGGTGCTCATCGACCTCCCCGCCGACCTGCCCCGGGTGGTCATGGACCGCATCATGATCGAACAGGTCCTGCTCAACCTTATGCGTAACGGCATCGAAGCCATGGCGCCGACGCCGGCCGGAACGCGGCGCCTCGGCGTATCGGCCCGCCACAACGAAGCCGGCTGGGTCGAGGTGGCGGTGGCCGACCGCGGCCACGGCCTGGCCGCCGACGACCTCGAACGGATATTCGCCCCCTTCTACACCACCAAGCCGGACGGCATGGGCATCGGTCTCGCCATCTGCCGCTCCATGATCGAATTCCACCAGGGAAGGCTATGGCCCGAACCCCACGCCGGGGGCGGCACCGTCTTCCGCTTCACCCTACCCGCCGAGGAAACCCATGACTGACGCGAACCCCGTAATCCACGTCATCGACGACGACGACGCCATGCGCGATTCCATGACCTGGCTGCTGGAGGGCGAAGGCTACGCCGTAGCCGCCTACGCCTCGGCCCCTGCCTTCCTCGCCGCCCGCCGCGACGACATGCGCGGCTGTCTGGTCCTCGACGTGCGCATGCCGGACATGAGCGGCCTGGAACTCCAGGAACGGCTCGACGCCCTGGGCTCCACCCTGCCCATCGTCTTCATCACCGGCCACGGCGACGTCCCCATGGCCGTCGCCGCCCTGCACCGCGGCGCCTGCGACTTCGTCCAGAAGCCCTTCAACGACGCCGACATCCTTTCCCGCATCCAGCGCGCCCTGGAACTGGACGCCGTCCTCGCCGCCCGCCGCACCCGCGACGCCGCCCTCAGCCACCGCCTGGAACAGCTCACCCCGCGGGAGGCGGAAGTCCTCCGCCTGGTGGTGGCCGGCCGCCTCAACAAACAGATCGCCGACGAACTCGACATCAGCATGAAGACCGTCGAAGCCCACCGCGCCCGGGTCATGGAAAAAATGGGCGTACGCACCCTGGCCGAACTGGTGAAGGCCGTGGTCGCCCTGGAGAAGGATGACGGCTGAAGCGCCGGGGCTACAACCCAAAAACCGTTTTGCTGATTAACAGTCGATCGATTGTTATCGTTTTATACAATTTATGGTCTGTTAATTTAATATACAATCTACGCCATGTTTTTGTTCTTGCACCCCGCGGATGGCGAAGATGAATTACCCGATCAAGACGCTGAGCCAATTGCCCCTGGTCCTCAAGGCCTTCCGTAAGCAAAGGGGGCTGACCCAGGCGGCGCTGGCCGAAAAACTGGGCGTCACCCAGCAAAGCTACGCCGCCTTCGAGGCCAACCCGGCAGCGGCGAGCCTGGAGCGCCTGTTCACGGTATTGCGCCTGCTGGATGTCGACATTTCGCTCGCGAAAAGCGGATCGGCCCTCGACACCCTGAGCGAACCGGATGTTCAGCCCTACGGCCAAGCCTCGCCAGCCGCAGCGGTTCCGCGCAAGGTCGCCACCCCAAAAGCCGCAGGCAAACCGGCGAACCAGCAAACCGCCCCCGCCATGCCGCCGAAGAAGCGGGAAAGCTGGTAAGCATGGGACGCCGCGCCAAGACCCAGCGCCTCAACATCTGGATGAACGGTCTCCCGGTCGGCTACTGGGAGACCGGCCGGCAGGGCGAGCATCTGGCCTATTTCGACGACTGGCTGACCGATCCACAGGGCCGCCCGCTTTCCCTGTCGCTGCCCTTCCTTCCCGGCAATGCCGCCCATCGCGGCGAAGCGGTCGGCAACTACTTCGACAACCTGCTCCCCGACAGCGACGCCATCCGTCGCCGTCTGGCGCAGCGTCACGGGGCTGGCGGCACCGAGGCCTTTCAACTGCTGCACAAACTGGGGCGCGATTGCGTCGGTGCGATCCAGCTCCTGCCGGAGAACGAAACGCCGAGCGACATCGACGAAATCCACGGCCAGGCCCTGAGCGAGGCCGACATCGCCGAACGGCTGCGCAACACCACCGCCGCCCCCGCACCGGGCATGCAGGACGACGGCGATCTGCGCCTCTCCATCGCCGGCGCCCAGGAAAAAACCGCCCTCCTGCGCCATAACGGCCAATGGCTGCTGCCGCAGGGCAGCACACCGACCACCCACATCTTCAAACTGCCCCTCGGCCTCGTCGGCAACATGCAGGCCGACATGCGCACCTCCGCCGAAAACGAATGGCTCTGCGCGAAGATCGTCGCTGCCTTCGGCATCCCCGTCGCGCCCTGCGACATCGGCGTTTTCGAAGACCAGAAGGTCCTCGTCGTCGAACGTTTCGACCGCACGCCTGCCAGCGACGGCAGCTGGATCGTCCGCCTGCCCCAGGAAGACCTGTGCCAGGCCACCGGCACCTCGCCGCTGCGCAAGTACCAGTCCGAAGGCGGGCCGGGCATCGCCGCCATCATGTCCCTGCTGCTCGGCTCGGAAACCGCCGAGCAGGACCGAACCAATTTCTTCAACGCCCAGATCATCTTCTGGCTACTCGCCGCCCCCGACGGTCACGCCAAGAACTTCAGCATCGCCCACCGCCCCGGTGGCCGCTACCGTTCCACGCCCATATACGACGTGCTCTCGGCCCACCCCATCATCGGCACCGGCAAACAGCAAATCGCCCCGCAAAAAGCCCGCCTCGCTATGGCCGTGCGCGGCAACACCAACCACTACCTGATCGAAAAGATTCACCGCCGCCACTGGCTCGCCCAGGCCCAACACGTCGGCCTCGGCGCCGCCAGCGCAGAACGCCTGATTGAAGAAATCGTCGCTGGCGTGGATGTAGTAATCGATAAAGTCAGCCAACAATTGCCAGCCGCTTTTCCGCCAGACGTAGCCGAAACGATTCTCTCCGGCGTGCGCAATCAGGCGGCCCGACTGGTGGAATAGCGCGCTCCGGCAAAACTTCCGCCCAGGCGTAACCGGTAACCCTACGGCGTTCTTCCGTTCGCGCGCGCGATGACGAGAATTGCTCCCTGGACAAATCACCGACGGGAGCAAGAGCGATGGCAAGACGAAAGCAGGGCAAAGGGTCACGGCGCCCCCACACGAGTGGGGAACCTTGTTGGCGAAATTCGACGACAGCGGCCTGGGCGTTGCCGCCTTCTGCCGACGGGAAGCGATCAGTGCGGCGAGCCTGTACCGCTGGCGCCGCCTGCTCGGCGAGGGTGGCGAAGTCGTCGGCCGGGAGACGGCGCCGACATTCGTCGATCTCGGTACGCTGAATTCGGTGGCGACACCCCGGCCACGGATCGATCTCAAGCTCGACCTCGGCGACGGCCTGATCCTGCATCTGGTACGCCACTGATGTTCTTCCCCGAAGGCCAAGTCCGGGTACATGTCTATGGCTGCCCGGTCGACATGCGCAAATCCTACGATGGTCTCTACGCCCTGACGCGCCAGGAACTCGGCCAGGACCCCTGAATGGCCGGCTGTTCGTCTTCATCAACCGCCGCGCGACCCAGATGAAGGTGCTCTACTGGGACCGCACCGGCTTCTGCGTGTGGGCGAAGCGGCTCGAACAAGGACGATTCCTCTCCGACTGGCGCCGCGTTACCACCCGGGAAATGGACTGGACCGGACTCAAGCTCCTGCTCGAAGGCATCGAGGCGAAAGTCGTCAAGAAGCGCTACCGGCGGCCTTCTGGCGCCGATGCCTGCGGTATAATCAGGGGATGAGTTCGACGCCCACAAGCCGTGTGCCCAGCCTCGCCGAGGCCGCCACCTTCAGCCCGCACCAGGTCGTCGATCTGGTTGGTTCGCTGAGCCGGGAAGTCGACACCCTCAAGCATCAACTCGATTGGTTCAAGCGCCAGGTCTTCGGCCAGAAGAGCGAACGCCGCCTCATCGACGGGGCCCACGGCCAGATGAGTCTGGGCGAGGCCCTCGACGCGGCGCCGACGCCTTCGCCCCCGCCGCCCGAGCGCCCCGTCGCCGCCCATACCCGGCGAATGGCGGCGAAGAAACCCGACACCGGCGACGACAGCGTGCCCTTCTTCGACGAGACCAGGGTGCCGGTCGAAGTCATCGAACTGGCCGCGCCGGAAGCCGCGGGACTCGCTCCGGAAGACTTCGAGGTCATCGGCCACAAGGAGAGCTTCCGGCTCGCCCAGCGTCCGGGCAGCTATGTGGTGCTCAAGTACCGGCGGCCGGTCATCAAGCTCAAGGCGAGCCAGGCCATCGTCTGCCCGGGCGCGCCGGCCGGCGTCCTCGACGGCAGCCGCGCCGATGTGAGTTTCCTCGCCGGCCTCCTGCTCGACAAGTTCGCCTATCACCTGCCGTTCTACCGCCAGCACCAGCGTCTTGGCGACGCCGGCATCACCGTCAGCCGGCCGTGGCTGACCCAGATCGGGCAGCAGGCCATCGCGCTGCTCGAACCGATCTACGATGCGCAATTCGCCTCGATCCGCGCCTCCCGTGTCAAGGCCATGGACGAGACGCCGATCAAGGCCGGCCGCGCCGGACCCGGCAAGCTCAAGCCCGCGTACTTCTGGCCGGTCTATGGCCAGCTCGACGAAGTGTGCTTCCCGTTCTATGAGAGTCGCCGCATCGAGCACGTCGAAGAGGCGCTCGGCCTGACGCCGGTCGAGCGCGGCGTCCTGCTCAGCGACGGCTATACCGCGTACGCGCACTACACCAACAAGACCGGGCTCACCCACGCCCAATGCTGGGCCCACACCCGGCGCAAGCTGTTCGAGGCGCAGGGCGCCGAACCGGAAGCGGCGGCGCGCGGACTGGACTTCATCAGCGGCCTCTACGCGGTGGAAGCCCACATCCGAGACCAGAAGCTCAATGCGGCGAAGAAGCTCGACTATCGCCTGATGCACGCCAAGCCGATTGTCGACCAGTTCTTCGCCTGGGTGAACCAGCAGTTCGAGGCCCAGGGCCTGTTGCCGAGCAACCCGCTGACCAAGGCCCTGGCCTATGCCCGGGAGCGACGATTCGGGCTGGAGGTCTATCTGACCGACCCGGACGTGCCGATCGACACCAACCACCTGGAGCGCGCCCTACGGGCCATTCCGATGGGTCGGAAAAATTGGATGTTCTGTTGGACCGAGCTCGGGGCCAGACACGTCGGCATCATGCAAAGTCTGATCGTGACCTGCCGCCTGCACCAGATCGATCCCTACGACTATCTGGTCGATGTGCTCCAGCGTGTCGGCCAGCATCCGGCCAGTCAGGTCCACGAACTCACGCCACGGCTGTGGAAGCAGCGCTTCGCCGAAAATCCCCTCCGTTCCCCTTTGCATAGCCTTCAGGCGTAGGAAAGAACGCCCGGTAGTTACCGGTTACGCCCAGGCAGGTAAAGCAAATTTTAATTTTGGCCTATTTTTCCGGTTGACCGTAGCAGGCCGAAAATCCGTTTTGGACGTGGGGCTTGTTTGCGTGATTCTGCTTGTCGGCCTTTGCCGTCGTTGGTCAGAACTGCCGAATTGGGCAGCAGTCCGTTCCTAAGCGGACTTTCAGTCTTGATAGGCCGCGAGCGGTAGATCTTCTAACTATTGACTCGGCACAATAATGCTTGAAATTTATGGGTCAGCCCCCATGTTGGACGAATGGAAAAAGACGACGCAAGATATTCGACACTTGAGCAACTGCACGAACGGCGTAAGCAAGTGGTGCGGCTGCACCGCAAGGGCTACGGCGTAATGCAAATCGTCGAGCTCAGTGGGCTTTCGTATCCGGCAGTTCGGTCTGCGATTGATCGGTATGAAGAAGGTGGCCTTGCTGCCCTCAAGCCGACCAAGCGAGGCAAACGTGCAGGTCAAGGGCGGACGCTGACAGAGGAGCAAGAGGAGGCGATCCGAAAGATCATTTGTGACAAGCGCCCCGAGCAACTGAAGATGGAATTTGCGCTTTGGAATCGTGCTGCGGTCATGCAACTGATCGAACGGGAATATGGCATCAAACTATCGGTACGCGGTGTCGGCAACTATCTGTCGCGCTGGGGCTTCACCCCCAGAAGCCGATCAAGAAGGCCTACGAGCAACGACCGGAAGCCGTGCAAGCCTGGCTCAATGAGCAATACCCGGAAATAGAGAAGCGTGCCAAGGCGGAAGGCGGCGAGATTCACTGGGGCGATGAAACTGCCTTGGTCAATACCGATGTACGCGGTCGCTGCTACGCACCGGCAGGCAAGACGCCGGTCACCTACACGGTAGGCGGTACGCGGCAGAAGCTGTCGATGATTGCGACGGTGACCAATCAGGGCAAAACACGTTGGATGATCATTGACGAGGCGTTCAACTCCGACAAGCTGATCGAATTCCTTGACGCGCTGATCAAGGATGCCGGCAAGAAGGTGTTCTTGATTCTCGACAATTTGCGGGTCCATCACAGCAAACCGGTCAAGGCATGGGCCGCTGAACGTCAGGACAAGATCGAACTGTTCTACCTGCCCAGCTATAGCCCGGAGCTGAACCCTGAGGAGCGTCTCAATGCCGACCTCAAGCATGCCATCGGGACGAAAGTGCCGGTGCGCACCAAGGCCAAATTGAAACTCGCCGCTACCGAACACATGGTCAAACTCGAACAATCACCCGAGCGGGTCAAAAGCTTCTTCCAAGATCCGCGTGTCAAATATGCCGCTTGAAAATTCAAACTTAAGCTGGCCGGATCAATAGCGAACGCGAGCCTCCTCCCCTGAACTACCGCGCTCCTCCTGTTCCACGGCGCTGGCAATTAACGCTGATGTCAACCGTATAAAATTACAAATACCTCGCCGAGATAGAGCGAACAGTGCGCGGGCAGGATGTGTAGAATAAATACAATTATCATTTCGCAACATCACAACATTGGTCGGGAGGCTAGGGGTGGAACAAGAATTTCTGTTGAAGTTTCTTGAGGTCGGAACCATCGACCTCAAAGGCGATGACACAAAACTCGAGAAGCTCCGGCTCACAGCAAAAGACCTGGCAGCCACTCTTCGAAAGACGCCCTCGAAGACCGCCAGCTTCACGATGGTGGCGGCCGACCCCAATGTTGCAGCCACAGATCCAACTGTAGAGGAGGCGATGGCCTCTCTCCGCAAGCAATGGGAGACTGTGGCAAACGCCTTTTCAGGGCGTCCCGTTGGCATTTTGCGAGCCATCCTGCTAGACGCGGTCATCCAGGCGGCTCGTTCGGACGACGCGATTGCGGTGGCCTTCGTCAACACGGCGCGCAATGCGCTGGCCTACTCCGAAACGTCCGACGAAGCTGAGATTTGGCGCGAAGCAGTCAGCGAAATTGAGACGAAGGTCGATGCACGCGCCGAGGCCGAGTGGGCAACGCCGGAGATGATTACGGTCGATCCGTTGCAGTACACGCCGCCAGCTCCTGTGGCAACGACGGACTACGAGTCACCTACTGTCGATCAAAGTGACCTTCTGAAGAAAATCCATTCCGCCGCGGGACCTTGGGGTTCTGATCCGAAAAATCAGTATTCCCCCCATCAGCACCCTCAGCAATGGGCGCAAGAATTTGCAAACAAGATGAGCGTCGCCATCGCGGAGACGTTGGATGGGATGGCTGAGGAGCTTGCGCCAGCCCCCGTCGACCTCTCGAGCCCGCTGGCTACGCTGGCGAAGGCTGTCACATCTCACGTTGAAAAGGCGTTGGCCAGCTTCAGCGGCGCGACGGCAGGTTTGCAGCGCCGCACGAACCTGCTTTGGTGGAAGGAAGCGCTGTATTCCCCGAGTGCTCATGCGAGCTACCTTGACCTGTCACCGTTCGAGGCCTCTGCGTTGATGGCGCTCGATCTACATGAACAAGTGCCAACCTATTCGCCAGCGAGCGTATCAGCCTTTCTACGGGAGACCATCCGCTGCCTTCCGGCTAAAAATGATGACCAAAGCAACGGTGAGCGTGACGTCGCTAGCCTTGTGCGCGACGCCAGGACAAAAGCATTCATGCAGCCTTTCCGCGCGTTGGCTGCTCAGTACGCGCCTGTACCAGTTGGCCGCGGCCCGCTGCTGTCGTTGATTGGGCACGCGCAGGACTCAGGCGCAGTCGACGCTTCGACCCTACTCGCCCTCAGTGGCGTGGACGCTTCCACCAAGATGACTCCGTCCGATTGGGGAACATACCTATTTCGTGAGCTTCAGACCGCACGCGCCACCAGCGACAGCCCTGCCAAGCGGGTAAAGAAGAAGTAAGACTCCAATGAACCGGTGCTCCCACCCCAACTGTTTCGCGGACGACAACACCACCTGCACGCTTGGTCACATCCGGCTCGATATGTGCCCCGAGTGGAAGTGTGGCAGCAAAGGCGAAGTAGCCGCATCGGATGATTCCGACCAAATGCTCCTCCCATGGAGCGGCTTAGCGATGGGAGGGGCAGACCTCAACTTCGTCAGCGGTAAGGTCAAGCCCATCACTGTCGGTATCGTCGGCCCGGAAAGCGCCGGCAAGACGACCATTCTCGGTGCGTTCTATCTGCTGCTGGGTCGAGGTGCACTGACTACTGACGTCAATTTGTTCAGCAACTCTTACACGCTGGCAGGTTGGGAAGCGGTGGCGACCTATCTACGCTGGAAGCCGGGGCTGCCCCCAAGCTTTCCGCCCCACACGCCTAGCGGAGCGGCTCGATCCCCCGGCATGCTTCACCTTGGTTTTCGCCGTGAGGATGGGTCATTACGCGACTTTATTTTTGCAGATGCCCCTGGAGAGTGGTTTCAGAAATGGGCGATCAACGAGCAGGCAGCCGATGCGGAAGGGGCTCGTTGGATTGCCCGACACGCAGACGTCACGCTACTGATTGCAGACCGGCAGGCACTTGCTGGGCCCAAGATGGGGGCCGCTCGAAACGACTTTCAGTTGCTTGCTCTGCGTGCAGTGGCCGAGGCTCGCGGACGGCGTCTGGCACTCGTCTGGACAAAGGGGGACGTAGAAGTGGCACCGGCCATGGAGGCACAGATTAGAAAAGCGGTGGCGTCGGTCTCATCAAGCGTCCCGGAGTTCACTGTCAGCGTGTCCCCCCGTGGTGAGGTCGACGCTGCAGAAGGCTTCCGCGAGCTATTTGGCTGGATTCTTTGCACCAAGCGCGCGGAGGTAGATTTGCCCACGACAGAAGCGTCTGGTCACGACCCGCTATTTCGATCCGGTAGGAGATAGTTGGTGGCTGCTCAACACTCCATCTTGTTGGTCGGCGAGTCGAACGTCGGGAAGACTCATTACGGGGCCCAGTTTTTGAAGCGGCTCATGGTCAAGGCGTGCGCGCTCAAGATGTCTGGCGCTCCAACGAACCTAGAGGCGTTCAATACAGCGCTTAGTTGCCTGACTGAAGGAAAATCAACCGACCACACACCGGCCAACATCTACGTCGAGAGCGTCTGGCCCATTACGGACGAGGCCGGCCACTACGCCGAACTGATTTGGCCGGACTACGGCGGCGAACAGGTTCGTAACCTTGTCACGCAGCGCCGGATCCCGGCCGCTTGGCGCGAGCGCGTGCTCGAAGCCACAGACTGGGTGTTGCTCATCCGACTGCATTCGCTTCGGTCCGAAGACGACCTGTTCTCGCGCCCACTGCAGTCATTCGCTGCGGTTGCCCCCGAGGAAGAGACACCCGCATACGAGCTGTCGGACCAAGCTAGGACAGTTGAGCTCCTTCAAATGCTGCTCTACTTGGCACATTTTCACCTTGACCGGCCGCTTCAAAAGCCTCGCCTGACTGTCTTGCTGAGCTGCTGGGATGAGCTTGAAACGACTGAGCTGCCGGCTGACCTCCTTGCCTCTCGACTGCCAATGCTGTGGTCGTTCGTGCGCAGCAATTGGACATCGCCCACTGTCATTGGCCTGTCGGCCCTTGAACGCGCACTCAGCAAGACGGATGCGGACCTGGAGTACGCAACCCGCGGCCCCGAAGAGTTCGGCTACGTGGTTCTACCCAACGGTGTAAAGAACAACGACATTACCCTGCCGATCCAACGCTTGATGGCCGAGGGGACCTGAGCGAATGCGAGTCGAGCAGGCCGTCTATGGCGAGGTCCCAGGCCGCGGTCACGGACTCCGAGCGTCGAGTTCGGATGTGCCCATAGCCGCGGCCATCGCATCAAAGCTTGACCTGCCAGATGCAGTGCCCCCAGGTGTCCAGGCTTGGTCGCCGTTCGTTCGCGGTTTTCCCATCGACGATCACTACGTTCTCGCTCGCACGTTCCTGGATTCAAGCGCGTCGCGCGGCGGCATGGTGCTGACTCACGCGCTCATCGTCAGCTTGGACGATATGTGCGAGGTTGGGAGCCTGGCCGCGTTGTTTGGCTGGCTGGCTCCCTCGGCCACAGACTGCTCCGGTTCGGTGGCAACGCTTGAGCTTGACACTGCCGGCAGCACCCACGCGCCGGCCCCTGACCTGATCGGCACGGCCAACGCGTTAGCAGCCCAAGGACCAACTCCAGTTGTCCGACTGGGCGTCGAGGGATTCGAACACCTCGTCGATTCACTGTGGAGAAACCTCTGGCCGGCCTTAAGGCGAAACTTCGCGTTCAGGCTGAGCTTCGGTCCGAACGACGTGGTTGAGCAACCCACGCCGGCGCTCGTATGCACGCCCGAGCAGCTCCAAGCTCGCTGGACGAAGCACTGCGTAGTCAAGCCTGACGATCAAACCTCGGAATCTGAATCCGCAGGGGTTCTCTGTGGCCAGCGTGACGTGAAGCCAATCCTGGCTCTCGCCGAGGATCTGGGCCTTGAAGTAAGTACGCTGAAGGAACTGAGCAGGCTTGAGCGGCTGCACAGCCTCCGCTCTGGCGGCGAAAGCTTCGATGATCTGCTGACTGCCATACGCTTGGCAGACGGCCTCTCAAATCAGCCGACGCTCGGCGCAAGTGTCAAGGACGAGCTCCTCGGTCGGTTCACGGCCTTGATTCCAAGCGCAGGCTGCAAGCAGTTACTGCCAATGAGGAATTTGGCGCTCTCTGGTTTTGCCAACACGCGATCGCTGTGGTCGGCCGTTGAGCTCCTCGTCAGCAACCTCGGAGTTGCGCCAGAGGACGACAGTGACTTAATGGAGATGGTCGTGGCGGCGGTTAATGAGGATCTCGCATTGCCGCCGTGGCGAGCTGCGGTGATGGCCGGCTTATCGTCTGCCGCTCGTCTAGACAAGCCCGACATTTTCCAAGCAGTCTGGAGATGGGCCGAGCGTAGCCAAGTGGCGTTCGCCACGGCCGTAGGCACCCTACCGGCTGACGCGGCAGTTGAGCAGCGGCTGGCGGCGGAAGTTCCCAGAATGCTTCACGTTACGACTACGCCGGCCCTGCTCGCGCCGCTGCTGAAGAAGCGCTGGCTGATCGCGTACGGCGCCGTAATGGCGTCAACGCTGCCCCCCCTTGATGCCGCAAGTCAGCAGCTCAAGGTGGACAAGGATCCAGGCCACAGCGCCGGTTTGCGGTCAGCCCTTCGGTACGCGAGTCCTACCCAGACGTTGGAATGCGCACTCGCGCATAAGGACTTGCGCTTGGTCGAATTGTGCGCAGACCTGGCCGCTGCCCACCCTCAGATCCTGTCTAACATCCGCTGCGACGATATCACCGAGCAAAAGGTCTGGGGCGCTGCGATTGGTAAGAACTCTTCCCTGTGGAACGCACCTAGCAATGCCATCAGTCTTCGCGACACCGTAGTAGCTCAACTCGCCGAAGGACGGCCCGTCGACACCGGCCTACTCGAGGCGCTTGCAATGACCCCCTTGGCTGACCTCAGCGCCACCCCGGAGCGGGCGCGGCTGTGGTCGCTTCTGCCCGCTTCGCAGAGTGATCACTACCTACAGACGACCGCAACCGGCTGGCTGGAACTTGCTGCGCAAGGGGCGGTGATGCCCCCCCCCGAAGCCGAGCTTGAGCGAGTGATCATGTCGAGTTCGAGCTTGCAGTCGGTTCTTGAAAGGTCATCGGTGACGGTTGATGCACGGCTCTCAATTGTCAGTGCCCTTCCGTCGTTCCGCGAAGAGGTGTTCATCACATGGCTGAACAACCTCTTGAGGAGCGTTCGCATTCTTTCTCATACGGATTCCGAGCGGCTGGGAACGCTTGTGGCGTCCCGACATTGGGAGCGCGTGGCCAAACATCTTTCGGACCGTCTTGCCGACCATCGTCCAGATCTCATGCCAGGGCTACGGCTGTGCGCAGACTTGCTTAGCTTTTATACACGTTGGAAGCTTGAAATCTCAAAACCAAGCGCGGCTGATAAGTTGGAAGCCTTTGAAGATGAAGCCCGTGAACTCTATCCAAGCGGTCCGGATAGCGGCGAACTCTGGTCACGCGCAGGAGGCAAAAATTCCGACCTGCCGGGACGATCCGAAAACGGGGCGACGCGTTGGCACGCCGCGTTGAACTCAATCCGTTACGGTGGCCGTCCGAGTAGGCGCGATCTCCTTAAAGTGATGTGCCAAGATTTCCCGTTGAACGAAAAACTTCGCCTATATGCCACTGACACGGATATCGTTGGCTGGTACTGACGCCTCACCTAACCATCGTTGAAACATGCCCCCGACTGGCTATCCTCAAGGCCACGCCTTTCTTATTGGCGTAGCGCACTACCAGAAAATCTCCAGCCTACCCGCTGCGATCCTGAACGACGTCAACGACGTGGCCGCAACGCTGTCGTCGCCTAACTACTGTGCTTATGCTCCGGCAAACGTCGTCACTCTCTTGGACGAATATGCTACTCGGGCAGCTATATTGAAGGGCTTAGACGAACTTGCTGCTCGGGCAGGTCCTGATGACACGGCCTGCGTTTTCTTCTCCGGTCACGGTGGCGTCGTTGGCGGGCCCGGCCATGAGGACAGCGTGCTTGCGACCGTAGATAGCGACCTCGCTGACATTGAAAACACATCCATTAGCTCGGATGTGTTAGCGGCTGCATTGTCGCGAATTAAGGCGAAACGACTGCTGGTCTTCATTGACGCTTGTCATGCTGGGGGGGCTGCAATCTCGAAGAGTTTGTCCGATGGCAAGGGCCACAATCTCAAATCTGGCTATAGCCCAAACACCTTCGCGAAGCTGGCAGTTGGAAGCGGGCGTGCGCTGATGGCATCGTGTCGTGCTGACGAAGAGTCCGCCGTGTTTAACGGGGCGAGGAACAGCGTTTTTTCGACTGCACTGCTTGCGGGTCTCCGTGGGGCCGCCGACAAGAGCGCCAGCGGCTTCATCAAGGTCTTTGACCTGTTTAACTACGTCTCCGAAGAGGTGCCCAAACTAATCCCAGACGACCAGCACCCAATTTTTAAGGCTGACAACCTTGAAGGGAACTTCGCTGTCGCTCTGAGTCAAGGCGGGAAGAAGTCGCCGAACAGTCCCGAAACAACGCCAACGGTGCAAGAGGAGGATTCTTGGTTAGTGTTAGAGAAGCTCCTAGTCGACCTCTACCCATTTGGACCGCGGGACCAGGAAGTGTGGAGCCGCGCAGGCGGTGACTTGTCCCGCCTCCAGTTTCGCCCCACCGGTCAGGCTGCTTGGCATGCAGCGCTTCGCACGCTAAAACAGGGCGGCGGAGGTAGGAGTATCAACTTCGGCAGCTTGCTTAGAACAGCCAAGGAAGACTTTTCGAACCATCCGCAGTTGTCGATGCTGCATGTGCCTTGAGCGAGACGGCTTTAGCATAATCGCCTGGGCCATACAGCATCTGCATTCGTCAGTACCAAGCTCAATAACCGCGCCAGCGAGGTGCGCCCGAAGCAACGATTGGAGCGTATGGATCTGTTCTTACTAAATGGTTTTGTTGCCGACCAAGCGCTGGTTGTTGCTCGTCGTGGGCCCGATACCGCTGTTACCAAGCTAGATTTAGCTCATGCTGAGCTTCAGGAGTTCATCGATTTTACGGAACGCATCGAGCAAGTGGCACTTGGGGGCGCGCGTCCAACGGTAGCCGAGCTCGATGACATCGGCACGCGCCTCTTTGACCACATCTTTCAGGGTGAGGTCCTTCGCCTCTACAACCGCGTTCCGACAGTGAACTTCAGCATCCAGATTGCGACAGACGATCCGAAGGTTCAACGCATCCCTTGGGAGTTCATCCGACCCCACGACAGGTTGGCTGTGCCCCACCGTGACCGCTGTGTTGTTCGTGTACTTCCTATTTGCGCGCCAGCGGATCCGGCGCCGGCGAAGTCGCTGAAAAAGTTGAAGGTCTTGCTAGCGGTCGCGGACCCCATAGACCAGGCGGGGGTCACGTGGCATGACGTCGAATCATCCATCCGCAGGGCATTCGAGGCTCAAACGGAGGGCTTGGCAACGCTCAAAGTCATACCTGGGGCAACGAGCCGGGCACTTCGCAAAGCGCTGGAAGAACAGTCCTACGACGTCTTCCATTTTCTCGGCCATGGATGCATTGTTGGAGGAGAAGGACGGCTGGTTCTCGTCGATGTCGCGACGAAGAAGTCAGACTTCATGACCGCCAGGCAGGTCGCATCAGCGCTGTCAGGTCAGAACTTGCGCCTGGTGATCCTTAGCGCTTGCCTAAGCGGGGCTGGCGACATCAGGGATGACTTTGGTCCGGTCGCCAATGCACTGATAAGCAGTGGAATTCTCGCGGTGGTAGCCAACCAAACCTCGATTCCGACCAAGTCGGTCGCTCCGTTCGTTGGTGCTCTTTACCAGAGGCTCCTTCGGGACGGAAATATCGATGCGGCTGTAATGTCTGGGCGCGTGGCACTGCAGGATGAACTGCGGAAGACCATCCCATTGAACAGTGCGGTGGTCGAGTGGGGAATTCCGGCTCTATACAGATTGCCAGGGGGCGCACAACTGTTTACGCCGCGGGGAGAAGTATGATGAAGCCAAAGAATCCGTTTAGCATCGTCAACCGCCCAGTCCAGTTGACTGCTTCGCGCAAGATTGCGGAATCGTCCGTGAGCGCTGCGCTGAAGCGGCAGTCGAAGACGTTAGCAATAGATCGGATCCCTCCAGGCCTGATGGAGGCGCTGGTCTCGAAATCGAGCACCGTGGATACTTTATCCAGAGCCAAGCCAGTCAAGCAACGTAAGACCAAGTCCGTGACCGCGACACCTGCTGTACTCCCAGCGGGCGTAGTCAAGGTTATCGAGCGGGCAGCGAATGGAAACGTTGCGTCGACTGTGGGAGTGCTTGATCTGGGCTCCTGGGTTTCTAGGCTACCAAAGCTCTTGAAGGTGATGAATGAGAGCCAAGACTCTTTGGTCTTCCTTGAGATTCAAACTTCAGTGCCAGCCGGACTCATCAAGACGAAGGAACCGCTTGAAAAATGGGCGGTGACGCTGCTCGGCCGGCCGCTAAAAAAGAAGGAATCCAGTGACTTGTTTCGCAACATGCTTGCCGACGAGTTCTTCTATTTTGCTGAGTCGGTTCGAGTGCAGAACAAGCTTGATCAAATCGTTGGTCTGACGCCAGCGATGATTGCCTTTGAGGACGAAGACGGGCCGTGCTGGAATTACTTCTCGGTTGGGAGAGACAAGGCATCGGTGATCTCCACTTTCGACCTTCGAGAGTACGCCGCACGCGCTGGCAAGCCGTACGAGGCGGCTGTGGGGATGCTGATAGCAGCCCAGGTTCTCGCTCTTCGAAACGACATGAAATACCACGACGAGACGCGTGGGTGCATTTTTGACTTCGACGCCAACCGCGCAGACCTGGTCGAGAGTATTCGAGGAATGCATATCGACGCTGAGTGCTTGAAGTGCTTCAAGGATCAGGATGAGGCGAAGAGCGCGAAGAGCCTGATCATGGCACTTGCACGCATGAAGGAGACACAACGTGGCTGAAACTGTCGTTTTCGTTCCCGGCATCATGGGATCGCAGCTCTACCTCGAAAATGACATCATCTGGCCTGGCACTCCGGCTGAGTTGCTGTTCCCGTACCAGAAGATGGGGCAACTACTGAACCCGAACCTGCGGGTCGGAGACATCATTCGCTCGGTTTCCATCGCCAACCAATACGCCAGCCTGATTGCAGCTTTCAAGCAGTGCGGATTTGACGAAAAAGCCACCCCAGCGACGCTGATCGTCTGCCCATACGACTGGCGAAAGGACAACAGGCTGGCTGCTGAGCTCCTAGCTGAGCACGTCAAGAAGCTGCGCGTCGATCATGGTGTCGACGTCGTTATCAACATCGTCGCGCATTCGATGGGAGGCTTAGTAGGCCGCTACTTCCTTGAGTCTGGCATCTACACCGAAGCGAACTGCCAGGGATTTGAGCAGGTTCGTCGGTTGATTACCATCGGCACGCCTCATCGGGGAGCACCTTTGGCGCTATGCGCCGCGATGGGGCAAATCAAACGTCTCTTTCTGAACGCACAGCAGGTAAAGCAGATCGCTGATAAGGATGACTTCCCTGCGCTCTATCAGCTGATGCCTCCGAAGAGCGAACCTTACCTTTGGAACACGGATCCGGAGGCGAGGCTTGAGCCAGCAAACCTCTACGAGGATGACACTGCGAAGGTGCTAGGTCTGAACGCCAAGAATCTTGCTTCGGCAGAAGCGTTTCACTCGGCCTTGGATACAACGAAGAAGCCCAAGGGCATTGTGTATTTCTGCTTCATCGGTACGAGGCAAAACACCATTTGCAACGTGCAAGGCAATTTTGCGTTCAAGGATGGAAACGGGAGGGCCTATGTCAACGGCCCCAGACCTGAAGGCGTGGACATAGCTGACGGCGGGGATGGGACGGTTCCGAGTTGGAGCGCGTCCATCGCCGGAATGCAACAGCTTGCGGTAGGCGGAGACCATGGCACCTTGTACAAGACCCCCGAGGTATTGCGCACGCTCGGTGCATTACTGGGTAAGCAAGGCGTGTTGTCGTCTGAGATTAGGCCTGACCACGTGCGGATCAGCATGCGCGATGAGGTTGTATCACCGCAGTCCAAGCAACCCGTTGTGCTGTTCTTCAACCAACCAACGGGACATCTCGACGTCGAAATTGTTGTGGTCAAGCTTACGGGCAGTGACGGCAATGAGTTGGCGGCTCCATCGGTCATCAGCCGAATGCCTGTGAGTTACGACGGCGCCCCGATAGATACGCTTGGGCTGACCATTGATGCCCCTCAGTTCGCAGGCGTCTATGAGTTCGACATCCAAGTGAAGGGCATTAGCGTAGTTGAGAACCACGCAAAGTTGATTGTGCAGTTGGACTAGCCGGCTGTTGAAATACTGAATCGCCACGCCAATTCTGGACAGCGGGGCGGACAGCTTTGCTATCCAGAGCAGTCAGTTTCATGAGTGGGATCGAACGTCAGCAAAGGCCGACAACCAGACCGACAGCCTATCCCCCGACCAAATTCCAATTTCGACCATTTTTCCCGGTCGACCGTAGCATTCCCGCCCCACCCCGCCGCCCAGCCCAATCCGCCCATGTAGTGCGCCCCCTACAAGCGAATCACATTTGTCGTGATACACGACAAACCCGCATTCCCCGAATATCACTCCCAACAGGCAGTCGCTTTCAGCACTTGCGGCGGCTGGCTGAATCTTCTCTACCGGGGGGCGTTCCATGGCGCGCAAGGCGGGTTTCAGGCTGGGCATCTATGTCTTCAAGGATGCGGAGATCGTCGATTACGCGGCGCCGGCCGGGGTTTTTTCGGTGGCGCGGCGGCTGGATCCGGAGCTGGATACCTTCCTGATCGCCGAGGCCATGCGGCCGGTGCAGACCCAGGCGGGCTTTACCGTGGTGCCCAACTACGCCTTTGCCGACGCGCCGGCCATGGATGCCTTCCTGATCCCCGGCGGTTTCGGCACGCGACAGGAGATGCATAACGCCAACCTGCACCGCTACATCAGGGGCCTGGCGCCGGATTGCCTGCTGACCAGCGTGTGCACCGGTTCCTGGATCTACGCCCGCATGGGCCTCCTAGATGGCCTGCCGGCCACCAACCGCAAGGAGCCGGATCGGCTGGAGGCTTCCCACATGGGCAAGACGCCCATCGACCGCCTGGCGGAGATGGCACCGGCCTGCCGGGTGAGCCGCGCCCGCGTGGTGGATGCCGGGCGCATCGTCACCGCCGGCGGCATCGCCTCGGGCATGGAGATGGGCTTTCACCTGCTGCGCCGGGCCGGCTACGACGAGGATTTCATCCACGACGTGGCCCGCGTCATGGAATACCACCGGGCCTACGAGCTCTACCGGCACGACATCGAATTTCACGAACCCGCCCTTTGACCTCATTTCCAGAAGGAGATCGCCATGTCTGCTTTCAAGGACCCGTTCAGCGACGGCATCAAACTCGGCAGTTGTTCCTGCGGCAAGCACGCTTCCCAGGCCGCGCACGACGCGGCCCAGGCCCGGGCTGCCGACCTGCCCATCGAGGCCAATGAGGAGGCGCTGAACCGCCGCACCCTGGAATCGGCCATCATGCGCGCCGTCTTCCCGGATGATGGCGAGCGCCGCCGCTTCCTGCGCGCCGTGGGTCGTTCTACCGCGCTGGCGGCCCTTTCCAGCTTCTTTCCCCTCGGCGCCCTGGAAGCCATGGCCCAGGAAAAAGGCCCCCTGGAAAAGAAGGATCTCAAGATCGGCTTCATCCCCATCACCTGCGCCAGCCCCCTGCTGATGGCCGACCCGCTGGGCTTCTACAAGGCCCAGGGCCTCAATGTGCAGGTGGTCAAGACCGCCGGCTGGGCGCTGATCCGCGACAAGGTACTCAACCGGGAATACGACGCCTCCCACATGCTGGCCCCCATGCCCATCGCCATGAGCATGGGCATCGGCTCCAATCCCATGCCCCTCAACGTGGCCACCATCCAGAACACCAACGGCCAGGCCATCACCCTGCACGTCAAGCACAAGGACAAGCGCGATCCCAAGCAGTGGAAGGGCTTCAAGTTCGCCGTGCCCTTCGAGTATTCGATGCACAACTTCCTGCTGCGCTACTACGTGGCGGAGCACGGCCTGGACCCGGACAAGGACATCCAGATCCGCGTCGTGCCGCCGCCGGAGATGGTGGCCAACCTGCGGGCCGGCAACCTGGACGGCTACCTGGGCCCCGACCCCTTCAACCAGCGGGCGGTGTTCGACGAGGTGGGCTTCATCCACATCCTCTCCAAGGAAATCTGGGACGGCCACCCCTGCTGCTCCTTCGGCGTGCCGGCCGACTTCGTCAAGCAGAACCCCAATACCTTCGCCGCGCTGTACCGCGCCATCCTCACCGCCGCCAAGATGGCCCGCGACCCGAAAAACCGGCCCATCATGGCCGAGGTGCTGTCGCCCCCCAGCTACCTGAACCAGCCCAAGACGGTGCTGGAACAGGTGCTCACCGGCAAGTTCGCCGACGGCCTGGGCAGCGTGCAGAACGTGCCCACCCGCGCCGACTTCGACCCCTTCCCCTGGTATTCGATGGCGGTGTGGATCCTCAGCCAGATGAAGCGCTGGGGCTACATCAAGGGCGACGTGAATTACAAGGAGATCGCCGAACGCGTCTACCTGCTCACCGACGCCAGGAAGCGCATGGCCGAAATCGACATGCCGGCGCCCAAGGAGGGCTACGCCAAGTTCAAGGTCATGGGCAAGGAGTTCGACCCCATGAAGGCCGAGGCCTACGTCAATTCCTTCGCCTTGAAGCGGAGCTGAGATGGCGCGGGAGCACTGGAAAAGCTTGCTGCTGTCGGCGCTGCTGCTGGTGCTCTTCCTGGGGGCGTGGTTCGTCGCCACCCAGCCCAAGGAGAGCGCCCAGCAGGCCGCGGCCCAGGACGAATACGCCGCCCTGATGGGCAAGGGCGCCGCCAAGTCGGGGGGCTTTCCGCCGCCCCAGGAAATCGGCAAGGCCATCGTCACCCACCTGTCCGACCCCTTCAAGGACAACGGCCCCAACGACAAGGGCATCGCCATCCAGCTCGGCCATTCCCTGGGCCGTGTCGGCCTGGGATTTGCGCTGGCCATTCTGGTGGCGCTGCCCCTGGGCTTCACCATCGGCATGTCGCCCCTGCTCTACCGGGCCCTGGACCCCTTCATCCAGGTCCTGAAGCCCATATCGCCCCTGGCCTGGATGCCGCTGGCCCTGTACACCATCAAGGATTCTGACCTCTCGGGCATCTTCGTCATCTTCATCTGCTCCCTGTGGCCCATGCTCATCAACACCGCTTTCGGCGTCGCCAACGTGCGCCGCGACTGGCTCAACGTCGCCCGCACCCTGGAAGTGCGACGCCTCAGGAAAGCGCTGACGGTGATCCTGCCCGCCGCCGCGCCCACCATCCTGACCGGCATGCGCATTTCGATGGGCATCGCCTGGCTGGTCATCGTCGCCGCGGAGATGCTGGTGGGCGGCACCGGCGTCGGCTACTTCGTGTGGAACGAGTGGAACAACCTGGCCCTGCCCAACGTGATTTTTGCCATTCTGGTCATCGGCGTCGTCGGCATGATCCTCGACCGCTGCTTCGCCGGCTTGCAGAAGCTGGTCAGCTACACGGAGTAAGCCATGGCCTTCCTGCATGTGGAAAACCTCGCCAAGGCCTACCCGGGCAACGACGCGCCGGTGTTCGAGAACGTCAATTTCACCCTGGAGAAGGGCGAATTCGTCTGCATCATCGGCCACTCGGGCTGCGGCAAGACCACCATCCTCAACGCCCTGGCCGGGCTGGAAAGCGCCAGCGGCGGCGACATCACCATGGACAGCCGGGAAGTCGTCGGGCCGGGGCTGGATCGCGGCGTCGTCTTCCAGAGCCACGCGCTCATGCCCTGGATGAGCGTCATCGACAACGTCAAATTCGGCGTCCGCTCCCGCTGGCCGGACTGGAGCAAGGCAGAGGTGGAGGCCCAGGCCGCCAAGTACCTGGAAATGGTTGGTCTCGGCCACGCCCTGCACAAGAAGCCCTCCATGCTCTCCGGCGGCATGAAGCAGCGGGTCGGCATCGCCCGGGCCTTCGCCATCCAGCCCAAGATGCTGCTGCTCGACGAACCCTTCGGCGCCCTCGACGCCCTGACCCGCGGCACCATCCAGGACGAACTGCTCAAGATCGTCCAGGCCACGGCGCAGACGGTGTTCATGATCACCCACGACGTGGATGAGGCGATCCTGCTTTCCGACCGCATCCTGCTCATGAGCAACGGCCCCCGCGCCCGTATCGCCGAAATCGTCGAAGTGACCCTGCCCCGCGGCCGCACGCGGCACGACATTCACCACGACCCGCGCTTTTACCGCATCCGCAACCATCTGGTCGATTTTCTGGTCAGCCGGTCGAAAGACCCCAGGCCGGCCGGCCAGACCCATCCTCCGGTCGTCCGCCCCGGCGAAGACGAACCGGCCCCCGCCCCCATCGCCGCTTAATTTCACAAGGAGAGCGCCATGAACCGCGAAGAAGTCACCGACCTGATCGTCACCCAGAAGATCAAGAAGAAGCTCACCTGGGCCCAGCTGGCCGAAGTGGTGGGCCACAGCAAGGAATGGAGCACCGCCGCCCTGCTCGGCCAGATGACCCTCACCGAAGCCCAGGCCAAGGCCGTGGGCGCCGCGCTTGATTTGCCGCAAGAGGCCGTCACCCAGCTCCAGGTCGTGCCCTACAAGGGTTCGCTGCCCACCGCCGTGCCCACCGACCCGCTGATCTACCGCTTCTACGAATTGATCAACGTCTACGGCACGACCTTCAAGTCCCTCATCCACGAGGAATTCGGCGACGGCATCATGAGCGCCATCGACTTCAACATGGACCTGACCCGGGAGCCGGACCCCAAGGGCGATCGCGTGCGGATCACCATGAGCGGCAAGTTCCTGCCCTACAAGACGTATTGAGGTCCCTCCCCGGAAAATCGGGGACGCACGACAAAACGGCCGGAGATGGGTGCGCCGAACGGCGCTGAAACCCCGTGACCGAGGGGAATGACCGGGCAGGACGTCCGTCACTCGCGGAAAGCCGCCCGGCCGTCGGGGCATGCACCGCCCCGGGCCCGGCGGTGCTAGCATGACAGCACGTTGCTGAATCATGGATGCCCCCGTGCTTCTCCTTCCTCCGGAACGTTTCGCCGAACTGAAGGCCCGCGGCCGCTTGCCATCGCCCAAGGGCGTCGCTGCCGCCATCGTGCGGCTCCTGGAGCGGGATGATTTTCCCGTCGAACAACTGGTCCATCTGGTGCAGTCGGACCCGGCCATTGCCGGGCGCCTGCTCAAGGTCGCCAACGCCGCGGCCTGGGGCCGGCCGCGGCCCCTGGTGGCGCTGCGCCAGGCCATCCTCGCCCTGGGGGCACTGCGCGTGCGCGATCTGGTGGTGGGCTTTTCGCTCCTGCGCCACCATCAGGCCGGCCAGTGCCGCACTTTCGACTATGCAGGCTTCTGGAGCCGCTCCCTGGCCACCGCCATCGCCTGCCAGGAACTGGCGCCCCGGGCCCAGGTTCCGGACGAGGAAATCTTCACCCTGGGCCTCCTGGCCCGGGTCGGCGAACTGGGGCTGGCGACCCTCTTTCCCGACGCCTACGGCGCGCTGCTGGCCGGCCGACCGGCGCCCCGGGCGCTGCTCGTGCTGGAAAACGAGCGCTTCGGCTTCGACCACCGGGCGCTCACCGCCAGCATGCTGGCCGACTGGGGCTTGCCGGAACTGCTGTTGCGCGCCGCCTACCACCACGAATTCCCGGACGACTCCGGCCTGCCGGAAGGCTCGCGCCAGGACACCCTGTGCCGCACCCTCGATTTCGCCCGTGCCCTGGCCGAAGTCTGCGTGGCACCGGACGAGGACCGCTGGGGCCTGCTGCCCGATCTGGTCAATCGCTCCGCCCGCCTGGGGGTCGATCCCGGCGCCCTGGGGGAACGGGTCGATGCCATCGCCGCACGCTGGAAGGACTGGGGCTCGGTGCTCCAGGTGCGCACCCGGGATCTGCCGCCCTTTGCCGATCTCCTCGCCGCCAGCCCGCCCCGGGGCGGGGCGGAGGAAGTGGCTGCGGCGGGAACCCCCGCCCTGCTGCTCGCCGCGGCCGGCCCCGATGCCGCCGCCTGGGCGGCGCTGCTGGCCGACGAAGGGCTGTGCGCCACGCTCCAGGCCGATCCGGCCCGCGCCCTGGCCGCCGTGTGCGCAGCACCGCCGCCCCTGGTGCTGGTGGACCTGGACTGCCCCGGCCTGGACGGCGTGGCCTTCTGCGAGCATCTGCGCCAATGCCCCCGCGGCAACGAACCCTATGTGCTGGCACTGAGCGCCCGCCCCTGGGACGCCAGCGCCCTGGGCGCGGTGGAGGCGGGGGCCGACGACATCCTCGACAAGGCCGGCCGCGGCGAAGGCCTGCGCCTGCGCCTGGCCATCGCCCGGCGCCTGATGGCCCTGCGCGGCGAAATGCGCCGGGAGCGCCAGGACCTCGTGCGCAGCGCTGGCGAGTTCGCCGATTCCCATCGCCGCCTCATCCAGGTGGCCCTGACCGACCCCCTGACCCAGTTGCCCAACCGCCGCCATGGCCTCGACTTCCTGGGCAGCGAGTGGGAAGCCGCCCAGGCCGCCGGCCAGCCCATCGCCCTGCTCATGCTGGACATCGACCATTTCAAGACGGTGAACGACACCTGGGGCCACGCCGCCGGCGACGCCGTCCTGCGCCGTCTGGCCGTCCTGCTGGCGGCCGGCTCCCGGGCCGGGGACCTGGTCTTCCGCTACGGCGGCGAGGAATTCGCCGTCGTCCTCCCCGCCACCGGCCTGGACACGGCGCGGGAGGTGGCCGAACGCATCCGCCTGGCCGTCGAGCAGGCGACCTTCGAATGGGAAGACTGGATCATTCCCATTACGGTCAGCGTCGGGGCCTCCGTCACCACCCCCGCCCTGGCTGACGCCCCTGCCCTGGTCGCCGCCGCGGACGGCGCCCTCTACCAGGCCAAGGCCAGCGGCCGCAATCGGGTGGTGGCGGCGCGCTGAAGGCGGCGGCCAAGGGTTTCGCCGCTGCGCGGCCCCCCACCCGCCTCAAGAGCCGGCCGCGGCCTCCTCGGCCACGATGGCGCGCAGCAGGCGCCAACAGCGCTCCACCGAGGCAATCTCCACCCGTTCGCCGGGGGCATGGGCGCCCCGGATGGTGGGCCCGAAGGACACCATATCCATCCCCGGGAAGCGCGCGCCGATGAGGCCGCACTCCAGCCCGGCGTGGATGACCTGGACGCCTGCCGCCGCGCCAAATTCCCGCCGATAGACCTTCTGGCAGCGGACGAGGAGCGGCGAGGCGGCTTGGGGCGCCCAGCCGGGATACTGGCCCGAAGGCGTGGCCCGGGTGCCGGAAAGGGCGAAGAGGCTGACGATCTCGTCGGCCAGGGCGAGGCTGCCGCTGCCGTGCAGGGAGCGGACCATGAAGGTGCAGGCACCGCCATCCGGTCCCAGTTCCACCACTCCCAGGTTGTCGGAAGTTTCCACCACCCCCGGGAACGCGACGCTCATGCGCCGCACGCCCTGGGGCGCGGCGTGCAGGGACGCCAGCCAGATCGCCTGCTCGGAAGGCGCCATGACCTGGCCGGGGCTGGCCAGCACCGCCGCCAGCCGCAAGCCCTCGTCGGCCCCCGCCAGCTCCCGGCGCAGCAGCGCCTGCCACTCCGCCAGCCGGGCCTCCAGCGCGGCGGCGCCGGACAGGGGAAGGGTCACCACCGCCTCGCACTCCCGCGGCAGGGCGTTGCGGGCGGTTCCCCCCCGCAGCTCGGAGAGGCGCAGCCCCTCCCCTTCCAGATCCCGCAGCACACGCACCAGCAGCTTGATGGCATTGCCCCGGCCGCGATGGATGTCGATCCCCGAATGGCCGCCCTGCAAGCCGGATAGCACGATGCGATACGCACGGTGGCCGGCCGGCGGCATCTCCGCCGGGCCCCGCCGCTCCACATTGACGTCCAGCCCGCCGGCGCAGCCGACGTAGAACTCGCCCCACTCCTCGGTATCCAGATTGAGCAGGAGGCGCCCGCCGACCAGATCGGCGTCCAGCCCCCGGGCGCCGCCCATGCCGGCTTCCTCATCCACCGTCAGCAGCGCCTCCAGGGGACCGTGGACGGCCTCGCGATCCTCCAGCAGGGCCAGAATCAGGGCCACACCCAGGCCATTGTCCGCCCCCAGGGTCGTCTCGTCCGCCACCAGCCAGCCGTCCCGGCACTGCGGGCGGATCGGATCGCGGGAGAAATCGTGTTCGCAACCGGCATTCTTCTGGCACACCATGTCCAGATGGCCCTGCAAGACAAGCACCGCCGCCGCCTCGCGCCCCGCCGACGCCGGCTTGCGGATCAGCAGGTTCCCGGCCCCATCGACCCGCGTCTCCAGCCCCCCTTGCACCGCCCAGGCCACCACCTGATCCCGCACCGCCCCCTCTTCCTTGGAACGCCGGGGAACGGCGCACAGCATGGCAAAGTGCCGCCACACGGCAGCGGGTTCAAGATCGGCGAAGGGCGAAGGGGCAAGGGGTTCCACGGTTGGGAGAAGAGATTACCATCGCCACCCGCGACGCGATAGGCAAGGCGCCAAGGTTGGCGGGAAGCGGGGCGGGGGGGTGGCGGGGAGTGGAGGGGCGTCGGTCCAAGGCGACCATCTCAGTGCTCGCAGTTACTTCCCACCGGCCAGGGATGGCCCATCACAATTGCTATGCATTTTGAATTACGACAGGATGTAGGCGAAGAGAAGCAAAGGCCTTTCCTTAAATCGATTCAATCCATGCCCCCGATGCTCACCAGCTCAAATGAATTTGCGAGTTACAAATGGCCGTTTTCGCAGTTCCTCCACCGAAAAACACACGCCGACGATGGGGCAGTGGCACTTGTGGCCCAGTTCCCACAGGCGCTGGCGGCGGGAACCCTTGCGGGGCGAGGCTTCTTCCCCGGCAGGCCCTTGCAGGTCCGAGGACAGGGACAGGCGGATGGCGCCGCCGGCAACGTGGCAGGGCGTTTCGGACGACTGGGCGGGGAAGGCGGTCGCCGGGCGTTGGGGAGCGGGAAAGCGGGTCGGCATGGGAATTGGGGAAGCGTGACAGCGCGGATGGGACGCCTGCCGGCTGCGGCGGGGCTGGGAGCGGGCGTGGGACGTATCGTGGCTGCGGCGACCGGTCAGGTCGCGGGTGCTCCCGTCGATCTCCGGCAGCTCGCTGATGCGCTCCAGCCGGCGTGCGGCATGGAGCGCGGAATGGGGGCATCCGGTCTCTTCGTGCAGGAGAACCAGGCTCAAAGCGCCGGCCCAGAGAGGGTCATGATCCATCGTGGCGTCTCCCGGGTCAGCGATGGGCAGTGGGGATGGCTGAACCCCAAGATTCAGCCATCCCCACTGCCTCCGGAAAAACCGGGCCATTCGGTGGCTCCCCGGCCTGCCCGGTTTTTTGAACCCATGGGTTCCGCGCCTGATGCGCGGGCACTACTCGGGAGCCTGCTTCGCTCCCTGCACTTTTTTCACAAGCTCAGAGCGTCAAGGTCGCGACGACCTCGTTGCCCCTGCCCCGATACTCCAGGGCATCGAAGCTGAGCATGCGCGACATGGCGATGCCGCGGCCGTGGGTATCGAAGGCCCGCTCCGGCGAAAGTTCCAGGTAGCGGTGCCAGTCGAACCCGGCCCCCTGGTCCCGCACGGTGAAGATCAGGCTTCCGGCCTCGCGGCGGATTTCCAGTAGGCCCACCCGCCCCGCATATTCGGGCAAGGCCAAGCGGCGGGCGATCTCGTCCGGCAGCGTGCCCTGCTCGATGAGGGCAGACTTCTCGCCGTAACTGATGCCCAGATTGCCGTGCTCCACCGCGTTGAGCATCAGTTCCGAAAGACCCAGCACCACCCGGGCGGGGTCCGGCGCCGCGTTGGCGGCCAGGGTGGCGAGGTTGCGCGCTTCCTCCGGCGTGCGAAAGACGAAGGTCGCCTGCTGCAGGCAGCCGAAGCTCTGCCCGATGCGGGCCGCTTCCCGTCGTAGTTCCTGGTGTTCGAGACGATCTTCCAGCGCCGCGCCGACAATGGCCAGCAAGGTATCGGCGGAAAAAGGCTTGGTCAGGTAATAGAAGGCCCCCGCCCGCAGGCCCTCGGCCACGTCGGCATCGGCGGTCATGGCGGTCTGCATGATGACCGGCACGTGCTCCCACCCTTCCCGCGCCTTGAGCCGGTGCAGGATTTCGATGCCATCCATGTCCGGCATCATGCGGTCCAGCAGGATCACGTCGAAACCGGCATTCGCCCCCTGCAGGTGCTCCCACGCCTCGCCCCCGGAGGAGGCGGCAACCACCCGGTAGCCCTCCTCGGCCAGGGTCTCCACCAGGCGTTCCTGGTTGATCGGTTCGTCCTCGACGACAAGTACGCTGGGGGGCATGGCTCCGGTTCCTGGGTTGCGGCCGGCATGCCGGCGACGGTGAAGCGCAAACTTACCATGGATCGCGCCGTGCTGACGCGCCGGGATCAAGCCCCGCTGGCGCTCTTCAGCCAGGCTGCCGCGCCCTCCCCGGCCCGCCGGCCGGTGGCGAGGCAGGCGCTGAGGAGATAGCCGCCGGTGGGCGCCTCCCAGTCCAGCATTTCCCCGGCGCAGAACACTCCGGGCAGGGCCTTGAGCATGAGCGCGTCGGTGCATTCCGCCAGGGCGACCCCCCCGGCGCTGCTGATGGCTTCGTCCAGGGGCCGCGGCGCCTGGAGCGGGATGGCCAGGGCCTTGATCGCCCGGGCCAGAAATGCCGCATCGCCCAGTTCGGCCGGGGCATGGAATTCCCGCAGCAGGGCCGCCTTGACGCCCTCGATCCCGGCCCGGCGGCGCAGGTGGTTGGCCAGGCTGTCCCGTCCCCGGGGCCGGGCGAGTTGCTCGGCCAGGACCGCCGCGTCACGCCCCGGCGCCAGGTCGAGCACCAGGGCCGTCGCCTCGCCCCGCGCCAGACTTTCGCGCAGGGCGGCGGAGAGCGCATAGACTGCGCCTCCCTCGATGCCCCGGGCGCTCACGACACACTCACCGGGCACCGCCTGGCCGCCGTGGCGCGCGACGATGGCCTTGAGGGGCTGGCCGGCGAATCGCTCCCGGAAATAGGGCGACCAGGCCACATCGAAGCCGCAATTGGCCGGCTGCAGCGGCACCACCTCGATGCCCCGCCCGGCCAGCCAGGGCACCCAGGCGCCGTCGGACCCTAGCCGGCGCCAGCTCCCGCCTCCCAGGGCGAGCACGGTCGCCGCAGGCCGCAGGGCAAGAGCACCGGCTGGAGTCGCGAAGCAGAGGGCGCCTTGGGCGTCCCACCCCTGCCAGCGATGGCGCACGTGCAGGCGCACCCCGGCAGCGCGCAGCCGGTGCAGCCAGGCCCTCAACAGGGGTGCCGCCTTCATGCCTTCGGGAAAAACCCGGCCCGAGGAACCGACGAAGCTCGCTATGCCCAGCCCGGCCATCCATTGCCGCAGGGCGTCGGGGCCGAAGGCGGCGAGCGAGGGCTCCAGAAATCCGCGCCCTGCGCCGTAGCGGGCGAGGAAGCGGTCGAAGGCTTCGGAGTGGGTGATGTTGAGCCCGCCGCGCCCGGCCATGAGGAATTTGCGCCCCGGGGACGGCATGGCGTCATAGACCTCCACGGTCAGACCGCGGGCGGCGAGGACTTCGGCGGCCATCAGACCGGCGGGGCCTGCCCCCACCACCGCCAACGCCGCGGCTTGCGGCAGGCGGTACGGCTCAGGGGACATCGGGAGCGGCCTCGACCTCTTCCGGGTCGAGGGGCGTCACCGTCACGGCGACCTCCGGCTCGTGACTGCCGCCCCCCAGGATGACGCCGCGCAGGGGCGAGATGTCGCTGAAATCGCGCCCCATGGCGATGGTGATGTGCTCGGTGTCGGGCAGGAGATTGTTGGTGGGGTCGAGATCGACCCAGCCGTCACCACCCCCGGGGCAATAGAGGGAAACCCAGGCGTGGGAAGCGTCGGCCCCCACCAGACGTGGCCGCCCCGGCGGCGGATGAGTGAGGAGGTAGCCGCTGGCGTAGCGGGCGGCCAGCCCCAGGGAACGCAGACAGGCGATCATGAGGTGGGCGAAATCCTGGCATACGCCGCGCTTCCTCTGCAGCACTTCGAGGACCGGGGTGGCCACCGTGGTGGCTTCCGGGTCGAATTCGAATTCGCGGTGGATTTTTTCCATCAGGGCCATGGCCCCGGCCAGCAGGGGCTGGCCCTCGGGAAAGCACTCGCCGGCGTAGGCGGCGAATTCGTGCTTGATCCGCACGAAGGGCGATTCGAAGAGGAAGCGGGTGGCGACGAGGTCGTCTTCGTCGGGGGGCGTGGCGCCATAGGCCAGCCGGTCCCGTACCGTCTCCCAGGGCAGCGTTTCCTCCGGGGCGAAGGTGGGCCGATGGGGCATCACCTCGACGGTCAGGGTGGAATGAACCGTCAGGGCCTCGTGGGGAGTCTCGAAGCTGACCCACAGGACCGGGTTGTCGAAGGCATCGCGCCCGTAACGCCGCCAGTTGGGCGGGGGGTCGATGTCGATGTGATGCGCTTCGCAATGCTGCCAGGGCAGGATGCGGGGCGAGAGGTGCAATTGCTGCTGCGAGAGCGACACCGGCGCGCCGTAGGCGTAGCGGGTTTCGTGGGCAACGTGGTAGCGGGCCATGATCAGAGCCTGTGAATTTTTCGGGCGCGCCCGAGCGGCGTGCACAGCGGTGCACGATCAAGGCGCCAAGCACAGCCATAGCGTGGGCTATGGCGAGCATTGGCAACGCCGAGCGGGCGCGGCTGGGCATGACGAGCGGGGGTGAATGAAATTTTCACAGGCTCTCAAAGGGCAAGGGTCTGGTGGCTGACGTCGCCGACATGGGTGAAGAAGCGCATGGCCAGGCGGTCGGACAGGGCATGCACCGCGGCCACCACTTCGTCCAGGAGGGCGGCCAGTTCCTCGCAGGGTGAGCACTCGCGGCAGTCGTGGAAGGAGACGCCGGCAAAGCGCCCCAGGTCAGTGGCCCGCAAGGCCTTGCCCGCAGCGATGAGGCGCTCGTCCCGAATGTCGCCCAGATCCCGGTCCATGCGCTCCAGGTAGCGGATGAGGCTTTCGATCTGGAAGGCGACGCCGTGGGGGTTGGATTCGTCGAAGACCAGAAGATCGAGGACCGGCATCAGTTCCGGCGGCCGGGAGTAGCGGGAGCGGAAGGTAATGATGCTGTCCATCAGTTCCAGCAGCCACTCCAGGGTGCCGGGGGCCCGGGCCGAGGGCAGGCGGAGGAAGTGCGCCATGGCCGTGGCGAGGGTCACGAGACGCTCGATGCGCCGCCCCACCACCAGGAAGCGCCAACCGTCGTCCCGGGTCATGTTGTCCACGGCGAAGCCTGTGAGGGACGAGGAGACGAGCAGCACCCGATCCAGGAAGGCGATGGCCTCGGGCAGCGAAGGGGTCTTGCAACGGGCGTTCTGGAGACTTCTCTGCAGGCCGTTGAGGGAATGCCAGTGGTCGAGGGAGAGACGCTCCCGCACGTGGGTCGCCGACCACATCACGCTGCGGATGGCCCCCGCCAGACTGCCGGTCTGGTCGGGATCGTAGATGGCCTCCAGCAGGCGATGTTCGGCATGTCTGGGCGAGGCCTCGTCCTCCTCCCGGGTGGGAACGATGTCCATCTCCTCGGCCAGTTGCTGCACCGCCACCAGGGCCGGGGTGAGTTCTCCCCCGGCTTCGACCAGACGCGCGAGGACGACCCGCAGCAGGCGGGCGGTGCAGTCGAAGCGCTCGGAATAGCGCCCGACCCAGTAGAGATTCTCTACCACCCGCGAGGAGAGATTGGCACCGCCGCGCACCAGGTCGCCGATCCCCAGGGACGATTTCAGCAGGCTGAAGTCGCTGACGTGGCCTTCGGTCAGCACCCAGGTGTCCTTGGACGAGCCGCCCCGCTGCATCGAGATCACCAGGGCGTTGGCGGCGCTGGCCACCCGCGCGAGGCCCCCGGGCATCACCGTATAACCGTCCGGCGTGGCCACCGCATAGACGCGCAGGCCCACCGCCCGGGCCAGCAGGCGACGTTCGTGGGCACGGCTCCAGATGGGGGCCTGGGACAGATGCACCAGTTCCTGGGCGACGTAGGCGTGGGGCCGGGTGTCGATACGGCGCAGCATCTCCTCCCGCGCCTCGCCCTGGAGGTCGCGCCCGAAGGTCGGCTCGAAATGCTGGGTGGGAAAGGCCGGCTTGATGACCAGTTCGTCCAGGTGCTCCCGCACGTAGTCCAGGGCCGGCCGCTCGCCGCACCACCAGGTGGCCACCGCGGGCATGGCGAGCCTTTCGCCCAGGAGACGTTCGCACAGGGCGGGGACGAAGCCCATGAGGGCGCCGGAACCGATGAGGCCGCTGCCCAGGGCGTTGGCCACCACCACCTGGCGGGCGCGCACGGCATTCAAGAGCCCGGGGACGCCCAGCGCCGAATCGCCCCGCAGTTCGAGGGGATCGCAGAAACTGTCGTCCTGGCGGCGCAGGATGACATGCACTCGCTTCAGCCCCCGCAGGGTCTTGAGGAAGACCGTGTCGCCCCGCACCGTGAGATCCTGGCCTTCCACCAGGGGAAAGCCCAGGTAGCGGGCCAGATAGGCGTGTTCGAAATAGGTTTCGTTGTAGGGGCCGGGTGTCAGGAGTACGACGTGGGGCTGCTCGCCCCGGGCCACCGGTGCCAGGCCGGAGAGGGAATCCTGCAGGGCGCGGAAGAAATCCGCCAGATGCTCGACGCGCAGGTCGCGGAACAGTTCGGGAAAGACCCGCGAGATGATGAGCCGGTTTTCCAGGGCGTAGCCGGCACCTGAGGGGGCCTGGGTGCGGTCGGCGATGACCCACCAGCGCCCGTCGGGCGAGCGGGCCAGGTCCACGGCGTAGAAATGGAGCCAGGTATTGCCCGGCGGCCGCAGTCCGCGGCAGGGCCAGAGGTAGCCGTGCTGGCCGTAGACCAGGGCGGGGGGCAGGAGGCCCTCGGCCAGCAGACGCTGCTCACCGTAGAGGTCGGCCAGCACCCGGTTCAGGACAGCGGCCCGCTGCGCCACCGCCGCCGCGATCTGACGCCACTCGTCGGCGGCGATGATGAAGGGCAGCGGATCCAGAGCCCAGGGCCGGTCGGCCCCGTTGGGATCGGCATAGACGTTGTAGGTGACGCCGTTTTCCTGAATACGGCGATCGACGAACTCGACCCGCTCCCGCATCACCTCCGGCGCCGCCGCGTCCAGATGGCCCAGGAATTGCCGCCAATGGGGCCGCACCACCCCCGTGGCTGTCAACATTTCGTCGAAGCGCCGGGTATTGCGGGGATAGATGGCGAGCAGGGTGCGGGCCATGGACGGTCGTAAAGGCAAGAACGGCGCGCCGCAGCGCGCCGTCATTCGGCGTTAGAAACGCCGCAAGTCTAGCGTAAACGGGTGTTCGGCGCTGATCTCGGGGGCCTGGACCTGCATCCGTCCCGGCGTGTGGCCGAAGCGGAAGAAGCGGGCCAGGCGGCGGCTTTCCGCCTCGAAGGCATTGACCGGAAAGGCCTCGAAATTGCGCCCGCCGGGGTGAGCCACGTGGTACTGGCAGCCGCCCAGGGAGCGCTGCATCCAGGTATCCACCAGATCGAAGACCAGGGGGCCATGGACGCCGACGGTGGGGTGCAGGCAGGAGGCCGGCTGCCAGGCCCGGTAACGCACGCCGGCGACGAACTCGCCGTTGGTGCCGGTGGGCTGCAGGGGAACGGCACGGCCGTTACAGGTGAGCACGTAGCGGTCCGGCGCCATGCCGGCGACCTTGACCTGGACCCGCTCCACCGAGGAATCGACGAAGCGCACGGTGGTCCCCACATTGCCCTCCTCCCCCATGACATGCCAGGGTTCGAGGGCGTGGCGCAGCTCGAAGTCGATGCCCTTGGCGGCGAAGTCGCCGTACTTGGGAAAGCGGAATTCGAAATGAGGGGCGAACCACTCAGCCTGAAAGGGGAAGCCGGCCTGCTGCATGTCCTCCGCCACGTCGCGGAAATCCTGCTCGACGAAATGGGGCAGCATGAAGCGGTCGTGCAGTTCGGTGCCCCAGCGGGCCAGCCGGGGCGGATCGTAGGGCTGGTCCCAGAAGCGGGCGATGAGGCCGCGCAGGAGAAGCTGCTGCGCCAGCGACATGCGGGCGTGGGGCGGCATCTCGAAGGCGCGCAGTTCCAGGAGCCCGTGGCGGCCGGCGGGACCGTCAGGCGAATAGAGTTTGTCGATGCAGAATTCGGCCCGGTGGGTATTGCCGGTAACGTCGACCAGCAGGTTGCGCAGGATGCGGTCGATGAGCCAGGGCTGCGTGTTGTCGCCCTGGCGCGCGATTTCCCGGAAGGCGATCTCCAGTTCGTAGAGGGCGTCGTTCCTCGCCTCGTCCACCCGCGGCGCCTGGCTGGTGGGGCCGATGAACAGGCCGGAAAACAGGTAGGAGAGGCTGGGGTGGTTGTGCCAGTAGGCGATAAGGCTCTTGAGCAAATCCGGCCGGCGCAGGAAGGGGGAATCGTTGGGCGTCGCGCCGCCGAGGACGAAGTGGTTGCCGCCGCCGGTGCCGGTGTGGCGGCCGTCGAGCATGAACTTCTCGCTGGTCAGGCGGGAGAGGTGGGCGGCGTCGTAGAGGTGGGTGGTCCGCTCCACGAGTTGGTCCCAGGATCTGGCTGGATGCACGTTCACCTCAATGACCCCGGGGTCGGGGGTGACGCTGAAATGGGCCAGGCGCGGGTCGGCGGGGGGCGGGTAGCCCTCGAAAATGAGCGGCAGGTTCATGGCCTCGGCGGCCTGCTCGCAGGCGGCCACCAGCTCCAGGTAATCGTCGAGCCCGCCGGTGGGGGGCATGAAGACGTAGAGCTTGCCGTCCCGGGGCTGGGCGCACATGGCCAGCCGGGTGATCAAGGCGGCGGATTCCTTGAAGCCTGGCACGGTGTCAGGGGCGGCAGCCTTGCCCTCGCCCCGGCCGGCAGCGACCTGGCGGGCCCGGGCGGCCTCCACCACGGCCGCGAATTGCCGGCGGATTTCGGCGTAGGACTTGAGGGGCGCCGGCACCTGGGAAGGATCGAGGGGATGCTGGTAGGGGTAGTCGGCCTTGGCGACCCAGGGTTGGGAATCCAGCGGCAGGCGCCAGCCCATGGGCGAGTCGCCGGGGAACAGGTAGCAGCGCTCGGAGCGCAGGAACCAGGGGCCGGTCTGCCACCGGCCAGCGACGTCCCTCATCACCGGGAAGACGTGGCCGACGGTCTGGGTCAGGCCCTGGGAAAACACCTTCATCAGGCGGGCCCGCTCCAAGGGATCGTCCACCCGCGAGTCGAAGGGATCGACGTTGCCGGGCAGGCGCCGCTCCCGCCACAGGTAGTAGAAAACGTCTTCGAAGGCAGGGAAGATGTCCCCGGAGTCGAGGCCCAGGTTGCGGGCCACCCGCTCCAGGAAAGCCGCCGATTGGGCCTCGGTGACGCCGTAGTCCTTCTTCTCGTCGGCGTAGAGGGCCGGGTTGCCCCACAGGGGCTGGCCGTCCTTGCGCCAGAAGCAGTTGAGGCTCCAGCGCGGCAGTTGCTCGCCGGGGTACCACTTGCCCTGGCCGAAGTGCATGAAGCCCTGGGCACCGTATTTTTCCCGCAGGCGATGGAAGAGGTCTGCCGCCAGCAGGCGCTTGGTGGGCCCGAGGGCGTCGGTGTTCCACTCGGCGCCGTCGGGGTCGTCCACGGCCACGAAGGTGGGTTCGCCGCCCTGGGTCAGGCGCACGTCGCGGGCCGTGAGCCGGGCGTCGATGCGATGGCCGAGGCTTTCGATCTCCGCCCACTGCTCGTCGCTGTACGGTTTGGTCACCCGGGGCGCTTCCCAGATGCGGGTGACCCGCATGGTGTGGCCGAATGTCGTTTCGCATTCGTCGATGGCGCCGGTGAGCGGCGCAGCAGACGCAGGTTCCGGCGTACAGGCAAGCGGAATGTGGCCTTCCCCGGCGAAGAGGCCGGAGGTGGGATCGAGGCCGATCCAGCCCGCACCGGGCAGATAGACCTCGGCCCAGGCGTGGAGGTCGGTGAAATCGGCTTCCGGCCCCGAGGGACCATCGAGGGATTTGACGTCCGGCGTCAGTTGAATCAGGTAGCCGGAGACGAAGCGGGCGGCGAGGCCCAGGTGGCGCAGGAGTTGCACCAGCAGCCAGGCCGAATCGCGGCAGGAGCCGGAACGCTTCACCAGGGTTTCCTCCGGCGTCTGCACGCCGGGCTCCATGCGGATGGTGTAGGCGATGTCCTGCTGCAGGCGGGCGTTCAGGGCGACCAGGAAATCGACGCTGCGGGCCCTGGCCCGGGGAATGGCGTCGAGGTACTGCTGGAAGCGCGGCGTCGCCGGCAACTGGTAGAGGTAGGGCGTCAGTTCGTGGCGCTGCCAGGCCTCGTAGGCAAAGGGAATGTGCTCGGCGTGGGGTTCCAGGAAGAAATCGAAGGGGTTGATGACCGACATCTCGGCCACCAGATCGACCTCGATGCGGAACTCCCGGGTCTTCTCCGGGAAGACCAGGCGGGCCAAGTAGTTGCCCTGGGGATCCTGCTGCCAGTTGATGAAATGCTCTGCCGGCCCGACCTTCAACGCGTAGGACAGGATGCGGGTCCGCGAATGGGGACAGGGCCGCAGGCGGATGACCTGGGGGCCGAGGCCGACCAGGCGGTCGTAGTGGTAGTGGGTAACGTGGTTGAGGGCGACGTGAATGGACACGGGGTTCTCCGATCGATATATGGGGCAGCATTAGCAAAAGCCGAGCCACCGGTATTCCCCTTCTGGTGGCCCGACCAGGCCATTCCCGCACCATTCCTGGGCAATGCGTGGCAACCCTGCACCACTTCGCCCCAGGACAGGGAATCCGCATTCTATTAGCCTGGCCCGCAGATAGCTTCCGCAGTCCGTGATGCTTCCGGGAAAGCCGGGCCATACGGTGGCTGCCCGGCATGCCCGCTTTTCTGAAACCATGGTTTCCGCGCCTGATGCGCGGGCGTACTTTCTTCTTGGTGGCAAGAAGAAAGTAGCTAGAAGCCACCCCTGGGTCGGAGCCCCGCGTTGCGGGGTACCCTGCGCTACTCGGGGGCTTGGGCGGCTCGCTAAACTCGCCCCGGGGGCTCAGACAACGCGAGCCGACTTCCCCCAAGCCCCCTGCGTTGCTCGGCTCCTCTCAAGGGGCCCAGAAGCGGCCGGACTGAACGGTTCAACCGCCTCTCACCCACGCTCCGAACTAAGGCAGCCAAGGCCGCCGACCCGACTTTTGAGCCCGGACGCCTGTCCCCCCCATGGAAGACGCTGAGCAACGCAGGGCTTCCGGGGGCCTTCGGGTCGCGTTGTCCGAGCCGCAGGCGAGTTTAGCGACCCGCCCGGGAGCCCGAGTCGCGCACGGGACCGGGCAACGCCCGGCGTCGCCCCTGGGGTCGCCTTCTTTTTGGTGACATTTTCTTTGCGAAGCAAGAACAAGTTACACGCCCTCAAGGCGGAACCCAAGGGTTCGGCAATCCCCACTGCCCCCGGAAGATCCGGGCTATTCGGTGGCTCCCCGGTCTTCCTGCATTTCTGAACCCATGGTCTACGCGCTGGAGGCGCGGCCGTACTTTCATCTTGCTGGCAGCAGAAAAGAAAAACCGCCGGACCAGCCGGCGGTTTCCTGTCCTGGAGCGCAGGAGATCAGACGCGCTCGAAGATGGCGGCGATACCCTGCCCGCCCCCGATACACATGGTCACCAGACAGTACTTGCCACCGATGCGGTTCATTTCATACACCGCCTTGGTGGCGATGAAGGCGCCGGAACAGCCGACCGGGTGGCCCAGGGCGATGGCACCACCGTTGGGGTTGGTCTTGGCCGGGTCGAGACCCAGCACCTTCATGACGGACAGGGCCTGGGCGGCGAAGGCTTCGTTGGACTCGATGACGTCCATCTGGTCGAGCGTCAGACCGGCCTTCTTGAGGGCCAGGCGAGACGCGGGAATCGGGCCTTCACCCATGATGTCGTTGGGCACACCGGCCACGGCGTAGGAGACCAGACGGGCCATGGGCTTGTAGCCGGCCTTGACCGCGGTGTCACCATCGGCCAGAACGAAGAAGGCGGCACCGTCGTTGATGCCGGAGGCGTTGCCTGCCGTGACCGTGCCCCCGTCCTTCTTGAAGGCCGGCTTCATCTTGGCCAGGGATTCCATGGTGGTGCCGCGCTTGAGGTGTTCGTCGGTATCGAAAACCACTTCGCCCTTCTTGGTCTGCTTCACGATGGGGAGAATCTGGGACTTGAAGTGGCCGGCGTCGATGGCGGCCGCGGCGCGGCGCTGGGATTCGACGGCGAAGGCATCCTGCTCTTCGCGGGAGATGCCATGCTTGACCGCTAGATTCTCGGCAGTCACGCCCATGTGGCCGACGCCAAAGGGATCGGTGAGCACCGCAACCATGGAGTCGATGGCCTTGGTGTCGCCCATACGGGCGCCGGAACGCAGTGCAGGCAGCATGTAGGCCGCCTTGGACATCACTTCAACGCCGCCACCGATGCCGTAGTCGCAGTCACCCAGCAGAATGTTCTGGGCGGTGGTGACGATGCCCTGCAGGCCGGAGGCGCACAGGCGGCTCACCTGCATAGCAACTGAGTCCATGGACAGACCGGCCTGGATGGAGGCGACGCGGGAAACGTAGGGGTAGCGGGCGTCGGTCGGCATGCAGTTGCCGACGGTGACGTAGTTGATCAGTTGGGGATCGACGCCGGAGCGGACGACCGATTCCTTCATCACGACACCAGCCAGCTCGCTGGCCTCGAAATCGGCCAGGGAACCGCCAAAGGCACCGATAGCGGAACGGACAGCGCTCAGAACGACAACATCTCTGCTCATTATGATTCTCCTGATAAAAAACACTCAGCCTGGCACGGCGGCGAGGCTCGACAAAAAAAGCGCCCAAGGGCAATGGCCCGCCGGACGAGGCCCGACGCACCCGGTTTGAAATCGACTGCGCACGGACCTCAAAAAACTCCGCACGGTCGCCCAACGCATTGCTTTTGCCCCCCGACCGCCGGTGCCTGGCACCCTGCGACCCACTGCCCCGACCCAGAAGCCTGCCGCTCGAAGCACATCTGCCGGTGGCCGATCCGTTCGCCGATGGCAAAGAAGGCGATCGCCGAGCAGTGCAACGGCGACGGGATGATGATACCGAAAACCGCGCCGGAAAACTTGACGAAATCGCGGGTAAACCACGGCAAAACGCCCCTCAGGCTATGACTCGCGGCGCGATTTGGCCGGGTGCCGACGGAAACGGTCGAGCTGCCACCCGACTGTTTCAGGTTCCCTCGGCAACCAGTCCCAGGCGACTGACGAGGGAGCGGATCATCCCGGCCGTGGCCCCCCAGATGAAGTAGTCACCGTACGGCATGGCGTAATACTGGCGCAGGGCGCCCCGCACATGGACGGCCTCGCGCCGGTGGTTGGCAGGGTCAAGGAGAAATTGCAGCGGCACTTCGAAGACTTCCGCCACTTCGAAAGGATCGGGCCGTACGGGAAAGGGGGGGGTCACCAGGGCCACCACGGGAGTCACCCGGAACCCGGTCCCGGTCCGATACTCAGGCAGAAACCCGATGACTTCGATACAGGCCGCCGGCAGCCCGACTTCCTCCAGACTTTCGCGCAGAGCCGTGGCCACGGGCCCGGAATCGCCCTCCTCCACCCGTCCACCGGGAAAGCTGATCTGGCCGGGATGGTCGCGCAAGTGGGCCGTGCGCTGGGTCAGGAGGACGGTAGGCCCATCGTCGCGGCATACGATGGGAAAGAGCACCGCCGCGGGCGTCAGTTCGCATTCCCGGGCACCGTCCTCGGCAACGAATTCCCCCACCGCCGGTTCGGGCAGCAGGCAGGCCCGCAGGCGGTGGACATCGAGGCTCATGCGGCTGCGGTATCTCCCTCGATTTCCGCATGAACCGAATCGAGCGCGTCGCGCAGGGTCTCTTCGCTCAGGCGGTTGATCGATGTGGCAACGACGTCGGCGGCCTCGATGGCCCCCACCGGCAGACGCTTGCTGTCCAAGGTCGCAATCAGCGCCGCCGCCGCCCCCGCCACCTGCAGGAGCACTTGGCGCTCGCCCATGAGCAGTTCGAGTTCCTGGCGTAGAAGCGTGACTTCCTGATCCTTTTGAGGCATGGCCCCTCCTGTCAATAACGGCGGCGCAGGGTCAGTGTATCCCCATCCCGGACCATTTCGGTCCGGTTGAGGAAACTCATCCCGAGAAGCGCGAAGGGCAAATCCCCCGACGCATGCACGATGGCGTCCACCTGGTGCAACGTAATGTCGCCGACCTGGACCGAATCCAGGGTAAGTTTGCTGACTTCGACCTGGCCGTTGGCGGTCTGGCTGTAGCCACGCTTTCCCTTGGCGGGATCGAGCCCCAGGCGTTTGGCGTCTCCCGCCCCCAACGAAACCATGGTGGCCCCGGTATCGACCAGAAAACGTGCCGAACGGCCATTGATGGTTCCGTTGGCATAAAAGTGCCCCTGTCCATCAGAGGTCAGAATCGCCTTGCTGCCCTCGCCTGCGCCCGCATTCCCAACAGCGTGCTGTCCGACCTTGAGCGGACGCCGACGACCATCGATCTCGACGATCACCTGGTCGCCCTGTATGGCCACCACCCGCGCCCCCCCATAGCTCTGGCCGATGGCCACCGCTTCCGGGTCTCCGCCACCTAAAGTGAGCATGGCCTTGCTTCCCATGACTCCCGCCAGACCGACATCAGCAGCCAGAGAAACAGACGATAGCGCAAGCAGCAGCCAGGGCATAAAATGCCAGCCTCGTTTTTCCTGCATCCGTCCCCTCATGCGTCCTGTCGCCATTTTCCGCCATTCCCCCAGCGAGGGTCCGGGCTATTTTGCCATATTCCTCGAACGCCACGGGATTCCCTGGCGCCTCATCGCCATCGATGCCGGAGAGCCAGTGCCCGCCGGGGCCGACGCCTATGCGGGCCTCTGTTTCATGGGTGGGCCCATGAGCGTGAACGATCCCCTGCCCTGGATTGATCAGGTGTGTGCGCTGATCCAAGATGCCGTCGCCAAGGACATTCCGGTAATCGGCCACTGCCTCGGAGGCCAGTTGATGAGCAAGGCCCTGGGCGGCCAGATTACCCGCAACCCGGTCAGGGAAATCGGCTGGGGCGAGGCCCTGGCCGAGCAGAGCGACCTTGCCCGCCAGTGGCTGGGCGAACATGCGGGCCGAGCCGGCACGGTATTCCATTGGCATGGCGAGACCTTCAGCATTCCCCCTGGCGCCACACGCCTTTTCGCCAACGCCTACTGCGCCAACCAAGTGTTTGTCTGCGGCCCCCACTTGGGCATGCAGTGCCATGTGGAAATGACGCCGGAGATGATCGCCACCTGGTGCTGCCAGTGGGCCGAGGAAGCCGCCGCCGTCGCGGACCAGCCCAGCGTGCAGAAGCCGGAAGCGATGCTCGGCGAGGCTGCCGCCCGCCTGCCGGTCATGCGCGCCTTGGCGGACCGGCTCTACGGTGTCTGGATCACGGGTCTGAAGGCGTAGAAAAGGCGCCCGCAGGTGCCTTTTTCGCAGCCGGGCACGCCGCGCTCAGTCGCGGAAGTTTCCCGCCTTGATGGGAAAGTCGGTGATGGACTTGCGGATCAGGGCGATGCACTCCTGCAGGTCGTCCCGCTTGGCGCCCTGGACGCGCACGGCGTCGCCCTGGATGGAAGCCTGCACCTTGAGCTTGGCATCCTTGACCAGCTTGACGATCTTCTTTGCCAGTTCGGTCTCGATGCCCATCTTGATCTTCAGCTCCTGCTTCACCTTGTTGCCGGAGACCTTCTGCACCGGCTGGTGGTCGAGGCGCTTGGTGCTCTCGACCTCCTTCTTCTCCATGGCGGGAAAGAGGATGTCCTTGATCTGATCCAACTGGAAGTCGGAATCCCCGTGCAGGGTGATGAGCTTGTCCTTCTCGCTCAACTCGACCTTGGCCGAGGTGCCCTTGAAGTCGTAACGGTTCTCGATCTGCCGGGCGGCCACATCGACGGCGTTCTTGAGTGCCACCATGTCGGCCTCGGAAGTGAAATCGAAAGAAGGCATTTGCAACTCCTTAATGAAAACGCCCGGCACAAGGCCGGGCAGTCGAATCGTTCAGGCCACCGAGCGTTCAGCCAAAGTGGCAGACGTAGTGGTAGGGCTCGTCACAAGCGATTTCGAAGCTGGAATTGCCCGGAACGTTGAAAGACTGGCCGTCGCCGTAGGTCTTCCACTCGCTCTCGCCCTTGAGCTTGACGCGGCAGGAACCGCCCACCCCTTCCATCACTTCCGGCACACCGGTATTGAAGGTCAGGCTGGAGGGCAGGATGACGCCAACGGTCTTCTTGCTGCCATCGGCAAACTGGACGGTATGGCTGACACACTTACCGTCGAAATAGACATTGGCCTTTTTGACCACGGATACGCTGTCGAATTGAGACATCAGATTCCCCAGATTTTTTGAATGACCGCCTTGGCAAGAAAGCCCACCATCCCGAAGGCAAGGACGAAGAAGAGCACAAAGGTGCCCGTCTTGCCCGCCTTGGACTTCCAGGCGATCTCACCGATGATGAAAAGCATGAAGAGGATGAAGGCACCTATGCCGTAGGTGGCGCCAAAATCCGCGATCTGTTCCTCGGTGAGTCCGAAGAGTCCGCCGCCGTCCATACCTTAGGCCTTCTTCCCGGAAGCCTTGGCCGGAGCCTTCTTGGCACCCTGCGTGGAGTTCCTGGAGGCCACCGACTTGACGGGCTTCGCAGCCCGCTTGGCCGAAGCTTGCTGGGCATCCGCGAGTTTGGCCGCAGACTTTTTGGCCACCGGCTTGGCAGCCTTGGCGACGGCAGGCTTTGCGACCTTGGCGGGAGCCGCCTTCGCAGCTTTCGGCGCCGCCGTCTTGCCGGCCTTGCGCGCGGCCAGATTGGCCGCAATGCGCATCCGGAGGGCGTTCAGCTTGATGAAGCCGCCGGCATCCCGCTGGTCGTAGGCCCCGGCGTCATCCTCGAAGGTGGCGATGGTGGAGTCGAACAGGGAATCGCTCTTGGAATCGCGGCCGACGACGATGACGTTGCCCTTGTAGAGCTTGAGGCGCACCGTCCCGTTCACGGTCTGCTGGGTGTGGTCGATGAGCACCTGCAGGGCGCGGCGCTCCGGACTCCACCAGTAGCCGTTATAGACCAGGCTGGCGTAACGGGGCATGAGGTCGTCCTTGAGGTGGGCGACTTCGCGGTCGAGCGTGACCGATTCGATGGCGCGGTGGGCGCGCAGGAGGATGGTGCCCCCCGGGGTTTCGTAGCAGCCGCGGGACTTCATGCCCACGTAGCGGTTCTCCACCAGGTCGAGACGGCCGATGCCGTGCTTGCCACCCAGTTCGTTCAACAGGGCCAGCACTTCATGGGCCTTCAGCTTCTTGCCATTGACGGCAACGACGTCGCCCTTGGCGAATTCGAGGTCGAGGTACTCCGCCTTGTTGGGGGCTTTTTCCGGCGAGACGGTCCAACGCCACATCGATTCCTCGGCCTCGGCAGCCGGATCTTCCAGGTGACGGCCTTCGTAGGAGATGTGCAGCAGGTTGGCGTCCATCGAATACGGCGAGCCGCCCTTTTTGTGCTTCATGTCGATCTCGATGCCGTGCTTTTCGGCATAGGCCATCAGCTTTTCGCGGGACATCAGGTCCCATTCGCGCCACGGGGCGATGACCTTGATGCCCGGCTTCAGCGCGTAGGCGCCGAGTTCGAAGCGCACCTGGTCGTTGCCCTTGCCGGTGGCGCCGTGGCAGATGGCGTCGGCGCCGGTTGCATTGACGATGTCGATCAGGCGCTTGGCGATCAGCGGGCGGGCGATGGAGGTGCCGAGTAGGTATTCGCCTTCATAGACGGTGTTGGCGCGGAACATGGGGAAGACGAAGTCGCGCACGAACTCTTCCCGCAGGTCGTCGATGTAGATGTTCTTCGCCTTGATGCCGGCCTTCAGCGCCTTGGCGCGGGCCGGTTCCAGTTCCTCGCCCTGTCCCAGGTCGGCGGTGAAGGTCACCACTTCGCACTTGTAGACGTCCTGCAGCCACTTGAGGATGACCGAGGTATCGAGACCGCCGGAGTAGGCCAGCACCACCTTCTTGATGTCGCTCATTTCGCTTCCCTTATTTCGTTTCGACCTTGCCCAGGAGGAGGTACTCCATGAGGGCCTTCTGAACATGCAACCGATTCTCTGCCTCGTCCCAGACCACGGACTGGGGTCCGTCAATGACTTCCGCCGTCACTTCTTCGCCGCGATGGGCCGGCAGGCAGTGCATGAACACCGCCTGGGCATCCGCCACCCGCATCATGTCGCCGTCGACGCACCAGTCGGCGAAGGCCTTGAGGCGTTCTTCGTTTTCCGCCTCGAACCCCATGGAGGTCCATACGTCGGTGGTCACCAGGTCGGCGCCGCGGCAGGCGTCCATGGGATCGGCAAAAACCTGGTAGCGGGCGGCAGAAACGCCGGCGATCAGCGCCGGGTCGAGGGCGTAACCCGGCGGCGTCGATACGTGGACCTTGAAATCCAGTACCTCGGCGGCCTGAAGCCAGGTGTTGCACATATTGTTCGCGTCGCCCACCCAGGCCACCGTCCTGCCCTGGATGGGGCCGCGATGCTCGATGTAGGTGAAGATGTCCGCCATGATCTGGCAGGGATGGTATTCGTTGGTCAGGCCGTTGATCACCGGCACCCGGGAGTTGGCGGCGAAGCGCTCGATGATCTCCTGCTCGAAGGTGCGGATCATCACGATGTCGCTCATGCGGGAGATGACCTGGGCCGCATCCTCCACCGGCTCGCCGCGCCCCAGTTGGGAATCTCTGGTATTGAGGTAGATGGCCGAACCGCCCAGTTGCTGCATGCCGGCCTCGAAGGACAGGCGCGTTCGCGTGCTGGCCTTCTCGAAGATCATGACCAGGGTGCGGTCGGTCAGCGGCCAGTACTGCTGGTAGGCCTTGAACCGCTCCTTGATGGCGCGGCTGCGCTCGAACAGGTAAGCGAACTCGTCGGCGCTGAAATCCTTGAACTGCAGAAAATGCTTGATCGCCATTCAGTCCTCCCGCCGGGCCGCCCCAAGGGGGGACTGTACCCCCGCGGGGGGCAGCGAAGGCCGTGAGCGTGGGGGTCGTTCCATCGTCTTAGCCCCCCAGGAATTCCTTGATGAGCGGCGCGAGGCGCTGCACCAGTTCATCTGCCTCGGACTCCGTGAAGACCAGCGGCGGCAGCAGGCGCACCACCTTGTCGGCGGTTACGTTGATGAGCAGACCGGCCGCCAGGGCCTTGGTGATCAGTTCGCTGCAGGGCCGATCCAGTTCGATACCGATCATCAGCCCCTGACCTCGGATATCGACGATACCCGCAACGCCGACCAGGGCAGCGGCAATGCCGGAACGAATGCGGGCGCCGACGCGCTCTGCAGCGGCCATGAGGCCATCCCGTTCGATGGTGTCGATGGTGGTCAACGCGGCCGTGCAGGCCAGCGGGTTGCCGCCGAAGGTGGAGCCGTGGTTGCCCGGCCCGAAGAGACCGGCCGCCCGGCCCCCTGCCAGACAGGCGCCGATTGGCACTCCGGAACCGAGGCCCTTGGCCAGGGTGGCGATGTCCGGCAGGATGCCGGCATGCTGGTAACCGAACCAGGTGCCGGTGCGGGCCATGCCGCACTGGACCTCGTCGCAGATCATCAGCCACTCGCGTTCGTCGCAGAGAGCACGCAGTTCCCGCTGGAATTGCTCGGAGGCCAGGTTGATGCCGCCTTCGCCCTGAACGATCTCCAGCATCACCGCGACGATGTTGGCGTGGTGTTCTGCCACACTGCGAATCGCCTCGATGTCGTCGTAAGGCACCCGCACAAAGCCGGCCACCAAGGGCTCGAAGCCGGCCTGGGCCTTGCGGTTTCCGGTGGCCGATAGCGTGGCCATGGTGCGGCCGTGAAAAGCCTTTTCCATGACAATGATGGTCGGCGTCTCGATGCCCTTCTTGTGGCCGTAGTAGCGCGCCAGCTTGATGGCCGCCTCATTGGCCTCGCAGCCGGAATTACAGAAGAAGATTTCCTGGAGGCCTGACAGGGCGGCCAGCTTGTCCGCCAGTACTTCCTGGCCCGTCACACGGTACAGATTGGAGGTGTGCAACAGGCTACCGGCCTGGGCAGCGATCGCCTCGACCAGCCGGGAATGGGCATGGCCCAGGGTATTCACGGCAATACCGGAGAGGGCGTCGAGATATTCCCGCCCTTCTGTATCAACTATCCGGGAGCCCTTGCCATGGCTGAATGCCACGGGCAGGCGGGCGTAGGTATTCATGACATGCGACATGAGCAGAACCTGCAATCGGCCCCGCCAATCCGGAACCCTACCGGCCGTGACGCTGCCGGAGAACCGGATTTTGGAGCGGCAAGAAACGAAAACGGCGGCCAACGCCGCCGGAACCGAAGCAACCAGGAAAACAGTTGCAGAGGCGCGAATCTTAAGGGAAAAATAGCGCCTTGTACATAAGGAGAACCGGCCGCTGCCCCCGCATGGCGAGCGCCGACACATCATGCGCATCGCCATCTTCAACCAGAAGGGTGGGGTCGGAAAAACCACGACTGCCCTGAATCTGGCCGCCGCCGCCCACCGGACCGGCAATCCCTGCCTCCTGATCGACCTCGACCCCCAGGGGCACCTGAGCAATATCCACGGGGGCGCCCCCGCCGAAGCGGCCCGGAGCATCTTCGCTTTCTATCAGGAGACCCGCAGCCTGGGCGAGGTCGAAATCGAGTGGCCGGAAATCGGCCATCTCATCCCCGCCCACCAGCAACTCATCAAGGTCGATTCAATCTTCGGCAAGGGTCCGACCATACTCAACCGCCTGAAGGGCGGCCTCGATCACTTGGAAACAGTGACCCCAGGGCGACCGACCTATATCGACTGTTGCCCCTACATAGGCGTTCTAGCGCTGAACGCGGTGTTCGCCTGCGATCTGATACTGGTTCCGATTTCCACCGACTACCTGTCCTTGCAGGCCGCCGACCAGATCACCCGCACCCTCCGCGTGCTGGAGCCCGTTCTGAAACGCCGCGTCGAACGCCGCTACCTCCTGACCCGCTTCGACCGGCGCCGCCGCATGAGCGAGGACATCCGCAGCCGCCTGCGCGACCGTTATGGGGACGAAGTCCTGGATACGGTCATTTCCGAAAACGTTTCAGTTGCCGAGAGTCCGGCCCGCAATCGCGACATTTTTCGTCAGAATTCCTCGAGCACCGGTGCGGCCGATTACCTTGCACTCCACCGGGAACTGACTGAGGCCGGCTTCCTGGCGGGGACAAGGGCGCCCTGACAAGCCCGGTTCGCAGGCCAGGTTCAGGCCCTGGACGCCGTGATCAAATCCATGACGTCTTCGTAGCTCACCGTGCCCCGCCCGTTCAATGCGGCTTGCCTGCGGTGGGCTTCAAGGATTTCACATCCCTGGTAGATCTGGCGCAGCTTACGCTCCGCCTCCAGTTCGTCGCGACCCGAGATCGAGAGGTTTTCGACAACCGCCCCATTGCGGGTTCTTATCCTGAAGTCATACTTGACAATCAAGGCTGGCGCCATAAAACCACCTTAGGATCATATAGGTGGGTGAAGTATATGCAGTGAAATCTAGAAATTCAAAATATCTCATTAACAGATAAGGACTTTATTATTCTTCCTGTCGCGCCTCAGCCACAGAACGCCCCCGGTCTGCTAGAATGCCGCCACCGAGGCCGCCAGAGCCGACAATACAAGCTGAGTGGACATGACAACGCCGGAGACAACTGCCTTCATCATTGTCGGCCTCACTCGGGACGGGAAGAAATTCCGCCCGAGCGACTGGGCAGAACGACTGTGCGGCGTAATGTCCGCCTTCGGCGCCGAGCGCAAGATGAAGTACTCCCCTTACGTCGGACCCGGTGATTATGGCGGCGAGAAAGCCGTCTTCATCGATGGGCGCCTAGGAGAAATCGAACCCATGGCTTATCGATTCATGCTTAATTTCGCCCAGGACAACGACCTACAGATCGTCGATGGCGTATGCATGCTCGACAGCAGAAAGAAATAAACCTTCTCCGCCGAGGAAATACAAAACGGCGCCCGCAGGCGCCGTTTTGTATTGGACCGGTTTTACACCTATCAGGCAGCAAGCGCCTTGATCTGGGCGGAAAGGCGGCTCTTGGACCGGGAAGCCTTGTTCTTGTGAACGATGTTCTTATCGGCAATGCGGTCAATGACCGCGACAGACTGTTGAAAAACGCCTTGCGCCGCTGCCTTGTCGCCAGCCTCAATCGCTTGACGCACGCGCTTGATGGCAGTGCGGAGCGTCGAGCGCAGGCTCGCATTGTGGGAACGTTGCTTGTCGGCTTGACGGGCGCGTTTGCGGGCTTGTGCGCTATTGGCCATAGGGGTCTCTTCGGAAAAATTCTTAAAGGGTGCGTATTCTACGTTTCACGCCACAGAACGTCAATGCTGGCAACAGCACTTTGGCCAGACCCACCGGGACGCGGGCGCCAATTCTTTCCAGGGTCACCGACCCACGACGGACATGCATAGCGCCTTCCTACGCTCCCTGCTGCTCTCTGTGACGCTGCACCTGCTAATCATCGCCGGTGGAGACTTGCTCATTCGGAAATCAGCCGTGAATGCCCCTGTGGCACATCCGCACCGGATTTCCGCAAGGCTCGAATCGACCACCCGGCTTCCACCGCCCGAGCAACCCACCACGCCGTCCGCGCAGCCTCGGAGCGAATCTGCGCCTATTCGTGCCCAGGCAGAGGAACAGCGCCCCGCGCAACCCGGTCCCACCCCACGGCCTTTCCCGGCAGCTGAAAGAGCGGAAAACGACTCGGACTACCGCCCACCTGAAATCATTGCCAACGGCCCCTCGGACATCCAGTTTCCCGAGGGCTTGGTCGTGCGTGGAGAATTCCGGCTGGAAATCACGATTGACCGTGAAGGGCGCCCACTCGCGGTCCGGACACTTCACTCAACGCTGCCCGCCCCGGTCGAAAAGCTCGTGACTGCCCAATTCCTGCGTGCACGCTACCGTCCCGCAATGCTCAATGGCCTTCCGGTCACCGGGTCGATGGAAATCGCCATCGCTGTTTCACCCAGTGAATAGCAAACGGTATTACCAGCAGGTTGCAGGCGACTTCGTTCCCCGGCTATCGAGTGTCATCGTGCCACAAGTTGGGTCCGTGAAGCCGTTCGCCGGCGTTGCCGTGATCGTGAACGAAGTCGCAATGTCTCCGGTTGCGCCAGCGGCAACCGTAACGTCATATTTCCTGGACGCAAAATCCGAACCGGAATAGTTCTGCCAACCCGTCGGCAGCGAGGCCCCCGATCCGGAAGCGACAACGCGATAAGTCGTGTTGTTGGTAAAAAATCGCTCTTCCATCTGGGCCAGGTCGAGAGCGACGCTCTTAGCCTGCGCCCGCGCAGCCTTGCGCATGTAATCCCCATAAAAAGGCACCGCAATGCCGAGGAGAATTCCAAGAATGACCACGACGACCATCAGTTCGACCAGGGTAAATCCGCGAGTTTTCTTGTACACGGCTTCAGTTCTCCTCATCCGTCGACATCGATTGAGCCTTTAGTGTTCGATCTGCTTCCACTGAATTCGGCCGATATTAGCGCTCTTCGTTTGGAATACACAGTTGACAACACTACCCGACGGATTACAGACCAACACGTACTTGCCGCCCCTGACGAGATTGGAAACAAAGCCGAACCCTGAGACATAGCCGTGGCTGGCACAGCCGTCGCCCACGCAATAGGTTCCCGGAGGCGGCGCGGCCGGGAGACCCGCCACCGGAGGAACGAGGTCCGCGGGCGGCCGTGCATTGAATGAGGTTCCGAGTTCGGAACCTCCCCCGGCCAGGGTTCTTCCCCCCAGAACGACACGCACCGCCGCCGATCCGCTTCCCAAGAAACCCGCCGGCAAATTGATGTAATTGCTCTCGTGCCCGCTCAGAATAAACACTGGAGAGGTCGGCGTACCACCCGTCCGATAGGACAGATGGTGCTCGACGCCGGTCGTACTGGCAGTGCAAGGATCTGCAGAAGTCGGCGTCAGCGTCGTGAACACGATATTGCTCCCCTGGAGCCTGGGAATGGACGATCGCGTCCGCTCACCCGTCCCGGGGAGGTCGAATACCCAGCCCAGCTGCACATCGGTTCCGTCCGGGAAGGCAATATCGGAGGGGCAAAGGGGTTCGGACAGATTGCTGTCGGCGGCGCTTTCCGTATAGTTGGGCTGGCACGCTGAATAAACGGGCGAGCATCCCGTCGAACCATAGGCACACGAGGTCACGACCGTATCGTCGATCGCGCCATCGAGATCCGCATCTTCCAGAGAAACCGCGAGATTGGCCACGACCTTCTGGCGCTGGAGCAGACTGCGGCTGGACACCCGCGTGGCGCCATCCATCTTGTCCCAGATGCCGTAGAACGATTGCGCGTCGTTTGCCAGGGGATCCTCGATATCCACCCAGGAGCCCGTTCCAAACAGGACGAAATAGCCGCCATTGGGATGAGACAGGAGTTCCAGCCCGGTCGTGATCTGCTGCGCCGCGCCCCCGGCGTCGGTGGCCGTAAAGAGCGGCAGCGGGGAAGCCACGGTGCCAAACGCCACTTTCCAATTGCTGGGATCGTCGTCGCTCAGATCAAATTTCCACAGATTTCCCGATCGATCACCACCGTAGATGTAATCCGTCGTGCCGTCGAAGTCGGGATTGAGTCCGGCAATGAACGCCAGTCCGTTGGCGGGACTGAGGGGCAAGGTGGGCGCCGTTCCTTCACTGGGCGACTTGACGGTAATCTTGAAGTAGTTGGTCCCAAGCACCCACGGATTACCGGCTCCCGGTCCCTCGACCTTGAGGATGAACAGGTGGGCGCGTCCATTGCCTGCCGCTCCGTCGGCATAGCTGTTGTTGTAACCACTGCCGAAAATGACGTACCAGTTCCCGTCGTTCAGCTTGCGCACCAGAGGTCGTCCAAAGGTGAAGCCGAGGTCCGCATCGTCGCCGTCATTGAATTCCCACAGCACATTGGAAGCCGTGAAATTACTGGTATTCGGGTCGCCGGCATTGATCGGGTTGGTAACATCCAGCGCATAGATTCCCTGACCACCGGCATTGAGGCCGCCCACCAGCAGCGTTTTCCAGGACGCCGTCGCCCCGCCGAAATAAGCGTCCACCGCAACCGGAGAACCATCGACAAAGAATTTGTGGGAGTAGGACGGCGCGGTGAGCTGGCTCAGATTGCGGTACACGGCCGCCGGAACGTAAGCGAAAACCTCGGTGCCACTTGACACCTTAGCCACGGGAAGGCCGCCGGACTCGGAAGTTACCTTGAAATCCGCGTCGTAGCCGTGCAGCATCCCGTCGTTGCCCCCCACGTACAACGCGGGCACCCGATTCGCGTGACTCAAGGCAAATTCACGATACCCGGGATCCGAATAGCCCGCTGCGGGTGGCCCCACGAAAAGAGGGTTGGAGTTCACCACATCGCCGAGCAGCTTGATCTCGACGGCCGACTGATCCGGATTCTGAAAACTCCTCGAGCGCCAGCCGTGCCCCGAGGCATTGGGGGTCGTCGTACCCGCCAAAGTCGCCTCCTTGGATTGATCCCCGCGCAGGTAGGCCACCCGATCGGCACCGCGACCATCCGATATGCCAAACTCGTTGGCGTCCAGAAAGGCCTGTTGTGCCGAGGAGAAATTGGTCGTGAAACTCGCAGGATCAAACGCGACGCCGGTCCGAGTGGCATCGTTGAAGGTGAAAATGTGGCGGGAACCGTGGGCCGGCAGTTTTGCGGAAGCTTTCCAGGCCGGAACTGCGCTCACTTCGCCCGTCTGGCTCACCGGAAGCGCCTGAACTTCGCCGGTCCAGTCTCCCGAGACGAAAAAGGCCTGGTAGAGATACGCCCCGGTACCGGTATCCAGGTTGCCCGAGGACTGCGCCAGCGCCGCCTCATCACCGATTTCGCGGATGATTTCCTCGATCGCGTTCCTGACCGAACTGATCATCGACAAAGGATCCCCCGCCCGGAGAAGATTTTTCGGCCAGGTGACCGCCCCGCCCCCCGCGTTGTACCCGGGCGGAGCACGCGAGGCGCAGGCTCCGGCGGGCAAGCTATTGCTCGAAGACCAGACCGGATTCCCGGCCGTCCAGTTGCCCGCCGTGCCGTAGGAATCGGGATTGCCATACTTGGCCGCCAGCCAGAACTGGGATTGATAGCCGCAGTCCCTGTACTCTTCGACATCCACGATCAGGGTCTGCACCGTCTGCTTCTCGGCGTGGTCCGTCGTCCCGGGGCGAATATCGCTGCGCGCCGCCCAGCCGGCCAGTCCAGCCATGCCGAAACCCGCAGAATTCCCGGCACCGGTATAAGTGGTGGCGATATTCCCCATGCCTTCGGTTGTCCCGACCAAGTTCATCTCGCTCGTCACATTGACCCCGCTGTCCCCCGATAAGCTTCCCAGGTCGGCCGTGTGGGCGTTGGCATTGCTGTCGGTGTAGGCATTGCAGACCGAGTTGTTGGCCGCGCCATGGGTGCCACCAGGGAGCCGTTTGTCGCACCAGGTATGGGTGTCCCCCATCATGAGGATGTAGTTTTTCTGGCAGGAGTACTGAATCGGATCGTCCCATTGCGTAATCACCGGGAAGCCATCAGCGTTGGCCGTGCGAGCACCCTGGTAGTAGCGTGTGGTCGGCGAAATGTGACGGAAGTAATTCAGAGTTTCGTAATAGAGTTTCCCCACGACGTCATACGTCTTGTAGGTGTGCGAGGCGCTGCCGAACTTATTGATATAATTGATGACCCCAGAATTACTCACGGTTCCGATATAGGAATTGTTGGTCGCCGCATCGCTGGCGTCCGGGTGAGTCACCAGGGTTCCATCAGCCGCCGAGAACTCGGCGAGCGGGTTGGCCGTGAGGCCGCTGGCCGCCGAAAACTGCTGCGGTCCGATGTACTTCATCTTTGACCGGAGGACCGCGTTATCGACGTCGTTGGCCTGAAAATAGGAAGTCACGCCAAAGCGCACCTTGTCCGAACTGTCCTGCAGGGCCCCGGTAGGCTTCAGGGAACTGCCATACCGCTTGCAATTGCTCTCGGGAAACGCGGCATCGCAAACCTTGACACGTACATTGAAGGTCTGAGCGGCCCCGAAGACCACGCTGTAGGCGGATGTGTAATAGTGCGGCGAAGCGCTTGGCCCGCCGGTATACGACGAGACGTAGCTCTGCGTACCCGTATTGGGAACGTTATAGGTCAGGCGATAACGGCTGGCGTAATACTTGCTGGCCACCTGCACCAGACTGCCGGTCGAGTGCGAATTGCTGACATGGACTTGCGTACCATCGTAGCCGAAACTCGTACAAACATAAGGATTGGAGGAAGTTCCGGTCCCGGAATAGGCCGAGCAGCTTGCCGTTCCCGTCGTCGCACTCAGTGGGCAGGTGGTCACCACCGGCGTCCCGCTGGCCACGGTACAGGTGAGACGTCCCGTCGAACTGGGGTCGATGGATGGCGAGAGGGTCGTGCCAGTGAACGTGGCCACGACGTAGGTGCCATTGGGGTAGAAGGTCTCGCCCCCCGAAAATGACGTGAAGGCACCGCAGCGGAACGGATCGCCCGCGGTTCCGGTACCCAGCCAGTTGCTACAGGTCGCCGTACTGCCGGTATTGAGTGTAAGGGAACAATCGAACAAGCCCGTCAGGGAGAGTGTCGGGTTCGCACAGGTCACGCTATTGGTATTGGACAGTCCGACAACCGCCGCAGGCGTCTGCGGGGTGATGACCGAAGGACTGCCCCCGGCGAATCCGGAAAAGGCAGTACACCTATAGGGACTTGCCAAGGTGCCGGACCCGGTCCAGGCCGTGCAGTTCCCTGTATCGACCGCCCCCCTTACAGTGAAGGTGCAGTTGATGGGTGGAGAACCGGCCCCATCCGACGGGCTCAGACAGTCGACGGTCGCCGTGGACCCTGCGGCGGCCGCCTGCATCTGGATGCCGCGCCCCTGATTCTGGATCGTGATGCTTGCGCCAGTCCCGAAGGGCATCGTCGTACCGGGGCCGTCGGTAAAGGTCTTGTCCGGAAAATTGGCCGTACCGCCCTGACCCGACTGGTAGGTACGCTCGAGGACGGTGAGGGTGGCCGTATCCGACGAGCGATTGCCTCCGGTCATGGCGAAGCGGAATTCGTCCAGACCGGTCATGGTCGCCCAGTTGAGGAAATTCCCGCTCCAATAACCGAAAAGCCCCCCCGAACAGCGACGATTGGTCGACACACCCTGAGGGACAAACCATCCATTCCCGCTGTCGTAGTCGTAGCACTTGTCCATGTCGAAATAACCCAGATACTTGCTATTGGCGGAGTAACTCGAGGCATCCTGATACGCGGCGGTATTCGCCGTCGGGAATTCGACCGAAAGCGCCAGCATGACGTTGGGCGGCACGGCGACGCGGGTGCTCAGGGGAATGTCTGCCACGGTGCCCGCGACGGCCAGCGTTCCGGACAAGACGGAAAAAACCAGGGAAAGCGCCAGTTTTGTCAGGGAATTCATGACCTGCCTCCAATATCAACCATCATCCGTTGCTCATAAGTTGGCATGTTTCGTCACCACGTATACTTCCTGGAGAACCACACTCGTCGTCGATAGGCGCCCGCGCGCCATCGCCGTAATGCGGAAAGCCCGACTAGAGTTGCCATTGGCATCTTGCGGGCCTTTGATGTTGGTAACCAACTCGATCATGTAGCGGGGCTGGGAGGTCAGCCCGGGGAGCGCGGGCGTCTGGGTCACGGATCCCAGCATGACGCTCCGCGACCCGATGTCGCTGGTGGCAAAGAAATCTAGTTTATGTACCGGAAGCCCCGTGTATCCGACCGGGAAATCACACAGCCCTTTGAGGGAAATCGTCAGGTTGTTGTCGTCATTCCCATCTCCATCGCTATCAATGGCACCAGTGCCGCCATCGCACTCCGCGTGAAACCACTCCAGGGGCGGGGGCGCGTAGGGATAGTGCCAGCTCCCTTCAACGAATAGCTCACCATCCCGCAGGGCGGCCTCGGCCGCGGCGAATGCCGTATCCTGATCGCGGAAGTTCCGCGCCATCCGTTCCTCGGAGGTCGTCGTCCCCGAAAGTCCTACCGCGACAATCGAAAGAACCACCATGAAGATGAGGGCTGCCACCAGGGCAAACCCTCGCTGGGTCGTTTGCAGGGCCATGATCAATTGCAGTAGTTGATGTTACGCAAGTTCACGTCGGTGGAGAGCAGCAGCCTCTTGCGTCCATCGTTGGGCACATCGCTTCCCGCCGAAGGAAACAGGGCGCTATCGTCGGTATTGGTCGCCGCCACGCCGCTATATCCAGCGCCAAAATGCACGAGCGGTCCGCCCCCCACGGTCGCCCCGTCATTGGAGACGGCGTTGGCGGAGCGCACGAGAATGGACACCTTGACACTGAATACCTTGTCGGGGCTGGCAGACCCAAGCAGATGCCAGGGAACGTAGCGATTGACGATGCCATCCACATCCGTGTCGGTATCCTCGCCATAGAGGAACTGCATCCCCTCCACGCCCGCCACCAGGGGAAGCGTCGCCGGCGCGGTCCCGCGGGCCGGATTGGGATTGCTGGTATGGCAGTAAAGCGTCGGCTCGTTGTTGTTGGCCGGGTCCACCGCGAGGTAAAGGGTGTCCTCGACCAGAACGTTCTCGAGGACGTTATAGCCATGGCAATCGTGGACGGGCGAGGTACTGGTCGCATTTTCGCCATAGTAGCGAACACGAATGACGTCGTTATATCTTCCGACGGCGGGCGAGTAGATATTGGTGAGCGGCGCCAGCGTAGTCCAGTTGCTCGTATTCGCCGCCGGATTGAGGGTCGCCGGGTCGTTGAGGCCGACGAAGGCAGGGCGGGCCTCTTCTCCGGGACCGGGGACATTGCAGAATTCATTCGCCGTCGATCCCAGCTGCCATACGTTGCGGTGCCCGGCCTTGCGCAATTCGCGCGTGACCAGATCGAAAGCGAAGCGCGCACTTTCGTTGAGGCGCAGCACCTCGGTCTGGGCACGTTGCGTCCGCAGGCCGCCCACGTAAACCTGGCTGACCACCAGCAGGACGATCATCGCGATGATCATGGCGATCATCAACTCGACCAGGGAAAAACCCGAATGCTTTTTCATGCTAGATCGTCGCCCATGTGCACAGAAGCCCCCCGGTACCGACGGTCGGACTCGAGGCGTTGATACGCTGCTCATTCCAGCAGACCTTGACGACATAGTTGCCGCTATTGCTGCAATTCCACGAGGACACCGTCCCGGCCGCCGCCTGAGTCGGTACATTGGTATTGGGGTTGGCGTCCCGACAGACTGTCCCGTCCCCACCGGGCAGTACAGCTGCCAATTGCGCGCGCCACATGAGCACCGTGGTATTGACGTAATTGGCACGCACGCAGCCGCCCGCCTTCAGACAGTCCGCAGTAAGCGTCGCCGACGACGAGTAGGTATCGAACGAGTCGTTGCCCGTGCTAACCACCATGGCGAGGGGAGTGCCACGCACCTGATCCGCCATGGAATACGCCTGTTGGGAGGCAACCGTGCGATAGGCCGACGACGAGGAAAGCTTGAGGCTATTGACGATCATGCCGAGGGTTCCCAGCAGACCGAGCGCGAGGATAAGCACCGAAATCAACGCCTCGATCAGGGAAAAGCCAGCCTGGGATTTCGGGGGGCGCGATGCGCAGACAATGGACATGACGGACGCCTCAAGGACAATTCGAGATTCGGGTGACCGCGGGGCGCCCATTCATCTCGACTGCAATCTGCCGCCCCTGAGGATAGCCCGGAGGACAAAGCGTGAAATTCCCTGTCGAACCCAGGGGTTCAATTGCGCCATAGGGATTAAAACGGACGAGGAGAGTGCTATTAAAGCTCACGGGCGTCAGAACAGACTGACCGGTCAGGGCATTGCGGACTTGCAGCACTTCCTCGCCGGCATCCAGGACCTGATCATTGTCCGCATCCGCGAAAATGAGTCTCCCATTGGACCAATCGGTGGCGTTAGCAGAACAACTGGTTTGGTCGGCACTGGCGCAAACAACCACCCTTACCCCCCGCGCAGCCGCTTCGCTACGTGCATAAAGCAGGTCCGCCATCAAATCATTGGCCTGGGTGGTCATGCGAGAGCTGCGGACCAAATCTGCAAAGTTGGGGACTGCGATGGCCAGGACAATGCCCATCACCACTGTCACGGTGATCAGTTCTATAAAGGTGAAACCCCTCTGCCCACGCCTGTAAGCCATGCAGCCCATACGCTCCCCGTGACACTTTCCCGGACCTAGGTCGGCCCTCGACTCACAAATTGATAGCTGCACTCTACGCCGGCACAGTTGCCCGTTCCAGGCCCTGCGGACGAACGGCACGGCTTCGCGGATCAGTGGATACCTCGTCAGCCCAAACCCCGGGGCATTGGAAAACTGACGGTTTCGGGCTTACCTTCCAGATCGGCCACCTGTTCGACTCCGAGGGCACGCAGGCGAGCCACGACACCGCCGACCAAGGTCTCCGGCGCAGAGGCCCCGGCGCTGAGCCCCACAACCCGCGCCCCATCCAGCCACTGCGGATCGATATCCTGCGGCCCATCCACCAAATGTGCCCTGCGCCCATGCTGAAGGGCCACTTCCCTTAGGCGCCGGGAATTGGAACTGTTTTGCGATCCAACCACAATGACCAGATCGGCGTCCCGAGAAAGGTGCTTAACGGCATCCTGGCGGTTTTGTGTCGCATAACAGATGTCATCTTTCTTGGGCCCCACGATTTCAGGAAATCGCTCGCGCAGGGCCCCTACGACCTGCGCGGCATCCTCGACCGACAGGGTAGTCTGGGTCACGTAGGCGAGGCACGCTACGTCGCTGACGTGCAGGCGCGCAACATCCTCGACCCGTTCCACGAGGTACATACCACCCCCCCCCTGGCCCATGGTCCCTTCGACTTCGGGATGCCCACGATGGCCGATCATGATGACCTCGCGGCCCTGGGCGCGCATCTTGGCAACTTCGACGTGGACTTTGGTGACCAGGGGACAGGTGGCGTCGAAGACCTTGAGGCCACGCTTTTCCGCTTCCTCACGCACGGCCTTGGAAACCCCGTGGGCGCTGAAGATGACCGTTGCGCCAGTAGGCACCTCGTCCAGTTCCTCCACGAACACAGCCCCCTTGGCGCGCAGATCGTCGCAGACAAACTTGTTGTGCACGACTTCATGGCGCACGTAGATGGGGGCGCCGAATTTCTCCAGGGCGCGTTCGACGATGGCGATGGCGCGTTCGACACCGGCGCAGAAGCCGCGGGGGTTGGCGAGGATGACCTGCATCACATGATTCCGATGATTTCCACCTCGAAGCGGATGGGCTTGCCCGCCATGGGGTGGTTGAAGTCGAAGAGTGCGGAGTCCGCGGCGAGTTCCCGCAGAAACCCGGCAAAGGTAGCGCCGTTGGGGGCGCCGAATTCGACGACAGAGTTCTCCTTGAGTTCCATGTCCGCAGGTAGCGCCGCGCGGGCGATGCGCTCGACGAGGCGCGGGTTATGCACGCCAAAGGCCTCTTCCGGCTCCAACTGGAAGACGAAGCGTTCGTGGGCGGGCAGGCCCACCAGGCAGGATTCCAGGTTTTCCGCCAACTGGCCGCTGCCCATTTGCAGCGTGGCGGGACTCATGTCGAAGGTGGAGAGGAACTCCTCGCCCTCGAGGGTGGTGATGCGGTAGTGCAGCGTCAGGTAGCTGTCGGAACGGACCGTCTTGGCGGCATCTGTCATGACTTTATTCCTTGGCAGCCTTGCCCTTGGCGAGGAAAAGCTGTTCCCAGACCAGGAGGACGGCGCCGATGGTGATGGCCGAATCGGCCACGTTGAAGGCAGGGAAATAGTGGCCGGCAGCGTGCCATTGCACGAAATCGACAACCGCCCCTAAGCGGATGCGGTCGACGACATTGCCCAGGGCGCCGCCCATGATGAGGGCCAGGGCCGTGGCCAGCAGGCGTTCGCCGGCATGACGGCGCAGCATGAGGGCGATCCAGGCGGAAACGCCAATGGCCAGGGCGGCGAAGAACCAGCGCTGCCAGCCCGGCTGGTCGGCGAGGAAGCTGAAGGCCGCCCCCGGGTTGTAGGTGAGCACCCAGTTCCAGAAGGGAGCGACGTAGATCGTCTCGCCGAAGTGCAGGTTGGCGAGAACCACCCATTTGCTGATCTGGTCGAGGACGATGACCGCCGCCGCCAGCCCGTACCAACGGGCCGATCTAGGCATGGGTACGGGCCTCGCCTTCGCCGTACAGGTTGCTGACGCAGCGGCCACAGAGGGTGGGATGCTCAGCGTTGGCACCGACATCCTGCCGCACGTGCCAGCAGCGTTCGCACTTCTGGTGGGGTGCTGGAGACACCACCACCGCCTCGGCATCGGCCTGGACTACGGTCACTTTGGAGGTAATGAGCACGAATTTGAGGTCATCGCCCAGGGCGGCCAGCAGGTTGTGCTTCTCGCCACCACAGCGAATTTCCACCTCGGCCTGCAGCGAGGAGCCGATCCTGCCGGCCTCCCGCTGTTCTTCCAGGGCCTTGGTGACTTCGCCGCGAACGGCACGCACCTGGCTCCACTTGGCCAGCAGATCGCCCTCCCCGGCCGGCTTGGGCAGGTCGTGCCAGAGGTGCAGCATGATCGAATCGTCGGCCTTGCCGCTGACGATGGCCCAGATTTCCTCGGCGGTGAAGGTGAGGATGGGCGCCATCAACCGTACGAAAGCCTGCAGGACGTGCCACAGGGCCGACTGGGCCGAGCGGCGGGCGACGGAGGCAGGCGCCGTGGTGTAGAGGCGGTCCTTGAGGATATCCAGGTAGAAACCGCCGAGATCCTCGGAGCAAAAGGTCTGCAGGGCCTGGACGACGCGGTGGAACTCGTAGCGATCAAAGGCGGCGGTGCAGTCGGCCTGCAGTTCCCGCGTCAGGGCCAGGGCGTAGCGGTCGATCTCGAGCCACTGCTCGACGGGCAGCATGTGCGCCGCCGGATCGAAGTCGGCGGTGTTGGCGAGCAGAAAGCGCAGGGTGTTGCGGATGCGGCGGTAGGCCTCCACCACGCGCTTCAAGATTTCGTCGGAAATGGACAGCTCGCCGGAATAGTCGGTGGAGGCCGTCCACAGGCGCAGGATTTCGGCGCCCATCTTGTCCGACACCTGCTGGGGGGCAATGACGTTGCCCTTGGACTTGGACATCTTGTGGCCCTTGCCATCCACCACAAAGCCGTGGGTGAGCAAGGCCTTGTAGGGCGCGCGGCCGTCAATGGCGCAGCCGGAAAGGAGCGAGGACTGGAACCAGCCGCGATGCTGGTCGGAACCTTCCAGGTAGAGGTCAGCAGGGTAAGCATGCTGGGCGGCATGGGAGCCGCGCATGACGTGCCAGTGGGTGGTGCCGGAATCGAACCAGACGTCCAGGGTGTCCTTCATCTTGACGTACCGGTCGGCATCAATCCCCAGCAGCCCGGCGGCGTCCAGGCTGAACCAGGCTTCGATACCGGCCTGCTCGACACGCTGGGCCACCTGCTCGATCAGCTCCGCCGTGCGCGGATGGGGCTGTCCCGTCTCCTTGTGCAGGAAAAAGGGAATCGGCACCCCCCAGTTGCGCTGGCGGGAAACACACCAGTCGGGACGGGTCTTCATCATGGCTTCCAGGCGGGCGCGGCCCCAGGCCGGGAAGAACTGGGTCTCGTCCACCGCCCGCTCGGCGATCCAGCGCAGAGTGGGCGCTTCGTCCGAGGACTTGTTTTCCATTCCGATAAACCACTGGGTGGTGGCGCGGAAGATGATGGGGGTCTTGTGGCGCCAGCAATGGGGGTAGCTGTGCTGGATCTTTTCGGCCTTGAGCAGGCGACCGAGAGCTTCCAGCTCCTGCAGGACCAGGGGATTGGCTTCCCACACCGACTTGCCGGCCAGTTCGCCGACCGAGAGAGCCGGCGTGTTGCCAAGGAACTTGCCGTCGTTGCCCACCGGGTTGTTCACCGGCAGCCCGTACTTCTTGCCGATGTTGTAGTCATCCACGCCGTGGGCGGGGGCGGTGTGCACCAGGCCGGTACCGGCATCCACCGTCACGTGGGTGCCGCAGATGATGGCCACGTCCCGGTTCTGGAAGGGATGGCGGAGGGCCACCTGGTCCAGCTTGTCGCCGCTGCAGGAGCCGACCACGGTTCCTTCCAGGCCGTAGCGCTTGAGACAGGCCGCGGCCAGCTCGCGGACCAGGATGAGGGCTCCCTTGGGGGTTTCGATGAGGTCGTAGGTCAGCTCGGGATGGACGCTCACCGCCTCGTTGGCGGGCAGGGTCCACGGCGTCGTGGTCCAGATGACGGCGAAGGCCGGGCCCCGCAGGTGGGTGAGACCGAAGACGTGGGCCACCTTGTCGGCATGGTTGTCATGGATGGGGAAGGCGACGTCGATGGCCGGCGAGGTCTTGTCCTCGTACTCCACCTCGGCTTCGGCCAGGGCGGAACCGCAGTCCAGGCACCAATTCACCGGTTTCAAGCCCTGGTAGAGATAACCTCGCTCCAGGATCTTGCCCAGGGCACGCATTTCGTCGGCCTCGGCCTTGAAGGCCATGGTCAGGTAGGGGTTGTCCCATTCGCCCAGCACGCCCAGGCGGATGAAGTCCTTCTTCTGGCGTTCCACCTGCTCGGCCGCGTAGGCGCGGGAAAGCTCGCGCACGCGGTCGGCAGGAATGGCCTTGCCGTGCTGCTTTTCGATCTGGTGCTCGATGGGCAGGCCGTGGCAGTCCCAACCCGGCACGTAGGGGGCGTCGAAGCCGGCCAGGGTGCGGGAGCGGACGATGATGTCCTTCAAAATCTTGTTCACCGCGTGGCCGATGTGGATGTCGCCATTGGCGTAGGGAGGGCCATCGTGGAGCACGAAGCGCGGGCGGCCGGCGCAGGCCGCGCGAATCTTCTGGTAGAGCTGCTTCTCCTGCCATTCCTTGACCCACAGCGGCTCGCGCCTGGGCAGGTCGCCCCGCATCGGGAAGGGAGTGTCGGGAAGATTGAGGGTGTCCTTGTAATCAGCCATTTTGCGTGCTCACAGCTTGAAGTAGGCCCGGGCAGCGGCGGCATCGGCCGCGATCTGCGCCTGGAGGGCGTCGAAATTGGGAAAACGTTGCTCGTCCCGCAACTTATGGACGAAGCGCACCGAAAGGTGGGCGCCGTAGATGTCGCTGTCGAAGTCGAAGAGATGGATTTCCAGCAGGGGCCGGGTGCCGCCCAGGGTCGGACGGATGCCAAGGTTGGCGACGCCGGGCAGGGGCCGCTCCCCCAGGCCGCCCACCTCGACGCAGAAAACGCCGGTCATGGGCAGCGGATTGTGCTTGATGCGGATATTGGCGGTGCGAAAACCGAGCTGCCGCCCCACCTTGTCGCCGTGGACGACCTTGCCATCGATGATGTACGGGCGGCCGACAAGGCGCGCGGCCCGCTCCATGTCGCCGCCCGCCAGGGCTTCCCGCACTGCGGAACTGGAAACCCGCTCGCCATCCACGGTGACCGACCCCATGGCCTCCACCACGAAACCGCGCTTGCGACCCGCCTGTTCCAGGAGGGTGAAATCGCCCCGCCGGCGGCGGCCGAAGCGAAAGTCGTCACCGACCACCACATGCCGGACGCGCAGGACCCCAAGCAGGACCTGGTCGATGAAATCCTCGGCCTCCAGAGCAGCGAAGCGCGCATCGAAACGGCACAGCATCGCTTGCTGGGCGCCGCATTCGGCCAATAGCTCAAGTTTTTCGCGCAAGGTGGTGAGGCGGGCAGGTGCGGATTCCGGGCTGAAGAATTCCCGCGGATGCGGTTCGAAAGTCAGGACTGTAGGCGTCAATCCGCTGTCGCGACCCACGGCACCCAAACGCGCCACCAGGGCGGCGTGGCCCCGGTGGACGCCGTCAAAATTGCCCACTGCAAGCACCGTAGGCGCCGGCACCGGCGTTGAGAATCCGCGAAAAACGCGCATGCCAGACCCAAAAAAAGCCTGAATTATAACGTTTTCGAGCCCCGCGGCCGGGGCGCCACACGCCCGTCGCATCAGGAAAAACGAATTCCTCCGCCCGAACCGAAAGATATAATTCCGCGATTCGCTCGTTCCTCGTCACCCCGCGCCCTCGGACCCCGTTTCCGGACCCATGCTCCAACTCATCAGTCACATCGTCCGCACGTCTTCGAGGCGCGATCGCACCGAGATCAACGCGGCGCTGATCGATGCCATGGCCGACCTGTTCAACCCGGTTTCGGTCACCATCTACCGCTGCTATCCCAGCAGCCGGGGAACGATGCTCTTCGCCTGTGCCGGAATCGCCTCCGGGGAGCGTTACGTCCACAACGCCTATCTTCCCGATCGCCGCTATTGCCGCCCCATCGACGAGGAACCGCTCCTCGCCCGCTGCCGCCGGGAACGTTCCGTGGCGCTGGAGTCCCTGCCCGGAGGAGCAGATCGCCTGGCTTTTCCCGTCATCCAGTTGAACCAGCTTGTCTATGCCATAGAGATCGTCGTTTCCGAGGAATTCCCCGCCGACTTGCGTGTGCTGCTCCTGGGTGTGGCGGAATACTTCGGCAATCACATCGGCCTGCTGGACTACGGTGAAACCGACACCCTGACGCAGCTCTCCAACCGCAAGACCTTCGACAAGCATCTCTTCGAACTCCTGGGCCGCGCCCAGGACGATTCCGCCAGCGCCGCGCCCTCCCCCCGCCAGTCCCGCCGCAAGGCCGCTGGTTCCTCGGCCCATTGGCTGGCGGTCTGCGACATCGATCGCTTCAAGTCCATCAACGACAACCATGGACACCTGATGGGCGACGAAGTCCTGGTCACCCTATCGCAGATCATGCGCCGCAGCTTTCGCTTCGACGACCAGCTCTTCCGCTTCGGCGGCGAGGAGTTCGTCGTCGTGCTGCAACCCGCCCGCGCCGAAGACGCGCTGAAAGCCCTGGAGCGCTTCCGCACCAACGTCGAGTCCCATAACTTCACCCAGGTGGGCAAGGTGACGGTGAGCGTGGGCTTCAGCCGCCTCAAGGCGACCGACACGCCGACCGACGTCATCGACAGGGCGGACGAGGCCCTCTACTACTGCAAGGGGAACGGCCGCAATCGCGTCGCCTGCTATGAGCACCTGGTGGACAGCGGCACCCTGGAGGTCAAGGACGTTCAGTCAGGCGATATCGAGCTGTTTTGAGCCGCATCGAGCGGCGGGCCACGCATGGCACTTCGAGGGACGACGGGAAAACCCCGGCGCTTTTCCTTCAGCCCAGCGCCGCCAGGCGAGCCCGGGGAACCGGCGGATGCTTGGCGAAATACTGCCGGATTCCGCGCACGATGGCGTCGGCGAGCTTGTCCTGGTAGCGCGCGTCGTTCAGACGCCGCTCCTCCTCCGGATTGGAGATGAAAGCCGTCTCGACCAGGATGGAAGGGATATCCGGTGCTTTCAACACCGCGAACCCCGCCTGCTCCACCTGGGCTTTGTGCAAGGTATTGATGGAACCCAGTTCCCCCAGGACGTACTTGCCCAGCTTGAGGCTGTCGTTGATGGTGGCGGTCTGGGAGAGGTCGAGCAATGTCCTCGCCAGGAAGGGATCCTTGACGTCGAGATTGACCCCGCCGATGAGGTCGGCCTCGTTCTCCTTCTGCGCCAGCCAGCGGGCCGCCGAACTCGACGCGCCCCGCTCGGAAAGCACGAAGACCGACGAGCCCCGGGCGTCGGGCTTGATCCAGGCGTCGGCGTGGATCGATACGAAGAGGTCGGAATGGACACGGCGCGCCTTCTGGACCCGGGTCCCGAGGGGGACGAAGAAATCCGAATCCCGGGTCAGCACGGCCCGCATATTGGTTTCGCTATCGATACGGGCCTTGAGCCGGCGAGCCACCTCCAGGGTCACTTCCTTCTCGTAGGTGCCGCCCTTGCCCACCGCACCGGGGTCTTCGCCGCCGTGGCCGGGGTCCAGGGTGACCGTCACCAGGCGGTCCACCACGGGCCGGGCCGACTTGCGCGAAGTATGGACCTCGGGAGCCTCCACCGCTTCTGCCTTCTGGGGGGTCCGATTCTCAGCCGGCGCTTCGGGCGGCAAAGGTTCCACCGCTTCCTTCTTGCCCTCCATGAGCGCCAGGAGCGGGTCGGGAGCCTCCACCGGATACACGTCGAGCACCAGGCGGTGACCGTACTCGCCCACCGGTTTGAGCACGAACACCTGGGGAGCCACCTTGGTTTTCAGTTCCATGACCACCCGCACCACACCGGGCTTGAAGCGTCCGGCCCGGATGAGCTTGATGTAGGGATCGTCGGTGGCCACCTTGCGGGCCAGGCTGTCCAGCACGCTGTCGAACTCAGCCCCTTCGATATCGACCACCAGCCGGTCCGGATTCTCGACCAGAAAATGGGAAAACTTGAGGGGAGCGTCGTGCTCCAGGGTCACGCGGGTGTAGTCCGCGGCAGGCCACACGCGGACGGCCAGGATGGCCGGCAGCCGGGCTGCCCCCTGCGCCAAGGGCGTCAGGGCGAGGACGAGGGCGGCACCGCCGCCGTGCACGAGGCGCCGGCGGATAGTCGAGAAGCAAGCTCCCTTACGCATGCAGCGCCTCCTTCGCCGTAGGCGGTGACTTCGACCCGGCGTCCGGCTCCGGCGTGGCGCAGCACCAGGCCGAGGTCCGGCGGCGGAACGCAGCCCTGAGCTCGTTCCGGCCATTCGACCAAGCATGCGGCGTCATTGCGAAAATACTCGTCCATTCCCGCATCGAGAAACTCCTCTGGTGACTCGAAGCGATAAAAATCAAAGTGATATAAGTATAAGCTCGAAATTACGTAAACTTCAACCAGGGAATAGGTCGGGCTCTTCACCGGCCCCTGGTGCCCAAGGCTGCGCAGCAGGGCCCGCACCAGGGTCGTCTTGCCCGCCCCCAGATCCCCCTGCAACCACACCACCATTCCCGGCTGCAGGGCCGCGCCCAGGGCCGCTCCCGCCGCCTGGGTGGCGGCTTCGTCGGGCAGATCGAAAACGGCGGTAAGATCGGCGGAATGCAAGATCGGGACTCCGGGAGGGACTACGCGGCGCTGGCCGAAACCATCAAGGCCCACGGGCGTGAACTGGGGTTTGCCGCCCTGGGTATCGCCCGGGCCGAGGTCGGCGAAGCCGGGCAGCGGCTCAAGGACTGGCTGGACGCCGGCTGCCACGGGGCCATGGATTATATGGCCCGCCATGCCGAATTGCGTGCCCGGCCGGATCTCCTGGTACCGGGGACCGTGACCGTCGTTTCCGCTGCCCTCGACTATCTGCCGCCAGGGGCCGCACCCGCAGAGATACTCGCCGATCCCCAGCGCGCCTACGTGTCCCGCTACGCTCTGGGCCGCGATTATCACAAGACGGTGCGCCAGCGCCTGCAAAAGCTGGCCGAAGCCATCGCCGCTCTGGTCGGCCCCTACGGCTACCGCGTTTTTTCGGACTCGGCGCCAGTCATGGAAGTCGAGTTCGCCCGCCAGGCGGGCCTGGGCTGGCGGGGCAAGCACACCCTGCTCCTCTCCCGGCAGGGCTCCTGGCGCTTTCTCGGCGACATCTACACCGACCTGCCCCTGCCGCCGGATTCCCCTGCGCAGTCGCATTGCGGTCGCTGCACCGCCTGCCTCGGCGCCTGTCCCACGGGTGCCATCGTCGCCCCCTACCGGGTCGATGCCCGGCGCTGCATTTCCTATCTCACCATCGAACTCGACGGCCCCATCCCCGAAGAATTGCGCCCCCTGATCGGCAACCGCATCTACGGCTGCGACGACTGCCAGCTGTGCTGCCCCTGGAATCGCTTCGCCCAGTACGGCGACCCGGACTTCGCCCCGCGCCAGGAACTGGACAGCGCGCCCCTGACCGAATTGTTCGCTTGGACCGAGACCGAATTCGAGGCCCGCTTGAGCGGCAGCCCCATTCGCCGCATCGGCCATCGCCGCTGGCTGCGCAATCTCGCCGTCGCCCTGGGTAACGGCCTCCCGACGCCGGAAGCCCGGATAGCGCTGGCAAGGCGCCAGGACCACCCCGACCCCGTGGTACGCGAACATGTGGCCTGGGCGCTCCAGCGGCTCGCCAGGCCGTGAAAACATGCCTTGACACCGTTAGCCCCCCTGACTACCCTGAGCAATCCAAAAACGATTCCCATCAAGGCCTTGCGCCCCCCCGACTGAAGTCCCACATGCACCCTGCCATGGCCATCCAAAAAATCCGCAGTGACCACGAATACATGATCGAACTCCTCGACCGCATCGAGGCGTCCTGCGACCAGATCGGCGTCCTCAGCCACTGCAACCAGTGTCGCTTTGAGCATCGGGAACTCTGCCACGGCAATATCGAGCAGTTGATCCGGGCCTTCGTGGAAGTGACCCTCAAGCACAATCTGGTGGAATCGACCTTCATGGGCGAGAGCGTGCCCGACGCCCACCGTATCGCCCACAATCAAGCCCACTTGGCCATTGCGGAAGAATTGAAGGCCATCCGCGTCGTCTTCCGCCAGGATGGCAACGGGGTCCAGGCCATCGAGGGCATCACCCAGGTGAGAGCCAGCCTTTTCGCCCACTTCCAGGATTACGACCGGCAACTGGAAGAGTATCTCCTGGTCGAAGCCGCCTGAGACTGGCGTTCCCCGTTTCTGTGCCCCTGCCAGCCCCGGGGTGGCGTCCCGTGACGTAGTCCCAGGCTATCCCGGTGTTCCGGTCGCCACCGGCCTGGCCGGGTCGGCGCACCACTCGCTCCAGGATCCGGCGTAGAGGCGCGATCCCGCAAGACCTGCAATTTCCATGGCCAGGATGTTGTGGCAGGCGGAAACGCCGGAACCGCACTGATGCACGACCTCTCTGGAATCTGTTCCCGAGAGCACGGCCTGCCACTCGGCGCGCAGCACCTCCGGCGCCTTGAAGCGCCCGTCCGGTGCGAGATTGTCACCGAAGAATCGATTGACCGCCCCGGGAATGTGCCCCGCCACAGGGTCCAGGGTCTCGTTCTCGCCCCGGTAGCGGTCCGGGCTGCGCGCATCCACCAGAAGTCCGCCTGGTCGCCCGATACCCTGGACAACACTGGCCGCATCGACCACCACGTCCGCCAGGCAAGGGAGCCAGGGGGACGCCGGCCGCGGCGGCGGCAGCGCGCTTTCCAGTTCCCGGCCGCCCTCCTGCCACGCAGCCAGCCCCCCGTCGAGCACGGCAACTTCCCTGTGTCCCAGCCAGCGCAGCAGCCACCACAGGCGACCGGCGATCATGCCCTGGGCGTCGTCGTAGGCCACAACCTGGACCCCGGGCCCGACGCCCTCCTCGGCAAGCCGGGCGGCCAGGCGCTGCGCATCGGGCAGGGGATGGCGGCCGTTGCGTCCCGTGCACGGCCCGGAAAGATCGCGATCGCAGTGCAGGAAGCGGGCACCGGGGATATGGCCCGCGTGGTAGGCACGCTCACCGTAGCCGGGGTCGGCCAGCTGATGGCGCAGGTCAAAAACCCGCCAGCCCGGGTCATTCCGGTGGGCGGCCAGGATGCCGGCGTCCGCCAGGGTGGTGAAGCTCACGCTTCGCCGTCCAGCCAGGCCTGGGCTTCCTCGGGGTTGTCGAAGACCTCGACGTCGGCGTCGACGAAATTCTGCGAAATCCAGGCGCTCCAGGTCACCCACTGGCTGTCGCTCACCACGGCAATGCAGTTGAAATCGTGGGCATGGGCGCGGGAAAACTTCATCTCCTCCCAGGCCACATCAAGGGTAAAACCGGCCATTTCCCGCAGGTCGAAGTAGAGGTCGACGGGGCCTTCGAATTTGACCTTGTAATTGACGATCTCCTCGAATTCCTTGTAGTCGGCCAAGGTAAATTCGCCGAAGACACTGACGCTGACCCGGTTGGCTTGGTGATCGACGACGATCATGGAACGCTCCTCCTTGTGTTTGCAGGAAAGTTTAACCTGGAAACCTCAGTTGGACGGGCCCGTTGGTGCGTTCGGGCGGGTGTCTGGCGCGAAGCGACGACACGGCAGGCTGATGCCTGCAAGGAGGAGCGCCAAAGCCAGGCGCCCGCCCGGATGCGCCAACGGGCTCGTAGCGATGCTACCCACCGGGTGTGCGATTCGGTGGGGCGCGGAGCTCCACGGCACAAGGCATTCCGGGGTTCGACAAGCGGTCAACTGAGGTTTCCGGGTTTAATCCTGTTCCGCCGGGCTGGCGCGTGAGAAGTGGGTCGCGGCGATGCCGGAGGCGACGATGAGCGCGACGGCCACCCAGGCCGAGGGTGGCAAGGTTTCATCCCACAACAAGGCACCGAAGAAGCTGGAAAAGATGACCGTGCTGTAAGCCAGGGCCGCCGCAAGCAGGGTCTTGCCCCGGGTGTAGGCACGAGTCATGGCCAGTTGGGCCGCGGTGGCGAAGAGCGCCACGCCGGCGAGCAGAGGCCCGCTGGAAAGGTCGACCGCGTGCCAGTCGGAAAGGGCCGCCCAGACTCCCGACCCCAGCGACGCCACCAGAGAGAAATAGAAGACCGTGCGGGCCTCAGGCTCGCCGCGGGCTCCGAGCTCCCGCACACTGAAATAGGCCATGCCGGCCAGGATTCCCGAAGCCAGGCCCATGAGCCCCCCGCCCAACTGATCGGCGTGGAAGGTCGGCCGCAACAGCAGGACCACCCCGGCCAGCCCCACGGCCAGAGCGGCCAGCATGCCCCCGGTGAGGCGCCAGCCGGCGAGGGCCAGGTAGAGGGCGAGGAAGATGGCCGAGGTGTAGTTGAGGGTCACCGCCGTCGCCAGCGGCAACAGGGTGATGGCCCAGAAATAGGCAAACAGCGCCAGAAAGCCCACCAGGCCCCGCCCGAGCTGCCAGCGCCAGTGGGGTGTGGCGAAAGCAATGCCGGAATAGCGCACCAGAGCGGCCATGATGAGGAGCGAAATGAAACTGCGGTAGAAAACGATTTCCACCGCCGAGTGCGTCGCCGCCGCCAGCTTGACGCAAACACCCATGCAGGCGAACAGGAGGCTGGCAGCGAGCATCCAGAGGGATTGCATGGGGGGAAGCGGGGAAGAGGAAAGGGAGAAGGGAAGGCTACTTACCCCTCACCCCTCACTTCTCCCCGCCTTCAACGATGCGCCGATAGAACTCGTGGAAGTGCTGCATGCCGTCTTCCATGGGGCTCTGGTAGGGGCCCGTTTCGTTCCTGCCAGCCTTCATGAGGGCGCGGCGGCCGCGGTCCATGCGTTCGCCGATATCGTCGTCCTCGATGGCGGTTTCCATGTAGGCGGCGCGTTCCGCTTCGATGAATTCGCGCTCGAAAGCGACGATTTCCTCGGGGTAGTAGAACTCGACCACGTTGAGGGTGCGATCGACGCCCTGGGGAATCAGGGTGGACACCACCAGCACGTGGGGATACCACTCGACCATGATATTGGGGTAGTAAGTCAGCCAGATGGCGCCCTGGGGCGGGGTTTCACCGCGGTCACCGTAGTACTCGCGCACCACCTTCTGCCAGCGCTCGTAGACCGGGGAGCCCGACTTCTTAAGGGAGGTGATACCCACCTTCTGCACCGAATACCAATCGCCGAACTGCCAGGTGAGGTCGTCGCAGGTGACGAAATTGCCCAGGCCCGGGTGATAGGGCGCGACATGGTAGTCCTCCAGATAGACCTCGATGAAGGTCTTCCAGTTGTAGTGGCAGGTATGCATCTCGACGTGGTCGAGGGTGTAGCCGGTGAAGTCGAGATCCCGCGCCACCCGCATGCCGGCCAGGTCGGCGTTGGCCGAACGCGGGCCCTGGAAGAGGAGGCCGTTCCAGTTCTCCAGCCGCAGCTTGTCGAGGTTGAGGCAGGGGTTCTGGGGAAAATGGGGAGCCCCGATGAGGCGCCCGCCCTGATCGTAGGTCCAGCGATGGATGGGGCACACCAGGGGCCCGTCAAGATGGCCGGAACCTTGCAGCATGATGGCCTGGCGGTGGCGGCAGACGTTGGACATGAGCCAGGTGCCGGCATGGGGGCCGCCGGCGCCGCCATTGACCAGCATGCGGCCGTGGTCCAGCCACTCCAGGGTACGGTAGTCGCCGGCTTCGGGAACCATGAGCTGGTGCCCGACGTAGCCCGGACCGGCATCGAAGAGGAGCTTCTTCTCCTGAGCGAAGATGTTCTCGTCGAAATACCAGTCCACCGGCAGTTGGGAAACTGCGGGGACCAACCGGGACTGATTGCCCAAATCGGTCATTCCACGCCTCCAACGGATTGAAAAGCCAGCAATTCTACCCTGGCCCCGATTTGACCAGAAGCCCCTCCATAGGGTATTTTTCGCCGTTTCCCGCGAGCCCCAGCCATGCCTCAAACCCCCATCGCCGAGATGAAATTCGAGACAGCCCTGGCCGAACTCGAAGCCATCGTCCAGAGCATGGAAGCCGGCAGCCTCGAACTGGAGGAATCCATCGCCGCCTACCGCCGCGGCATGGAATTGATGAAACACTGCCAGCGGCAGCTCGACGCCGCCGAAACTCAGTTGCGCATTGTCGAAAACGGCGAGGAACGGGCCGCTGACCCGGCCGGAGACCTGAGTTGACCCAGGCCGCCTTCACCGCGTGGATGGCGAGCACCCAGGAATGCGTCGAGGCTGCCCTCGCGGCCAGCCTGCCTGCTGCCGCCAACATCCCCGCCCGCCTGCACGGCGCCATGCGCTATGCCACCCTGGGGGGCGGAAAGCGGGTGCGTCCGCTGCTGGTCTTCGCCGCCGGCGAGGTGAGCGGGGCGGCGCCGGAGCCTCTGGCCGCCGCCGCCTGCGCCGTCGAGCTGATCCACGCCTATTCCCTGGTCCATGACGACCTGCCCTGCATGGACGACGATGTTCTGCGCCGCGGCCGCCCCACCTGCCACGTGGAATACGACGAAGCCACCGCCCTCCTGGTGGGGGACAGCCTCCAGACGCTGGCCTTCGAGCTGCTCGCCCGCCCCGGCCTCGCCGAGCCCGCCCGGCAACTGGAAATGATCGCCCTCCTCGCCCACGCCTCGGGTTCCCGCGGCATGGCCGGCGGCCAGGCCATCGACCTGGAATCGGTCGGCCACGCCCTGGAGCAACCGGAACTGGAGCTGATGCACGCCCTGAAGACCGGCGCCCTGATCCGTGCCGCGGTGCTGCTGGGCGCCCTCAGCGGCCGCCTTCTGGCCGCGGAGGAACGCGAGGGTCTGGATCGTTTCGCCAAGCGCGCCGGCCTGCTTTTCCAGGTCGTAGACGACATTCTCGATTGCACGGCCAGCACCGCCACCCTCGGCAAGACTGCGGGCAAGGACGAAGCCGCCGACAAACCCACCTACGTCAGCCTCCTGGGACTTGACGGGGCCCGCGACTACGCCCGCCAACTGCGCGCGGACGCCCTGGCCGCCCTCGCCCCCTGCGGTCTCCGCGCCGCCCGCCTCCAGCAACTGGCCGACTTCATCTGCCACCGGCAGTTCTGACCATGCCCACCTTTCCGCTGCTCGACACCGTCGGCGATCCGGCTGCCCTGCGCCGCCTGGAGCGCCGGCAGTTGCCCCAACTGGCCGACGAATTGCGCCAGTTCCTCATCGAATCGGTCTCCCGCACCGGGGGCCACCTGTCCTCCAACCTGGGCACCGTCGAACTCACCGTCGCCCTGCACTATGTCTATGACACGCCGGAGGACCGCCTGGTCTGGGACGTGGGGCACCAGTGCTACGCCCACAAGATTCTCACCGGCCGCCGCGCCGGCATGGACCGGCTGCGCATGGCGGGGGGCGTGTCCGGCTTCCCCAAGCGTTCCGAGAGCCCCTACGACACCTTCGGCGTCGGCCATTCCTCCACCTCCATTTCCGCCGCCCTGGGCATGGCGCTCGCCGCCAAGCTGAAGGGGGAGGGGCGCAAGGCCGTGGCCATCATTGGCGACGGCGCCATGTCCGCCGGCATGGCCTTCGAGGCCCTCAACAACGCCGGCGTCGCCGGGGCCGACCTGCTGGTCATCCTCAACGACAACGAAATGTCCATTTCTCCGCCGGTGGGAGCGCTCAACACCATCCTCACCCGCCTCATGTCGGGCAAGACCTACAATGCCGCCCGCCAGGGTGCCCGCCACATGCTGGGTTTCGCCCCGCCGCTCCTCGAACTCGCCCGCCGCGCCGAGGAGCACGTCAAGGGCATGATCACCCCGGGCACCCTGTTCGAGGAATTCGGCTTCCACTACTACGGCCCCATCGACGGCCACGACCTGGACGCCCTCGTCCCCACCCTGGACAACCTGCGCCAGATGCGGGGTCCCAAGTTCCTCCACGTCATCACCAAGAAGGGCCAGGGCTACAAGCTGGCCGAGGCGGACCCCATCCTGTACCACGGCGTGGCCAAATTCTGCCCCGTGGAAGGCATCCCTGCTTCCTCGGGCAAGGGCGGCGGCAAACTCACCTATACCCAGGTCTTCGGCGACTGGCTGTGCGACATGGCGGCCGCCGACAAGCGGCTGGTGGGCATCACCCCGGCCATGCGCGAAGGCTCCGGCCTGGTCCGCTTCGCCCAGCAGTTCCCCGACCGCTACCACGACGTGGGCATCGCCGAGCAGCATGCCGTCACCTTTGCCGCCGGGCTGGCCTGCGAGGGCTTGAAGCCGGTGGTGGCCATCTACTCCACCTTCCTGCAGCGCGGTTATGACCAGTTGGTGCACGACGTGGCCCTGCAGAACCTGCCGGTGGTCTTCGCCATCGACCGGGGCGGCCTGGTGGGCGCCGACGGCCCCACCCACCACGGCACCTTCGACCTTTCCTACCTCGCCTGCATCCCCAACCTGGTCATCATGACCCCGGCGGACGAGGCGGAATGCCGCCGTATGCTGTCCACCGCCTTCCATCTGGACTGCCCGACCGCCGTGCGCTACCCCCGCGGCGGCGGTACTGGCGCGCTTCCCGGCAACAACCTGGACACCCTGCCCGTCGGCAAGGCGGAAATCCGCCGCCGGGGCCAGAAGGTCGCCCTGCTGGCCTTCGGCAGCGTCCTTCCCGCCGCCCTGGCAGCCGGCGAGGCGCTCGACGCCACGGTCGCCAACATGCGCTTCGTGAAGCCCCTCGACGCCGACCTGGTGGCCGAGTTGGCCGGGAACCATTCGCTCCTGGTCAGCATCGAAGAAAATGCCGCCATCGGCGGTGCCGGGTCGGAAGTGGCGCGGGTTCTGGAAGACAAGGGGATTGCCACCCCCCTGCTCCGCCTGGGACTCCCGGACCGCTTCGTCGACCACGGCGACCAGGGCCAGCTTCTCGCGGAACTCGGCCTCGACAAGGACGGCATCGTCCGCGCCATCGCGGCGCGGCAGGCCGCAGGACACTGAAAGCATGAACGCACCCCAAGCCCCCTCGCCCATGGCCGATGTCCAGGGTTCCACCGACACCCGCCAGATCGCCATCGACAAGGTCGGCATCAAGGCCATCCGCCACCCGGTCCGGGTCAAGGACAAGTCCGCCGGCACCCAGCACACCATCGCCGTCTTCAACATGACCGTCGGCCTGCCCCACAACTTCAAGGGCACCCACATGTCGCGCTTCGTGGAGATTCTCAACAGCCACGAACGCGAAATCTCGGTGGAGAATTTCCCCGCCATGCTGCGGGAAATGGTCGAGAAGCTGGAAGCCCAGACCGGCCAGATCGAGATGAACTTCCCCTACTTCATCAACAAGCTGGCGCCGGTTTCCGGCGTGCCCAGCCTGATGGACTACGACGTCACCCTGATCGGCGACATCTGCCACGGCCAGATCGCCACCTCGGTCAAGGTCGTGGTGCCGGTCACCAGCCTGTGCCCCTGCTCCAAGAAGATTTCCGAGTACGGCGCCCACAACCAGCGTTCCCACGTCACCGTCACCGCCCGCTGCCACGACTTCGTGTGGATCGAGGAAATCGTCCAGTTGGTCGAGGCCGAAGCGTCCTGCGAACTCTTCGGGCTCCTCAAGCGACCGGACGAGAAATATGTCACCGAGCGGGCCTACGACAATCCCAAATTCGTCGAAGACATGGTGCGCGATGTCGCCGCCCGCCTCAATGCCGAAAACCGCATCGCCGCCTACGTGGTGGAATCCGAGAACTTCGAGTCCATCCACAACCACTCCGCCTACGCCCTGATCGAGCGGGACAAGACGCGAGACCTCTGAGGCCCCCCGCGCATCGAGCCCTGGCGATGACCCGCGCCACAGGGTTTTCGCATTCGGCATACTAGAATACAATGGCATCGTTTCCGCCTTATGGACATGCCATGGACCTCGCCCGCTACGACGCCCTCATCACCCGCCTGGAGGATACCGCCCGCCGAGCACCCGCCCGCTATGTGCGGGCCGTGGTCGGGGTCGCCCTCCTGGGCTTCCTGATTCTCGGCCTGGCCATCGGGCTCACCGCCCTGGCACTTCTGGCGTTGGCACTTCTGGTTTTTGCCGTGGTCGCCAGCGGAGGCAAGGCACTGATTTTCATCGCCAAGCTGGGCAAGCTCCTGATCCTCCTTGTCCTGCCCGCCTGGGCCATGGTGCGCGCCGCCTTTACCCTGCTCTTCGCCCGTTTTCCCCACCCCGCCGGCCGCCCCCTGACCCGTGGCGAGGCGCCCGCCCTTTTCGCCCACCTCGACGCCCTGCGTAGCCGGCTCCGTGGCCCGCGCATCCATACCGTCCTGGTCACTGACGAACTCAACGCGGCCATCGTCCAACACCCCCGCTTCGGTCTCTTCGGTTGGGAAAAGAACATCCTCATTCTGGGGCTGCCGCTCCTGCAGGCCCTGGAAGAACCCGAGGCCCTGGCCGTGGTGGCCCACGAGTACGGCCACCTGGCCGGCTGCCACGGCCGCCTGGGAGGCTTCATCTATCGCCTGCGCGCCGCCTGGGGCCGCTTGCAGGCGCTCTCCGAGCAGTGGAACGACTGGGGCTCCCGCCTCATCGCCCGACTCTTCCGTTGGTATGCCCCCTATTTCAACGCCTACACCTTCGTCCTCGCCCGGCAGCACGAATACGCTGCCGACCGCTTCTCCGCGGACGTCGTAGGCAGCAACGTGGCCAGCCAGGCCCTGGTCCGCATCAACATCGCCGGATTGGTGGAGCAGGAGCGCTTCTGGCCGGAGATAGACCGCACGGCCGCCAGGCAATCGGAGCCCATCGCCGACCGCAGCCGCCGCTGGGCGCAACTGGCGGCGGCCAGCCCCTTGGAACTGGGGAGCGCGGCTTGCCTGGAGCGCGCCCTGAAACGCGTCACCGACCACCACGACACCCACCCTTGTCTGCGGGATCGGCTTGCCGCCATGGCCGGAGATGACACAGCGCCCCGTCCGCCTCCCTCCCTGGACCACAGCGCCGCGACGGTCTGGCTAGCCGGCTCGCTCGCCCGCATCGAGGCCGACCTGGATCAGACCTGGCGCCAGACTGTCGCAGAGCGCTGGCAGGCCCGCCACAGCCACCTGACCGAATGCCGCGCACGCCTGAGCCAACTGGACGGACAGGCCGGGTTTGCCCCCGGTGAGCGCTGGGAGCGCATCCGTCTCATGCAGGAACTCGACCCCGCCACCGACCTGCGGCCCGAGGTCGAGGCCCTGCTGGCGGTGGAGCCCCAGCATCTCTCGGCCCGTTTCCTGCGCGGACGGCTGCGGCTGGAAGCGGGCGAGCCCGAAGGCGCCGAGGACATCGAGGCTGTGATGACCGCCGACCCCGGCGCCACCTTGAGCGGTTGCGAAATTCTCTGGCGCCATGCCCAGGAGAGCGATCCCGCCGCAGCCGAGGCCCACCGCCGCCGCTGGCAGGAGCGCGCCGACTACGAGCAGCGGGTCGAGCAGGAACTCGCCAGCCTGCCGCCCAAGGCCCAACTCGCCCCCGCCGAACTACCCGCGGAAGTGGTGGCGGAAATCGCCGCCCTGGTCGCCCGCGACGGCAAATACGTGCGCAACGCCTATCTGCTGCGCCGCATCCTGGCCAGTGACCCCGATGTCCCGGATTACGTCCTGACCTTCGAGACCCGGCGTTTCACCCTGGGCGACAAAGGCCCTGCCATGTGCAAGGCCCTGGCCACCGGTCCCTACCCCGTCCGCCTGTTCATCGTTCACCTGGGCAGCCAGACCTACCGGGGATTTCGCAAAACCATCAAGAAGCTGGGCGTCAAGCCGATTTTTCCCGTCCCGCGCTAGCGCGCCCCGCGGGACTCGGGAGCCCGGAGGCGCCGCAGGATTCGCCGGCTTGCGCGTGATTTCGCTGCGGCCCGTCTTCCATGAATTTCTTTCTTGCGGACGATGAAAATCCCTCGTCCCACGGGCGTTCCTGCCTCGGCACAATGGCCTCGTCATCCCGTGAGGAGAGTGCCATGAACCCCGAAACCGCTTCCCGCCGCATCGGCCTGACCCTGTTGACCGTCCTGGGCATCGTCCTTCTGGTGGCGGTGGCCCGGGCCACCGACCAGCGCCGCGTGGTGGGCTACGACCCGGAGCGCTCCCTGCTGGCCACCTGCGGTGCCCAGGCGCCCACTTTCTTCACCGACCGGAACCGCCTGGCGGTGTATCGGGAGAGCGCCCAGGGACGCGTCGCAGCGCAGCCAGTGCATCGCGGCGGGGAGATCACCGGGCTGGAGTGCCGGCGGGCCGAGAGGCTGTTGATCGTCGCCACCCGCCGGGGAGAGCACCGCCTGAGCCTGGGCGAGGCTCCCCGTCAGGTCGCCCTGGCGCCCTGAGCGTCTTGCCGGGCCGTCTGCACCAGCCAATCCACGAAGGCCATCACCCAGGGCTTTTCCCGGGATTCCGGCGCCAGCACGACGTGGTAGCCGCGGTCCCGGGGGGTGATGGCAAAGGGCTGCATGAGGGTGCCGGCGGCGATGTAGGGCTCCACCAGCTTGCCGGCGCTGAGGGCCACGCCGTTGCCGGCTGCCGCGGCTTCCAGCAGCATGACCGGGTCGTCGAACTGCATGCCGCCGGTGGGTTCTGGCCAGTCCAGGCCGGCGGCCTCGAACCAGGTTTTCCACGGCAGGCTGCCGTGGCGCAGACGGAGCAACTGAGCCCGGGCTAGGTCCGCGGGCTGACTGAGTCCGCCGATTCCGGCCGGATAGGCGGGGGCGCACACGGCCATGAGCACCTCGTCGCTCAGCTTGAGGGCCAGGAGACCCGGCCAGTGGCCGTTGCCGTAACGCACGCCGACATCCATCTCGCCGGACTTGATGTCGGCCAGGTGCATCGAGGCGGAAAGGATGAGGTCGGTCTCCGGGTGGGCGCGCTGGAAATCGGCCAGCCGGGTGACCAGCCACTTGGCGCCGATGCCGGGGGCGACGCTGACCCGCAGGGTGTGCCGCGCCGCCCGGGCGATGCCCCGGGTCGCCACTTCGATATCGACCAGGGCTTTCCTGACCGCAATGAGGTAGGCCTCGCCCTGGGGCGTCAGGGCCACATTGCGGCTGATGCGCAGGAAGAGCTTCACCCCCAGGTCGTCCTCCAGTTGCCGCAGGCGGTGGCTGATGGCCGACTGGGTGACGCAGAGTTCGTCGGCGGCTTTCTGGAAAGACAGATGGCGGGCGGCGGCCTCGAAGGCGGCCAGGGCGTGCAGCGGGGGAAGGCGGAAGGCAGCCATGCTCAGGGGTGCGCGGGGCGCGAGGAAGGGTGGACCGGAAAGCGACTCACGACGCGGTGGATGCGCTCATGGTGCGGGCAAGGCCAGTTCGTGCTCCCGGCACAGGCGCGTGCTGTCCTCGTCGCTCAGGGCCTCGCCGGTGAGGCCGCAGCGGTGTTCCGGCGAACCGGGGTGGAAGTGCCGGCAACTGCGACAGACGCCGAAGGTTCTCCCCTGCCGGATGTGCTGCCAGCCGGCCAGCAGCCGGCGCAGGGCATGCTCCGCCGTGACCTGATCGGGGGCCGGAAGCGCCGCGATGGCCGCCAGCCAGGCCTCTTCTGCCGCAGGGGCGAGGTGGGCCCGCCCGGCTTCGCTCAAGGCGAGGCGGACGATGCGCCGGTCGGAGGCGTCGCCGCTGCGGGTGATCCAGCCGTGGGATTCCATGAGTTTGAGGCTTTGGGACACCGTGCCCTTGGTCAGGGAGAGGTACTCCGCCAGGGCCTGGGGGGTGTTGCTGTAACGGTTGGCGTCCCGAAGATAGGCCAGGATTGCCCATTGCACCGGCAGCAGGCCGCCGCCCAGGGCGGCCTGCCGCTGCTCGTGCTGCAGGGCGCGGGAAAGACAGAGTAGAAGGGAATGCAGGGGGGACTCGGCCATGGCGCAATAGTATCGATTAAAAACTATGTTGACAGAGCGTGGAGTGAAAGCCGATACTTTTTTTGTATCGATTCGATACCGAATTCCCAGCCAACCCCAAGGAGATCATCATGACCCGCAGCCTCGTCTTCGCCTCGCTCCTCGCCGCCGCCAGCCTTCCCGCCCTCGCCGATGTGGGCTATCCGACCGGATTCCGCCACTGGGACCACGTCAAATCCATGCTCCTCAACAAGGGCCACCCCCTCTACGACGCGGTGGGCGGCCTGCATCACCTCTACGCCAACCCCAAGGCCCTGGCGGGCTACAAGGCCGGCCGCTTCGCCGACGGCGCGGTGATCGTCTTCGACCTCTTCGAAGCGGTGGATAAGGATAACGCGGTGAGCGAAGGTGCCCGCAAGGCCGTGCTGGTGATGGCCAAGGACAGCCGGAAGTTCCGCGCCACCCATGGCTGGGGTTACCAGGTCTTCGACCCCAAGACCGGCAAGGGAAGCCTCGACGCCAAGGCCCAGGCGGACTGTCACGCCTGTCACCGGGCACAGAAGGACAAGGACTTCGTCTTCAGCGCTTGGCGCGAATAGGGCGGACCGGCCCGCGGCCGGCGCTTCGCTGGTCCTCCGGCGGGCCGGGTTGGAACGATCCCTCCGCCGACCGGCAGGCCGACGCAAAGGCCCCCGCCCACAAGGTGCCGGAGCGACGACAGGTGCAATTCACGCGCGGGCGGACAGGGGCTTGCCCCTTGGGGAAAGTGCAGGCGGCCTCTTGGCTGAATGACCTGACCTTGCACCGTGGGATCAGGCAGCCAGCAGGGGACAGCGGGAAATGCGCGAGAGCGTCTCGCCCATGACTTCACGGGCGATCGCGGTGTCGTAGTTGGCCTGCCCTCGCAGCCACCAACCATCGCTAAGTCCGAAATACCGACACAGCCGAAGGTCAGTATCGGCGGTAATGGCCCGCTTGCCGGCAACGATGTCGCCAATGCGTTGAGGGGGCACACCGATGTCCTTGGCCAAGCGATATTTCGTCAGGCCGAGGGGCTTGAGAAATTCCTCTTCCAGCATCTCGCCGGGGGAAACAGGAGGAAGGGTACGCATGATCGAATTCCTTCAGTGATAGTCGACGATCTCGACGTTCTTTGGTCCTTCCGGCGTCCAAGCAAAGCAAACGCGCCATTGGTCGTTGATCCGGATGCTGTGCTGGCCCTTACGGCTTCCCTTCAAGGCTTCCAGCGGATTGCCAGGGGGAACTCGCAGATCCTCAAGGACAGCGGACAAGTCCAGTTGCTCCAGCTTGCGAAGTGCAGGCCGCTCAACATTCACCCAACGAGGAACACGTTCGCCGCGAAAAAGCGCCTCAGTGTCCTTGCATTTGAAGCTCTTGATCGCCATTGGCGCATATTAACGCGCGGCGTGCATGACGGCAAGCATGAATACTCTGCCGCACTTGGCGGAGAGGCTCACTACGCCGTCCTCAAAAGCCATGCCGACAGAGTCTGGAGCCCAACGCGACGGCGCGCCTCACGCGAATCGGGCGACCTGCGCCAGGCCAGCGCTCACCGCGCAAGCCGACGCGGCCTCGGGCTGGCGCCGGCCTGGGTCGGACCCTAACCGAAGTTCGCGTCGGCTCCACGGGCCAGGCATTGGCGCAATTCGCGCCACTCGCGGGCGTACCGCCAGCGCCAGAACCGCCCGCTCAGGCAGGCGGCGAGTGCGCGGAGACGCGAGTGGCGGCGCTGTTGCAACTGGGCCTTGATCCCGGCAAGCAGCGGTTCCCGGGCAAAACCCGACCATACCGGGGGTACCGGCGCGAGGAGGTTGGGCGCGCAATAAGGGGCGACTTCGTCAAACAGGATTTCCTCAAGCAGGTCCGGCGGAATCCCGGCAAGGCGGGCCGCAATCCCGGCGATGTCGACTTCGTTATCGACAAACAGGTCGGAAAGCGCTTCCCAGGCCTCCTCGTGCGTCTGCGCCGGCAGGGATCCATCCATGGGAATCAGCGACCGCCGCCCCTCGCGGCGAGGTATTCGGCCAACAGTTCGTCCTCCAGGCCCAGGCCGCTGCCGGTTCGGGTAAGCAGGCCGGAGCGTTTCAGTTTCTCCAGGGCGGTTCGCACCTTGGCTACGGTGGGCGTGGCCCCGGGAATGGCTGCCAGTCGCGCCCGGGTCTCTTTTCCCAAGGGGGGCAGCCCTTGAGCCATGGCGACCAGAACACCACGCTCGAAGGCGTCCAGGGTGTTGAGCAGAGCCTGCCAGCCGGCCACTTGGCGGGCGTCGGCCATGAAGTGGGCCAGACCGGCCTCCGGGTCGATTTCGCCCTCGGCCGACATGGCCTTGACGATGTCCCGCAGCAAAGCGGGTTTGTAGCCGACGCGGGCGAAGAGTTGGCGCAGATCGTCGAGACGCGGCGCCCGGCCGTGATGCACTTCGGCGAAGCGGTCCGTCAGGCGCACCAGAAATTCGTCTCCCAAGGGCGGAAAGGTGAGCAGTTGCGCAAACTGGTACATGGGTGTCCCGGCGGCGGAAAGGATGCGGGCGAGCGCTTCCTGGGACGATCCGGTAAGCACCGCCTCCACCTGGTCCTGGCGCTTGTGGAGCACGGCGCGCAGGGTGGCGAGCAGGTCGCCGGCCCTGGCCGTGTCCCCCAGGGTCTGGGCCTCATCCAGGAGAAGGAGCACCCGGGCGCCATGTTCGAGGGCCAGGCGGACCACCAGGGCATCGAAGCGCAGGGCAGCATCGTCGGGCAGGGTGCGGCGGTGGGGCTCGTCGCCCAGATCGATGCTGGCCCCCAGGGCGCCGATCTTCTTGACCGGGGTGCGGGCCAGGCGCCCGATGGTGCCGAGCGGCACGTGCAGATCGTCGAGGGCTTCCTCCAGGGCATGATTGATCGCCTCAAGGGGAGCGGCCTTGTTGAGCCACAGATCGGCATAGACCGGCAGGAGGCCGGCCCCCCGGGCGGCTGGGGCCAGATCGTGGTCGAGGAACCAGGTCTTGCCCACCCGGCGGGGGCCGAACAGGGCCAGGGGCCGCCCCGGCTGGCTGGCCAGCAGTTGGAGATAGCTGCGGGCCAGGTCCGGACGATGGATATCGATGGCGTCAAAGCTGGACATGGGTCCATTGTCCTCCCCTGCCACACCCTACGCAATTGCTGGTTTTTCAACACATAGCCACAACCGTCGGCGCTTCCGCTCCGGCCGAACCCGTTTAGAATCCTTGCACCCCACTCCCGGAGACTCGCCATGCCGCGCCCCAGCCCTGCCTTCCACCTTTCGCTCGCCGCCTTCGCCCTCGCCGCAAGCTGCGGCACCGCCCAGGCCGGCGGCTTTTCCCTGAGCAGCCCTGACTTTTCCCCGGGGGGAACGATCAAGTCAGCGCAGGTTTTCCAGGGCTTCGGCTGCGCTGGCGGCAACCTCTCCCCGGCCTTGAGCTGGAAAAACCCGCCCAAGGGCACCCGCAGTTTCGCCATCCTGGTCCATGACCCGGACGCCCCCACCGGCGGCGGCGGTTTCTGGCACTGGTTGGTGGCCAATCTGCCGCCCGACACCACCGGGCTGCCGGCCGGCGCCGGCAAGGGTGACGGTTCCGGCCTGCCCGCCGGCGCCGTGCAGGTGACGACCGACTTCGGCGCCCCCGGCTGGGGCGGTCCCTGCCCGCCGGTGGGAGACAAGCCCCACCGCTACCACTTCACGGTCTATGCCCTCAAGGTGGACAAGCTGGATCTTCCCCCGGGCACCACGGCCGGCATCGCCGGTTTCATGATCAACGCCAACGCCCTGGGCAAGGCGACCCTGACGGGACGCTACGGCCGTAGCCAATGATCCTGGAAACCTCGGTCGACCGCTTGTCGATGCCCGGAATGCCTTGTGCTCTGGGCCTCTGCGGCACTGCGAAGCGATCATCCCCCGAACGGCGGCGCTACGAGCCCCAACCGAGGCTTCGGGGATGACTCCTCTCCCGCCCGTCGCCCGCACTGCCTATTACTGCTGCCTGCTGCGGGCGACGGATGCGGAAGGCCCCCACCCGCTGTGCGGTGATCGCCAGGCGGCGCTGTTCCTGGACGGCGCCCTGCGGGCCGAACTCGCGCCCCTGCTGCGCTTCCGCGGACCGAGTGAAAGCAATGTCGCCCGCCACCGCCTGGTGGATGACCTGGCCCGGCAAACCATTGCCGCCCGGCCGGGGCAGCGCATCTTCATCGTCGGCGCCGGGTTCGACACCCGTGCCTTCCGCTTGCCCGGAGGCCGGTGGTGGGAATTTGACGATCCCGGCCTGCTGGCGCTGAAGGAGGCGCGGCTGCCGGCGGCCCAGGCGCCCAACCCCCTGGTCCGCGTGGGGGTCGATTTCGCGCGGGAAGGCCTCGAGGCCCATCTCGCACCCTTGGCGGGGGACGACGAGGCTCTGGTCATTCTGGAGGGAGTCAGCATGTACCTCACGGACGAAGCCCTCACCGCCACTGCCAGCGCGGTGCGCCGGGCGCTGCCCCGTGCCACCCTGGTCTGCGACCTGATGACGAGCGCCTTCAACCGGCGCTTCGGCGGCGGCATCCGCCGCGAACTCGGCCGTCTGGGCGCCCGCTTCGCCCCCCGCGAGGCCCACCCGCGCCACGCCATCGAGGCGGCCGGATTCCGGGTTCGCCATTGGTCCTCCATCGTCAAGCGCGCCCGCGAGGCCGGACGCCTGCGCATCCCCGCCTGGCTCCTGGCCACGCTTCTGCGCGAACTGCGCGACGGCTACGCCGTCTGGGTGTTCGAACCCGATGCCTGATAGCCTGCGCAAGCCTTGCTCAATCCCCTCGTCACGCCCTGATCATTCACCAGCCGTGAGGCAACTCGGGGGAGAACAGGAATAACCATGGCCGGATTGAACTTCAAGCATCTACGGTATTTCTGGATGGTCGCCAAATCGGGCAGCATCGCCCGGGCGAGCGAGATGCTGCACGTCACGCCCCAGTCCATCAGCGGACAATTGAGCGAGTTTGAAAACGCGCTGGGGGTGCAACTTTTCCGCCGCGCCGGCCGGGGACTCGAACTGACCGAGACCGGCCAGCGCATGCTGAGCTACGCCGAGCAAATCTTCACTCTCGGCAATGAACTTCTCGAATCCCTGCGCGAAGACGCCTTGCCCCAAGCCACGCCTTTCCGGGTGGGCATCGCGGACTCGGTGCCCAAGATGGTGGCCTATCGTTTGGTCGAACCCTCCCTGGGCAGCAGCGAGCCCATCAAACTCATCTGCCGGGAGGGAAGGCTCACCGCCTTGTTGGGCGACATGGCCGTGCACCGGCTGGACATGGTAATCGCCGACCGACCCATGCCAGACAACGTGAACGTGCGCGGCTACGCCCATTTTCTCGGGGAAAGCGGCGTCAGCATCTTTGCCGCCCCGGCGCTCCAGACCCGGGCCGCCGCCGCGTTTCCCCGGGGATTGGACAATAAGCCATTTCTGATGCCCGGTGCGGATGTCGCCCTGCATTCGCGCTTGCTGCGCTGGTTCGAGTCCGAACGTTTGCGGCCGCGCATCGTCGGCGAGTTTGACGACAGCGCGCTGCTGATGGCCTTCGGCCAGGCGGGCGCGGGCTTCTTCGCCGCTCCCACCGCCATCGAGGATTACATCGCTCACCAGTACGAGGTTGAAGTCGCTGGGCGCATCGAAGTGGTGCGCGAGCAGATCTACGCCATCACCAACGAACGCAAGCTCACGCACCCCATCGTGTCCGCAATTTGCCAATTCGCGCAGCACGACATGTTCGGCGGCCAGGGTTCCAAGAAAGCCAAAGTCTGACGCCCTGGAGGGGCGCAAGACGGATCACCCCGGGACGGCAGCATGAAACTCTCACGCCTCTACCAGCCCAGGAATCCCCGCTTCTGGCTGCTCGTGGTCCTCAACCTGCTCTCCACCGGGATTTCCCATCTTCTGCGCAGCCATGATTTCCCGACCTCGATCACCCTGATCCTGGCAGGCTTTGCCCTGGCCAATGTCGTCATCGGCCTGCGCATCGCCCTGCAACTGATGCAGGATCCCCCGGCCGGACCGGATGGAATGTAAGTATTTCTGGATGACCGGGTACGCTTTATTCTGTTTTTCTTTTGCTTTTGCGGCCTCTATCCTCCCTCGGGTACTACCTCAATTCACAGGAGAACTCGATGAAATCCCTTTCACTGCTTGCCGTCATTGTCGCCCTCGGCCTTTCCATGGGCGTGGGTGACGCAGAGGCGGCCAAGCGCCTCGGTTCCGGAAAATCCTCCGGTATGCAACGGGAGATGACGCCCCCCGCCAAAACCCCCGACGCCTCGCCCGCCCAGAAGCAGGCAACTCCCGCCAACGCCGCAGCACCGGCTGCCGCCGCTGCCCCGGCCGCCGCCGCGAGTAGCGGACGCTCGTGGATGGGCCCGGTCGCCGGTCTGGCGGCCGGCCTGGGGCTCGCCGCGCTGGCCTCGCACTTCGGATTTGGCGAGGAGTTGGCCTCGTTCATGATGATGGCGCTGCTGGCGGTTGTCGTCATGGCCGCAGTCGGTTTCTTCCTGCGCAAGCGCGCCCAGGCGCAAAACCCTGCCTTGGCCGGCGCCAATGCGAGCAGCGCGGCCCATGCGTCCCAGTACGCGGCCAACCGGATCGAGCCGGGCCAAGCCGCAGCGCGCGGCTACGATGTGGCCATGCCCGCTGCCGCGGCGGGTGGCGCCCTCGCCAATGCGGTCACCTCATCCGGTAACGTTCCTGCCGATTTCGACGTGGCAGGCTTCGTCCGTAACGCCAAGGTGCATTACATCCGCCTGCAAGCCGCCAACGACGCGGGCAATCTGGACGACATCCGCGAATTCACCACTCCCGAGATGTTCGCCGAAATCAAGCTCGCCTTCGCGGAGCGCACGGGTCAAAGCCAAGTCACCGACGTCGTGGCCATCGAAGCCGAGATCATCGACGTGGCCGAGGAGGACGGCCGTTACGTGGTGAGCACCCGCTTTACCGGGCAGATCCGCGAAGACAACGGCCCCGCCGAGAGCGTCGATGAGATCTGGCACATGGTCAAGCCGCGCCAGGGCAGCGGCGGCTGGGTGCTGGCGGGCATTCAGCAGGTCCAATAAGGCCCGGCAAGCCTGGGAAATATCTCAGGCTCTGACGGCTTGCCAACCTCCTCGTGAGCGCCTGACGTCGCCTCGCTGCCAAGCGGATCGACGTCGCGCTCCCCCCGCCGATATTTCGCCTGCCCCGCCGGGCTCACTCGCCAAGAAAACCATGACCCACGACGAACTCAGAGCTCTCCTGGCTATCGCCATCCATGCGGCTTTTGCGGATGGAGCCAAGGACGAAAGGGAGCGCGAAGCCGTGCGCCGCGTTGCCGAGAATCTGGGCGACGAGAATGGCAGCCCGGATCTGTCGCGCCTGTATCAGGACGTGCTCCTCAAGCGTCTGCCGCTTTCCGCGGCGGCCTCGATGCTCACGGACTCTGCTCAGCGTCAGTTGGCCTACGAGATGGCCTTCTGTGTGTGCGAGGCCGACGGGCGATTGGGCGAGGCCGAGCGGCGCTTCCTCGGCGAACTGAAACTTGCGCTTGGATTGCCTGAAGAGGAGGCCGACCACATCGCCGGCAAAGTCGATCAACTGGTCGAGCACAACGGCTTCGTGTCGCCGCCTCCGGCAGCGTCCGCGCTCCCCGCCCCCTCCGTCGTTCCCGACGCCGAACAGGAGAAGTCCATCCTCAACCACGCGCTGCTGGCGGGCGCCCTGGAACTGCTTCCCCAGTCCTGGGCGTCCATGGCGATCATCCCGCTCCAGATCAAGCTGGTGTATGGCATCGGCAAGTCCCACGGGGTAAGCCTGGACCAGGGGCACATCAAGGAATTCATTGCCGCGGCCGGCGTCGGGCTGACTTCGCAGACCCTGGAACAGTTCGGACGAAAACTGCTGGGGGGACTGCTGGGCAAGGCGGCGGGCAAGACTTTCGGCGGGATCGGCAACGCTGCGACCGGCGTGGCTTTCTCCTTTGCCACGACCTATGCCCTGGGCCATGTGGCCCGGCGCTACTACGCCGGCGGGCGCAGCATGAGCACCGAAGTCCTGCGCGCATCGTTCAGCGAACTGCTTGGGCCCGCCCGGCAGTTGCAGACGCAATACTTGCCGCAGATACAGCAAAAAGCGGCAAGCCTCGACCCCAGCCAGGTGATGGCGCTGATGCGCGCCTGAGTGCCTGCCCTCTGTCGAATGACGACCCTCGCCGCCCGTTGCGCTGCCCTCTCCCCCGACCCCACCCCGCCGTGGCGACGAGGGGCCGTCCCGCAGGCAGCGCGGCTCAAGCAGCCAGGATGACTTCATGAACGAAACTACTGCCATCAGTTTTGCCACGGGGCCGATGTGGGCCGGGTTCATTGCCTTCGTGCTGATCATGTTGGCCCTCGATCTTTTCGTCTTCGGCGGACGCAAGGCGCACCGCGTGCATGTCAAGGAAGCGGCCGCCTGGGTCGCTGTCTGGGTCGGCCTCGCCCTCGCCTTCGCCGGGCTGCTCTGGTGGTATCTGAACGATACCCAAGGCGCCGAGGTAGCACGAACCAAGACCCTCGAATTCCTCGCCGGTTACCTGATCGAACAATCGCTGTCGGTGGACAACATGTTCGTCTTCGTCATGATCTTCACCTATTTCGCCGTACCGCCGGAATTGCAGCGTCGCGTGCTGCTCTATGGGGTGCTGGGCGCCATCGTGATGCGCGCCGGAATGATCCTGGCCGGTGTCTGGCTGGTGCAGCAGTTCGCCTGGATCCTCTACGTCTTCGGCGCTTTTCTGGTCGTCACCGGTATCAAGATGCTGATCTTCGCCGAGGCCCAGCCGGACCTGGAGAAAAACCCGCTGCTGCGCTGGCTGCGCAGCCATTTGCGCATCACGCCCGAATTCCATGGCGAGAAGTTCTTCGTGCGCAAGGCGGGGGTGCTCTGGGCTACGCCGATGTTCCTCGTCCTGGCGCTCATCGAAGCGAGCGACGTCGTCTTTGCGGTGGATAGCATTCCGGCCATCTTCGCGGTCACCACGGACCCCTTCATCGTATTCACTTCGAACATCTTCGCCATCATGGGCCTGCGCGCCCTCTACTTCCTCCTGGCGGACATGGCCGAACGCTTCCATTTGCTCAAGTACGGCCTTGCCCTCGTACTCGTCTTCATCGGCGGCAAGATGCTGGCCATGCCCTGGTTCCACGTTCCCATTCAATGGTCGCTTTCCATGGTCGCCAGCATCATCCTCATCTCCGTCGTAGCCAGTCTGGCGCTGACAAAAGCGAAGCCCGTGACGGCAGGAGACGAAGCATGAACGCTGCCCCGCTTGCCCCCACCCCCGCCGTGGCCGAACACGACGCCGACCACCGGCTCGTCTGCCTGGTCTACGACAGCACGCCGCCGCTCGCTGCGCCGGCAGCCAGTCCCTGGCTGATCGCTGTGGATCCTTCGGACAACGCCCTGCGCGCCGTGACTCATGCGGCCACCCAGGCTGCCGCCATGAGCGCCTGCGCCCTGCATCTCGTGCATGTGCAACCCTGGCTCTCCAGGGAAGCGGCAGAGGCGGAGTTCCCACACCGCGCGCTGGCGGCGGCAGCACCGGCGATCGCCCTCCTGGACGCCGCGCGTTTGCCCTGGCGCTTGCACGCGATGCTGGGCGATCCGGCTGAACGCATCGTCGAACGGGCCGTGCGGCTTCATGCCACAGCCGTCGTCATCGGCAGCCGGGGCCTGGGAAGCATCGATGGCCTGCTGTTCGGCTCGGTGGCCTACAAGGTGATGCATCGCTGCCCCCTGCCCGTCGTGCTCGTACCTTAGGGCATGGCGCACCGACCCCGCGACTTATCAACCCCAAAGGAGAAGCAAATGAACCCCAGATACCCCGGCAGCCCCGCCATCGCTCTCCCACAGGCAGGTGCGCAGTCGGTTCTTGCGAGCAACAAGGTCATCCGCAACACCTATCTGCTTCTGTCCGCAACACTGGCATTCTCCGCCCTCACGGCAGGCGGTTCCGCCGCGCTCAAGCTCCCCCATCCAGGGATACTGCTCACGCTGGGTGGCTTCTTCGGCCTGCTTTTCGCCGTGCATAAGCTCAAGGACAGCGGCTGGGGCATCCTCGCCGTTTTCGCCCTGACCGGCTTCATGGGCTATACCCTGGGCCCCATCGTCAACCGCTATCTCGGCCTGCCCAACGGCAGCGAGATCGTCATGCAGGCAATGGGGGCCACGGCCGTGATTTTCATCGGCCTTTCCGCTTACGCCCTGAGCAGCAAGAGGGACTTCAGCTTCATGGGCGGCTTTCTCATGGTCGGCATTCTCCTGGCCTTCCTGGCCGGCCTGGCGGCGATCTTCTTCGAAATTCCAGCGCTGTCGCTCACGGTTTCTGCGGCCTTCGTGCTGCTGATGTCCGGTCTGATTCTCTATGAGACCAGCACCATCATCCATGGCGGCGAGACCAATTACGTCCTGGCCACGGTGACGCTCTTCGTCTCGATCTTCAACCTCTTCACCAGCCTGCTGCAACTGCTTGGCTTCCTGGGCGGGGACGACTGAGCATGATGACGTCCTGGAGCCGGCGATTGCGGGCCCTGACGCCCAGCCGTGAGCAGCTCGAGGCCCATCCTTCGCTGCGCCGGCTGGCGCCCTGGCTCGGCAATCCCAAGCTGTGGCATTGGTCGCGCCGGGGCGTTGCGCTGGGCGCTGCCGTCGGGCTGTTCATCGGCTTTGCCATTCCGCTTGCCCAGATTCTGCTTGCGGCGGCCGCAGCGGTTTTCCTACGCGTCAATCTGCCAGTCGCCGCAGCCGGCACGCTCGTCACCAACCCGCTGACCGTCCCACCCCTCTACTACGGGGCCTATCAACTCGGGGCCTGGGCCACGGGATCTACCGCAGCGGCGACCTTGTCATTGAGCGATCCCGCCAGTCTTTGGGAGAACATCGGCACCATCGGCGTGCCCCTGTTCGCCGGCCTCGGGATCACGGCGACCTTCTCCGCCGCTGCCGCCTACCTGCTGATATCCCAGGCATGGGCGTGGCGGGTCGTCGCACAGCGAAGGCGCAGCCGTTCGTGAGGCGGCGCTCAGCGGCCTATCCTTGCCCCGGAATCCAGGGGCACCTGCTGTACGCGCCTGCCCGGGAGTTTTGAGCAGCATGTTTTCGATCTACGGCATCACGGGACGGGTCTTCACCGGCACCCTGGAGGAAATGGGGCGCGTGCACCGCCTATCCCGCGCGCAACACGCCCGCGCGATCGCCCGGGAAGGCGAAGAGATGGGCGTCGAGGCGCCGCTGCCAAGGCCGACCCAGGAAGCGGTGCAGGCCTATCGCACCGTGTTGCCGGAGGATCTGGAGCGCGGCCCCCTCATCCACGCGGTCCAGGTGATGAGCCGTCCAGCCATCACGGTGCAGGCCGATGCCACGGCGGCCGAGGCGTGGCGCTTCCTGCGCGACAGGCACATCCACCAGGCGCCGGTGCTCGACGCTGCAGGCCATCTGGTCGGCATCGTCAGCGAGCGCGATCTGCTGCGGGTGATCGACATCGATGGCTGCAAGGTCATCGAGACCCTCCACCGCCGGGTACGCGACGTGATGACCAGCCCCGTCGTCGCGGCCGCGCTGGTCACCGACATCCGGCGGGTGGCCGGAGCGATGCTCTCCGGCGGCGTCGATGGCGTGCCCGTCGTCGGCGACGATGGTAGGCTCCTTGGTTTCGTCTCGCGCAGCGATGTGCTGCGCGCCGTCATCAACGACCCGCCCTTGAGCCTGTGGCGATGAATGCCGCGCGGTGAAGCGCTTGCCGCAAGCCCCACAGCGGCAAAGGCTCCACCTGCCGCATTGTCGCTGCGGGCCAGAATCCGGCCCCAACGCACCAACGGGCTCGTCCAACCGAGGTTTCCAGGATAATCTGGGCTATCAACTCCGCCATGCGCGCTCCTGAACGCCTCGACTGACCAGCGATTCGCCGCCGACACTCACGACTGCCCCTGCGTGCGGGCTTGTCGGGTCACTTCCAACCTGCAGGACCAAACCCTTCATGCAATCCCATCCAGTCAATGCCTGGCATGCCCTCTCGACCGAAGCGGTCGCCGAGGCGCTGGCAAGCGACGGCAAGGAGGGCCTGAGCAGCGCAGAAGCCGCACGGCGCCTCGCCGCCCAGGGCCCTAACCGTCTCGCCGAGAGGCCGCCGCGCCCGACATGGCTGAAGTTTTTCGACCAGTTCCGGAGTCTGCTGGTCCTCATCCTGCTTGCTGCCGCCGTGCTGGCGGGGGTGATCGGCGATCTCACGGATGCGGCCGTGATTGCCTTTGTCGTGCTCCTGAACGCCAGCCTCGGGTTTATCCAGGAACACCGTGCGGAAGCGGCCCTGGCCGCCCTGAAGAACATGCTGGCCCCGATGGCGCGGGTGCGGCGCGACGGCCAGGCCGGCCTGATCGACGCCGCCCAACTGGTGCCCGGAGACCTCCTGCTACTGGAGGCCGGCGACCGCATTCCGACCGACGCCCGCGTGCTGTCGGCCCACAGCGTCGAAGTGGCGGAAGCCACTCTCACCGGCGAGTCCCAGGCGGTCGCCAAACGGCCTGACCCGGTCGGAAAAGAATCGGCGCTGGCGGAGCGCCACGACATGGTATTCATGAATACCGTGCTCACCCGGGGCCGGCTGGAAGCCATGGTCACCGCCACCGGCATGGACACCGAAATGGGCCGTGTGGCCGGCCTCCTGGCCGAAACAGCCGAAGGCGAGACACCGCTGCAACGTCAGCTCGACAGCCTGGGGAAACGTCTGGCGCTGATGGCGAGTGTCGTCGTCGCTCTGATGTTCCTCATGGGCCTGCTGCGCGGCGAAGCGCTGCTCCAGACCGCCATGACCGCCATCGCGCTCGCCGTCGCGGCGATTCCCGAGGGCCTGCCCGCCGTGGTGACGGTGACCCTGGCGCTAGGCATGCACCGCATGGCCAGACGCAGCGCCATCGTCAAGAAGCTCGCCGCCGTCGAAACCCTGGGCTGCACCACGGTGATCTGCTCGGACAAAACCGGTACCCTGACCCTCAATGAGATGACCGCCCGGGCCCTTTATTGCCATGGCCGCCGTCACCCGGTGCGCGGCGAGGGTTACGGTGCCGCCGGCGCCATCGAGGGCGACGACGATTTTCGCCACGTGCTGTTGCCTGCCGCGCTGTGCGTCGATGCCCGCATTCGGGATGGTCGCTTGATCGGCGACCCCACCGAGGGCGCCCTGCTCGCCCTGGCGGCAAAGGCCGGGCTGGACGCAGAGAGCGCCCTCGACCACCTGCCCCGCATTGCCGAAATCCCCTTCGATTCCGCCACCAAGTTCATGGCGACCTTCCACCACGAAGGCAGGCAGGTCCACCTTTTCGTCAAGGGCGCGCCGGACGTGCTGCTCGAACGCTCGTCCCGCCATCGTGTCGACGACCAGGACATCGCCCTCGACGCCGGGGCACGGGCCGCCTACATCACCGAAAACGACGCGCTGGCTGGCCAGGCCCTGCGCGTTCTGGCCCTGGCCGAGCGCGTGATCCCCACTGAGGCCTTCGATCCCTCCAGCGATCTGCTGCCCTGGGTTGAGAACCTGACCCTGCTCGCCCTGGTGGGCATTATCGATCCGCCCAGAGCCGAGGCGCGGCAGGCGATCACCACCTGCACCGCCGCCGGCATCCAGATCAAGATGATTACAGGCGACCACCCCGTCACCGCCGCCGCCATCGCCCGCGAACTCGGACTATGCGGCGAGACGCACGAAGGGCTCGATCTCGACGGGCTGAGCCGCAAAGAACTTGCCCTGCTGGTTGAAAAAAGTGCGGTTTTCGCCCGCGTTGCCCCCGAGCACAAGATGCGCATCGTCGAGGCCCTGCAAGCGCAGGGGCACGTCGTCGCCATGACGGGCGACGGCGTGAACGATGCTCCCGCGCTGAAAAAGGCCGACATCGGTGTAGCCATGGGGATCACCGGCACCGAGGTAACGAAGGAGGCAGCAACGCTGGTGCTGACCGATGACAATTTCGCCTCCATCGTGCGCGCGGTGGAGGAGGGGCGCACCATCTACGACAACATCGTCAAATTCGTGCGCTTCCAGCTCTCCACCAACATCGGCGCCCTCCTCACCGTCCTGGTTGCGCCCTTCCTCGGCTTTGCCACGCCCTTCACGGCCATCCAGATCCTCTGGGTGAATATCATCATGGACGGCCCGCCGGCCATGACCCTCGGCGTCGAGCCGGCGCGGCCGGGAATCATGCGGGACAAGCCGCGGGCCGCCGACGCCTCGATCCTTTCCTGGCAACGCCTGTGGCGCATCGGCCTCTACGGCCTCACCATGGCGACCGGCACCCTCGCCGTGTATGCCTGGGGGCTCTCCGCGCCCGGCGAGGAGGCGAAAGCGACCACCCTGGCCTTCACCACCTTCGTCCTGTTTCAGTTTTTCAATATATTCAACGCCCGGGCCGAGTACGGCAGCGCCTTCAATGCTCAGTTTTTCGCCAACGGCAAACTCTGGCTCGCCCTCCTGGCCGTGCTTGGTCTTCAGGCGCTGGCGGTGCACTGGACACCGGCCCAGGCCGTGTTCGGCACCGTGGACCTTTCGACGGCCGAATGGAGCGTGAGCGTCCTGGTGGCCTCGACCACCCTGCTGCTGGAGGAGGGACGCAAGGGACTGCTGCGCCTGCTTGCCCGCAACAGGACGAATTCCGGGACCGCAGGGGAAGGTGGCGGAGACTGAATCCGGCGGGCGCCGCGAAGTGCCGTTCAGGCGCCTTGACCTGAGAATTTCCGGGTCTATGCTGGGAAGTGCCGGTCACCCACAAAAACGCCCAAGACCGGGACAACAAAGACAACGCTCAACCACCCCAGCGGTGGGCCCGATGACAATCATTCTGGCTGATTGCCAAAGGAGTTGCGATGCTCTCCCTGCAAGACGTACTCGACTATTGCGACCTCGACCAAGGTGAAATCGCCGCGGTCGCGGAGCATGAACACATTCCCCTCGCCGTCGCAGCTGAAGTGGGCGAGGCCCTCCTGACCAGCCCGGAAGGCGTTTTCCGCCTCCACACCATGATCATCGAAAACATGGAACACGCCCTGGAACGAGGCCAGACGGCCCACGCCCAGGAGCTCGTGTGCACCTACCGCCATTTGCAGCGCACCCACCCGCTGCCGGCTTCGCCGGCCTGACTTTCCGGATGCTTCCACGCTTCCTCCTCTGAGGAACGGCCGGTACCCTGCCCGGCCCCATGCCCGGCCCCGAGGGGTCGGGTTTTTTTGCTTACGTCTTACCGGCCACGTAGCCGTGTTCGACGGCATAGAGCGCGGCCTGGACCCGGCTGGAAATGTGCAGCTTCTTGAAGATGTTCTGGATGTGGATCTTCACGGTGCTTTCGGCAAGCTCCAGGGCGCGGGCGATTTCCTTGTTGGTATCACCCCGGGCGAGGCGCCCCATGATTTCCTTTTCCCGCGGGGAAAGCCTCTCTGGCTCCACCGCCGGCGCCACTTCCTCGGTTCCCCGGGTGCGGAATCCCTGCACCAGCTTGGTGGTCATCTGGGGCGAAATGACGGATTCTCCGCGGGCCACCCGATGCAGGGCGTCCACCAGGGCCTCGGTTTCGATGTTCTTGACCAGGTAACCCGCCGCGCCGTTCTTGAGGCATTCGAGCAAATCCTCGGTGTCCTCCGAAACGGTGAGCATGAGCACATGGGTCTCCGGTACCGATTCGCTGATGTAGCGGACCGCCTCACGCCCCGCCATGCCCTTCATGTGCAAGTCCAGCAGGACGACGTCGGGCCGCAGGCTCTGGGCCCGCTTGACGCCTTCCAGACCGTCGGACACGTCGTCCACCACCTCGAATTCCGGGTGGCGCTGCAGCAGGGACTTGATGCCGCGGCTGAACAGCACATGGTCGTCCACGATGAGGACACGTATCTTGTTTTCCATGTTCACACTCTCTCCTTTGGATTTTCTGCGTTGCCGCTGCGGCGCTCCAGGGTCAGAACCACATGGGTTCCTTCGCCTGGAACCGACTGGACAGCGCACTGGCCGCCCACCCGCAAGGCACGTTCCTGCATGATGCTGAGGCCGATGTGGCGGCCGCTTTCGTCCCGCTGCGCGGGGTCGAAGCCGACACCATCGTCATCGACGGCGATGACCGTCCCCCGCGGGCTGCGCGCGACCCGCACCCGCACCTGGCCGGCATGGGCGTGCTTGCGGATGTTGGACAGGGACTCCTGCACGATGTGCATGACCTGCACCTGATCGTCCGGCGGCAAGGGGATGCCGACGCCGGTGGACTCGAAGGCGGTGGTGATGCCGGTCTGGGTCTGCAAGCGGTCCAGGGCAGTGCGGATGGCAGTATCCAGATCGGCCTGGCCGACCCGGGTCCGGCAGTGCACCAGGAGTTCGCGCACGTCCTCGTAGCTTTCGTGGATGCCTTCGCGGATTTGCTCGACGGTGGCCTGGACCTCGTCGGGACGGCGGCGATCAAGGGACTGTTGCAGAAGCTGCACCTGGATATTGAGGAAGGCCAGCCCCTGGGCGATGGAGTCGTGCAATTCCTGGGCCAGAAGATTGCGCTCCTCGTAGGCCGCCAACTCCCGTTCCCGGGAGCGCAGGCGGCGGTTCTCCACCGCCACCCCCAGATGCTGGCCCAGGGTTTCCAGAAGGCAGATCTCCGGCCGCGAGAACTCCCGCGGGGTATCGAAATACAGGTTGTAGATGCCCAGCACCCTTTTGTCGTTACTGATGGTGAAGGCCGTGGTCGTGGTCAGACCCTCGCGGATGCAGGTGGACATGGTGAGATTGGCCGGCTTGTCCATCAGATTGACCACTACCGGGCCCGCGCTGGCCAGGGCTTCGCCGCACACGCATTGATGGCGCGAAAGGGATTGCTCGCACTCGACGAATTCGGCCGAAAGCCCCTCCTGGGCCACCAGGAACAACTCGTCGTCGGGACCCGAACAGAGCCGGACCGAGGCGGCCCTGGCCCGGGTGGCCGAGCGCAGGCGCTGGGTGAAGCCCTCGCACAGGTCGTCGATGCTGGCCGGTTCGCTGAGGAAGGCGGTCACCTCGTAGAGGACGCCCAGTTCCAGATTGCGGGATTCCAGGCTGCTGGTCTTGGCCGCCACCCGCTCCTCCAGCGTGGCGTAGAGCTTTTGCAGATGGTCCGCCATGCGGTTGAAGCCCTGGGTAACGACGCCGAACTCGTCCCGGGTTTCCACCGGCAGGCGCACCGAAAAATCATCGTCGGCCATGCGCCGGATGCCCGCGTAGAGCCGGTCCAGGGGACGGATGACGAGAACGAAGAAAAAGCGGATGAGGGCTGCCGTGGCGAGCACGGCCAACACGACCAGGGCAATCTGGAAGACCCGCTGCAGATTGGCATTGAAGGTATAGAGACGCTCCATGCGCAGCACGGTGGCGTTGATTTCCGCCACGTAGTCGCTCACCCAGTCGCCGTAGAGCTCGGCGGCCGCCAACCGGCCGGCGGCGTCCTGGGCGTTCAGGTAACGCTCGACCAGGGGGCGGCCGGTGCTCTGCCAGTTCTGCCGCACCGCGGAAAGCCCCGCCGCCACGTCGGCATCCCGCGGGGGGGCCATGGGGCGCACCGGATCGCCGGATTCCAGGTCGCGCAGCACCGCGTCGAAGCGTTGCAGTTCTTCCTGCAGGGTCTCCCGGGTGCCCGGTTTTCCTCCCACGCCCTCGACCATGAGCAGGCCGATGCGATAGGAGCGCATGCGCTGGCTGCCGGCGTCGTTGATCGCCGCCGCACTGCCTTCGAGCTGCCAGGACACCAGAAGGGTGAGGCCGATGGCAACCACCGCGGCGATGAAGAAGAGCACCAGGAGCGCGGTGATGCGGTTGGCGAGCCGGCTGGGGCTTTCCAGGACCAGGAGGGAATCCGGTGCCTCGCTCATGGCTTGGGCACGCGGAGGAAGTGAAGCAAGGCTGCACGGCGGCCTTGCTGCGCTTCCACAGGGGATGAAGGGCCGCGCGCCAAGGTCAGCGGGCTGCTCGGCCTCGACCCCTGAACTTCAGGGCGGACCGGCAATGGGGAGGGCCGAAGAAAAACCCCCCGCCTGGGGGCGGGGGGAAAGGGAGGTCCACCCGTGCTGAGGCGCACAGCGGGAACTGCTTTTTGTCCGGCTCAGGCCCGGCGCTTCATGCGCACGATCTGATAGGCGCGGCCCAGGTAGTTGATGGGCGCGGTCAGCACATGAACGAGGCGGGTGAAGGGGAAGAGCAGGAACACGGTCATGCCGAAGAGCATGTGGGCCTTGAACACGGCGTCGACATCCGCCAGCAACTCAGGCTTGGGGTTCAGGGTGAGGATGCTCTGCACCCACTGGGAGAGGGCGATCATCACTTCCGGGTTGCCGTGGTTGGCGTGGCCGACCGAGACCGGGATGGTGGACAGGCCCAGGAGCAGGGTAACCATCAGCCAGGACAGGATGAAGATGTCCGAATAGCGGCTGCCGGCCCGGACCCGCGGGTTGAACATGCGGCGCAGCCAGAGGATGGAACCGCCGATCAGGCACATGAGGCCGAAGACGGTACCGGCCGAGATGGCCAGCCACTGGTGCTGCATGTCGGACACCCCCATGGCCAGCCAGAGGCTGTGGGGCAGGACGAGGCCGGCGAAGTGACCGGCGAAGATCATCAGGATGCCGATGTGGAAGAAGTTGCTGGCCAGCACCATGTTGGCGTTGGACAGGAGCTGGGTGGAGTCGGTCTTCCACGTGTATTGCTCGGCGTCGTAGCGAATCCAGCTGCCGACGACGAAGACCGTCAGGGCGATGTACGGATACACCGCGAAGATCAGCTTGTGCAGGAAATCCATGTTCGTTTTCTCCTCAGGCCGCCAGCTTTACCAGCGAGCCATGGTTGTCGATGATGCGGATGAGGGCGGCGTAGGGGCTGCCGGCCTTGTCCAGATTGTCGGCGATGACCTTGAGCACCTTGCCGGCGTCGCCCAGGAAGACCTTGGCCTCGTCCTCCCGCAACTGGGAGACGAACTCCAGCAGCAGCGGCAGGTAGTCGGGCAATTCGGTTTCCGGATGGGTGAAGCCGAAGGTCTTGAGGTACTCGGTCAGATCGATGAGGGCCGGACCGCGGGTCTTTTCCTCGCCGAAGAGGTGGTGCGTCAGGTGCAGGCTGTGTTCGGCCGTGAGGTCGAAGGTCTGCACGTAGCGCGACTGGACATCGGTTTCATCGACGGACAGCAGGTCGTCGATGAAGCGCGCAATGGCCAGCCGCTCGTCGGGCGAGAAGATCTGGTCCCGGTCGAAGCCCAGGACCAGATCCCGGGCGCCGCCCTGCCCGGCCTCGGCGACGGCCTGGCGCAGGTCCGCCAGGAAGTCGGGGGTCGGGTAGTCGAGGAGCGCCGAAAGGAGCTTGAAGACTTGCATGGGCCGTTCCTCAGTAGTCCTTGGGCACGGCGAAGGGCGCCAGTTCCCGGGGCTCGATGGTCTCCTTGCGCCGCTCGGGGAAGAGGGAGTTCATGGAGATACCCTGCGAGGAGTCGTTGCCGAAGGTGAAGCCGTTCTGACCCTGGAAGCCGTGGTAATCGTCGATCTGCATTTCCTGGTGCGAGGTCGGGATGACGAAGCGATCTTCGTAATTGGCGATGGCCAGATAGCGGTACATCTCCTTGGCCTGGGCCTCGGTGAGGCCGGCAGCGACCAGGGGACGGGTATCCGGCGTGCCTTCGACGTGGATCGAGCGCTGGTAGGAGCGCATGGCGATCATGCGATTCAGCGCCGAAACGATGTATTCCTCACGGCCGGCGGTCAGCAGGTTGGCCAGGTACTTGACCGGCAGACGCATGGCTTCGGCCTTGGGGATGCAGCCATCGGACTCGGTGGGCAGCTTCTTCTGGTCGATCTGGGACTGCACGGGAGAGAGCGGCGGCACGTACCAGATCATCGGCAGGGTGCGGAACTCGGGGTGCAGCGGGAAGGCGATCTTCCATTCGACGGCCATCTTGTAGATGGGCGACTTTTGCGCCGCGTCGATCCAGGACTGCGGAATGCCGTCCTTCCTGGCCTGTTCGATGATCTTCGGGTCGAAGGGATCGACGAACATGTCCAGGTGGGCCTTGTAGAGGTCCTGGTCGTTGTCGGTGCTGGCGGCTTCGAGCACCTTGTCGGCGTCGTAGAGGATGATGCCGTTGTAGCGGATGCGACCGACGCAGGATTCAGAGCACACCGTGGGCATGCCGGATTCGACGCGGGGGTAGCAGCCGATGCACTTCTCGGCCTTGGAGGATTCCCAGTTGAAGAAGACCTTCTTGTAGGGGCAGCCGGAGATGCACATGCGCCAGCCGCGGCAGCGGTCCTGGTCGGCCAGGACGATGCCATCTTCCTCACGCTTGTAGAGGGCGCCGGAGGGGCAGGAGGCGACACAGGCCGGGTTGATGCAGTGGTTGCAGATGCGCGGCAGGTAGAGGTGGAAGGTGTTCTCGAAAGACTTGTAGATTTCCTTCTCCATGTTGGAGAAGTTCTGGTCCTTGGCCCGCTTGTGGAACTCGCCGGCCAGATCGTCTTCCCAGTTCGGGCCCCAGGTGATCTTGTCCATCTTCTCGCCGGTGATCAGGGAGATGGGACGGGCCGTCGGCGCCGCTTCGGACAGGGGCGCGCTCTGCAAACGGGCGTGATCGTAGGTGAAGGGCTCGTAGTAGTCGTCGATCTGCGGCATGTTGGGGTTGGCGAAGATCTGCACGATCTTCTTCAGCTTGCCGCCGGCCTTCAGTTCCAGCTTGCCGTTGATCTTGGTCCAGCCGCCCTTCCACTTCTCCTGGTTCTCCCATTCCTTGGGATAGCCGATGCCGGGCTTGGATTCCACGTTGTTGAACCAGACGTACTCGACCCCCTTGCGGTTGGTCCACACGTTCTTGCAAGTGACCGAGCAGGTGTGGCAGCCGATGCACTTGTCCAGGTTGAATACCATCGCGAATTGAGCGCGAATTTTCATTTCATTCTCCTAATGTTGGTTACCGTGACGCTCAGCGCTTGCCGATGCCCTTGGGGTTGCGTTGGGCTTCGCGTTCCGGCGTCAGCGGGCGCTCCAGCCAGTCGATGGACTGATCCTCGACCTTGTGCAGGACGACCTGTTCGTCGCGGTTGCAACCGACGGTGCCGTAGTAGTTGAAGCCGTAGGCCAGCTGGGCGTAGCCGCCGACCATGTTGGTCGGCTTGACGACGACGCGGGTTACCGAGTTGAGGATGCCGCCCCGCTTGTTGGTGGAGGGCGATCCCGGCACGTTCACGTTCTTTTCCTGGGCGTGGTACATGAGGGCCATGCCGCGGGGAACGCGCTGGGAGACCACCGCCCGGGCCATGGTGGCGCCGTTGGCGTTGATGGCTTCGACCCAGTCGTTGTCCTCGATGCCCACCGACTTGGCGTCGTCCTCGGCCACCCAGATGTAGGGGCCGCCGCGGAAGAGCGTCAGCATGCGCAGGTTGTCCTGGTAGCTGGAGTGGATGCCCCACTTGGAGTGCGGCGTGATCCAGGACAGAGTCAGGTGCGGCTTGGCCTTCACATTGGCCGGCACGGTGTGGTGGGCCTTCAAATCGACGGGCGGCTTGAAGGTGCAGAAGCCCTCGCCGAAGTCCAGGAACCACTCGTGATCCTGGTAGAAGTGGGCACGGCCGGTCAGGGTGCGGAACGGGATGTGCTCGTGGATGTTGGTATAGCCGGCGGTGTAGGACACGGTCTCCGACTCGATGCCGGACCAGGTGGGCGCGGTGATGATCTTGCGCGGCTGGGCGACGATGTCGCGGAAGGTGATCTTGTCCTCGTGGCGGCCGGCGTAGAGGTGGTGATGGTCGATGCCGGTCTTCTTGGAGAGGGCGGTCCAGGACTTGTGGGCCACCTCGCCGTTGGTTTCCGGCGCCATGCGCATGACGGAGTCGCAGACGGCGATGTCCTCTTCCAGGGACGGCATGCCCTTGGACACGCCTTCCACCTGTACCGTCTTGTTGAGAACGGCCAGTTCCTTGTACTCGTGCTCGGTGTTCCAGTCGATGCCCTTGACGTTGTTGCCGATCTTGGTCATCAGGGGGCCGAGGGCGATGTACTTGTTGTAGGTCTGGCCGTAGTCGCGCTCGACGACCTTGATGGCGGCCATGGTCTTGCCCGGGATGGGGTCGCATTCGCCCTTTTTCCAGTTCTTGACCTGACCGAAGGGGGTACCCAGTTCCATGGCGGAGTCGTGTTGCAGGGGCAGCGCCACCAGATCCTTCTTGGTGCCCAGATGCTTGGCGGCGAGGCCGGAGAAGGTCTTGGCCAGAGTGCGGAAGATCTGCCAGTCGGAGCGGGATTCCCAACCCGGGGTCACGGCTTCACCCAGGGGGTGGATGAAGGGGTGCATGTCCGTGGTGTTGAGGTCGTTCTTCTCGTACCAGGTGGCGGTGGGCAGGATGATGTCCGAGTAGGCGCCGGTGGAGTTGAGGCGGAAGTTGATGTCCACCATCAGGTCCAGCTTGCCGGCCGGACCTTCTTCCAGGTACTTGACCTGGGTGCAGGCAGCGCCGGCAGTGCCTTCCTGCATGACGCCGTTTTGGGCGCCGAGCAGGTGCTTCAAGAAGTACTCGTGGCCCTTGGCGGAGGTGCCGATCAGATTGCCGCGCCAGACGATCAGGTTGCGCGGCCAGTTGACCGGGTTGTCCGGGTCGGCGAAGGCGACGTCGAGCTTGCCTTCCTTCAACTGCTGGGCGACGTACTTGCCGACGGCGGCTTCATCGGCGGCGCCGGCCTTCTCGGCTTCGGAGAGCAGCTCGATGGGGTTGCGGTTGAAGTGGGGCGCGCCCGGCAGCCAGCCCATGCGGACGGCGTCCACGTTGTAGTCGGCCAGGGTGTAGCCCTTGTTGCGGTTCCTGCCGGCGGGCGAAAGAAGCGCGTCGGCATCCACCGTCTCGTAGCGCCACTGGTCGGTATGGAAATACCAGTAGGAGGTGGAGTTCTGGTGGCGGGGCGGACGGTGCCAGTCGGTGGCAAAGGCGATGGGCGCCCAGCCGGCCTGGGGACGCAGCTTTTCCTGACCCACGTAGTGGGCCCAGCCGCCGCCGGTCTGGCCCACGCAGCCGCAGATGTGCAGCAGGTTCATGATCGACCGGTAGGACAGGTCGTTGTGGTACCAGTGGTTGATGGCGGCGCCCATGATGACCATGGAGCGACCCTTGGTCTTGGAGGCGTTGTCGGCGAACTCGCGGCCGGTGCGCTCCAGGTCGGCGGCCTTGACGCCGGTCTGCTTGGCGGCCCAGGCCGGGGTGTAGGCCACATCGGCCTGATCGTAGGAGGTGGCGACGTTGCCACCACCGAGGCCACGGTCGATGCCGTACTGGGCAATCTGCAGGTCGAAGACCGAGGCCACCAGGGCCTCTTCGCCGTTCGCGAGCTTCAACTTCCGCACCGGCACGTTGCGGTAAAGGAGATTCGGCTCGCCCTGGGTGAAGTGTGGGAAGCCGACGCAAGCGACGTCACCCTTGGCATCGATGCAGGACAGGGCCAGTTCGGTCTCGGCGCCGGCGCCGGATTTCTCCAGCAGGTTCCACTTGCCATCCTCACCCCAGCGGAAGCCGATGGAGCCGTTGGGCGCGACGTAGCTGTTGCTCTTGTTGTCGAAGGCGACGGTCTTCCAGTCCGGGTTGTTGGACTCGCCCAGGGCGCCGTCGAAGTCGGAGGCGCGCAGGTTGCGGTCGGTCACGTAGCCGTCGCCGTGCTTGCGCAGCAGGACCAGCATCGGCAGGTCGGTGTACTTGCGGGCGTACTCCTGGAAGTAGGGATCCTGCTTCTGGATGTAGAACTCCTTGAGGGCCACATGGCCCATGGCCATGAAGGCGGCGGAGTCAGTACCCTGCTTGACCGGCATCCAGAGGTCGGCGAACTTGACGTATTCGGCGTAGTCCGGGGCCATGGAGACGATCTTGGCGCCCTTGTAGCGCACTTCGGTGGCGAAGTGGGCGTCGGGGGTACGGGTCATCGGCAGGTTGGCGCCGGTGATGATGAGGTAGGTGGAGTTGTACCAGTCGGCAGCTTCCGGCACGTCGGTCTGCTCACCCCAGGTCTGGGGGGAGGCTGCGGGCAGATCGCAGTACCAGTCGTAGAAGGAGCCGCAGGCACCGCCGATGAGGGACAGGTAGCGGGAACCGGCGGCGTAGGAAATCATGGACATGGCCGGAATCGGCGAAAAGCCGTAGATGCGATCCGGGCCCCACTTCTTGATGGTGTAGACGTTGGCGGCAGCGGTGATCTCGGTGACTTCTTCCCAGGTGGTGCGCACGAAGCCGCCCAGGCCGCGGACGCCGACGTACTTGATGCGCTTGGCCGGGTCGTTCTGGATGGCTTCCCAGGCTTCGACGGGATCCTTGCCGGTCTTCCTTTCGGCGCGGTAGAGATCGAGGAGCCGCCCGCGGATCATCGGGTGCTTGATGCGGTGCGGCGAGTAGAGATACCAGGAGAAGGAGGCACCGCGCTGGCAGCCGCGGGGCTCGTGGTTGGGCAGATCCTCGCGGGTACGCGGGTAGTCGGTCTGCTGCATCTCGAAGGCCACCAGGCCGTTCTTGACGAAAATCTTCCAGGAGCAGCCGCCCGTACAGTTCACGCCGTGGGTGGAACGCACCACCTTGTCATGGCGCCAACGGTTACGGTAGGAATCTTCCCACTTGCGGTCTTCGTTGGTGACGATGCCGTGACCATCGGCAAAGGTGCTCTGCACCTTGTTGAGGAATTTCAGGCGGTCAAGAAAATGACTCATCGATTGCTCCTAGAAAAAAAGTGAGTAACCCGCGTAACCGGACACCAGCAGACCGGCCAGCAGGTTGAGCGGCCGCGTACGCTCCGTGCAATCCTTGATGAACAAGGCATCGATGCGCATGGCTTCGGTGAAGGCACTGCGCACGAAGGCGGTGGCGATCAGCAGCAGCCCATAGGCCAGGCCGATCGTGTTGATAAGGACATCAGGTTTGTTCAAGTCGTGGGGTTCCGTTGGCTTTGCACCGGCAGGGCGGCCACGGGGGCCGCCCCACGGCATCAGGCCTTCTTGAGGTCGATCTGGCGCATCTGTTCCTTCTCGGCTTCGGACAACTTGTCCCACCAGGTGCCGCCGGAGTTGCCGTAGTCGAAGCGCTCGGAACCCTGGCGGGTGTAGTAGAACCAGTTGACGAAGGCGGAGTAGGCGTAGAACACCGCGACACCGATGAAGAAGAGCTTGGCGTTGCCGGTGTTGGCGATGGAGGCACCGATCAGGGAGGTCCACACGAAGGGGCCGAAGGCCGCCCAGGCGCCGGTCCAGCCCAGCATCTGCGCGCCCTTGGCGGGGGAGTAGGCGAAGACGATGGGGTACTGGCGGAAGGTGGCGGCGTTGTTGATGCCGGACATCAGAAAGATGAACAGCATTCCCCACAGGAAACCCTGGAATTGCTCGACGCCGGTGGGCGTCAGGTAGCCGCCGAAGACCAGGAAGACGCAGCCGGCGATCTGGCCCAGGGTGCACCAGTGCATGCCCTTGCTGCCGCCGATCTTGTCGAAGAGGCCGCCAGTCAGCGCCCGCACGGCACCGCCGATGAGGGGGCCGAGGAAGGCGTAGGCCAGGGGATCGGGCGCGCCGTCGAAATTGCCGTAGATGGTCTTGATCATGATCGGGAAAGCCGCGGCAAAGCCCGAAAAGGAACCGAAGGAGCAGATGTAGGTGATGGTGCAGTTCCAGGTGTGGACCCGGGCCCGGTTGCGGGAGCTGAGGATCTCGAACTGGCCCTTGAAACCACGGCCCGGCAGCTTGATGCTCTTCAGGAAGAGGGCCGACAGGATGAAGGCCACCACCAGGAAGGGCACCCAGATGAAGGCGGCGTTCTGCAGCCACATGTCCTTCTTGATGACGTTCTTGAGGGCGACGTCGGTGACGGCACCGGCGTCGTTCTTCTTCAGCTCCACCTTGAGGTTCTTGGTGGCGTCACCGGCCTGGAAGCTCACGTCCTTGACCACCTCGCCGTCCTTGGTCAGGACGATGGCAGCGGCCAGTTCGGGCTTCTTGGGCACCACGTTGGTGACGATGCCGGCGGCGTCCTTGGTCACCACCACATCCTTGAGCACGTCGGCCTTGGTGAACAGTTGGGGGCCGCCCACGGCGGCGCCCAGGGCGGCGAAGCCGATGATCCAGGGGGCGACGAACTGGACGATGGAGACGCCGAAATTGCCCAGACCGGCCTGGATGCCCAGGGCCAGACCCTGCAGGCGCTTGGGGAAGAAGATGCTGGTGGAGGGCATGAAGGACGAGAAATCACCGCCGCCCATGCCGCACAGGAAGCCGATGATCATGAAGGTGGACCACGGCGTGTTGAGATCCTGGATGGCGTAACCCAGCCAGATCATCGGGATGACCTTGATGATGGTGGAGATGCTGACCACCGGCCGGGTCCCCAGCACCGGGATGAAATTCGAATGGATCAGGCGCAGGATGCCGGAAGCGAAGCCGGGGATGGCCGCCAGCCAGAACAGCTCCATGGTGGTGAATTTGAAGCCGATGGCCGGCATGCGCACCACCACGGCGCTCATCACGAACCAGGTCGCGAACGAGAAAATGAGCGAGAAGGTCGTGATGGCACAGGTGCGCCAGGCGATGGCGCTGCCGGTTTCCGCCCAGAACTGCGGATTCTCCGGTTCCCATCTTTCGAGTTTTGCCATGAGGAATTTCCTTCGCTTAAAGGTTTTGCATCGAGGTTATGGTTGCCGCAGCCGACAACCACGAACCCGGGCCGGCTGGCCCGGGGCGAGGCTGTGCAGCTTGTCTATTCGAGGCTGTCGGCGGTGACCAGCTCGTGCTTGCCGCGCATCACGTCGGCATCGCGCACTTCGGTCCAGTACATCCAGATCAGGGAGACCCAGACCACGCCGTACATGAGCATGAAGCAGGAGGAGCGGACGCCGGTCAGGTCCACCAGGGCGCCGAACATGATGGGCAGCAGGAAGCCCCCCATGCCGCCGGCCAGACCGACGATGCCGGAGATGACGCCGATGTTCTTGGGGTAGTCGTCGGAGATGTACTTGAAGACCGAGGCCTTGCCCACGGCCATGGCCACGCCGACGGTGAACATCAGGATGGTGAACACGGTCGGGCTGAGGGCGATGTTGTAGGTCTGCGGGCCGGTTACGGTCTTGACCGTGAATTCGGTCTGCGGGTAGGAGAGGATGAAGAGGCAGATCCAGCACACCCACAGCACCCACCAGGTCACCTTGTGGGCGCCGAACTTGTCGGAGAACCAGCCCCCCAGGGCGCGCAGCACGCCGCCGGGCAGAGAGAAGCAGGCGGCCAGGAAGGCAGCGGTCTTCAGGTCGAAGCTGTACTCCTGGACGTAGTACTTGGTCATCCACAGGGCCAGCGCCACGTAGCCGCCGAACACGATGGAGTAGTACTGGCAAATCTTCCAGACGTTGGGATCCTTCAGTGCCGCCAGTTGCTGCCCGACGGTGACGTGGGATTCGACCCTGTGGGAAGGATCGCTGTAGGTGAAGAAGTAGAAGGCCAGGGCCGTGACCAGCATCGCTGCGGCGAACACCGTCGGCACCATGGTCCAGCCGTAGGCGACGACGATGGACGGGGCGAGCAGTTTGGTCAGCGCCGCTCCCGCGTTGCCGGCACCGAAGACGCCCATGGCAAAGCCCTGGTTCTTCTTTTCGAACCAGCGGGCGCAGTAGGCGATACCTACGGAGAAGGAGCCGCCGGCGACGCCGACGAAGAGCCCGGCCACCAGGAACTGCCAGAATTCGGTAGCGTGACCGATGAGGTAGATGGGCACCACGGTCGCGGCCATGATGGCGAAGAACACTGGGCGGCCACCGAACTTGTCGGTCATCATGCCCAGAGGGAGGCGAATCAGGGAGCCGGTGAGCACCGGCATCGCCGCCAGGATGCCGAACTGGGTTTCGTTGAGACCCAGTTGCGTCTTGATCGGAATACCGATCACCGCGAACATCATCCACACCATGAAGCACACGGTGAACGCCAGTGTGCTCATGACCAGAACCGACATTTGTTTGGTTTTTTGGCTCGCCATCGCTGTCCCCGAAAATGCACTCCGAACCACCTCGTCCGGCGCCCGCAAGATTAAGGGCGGCGCGGGTTTCAGCCCATTCCTCAATGGTATGGGCGGCAGGCGGCATCAGTGGGGGGACGTTCTAGGGGGGGAGGACTAGACCCCGACGGGCTGGAGGCTTCGGCGAACTAGGCCGATTGGCATTTCGCCGGGCAAATTGGCCTACGCGTTGCCTCAAGACTGGCCCGTAGAACTAGGGCAACGGAACTACGGCAACGAATTCAGGCCCGGTCGGCGAAGCCGTGCTCGACGGCGTAAAGCGCGGCGTGCACCCGGCTGGAGAGGCTCAACTTCTTGAAAATATTCTGGATGTGGATTTTGACCGTGCTCTCGGCCAGGGTCAGGCTGCGGGCGATTTCCTTGTTGCTCTCCCCCCGGGCGAGGCAGCCCAGGATTTCGCGCTCGCGGGGGGAAAGCTTCTCGTGTTCCACCGCCGGAGCGACCCGGGTCTGAGCCCGCACCCCCTGCACCAGCTTGGCGGTCATTTGCGGCGACACCACCGACTCCCCCGCCGCGGTGCGGCGCAGCGCATCGACCAGGGCCTCGGTTTCGATATTCTTGACCAGATAGCCGCTGGCGCCCGCCCGCAGGATCTCGACCAGATCCTCGGCGTCTTCCGAAACGGTCAGCATGAGCACCCGGGTTTCGGGCACTTCCTCGACGATGAGGCGCACCGCATCGCGGCCGGAAACCCCCGGCATGTGCAGATCGAGCAGCACCACGTCGGGCTTGAGGGACTTGGCCCGCTTGACGCCCTCCAGTCCGTCCCCCGCCACATCCGCCACTTCGAATTCCTCATGGCGCTGCAGGAGCGATTTGATGCCACTGCGGAACAGGGCGTGGTCATCGACGATCAATACGCGAATCTTCTTTTCCATTCAAGCTGCCTCCATTTTCTGGCGCGGCAGCCAAAGGGAGACGCGCGTCCCCTTCCCCGTCGCGGATTCAATCTCGCACTGCCCCCCTACCCGGCGGGCCCGTTCATTCATGATCTTCAGTCCCACGTGGCGATCCGAATGCAGCGCCGGGGAACTCTGAGGGTCGAAGCCCACGCCGTCGTCCTCGACCTGGATGGACACGCCCTGCATGCTGCGCTCGACCTTCACCGCGACGCGGGTGGCCCGGGCGTGCTTGCGGATATTGGAGAGGGATTCCTGCACGATGTGCACGACCTGGATCTGCTCTTCGGCGGGCATGGGGAGGCTGCTTCCCGACTTCTCGAAAACCGTCGCGATGCCGGTCTGGCTCTCGAACTTGACCAGGGTGTCGGCGATGGCGGCTTCCAGTTCGATTTCCTGCATGCGGGTGCGGAAATGGACGAGCAACTCGCGCACATGGTCATAACTCTCCTGGATCCCTTCCTTGAGGCTGTCCAGGGTGGCCCCCGCCTCGGGCACGTCGTTGCGCCGCAGGGAATCTTCGAGAAGCTGGGCCTGGATATTGATGAAGGCCAGCCCCTGGGCGATGGAGTCGTGCAGTTCCTGGGCCAGCAGGTTGCGTTCCTCGGAGACCGCCATTTCCCGTTCCCGGGAGCGCAGGCGCAGGTTTTCCACCGCGGCGCCCAGGTGCTGCCCCAGGGTTTCGAGCATGATCTTTTCCCGCTCGCCCAGCGGCCGAGGGGCATTGAAGTAAAGGTTGAAGACCCCGAGACGCCGCTTGTTGTGGGTGATGGTGAACACCGAGGCCGTGGCGAATCCCTCCCGGACGCAGGAATTGAGCCGCAGGGGGGCCGGCGGCCTAGCGACCTCGAAAGCGACCGCGTCGGCACCCTGCATCACATCGCTGCACAGGCAATCGCCGCAACGCAGGGTGGTCTCCTTGGCGACGAACTGTTCGGAGAGACCGAGGTGGCTGATCATGATGAGTTCCTCGGTCCCCGACGAATAGAGGCGTACCGCCCCCGCGTCGGCCCGGGTGGCCGCCACGACGCGACCGATGAAGCCCTCGCACAGCCGCTCCAGGGGTGCCGGATCGTTGAGGAAGGCCGTGGTTTCGTACAGCAGTCCCAGTTCGTCGTTGCGCTCCGCCACGCTGCGGGTCTTGGTGGCGACCCGCTCTTCCAGGGTGCTGTGGACCTCCTGCAGGTGCTCGGCCATGCGGTTGAAGCCCCGCGCCAGCATGCCGAATTCGTCCTTGCGGTCCGCGGGGAGGCGCACCCCCAGGTCGTCGCCGGTCATGCGGCGCAGACCGTCGTGCAGCACCCCCACCGGCCGGATGACCAGGCGGAAGAAAAAACGGACCAGCAGGCCGGTACCACACACTGCGAGCAGGACCAGAACCAATTGATAGGTGCGCAGCAGGTTGGTGCCGTAGGCGTAGTTCTGCTCCATGGCCAGCACCAGGTCATTGATGCCGGCCACGAAGCCCTCGACTTCGGCCCGGTAGCGCAGCAGGGCCGCCCGGCGCGGTTCGGCGCCTTCGCCGGCCAGGTAGTCCTGGATCAGGGGCAGCATGCGCCGCTGCCAGTCGTTGCGCAGGGCATCGAGGCGGCGTTTCACTTCGGCGCTGCGCGGCGGGGCCAGGGGGCGGGCGGGGTCGCCCTGGCCGATGTCGGCCAGGAGTTTGTCGAAGAGGGCGATTTCCTCCCGCAGCGCAGCGTCGATGCGCAGCCGGTCCGCCCCCGCTTCCAGGCCCAGACTCATGAGGTGGCTGAGGCGGTAGGAGCGCATGCGCTCGCTGCCGGCATCGTTGATCGCCGCCGATCCCCCTTCCAGTTGCCAGGACAGCGCCAGGGTCATGCCGATGGCCCCCAGGGCAACCAGGAAGAAGATCACCAATATGCCGGTGATCTGGGTGGAAAGCTTCTTGAAGGGCGACAACATGGCCGGCTTGACGAAGGTAATAGATCGAATTTGCCCATTAATCCCCGGCAAATCAATGGGACAGATCAATTTACCCCAGACAAAAAGGCCCGCCGGCAGGAACCGACGGGCCAAAGCCGCGCCGCGGCGGGCGGCGCGGGGTGGAGACAGGGGGATCAGGCGGCCATCTTTTCCACGTGGGCCTGCTTTTCGTAGAGGAACTCGAGCACCGCGGCGCGGTAATTGATGTACTCCGGGTCGTGGGCCAGGGTCAGGCGCTGCCGGGGCCGCGGCAACTTCACCTCCAGGATCTCGCCGATGGTCGCCGCGGGGCCGTTGGTCATCATGACGATGCGGTCGGAGAGGAGCACCGCCTCGTCCACGTCGTGGGTGACCATGACCGTGGTGGCCTTGGTGGCCTCGCAGATCTTCATCAGTTCGTCCTGGAGCTTGGCCCGGGTCAGGGCGTCCAGGGCGCCGAAGGGCTCGTCCATGAGCAGCACCTTGGGTTCCATGGACAGGGCCCGGGCGATGCCGACCCGCTGCTTCATGCCCCCGGAGATTTCGTGGGGGTACTTGCTGCTGGCGTGGTCCAGGCCCACCAGGTTGATGGCCGCTGCCGTACGGGCCTTGAGCTTCTGCTTGCCCTCCTTGGTGCCGAAGACACGCTCGACGGCGAGGTAGACGTTCTCGAAGCAGGTGAGCCAGGGCAGCAGACTATGGTTCTGAAAGACCACCGCCCGCTCCGGCCCCGGACCGGCGATTTCGCGGCCGTCGCAAAGGAGCACGCCGGTGGTGGGCTTGGTCAGGCCGGCGATAAGGTTGAGGAGCGTCGACTTGCCGCAGCCGGAGTGGCCGATGAGGGCCACGAATTCCCCCTGCTTCAGGGTCAGGTCGATGTCCTTGAGGGCCACGAACTTGCCCTTCTTGGTGTCGAAGGTCTGGCCGACTTTTTCGATGCGTACGAACTTTTCCATGATGTGCTCCGTTCACGTTGCAGACGCACTGGCGTCTCGGGCTTCTCCCCTCACCCGCTGCGCGGGCGAGGGGCCGGGGGAGAGGGCGATCAGGCGGATTCCTTGGTCAGCTTCCTGGCGAGCAGGATGAGGCTCTGCTCGAGGATGAGGCCGACGATGCCGATGACGAAGATGGCGATGATGATGTGCTCGACCTTGAGGTTGTTCCACTCGTCCCACACCCAGAAGCCGATGCCGACGCCACCGGTGAGCATTTCGGCGGCGACGATGACCAGCCAGGCGGTGCCGATGGAGAGGCGGATGCCGGTGAGCATGTAGGGCAGCACCGCGGGGAAGAGGATCTTGGTCACCACCTTCCATTCGGACAGGGCCAGCACCCGGGCCACGTTGAGGTAGTCCTGGGGCACCCGCTGCACGCCCACCGCCGTGTTGATGATCATCGGCCAGATGGAGCAGATGAAGATGGTGTAGGTGGCGGCAGGGTCGGCCTTCTTGAACACCAGGAGGCCGATGGGCAGCCAGGCCAGGGGCGACACCGGGCGCAGCAGACTGATGATGGGATTGACCATGGCGGCGAGGAATTTCGAGCGCCCCAGCATGAAGCCCATGGGGATGCCCACCACGGCGGCGAAGCCGAAGCCGACGGCGACCCGCTGCAGCGAGGAGAGCACGTTCCAGCCGATGCCCTGGTCGTTGGGGCCGTTCTGGTAGAAGGGATCGGCGAACAGGGCCACGGCCGCGTCCCAGGTCTGCACCGGGCCGGGGATGCCGCCCCCCTTCATGGTGGCCACGTACCAGATGCCCAGCAGGGCCACGATGCCCAGCAGGGGCGGCAGAATGGCCTGGCCCAGGGCGTTGAGGCGCTCGCCCAGGGGGATTCCCGGCTCTTCGGCTGGCGTCTTTTCCATTGTGTTTTCCTTGGTTTCAGCAGGGGTCGCGCCCACTTCCCGCAGGCGGGCGGGCTTGGCGGCGCGGGGAGCGGGGCTTGCGCCGGTCGCCGCGGGGCTCTTCATCGTCAATGCACTCATGATGTCCTCCGTGTTGCGTCGCTGGGGGGGAGGGTCTCCCCTCCCCCATCTGTCAGGCCTTGACCTTGAAGCTGTCGGCGTACCTGGCCGGGTCCTTGCCGTCCCAGACCACACCGTCGATGAACTTGGTGGTCCGCATGTCGCTCTTGGGCAGGGCCGCGCCGGCTGCAGCGGCCCCCTGCTTGTAGAGATCGATGCGATTCACCTGCTTGGCCACTTCGAGATACTTGGGGTGATCCTTGAGCAGGCCCCAGCGCTTGTGCTGGGTCATGAACCACATGCCGTCGGTCAGGTAGGGGTAATTCACCGCCCCGTCGTTGAAGAACTTCATGTGGTTCTTGTCGTCCCAGCTCTTGCCCAGACCGTTCTGGTAACGGCCCAGCATGCGGGCGACGATGACTTCGGTGTCGGTATTGACGTAGGCCTTCTGGGCGATGGTCTCGGCCGTCTTCTGCTTGTTGGCCAGCGACGCGTCGATCCACTTGCCCGCGTCCAGGATGGCGGCGATCATGGCCCGCGCCGTGTTGGGGTACTTCTGGCAGAACTCGGCGGTGGTGCCCAGCACCTTTTCCGGATGGTCGGTCCAGATGTCCTGGGTGGTGACCGCGGTAAAGCCGATGTTGTCCATGATGGCCCGGTTGTTCCAGGGTTCTCCGACGCAGTAGCCGTCCATGTTGCCGACCCGCATGTTGGCCACCATCTGCGGCGGGGGCACGGTGATGGTCTTGACGTCCTTCAGGGGGTTGATGCCCTGGGCCGCCAGCCAGTAGTAGAGCCACATGGCGTGGGTGCCGGTGGGGAAGGTCTGGGCAAAGGTGTATTCCCGCTCTTTCTTGGCGATCAGCGCGGCCAGGCTGGGCCCGTCGGTGGCGCCCTTGTCCTTCAGCAGATTGGAGAGGGTGATGGCTTGGCCGTTGTGGTTGAGGTTCATGAGGACGCTCATGTCCTTCTTGGGGCCGCCGATGCCCAACTGCACACCGTAGATGAGGCCGTAGAGCACGTGGGCGGCATCCAGCTCGCCATTGACCAGCTTGTCCCGCACGGAGGCCCAGGAGGCTTCCTTGGTGGGGATGATCTTGATGCCGTACTTCTCGTCGAACTTGTTCACCGCCGCCATGACGACGGAGGCGCAGTCGGTGAGGGGGATGAAGCCGATCTTGACTTCCTTCTTCTCCGGCGCGTCGGAGCCGGCGGCCCAGGCGGCGCCGCGGATGCCGGGGGGGACCATGGCCATCAGCGAAGCTCCGGTGATTGCCGAGACGAAGTCCCGGCGGGTTTTCGAAACCCCGGTGGGGGCGACATCCGGTGCGAGTTTGTCGTTTGCCATTGCGTGCTCCTTGACCTCGTTCGTGAATAAAAACCACAAAAGGCGCCACACCCGGCCCGAATCCCGGGCCGGATGGACGCCTTTGTCCTGGACCCGGCCGCCTTTGACCGGATCGCCATGGCAGGACTACTGCAATGGTCGTGCCAGGCCTAGCCCTACCGGACTAATCCTTTGGAACTACGTGCTTTTTTGGGGTTTTCGCCCTTGGCGTGGGGCGGGACAGGCTGCACTGTTGCGGTGCAGCACGGAATTTCCCTGCACCGAAACAGGGGAATTCGGGGATTTACAGGAGGAGCTTGGCCATGTCGATGACGTCCTTGGCCACCACCACCATGGGCTGGCCGCGCTCCATGGCCAGCTTCCTCAGGGCGTGGTAGGCGCCCTCCTCGTCCAGATTGCGGGCCTTCATGAGGAGTCCCTTGGCCTTCTCGACCAGTTTGCGGTCGTTGAGCTTTTTGGAAAGCTCGTCGAGTTCCCGGCGCAGAGCCTGGTGATCCTCGAACTGGGCCCGCGCCACCTCGACGATGGGCTTCAAACGCTTGGCATCCACCCCATCGACCACGTAGGCCGAAACCCCCGCCCGCACGGCATCGCGAATGGTGGTCTCGCCCTCGGCCTGGGTGAACATGACCACCGGACGGGGCATGTGGCGGTGCATGGCCGCCAGGTGCTCCAGGGTGTCCCGGTTGGGGCTGTCGGTGTCGATGAGGATGACGTCGGGCTGGAGACGCTCGACTTCGGCGGTCAGGCTGTTGGCATCGGCCAGGATAGCTGCCACCTGGTAGCCGGCCAGGGCCAGGGCGGCGCAGATGTCGCCGGCGCGGGTGCGGGATTGGTCGATGACGAGGATGCTGAGCATGGGGAAAACAAGCAATTCCGGGGCCAGAGGGGCGATGCCCCCGATCTTACCAAAGGCCCGCCCCGGGGCGGGCGGCAGCTTCAGCTTCCGGCCAGGGCAGCCGCCGTGGCCGCCATGGCCCGCAGCACCGCGTCGTTCTCGCCGATCGCCGGGGCGAGGACAAATTGGACCCCTGGATGGCGCTGGCGCAGGGCCTCGATGAGGAGGGGAACGTCACGCTTGAGATGGCCACCCTGGGCGATGAACATGGGCAGGACGACGACGCGGGCCACCCCGAGGGCAGCGAGGGCATCGGCGCACTCGGGCAGTGCGGGAGTCATGAATTCGAGGAAGGCGCATTCGACCGCCAGATGCGGAGCCAGGTCGCGCACCGCGGCCTGCACGCGGCGGATCGGTACCGCCCATTCCGGATCGCGGGCGCCGTGGGCGAAGAGGATGAGGGCCTGGGACATGGGAACCGCCACGGAGATAGGGCGCCCCAGTCTAACGCAACAGGGTCAGGAGCAAGACGAAATTGACCGCCAGGGACACGGCGGCGACGATTTTCCACAGCAGCAGCGGGTTTTTCTGGGCCAGGGGCTGGCGCCCCGGCGCCGCCACCGGCCGGCTGGCGCCCCGCTCCAGGGCCAGGAGAAATTCCTCGGCGGTTTCGAAACGGTCCTTGGCCTCCCGCGCCACCGCCTTCAGCAGCACGTTTTCCAGCCAGCCGGGGATGTCGGGGCGCCAGCGGGTCGGCCGCAGCGGTTCGCCGAATCTGGGCGTCTGGAAGGGCTCGATTTCACCGTAGGGGTATTTGCGCGTCAGCAGGTGGTAGAGCGTGACGCCGGCCGCGTAGAGGTCGAATCCGGCGTCGGGCGCGGCACCCGCGTAGAGTTCCGGCGCCATGTAGGAGGGCGTCCCCGCCTGGCCGATGGCTGCGTCGGGCTTGATCTCGGCGGGGCTCAGAGCCACCCCCAGATCGAGGATGCGCAGCACGCCGTCCTGGCCCAGGTGGACGTTGTCCGGCTTGATGTCGCGATGGACGATCTCGAGACGATGCAGGACGGCGATGGCCTTCGCCAGAGCGATGCCCAGGCGGACGGCGTCGGCCACGGCAAAGTGCTGCCCGGCGTCCAGGCGCCTTTGCAGCGTGGCGCCCGGGTGCCAGGTCATGAGGTAGTAGAGGCAACTGCGCGCTTCGCCGGGCACGACCTGGGGGAATGCCTGGGACACCACGCGACGGGCACGCCACTCCTCCATCAGGAGATTGGCAATGGCGGCTTCGTCCCCTTCCAGAACCGGCTGCAGGGTCTTGAGTACCAGGGCCTGGCCGGTGCGACCGTGATGGACACGGTACAGAATGGTCTCGCGGGAATCGTGCAGGATTTCGTCGACGATGTAGCCGTCGATTTCGTGCCCCGGACGCAGGCGATGGGGCAAGGGAAGGCGCCCCTCGCCTTCGAGGGCATCGCGCAGATTGGCGGGCGGCAGGTCGAGGACATCCACCACCACGGCGCTGGCGTTGTCGTGGCCGCCCTGGGCCAGGGCCAGACTGGTCAGTGCCGCCGCGGCAGCCCGGGGTTCGGGATGGTCGAGCAGCACCTCGGCGATGAGCGGGTCCGGGAGTATGCCCCACACCCCATCGGAAACCAGGGCAAAACGGTCGCCCCGGGCGAGTTCGCCGTCGGCGAAATCCATGAGCACCCGCGGGTCGAGGCCTACAGCCCGGGACAGCACATTGTTGAGTTCCGGGTGCTCCCAGAGGTGGTCCACCGTGAGTTGCTGCAAGGCCCCTTCCTGCAGCCGATAGATGCGGGAGTCGCCGATGTGCCCCAGGGTGTAGCGTCGCCCCCTCAGGATGAGGGCGGAGAGCGTGGTGGCCATGCCGGCCAGTTCGGCGTTGCGGGCCGCCTCGGCGATGACCCAGCGATTGAGGGCGGTGGTGACGGTTTCCAGCGCCCGGGGAACGCTCCAGGTATCCGGGGTGGCGTAGTAGTCGGCGAGCAGGCCGCGCACCGTGTATTCGGCCGCCTCGCGCCCGCCGCGGTGACCCCCGATACCGTCGGCCACTGCCGCGAGCACGCCCTTGTTGTCGAGTTCCGCCCCTTCCGGCGTCACGAAGCCACAGAAGTCCTCGTTCCGTTCCCGGGGACCCGTGAGGGAGGCATAGCCGACGGCGACCTTGAGCGGCATGGGGCGGTGAGGAGGGAAGTCAGCGAGGGATGAAGGGTGGCGATTCTACTCCTCACCCCTCGCTGACTTCCTCTCCTCGCTGCTCGCTAGATTTTCGCCGTCGTCAGGTGGCTCGCACCCCAGGTCGTCCGCCAGCGGGTCTTGACGCCGGTGAGGCCGACCAGGGCGAGGACGGCGAGGCCGGCGAAGATGAGGAAGCCCATCTGGTAGCTGCCAGTCATTTGCTTGGAGTAGCCCAGGCTGGAGGCCAGGTAGAAGCCGCCGACGCCGCCGGCCATGCCGACCAGGCCGGTCATGACGCCGATTTCCTTCTTGAAGCGCTGGGGCACCAGCTGGAACACGGCGCCGTTACCCATGCCCAGGGCGAGCATGGCGCAGACGAAGACCAGCAGGGCCATCCAGGCTTCCGGCAGGCCGAAGCTGACGATGGTGAGGAAAATGGCGGCCAGGATGTACATGCCGGTCAGCGACTTGACGCCGCCGATGCGATCAGCCACGTTGCCGCCGATGGGACGCACCAGGGAGCCGGCGAAGACGCAGGCGGCGGTGAAGAAGCCGGCCATCTTGGGATCGAGCCCGTACTGAGTGTTGAAGTAGATGACCAGGGAAGAAGCCAGTCCGACGAAACCACCGAAAGTCACCGAGTAGAAGAACATGAACCACCAGGCGTCCTTGTCCTTGAGCACGGCCAGGTATTCGGCCAGTTTCTTGGGCGGGGGCGGGTTGGGGGCGTCCTTGGCCATGGCGATGAAGATGAAGAAGACGATGACCAGCGGAATGAGGGCCAGACCGAAGACGTTGCCCCAACCGAAGATGGCGGCAAGACCGGGGGCAAAGAGCGCGGCCAGGGCGGTCCCCGAGTTGCCGGCGCCGGCGATGCCCATGGCGGTACCCTGGTGTTCCGCCGGATACCAGCGGGAGGCGAGGGGCAGCGCCGCGGCAAAGGAGGAGCCGGCAACCCCCAGGAAGCAGCCGAGGATCAGGACTTCGGCGTAGGAATGGATGCCGGCCAGCCAGGCATAGGCCAGGGCGCCGATGACGATCAACTGGCCGATGGTGGCGGCCTTCTTGGGCGACAGGCGATCGACCAGGATGCCCATGAAGATGCGCAGAATGGCGCCGGCCAGGACCGGCGTGGCGACCATCAGACCCTTCTGGGCGTGGGAAAGACCGAGATCCTGGGCGATGGCAACCCCCAGGGGACCGAGCAGCACCCAGACCATGAAGGCGAGGTCGAAGAAGAGAAAGGCGGCGAACAGCGTGGGCGTGTGACCGGCTTTGAGGAAGGCTTTCTTGTCCATGATGGAATCTTTCGCGTGAATCAGAATTGAATGAAGACGACGCCGTCCTCGACCTTGACCGGGTAACGGCGGGCGCAGCCCACGTCGGGCGCGACCGCTTCGCCGGTTTCCAGGTAGAGCTTCCAGCCGTGCAGGGGACAGGTCACCTGCTTGCCGTGGACGATGCCCTCGGAGAGCGGTCCGCCCTTGTGGGGGCATTTGTTGCGCAGGGCAAAAACCTCGCCCTGGGTGCGAAAGATGGCGATGTCGATGACGCCGCCGTCTTCTTCATGGCGCACCACCCGGGATCCCAGACGGGGGATGTCTTCCAGGGTGCACACTTGTTTCCAATCGCTCATGGCGCTCTCCTTAAGCTTCCAGTACTTCGAATTCGTTTTTCTGCTTGCCGGCAACCCGTTCCGCCCAGGGATCCTTGGCATCCTTGAGGGAATCGACCAGGCGGCCGTAGAGGGCCTTGCGGTTCTCTTCGTCCTCGACCACCTTGCTCTTGATGTAGTCGAGGCCCACCCGCTCCACGTAGTGGCAGGTACGGTCCAGGTAGTGGCCCTCTTCGCGGTAGAGCTGGAGGAAGGCGGCGGAATACTCCAGCACTTCCTCGTCGCTCTTTACCTTGACCAGGAACTGGGCGACCTCGGTCTTGATGCCGCCGTTGCCAGCCACATAGATCTCGTAGCCGGAATCGACGCCGATGACGCCCACGTCCTTGATGCCGGCCTCGGCGCAGTTGCGCGGGCAACCCGAGACGGCCAGTTTGACCTTGTGGGGGGCGTACATATCGAAGAGCATCTTTTCCAGCTTGACGCCCATGGACATGGACTTCTGGGTGCCGAAGCGGCAGTGTTCCATGCCAACGCAGGTCTTCACGGTGCGGATCGACTTGCCGTAGGCGTGGCCGGAAACCATGCCGGCGGCGTTGAGGTCGGCCCACATCTTGGGCAGGTCTTCCTTCTTGACCCCCAGGAGATCGATGCGCTGGCCACCGGTGACCTTCACCGTCGGCACGTTGTATTTCTCGGCAGCATCGGCGATGGCGCGCAGCTCTGCAGGGGTGGTGAGACCGCCCCACATCCGCGGTACCACCGAGAAGGTGCCGTCCTTCTGAATATTGGCGTGCACCCGTTCGTTGATGAAGCGCGACTGGGAATCGTCCTTGGCAGCGTGGGGCCAGGTCGAGATCATGTAGTAGTTGAGCGCCGGACGGCACTTTTCGCAGCCGTTGGGGGTCTTCCATTCGAGGAAGGACATGGCTTCCGGAATGGAGGTCAGCCCCTGCTCGCGGATCACTTTCCGGACGTAGTCGTGGCCGTGCTCGGTACACCCGCACATGGGCTTCTTGGCCGAGGCCGCCGGGGTGTAGGCACCGCCGATGGTGGAGGCCAGGATCTGCTCCACGAGGCCCGCGCAGGATCCACAGGAGGAAGCCGCCTTGGTGTGCTTCTTGACCTCATCCAGGGTAAACAGGCCCTTTTCCTTGATGGCCTTGACGATGGTGCCCTTGGTCACCCCGTTGCAGCCGCAGACCTCGGCGGAATCGGCCATCAGGGCGGCCTTGTTCTGACCCTGGTGGCCGGCGTCGCCGCCGCCGGACTGGCCGAACAGCAGATGGTCGCGCAGATCGTGGATGTCGCGGCCGTCCTTCAGCAGTTGGAAGTACCACGCGCCGTCGGCTGTATCGCCGTAGAGCACCCCGCCCACCAGCTTGTTTTCCTTGATGACCAGCTTCTTGTAAACGCCGCCGGCGGCGTCGTTGAGCACGATCTCCTCGGTGCCCTTGCCCCCCATGTAGTCCCCGGCGGAGAAAAGGTCGATACCGGTGACCTTGAGCTTGGTGGAGGTGACGGAGCCGGTGTAGAGGCCGATGCCGTAGCCCGCCAGATGGTTGGCCGCCACCTTGGCCTGCTCGAAGAGGGGCGCCACCAGACCGTAGGCGATGCCGCGGTGGCTGACGCATTCACCGACAGCGTAAATCTTGGGGTCGTAGGTCTGCATGGTGTCGTTCACCACGATGCCCCGGTTGCAGTAGATGCCGGCCGATTCCGCCAGGGCATAGTTGGGGCGGATACCCGCGGCCATCACCACGAGATCGGCGGGAATCTGCATGCCATCCTTGAAACGCACCGCGGCGACGCGGCCGGACTCGCCCTGGATCAGGGCTTCCGTCTGCTTCTCGAGCAGGAACTTGAGGCCCCGGTCTTCCAGGGACTTCTGCAACATCTTGCCGGCGACCTCGTCGAGCTGGCGCTCCAGGAGCCAGGATCCCAGGTGCACCACGGTCACGTCCATGCCGCGCAGCTTGAGGCCGTTGGCCGCTTCCAGGCCGAGGAGGCCGCCGCCGATGACCACCGCGTGCTTGTGCAGCTTGGCGGCCTCGATCATCTCGTCGGTATCCTTGATGTCGCGATAGCCGATGACGCCGGGGAGGTCGTTGCCCGGAACGGGCAGCATGAAGGGATTGGAGCCCGTGGCGAGCAGGAGGCGTTCGTAGGGCTCGGTGCTGCCGTCTTCGGCGACGACCAGGCGCTTGACCCGGTCGATCTTGACCACTTTCTTGCCCACATGCAGGTTGATGCCGTTCTGTTTGTACCAGTCCAGTTCGTTGAGGATGATCTCCTGGACGGTCATTTCGCCGGCCAGGACGGGCGAAAGCAGGATGCGGTTGTAGTTGGGGTGGGGCTCGGCGCCGAAGATCGTGATGTCGTAGCGATCCGGGGCGATCTTCAACAGCTCTTCGACGGTACGGACACCGGCCATGCCGTTGCCGATCATGACGAGACGAGGCTTTTTCATTATGGCGACTCCATCTATGCAAATGCCCGGGGTGGGCGGAACAAGTCTGTTCAGCGCATGACGTCGTTGCCACTGGGAGCCTTGCGGCCCGGACCGCCGGCGCTGGCGGTCTGTTCGCTGTCGGGAGTCCTACTGCAATCCCCGTGCCAACATTGCAGGCCGCGGTTTTATAAGGGTTTTTCCGGACACCCGGATTGTGCGCCGCACCATTGCGGTGCGCCTTGAGTCATGGCGGTGCGCCCTTCCGGCGCTCGAGGGCCGTCTGTGCCGGTCCCCGGCCCTTGGACCGAAATCAGGCGTTCGCCAGGGCCAGCCCGTTGCCTTCCACCGCAACGATGGCCTTGGCCTGGTTGAAATCCTCGGCGTAGCCGCTGGCGTAGAGGCAGCACGCCAGTTGATTGGCGATGGGGAGCGGCAAGGGGAGGTGATTGTCGAGCACCTTGCGGATCCAGCGGGCGGTCACCGCGGCATCGGCACTCTCGGGCAGGGCGGGCAGGGCCTTGAGGCTGTCGTGCTCGGCGTCGAAAAGCACGTCGCAGGCGCCGTCGTGGAGGTATTCCAGTCGCGGGCGGCGCTTGGGATTGGCGTAGGGCTCCCCCTCAGTGCCCCGCAGCAAGAGGGCACGGCCGCCCTCCCCCGTAAGGATGTCACGCATGAGGTCGATGAAGGCCGGGTGGGTCGCGGCAGCGACGATGACGCCTTCGCCCCGGAAGGGATCGATCATCTTGACCAGACTGTGGGCGCTGTTACGCACCCCCATGCGTGCGCGCAGCGCCAGCTGACTGGCCAGGCCGGGGCAAAGGGCGGTAATGGGCAGGAAGGCCAGACCCTGCTCGTCCAGGGCAGATTGCGCCTGGGTCAGGGTCGCCGAGGGCATGATGCCGAGTTCCCTCAGGATGTGGCCGCTGGTGACGCGTCCGTAACCTTCGAGCAGGCCATGGACGACCACGGGAACGCCGAAGCGCTTGAGGAGCAGCGCCAGCAGGGGCGTCAGATTGGCTTCCTTGCGCGCGCCGTTGTAGCTGGGCAGCACCACGGGCCTCACCCGGCCCCGAGGCACCCGCAGGGCGTTGACCCGGGCGTTGGCGGCAGCAAGAAAGCCCGCCAGCTCGTCCGGCGACTCCCCCTTGACCCTGAGCCCGAGGATGATGGCGCCCAGTTCCAGATCGGGGACGCCTCCGTCCAGGATGGCCGCATAAAGCTGGGCGGCCTCATCGCGCCCCAGATCGCGGGAGCCTTCGGCGCCACGGCCGATCTCCCGGATGACATGGGTGAAATTCATGGTATCTCCTCCGTGCCGGCGTCAGACTGCCTGGGGTTCCCCCTGGGCGGATTCCGCGACCAGTCGCTTGATGTCGGGCAGGCAGGAACCACAGAAGGTTCCACATTTGAGGGTTTCCTGCATCTGCCCCAGTGTACTTCCGGCGGCGGCCGCCGCCTTGATCTGTGTTGCACTGACGTCGGCGCATTTGCACACGACTTCCCGCGCCACGACGGGCATGGGGGGTTTGGGCGTCGGCGCCAGGGCGAAGCGGATCAGGGCGGGGTCGAGGTCATCTTCGGCCATGGCGTCCTTGAGCCAGCTCACGGCGAGAGTCTCTCCGGCCAGACGCACGCCCAGCAGGCGGCCGCCTTCGGCGATAGCCTTCTTGGCGATACCGCGGCGCGGATCGGAAAAGACGATGGCGCCCTCATCGCCTTCGAGTCCGAACAGGCGGTCGATCTCGGCCAGGCTACCCGCCTCGGGCAGCGGCCAGGTGGTTGCCGCACGCAAGACCACCAGGGCGCTGGAATGCCCGTACAGGCCGACGGTGGCGAAGGGGAAGGCCCCCAAGAGCACCCGAACCTTTTCCAGCAGCGCCAGGGCCTCGGGGACATTGGCGCAGCGACGAATCACCGCCAGCGGGTAGGGAAGGTCGGCCTTGTGAACCTGCACCGCCGCGTGCTTGAGTTCCGGCTGGAAGGAAAACGGATCACAGGAAGCAGGCATGAGGGCGTTGGCCCCCGGGGAACTCATGAAGCGGCTGCCCCAGTGCATGGGCATCCACGCCCGGCCCTTCGCAAGGCCCGCCCGTTCCTCGACCTGCACCAGGACTTCGCCGCGATCGTTATGGACGCGCACGATGTCGCCGCTTTCCAGACCCCGATGGCGCAGGTCACAGGGATGCATGGCGAGCACCGGCTGGTCCTCGTGGTTGTAGAGCCGCGGAACGTTTCCCGTCCGGCTCATGCCGTGCCAGTGATCGCGCAGGCGCCCGGTCAGGAGGCTGAGGGGCAGACGGCTGTCAGGAATGTCGGCGGTCGGGCGGTGACGCACCGGATGGAAGCGGGCGCGCCCGTCTGCGGTGGCAAAGACCCCGTCGGCGTAAAGCCTGGCCTGCCCGGCGGCCGCGCCTTCGGCACAGGGCCACTGCTGCGGCCCCTGCGTCTCGAGGCGATCATAGGAAAGCCCCGTGATGTCGAGATCCCGACCCCGCGTGCTTTCCCGATGCTCCATGAAGATGGCTTCCGGTGTTGCGTAGGGAAAGAGGCGGTCGGCGCCGTCGTGCTGGAGGCAGGCGCCCAGGCGCCGTGCGAAGTCCACCGCGATGCGCCAGTCTTGACGAGCTTCGCCAGGCGCTGGGACGGCGGCGCGAACGCGAGAGATGCGGCGCTCCGAATTGGTCACCGTGCCCTCCTTTTCGCCCCAACTGGTGGCGGGGAGCAGCAGGTCGGCGAAGGCCGCCGTGTCGGTGTTGCCGTAGGCTTCCTGCAGGACCACGAATTCGGCAGCGCTCAGGGCGGCACGCACTTCGGCCTGGTGAGGCAGGGATTGAGCAGGATTGGTGCAGGCGATCCAGACGGCCTTGATTTCGCCGCTCTTCAGGGCGCGGAAAAGATCGACGGCGGTCTTGCCGGGCCGGCCCGGAACGTAGGGCACGCCCCAGAGGGCGGAGACTTCGGCCCGATCCTGGGGCGACGAGAGATCCCGATGCGCCGAGAGCAGATTGGCCAGTCCGCCCACTTCGCGGCCGCCCATGGCGTTGGGCTGGCCCGTGAGGGAGAAGGGGCCACAGCCGGGTTTGCCGATCTTGCCGGTGGCCAGATGCAGATGGATCAAGGCAACGTTGTTGTCGGTGCCATGTACCGACTGATTGAGGCCCTGGCAGTAGAGGGACAGGGGCGCCGCTGATTGGCCGAACCAGCGGGCGGCCTTGACGATGTCCTCGGAACGCAGGCCACAGATGCGCGCGGCTTCCGCCGGCGGATAGGCGGCGGCAAGGGCCTCGACTTCGGCAAAGCCCTGGGTGCTGCGGGCGATAAAGTCGCGGTCGATGAGATCCTCGGCGATCAGGACGTGGAGCATGGCGTTCATCAGCGCCACGTCGGTTCCGGGACGCAGGGCAAGATGAAGGTCCGCCATGGCCGCAGTCTCGCTACGGCGGGGATCGGCCACCACGATGCGCAGGGCCGGGTTGGCGGCCTTGGCATCCTCGATGCGGCGAAATACGATGGGGTGCGCCACGGCCGGATTCGCACCGGCAATGAACAGCATGCCGGCTGCGGCGACGTCCTCGTAGCAGCAGGGCGGAGCGTCCGCCCCCAGGGTACGCTTGTAGCCGGCCACGGCCGAGGACATGCACAGGCGGGAATTGGTATCGATGTTGTTGGTGCCGATCAAACCCTTGGCCAGCTTGTTGAAGACGTAATAGTCCTCAGTCAGGAGCTGACCGGAGATGTAGAAGGCGACTGCGTCGGGCCCGTGGGCGCGGATGATTTCTGCAAAGCGCCCGGCGGCCACGTCGAGGGCCTCATCCCAGCCGATGGCGCGGCCGGGGCGGCCGCGCAGGTCGCGCATCTCGGGTACCAGCAGGCGGTGGTCGAGGCCGGCAGTCAAGTGCAGGGAGGCACCCTTGGTGCACAAGCGGCCGAAGTTGGCGGGATGGTCGGGGTCGCCTCGCACACCGCTAATGACGTCGTCGTGGGTCTCGACGATGACACCGCAGCCGACGCCGCAGTAGCAGCAGGTGGTTCGGGTTTCGTTTTTCATGGCATTTTCTCTCCGCTGTGGGGAGAGCAACCCCCGTGCCATGCCCGTGAATCAAGGCCTTAGCCGGAACCTGCGGGGGCGCGCCAAGCAAAGCGCACCAAAGCGGGGCGCCACCGCGCCGTCAGGCGCTTATTTGATGCGCTGCAGGTGCGGGCGCCCTCCTTCAGGGCGCGGATCGTCAGGGGCACGCGGCACAACGTCCGCAGCCGGGGCGGGCAATGTCTCGGCGGACGGCGCTTCGCCGATCGACACTTCGGCGGTGCCCGCAGGACCAACTTCGAAGGCCATGCCGGCGCCGTTCTCCCGGGCGTAGATGGCGGCCACCTGCTCGATGGGGACCGAGAGTTCCCGCGCCACGCCACCGAAGCGAGCCTGAAACTCAACCAGATCATTGCCGATTTGCAGGCGATTGGTGGCTTCGGGTCCGACATTGAGGACGATCTGCCCGTCACGCACGAATTCCCGCGGAACCCGTGTCCGGCTATCCACCACAACAGAGAGATAAGGGGTAAATCCGTTGTCGCAGCACCACTCCCAGAGGGCACGCAGGAGATAGGGCTTGGTGGAGGGCAGATCCATGGCTTACTTGCGCATGGCTTTTTCAGACGGCGTCAGGGCATCGATGAAGCCCTGACGGCTGAAGATACGCTCGGCGTACTTCATGAGCGGCGCCGCAGCCTTGCCCAGGTCGATGCCGTAATGGTCCAGACGCCACATGAGCGGCGCGATGGCGACGTCGAGCATGGAGAATTCGTCTCCCAGCATGAATTTCTGCTTGCTGAAGATGGGCACGATTTCCGTGAGCCGGGCACGAATTTCCTGACGCGCCTTGTCGGCCGTCTTGGCGTTCTTTTCGATGGGTTCGATGTGGCTGAAGATCTCTCGCTCCATCCCCACTAGCAACTGCCGCGCCCGGGCCCGCATGATGGGGTCGGCCGGCATCAACTGGGGATGGGGAAAACGCTCGTCAATGTATTCGTTGATGATGTTCGGCTCGAACAGGATCAGATCGCGTTCGACCAGGACCGGCACCCGGTTATGAGGATTGATGACCGCCAGATCCTCCGGTTTGTTGAACATGTCCACGTCGATGACCTGGAAATCCATGCCCTTTTCGTAGAGGACGATGCGGCAACGGTGACTGAAGGGGCAGGTGGTGCCCGAGTAAAGGTTCATCATGATTGCTAAGCCCTTAAAAGCGCTTCGGCATCGCCCCCCGCTGACTTCCGAGGGGAGGCGATGCCGTGGTCTGATCCAGGACGGATCAGTGAATGTCTTTCCAGTATTCCTTCTTCAGCGCGTAGGCGACGACGAAGAGAACGGCCAGGAAGGCGAGAACGAAATAACCGAGGGTCTTGCGGAACTCCTGCTGCGGCTCGCCCATCCAGACCATGAATGAGACCAGGTCGGAAACGGCCTTGTCGTACTCGGTGGGTGACATCTGTCCCGGGACGGCAAGTTCGAGCTTGTGGGTCTCGTGATTGAGCACCTGCTGGCCCTGGAGCCCGTAAAGCACATGGGGCATGCCGACGTTCTCGAAGGCCACGTTGTTCCAGCCGGTGGGACGGTTGTCGTCCCGGTAGAAGGAACGCAGGTAGGTATAGAGCCAGTCCGACCCGGCGTACGGCGCGCCAAGATCGCCACGGGCACGGGCGATGATGGTGAGGTCCGGCGGCGTGGCACCGAACCACACCTTCTGCTCGTCCGCCCGCGCGGCCACGGCCATCAGCCCACCGATCTTGTCGGAAGTGAACATCAGGTTGTCCTTGACTTGCTGCTCGGTCAGACCAAGAGCGGTCAGGTTCTTGTAGCGCATATAGGACGCGCCGTGGCAGTTGAGGCAGTAATTGACGAACAGCTTGGCACCGTTCTGCAGGGCAGCCGTGTCACTGACCGACCCCGGCCATTTGTCGAGATGGACGCTCGTACTCGCAATGGCCAGCAGGGGCGCAAACAGGAAGGCGATGAGAAGTTTTTTCATGTTGTTGATCCTCACTGCATCGTCACACGATCGGGAACCGGCTTGAACTTGTCCATCCGCGACCACCAGGGCATCGCGAAGAAGAAGCCGAAGTAGAACACCGTGCACACCTGGGAAATCCTTTCACCCCAGTAGGACGGCGACTGGGTACCCAGGTAACCGAGGATGACGAAGCAGATGACGAAAATGGTCAGCATGGTCTTGTAAATCGGGCCGCGGTAGCGGATCGACTTGACCGGACTGCGATCCAGCCAGGGCAGGAAGGCAAACACCACCACGGAAGCACCCATGGCCACCACGCCCCAGAACTTGGCATCGAGACCGAAGAAGTTCCACACCATGGCCCGCAGGATGGAGTAGTAGGGGGTGAAGTACCAGACCGGAGCAATGTGGGGCGGCGTCTTCAGGGGATCGGCCGGATAGAAGTTCGGCGTTTCCAGGAAGGCTCCACCCCCCTCAGGGGCGAAGAACATGATCGCCGAGAAGACCATCAGGAAGACCACGACGCCGACGATATCCTTCACCGTGTAGTACGGGTGGAAGGGGATGCCGTCGCGGGGGATGCCGTTCTCGTCCTTGTTGGCCTTGATCTCGATACCGTCCGGGTTGTTGGAGCCGGTTTCGTGCAGGGCCAGCACGTGCGCCGCCACCAAGCCAAGCAGAACCAGCGGGAAGGCGATGACGTGGAAGGAGAAGAAACGGTTAAGGGTCGCGTCGCCCACCACGAAGTCTCCGCGAATCAGGATGGACAGATCGTTGCCGACCACCGGAATGGCCCCGAAGAGGTTCACGATCACTTGGGCGCCCCAGTAGGACATCTGGCCCCAGGGGAGCAGATAGCCGAAGAAGGCTTCGCCCATCAGGCACAGGAATATCCCGACGCCAAACAACCAGGTCAGCTCACGCGGCTTGCGGTAGGAACCGTAGAGCAGGCCGCGGAACATGTGCAGATACACCACGATGAAGAAGGCGGATGCACCGGTGGAGTGCATGTAGCGGATGAGCCATCCCCCCGGCACGTCGCGCATGATGTACTCGACCGAGGCAAAGGCGACGGGAACGCCGAAGGCGTTGAGGGCAGCGTCCGGCTTGTAATGCATGACCAGGAAGATGCCGGTGACGATCTGGATGACCAGAACGAGCAGCGCCAGGGAGCCGAAGAAGTACCAGAAGTTGAAATTCTTCGGTGCGTAGTACTCGGACAGGTGGCCCTTCCACATGGAGGTCGCCGGGAAGCGGGCGTCAACCCACTCCATCAGGTTCCCGGCCAGGGTGCCGTCGGACTTGTACTTGTCGAAATTGCCAGCGGCCATTTGTTACGCTCCCTTCTTGTCTTCGCCGATCAGGATACGGCTGTCGGACATGTAGTAGTGCGGCGGAACTTCGAGGTTGGTTGGTGCGGGCTTGGCCTTATACACACGTCCGGCAAAGTCGAAGGTCGAACCGTGGCAGGGACACAGGAAGCCGCCGAGCCACTCCGTGGTCATACCCTCTTCGGCACCCTTCTTGAACTTCTGGGAAGGCGAGCAGCCGAGATGCGTACAGATGCCCACCACCACGAGGAGTTCGGGCTTGATCGAACGGGTATCGTTGCGAGCGTAATCCGGCTGCATGTCTTTTTCCGACTTGGGGTCGGCAACCGCATCGGCCAGCTTAGGCAGTGTTTCCAACATTTCCTTGCTGCGGTTGATGATCCAGACGGGCTTGCCGCGCCACTCCACGGTCATCATCTGGCCCGGCTCAAGTTTGCCGATGTCGACTTCGACAGGCGCACCGGCGGCTTTGGCGCGTTCCGACGGCAAAAGGCTGGACACGAACGGCACGAGCGCCGCAACGGCCCCCGCCCCGCCCACTGCCGCGGTGGCGACGATCAGGCGCCGCCTCCCGCAGTCCATTTTTCCTTCATTGCTCATTTGGCTGACCCCTAGACGGATAAGGTTGTTGGGTTTGAATCAAACCGTTGATTATACGCCACCCGGCCCCTTCTTTGAAGCCATCGGACGCTCTCAGGACATGCAGGCGCGCCGCTCGCGCAGTGCCTGCGCCAAGGTACCGCTATCCACGTACTCCAACTCCCCCCCCACCGGAACCCCACGGGCAATACGCGTCACACCTATCCCCGCAGGTTTGAGGAGGGCCGTAAGGTAGTGCGCCGTCGCTTCTCCCTCGTTGGTGAAATTGGTGGCGAGAATCACTTCCTGCACAATTCCATCCCGGACACGGTCAAGGAGCCGCTCAAGACCCAGATCCCGTGGGCCGATTCCGTCCATGGGCGAAATACGCCCCATGATGACGTAATATAGCCCCCTATAAGCATGGGTCTGCTCCATCATGTTCATGTCTACCGGGGACTCAACGACACAGAGCAGGCTCCCGTCGCGCCGTGGCGAAGCACAGAGCGCGCATACCGTCGTTTCGGCGAAATTGTTGCAACGCTCGCAGTGACGCAGGGTCTCCAGGGATGCAAGGAGCGCATCGCCAAGCGCCCGCGCCCCACTCCGATCCCGTTGCAGCAGGTGAAAAGCCATACGCTGGGCCGATTTCGGACCGACACCCGGCAAGCAGCGCAGGGCCTCGATCAAGCGCTCGAGGCTTGAGGGAACGCCCACGAATCAGAAGGGAAGCTTGAAACCCGGCGGGAGATTCAGCCCAGCAGTGAACCCGGCCATCTTTTCCTGGGTGAGCGCCTCGCCTCGGCGCACAGCGTCGTTGACGGCCGCAGCCACCAGATCTTCGAGCATCTCCCGGTCATCCAGAACCGACGCATCGATGCTCACCCGCCGGACATCGTGGGCACAGGTCATGACCACCTTGACCATGCCCGCGCCGGCTTGACCCTCGATCTCGGTCTGGGCCAACTGCTCCTGGGCCCGCTTCATGTTCTCCTGCATCATCTGGGCTTGCTTCATCAGCCCGGCGATTCCGCCTTTCATCATTTACTTGGCTCCGTCAGAAAAGGGGTTTGATTGAGGATTCCACCAGTGTCGCATCCAGGGTTTCGATAGCTTCACGGACAAAACTGTCGCTTTCGATGGCTGCCACCGCCCGCCCCTGGCGTTCTACCCGATCCCGCTGGGCACTGGCCGCGGGTGTTGCCGAGTCGACGGCTGCCACTTCGATCCGCAGGGCCATGGGCCGCGCGAGGTGCTCGCCAATAGCTTGCTGAACCTTGTCCTGCGCAGGCTTCATGAGCAGATGCCGCTGCTCGGGCGGGAGGCGCAACAAGCAGGCAGTAGGACCCAGTTCACGGAGTTCGCACTGCTGTGCAAGTTCCTTTGCCATGCCGCTGATTGGCAATTGAGCCACGATCTGGGGCCACGAGGACTCGCCTTCGCCCCTCCCGACAGGCGGCAGGCCCCCGGAACCGCCCGGGGCAACCTGCACCACCTTCGCAAGCGCCGCCGGAGCCGGCACCGATGCGGCACTCCCACCGGCCGTCATCTCAGCGTTTCCGCCCCCCCGGGACACCGCAGCCTCGCGCCGAACGGCGGCCGTAACGGCGAGCACGCGATGTTCTGCGCTCTCGGGCCGAAAGGCGTAGAGGCGCAACAGGGTCATCAGAAATCCTGCTTGCTCGTCGGGCGCCAGACCCAATTCATTTCGCCCGACCACCACGATCTGGTAGGCCAATTGGACGAACTCGGGATCCAGTAAAGCCGCCAACTGAATCAGGCGCGCCCTTTCCGGCTCTTCGTCGGCCATGGCTCCCGGGGCAAGCTGGGCGACCTGGATACGGGTGAGCAACGACGCCAGTTCATGCAGCGCTGATGCAAAAGAGAGGCTGCGCAGCCCCATCTCGTCAGCCACATGAATAAGGCCTTCGGCGTTGCCATCGGCAAGCAACTCGAGAATGCGGAAGAGATAGTCGAGGTCCACCGTACCGAGCATTTCACGTACCGGACCCGTTTCAACCTTACCTGCCCCGTGAGCGATCGCCTGGTCGAGCAAGGACAAGGCATCCCGCATGCTTCCCGAAGCCGAACGGGCAATCAACTGCAGGGCAGGAACATCGTGCGCGACCCCTTCGGCCTCGAGAATACGGGCGAGATGCCCGACGATAGCCGCCGGCGGCATCTGCTTGAGATTGAACTGAAGACAACGGGAGAGCACAGTCACCGGAATCTTCTGGGGATCGGTCGTTGCCAGAATGAATTTGACGTGCTCAGGGGGCTCCTCCAGGGTCTTCAACATGGCATTGAAGGCCGAGTTCGACAACATGTGCACTTCGTCGATCACATACACCTTGAAGCGTCCCCGGGTGGGCGCGTAAATCGCGTTCTCCAGCAACTGCCGCATCTCGTCAACCTTGGTATTGGTCGCTGCATCGACCTCCAACAGATCCACGAAACGCCCGCCGTCAATTTCCTCGCAGGCCGAACACCGACCGCAAGGCTGCGCGGTAATACCAGCTTCGCAGTTCAGGGATTTGGCCAGGATGCGTGCCAAAGTGGTCTTGCCGACCCCACGCGTACCGGTAAAGAGATAGGCGTGATGCAATCGGCCTTCGCCGAGGGCGTGCGAAAGCGCCCGTACAACATGCTCCTGCCCCACCAAGGTGGCGAAATTGCGCGGCCGCCACTTGCGGGCGAGAACCTGATAACTCATGTCCCTAGTCCGACGTCAAAGCGGGAAGCAGATTGAGAAATGGAAATGGCGAGCCTAACCCCCGGCACTTGCAGTCAATGGCTGTGGCTGCTTCCTTCCGGACCTGACCAGGTTCACCACCCTGCAATGCGGGGAGACCCGCCGGCGACGATTCTAGCACAGCATGGGGGTCGAATTTTCCTGGGCCCGTCGAATGCTTTTTGTCTTTCCCCAAAGCGAAACCCCCGCCTGAGTGTATCAGGAGGGGGTTTCTGAGGGGATGCCTGGCGATGACCTACTTTCTCACACGAGGTGTGCAATATCATCGGCGCGGTTTCGTTTCACGGTCCTGTTCGGGAAGGGAAGGGGTGGGTCCGAAACGCTATGGTCGCCAAGCGTAACTTGTGCGTTTGCTGCCGGATGGGCGTCAAACGTTAAACGGGGAAGGTTG